>NZ_PSYY01000142.1:0-429 GCF_003383025.1 Haloferax sp. Atlit-4N | reverse complement strand
CGACCTGGTGGTGCACGACCATGCCTTCGCCGAGGACCGCGAGCCCTTGTCCGACCGCCCCCGCCTGGAGCGCTGGACGATCGACCCGCGGGCACGCAAGGTCCTCACCGAGACCATCGACGATCGCGGCACGGAGTTCCCGCGCGGGGACGAACGGCTCACTGGCCGCCGCCACCGCTACGGCTACACGATCGGCGCGTCCTCGGTGCGCGACCTGGGCGCCCTGGGCGATGACCCTCGGACAGGTGTTCGCAAGCACGACCTTGTCGGCGGCACCACCGTCGAGGTGGACCTGGGCTCCGGCCGCATCGCAAGCGAGATGGTGTTCGTCTCGGACGGCAGCGCGGCCGGCGAGGACGACGGTTGGCTCATGGGCTACGTGTACGACGCCGCCCGCGACGCCAGCGACTTGGTGATCATCGATGCCCA
>NZ_PSYY01000141.1:0-429 GCF_003383025.1 Haloferax sp. Atlit-4N | reverse complement strand
CGAACCCGCGACCCTCGTCCACCGACAAGGGTCCAATAGATGCTCCCTGATTTGCTCGCACACGCCCTGACCTGCGGAAATACCGCCTGGGGCGAGCCGGCCTTTGCTCTGGCATGCCCGGGGGCCTCCGACCGAATGTTTGGTGACAGGTGCGGCACGTTTGCGAGGTGGAGCAACACAGCAGCGGCGTCACACGCGTCGGCGAACGCTGCGGCTGACTCAAGGCACCGAAGGGACGCCACTCCCCCGCTCGAAGTTGCGTCGACCCGCCCACTATGACGCACCCCTTGCGGCAACTCTCGGCGAGGCAAGGCGACAGTCCACGGACGTTGCCGTCGTGTTCGGTGTCGAGCGCAACACCCACGTCAGGCGCTCGAATCGATGGCGACGAGTTGCGGCATCTGTGCCGAGTGTCTTCCGTCTGAGGGG
>NZ_PSYY01000140.1:0-429 GCF_003383025.1 Haloferax sp. Atlit-4N | reverse complement strand
GCTTCTCTGGTGTGGTGGTGTCGTGCAGCAACATGCCGATGTGTGACGCCGCGTGCAGGCGACCCATGAGCCAGTCCCAGCGTCGCCACTCATCGGCTCCGAAGGCTCCGAAGTGACCGACCTGCGTCCCGTACAGGATGCGGTTCCCAAGCGTCTTGGCGATTTCTTGCCCTTCCGGTCCCGCCACAGGGAGGTCGACGTCGGTGCCGAGCCGCACGAACGAGAACGGGACGCTTCGCTGGTCAGGCATCCTTGAGGCGGTGCATCGAGAAACGACCTCGACCGCCAGCGCCATCTGGAGCCGGTTTGGTCCGTCAGGGAGCTCACGCTCAAGGGCTGCGATTTCCTGCCCGAGTGCCTCTGGGACACGCAAGTCGGCGAAGATCTGCCTGACGAGGGTGGCAACCTCGTCGACGCTCGGCCGCTTGC
>NZ_PSYY01000139.1:0-430 GCF_003383025.1 Haloferax sp. Atlit-4N | reverse complement strand
GGTAAGTCGGGACCTAAGGCGAGGCCGACAGGCGTAGTCGATGGACAACGGGTTGATATTCCCGTACCGGCGAAGTTGCGCCCATGACGAACCTGGTGATGCTAACCACCCGAAACTCATCGGACCGGACCCTTCGGGGCGAGGCTGGTGAGCGGAGCGTGGGACCCGAACTGGTAGTAGTCAAGCGATGGGGTGACACAGGAAGGTAGCCCAGCCACAGCGATGGTTGTCTGTGGGCAAGCGTGTAGGACGTGGTGTAGGCAAATCCGCACCATCCACTTCAGTGTGGAGTCTGAGACGTGATGCGGAGCCATATATGGCGAAGTGGGTGATCCTATGCTGTCGAGAAAAACCTCTAGCGAGCAACGAGCCGCCCGTACCCCAAACCGACTCAGGTGATCAAGTAGAGAATACTAAGGCGATCGAGACA
>NZ_PSYY01000138.1:0-431 GCF_003383025.1 Haloferax sp. Atlit-4N | reverse complement strand
GAACGGATCTGCTTGGAGGATGCTCGACTTTCTCGATCGGTGTGCAATGTCGAGAAAGATACATGACTTTATGGATTGCAAGGACATTGCCCGGAGTTCGGGCGCGTGTCGTGGGTCACGCACCCCGCGGACGGGGTACCGAGGAGGCGTCCATCACGTGGGGAGCGGCGGGATTCCACCCGAGCCGCGACTATCGTGGGGAGCTGGGAGACGACTCTCGTGACACGTAGGAAGCAGGGCAAGAGGTGACCCAGACCGACAAGCAGGTCAAGCAGATCGACCGCGTCATCATCCGGTTCGCAGGAGACTCCGGTGACGGCATGCAGCTGACCGGTGACCGGTTCACCCAGGAGACCGCGGCCTTCGGCAACGACCTGGTGGCGCTGCCCAACTTCCCCGCGGAGATCCGCGCCCCCCAGGGCACCCTCCCG
>NZ_PSYY01000137.1:0-431 GCF_003383025.1 Haloferax sp. Atlit-4N | reverse complement strand
ACGCGCTGGCGACCTGCCGCCACAGCGGGGCGGTGTTGTAGGCAAGCCCGTGGCGCTCGAAGAGCTCGCGGACGGGTCCCGCGATCTCGCGGTAGCGGTTGCTGGGCAGGTCGGGGAACAGGTGGTGCTCGATCTGGTGCGAGAGGTTGCCGCACAGCACGTGGAGCACCGGCGGGCCCGAGACGTCGGCGGAGCCGAGCATCTGGCGGACGTACCACCGCCCGCGCGTCTCGTTCTCGTCGAGCTCGGCCACCTCGAACGTCTCCACGCCCTCGGGGAAGTGGCCGCACATGATCACCGAGTGGCTCCACACGTTGCGGGCGAGGTTGGCGGCGAGGTTGGCGGTCAGGGTGGTGCGGGCCGAACCGGTTGCCGCCGAGAGCAGCGGGTGCAGGACGTAGTCGCGCAGTGCGTTGCGCGCGGCCCGGCGC
>NZ_PSYY01000136.1:0-432 GCF_003383025.1 Haloferax sp. Atlit-4N | reverse complement strand
TTTGAAGCAAGTATTGACAAGGGAAACCTCATGACACCCATCAGCCGAAGCGACAAACTGGGTGAGCACAGACGGTTCTCAACCGCTCGCGCGCGCTCCAGAAGTTAGTCGTACGCGAGAAGTTTCGCGCCATCGTTCTATTCATGATAGACATTGTGATATTTTGGATTAGCTACAAGTACTGACAATGAGAAGTGTTTTTCGTGGCACACGATCACACAACTTTGAGAGGGGTGATATGAGGCGTGCGTATAGAATTAGCGCTCGATGCCGTTGCTGATGCGGCCTACGACCGGTCTTATTTCCATAAGGCACGCGGACGCATCTGGCGCGGCCTCGAGAACGACGACACGTTCTCGGAGACCCACGATTCGAACCACGGCGTCGGGTTTTCGTACTCTAATATCTTCCCTTGGGGACAGATAGAAGAGG
>NZ_PSYY01000135.1:0-433 GCF_003383025.1 Haloferax sp. Atlit-4N | reverse complement strand
GCTCGATCGGCAGGCGGTCGGCGGCCGCGGCCATCTCGACCGGGTCGTGGAGCCGGTGCTTGTCCTCGGCGCTGAGCGACAGCGGCGCCCAGAAGCGGGTGTTCTCGAGCGCCTCCTCCCGGGTCGCGGCGTACGACAGCTTGACCTCGATCATCCGGGAGAAGTCGCGCGCGGAACGGCCTGACGCGGCGAGACCCTCGTCCACCGCCGGCAGCAGCTTGTCGACGTAGAGGTCCATGCCCTTGCCGCTGGTGCAGATGAAGCCGTCGCCCACGCGACCGGCGTACGTCGCCATCTGCGGCCCGCCGGCCGCCACCCAGATCGGGACGCCGCCGACGGGGCGGTCGTAGATCGTGGCGTCGACGGTGCGGTAGTAGTCACCGTCGAAGCTGACCCGCTCGCCGGCCCACAGCTCGCGCATGAGTCGTACGGC
>NZ_PSYY01000134.1:0-433 GCF_003383025.1 Haloferax sp. Atlit-4N | reverse complement strand
GTGCCGTCCGCGTCGGTGCCGTGGGCGTCCGTGCCGGGGCCGGCTGCGACGCCGGTCGGGTCGACGCCCTCGGTGCTCATCTCGTCGTCGCCGAGGGGGTTGTCAGGAGTCGTCGTCATGGATCCTCCTATGCGCGCCGCGACGGACGGTCCGCCCCGGGTCTGGCGTCGAGTCTGCTGTTCGCCATCACCACCGTCCCACACCCCTGCGGACGTGGTCAGCCCCCGACGGACTCCGTCTCACGGACCTCGTAGCGGGTGGTGCCCTTCACCTTGTCGTCGCCGCACGACTGCCGTCTCGTGGGGCCCGGGACGGCCACGAGCTCGTCGGCGGGGTCGCCACCGGCCAGCACGTGGAGCTCGCGTGCCTGGTCGAGCGCCGGACGGCCGGCGCGACCCCGCGTCCACGGCAGGGGCACCTCGCCGCGCTCGAC
>NZ_PSYY01000133.1:0-434 GCF_003383025.1 Haloferax sp. Atlit-4N | reverse complement strand
CTTCCAATTACCAAAGAATTTAACGAATATACAGAAGGTACAAATCACATCTGACCACTACGGCTTTTGGAGGTATACATTGGAATGTGCTTATGAACATAACTTCAGCGAGTTCCCAATCACAGAAGAGGTCATCAAGCAGTACGAAACTATACTCAGTACATCACAAAGCCTGTTAGTTGAGACGTCTGCTTGCTGAAGATGTGTCCAAGCAACCACAGCAAGCAGACGATGAAATCCACGAGGACCAGCTCCTTAACTTCCTCGTCAACTCTCTTGACGAGGAAGTTGCTCTCTCACTCGCTGAAAACGCTGAACTCGATGCTGAAGACATCTACGAGGTCCTCGTCGGCGCCTGCGCCGACGGGACCTCGGTCTCAACACTCTGCAAGAGAAGCGAAGATGCACCTCACGAAAACTCGGTTCTCTACCAT
>NZ_PSYY01000132.1:0-434 GCF_003383025.1 Haloferax sp. Atlit-4N | reverse complement strand
GGCGGCGTACGGCTCAGCGTGGCCCGTCGTCCGCCGGGATGCCGGCGTACAGCCGCTCGAGCATCCGGGTCACGGATGGAGCGCGACCCTTCACCGGGGTCACGTCCGCGCTCGCGGCGGCGGTCAGGCAGTGCGCGATGTCGCGCACCTTCCGGTTGGTGTCCGCCGAGAACGCTCGCAGCAACGCCCACGCCGTGTCCGCGTCGACGCTGTAGAGCTGCATGAGCACGCCCTTGGCCTGCTCGATGACCGCCCGTTGCCCGACGAACTCGGAGACCGCGGAGTCGAGCTCGTCGTTCACCGCGTCCGCGCGCACGTCGGTGATGTCGATCAGGTGCCCGTTGACCACCGGCTCCCCGTCCTCCTCCTCCAGGTGCCCAGCGGCCAGGACGACCTGCTGGGCCCGGGTCGCGGTGATCAGGCGATGCAGGAAC
>NZ_PSYY01000131.1:0-435 GCF_003383025.1 Haloferax sp. Atlit-4N | reverse complement strand
GAAACAAACGCGACGACCCAAGTCGGTGATGACAACGATATCTCGTTCACGCTCAGGACCACCGGCTCGGAAGTTGCGAAAGCCGCGAGTGTGAACGCAGAGTCGAAGAGTAGCTCCTTGACGTTCGAGTCCGGCGACACGTCCTCGACGGCGTCCGTTGGCGACTGGGAGCCGGGCGAAAACCGGACGATTACGTACCGTGCAGCGCTCCAATCCGGCTCCGCCGCGCGCGCATATGCGCTAGACCTCGTGGTCAATTACGACGACAGTGACGGTATCAGCCGTACGTCTAATCCGATTACGACCACTGTCGAGTCGCTCCCCGAGCAGTCGTTCGCCTTCTCGGACGTCTCCTCGTCGCTCCGAGTGGGCGAAGATGGAGAAGTCGTCGGCACAGTCGAGAACACCGGCCCTCACACGGTTCGAAGCGTGACT
>NZ_PSYY01000130.1:0-435 GCF_003383025.1 Haloferax sp. Atlit-4N | reverse complement strand
ATATGGTCTGGGACGACGACCTCGGCGCACCCGCACTCGAGAACGTCACGATGAACAGTCCACCCGAACTCGCCCCGCCACCGGGCGTTACGGCATCCGATTGGATTTCGAGTTGGTGACGCACCCGATTTTGACACTATGATAGGACTCGAAAACTTCGTCACGCACACGCTCCACGGAATCCAGTACGGGTTCGTCTTGTTCCTCATCGCCTCGGGCCTGACCATCGTCCTCGGCATCCTCGACGTGTTAAACCTCGCACACGGCGAGTTGTTCGCGCTCGGTGCCTACGTCGGATTCTCCATCATCGGGTATTAGACTGGGCTCGTCGCCCCGCCCACGACGCTTTCGACACAGCTCGTGTTCCTCGGCATCGTGCTCCTCGGAGCAATCGCGACTGCGGCGGTGCTCGTTCCAGTTGGGGTGTTCCTCGAA
>NZ_PSYY01000129.1:0-435 GCF_003383025.1 Haloferax sp. Atlit-4N | reverse complement strand
TCTCCGTATCACGTCGCTCCCAGCAGAACAGGCGCAGGCGGCGGCTCTTGAGCGGGCCGAACGGTGGGAGCAGGGTGAAGAGGTACCGCATGTCGTCAACTTCGAGGATCGGACGCGGCTCCGCCAACTGCTAACCGACCGGCGGATGGAACTCCTCGAAGAGGTGATGGAACGCCCGCCCGAGAGTATCCGCGCACTGGCTAGTCGCTTGGAGCGCGACGTCCACGATGTGCACGACGATCTACACCTACTAGCTGAGTACGATATCGTCCACTTCGAGAAGGATGGTCGCGCAAAGAAGCCGTACGTCCCCTACGATACGGTCCGGATTGAGGTTGAGTTCGGTCTGCCGCGTGATGAGGGGTCTTCGTCGCCCGCATCAGCGTAGCCGGAGATTCGCGGTTACGATTTTCTTGAACCTGTTGAAACCTTCTT
>NZ_PSYY01000128.1:0-435 GCF_003383025.1 Haloferax sp. Atlit-4N | reverse complement strand
GACTGGTCGAAAACGCTCTTGATGGCGATTGTGCGGGTAACGTATCCATCCGCACTGACTTCGATAATGTAGCCACGGTCTGCATTGATGCCGGTGAGGTCGATAGTACCATCATTGGTCGTCTTTTCGAAGATGAGTTCACCCGAGTATAGCTTGGCTTTGATATCGACGGTGTCATTGATCTTCTCACCAGTCGAGACGTTCCGTATCGTGACGCCTGAGGGGATTGCAAAGCTTGCTGTGTCGCTGGTGACCTCGTTCCCGAACTCATCGACGAGTCGGACACTCCAATCATGAGTGCCTGCTTGTAGTCCACCTGCGTATGCGGTGACCTCTTGAGATGACGAAATGGTCTGTGATGCAATTTCTGAGCCGTCAACAGACCATTCGACCGTGACGGTGTCCCCTTGTGCTGTTGAGAAATCGCTGTCGTCG
>NZ_PSYY01000127.1:0-435 GCF_003383025.1 Haloferax sp. Atlit-4N | reverse complement strand
TATCTTGCGGTCGGCTTCGGTGTCGTCACGCTCGGGTCGTTGCTTGCGGGGGTTGCTCACCAACTCCCGCTATTCGCTTCGGATACTGCGCTTGTCGTCGAGACTGCGCTAACGGCGGTTGGGTTTGCGATTATCACGCTTTCACTGTATGTGACTCGCCAGTCAGTGTGACTCGACTCCACCTCGTGGCGGAGTGCGGAGGTGGTCTCTGCGCTGCTCCTGCCGCTTACGAAACAACCGCTATAGTAGCGTCTGCAACTGGTGACACATCCGACCGCACGACAGCGGTCGATCGAGTGTGTACTGACTTGCAAACGCTACTATAGTCGAATTGCTCCTCCCAACGGTAGCGACACCCACTCTCAGACAAAGGTCCGCCGAGACACTCCAAAGTCGACATAGATGTCAGTTGGAAGAGCACCAAAAGCACCATCG
>NZ_PSYY01000126.1:0-438 GCF_003383025.1 Haloferax sp. Atlit-4N | reverse complement strand
CATCGGAGGCAGAGCGCGAACACCCCTGGCACGACCTCACCACCGCCTGGCTAGCAGGATCTCCCCGAGTAACGGCGTGGCTTTCAGCATCGCTCTCTCCAGATGGGGACGTCGTCCTCTCTCTGGGGAAGAAACATCCCAAGGAAACCGATCGGGTCACGGTTCAAGTCGATGAATCCGTCGTCCCGGCGCTTCAAGAATTAACCGATTTGCTTGAGACAGCCTTCGAAATAGAATCCGACTGAGAGATGAAGACGTGGCCTCTACTCTCAGCCAATCGGCTACATCATCAGATCGACCATCTCACGTAGCTCGGATTTGACGTCTTCCAATTCGTCTGCCTCCCACTCGAACCGTTCCTCAACGCCGGCGTCGGTGAATCTGAGCGAGGCTTGAACACGCCGGCTCGGATCGTGCTGGAAGAGCGCAAGCGCGTAC
>NZ_PSYY01000125.1:0-439 GCF_003383025.1 Haloferax sp. Atlit-4N | reverse complement strand
CGTGCTGACCCTGCCGATGGCACAGGCCGCGCTCGACCTGTTCGAGGTCGACGAGTCCGGCCTCGACCGGCTGGACCGCGCGGTGCTCGACGTGCTGTGCCGACGGTTCGGCGGGGGACCGGTGGGCGTGTCCACCCTGGCCGTCGCGGTCGGGGAGGAGCGCGAGACGGTCGAGGAGGTCGCCGAGCCGTTCCTCGTCCGGATGGGGATGCTCGCCCGCCCGCCCCGCGGGCGGGTGGCGACGCCCGCGGCGTGGCACCACCTCGGCCTGACGCCGCCACCGGTCCCGACCGTCGACTTGACCCTCTTCGACGACGTGTGAGGCCGGTCGGGTCACCCGCGTAGACTCCACGCGCTCCCGCACCCGACCCCTCGAGGAGAGCCCCGACCGTGAACGACCTTGCTGCACTCCTGCCCCTGGTGGCCATCCTGGCCCTCT
>NZ_PSYY01000124.1:0-439 GCF_003383025.1 Haloferax sp. Atlit-4N | reverse complement strand
ATATCCTGAATCCGCTCGCGACTCTCAGCGTCGAACGTGCTTGGGTCGATCAGACTGCGGTCGTACCACTCAAGCAGGGTCTGCTCACGCTCCTCCATGAGCTCCTCTAACTCCGCCGCGGTCGCTTCGGGGGGCTCCTCGTTCTGGACCGACCGCATGATCAGGTCGTCGATGTTGATGTCATCAAGCATCCCCAACACGTCCGCGGTCGACCCAACCTGCGAGCGAATATTCTCGACCTTGTCCTGCAGTAACTCGAAAATCTCGCCCTCCCGTGTCCCCTCGAATTGGAAGTTCCAGACCTTGACTTCCTTGTCCTGTCCATAGCGGTGAATCCGACCGATCCGCTGTTCCAGTCGGTTGGGATTCCAGGGGAGCTCGTAGTTCACCATGATGTGGCAGCTGTGCTGGAGGTCGATCCCCTCGCTGGCTGCATCAG
>NZ_PSYY01000123.1:0-441 GCF_003383025.1 Haloferax sp. Atlit-4N | reverse complement strand
CGCAGGACTTCACCTACACGGTGAGCACCAAGGGCCGCTTCACCACGCCGGAGGAGTTCGAGCAGGTGATCCTGCGCACCGATGCGACAGGTGCCAGCCTGTTCCTCAAGGATGTGGCGCGCATCGAGCTGGGCGCCCAGGACTACTCGCTGGTCACCAGCCTCAACGGCAAGAAGAACGCCGCCTTCGGCATCTACCTGCAGCCCGGCGCCAACGCCCTGGATACGGCCGAGGCGGTGCGCCAGACCATGGAGCGCCTGTCCAAGCGCTTCCCCGACGGCATCGCCTACAAGATTCCCTACGACACCACCAAGTTCGTCGAAGTCTCCATCGAGGAAGTGATCCACACCTTCATCGAGGCGCTGATCCTGGTGATGCTGGTGGTGTACATCTTCCTGCAGAACTGGCGCGCCACGCTGATCCCGGTGCTGGCCATTCCGG
>NZ_PSYY01000122.1:0-441 GCF_003383025.1 Haloferax sp. Atlit-4N | reverse complement strand
CCACGTCTTCGCGCGCATCATCCAGGTCGGTTGCGTCAAGAGCAGGGCCAAGATGGGCCACAGCGCCGACATCAAGAACCTCGTGACCGACCTCGGCGAGTTCAGGCCGACGTTCATCCTGGCCGTGCCGCGGGTGTTCGAGAAGGTCTTCAACAGCGCCTCCCAGCGGGCCACCGCCGACGGGCGGGGCAGGATCTTCGACCGCGCAGCAGACGTCGCGATCGCCTGGTCGCGGGCGTCGGACGGCAAGCGGGTGCCGGTGCGCCTCCGAGCTCAGCACGCGCTCTTCGACCGGCTGGTCTACGGCAAGCTGCGGCAGGCGCTCGGCGGGAGCTGCTCGTACGCCATCTCCGGCGGCGCGCCCCTGGGCGACCGGCTCGGCCACTTCTACCGCGGCATCGGCCTCACCGTTCTCGAGGGCTACGGCCTGACCGAGACGAC
>NZ_PSYY01000121.1:0-441 GCF_003383025.1 Haloferax sp. Atlit-4N | reverse complement strand
CGCGAAACGGCGGAACTGCTTCCATCCGGAGACGAAGATCTGGTACGAGGACGAGACCGGTCAGCTACGATACGACGAAATCGCGGCGTTCGTCGAGACGTACCTCGAGCAGTCGGATGTCGAGTTCGACGACTTCGGAACGGCCGTCGGCGAACTGGAGGGTGTCGACGGCAACCTCCGTGTTCCGTCGCTGACCGCGGACGGCGATCGCGTCTCTCGCCCGGTAGAGGCGGTCAGCAAGCACGACGCACCGAACCACCTCGTGCGGGTTCGCACTGAGTCTGGCCGATCGATAACCGTCACTCCAGACCACGGAGTTCACGTGTACGACGACGAACGGGATGCGGTCGTCGGTAAGGAGGCGCGAGAAATCGACGGGAACGACAGGCTGGTGATCCCCGACTCGATCGGGTCCGACGACACCAGTCGGGACCCGCAGCG
>NZ_PSYY01000120.1:0-443 GCF_003383025.1 Haloferax sp. Atlit-4N | reverse complement strand
GCCCGGCAGTGCCCACAAGAGAGATCCACGTCGCGGCTCAGGTGGTCCGAACCAGCAGTGAGGGGGACTGGACAAGCGCCTGGTTCACGCTCGTTGGTGGGCGCGAACGGTGTCCCGGTCCTGGCCGGTCGCCGTGGTCGCCGACGGTGCGATGCGGGGCCAGGTCCAGGCGTACCGGACGACGAGGGCGAGACGGCCCAGCTCCAGGACGATGCCGAGGCCGTAGAAGTACAACCAGGACTCGCCGACCGCGTTGAACGCCGTGACGGGGACGTAGAGCGAGGCCACGACGAGGTTCGTGATGCGGTTCGCCCCGGCGGGCAGCGTCATCGACAGCACGACCATGAGGATCGGGACGGCCACGAGGGTCAGCGCCGTGGTGGAGAAGGTCTGGGAGAGGTCGAACTCGAAGACCTTGCCGTCGAGGATCTCGTCGACGACGC
>NZ_PSYY01000119.1:0-445 GCF_003383025.1 Haloferax sp. Atlit-4N | reverse complement strand
TTATCTCGCGCTCGGCGAACGGCGTGTTCGCGGTCCCGGCGACCGACCGAATCGGGCCGAGGAGCGTCACGAGCGACGTGAGATAGTACGGCCCCATGTCGAAAAGCGGGCCGCCGCCCTCCGCGTAGAAGCCGTCGGGGTCCGGGTGCCAGTGCTCGTGGCCGTGGTTCGACCAGAACGCCGTCGCGCCGACTGGGTCGCCGATGCGGCCCTCGTCGATGAGGTCGCGGCAGGTCTGGATGCCGGTGCCGAGGACGGTGTCGGGCGCGACGCCGACGGTCAGTCCGCGCTCGGCGGCGGTCTCCAAAATCGCCTCGCCTTCGGCCTTCGTCGCCGCGAGCGGCTTTTCGGTGTAGGCGTGCTTGCCCACCTGAAGCGCGGCCGACACGAGGTCGCCGTGGGTTCCCGCCGGCGTGAGCACGACCGCCACGTCGATTACGGGGTC
>NZ_PSYY01000118.1:0-445 GCF_003383025.1 Haloferax sp. Atlit-4N | reverse complement strand
GTGCTGGTGGCCTTCGTGTTTGCCCCTGTCGTGTTCTGGCATGAACGAGGCACGATCGACGGCTTCCTCACCACGGCCTCGCCGCCGCTGCAGTACGTCTACATCAACCTCGGCCTGAAGATGAACGAGTACGGCGTCGCCGGCACGCTGGCCGCAGTGCCCTCCCCCGGGGCATGGAACGGCTCGCTGTGGTCGCTGTACTACGAGTTCCTCTGTTACCTGATCGTCGGCGGCCTGCTGTCGGTCGCAGTGCTGCGACGCCACCCGCTCGCCCTGGTACCCGTCTTCGCGTTCACTGTCTGGTGCGGTGCCAACCCGGAGAGGGTGCACTCCTACTTCGGGCCGACGAACGGCGACATCTGGTTTCTCCTTCCTGTGCTTCCCTTCTTCATGGGCGGTGCTGCGCTCTACGTCGTCCGCGACCACGTGCCGCTCACCTGGTGGG
>NZ_PSYY01000117.1:0-445 GCF_003383025.1 Haloferax sp. Atlit-4N | reverse complement strand
TCCCGAGACGGGAGTCGACCGACCCCGACGGGCGGTACGGGCGGACGTAGACGCCGTCGTCGTCGCCGTCGGGGATCGGCAGCGGCCCCCAGTAGTTGCCGACGCCGCCGTGCGACCAAGTTCGGAGCGGGCCGATAGTCGACTCGACCGTCTGTTCGTTGCCCTCGAAGTCGTTTCTGAGCACCCAGTTCGACGGGAGGATGTCGCTGGCGCGCGCGCCGATCCCGTTGTCGAGGACCACGTTCTCGATGAACGCGTTGCGATCGCCAGCCACCTGGAGGCCGCGCTCGTTGTCGACGACGACGTTCCGTGCGTAGTAGGAGTCGCCGCCGGCCGGCACGACGCCGTAGGTGCTCTGGCGGACGTCGTTGCCGACGATGAGGTTGCCCGTCGGTCGGGTCATCACGATCACGCCGGCCTGCGCGTTCCGAACGGTGTTGTTCGC
>NZ_PSYY01000116.1:0-446 GCF_003383025.1 Haloferax sp. Atlit-4N | reverse complement strand
CCTCATCCTTGCCGCTGCGCTCGCACAACGCCTGGAACTCCTCGACAGAGGCGAACACGTCGTCCGGCAGGTTGGAGTAGCCGTGGATGTACAGCAGGATCTGCCGCTGCCTGGCCTCCTGTAGCCGGCCGAGGAAGGCCTGACTGCCGACCTCGACCAGCTTGCGCTTGCTCTGCCGTTCGCAGAAGTACACCGAGTTGCTCGGCGCGTTATTGTTCAGGTCGAAGGAGAACGGGCGGTCGATCTCGGTCTTGATCGAGCCCTTGGGAAAGCGATTGGTGATGAACAGCATGGCGATGCTCCCTGGCGGTGGCTGACGGGGGCCGCATGGGCGGCGGGCGCGGCAGAACAGCGAGGGAGAAAGGACTGACAGCGGCGCACTCCAGTGCTTCCGATCTCTGCCTTGTTTCACGTTAGGTCGGCGTTGCGCTTTCGCCAGTCAGCGG
>NZ_PSYY01000115.1:0-446 GCF_003383025.1 Haloferax sp. Atlit-4N | reverse complement strand
CCGGACTTTTAATCCGTTGGTTCAGGGTTCGAGCCCCTGGAGGCCTACCGGGTGTGCTGGCCGGGCCGGCAAACAGCGGCGCGACCTGAACGGGGGGTGGTCGCGCCGCTGCCTCCTGCTGGAGCCACCACGTCACGCTCATGTGCCCCGGCGGGAGGTCGGGACACGGACGGTGACGGGCCACTCACCACACTCAGCGCCGCGGACGCCCGAGGCGTTACGGGCGCCGCAGTCCTTTTTTCGGGCGGGGCGCGGCGCGCCGGCGACCGCCCTGGAAGGGGTTTGGCGCGATTGGGGAGAATGGGCCCTCACGCCCGCCCCTGCACCACCGGAGTCACATGTCCGCGCCATCGTCTGCTGTCCTCGACGCCACCACCGGGAGCAAGGGCAGCGAGCGTCGGCCCTACACGTTCCTGCTGGCCAACGCCGCGCTCATCGGTGCCGTC
>NZ_PSYY01000114.1:0-447 GCF_003383025.1 Haloferax sp. Atlit-4N | reverse complement strand
CAGCTGCAGCACCGACGGCACTACGCCACGCAGCCGCCAGAGGACGAGCGCGTAGAACTTCATCTGGAACAGCGCCTTGGCCTCGTAGCCCTCGCTCGGAGCCTTTCCGGTCTTGTAGTCGACCACCCGGATCCGGCCGTCGGGAGCGACGTCGACCCGGTCGACGAACCCGCGCAGGAGCAGCCTGGAGTCGAGTAGCGCCTCGACGTAGAGCTCCCGCTCGGCCGGCTCGAGCCGCCGCGGGTCCTCGAGGTCGAAGTAGCGGTCCAGCACCGTGCGGCAGGAGGCGAGCCACGCAACGAGGTCGGGCCCTTCGCCGCCGAACATCTCGCCCAGACCGGGATCGGCCTCGAGCAGCAGCTCCCAGGTGGGCGCGAGCATGTCGCCGGCCCTCTCGGGCGTGCGCTCCGCCGCCGGTGCGTCGAAGAGGTCCTCGAGCACCTTGTG
>NZ_PSYY01000113.1:0-448 GCF_003383025.1 Haloferax sp. Atlit-4N | reverse complement strand
ACCGAACACTCTCGAAAAAGTCGTACTCCCCTGTCTCAAGGTGAGCTTTGAGACTTCCAAAGTAACCTGCTGCGAGTGCTGACTTCACAACCAGTAGGGCAAAGACTGGAACCAATAACACTGGCCGTCTGCCTACTGGGATTCCAAGATAGACGTTCACTCCCTGAATTGGGAGGACTTACAAATTGCCAGACGGTTCCAACCGAGATTGGAATCCCGAACGTGAATCCAAAATACACGCCGTCATGGGCGAGTACCGACTGAATTTTTGTAATCTCCCCACTCGCAAACAAGATCGGAACCAGAATGAGAGGGACGCAGTTGAGCGCCCGTTCCCACCCGTCTGAGAACCGCTCGTAGAATCCCGGCATTAGTTCAGTACCCGAGGCTGTCGTGGATTGATTGTACACGAGAGCTGTTGGAACCGGACAGAGAGTATGGAGGGCAT
>NZ_PSYY01000112.1:0-449 GCF_003383025.1 Haloferax sp. Atlit-4N | reverse complement strand
CGCTTCGCTGCGCGCGCAGCCACGACCTCAACAACAGGTCAACCAGCGAATCACATAACTAAGAGTCAGTAAACTCCCGAATTTTGAGGAGCGCCTCATCTATCGAGAATTCTCCGGGCAGGTTCGCCTGTTCACGATGCCAATCACTAGGCATCTCCTCAGTAGGATTGAACTTCACACGTTGCGTCTTTTCCATTTCGTGAGCAGGCACGTAAATCGCTGTGCCCTCCTCGTGGATGGCACCAGCAAATATATCGACGGTACCATCGGGGTACTTTTCTGGAGAAATTTCCAGCTCGTAACGGTATTCATCATAATCGCTCGCAGTTTTCACCTGAACTCGTAATAGCTCCCACCCAACGTCGATTACCAAGTCGTATTTTTGCTCGTGACCATGTGGATAAGCTACACCATACCCATTTCGGAGGATATCTGCCGCGACTAAGGCT
>NZ_PSYY01000111.1:0-449 GCF_003383025.1 Haloferax sp. Atlit-4N | reverse complement strand
CAATGGACAGCGCGACACCAGAGCCGTCACCACCGAACGTCTCTGCGTCGCCGGTGTACCTGACAAAGTCAGCCGCGTCGCCCAGCGCCACGGTCGCGGTCTGGCCGGTCGCGCCGTCGTTACCGTACGCGTCCGTCAGCTCCGACAGCGTGACCGTGTATTCGCCGGGCTGGCTCACGGTGTACTTGACTCTGTAGGTAAACGACGAGCCGCTGTTGTCGAGGTTCAACTGCTCGACGTTTTCGACAGTGCCGGGTCCGGACACGCCCAGTGTCACGTCACTCGCTTGAATCGAGGTCTGCTCTGTCGCTTCGAGTGTCACAGTGAACGTTCGGCTGCCGGTCTCGGTCGCGGTGAAGGAATCGACCGCCGGAGCGGTCGTGTCCTTCGGCGTCTGGTCATTTGTGACGGAATCGCCGCGGTTCCCCACGTCGTCTTCGACGACCGCC
>NZ_PSYY01000110.1:0-450 GCF_003383025.1 Haloferax sp. Atlit-4N | reverse complement strand
TGTACGGTTTCATCGAGATCATCGTGCTCTTAAGAAGGCAATCGCTTTCTTCGGGCGACAGTCGCTCAAAGTGCTAGACGGCTCCAGACGTGAGAATAAACCCTAGTAGGAGTAGGATACTAATAAGCAGGCCACCAACGAGTGGTGTATTCTCCATTGCTTTCTCGTGGAGGGCCATCTGTTCGTACTCTGAACGGAATTCTTCGAGATTCTCCTCGTCGTAGAAGTACTTCGTTTTCAGCACAAACCGCTCGGTGACTGCACAGCCTGTACACACTGGTGTCCCCTCGAGCCGTTCTGTTTTGATGTGCGAGCCACAGTTGATGCTCCCACAATTTGCACAGTAGGTGTACGATTTCGCATTTTCTTTCTCACAGTGGACGCAGCGATGGATTCCGTCTTCGATCGCGACTCGGGAGGGCCCTGCAGCGTAGTACGAGTACGGATAGG
>NZ_PSYY01000109.1:0-450 GCF_003383025.1 Haloferax sp. Atlit-4N | reverse complement strand
TGCATCGACATCAACCTCAGGTGCCGAGTTTCCACCCCCAGAGCCCTGTGATGATGTGGTACAGCCAGCTAGTCCGGTGGCAATTCCCGAGGCGGCCACTGTCTTCAACAGTGAGCGCCTACTGAATCGTCGAGCGCTAGTAGCATCATTGTTCATGATTACTATACTTACAGTATTCTTTCGGATATATAAATCTATTCTATAGAATGAGTCAATATCAGAGTTGATTAAATTAGACTACAAACTTTTATTAGACGAATATGTATTAAGACTGAGAAAAAAGTCGAGTTTTAGTTTTGGCTGTGGAATTCGGCTAGAATCGTAGCCAAGTCTTCCGGACATTCCTCAGCGAGTTGGTGCCCCCACGGGAGTCCCTCGTATACGACGTTCTCGGCGACGATGTTCATCTGTCGCTTCACTTCCTCGCCGATGAAGTGTTCACTGCCGACG
>NZ_PSYY01000108.1:0-450 GCF_003383025.1 Haloferax sp. Atlit-4N | reverse complement strand
CGCGAAGGTGGACCAGTTCATCACGGACCTCCCGAACGGACTCGATTCTCAACTCGGTGACGACGGTGTCCGCTTGTCGGGCGGGCAGAAACAGCGCGTCGCTCTTGCGCGAGCGATTCTGAAAGACGCGGACCTGTTAATTCTAGACGAAGCAACGAGCGACCTGGATTCGAACCTTGAGAAGGAAGTGCAGGCGGCAATCGAAGCGATGGAGCGAGATTATGCGATTATCGCTATCGCTCATCGCCTTTCGACTGTCGAGAATGCTGATCGGATCTATACGATGGAAGACGGATGGATTTCCGAGTGTGGCGGTCACGACGAACTGGTTGAAAGTGAAGGGAAATACGCTGAATTGTATGCGATACAGTCAGGTGGGTAACTGGACTCGGTGTTACCACAGACACCGCTCAAGAAAGAAATCGCTGGTACTTCTCTATCCTAGTGTCA
>NZ_PSYY01000107.1:0-451 GCF_003383025.1 Haloferax sp. Atlit-4N | reverse complement strand
GAAGCATATTTCTTTCCGATTAGCCCACAATTGGTGAGTGTCTAATAAGATGGTCTTACAGTGGTGGTCCTCTTCGTCAGCGTCGAGAGACTTCTCGGTGAGCGTCCCACGAAGCGGGTACGGAGAATTGACCTCAGATTCGACCTCCTAACCCCGAATCTGCGAGTTCATGTCGGCGAGACGCTCAATATGTTCTCCAACAGTATTCTGTCGTCCGGGAGGTACATCACCTCCCACATCACTTAGGCGGTAATCGAGATAGTACGTAGTGTGAGTACCGCTGTCGACGCGGTAGAAGATACCGTCGCCGCTGAGCCGTTCGAAGACGCGCTTGGTTGGCTCGTTCGACCAGCCCGCTTCAGAGACGATCCAATTTGCCGCACCCAACTCGGACAGTTGCCGAGCAACTATCCGAGCTCAGTCTGCACCCGTTGTCTGCCGATCCATATGA
>NZ_PSYY01000106.1:0-451 GCF_003383025.1 Haloferax sp. Atlit-4N | reverse complement strand
AGACCAACTCGACACACTCTCCAGCAGTAATGACTGGTGCGTAGTCCATCTCACCGTCAGCAGCAGCTTTCAACAGAAAGTCAGTGAGCCGCCAGATATTGTACAAGAGGACCGCGAACACGAAGTAGAACAGCCGAACGCGGTAGTCCTTCGAGGAAGTCTTCGCCAGAAATCGTGTTTGATTGACTTGTATTCGTTCTCGATCTGCCAGCGACTACTGTAGCGCCGACAGAACGTTTCAGCCTCTTCCGGCTGAACGCGAGCATTCGTCGCAAAGACAGTCGTCCCATCTGACTTCGTCGAGGGAACATCCAAAATCTGCATCCCGTGCGAACCCTGTTCGACGTGGACAGAACCCGACTCAACTGCGACCTCTTGGTCGTCTTGCTCTATCTGCTCAATCGCTTTCCGCTCTGAGCTGGTGATCCGCTTGGGAAGCAGGTAGTTCACG
>NZ_PSYY01000105.1:0-452 GCF_003383025.1 Haloferax sp. Atlit-4N | reverse complement strand
GGCGGCGTTCCAGGCCCGCTCCATCGCCTCCACCACCTCGGGACCGGTGAGGATGTTGCCCTGGATCGCGTAGCCGCCGCGCTCGCCGCTGCGCCCGGTCGTGCCGCCGGCCCAGGCGAAGCACTCGGAGCCGGTCCACGTCGCGGCGTTGCCGTCGGAGTCGACGACGCCCACGTGCCGGTGCTCGCGTCCCTCGTCCTCCTCGACCAGCCGGTCGAGGGCGACCTGCGCGGTCGCGCCTTCGTCGAGGTGCGCCAGTCCGAGGTACTTGAAGGCGAGGTTGGCGTCGGCCTGCGTGGCCATGGCGCCGACCCCGGCCGCCGCTGCCGGCACGGCGGACCCGGCGGCCAGGAACTTGGAGGCCACGGCGACGCCCCACGACTCACCGTCGTCGGACCGGGCCACGATCGAGAAGGTCATGTCCCGAACATAGTGGCAGCGAGGAACGAGCT
>NZ_PSYY01000104.1:0-452 GCF_003383025.1 Haloferax sp. Atlit-4N | reverse complement strand
TCGGCGGCCGCGAGGTGCGTGACGGCCTCCGGGTCGGCGGCGGCGGCCTCCTCGAGGCCCTCCACCTTCTTCACCACGTTGACGACGATGCGGAAGTTCTCCACGCGGAACGAGCGCAGCCCCTTGCGGGCCGCTCGGGTGTCGACGGTGCTGTCGGCCGCCTCGACGGCGGTCCTCAGCTCGGCGAGGGCGGTCCGCGCGTCGGTCACGTTGGCCACGACCTCGGCCTCGGTGTCGTCGGCCAGGGCCTCGACGGCGGTGCTGGTCGAGAGCCGCTCGAGGCGCTTGTCCTTGCCCGCGATGTCCTTCAGCAGCTGCTTGGTCTGCGCCTTGACCGTCTTCGCCGGCTTGGTCGGCTTGTCCGGTGCGGCCACGGCGGTGGCAGCGAGTGCGGACGGCGCAACCAGCGCTGCGGTGGCAAGGGCGGTGGCGGTGATGCGCCGGGTGGTGTT
>NZ_PSYY01000103.1:0-453 GCF_003383025.1 Haloferax sp. Atlit-4N | reverse complement strand
CGACTACATCAAGCGGATGCCGGTCGAGAACTTCGACCCCCAGAATCGCGGCGGCAAAGGGATAATCGGGGCCGATCCCAAGGAGAACGACCGTGTCTCGAAGGTGTTCCGGGCCAACAGCCACGACTACCTGCTCTGTTTCACCAATCAGGGCCAGGTCTACCGGCTCAAGACCTACGAGATTCCAGAGATGTCCCGGACGGCGCGGGGCAAGTCTGCTATCAATCTCATCGACCTGGACAACGGCGAAGAACTGACCGCCGTCGTCTCGACCGACGAATTCGGCGACGACGAGTGTATCACGATGGTGACCCGGAACGGCTACGTCAAGCGGACCTGCTGTTCGGAGTTTGAAAACATCCTCTCGACGGGAATCATCGCCGCCAAACTCGAAGACGGCGACGAACTCATTGACGTGGATGTCACCGACGGCACCGGCGACCTCGTCATCGC
>NZ_PSYY01000102.1:0-453 GCF_003383025.1 Haloferax sp. Atlit-4N | reverse complement strand
GTCGTCGACGGCAAATCGGTCATCGACATCATCGACCGCCATTCCGGCCCCGACGAAATCCCACACGACGTGGAGATGCTTCACTTCCTCCGAGAGATTGGCGTCGAACCGGTCGTCGCAGTCAACAAAATGGACAAGGTTGACGACAAGGATGAGCGCCTGAACGACCTCTGTGACCGACTCGGACTCCATCCACCATGGCAACAGTGGCAGGAGACTATCGCACCGATAACTGCGAAGCGCGGCGCCATCGAGCCCCTGAACGAGGCTGTCCGGCACCACCTTCACGACGCCCAGCGTGACGAGCTGTTCCAGTTCTTCTGAACAGCGTTGTTCGGGTTCAGGTCACTAGCAATCAGTGCTTAATTTGCACTCTCGTCGGAGTTGTGCTGGCAAATATAGTATGTGGATTACCGAACGCGCGGAGCGCGTATGGACTCGCCGGGATTTGAA
>NZ_PSYY01000101.1:0-454 GCF_003383025.1 Haloferax sp. Atlit-4N | reverse complement strand
GAACAGTACGGCGATGGCGACCGGGATGGTCGCCAGAAACAGGAGCGGCGACCCCTCCGCGTTCCCGGTAATCAGCGTCAGCACCCAGTAAGAGGTGTAGCCGCCGAGCATCACCATCTCGCCGTGGGCGAGATTGATGATGTCGACGACGCCCCAGATGAGCGCGAATCCGACCGCCACGCCTGCGAACAGCGCACCGACCAGCAGGCCGTTGACGACGAACTGGGTGGCAGCCATCGCTCAGCGCTCACTCCAGTCGGGCATCGGGTAGATGGGGCTCGACTGGGCGACGTTCTCGGGGTAGGTGATCTGCAGTCCCGGATCCGGCTGCCACTGGTAGACGAGCATATTCTTGTTGATGACGCCGGTGTCGTCGAAGGAGACGGTGCCGTACACCGTAGAGAACTCCGCCTGGCGGATGTGGTCGCGGACCGCCGTCGGTGTGACCTCGCTG
>NZ_PSYY01000100.1:0-454 GCF_003383025.1 Haloferax sp. Atlit-4N | reverse complement strand
TCTGGGTGCCGAGCCCGTTGACGCGGATGCTGACCGTGCGCCGCCCGTATTCGCCGCTGGCCGCCGCGGCGGCCGCCGCCTCGCGGGCGGCCGGCTTGGCGTCCGGCGCGACGGCGTCCTCGAGATCGAGGATCAGGCCGTCGCAGGTGATCGTCCTCGCCTTCTCCAGCGCGCGCTCGTTGGAGCTCGGCATGTAGAGGACCGAGCGGAGGGGGGTGAACTCACTCATGCCGTCACCTCGCTCTGGTCCGGGATGGCGTCGTACTGCTCCTTGAGCGCGGGGTCGATCGCGGCGAGCTCCTCGGCGAGCGCCACCATCACCTGGCACTGCTTCACCGAGGCGTCGTCCTCCATCTTCCCGTCGATCATCAGCGCACCGGTGCCGTCGCCCATCGCGGCGATCACGCGACGGGCGTGGGCGACGTCCTCGACGCTGGGGGAGAAGACCCTGTTG
>NZ_PSYY01000099.1:0-455 GCF_003383025.1 Haloferax sp. Atlit-4N | reverse complement strand
ACCTCAACTACATGCGAATCCGCGAGTGGCAGGACTACGAGTCCCAGCTGCGCCAGGTGGCCAAGGAGATGCGTCTCGACGTCGGCCACCCGTCGGACACCCCCGACGAGGACGGCATCCACCAGGCGCTGCTCTCCGGCCTGCTCAGCCACATCGGTGCGCTCGAGGAGCGCGAGAAGGGCAAGCCGGGGGAGCGGCGCCCGATGCGGGAGTACCTCGGTGCCCGCAACGCCCGCTTCGCGGTCTTCCCCGGCAGCGTGCTGAAGGGGCGCAACCCGGACTTCCTGATGAGCGCCGAGCTGGTCGAGACCTCACGCCTGTGGGCCCGGCAGAACGCCGCCATCAAGCCCGAGTGGGCCGAGCGCCTCGGCGCGCACCTCGTCAAGCGGACGTACTCGGAGCCGCACTGGTCCCGCAAGCGCGCGGCGGTGATGGCCCGCGAGCGGGTCACGCTG
>NZ_PSYY01000098.1:0-456 GCF_003383025.1 Haloferax sp. Atlit-4N | reverse complement strand
CTTGAACGATGGCACGCCCCCGTGGTCGCGGATGTTGGCCTCCGCGAGGGTGTCGAGCTCCAGGGTGCTCACCCCCGGCCGGACGGCGGCGCGGAGCAGCTCGAGGGTCTCCCCCACGAGCAGCCCGGCGACCCGCATCAGGTCGATCTGCTCAGGGGTCTTGATCTCGATCCCGCGGTCCCGGAACCCCATGGCGTGCGCCGGCCGTCAGCTCTGCTGGACGACGTCGAGCGCGTCGAAGATGCGGGTCGTCACCTCGTCGACCTCGCCCATCCCGTCGACCTCGACCAGGATCCCGCGCTCGCGGTAGACACCGATGAGTGGCTCGGTCTGCTCGGCGTAGACCTCCTGGCGGCGCCGGATGACGTCCTCGGTGTCGTCGGCGCGACCGTCGGTCTGGGCGCGCTGCAGCAGGCGCTGGACCAGCTCCTCCGGGTCGACCGTCAGCACGACGAC
>NZ_PSYY01000097.1:0-456 GCF_003383025.1 Haloferax sp. Atlit-4N | reverse complement strand
AACTTCATCTGTCGGCGTCCAGATCGGTGTCGTATTAAGATCGAAGTAGCGGTCGCCGTCATCTTGACTGACGAGTGTCTCAGTTTCGGCATCAGTCGTGTCGCGTGATCGCAGGATTTGTTCGGCGAGCGGACCGAAGAACGACGCGGCAGTCGCTCCCCGCCAGTCCGATCCGGCTGCGAACAGGTCACGCGCGGCCTGGTTGCTGTCGACGACGCGGTCGTCGTCGTCGGTCAGGACGACCGGGTCGTTCATCATCCGAACAACCTGCTGGCGCCCCACAGGGACGAGTCGGAACAGACGGTACCGGAATACCGCGAGCGCGAAGACGATCGCAGTGACAACAAAAGAGAAATCTGTCGGATTCCACGCCGGTGGGGCGAGGCCGCTGAGGAGTAGGAAACTGGAAACCATCGGGGCCCCGATACCAAGCAGTATCATACCGATTTGCCCGGG
>NZ_PSYY01000096.1:0-456 GCF_003383025.1 Haloferax sp. Atlit-4N | reverse complement strand
GTGGCGCATTGAGCACCTGCTGACCGATGCCGACAAGTGGGCCGGTTTTCGGCGTGACATTCTCTGGTGTGCGGGGTCGGCGGCGCTCTCTTTATTTTTCTTAATGACGGGGCCCAACAAAAAATCCTCTGCTTACGCACTTTCGGTATGCCTGGCACTGATAGTGCCCATCTCGGTCGCAATCGTTGCCGGGAGTTCTTTCATTCACTGGGAATTTGATGTCCCGATGTTCTTGATGATGCATACGTGCGCCGGATGGGTAATGACCCTCGTTGTACCGTTAATGACTTTTTTCTCGGCCAGGTTTTAAGGAGACTCAATGAAAACGCACATCATGAAATCACTGCTTTTATTCCCCGCCTTGGGTGGCGTGCTGCTGCTGGCCGGTTGCGCCGGCGTCAGCAGCGAGTTCGGCTGTAACGCCACCACCTCTGACAGCTGCATGACCATGGAGCA
>NZ_PSYY01000095.1:0-457 GCF_003383025.1 Haloferax sp. Atlit-4N | reverse complement strand
CGTTCTGCTCGCCGATGGGCGCCTCGCCGAAGAGCTCGGTCATGTTGAGTGGCGGACGGTAGACCGGCAGCATCTCGCCCATCCCCAGGAACCAGTCATGGTCGACGTAGAACTGCTGGCGGCCGGTCAGGGTGTGGAACGGCTTCTTGCGCTCGATGTTGATGGTGAAGGGGCTGTAGCGCCGCCCGCCCGACTCCGACCCGGACCACTCCGGCGAGGTGATCACCGGCACCGGCGCCACCTGGGTGTCGGCGAAGGTGATCTGCTTGCCCTCGTGCTCGGCCGCGAGGTCGGCGAGCTGGGTGCCGGTGCGCTTCTCGAGGAAGCGGAAGCCCTGGGTGGCGAGGTGGCCGTTGGAGACGCCCGCGAGGTGGAGCATCGCGTCGGCCATCTGCACGTCGGTCTCGACCTTGGGCTGGCCGTCTCCCGCGCCCCCGTGCACGACGCCGTTGCGCGT
>NZ_PSYY01000094.1:0-457 GCF_003383025.1 Haloferax sp. Atlit-4N | reverse complement strand
GGACCGTCCGCGTCGCCGTGACGGGGAGCAGCGGGAGGTCCGGGAAGGCGACCTCGACGACGAACTCCAGTTCGTCGGCGTCCGGCGGCCCGAACACGCCGACCGGGACCGTCGCCGTCCCGTCGAGGTACGTCGTCGTCGCGGTCATCTCCACGCCGTTGACCGTGACGCGGATCCCGGCGCGCGCGCCGCCGGAAACGGCCTCGACGGCGACCTCGCACATCTCGTTTTCGCCGACCGCGATGGCCTCGGGGAAGTCCCCCCAGTCGACGTCGACGCGGGGGCAGTCGCGCGCGGCGTCGACGATCCGCTCCGCGACGGAGTCGCTCATGCCGGCGCGCTCGAGGCCCGCCGCGCCGGCGTCGACCACGTCGACGGGGGAGGCGAGGCCGGCGTCCGCGAGGCGCTCGGCGCGACCGGAGCCGACCCCCTCGATCGCCGTGAGCGCGACCGCCTC
>NZ_PSYY01000093.1:0-457 GCF_003383025.1 Haloferax sp. Atlit-4N | reverse complement strand
CATTTATATTCGCATAAGTATGGCTTACTCCTGGATTGTATGAAATCGGAATTGTTTTTTCAGTTTCATGATCATTTATCATAGAAGTAATTTTTTGGTTTCCATTATCTTGGACTGTTTTTGGGTCAATAAATAAGTTTATTTCTAAATTTGCAGTCACATTTACTTTATTATTAATATAATCCGTAAATGTATATCGTATCTTACCTTCTCCCAAAACTTTTCCAGTCGCCATTACTAGAGAACCATTTAAAATGTCTGGTACTTTCCTTACAGTTGATACACCATGCGTGTTGACATTATTAGACAAAGTGAAGTCAAAGTAATCACCTTGGTGTAAACCATTCTCAAATTTCAACTTATATTTTAGCACCGCTCTTTGTCCTGCATGAGGTTCTACTTTATTTGTATTTTTATGTCCCTCGATAGAGCTTTCAGTAACTGTAACTTTACTTGT
>NZ_PSYY01000092.1:0-457 GCF_003383025.1 Haloferax sp. Atlit-4N | reverse complement strand
CCTCACCGGCGATGCAGGCCCGGCGGCGGGTGGCTCGATCACCTTCAAGCTCTTCGGCCCGAACAGCAGCGGGTGCGGCCCTCTGGTGTACGACAGCTCGACTCAGGACCCGTCTGAGAACGTGGCCGTGAGCGGGAACGGCACCTACGGTCCGGCTTCGTTCACACCGACCGCAGAAGGAAACTACCACTGGGTCGCGTCGTACAGCGGCAGCACCAACAACTCCGGCACGACACACAACGCCCAGTGCACGGACAGTAACGAGGACGTGGTGGTCAACACCGTGCCCTCGTCGCTGTCCAGCGCACAGACATGGGTGCCCAGCGACTCGGCGACGGTCTCGGCGAGCGCCGGCGGCGCTCTGGCGGGAACGGTCTCGTTCGAGTTCTTCACCAACGGCACCTGCAACGGCGACGCCGCCTTCTCGACTGCCAAGAACGTCTCCGGCAGCTCGCCG
>NZ_PSYY01000091.1:0-459 GCF_003383025.1 Haloferax sp. Atlit-4N | reverse complement strand
CCTCCGCGAGGCCGCGGTCGTATGGCTTCTCGGTCATCGGGCGGCTCCTCCCTCGAGGCGCTCGGAAGCGCACTGGGTGCAGTGGTCAGTGGTCCCGGAGTGGCCGGACTCGGGGCACGGCGTAGAGACGACGCGGAGACCGGTCCCGGCCGGGACGAGGGACATCCACCCGGCCAGCCAGGCCTGCGCGAACACGGCCGGTGCGCCGGGGCGGTACTGCGCGATCGCGGACTTCACGAGCGGGCCGTCGCCGTGAAGGTCAATGAGCTGCTCGATGATGGCGTGCTGGTCGCCGGTGAGGCGGTCCCAGCGGGCGGTCATCTTCGCGGCGTCGAGCTTGGCCTTGAGGATCTCCAACGACGGCGGCAGCGGCGGCGTGGTTGCTGCCGCAGCAGCATCTACCTCTTCCTCTACCTCTCCTGAGCGCACTACCTCGTTACTGCCCCCGTTAGTAACGGA
>NZ_PSYY01000090.1:0-459 GCF_003383025.1 Haloferax sp. Atlit-4N | reverse complement strand
GCCTGCGGTCCTCGATCGCGCCGACACGCCGGTCTCCGGACCGGGCACGAGCACGTCGTCGCCGCAGCCGGGATCGCCGGACGGCGGCGACGAGGTCGAGACCCACGCGATGGCCCCGCTGGGCGACGTACCCGTCGAAGCCAGCCTCGGCCTGGAGCAGGTCACTTGGGGCACCCGGATGCTGCTGACCTGCACCTACGACAAGGACGCCGCCGCGGTGGAGCTGCCCGAGCAGGTCGACTACCTGTTGTTCGTCACCGCCTCCGACGGCCGGTCCGAGCAGGTCGGCAGCTGGACGTCGGTGAGCGGCGCCACCATGGAGGTCCCGGCCGCCACCTCCGTCCCCCGCGACGACATCGCCAGCGTGGAGGTTCGGACCACGAGCGGGCGGGTGGTCCTACGACTGGACGCGTGAGCCGAGCGGGTTGTCGGCGGCGAGCAGCCGCGCTCCTGCGACGA
>NZ_PSYY01000089.1:0-459 GCF_003383025.1 Haloferax sp. Atlit-4N | reverse complement strand
TGAAGCGACAAGCGCAGAAGGCCCGCGAAATCAAGCGTATAGAGGACAGCGACTAATCGGTGAGTTCGATTACGTCGTCGAAGCTTTGCTGATTGTCGTCCCGCTGAAGCTCTTCCATGGGGAGGAACCGGAGCTTGCTGCTTCCCAGGTACTTTTCTTGATCCTCGAACGCCAGCCAGTCCCTGCCCATCTGCTCGGCGAGCCACCCGCTCATATTTGAGCCTGCAAAGATGTCGAGAACGAGATCGTCCTTCTCAGTCAAGAACTGGATGAAGAACTGCGGAAGGTCACGGGGGAATCGGGCGGGGTGCGGGTCAACACCGACCTCTTTGCAGGCGTTAAGTTAGTGGGTGTTTGACGCGGTATTAGCTATCTTGAGAACGTTGTCCGGTATCTTGTCTTCGGGGAGTGTGAGTCGGGCAAGTTCATCAAGTTTGTCGACCTCGGCAGCCGACTGAA
>NZ_PSYY01000088.1:0-460 GCF_003383025.1 Haloferax sp. Atlit-4N | reverse complement strand
TCCGTTGTCGAGTTGTAACGGTTCGACGAAACTCGCTGTCGTCGATCTTCCTCGATGACCCGGACCCCCCCGTTTTCGAGTTGTAAGATTTTGGGAGGCGGTAACACACTTCGTTCGATGCTCCCACCCTCACGTTGTAAGGAGAAGGAAGTCGAAGTGAGTCTCGAAGCTAAATCCACATTATCTGGATTTTGTAAATGATGCTCTGGGTGATACGGACTTACTCACACTCCCCGTTTTCGAGTAGTAAGCGCCAGAATAGCTGCGAAAGAACGACACTCGTAGGACCTGTTCACGAATGAGAGTAATACCGGGTTTCAGACATGGTAGCTGGTGAAGCTGATTTGGTGATCTGGAATGTTGCACCCTCTCCCCCCTTTTTCGAGTTGTAAGCCTTCGAGGAGCGGTAACATACCTGGTCCGGTTTTCCCATCCGCCCCATTTTCGAGCTGTAAGCAAC
>NZ_PSYY01000087.1:0-461 GCF_003383025.1 Haloferax sp. Atlit-4N | reverse complement strand
GTAAGTGTGAAAACGCTTGAATTAGTAGAAGAATTACCTGGTTTTAAGATAATTCATTATTAAATCATGGATGTATATTAATAACTTTTTAAATGTTTTTCTAGAGTCAGTAGGGGTGTAAGCAATGGAAACTTATAAAATCAAAATGCCATATTATATCAATCAAAATTCATATTATATAAATGAATTAAATCAAAGTATGCATAGAGCTTTAGAGAAAGTAAAAGAAAACGATAGAATCATATTAGACTTCACAAATACTGAGTGGTTTAATGCTGAATTGACAGTACTATTGTCTGACTATATCGAAACGTTTCATGAAAAGAATATTCATGTTGAAGTTTCAGGATTAAAAAAAGCAATTGAGATAATCTTAAGGAAAAATCATTTTTTTACTTATTATCAAGTTTTTGAATCTTTACCAGATAAATATAACACGACTATCAGTTTTACAATCCATA
>NZ_PSYY01000086.1:0-461 GCF_003383025.1 Haloferax sp. Atlit-4N | reverse complement strand
CGACGACGAGGACCAGCAGGACTCCGGCGTCGACCGCCTCGCCAAGCAGGAGGTCGAACGCGAGATACGCTCCATCGCGCGGGGCCACGTCGAGGTCGAACTGCGCGGGCCCAACACCGCCGTCGTCTGGGTCGAGGACGACGACATCTCGCAGGTCATCGGCAAGGGCGGCGGCCGCATCTCCGACGTGGAGAATCGCCTCGGCATCGACATCGACGTGCGAACCTTCGAGGAACGACCGTCCGGCCCCTCGGGCGGCCCACAGACCGAGTCCGGCGGCAAGCAGGGCGAGATCGTCCAGCCGGAAGTCACCTCCCGGCACGTCATCGTGCCGCTCGACGGTCACGCCGGCGACACGGTCGAACTGCAGGCCGACGGCGAGTACCTCTTCACCGCGACGGTCTCCCGCAGCGGCGAGATTCAGGTCTATCGCGGGTCGGGCATCGCCGAGGAACTAGAGC
>NZ_PSYY01000085.1:0-462 GCF_003383025.1 Haloferax sp. Atlit-4N | reverse complement strand
GAATCCTCTCGTCCGAAACGATACCATCACCTCCCATCACATACCCTACAGCCCGACGCTATATGTACTGCACTGCTGGGTTTACTAACATCTGCGCTTCGAAATCAGACTTCATCCTACCGGGATGAAGCTCGAGTAGTAGCGATTGGTGAAACTCGGATATTCTGGGCTACAAATCAGGAACGCTTACCGGTACGCCCCACTCACATGATGACGGAGGGGAATTGTCACACGCTTCCCTCCCCCCTGATTACAGAAAGTAGTATGTACGGTGCGAATAATCTGGCCGTGTCCATCAGACGCCTCTCAGGGCGAGACCTATATGGCGTGCTTGACCCGGACGCACTCTTTCAGCACGGTTCCGGCGAGTCGAAAAGTGATATAGCTGTTTCATTTGAACTCGACGGTTCTGACGTGATGGTCTATTCGACTGGAGAAGTTGTCGCTAGTATGTCAAATGGA
>NZ_PSYY01000084.1:0-462 GCF_003383025.1 Haloferax sp. Atlit-4N | reverse complement strand
CGTCATCGTCGCTGCCGGCGTCGGCGTCGCGACGGCACCCACCCACGCACAGACCGACAGTCCAGTCGACTTCGAACAACCGGTCCCGGACGAGTACTCGTTCGAGGGACCATCAGAGTCCGGCAGCGCGACGGTCGGTGGAGAGACGTATACGTCGCTTCAGACTGCCGTCGACGCCGCCGAACCTGGGGATCAAATCCGGCTCGACGGTGAGTTCGACGAGCGCGTCGTCGTCAACACGTCGAACGTCACGCTGGTCGGGACGCCTGGGCGCACCGCTCGAATCGACGGGAACGGGACCGGTGACGTACTGACCCTCAACGGCGACGACATCACGCTGAGACGCGTGTGGGTGTACAACGGCGGCTACGATACGTCCGGAAACGACGCAGGCATCTGGGTCAACGGGACGAACACCACGATACGAGACAGTCGAGTGACCAAGACGACGTTCGGTATCTG
>NZ_PSYY01000083.1:0-464 GCF_003383025.1 Haloferax sp. Atlit-4N | reverse complement strand
CTCGTCAACGGCGTGCTGGTGGCGTACGGCGGCGTGCCGGCGCTGGTCATCACGCTCGGCACGCTCTACATCTACCGCGGCATCATGCTCACCTGGGCGGGCAGCGACCGGATCAATGCCGGCGACCTGCCGCGCGAGTCCCTCCAGCTCGGCACCCAGTCGGTGCTCGGCGTGCCCCTGCTCACGATCCTCGCGCTCGTCGTCCTGGCCGTCGTCGGCTACTACCTCTACACCGCGCGCGGTGGTCGCGAGCTCTACGCGATCGGCTACGACCCGGACGCCGCGGTCCTCTACGGGCTGCCCGTACGCCGGCGCCTGCTCGCCGCGTTCGTGCTGAGCGGCGCCCTGGCGGGTCTTGCCGGCGCCCTCTACACCGCCCGCTACGGCACCGTGAGCTCGAGCGTCGGGCTGGGCATCGAGCTGCAGGCCGTCGCGGCGGCGGTCATCGGCGGCGTCGCGATCTT
>NZ_PSYY01000082.1:0-466 GCF_003383025.1 Haloferax sp. Atlit-4N | reverse complement strand
CCTTCTCCTCGAGGCCGTCACCGCCGAAGGCGTCCTTGAACGAGAAGCCGAGCTCAGAGAAGTTGAAGCCGATGTCCTGGAGGGCAGCAAGCTCGTCCTTGGCGGCGGCGATCTGCGTCTGGAGCGTCGCCATGTCGCCCGACTGGGCTGCAGCCTTCAGCCCGTCGATGGCGGTCGTTGCGCCGTCGCCCGCGGCCGCGAAGTCGAGCAGAGCGCCCGCGCCTGCACCGATGGCGATGCCGACTGGGCCGGCGAGGGAGCCCATGAGGGCGAGCGACATGGTGTTGGTGAGGCCGAGGCCGTCCGCGGCCCCCGACGAGACGAGCGCCAGCCCGCCGAGCGCACCGGCGGCCTTGCCTGCAACCGCGCCTGTCTGCTTGAGGTTGTCGAGCGCCTTGGCGTTCTGTGCCGCCATGCGTTCCGACTTAGCGCCGGCCGTTGCGAAGTTGGTGCCGAGGAGTGCCAA
>NZ_PSYY01000081.1:0-467 GCF_003383025.1 Haloferax sp. Atlit-4N | reverse complement strand
CACACCGTGTTCGTAACATGCATCAAGGATACCGAAGAACTCGGCCCGGTAGGAGTGCTCGAAGGCTAAGATGACTGTATCAACGTTGTACTCAACGAGGATGTCTTCAATCCGTGAAAGCCCACCAAGCCGTTCAACACCGTCAAGTGTCATCCCACCGTCGGCGATAGCCGTTGCACCCTCGGCTGAGAATTCGGGTCGGTTCGGGAGAGAAGTTGTCGGACAGAGATAACCCAAGACGGGAAGCTCAATATCGGAGAGCGTCCGCCGGACTTCTTTGTGATTATCGCTCACAATGATTGCCCGTTGGCTCTCTTCCAGTGGCCGCTGCCTGATCCATACGAACCAAACCGGAAGGACAGTCAGTAAGACCGGCGTAATAGCGATGAGCGTCAGCCGTGGAAGACGATAGGTGTAATCGAAGTAGCCGATTGTTGCAAGTGCTAACACGGCTACGAACACACGTT
>NZ_PSYY01000080.1:0-467 GCF_003383025.1 Haloferax sp. Atlit-4N | reverse complement strand
TGCGAGAATCGAGGAGTTCGAACTCGAGATCGCTGCGATCGCTGCAGCTGCCACGATTGCCACCACTCCGATTGAGCCCATGAATACGACCGCAACATCTGAAACTGGAACGAGCGAGCCGCCTAACGTCTCGTATTGAACGACGCCAGTCGTGACGATCATCACGAACGCGTAGAGAATCGTCACCAGCACGACCGAGAGTATCATCGCCAGCGGGATATTCCTGCTCGGGTTTTTGACCTCTCCCGAGACGGTCGCGATGATCTCGAATCCGAGAAAGGAGACGAAAACGACGCCGGTGGTGGCGATAATACCGCTCGGTCCCGTCGGTGCAAACGGATCGAGGTTCGCGGGGTCGATGAAGAACAGTCCGAGAGCGACGTAGGCGAGCACGATAGCGGTTTCCGCGCCGATCATGATGTTCTGTAGCTGGCTCGATTCCTCCGTGCCGTAGTAGTTGACACCCA
>NZ_PSYY01000079.1:0-469 GCF_003383025.1 Haloferax sp. Atlit-4N | reverse complement strand
CAGAATGCTTCGGGCGAATTACTAAGTCGGCTCTAGGGCTACGAGACTCATGGCGGATTGGAATGCGGATTTCGGGCCGTTCGATGGACATACTTGGCTGAACTGCGCCCATCAAGGGCCCTTACCGAAGCGAGCCGTCTAGGCGGTTGACGATGCGGTTACATTGAAACGAGCGCCCCCTCGGCTCCCAGAACAGGCCTTTCGCGAGGTACCAGCCGGGGTCAAACGGGCACTCGGGACACTCATCACCGCCTCTCCCGACGAAATTATCCTAGGAAACAGCTTCTCGTACGGGCTGCACCTGCTGATTCACGGGCTTGAGTGGAACGAAGGTGATGAAGTAATCCTCGTCGAGGGTGATTTCCCGGCGACAATTCTCCCGTGGCATCTGCTCGAATCCCAGGGGGTCCAACTGCGGTTCGTCGATGCCGAGTGTTCGACACCCTTGCCACAGCAGCTCGCCGAGACA
>NZ_PSYY01000078.1:0-469 GCF_003383025.1 Haloferax sp. Atlit-4N | reverse complement strand
CTCGAACGACGATTGGATCTACCCGACGATACTGGCGTTTCGAGGGCGTTTTCGTGAGACAGAGCATACGAAATGTACTCTCTCACTAAGTGCGGAGACTACCACGTGTGCTGTGACTGGAACCGAGCGATGGTGTGTGGACTCCCTTCCGGTCTACCATCGGGGTGTCTTATTCTAGAGAAAGCATACGAAATGTACTGTCACATTCGATGGGTTCCTGTGTATCAACCCAATTCGTGGATCGGAGTGAGTGATATAGGCTGCCCGGGTGCCTGGGTGTGGAGGTTAGCTGTAGGGCTATACAACTGGGGTAGACGAAGGGCTGAATTACGAAGACGCTCGATCTGTCTGCAATCGAGTGATAACATAGACGGTGAGTGCGATTGCACCGAAGACGATGGACGGTTCGAAATCCGTACTCAGGTACAACCCGGGTGTTGGTGGGTGAAGTCGCGTGAGCGGCCAGAGG
>NZ_PSYY01000077.1:0-470 GCF_003383025.1 Haloferax sp. Atlit-4N | reverse complement strand
CGACCGAGGCCAGCACGGCGTCGACGACCCGCGAGCCGGACGCCTCCGTCATCCAGAGGTCCGGCTTGACCGTGATCCGGTGCGCCAGCACGGCACGGGAGACCACCTTGACGTCCTCGGGGACGACGAAGTCACGGCCGCGGATCGCCGCCCACGCCCGGGCGGTCAGCACCAGGCCGAGGCTCCCGCGGGGCGAGGCGCCGGTGAGGACGTCGGAGTGGGAGCGCGTCGCGGCGGCGAGGTCCACGCAGTAGCGGGCCACGGACTCGTCCACCACCACCCGTTCGACCGCGGCCTGTGCGGCGGCCAGCCCGGCGGCGTCGGTGACCTGGGCGATGTCGACCTCCTCGCGCTGCCGGTCGAGGCGGCGCCGCAGGACGTCGTGCTCCTCGCCGGCGGTGGGGTACCCGAACGCGACGCGCAGCAGGAAGCGGTCCAGCTGCGCCTCGGGCAACGGGTAGGTGCCCTCG
>NZ_PSYY01000076.1:0-471 GCF_003383025.1 Haloferax sp. Atlit-4N | reverse complement strand
GGCGTGCCGACCAACCCGGGCGTGGCACCCGGCTCCATGACGATCACCGTCACGCCGAACAACAACGGCACCACGAAGCCGAGGATGGTCCGCACCTCGGTCTACCCCTCGACCGCCGTGGACATCACCGACCCGATCGGAGCCTTCTCCACCGGAGCGGTCTCGGGCACGTCGGTGTCGGGCAGCCTCACGCCCGAGACCACCGGCGGGGCGCTCCGCATGATGTGGCTCGACTGGTCCGCCACCGGCGTCCCGACGACCACGCAGGCCAACACCGGTGTCGCTGACTCGTACCACAACGCCGGCCTGTCGACGAACATTCAGCTGGCGAAGATCAGCGGCACCACTACTGGGGTCGCTGAGACGATCGGCGCGAACCTGCTCGCGTCGTCCACCTCCGGCAACTGGCTCGCCTACGAGCTCAGGGCCCCCAGCGCAGCACTCACTCAGGTCACGTCGGCGCGCAGCACG
>NZ_PSYY01000075.1:0-471 GCF_003383025.1 Haloferax sp. Atlit-4N | reverse complement strand
TTTAATAAACATGCCATACGTAATAAGTGGCGTTTTATTAAAGTCATCTATAATAGCCATATAGTTTTGCTCACTACCATAACCTGCATCAGCTACAATATACTCCGGTAAATAACTGAAGGTATTTTGAATCATTGTTAAAAATGGAATTAAAGTTCTAGTATCTGTTGGGTTTTGAAATAGGTCATAGGATAAAACAAATTGAGAATTTGTCGCTATTTGTTTTATCCTGGCTTAAGTTGGCCATTTTTCATATGGTCTTCCTTCATTCTCATAAAAGTTGCATCATGATCAGTTTTAGAAAAGCTATTTCTATCTTTAAGAATCGATTTTTGCTCTTCATATTTATGTTTTCTCTCAGAATAATCATCAAATTTCTTTTTGAACTTCTTAATCTCAGTTCTTTTTTTACGGGTCTGTTTTCTAATTTGAGTACTATCTTCGTTCTCAATAGAATGATTTAAATCTTCG
>NZ_PSYY01000074.1:0-472 GCF_003383025.1 Haloferax sp. Atlit-4N | reverse complement strand
CTCGTACATCGGGTAGCGGAACCGCGGGTGGGCCATCACCGGCTCGATCCGGAGGTCGTCGAACCAGCCGGGCCGCACCCAGGACGGGAGGCGGCCGCTGCCGGCGCCCAGGCGGGCCGCGATCCGGGCCGGCACCGTCACGGCAGGGTCCAGCTTGCGCACGAGCTCGAGGGCCGGCGCGCTGATCCGGCCCCGGTCCCGATCGGCGTACGCGTCGTCCAGCACGACCTTCGTGCCGATGGAGCGCACGGCACTCACGAGACGACTGCCGTCGGGACGTCGGTTGCGCTCCACCAGCTCCGGCAGCAGACTCGCCTGCTCCTCGAACAGCTCCAGCGGCGGGTCGACCCCGAGCCGGTGCGCCGCACCAAGGGCGCGCTCCCCGCGCTCGAGGGCGGAGTCGGTGAGCACGACGACGGTGCGCTCGTCCACCTCCCCGACCGGCTCGAGCCCCAGCCGCCGCGCCTCGCCT
>NZ_PSYY01000073.1:0-472 GCF_003383025.1 Haloferax sp. Atlit-4N | reverse complement strand
ACCGGCGGCTCGGACGTGACCTTGCCGTGAGCGGTGCCGCCGGCGTCGCGCAGCGCGATGAGGGTCTGCTGGAGGTCGGAGGAGGAGTGCTCCTCGCACTCGCGGCGCAGCGCCTCGATGTCGACGTCGTTCATCGCCAGCGCCGGTGCGGCCATCAGGTCGCCGGCGCCGAGCGTGCCGAGCGAGGCCTCGATGCGGGCCGCGGCGTCCTCCAGCGGGAGCAGGACGTGGTAGACGACAGGGTCCTCGATCTCGCTGTGGAGCGAGCGCACCTGCTTCGCGTCGGCGGGCGTGAGGGCCTGCTCGACGAGGAGCACCACGTCGTAGGTGCCCTGCCCGTCGTGGATCGAGTCGTCGGGGATGTCGGTGTGGTCGGTCATGACTCGCCTCCGGGTTCGGTACTGAGAATTCTAGTGAGGTCGTAGCCCGCCGGCTCGTCGAGCTGGGCGTAGCCGCAGCTCTCCGGGTCGCG
>NZ_PSYY01000072.1:0-475 GCF_003383025.1 Haloferax sp. Atlit-4N | reverse complement strand
GTCGGCGAGCTCTCCGAGCATCTCGACGTGCCACGGTCAACACTCACCTACCGACTCCGTCGGGCGGAAGAACATTTGGCGAAGCAACATGTCGCCGGAGAGCGGGTAGCTGAAGAACGGCTGGCATCACACTGAGGGGCGCAGTTGGAATATTCCAACAAAGACATATCGAACTCCCGCTCCTACCGTGAGGTAGTGACAGAGAATCCGGACGCAGCAGGAGGAACGAGCGGCGGCGGACAGCGACATGAGCTGACCGCCCGCCTCGCCGTTCCCGAGATGGACTGTCCCTCTTGCGCCCAAAAGGTGGACAAGAGCCTCCAGCGTGTCGACGGGATTACTGACGCCACGCTCCAGCCGACCACCGGCACGGCCAACGTCACGTACGACCCTGATCGAACTAGCGAAGCCGACGTAGTCAAGGCGATTGGAGGCGCCGGCTACGAGGTCGTCGGGGGCTCGGACGCCGAGGGCG
>NZ_PSYY01000071.1:0-475 GCF_003383025.1 Haloferax sp. Atlit-4N | reverse complement strand
CGTCCGACAGGGTCACGGGGATGACCTGCCGCTCTACCCGCCCCTCGTCCCACGCTGCGCGAGCCCGCTGCTGCGAGGCGAGGCCGAAGGCGTCGAGGTCGCCGCGAGCGAACCCGCGGCGCTCCGCGATCCGGTCGGTCGCCTCGAACTGGGCCGGAAGGTCGACCTTCCAGTCCTCCGGTCGCGGCCGACCCACCTCGCCCAGGTTGGCGAGCAGGGGGACCCGACTCATCGACTCCACCCCGCACGCCAGGCCGACGTCGATCAGGCCACCCGCGATCTGGGCAGCGAGCAGGTGCACTGCCTGCTGGGCCGATCCGCACTGGGCGTCGATGGTGGTGGCGCCGGTGGTCTCCGGGAGGCCGGCGTGGAGCCAGGCGAAACGGCTGACGTTGTTGGACTGCTCCCCCGCCTGGGTCACGCAGCCCCCGACGATCTCGTCGACGGCGCCCGGGTCCAGGTCGAGCCTGTCGAG
>NZ_PSYY01000070.1:0-477 GCF_003383025.1 Haloferax sp. Atlit-4N | reverse complement strand
CCCGGCCCGCTGTTCCCCTGGCGGCAACTGGCGCAGGCCGGCATCGGCGCCTGGCCGGACGAGGCAGACGTGCAGCGACTGCTGGCGGGGCGCGACAGACAGGCGCCGGTGCCGCTGGCGCCGCTGCTCGAAAAGCTGGCGCGTTATGGCTACGCGGTTGATTCGTCATGGGATGCGCGGCAGCAGCGCAATGTGCTGGCGGCGTTTCAGATGCATTTCCGGCCCGACGATGTTCGCGGTGAGCCGGATGCAGAGAGTGAGGCGATTATCGATGCGCTGCTGGTGAAGTACGGCGCGTGGCGTTGATTACAGGCCGTGCAGTTTGCCGTGATCTTTCAGCCAGCGGGCGGTGCGCGCGATGCCTTCTTCCAGCGAGACGATCGGCTGATAGCCCAGCTCTTGCTGCGCGCGGGTGGTATCGAGCGTGAGGTCGAAGTTGAGTTTGGCGACGCCGTAATGGGTCAGCACCGGCTCCTT
>NZ_PSYY01000069.1:0-482 GCF_003383025.1 Haloferax sp. Atlit-4N | reverse complement strand
GTCGACCACCCCTTCTACGCGATCGGCGAGGAGGCCGGCCGCAAGCTCGTCGAGGCCGGCTTCGCGGTGATCACCGGGGGCGGCCCCGGAGCGATGGAGGCGGCCAACAAGGGCGCCTGCGAGGCCGGTGGCGCGAGCATCGGCCTCGGGATCGAGCTGCCCTTCGAGTCCGGCCTCAACCAGTGGGTCGACAAGGGCATCAACTTCCGCTACTTCTTCGCCCGCAAGACGATGTTCGTCAAGTACTCCCAGGGCTTCGTGGTCCTGCCCGGCGGCCTCGGCACCCTCGACGAGCTCTTCGAGGCGCTGACGCTGGTGCAGACGCGCAAGGTCACGTCGTTCCCCATCGTGCTCATCGGCACGGCGTACTGGTCCGGCCTCTTCGACTGGCTACGGCAGACGGTGCTGGCCGAGGGCAAGATCAACGCCACCGACCTCGACATGATGGTGCTGACCGACGACGTCGACGAGGCGGTGGCGCT
>NZ_PSYY01000068.1:0-484 GCF_003383025.1 Haloferax sp. Atlit-4N | reverse complement strand
TGTCTGTTCCGTTTCAGTCCCGAGTTCGTAGGTGGCCGTGACAGTAACGTCAGCGCGGGGTTCGTTCATCGTGGCGTTCAGTCGCACCTGCCGGGTCGTGCTGGCTGAGATGTTCTCAAGCAGGACGCGCTGGAACGACGCGTTCTCCGACGTTGCACTGACCATGACATCCGAAAGCGGAGCGTTGGCCCCGTTAGAGACGGCGACCCGCAACGCGCGGTCAGTGCCGCTACCGACCGCAGTCGTATCGAGTTCCACGCTGTTTCGGAGCGGGTCCGACTCGATGACTTTTGACCGGGTTGTGGTGCGCGTGGTGTCGCCAGCGACTGTGTAGCTGACCGTTGCGGTCAGCGAGTGTTCGCCGGCAGATTCAGGTCGGAACCGGAACGGTGCGGTTATTGACCCGTTCTGGGCGATGCTTGACCGTACCGTCCGGCTCTTTATCATCTCGACGCCATCGCCCTCGACGACGACTTCGACGTTC
>NZ_PSYY01000067.1:0-484 GCF_003383025.1 Haloferax sp. Atlit-4N | reverse complement strand
GTCCATGGACATCAACATGATCGGCAACCACAACGTCTTCGCCGCCGCCGCCGACCACGGTGTCGAACGACTCGTCTACTGCTCGTCCGCCTCGGTGTACGGCGACCCCGATCGCCTGCCGATGCACGAGGACGACAAGCTCCTCCCCATCACGCCCTACTGCATCGCCAAGCGCGCCGGCGAGGACCTGCTCGGCTACTACAACCGGCGCGCCGGGCTGTCGTGGGTCGCGCTGCGGTTCTTCAACGTCTACGGGCCGGGCCAGAAGACGACCGCCTACTACACCTCGGTCATCAACCACTTCGTCAACCGGATCAAGAACGGCGAGCCGCCGGTGATCGACGGCAAGGGCGAGCAGTCGATGGACTTCATCCACGTCCACGACATCGCGCGTTCCGTCGTCCTGGCGCTGGAGTCCGAGCAGGCCAACGTGCCGGTCAACATCGGCACCGGCATCGACACCTCGATCGCCGACCTCGCCCGG
>NZ_PSYY01000066.1:0-488 GCF_003383025.1 Haloferax sp. Atlit-4N | reverse complement strand
TCCTACCTGACGACGCTGCTCACCCGCAGCGAGCACGACGACCCGGCCGGCGCGGCGGCGCGCGTGCTGGCGTACGAGTCCCGGCTGGCGGAGGGCCACTGGGAGGCCGCCGAGACCCGCGACGTCCAGAAGACGACCAACCACCGGAGCCCCGAGGAGCTGCGCGAGCTCTGCCCGGCGTTCGACTGGATCACCTACGTCACCGGCCTCGGCGGCACCGAGGAGACGTTGCGGCGCTCGATCGTCATGCAGCCCGACTTCTTCTCCCACCTGTCGACGGTGCTGGAGGAGACGCCGATCGAGACCTGGCGCGAGATCCTGCACGTCCGCATCGTGCGGAGCTCCGCGCCCTACCTGCCCGACCCGTTCGTCGAGGCCAACTTCGACTTCTACGGCCGCACCCTCAACGGCACCCCGGAGCTGCGCGCCCGCTGGAAGCGCGGCGTCGACTTCGTCGAGGGCGCCATCGGCGAGGCCGTCGGCAAGGT
>NZ_PSYY01000065.1:0-488 GCF_003383025.1 Haloferax sp. Atlit-4N | reverse complement strand
CGTCGCGTTGGTCACGCTCGGCCTCGTGACGGACCTGTATCTCGCGGGGGCGCACGGAACCGTGCCGCTCGAATGGATTCCCTCGCTCGGAATCTCGCTGGCGTTTCACGTCGACGGGTTGGCGCTTCTCATCGCCTTCCTCGCCAGCGGCGTCGGCGTGCTCATCCTCACGTACTCCGGAGGATACATGCACGGGGAACCGGGCCAGGCGAAATACTACGCGACCCTGTTGGCGTTCATGGGCTCGATGCTCGGCGTCGCCCTCGCGGGCGACCTCGTCGCCCTGTTCGTCTTCTGGGAGCTGACGAGCCTCTCGTCGTTCATCCTCATCGGCCACTACACCGGGGAGAAGGCCTCCCAGTACGCCGCCCGGAAGTCGATGCTCATCACCGTCTCCGGCGGCCTGTTCATGCTGGTCGGCTTCCTGCTTCTCGTCTGGGCGTCCGGCCAGACGGGAGCCATCGAGGGAACGACGTACAGCATCCCGG
>NZ_PSYY01000064.1:0-492 GCF_003383025.1 Haloferax sp. Atlit-4N | reverse complement strand
TCCACGACCGTCACGAGGCCCTCGGTGCGAAGTTCGCCGAGTTCGGTGGGTGGTCGATGCCCCTGGAGTACCCGACCGGTGTCGTGAAGGAGCACACGGCGGTCCGCGAGTCTGTCGGCATCTTCGACGTGAGCCACCTCGGGAAGGCGATGGTGTCCGGCCCGGGCGCCGCCGACTTCGTCAACGCGACCCTCTCCAACGACCTGGCGAAGATCGAGCCCGGCAAGGCGCAGTACACGCTGTGCCTCGACGAGTCCGGCGGCATCGTCGACGACCTCATCGCCTACTGGCACGACCTCGAGCACGTGCTGCTGATCCCCAACGCGGCCAACACCGCGGAGGTGGTCGCCCGCCTCGCCGCCGCCGCGCCCGAGGGGGTGAAGGTGCGCAGCCACCACGACGACTACGCCGTGCTGGCCGTGCAGGGCACCCGCTCCGACGAGGTGCTCGAGAAGGTGGGGATGCCGACCGGCCACGACTACATGTCCTTCG
>NZ_PSYY01000063.1:0-498 GCF_003383025.1 Haloferax sp. Atlit-4N | reverse complement strand
ACGTCGCGACCGCGCACCTCGTCCTGCGGGTGGGTGCCGACGCGCAGGTCGTGCTCGCCGCGGCCGGCGCCGCGCTCCGTGAGGCCCACGGCATCGAGCACGCGACCCTGCAGGTCGAGGCACTGCCCGCCCAGGAGTGCCACGCGGCCACCTGGTGAGCCTGCCGGGCGCTGCGCCTCCTCGCGGCTGGGCGCCCGCGACGGCTGCCAGGTGGGGTGCGTCGGGTGCCGGCTGACAGGATCGTCGACATGGCACCCGAGCGCGAGACGCCGTACGGGCTGTCCGCCTGGGCGGCGGCCGTCCTGGTCTTCGGCTCCTCAGTGGCCGTCCTGGTGGTCGAGCTCGTGGCGCTGCGACTGCTCGCGCCCCACTACGGGCTGACGCTCGAGACCAACACGCTCGTCATCGGGCTGGCCCTGACCGCGATCGCCGCGGGCACGTGGGCCGGCGGGTGGACCGCGGACCGGGTCGCGCCGCGACCGCTGCTCGGGCCGCTGC
>NZ_PSYY01000062.1:0-504 GCF_003383025.1 Haloferax sp. Atlit-4N | reverse complement strand
GGAGCTGTGGTCGGGCGTCACGGCACAGACCAAAAGCGACTAATCAGAGAGTTCGTCGGCGACGAGTCACTTACTTGAGAGCGATGGTTCGAAGTCACCTTCCGCCAATCCACGGCGAACCGGGTCGTGTTCGGCATCGGTCGGTGGCGGCGTCGTCACCAACAACACCTCCAATCTCGAATCTTCGTTCGCTCGTACCCCACGTTTCGTCCCCGCCGGAATGGACACGATGTCACCGGGCGTGACGCGGTGGTCAGTCTCTCCTTCGCGGACGAGTCCGCTTCCAGACCGAACACTAACGACGAGGTCGCTCGACGGTGCATGAACGGGGATGAACTGCCCGGGTTTAAAAAAGCCACAAATGACTTTCGTGCGGCCGGTCAGGAACGCCTCGCTGGCGAAAAATCGGTCTTCGTCGTACGTCCGTTCGGCGTCAAAGTCGACTCGTGGCATTCGATTGGCTTATCGCGTGTCCGACCGTTCACAATTCCCCCGAATATATTC
>NZ_PSYY01000061.1:0-508 GCF_003383025.1 Haloferax sp. Atlit-4N | reverse complement strand
AGCTTGAGCAGGGAGAGCCCGGCGACGTCCTTGATCCGCTTGCCGCCGAGGGTGATGAGGGTGCCGTCGGCAAGGACGACGTCGAGGCCCAGGACGTAGTCGGTGGTGACGCCGTACTTCACGCAGCACAGGCCGCCGGCGTTGGTGGCGACGTTGCCGCCGATCGAGCAGATCTCGTAGGACGACGGGTCCGGCGGGTACCAGAGGCCGTGCTCGCGGGAGGCGGCCTTCACCTCGGCGTTGAAGGCGCCGGGCTCGACGACGGCGACCTGGCAGCTGGTGTCGATCTCGATCGCCCGCATCCGCTCGAGGCTGAGGACGATGCCGCCGTCGACGGCGCTGGCGCCGCCCGAGAGACCGGACCCGGCCCCGCGCGGCACGACCGGTACGCCGTGGCGGGCCGCCCAGCGCACCGCGACCTGCACCTGGGCGGCGTCCTCGACGCGCACCACCGCCACCGGCGTGCCGGCGCCGACGTCGCGGGACCAGTCGTGGCGGTAGGTCTCGA
>NZ_PSYY01000060.1:0-508 GCF_003383025.1 Haloferax sp. Atlit-4N | reverse complement strand
CCGCCGCAGTGTGTCCTTCGTGCTCCGGGGAGTGGGGATGCTGCTCTGATGACGCGTGGGCTGATGTTCGCGCTTCAGCATCTGCTTTTAGCTGGCAAATTCGACAACAGTAGACGGGTTCTTCGGATTGATGCGAGGAGTTACCCTCTACAGAGGAGGTTTCGGAGTTCTCGTGGTCTGGATTGTTGCTCATGGCGTGGGTTTTGGTGCCGTCCCTCATTATATTGTCCAGACCCTGATACGGCGCGGTACCGTCAAGAGGGCCGGTGTCGAACGAGAACGGCGGGGCGCTTGTGGACGTGCGTTCCGGCGGTTCTCAGGCGTGGGCGGTGTATCCAGCGTCCTCGACGGCTTGAACGAGTGACGTGACGTCAGCATCGCCATCGACGCTCGCCTGTTCGGCCTCGCGATCGGCAGTCGCGTCGGTCACGCCGCTCACTTCTCGAAGCGCGTCTTCGACTGTCTGTTCACAGTGACCGCAGGTCATTCCTTCGACAGTGATGGTCTG
>NZ_PSYY01000059.1:0-517 GCF_003383025.1 Haloferax sp. Atlit-4N | reverse complement strand
TACAACAGCGATGAGACCGGCCGCGGGACCGCCCGCATCCCGGTCTCCACCGAGTGGGAAGGCGACTACTGGATCTGGAAGCCTCGCGGCGACGCGGCGGTGACCCCATGAGCCGCCCCATCGTCGAGTGCACCCCGTCCGCTCAGACCCGCCGCCTCGTCGAGGCCGCGTGGGCCGAGTACCACCGCTCCGTGCAGGAGTACGGCCCGTCGGATGAGTGGGACAGGAAGGTCATCGACCAGGCGATTCGGGCGATGGTCAAGCAGGGCGAGAACTTCTCCGTCAACGACTTCCGCGACCTGCTCCCTGAGGTGCGGAAGTGCCTGATCTCGCGGCGCCTCATCGCGGCGCAGAAGGACGGGCTCATTGAGTTCACCGGCGTCACGTACTCGTCCCTGAAGTCCACGAAGGGCGCGAAGGTCAACATCTACCGCCCGGTCCCCGGAGCGGAGGCCGCAGCGTGAGCCGCAAGGCACCTCGGTGCCGCGACTGCCAGCAGCCGGTGGTGTTCTTCCGG
>NZ_PSYY01000058.1:0-517 GCF_003383025.1 Haloferax sp. Atlit-4N | reverse complement strand
ATATACGATGATATATAACTTCCGATAAGTCATTTTATGTATTTAAAATAATAGACTTATAGATTAAGGTAGTTTATTTTCGTTTTTTATATTCTAATTTATTTTTACCTAACCATGTTTGGTATAAAAATATGACTAGTGTTAAAAATTCAGATACTAATACTATGGGAAGCATAGAAAGAAATATTTTAAATGAAATGAATGGTTTATTAAACTTCGTTGTACATAAGCTATATAAAGAGTGACCACTAACGATAGAAATATAAATACTCACACCTAACAAAATCAATAATACTCTAAGCCATATTGGAAATACGTTTGTTTCTTTTATAACATTCTTATTAATATTAAATATTGATATAACATGTGGTATAAATGTAACTCTCCCTTCTTTTTCTTTAATATATCTAATATTTTCTTCGTACTCTTTATTTTCATGTTCATCATAATATATAAGTATTTCATCATCATCTTCTTTAATTCTATCCAAGACAACATATCGTTTTGTTTCATTATT
>NZ_PSYY01000057.1:0-520 GCF_003383025.1 Haloferax sp. Atlit-4N | reverse complement strand
CCAAGGGACTCTTATGCGAATAGAAACGGGTAGTCGCCTTCATTTTGGACTTATTGATTTAAACTCGAAGTCAAGTCGTGTTGACGGCGGAATCGGACTTGGAATAAACTATCCTGGTGTGACGCTGGAAGTTGAAGAGTCGGCTTGTTTGAAAGTCCATGGGCCAATGCGAGAAAGAGCAAAAAACGCGGCGGAAGCAGTAATAGACCGATATAATATTCAGCCGGCTGAGATTAGTATCAAAGAAACGATTCCTCAACATAAGGGGCTAGGTTCTGGCACCCAAATGGACTTAGCTGCTGGCTTTGCGGTTGCGAGAATGAACAACTTGGAGCTCTCTACCCCCGAAGTAGCTGAGGTTGTTGGACGAGGGGGGACATCTGGAATTGGGACTGCTGTGTTTGAGAAGGGGGGATCTGTATTAGATGGCGGCCATGACCTAAATGAAAAAGGTGGGTTTCTTCCATCTGCAGCTTCATCTGTCTCGCCTCCACCAGTGATTTCCCGATTGGACTTCCCT
>NZ_PSYY01000056.1:0-523 GCF_003383025.1 Haloferax sp. Atlit-4N | reverse complement strand
GGCGTCGTGGCGTGCGAGGCGGCGACCTGGATGGCCGCGCTCGGATCGTCGGTGACCCTGGTCGTGCGCGGCCACCAGCTGCTGGCCCGGACGGAGCCCTTCGCCGGCCAGGCCGTGCTCGCCGGGCTGCGCGAGCGGGGCGTGACCGTCCTGCTCGGCACCTCCGTCGAGGCCGTGCGCCGCTCGGACCCGCAGGCCAGCGGCACCGGGCGCGTCCACGGCGGCCCCGTCACGCTGACCACCACCCACGGCGAGCTGGAGGCCGACGAGGTGCTGCTCGCCATCGGCCTGAGCCCGCGGCTCGACGACATCGGCCTGTCGTCGGTGGACCTGACGGCCGACCACGTCACCGGCGGCCGGCTGCCCGAGTGGCTGTACGCCGTCGGCGACGCCACCGGCGGCCCGCCCCTCACCCACTGGGGCAAGCACCAGGCCCGGGTGGTCGGCGCCCGGATCGCGGCCCGCGCCGCGGGCGAGGTCGCGTGGGAGCCCGACCGCGAGGCGCCGGTGCCCCAGGTCGTCT
>NZ_PSYY01000055.1:0-524 GCF_003383025.1 Haloferax sp. Atlit-4N | reverse complement strand
CTGATGGCACAGCTCAAGGTCCAGCAGAAGCGTGGACTGGTCGGCCTCAAGGCCAACCAGCGCGAGACGCTGCGTTCGCTCGGTCTCAAGCGGATCGGCGACGTCGTCGTGAAGGAAGACCGCCCGGAGATCCGGGGCATGATCAACACTGTCCGTCACCTGGTGACGTTCGAGGAGGTGGAGTGACATGACGCTCAAGCTGCACCACTTGCGTCCCGCTCCGGGCGCCAAGACCGCCAAGACCCGCGTGGGTCGCGGTGAGGGCTCCAAGGGCAAGACCGCCGGCCGCGGCACCAAGGGCACCAAGGCGCGCTACCAGGTCCCGGCTGCCTTCGAGGGTGGCCAGATGCCGATCCACATGCGCCTGCCCAAGCTGAAGGGCTTCAAGAACCCCTTCCGCGTGGAGTTCCAGGTCGTCAACCTCGACCGCCTCGGCGAGCTGTTCCCCGAGGGCGGCACTGTGACGGTGGACGACCTCGTGGCCAAGGGCGCCGTTCGCAAGAACCAGCCCGTCAAGGTCCTGG
>NZ_PSYY01000054.1:0-524 GCF_003383025.1 Haloferax sp. Atlit-4N | reverse complement strand
CAGGCTTCCGAGCGTCCAACCGCAAGGCGACTGCCGTCTTCGCGGCCCACTACCCCGCGGAGTACCTCGGCGACACTGTCGAATCCTTGGTGATCGCAACTCGGTCGGGCTGCACCGTCCGGCAGCTGCCGGTCACGATGCGGGTCCGGACCACCGGCCAGGCGAGTCAGTCGCCGCTTCGCGCGACCATCTACCTGGTTCGCGCTGTCGTGGCCCTCGCCCTCGCGCTCGTGCGTGACTGGCCAGCGCAGTTCGACGACCCCACGGGGATCGCCTCCAACGTCGAGCCGCTCGCTGAGGTGGGCGTCCCCACCGCGGTTGCCTCCGGGCGAGAGGAGTCCTCATGAACGGCACCACCGTGCTCGGCATCGTCGCCTCGGTAGTCATCCTCGTCCTCCTCTTCGAGATGATGCGACGCCACCGCCTGCGCGAGAAGTACGCCATGATCTGGGCGCTCGTTTCGCTGGCGATCCTCGTCCTGGCCGTGTTTCCGAGCGTGCTCAACGCGGCCACCGAGCTGCTGG
>NZ_PSYY01000053.1:0-542 GCF_003383025.1 Haloferax sp. Atlit-4N | reverse complement strand
TAAACCTTTAGTAGCCTTGTCTAACTCATAAAAAGGTGAAATAACGTTTGCTACACTCTCTTCAATCACTGCTTTGATGTTGGGATTTAGGTTTTCTTTTAAATGTTGTAAGTCATTTTGTTCTCTTTCTGTTAGAGCTTCAACATTGAAAAGCGGTTTATCCGAAAAAAATTCTTTCAATAAGTATGTTTGATAAATTTTACCCTGTTCATTTTGATTCATCATTTATAGCCTCCTTTATTTTTAGCGCTCTATCTGAGTGTCAGAAGTATAAATATCAATAACTTTTTTGTTTTGTGCATGTTTAATAGACTGCGAGTCTTTCTCAATAGCTCTATCCACTTTAGATTTAGAACTTGGATCTTGGGAGACGATATATGTCTTGACGTACTCGTAAAATGTTGGCTGTTCTAACATCGTTTGCTGAGGTGCATAGCTAAATGGTATGCCTTGTATAATGTTTGTTTTATTGTTTTCTTGATGCGCTAACGTAGGTGTAAATTGACTATACATTTCTTTAGAAAAATAATTAGCGTCTTGTA
>NZ_PSYY01000052.1:0-554 GCF_003383025.1 Haloferax sp. Atlit-4N | reverse complement strand
CCCAGATGCGCATTGCGCCGCCCGGGGCGATCTCGGGGTTGTGCCGATCCTTGACGTCGCCGTACGCGTTCTGGCTGAACACCGCCGCGCCCTGCGGGCCGGTGACAGTGCGGACGGTGTTGACGTAGGTCGTCTCCGTCTTGCCGCCAAGGGTGGCCAGGTAGCGGTCGACGCCGAGGAAGCCCGCCATCGCATTGCTGACGTCGGCCTTGACCACCTTCGGGGGCACCTTGTAGTTGTTGTACCGCTCGATGGCCCTCTCGCCCTTGCGGAACGCAGCGTTGGCGTCGTCGATCGACCCCTTGGTGCCGTTGGCGAGCTGGCGCATCCGTCGCGCGCCCTCTTCGCCCGCCGCCTGCAAGGAGCGGATCAGCCCATCGTCCAGGCCGCGCTTAGCAGCGCGGCGCGAGTTCGCGGTGAAGTTGTTGAGCGCGTCCGCCGAGGACGCCATCTCCCTGATCCAGTCGCCGAGGGAAGTCTTGCCGTCGTTCAGGCTGTCGCCCAGGCCAACGAACGAGCGAGCGGTCTTGTCAGCCGCCTCCTTGGACTCGATG
>NZ_PSYY01000051.1:0-557 GCF_003383025.1 Haloferax sp. Atlit-4N | reverse complement strand
AGCATGTGCTTGTCGCCGGTGCAGTGGACGAAGAACGTGGCCTCTCCTCCGCGCCGCAGCACGTCGCGGTAGGCCTTGCGCAGGGCGCTGCAGGCGATGAGCGTCGGCTCGCCGCGGGCGTCGCGCTCGGCGGTCCACGCCGCGAGCGACTCCAGCCATCCCCAGCGGTCGGCGTCCTTGAGCGGGATGCCCTCGCTCATCTTCGCGACGTTCTCCGGCGGGTGGAAGTCGTCGCCCTCGGCGAGCTCCCAGCCCAGCCGCTCCTGGACCGCCCGCGCCACGGTCGACTTCCCCGAGCCGGAGACGCCCATGAAGACGAGGTGGAGCGGCGATCCACCCGGGGTCGTCATCCGAGGGCCCAGAGGCCGAGGGCCAGCACGAAGATGCTGACGCCGAGCGTGGTCTCCATGACGGTCCAGGTCCTCAGGGTGGTCTTCACGTCCATCCCGAAGAACCGGCCGACCAGCCAGAAGCCGGAGTCGTTGACGTGGGACAGGACCGTGGCCCCCGCCGCGATGGCCAGCACCAGCGCCACGAGCTGGAGGCTCGTCGGGTCG
>NZ_PSYY01000050.1:0-564 GCF_003383025.1 Haloferax sp. Atlit-4N | reverse complement strand
GGTGACGTACTTGATGACCTCGCCGCGACGGGCGTCGTCGAAGTCGATGTCGAAGTCGGGCATCGAGGGGCGCTCGGGGTTGAGGAACCGCTCGAAGAACAGGCCGTGCTCGAGCGGACACAGGTCGGTGATGCTCAAGGCGTAGGCGGCGATCGACCCCGCTCCGGAGCCACGCCCCGGGCCGACGCGGATGCCGTTGGCCTTGGACCACTGGATGAAGTCGGCGACCACGAGGTAGTAGCCGCAGTAGCCCTTCTGCGAGATGACGCCGAGCTCCATCTCGACCCGGTCCTTGACCTCCTGGGTCAGTCGCTCGCCGGGGTAGCGGGCCTCGATGCCCCGCCACACCTCCTTGCGGAACCAGCTCTCCTCGGTCTCGCTCTCGGGGACGTCGGCGCGGGCCATGTAGCCACCGGTGGACTCGACGAACTCGACGTTGCACCGCTCGGCGATCTCGAGGGTGTTGTCGCAGCCGTCGGGGATCTCGGCCCACAGCTCACGCATCTCGGCCGCGGACTTGATGTAGTAGCCGCCGCCGTCGAACTTGAGCCGGTTGGTGGCGGC
>NZ_PSYY01000049.1:0-564 GCF_003383025.1 Haloferax sp. Atlit-4N | reverse complement strand
CGTCGACGTCCCGGCGGGCGAGCACACGCTCACCGTCGAGCAGCTAGCGGTCGACGGCACCACGGTCGTGGCCTCGATCACGCACACCTTCACCTCCGCGCCGATACCGGTGGCCACCGTCGAGATCACGTCCCTCCAGGACGGTTCCGTCAGCGACTGGACGGAGCTCGTCATCTCGGGCCCCGCGAGCTCGAACGTCGATCCCACTGTCCAGATCTACGTCGACGGCGTCATCACCACCGGTGCGACAGCCTCGGACGGGCAGTGGTCCGCCCCCCTCAGCGTCGGCTGGGGCACCCACGAGATCTGCGCCCGCATGACCGACTGGCAGGGCAACCAGATCGCCGACCACTGCATCGTCCACACCGTGGCACTCCTCGACACCAGCCTGAGCATCACCTCGCCCGCGGACGGCAGCCTCCAGCAGACCTTCGTCACCGTCGAGGGCGCGTGCACCGGCGACCTCGACGTCGACCTCGCCGTCGACGGCGTGCAGGACCAACGCCGCCAGTGCCTCGCGGGCCGTTCGGGCTTCAACGTCTTCCTCAGCGACGGGCCGCACCC
>NZ_PSYY01000048.1:0-566 GCF_003383025.1 Haloferax sp. Atlit-4N | reverse complement strand
CAAGGGGTGTCGAGGCGGTCTAGACGCACCCGGCGTCGCTGTCACTCACCACGCCTTCGGCGTAGATTCGAGGACTGCCCTCCCACCCCCCAATCCCGAGAGGTGGGTGACCACACCGAGGAGGGGCAGCGTGTTCATCGAGATCATCCAAGGCACATGCACGCGCCAGCAGGAGCTCCACGAGCACCTGGACACGTGGCGCAACGAGCTCAGCTCCGGAGCGCCGGGCTGGCTCGGAGGGACCTACGGGTTCACCGACGACGACATGTTCGTAGGTGTCGTCCGATTCGAGTCGCGGGACGCCGCGATGTCCAACTCCGGCCGGCCCGAGCAGGACGCGTGGGCCGCCCGCATGATGGAGCTCTTCGACGGTCCCGTCGAGTTCCACGACTGCGACGACGTGACGCTCCTGATGGACGGCGGGTCCGACGACGCCGGCTTCGTGCAGGTCATCCGGGGCAAGGTCGACGACGTCGACCGGCTCAGGTCGATGATGACCACCGACACCGACTCGCTGCACCAGATGCGGCCCGAGATCATCGGCGGCACCCTGGCCGTCGAGCCGG
>NZ_PSYY01000047.1:0-581 GCF_003383025.1 Haloferax sp. Atlit-4N | reverse complement strand
ACCCTTGTGGGATTGAAGCGAATCCCGGTCCCCGGCGACCGTGTGGGCGTTGTTCTCGTTTCAGACGAACCCTTGTGGGATTGAAGCAGACGACACCGACGACTCGGATTCAGTCGGAAAGATGGGTTTCAGACGAACCCTTGTGGGATTGAAGCGCTTGCGATGTTCGTTCTATGTCGCCCTGACGAAGCCCGTTTCAGACGAACCCTTGTGGGATTGAAGCGATGTTTAACGGTTTAACGAGTTAACTGTCTCACACTTGTTTCAGACGAACCCTTGTGGGATTGAAGCTGTGACCGCCACTGCCACCAAGACGTTGCAGGCCACGTTTCAGACGAACCCTTGTGGGATTGAAGCGGTTCGAGCCCCTCCCATCGCAGTTGCGCGTCGCCGTGTTTCAGACGAACCCTTGTGGGATTGAAGCAGCGAGGGCCGCGCTCGGCGAGCGGTGAAGGCCGCGCGTTTCAGACGAACCCTTGTGGGATTGAAGCTCACGTCTCCGAGTCCACTCGTGAGTCCCCGACCCCGTTTCAGACGAACCCTTGTGGGATTGAAGCATCGCCACGCGGGCCGTGCCGTCA
>NZ_PSYY01000046.1:0-584 GCF_003383025.1 Haloferax sp. Atlit-4N | reverse complement strand
GACCTCTACCTCGCGCACCGCCAGCAGCGGCTGGAGCAGGTGCGGCAGGCCCTGCGCGACCTGCACGCGGTCGCGCGGGAAGGTGGATCGTTCCCCCACGAGACCCTGCCCCGCGCGATCGTCGAGGTTGTCTACGCCGACGTCGACCCGGTGCTGTGGGGCGCGGCGGAGCTGTCGGTGCGCGCCCAGTTGGCGTACCTCCAGGGCAACTGACCCTTGCGCCCGCACTCCGTGAGGAGTGAGGTGGTGCCATGACGACCACCCCGACGAGCAGTCCCCACCAACCCGTCGTCGTCCTGTCGCGTGCCCTCGACCAGGCGGGCGACGCGCTCGCGGCCGTCCACGCCGACGACCTCGACCGTCCGACGCCGTGCCACGGATGGACCGTGCGTGAGCTGGCCGACCACCTCGCCGCTGCGCCCGAGCACTTCCTGCAGCAGGCGCGAGGCGAGGAGGTCGACTGGAGCGCCGGGACCGGCGTCGAGCCGGCGCAGCTGGCCAGCCACTTCCGGGTGCACGCCGACGACCTGCTCCACCACTGGCACGACCAGTCCGACGACCAGGTCGCGCAGGCGGACTGGCAG
>NZ_PSYY01000045.1:0-594 GCF_003383025.1 Haloferax sp. Atlit-4N | reverse complement strand
CTCGCAGTACATCTCTCTCTGAGACCTCGCGGCTTCCTCGGCGTGACGCTAAGGAGGTGCCGCGGTGGCCGCTCGGAAGGTGAAGTGCGCGTCCTGCGGCACCCCGTTCGCGCCGCAGCGGTCCACGGCGAAGTACTGCAAGCCGGCCTGCCGCGAGAAGGCACGCCGCGACCGGTCCGCCGCCGCGACGAAGACCCCCGCGAAGGGCACCGCGAAGCGGCCGGCCCGGGCCGCGAAGAAGACGACGGCGCGGAAGCCGGCGGCACGGAAGACGAAGTCCGCGACCCCGCCGACCGAGACGGACGCGCCGACACCGGTGACCGGCCTGGTCGACACGGTGAAGCGCGACCTCGAGGCGGCCAACGCGGTCGACACGTTCAACGGGCAGCTGGCCCTCGAGCTGGCGCGCCGGATCGCGAACCCGGATGAGGCGGCGCCGTCGGCGCTGTCGAAGGAACTGCGGGCGGTGATGGCCCTGGCCGTTGGTCCCGCTGTCCCGGCTAGTGGCCAGGCCCCGAAGGTCGAGACGCCGCCGGAGGACGAGGTCGAGAAGGCGAGGCGCAAGCGTGAGGAAGCTCGCCAAGCGGCTGGTCT
>NZ_PSYY01000044.1:0-605 GCF_003383025.1 Haloferax sp. Atlit-4N | reverse complement strand
AACCCGAAGTTCGCCGACGTGTGGGCGCTGTGGAAGAAGAGCCTCGGGAACCTCGGCTACGACTTCCGGGTCGTGTCGCTGAACTCGATGCACGCCCAGGCCCATGGCGACCCCGCCCCGCAGTCCCGCGACCGGCTGTACGTCGTGTGCTGGCTCAAGGGCAACCGCGTCCCGGACATCGACAAGGTGATGCGCCCCCTCGCGTGGTGCCCCAGCTGCCAGGCCGTCGTCGAGTCGCAGCAGGTGTGGAAGAACGGCCGCACGGTCGGGAAGTACCGCACCCAGTACGTCTACCTCCACGGCGCCTGCGGAACCACGGTGGAGCCCGGCTACCTCCCGGCCGCCGCGGCCATCGACTGGACGATGCAGGGCAAGCGGATCGGTGACCGGCCGAAGCCGCTGGCCGACAAGACCCGCCGCCGCATCGCCGCCGGCATCGCGAAGTACTGGGCGCCGTTCCACATGGAGTCGGGCGGCAACCAGTACGACGCCGCGGACCCGAAGCACAAGTCGTTCGGCGACCCCAACGCCTACTACCGGGCCTGGTCGACCGACGACGTCCTCCGGACCCTCCACACGATGGAGTCGAAGGCGCTCGTGGTGCC
>NZ_PSYY01000043.1:0-607 GCF_003383025.1 Haloferax sp. Atlit-4N | reverse complement strand
CGAGTAACGCTCGTGCAATCATCACCACATGAGACATGGCAGAGTCGTACTCTGCAGAGACGACGAGCGTATTCTCGTCCTCAAGGTAGCCCCACCCGGCTTCTCCCCGGTCAGATTTGGGTTCGACAGGGTAGTTTGTCACACTAACGCCTTTCTTCGGCGGTGTCTTCGCCGCTGAGACCGTCTCTGCGTACGAAAGATAGTCCACACCGTGATACCGAGGTAAGCGAACCCGTCCGTCCGGCGTCGTCGACGCCTCACCTTCGGCGGTCGGTCGGTGGTCGTCCTCCCTCCCTCCCCGAGGGCGGTCCGTGATTACACGGGTATTGTGGTTTGGTTTTGGGGTGTTCGTAACGTAGTCCTGAAGGGCCTTTTGTCGCTCTTTCTCTTTGGCTAATTCTTCGAGGTACAACGCTCCTTTGTCGAGAATCTCGATTCGTAGGTTTCCGCGAGCGCCGTACTTCTCACAAAGACCATACTCGATTAGCTTCTCGTTCAATCGCCGCGAGACCGTGGTCCTATCGTACTGACTGAACGCCGATTGTAGGGCGCTGTAGGCCATGTGTAGATCGGAAGAGCACACTCCAGTCACGTACGCAAATCTCGT
>NZ_PSYY01000042.1:0-613 GCF_003383025.1 Haloferax sp. Atlit-4N | reverse complement strand
CTATCGGCACACCGCCTCCGGCGGCGGCGAGGTCGCGCGCGAAGGTCATCGCCTCGAGCGAGGTCTCCACGACCTCCCCCGCCGGCGTCACCTCGACCAGGACGACGATCATCGTGCGAGCACCCCCAGCTGCTCGAAGAGGTCGACGACCGCGGGTGCGCTCGACGGGCCCTCGCCCAGCACCTGCACGGTCGACGCGGAAGGAGGCGGCAGCACCAGACGGACGCGGGACGGTCCGACCGGGTCGGCCGTGGGCCGACGCTCCTCGATCGGCGCCTTCTTGGCCTTCATCCGGCCCGGCACGCTCGGGTAGCGGGGCTCCACCCCGCCCTCGAGGACGGTGACGACCGCAGGCAGGGGGAGGCGGAAGGTCTCGTGGCCGTCCGGCCCGGACCCGGTGGCCGTGACCTCGCCGTCCGCGACCGTGACCGTGCTGACGCCGTTGACGACGGGCCAGCCCAGCTCGTAGGCGAGGCGGATGCCGACCTGGAAGTCGCCGGAGTCGGCCGCGTCGTTGCCGAGCAGCACCAGCTCGTGGGGCGTGCCCGCCGCCTCGTGGTCGTGCACGACGGCGGCGATCTCGCGGGCGACGTCGGCCGGCCCGAACGCCTGC
>NZ_PSYY01000041.1:0-626 GCF_003383025.1 Haloferax sp. Atlit-4N | reverse complement strand
GCGGACGACGATGGGCCTGACCTTGGCGGTCGCGTCGGCCGCGTCCTTCGGACTCTCCGGCGTGCTGGCCCGCGGCCTGCTCGACACCGGCTGGAGCGCCGGGGCCACCGTGGCGCTGCGCATCGCGATCGCGGCGGCCGTGCTGGTCGTCCCGGGGATCCTCGCGGTGCGCGGGCGCTGGCACCTGCTGCGCAGCAACGCCGGGCTCATCACGGTCTACGGCATCGCAGCGGTCGCCGGCGCCCAGCTCTGCTACTTCTACGCCGTCACCTACATGCAGGTCAGCGTCGCGCTGCTGCTGGAGTACACCGCTCCGGTCGCGGTAATCGTGTGGCTGTGGCTGCGCCACGGGCACCGCCCCTCGGGCACCACGCTGCTGGGCGCCGCGATCGCCGCCGGTGGCCTGGTGCTCGTGCTCGACGTCGTCTCGGGCGCGGAGCTCAGCGTCGTCGGCGTGCTGTGGGCTCTCGGCGCCATGGTCGGTGCCGCGACCTACTTCGTCATCTCCGCCGACGAGGACAACGGCCTCCCGGGCATCACGCTCGCCGCCGGAGGCCTCCTGGTCGGCGGTGCCGTGCTGCTCCTCGCGGGCGTCAGCGGAGTGTTGCCGTTCCACGCCTCGACCG
>NZ_PSYY01000040.1:0-647 GCF_003383025.1 Haloferax sp. Atlit-4N | reverse complement strand
AGCGCCTCGTGGCTGGAGTGGAAGTCGACGCGGTGGAACTCGTCCGGGTCGGCGCCGATCGCCTTCATGAAGGTGAGCGCGCGCTCGATCTCGTCGGCCACCGCCTCGTAGCGCTGCCCGAACGGCGACGTCTGCACGAAGTCGGTGTTCCAGGTGTGGACCTGGCGGAGGTCGGCGTAGCCACCGGTGACGAACGCGCGGACCAGGTTGAGCGTGGCGGCCGAGGAGTTGTAGACGTCCACGAGCCGCTGCGGGTCCGGGATGCGCGCCTCGGGCGTGAAGTCGTAGCCGTTGACCGCGTCACCGCGGTAGGCGGGGAGGGTGACCGGTCCGTCGGCTGTGGCGCGGGTCTCGAGATCACTGCTGCGCGGCTTGGCGTACTGGCCGGCGAGGCGGCCCAGCTTCACGACGGGGACCGAGGCGGCGTACGTCAGGACGACCGCCATCTGCAGCAGCACGCGCAGCTTGTTGCGGACGTTGTCGGCGGTGACGCCGGCGAAGGTCTCGGCGCAGTCGCCGCCCTGGGGCAGGCAGGCCTCGCCGCGCGTCACGGCGGCGATCTTGGCGGTCAGGTCGTCGCACTCACCCGCGAAGACGAGCGGCGGCACGGTCCTCAGTCGGGCCACGGCAGCGTCGACGGCCCCGGG
>NZ_PSYY01000039.1:0-656 GCF_003383025.1 Haloferax sp. Atlit-4N | reverse complement strand
GGGTGCTCGCGGCTTACCGCGAAGGGGTTGCGCCAGCCCGTCTCGGCCCCGAGCTCGACCTGCTCACCCCACGAGAGCGCGAGGTGCTGTCCCTGATCGGCGCGGGCCTCACCAACGCCGAGATCGCCGGCCACCTGGTCCTCGGCGAAGGGACGGTCAAGACGCACGTCGGCCACATCTTCGCCAAGCTCGTCGTGCGCGACCGCGCGGCGGCGGTGGTCCTTGCGTTCGACCACGGTCTGGTTCAGCCGCGACGCGACCCCTGACGCCAACAGTCAGAGGGGGCGCTGCTTGCGCCACGAAGGACGTTGACCTCAACCACACGTGATGTCCGAGGGTGTCAGCATGAGCATCGACGCAGCGTCCGCCGCCCACCGTCCCTCGGATGAGGACGCCGAGCTGAGATCAATCCGGGAGCTGATCGCTGCCCTCGAGCACGCCCAGACGAACGAGCTCGTCGATGCCTTCGTCCGTCTGTTTCGCAGCGATGCGATCCGGACGACCGGGCACGGCCGGCGATTGACCGGACGCGAGGCCATCGCCACCTTCACGGCCGAGGTCCTGCCGGGTGCGAGCGCCGACGGACGAGCAACCTACGAGATCGAGCACGTGCTGTTCATTCGGCCAGACGTCGCAGCCATCAAGGTGATCCAGCG
>NZ_PSYY01000038.1:0-659 GCF_003383025.1 Haloferax sp. Atlit-4N | reverse complement strand
TGGCCTTCTTCGCGCTCGACTCCTACTCGCTCATGCTGTTCGGCGGGTTCTTCCTCGGCATCGCCGGCACGGCCTTCGCGGTCGGTGTCCCCTTCGTCAACGCCTGGTTCCCGCCCGAGAAGCGCGGCCTCGCCGTCGGAATCTTCGGTGCAGGCATGGGTGGCACCGCGATCAGCGCCCTGACTACCGTCCCGCTGTCGGAAGACCTCGGCCGGACCGCGCCCTTCCTGATCACCGCGGTGGTCCTGGCGGTCTACGCCGTTGTTGCCTGGTTGGTGATGCGGGACGCACCCGGCCGCGTGGCGCCGACGACCAGCCTCGCCACCCGCCTCGCCGCCAACGCGCGGCTGCCGATCACGTGGCAGGCGTCCCTGCTCTACGCGGTCGCCTTCGGCGGCTATGTCGCGTTCTCGGTCTTCCTGCCGACCTACTTGAAGACCGCCCACGGCCTCGAGCCGGCCGACGCGGCCAACCGGATGGCCGGGTTCGTCGTGGTGGCAGTCCTGATGCGACCGGTCGGCGGGTGGCTGTCGGACCGGTTGGGGTCGATCCCCGTGCTATCCGCGTCGTTCGCCGTCGTGACGGCGTGCGCCGCGATCGCCGCGCAGAACCCGCCGGTGACGTCGGCCGACGGCAGCAACCTCACCCTCGGCACCGTG
>NZ_PSYY01000037.1:0-695 GCF_003383025.1 Haloferax sp. Atlit-4N | reverse complement strand
GGCGGCCTCGTCGAGCCAGTGGTCCACCAGCCGGGCCGCCGCTGGTCCACGCACCCGGCTCCCGACCTGAGCGCCGAGAAGCAGCGCATGCGGGAGCTCGGGAGCGGCGGACTCGCGGGCTGCCGCGACCAGGGTCTCGAGCCGAGGGAGCAGCCTGGCGGGCCTGTCGGTGACTTCGGCGCGCGACCAGATCGCGTACAGCTCCGCCCTGATCCAGTGCCGCTGGCGACCCTGCCGTTGGTAGAGGCGACATGCTGCGTCGGCGGCCGACCTCGCCCGCGCCCAGTCGCCGGCCGCGAAGGCCGCCTCGGCGAGCGCCAGCAGCAGGTCGGCCTGCTCGGTCTCGACCAGTGGGCGGGCCTCGAGGGCGCGCTCGACGACGTCCAGGGCGTCTGCCGGCATGCCGGCGACGAGGTAGGCGCTGCACCGGTCGTAGACCAGGTCCACGCTGGTGATGTCGAGGTCGTCGAACCGGTCGCTCGCGTCGGCGTAGCACTCGAGGGCTCGCGGCAGGTCTCCCTCGAGGAAGGCGAGCCACCCCCGGGTGTGGATCCCCACCGCGACGTCCGACCGTAGTCCGAGACCGGCGTGCACCTCCATGGCCTCCTCGAACGCGTGACGCGCAGCGTCGATGTCGCCGAGACCGGTGCGGGTGAGGCCCTGGAGGTGGAGGGCGCGGGCCCGCCAGACCTCGT
>NZ_PSYY01000036.1:0-723 GCF_003383025.1 Haloferax sp. Atlit-4N | reverse complement strand
CGCGCGAGAATCATCAGCGCCGGCGTCTGGACGAACCCCTGTGCGAGCGTCGTCGGGAGCAGGAGGACGAAGCCGCCGACGAGGAACGGCCGCCGCCCGTAGCGGTCGCTCAGCCGGCCGATGGGGTACTGGAAGACGACGTTGGCGAGGACGGTCGCGCCGAACTGCACCGAAAACAGGAACGTCCCCTGGTCGAGGCGCTCGTTGATGACGTTTGCGAGCGGGGCGTACATGGCGATGCTCAGCGCCATCACGACGGTCGCGACGCCGAGGGCGAACACGGGGTCGAGGCCGGGGCCGTCGGGGTTCCGAACCGAAATCGAGATGTCGTCGGCCGCCTCGCTGTCGGTCCGTTCTGGGTCCTCGATGAGCAGCGCGATGAGGACGAAACTGACCGCCGCGCCGACGACCGCGACGAGGAACGCGGCGTCGAAGCCGGAGAGCGCGACGCCGGCGAGCGAGTAGGGGCCGGCGGTGACGACGCCGCCGGCGACGAGCGGGCCGGTCCCGAAACCGAGCAGTAGGAAGGTGTTGAACAGGCCGAAGTTGCCGCCGCGTTCGTCCTCGTCGGAGAGTTCGTTCACGAGCGCCACCGTGACCGGGATGGTGAACGCCGCGCCGAGACCCTGGAGCGCACGCATGACGAGTATCGAGCCGTAGGCCGTGAACACGAGGTAGCCGGCGCTCCCGACGGCGACGAGCGCGAGGCCGGTCAAAAGAAAG
>NZ_PSYY01000035.1:0-724 GCF_003383025.1 Haloferax sp. Atlit-4N | reverse complement strand
GGGCGACTTCCCCAACTACATGGGGCTCGACTGGCTGGCCACGCCCAACGGCATCACGAACGTCGCGCTCGTGGCCGACACGGAGCAGCTCGGCGGCATGGCCGACGAGGACCTGCAGAGCCCCGGCTACGCCAAGGTCGACGGCATCGGTGTCGAGGTCAAGGTCACCCGCATGACGGGCTCCGACGACCGTGACGGCTACCGGGCCCGCGCCCGGCGCGTCACCGTGCCCGTGATCCTCGAGCCGGCGGCCGCCGGCAAGATCAACCTCGCTGCCTGATCGGAGATCGACATGCCCTACAAGGTGACCAGCCCGCTGGTGATCGTCCCGAACGACGACGGTGTCAGCGGCGACGGCTACTTCTACCAGGACGCCGTCATCCCCGACGGCTTCAACGACAAACGCTGCAAGGAACTCGTCAAGGACGGGATGCTCGAGAAGGCCACGGCCGACTCGGGTTCCGACGGCGGCTCCGACAAGGAGCCGACCGTCAAGGAGATCCTCGACGAGGTCGGCGACGACAAGGAGAAGGCCCAGACCGCGCTCGACGCGGAGAACGCCAAGGACAAGCCGCGCGCGTCCCTCGTGGACCCGCTGCAGAAGATCCTCGGCAAGGCCTGATCCACCCCTGCAGTACCTCCAGGTGGGGCGGGCCCGGCCACGAGCCGCCCGCCCCGCCTGGCACCACCACCTGAGGAGGCACCGTGCCGGTCGACGTCACCA
>NZ_PSYY01000034.1:0-809 GCF_003383025.1 Haloferax sp. Atlit-4N | reverse complement strand
CGGCGCTGCCCGACGGTGAGGCGATCATGGTGATGCGGCTGCACAACACCGTTACTGGGGCGTGCACGTTCGACTGGACCGCGTTCTCCGAGATGGCCGGCGGGGTCCTCGGTGTGGTCTCTGGCCAGTTCACCCACACCTTCACCATCGCGAACACGCCGCAGATGGTGATCCTCCCCGTGCCGCTGAACCTGCCCACCGTCCCCATGGGGCCGAGCGGCATGGTGTCCCTCGACCTGCGACGCCTCACCTCGGCGGGCCCAGGGAACTCCCACCTGCACGAGGCGTGGCTGTTCTCCACCAAGGGCGCCTTGTCGATCGTTGGCGTCGGCACCCGCAAGAGGCTGTCGATCGCCGCCCCGTCGCTGAGCGAGCCGCAGGGCGCGATGTGGGTTGGGGACAACGCCGACGGCTCGGACCGCTACTCCGTGTCGAGCGAGTCCACCAGCCGCGCCCCCGGCGGCCACGGCCTGGTGCCGGGCTCGAACAACATCTTCACAGTCACCACCGGCGCCGTCGACGCCGCAGTGGCCGCCCGCCACTTCAACCGCCACCACACCCACCCCAAGAGGGCCGGCTGATGCTGCACCCGCGGATCGGGAAGTTCTGGGCCACCGACATCGGCGGCTACGGCGAGGTGTCCTACTCGGAGAACCTGCTCCACGGCTGCGAGTCCGCACAGTGGGCCATGAACCCCCGCACGTCCCACTCGGCGCTGATCCCCGGCGCCCCCGTCAGCCTCTACGAAGGCCCGCTCCGCGTGTTTTCAGGGTTCCTCGACCAGCCCTCGCGTGACGGAACGATGAGCG
>NZ_PSYY01000033.1:0-923 GCF_003383025.1 Haloferax sp. Atlit-4N | reverse complement strand
TCCCACCGTCTCGTAGCTCTTGATGCCCGCTTCGGTAGCCAGTTCTGCCTGGGTGAGGTTCAGCTTCATCCGTCGCTCGCGAAAGCGGTCCCCAGTCACGACGGACCAGTCTGCCTCATGGTCGAGCGTCATCCTTGCTCCTGATTTACGCCCGAGAGACGCCCCATCTGAGCGTGAAACGAGCATGACACGCTGTATGCACGCACAGCATCCGTAGGAATACCTACGTATTCGCTTGCTTTCCGTTCCTCATCGGTGCATTCTTTCCTCATGACTTCCGCACCAACCCCTAGCGATTCCGTCCAGGCGGCACCGCAGTTGGGCGTGTCGCCGTTCCTCACGGCCAACGAGGTCGCACCCCGGCTCCGGATGCGCAGCTACGAGGTCGCCCGGCTGTGCCGCGAGGGCAAGCTGCGCGCTACGAAGCCCGGCAAGACGTGGCTGATCCTTCACGAGGACCTCGAGGCGTACATCGCCGCTGGCTACAACGACGCCGAGGTGTCGGCATGAGCGACACGACAACCGTCCGGAAGGCCGTCTCCCGCCAGACCGCCGCCGAGATGTACGACGTCTCCGAGCAGACCCTCCGCCGCGCAGAAGCCGCAGGCACCCTCCGGGGCAAGACCATCGGCGGCCGCCGCCGCTACCGCCTCGAGGACCTCGAAGCGTGGTTCGAGTCGCTGGAGGACGCATGAGCGCCCTCACTGACACCGACCGCGCGATCCTTGAGCTCGAGCGTGCCGGCCGCTGGGCCGTGCCTGGCGCCAAGGACCGCGAGATCCTCGACCGGTTCGCGCTGACGCCGACGTCCTACTACATCCGGCTGAACTGGATCATCAACCAGCCCGAGGCCGTGGAGTACGACGCCCTCCTCGTGCAGCGCCTCATCCGGCTCCGCGACCGCCGCCGCGACGTACGCACCC
>NZ_PSYY01000032.1:0-958 GCF_003383025.1 Haloferax sp. Atlit-4N | reverse complement strand
GCGGGGTGCCGGGTTCTACGTGATCACCCGCGTCCCCGGCTACCGGCTCGGATGCCGCCTCCTCGGGCTCGCGTCCTACGTCTACGCCGGGGCGCTGCTCCTCGTGAACCAGTGGGAGGCGTTCTTCCCCTCGATGATCGTGCTCACCTTCGGCCTCGTCTTCACCGTTCGCCTCCTCACGCTGAAAGGCAGGGAGGCCTGATGGACACCTGGGCTGACCTCGCCAAGACGCTCCTCACCGCAGCCATCGCCGGCGGCGGGATCGGCGCCATCGTCGCGTGGGCCAAGGAGCGCCGGTTCAACCAGGCCAAGGGCGACGTGGCGGTGCAGACCGTCGAGCTGCAGGTCGACCACACGAGGATGCAGAACCTCGAAGTCCGGTTCGCCCTCGCCGAGCGCGCCTGGGACGAGGAGCGCGAGTCCCTCGTCCGCCGCGTCACGGCCGCCGAGGCTCGTGAGTCGGCGCTCGAGGCGGAACTGGCGAAGAAGGAAGCGAAGATCACGCTGCTCGAGGAGCGGGTCACCCGGGTGCAGCAGGAGCTTCTGGAGGTCACCCGCGAACTCGCCGACCTCCGGAGCGACCGCTGAGGCTGCGCGTGCGCCTCGCTCGGCTCATCAACCGCCTCGCCCTCCGCGTGTTCGTACCGCTCTGCAAGGGCGGATGCCGTCAACCCGTGACCCGCTGCTCCTGCAGCTGGCTGCCACCGCTGCCTGACGAACCGCTCGACTGACCCCTTGGGAGGCGCCGTGTCTGAGCGTCCCGTCTCCCGGCAGCCGTCGTGCCGCTACTGCGACCACGAAGAGCACACGTACACCCGCTGCCACGCCGAGCTCGGCGACCCCACCGCTCTGTGCCCGTGTCCGCCGCACCGCCCCAACGGCATCTACACCTAGGAGTCCCCGATGACCCAGCGCCGCCTCCACGACCTCCCCAGCGTGCTCCGCAAGGCAGGCCTCC
>NZ_PSYY01000031.1:0-1037 GCF_003383025.1 Haloferax sp. Atlit-4N | reverse complement strand
AGAAAGCACTTATTCGATCCTACTGTACTGAACGAGCATGTATTCGTACTTGTTGGTCAGGAAACCACGTATTCGGTGACGCGGTCCGCACGACCTCGCCCCTCGTGGGCTCGTAGCGGGCTGCATCCCGGGTACGTACACTCACCATGGACGATGCTGAACTCCTCCGACGCGAACTGCGTGCCGCACGCGATGAACTCGTCCGCAAGCGCGCCGACGAGGGCGATGACCCAGTCGCGGCCGCAAGCCAGCTCCCGCTCATGCCGGAGCGCGATGACGAGTTCCTCCGACTCGCACTCATGAGCGTGAACGAACTCGAAACACACATCGAGCGTCTCGAGCGAGACCTCGATGACCTCAAGAACGGTATCGACCACCCCGACGACTAATCCACATCGCCGCTGCTGGAGCGGTATCCATCGGTTCCCTCCAAGAGGGACACAAACAACGTCGGTGTCGCAGTCACCCAGTCGGTATGCAGACATGTCGCCCACGCTTGCCCCATACCCAGCGCTACCTCAGACCCAGTCAACCACTCGAATCGACTCACACCAAATCCACGATGCAGGTCTATCCAAAAATTCCACACTACGACCACCCCATCGTTCCAGACGACTTCTTCGACGCAGACGACCTTGTCGTCGTCAAGCGCTGTGTTGCCGAACTCCGAAGAATACAGACGAACGCCATGCGCAACGACGCCGATTCCGCCACGATCTGGCAGCACCTCCCGAGTGATGACCGAGTATCCACGTGATGAGATTCGCAGGCGGGGTGGCGACCCTGAAGAGATTAGCGACCGCTATCGCGACCAGAAACCAGCGTCGATCTCTGTCTCGTGGGCAGACTTCGTCGAAACCGTCTGTAACGAGGACGACACCATCGAATACATCACGGCAATCCAAGAAGCACTCACGAGGCTCAGACGTCGCAAACGCGAGTGTGACATCGGCATGCCCATCTCAGCGCAGTGGGAGACTGACGTCCAACAGCGGCTGATCGCGAAGTACGCGTTTGCGATTCCAACACGCGAGGCA
>NZ_PSYY01000030.1:0-1109 GCF_003383025.1 Haloferax sp. Atlit-4N | reverse complement strand
CCTCCGCGAACGCCTGTTTCACGCCGCTGAGTTTCAGACGAACCCTTGTGGGATTGAAGCACCCTGACCGCGGGCTCGGGCGAACCCGTGCGATTCCAGTTTCAGACGAACCCTTGTGGGATTGAAGCGTCCTCAGCGGGCGCGAGGACATCCAGAACCCGGGTGGTTTCAGACGAACCCTTGTGGGATTGAAGCCTCTGGTCCGGTGGCATGGGTTCGATATCGGCCAATAAGTTTCAGACGAACCCTTGTGGGATTGAAGCCGCGAGTTCCCGAGCGCCTGCTTGTCGTAGGTCGTCGTTTCAGACGAACCCTTGTGGGATTGAAGCGTCGGATTGCGGGCTGAAACGCTCATAAACCCAATTGTTTCAGACGAACCCTTGTGGGATTGAAGCGATTCATCGTCTGGACCACGCGGCGCTCAGCGTGTTTCAGACGAACCCTTGTGGGATTGAAGCGTGATTCGCGAACGCCGTCACGTCGAGCGTCGCGCGTTTCAGACGAACCCTTGTGGGATTGAAGCACGCTCCGCGCCGAAGTCTCGTCGGAGGCGGCCGACGGTTTCAGACGAACCCTTGTGGGATTGAAGCACCGAAATCTCGCCCGTCACGCTCTTGCCGACGCCGGTTTCAGACGAACCCTTGTGGGATTGAAGCGTCAAACTCCGCAACGACGGCCGCGACGAGGACTCGCGTTTCAGACGAACCCTTGTGGGATTGAAGCGCGCCCTCGAATATCCGCAGTTCGTCGGCGATTATGTCGTTTCAGACGAACCCTTGTGGGATTGAAGCGCGGCGAGGTCGTTCTTCACCAGCAAGTCCACGTTGTTTCAGACGAACCCTTGTGGGATTGAAGCGGCGTTATCACGATGTCGGAACTCGCCGCACAAGCGAGTTTCAGACGAACCCTTGTGGGATTGAAGCGATGTTCGGGTGTGAAGCGGAAGCGACGGAGACCTGCATTGTTTCAGACGAACCCTTGTGGGATTGAAGCCTCCGTGGAGTACGCAGAAGGCGTCTCCGACGATAGTTTCAGACGAACCCTTGTGGGATTGAAGCACCATGGACGAGAGTACCGGGGCAGATTTCGTCGTCTCCGCGTTTCAGACG
>NZ_PSYY01000029.1:0-2793 GCF_003383025.1 Haloferax sp. Atlit-4N | reverse complement strand
GACGGACATCCAACTAGAGCGTCCCCACGGCACCACGCACACACTTTCCGGTGGTGAGCCAATTCCTGAACGAGAACCACTTTTGGATGACTTGGTTGCCGCGCAACGAGGCTTCAACAACCTCCCCGTAACGACCCTCAAGAACCGGTACGGAAACCGACTTGGACCGTTGCACTATACTGACTCGACCGCACACTTCACGGTCAGTAACACCATCTTTGGGGCTCGGCCGCAACGTGGAACTCCCTCTATTCCCGAGGAGTTCCAGAGTCTCGGAGTGAAGGCTGCCCACCTCATTGAAGGATTCAAGATTGCAGCGAGTCTCCCACACCATTGGGTGGACGGTGTCGGGTGGGAAATCACACAAGCTGAACAGGTCCGCGCATCCGCAAATGATGAGAACATTCCTGAAGACCGTGCACCGGAAGTTGCAGATGCGTTTATTATTAACGTCCCGTCGGTATTCCCGGCACAGAGCTTCGGACAGGCTACCGGTGCGCCCGCAGAGGTTGTCAACGAAACAATCTCCCGAACGGAGCGCACAATCAGTGAGACGCTACTCACGAAGCGCATGGCCCAATTGGATGCGATCGAACAAACTTACGATATCCTGCAATCACAGATAGAACGCCACAGCATTGATGGCCTTGAGATGGGTGATGTTGACTCAGTCGCACGGGAGACGTTCAACATTTCACAGTCTGGACTGGCGTCGCTCCGGTCACAGGTAAAAAACCGGAAGAACAAGGCGTTTGAGACGGTACGGCGACTCTCCGATTCAGAGGACTTCAATCACGTGATGGACGAGTTCGCAGAAACAATCGACGAATTGGGTGAGCTCGCACTTCTGGGCACACGGTATCGTGATGAGGTTCTGAACGAACCTCCGGGATTCTACTGATCACTTATAGTGTAGTTGAATCTCGATATGCTGTGACAGAACTGATCAGTCACGATAACATTGAAATCATATCCAGCATGTCTGGCTCTGTTGAAATATCGCTTTTCTATGGGTTTCCGCGGATGCTGTTGAAGACTCATCTCTCCGCAAATCGCCGATAGAGAGTGGTTTTCAATAGAGCCGCGTGTCAATAACTTCTACACGGATCTGGTTCGACGAGTAATCACGTCAGCGGTGAGTAATTGCGTCTCGGATTGATTGCTTCTCCTCTCGGCAGTCCATTGAACTACCATCATGAACGTAGCACACCTTCTGCCGACGCATGTCATTGAGCTTTGAATCAATTGCTTCTGCTGACTTCTTTCCAGCATATGTTCCAGCACCGTACAGCACCCCGCTTGTGATTGGGCCCATAATTTGGACTGAGTGACACTTGCTACTAAGGGTTGTCACGATCGTCATCTGGCCAAGTTGGCATCCCACGTCATCTGACGCGTCCCGTTTCCAACACGCGCCGCAGATGCTATCATTCGAGATTTTGCAAAGCCGAACACGACAAAACTATTATAAATGAGTTTCCACTAGCGCGTTTTAGCAACCTACTCAGCTAATCGGCCAAGGTCGTAGAACATGAGCGCCGTATTCTGGTTACCACCACCGTTGGGGAATGCTCTAGTGAACCCATACTGTCGGTAGAAGCCGACCACGTCACTATGTGAGTGAAGAATAACCAGCCGAAACGGTGTATCTGATTCCATTGTATCGGCGACAATGTGCTTTACGAGATATTCACCAAGTCCCTCACCTTTGTACTCATTGTCAACAGCAAGATGTCCTAGAAGTCTGGCGGGCATATCGAATGGCCCTTGATACAGTTCACTCGCTCCACTTGCCTCCTCTTCGTTGTAGTCATTGTCCCTCATCGAGTTCGGTGATAAGCAGAAAAACGCAGCAAATTCCCCGTCGAAATACACTAATTTCGTTTTCCCCAGGCGCTCCCGTTGGTAGTTCTCTACTTCGTCTGTGTTGATGAAGTCGTTAAACCAGGATTTCCCGCAATCAAATTCTGGGAGTGATTCACCCAATTTGTACGGGCGGATGTCCACCCGTGGGTGGATCTTCTTGAAATTTGAACTCACTATGAGCCGGAAAGCAACAGACGGCTAAAAAGATAGTTAATTCTCTTCTTGGAGTGCCTCGCGGTGCCGGGCGAGGTCATCTTCCATCTCCTGTGGGGCTTCGAATTCGCTCATCTCCTCGCGGAAACGGGCGAACTCGTCTTCAGTAAGGGATGGAACGGGTTGTGGGTAAGCCATCGTGGTTCTAGAACGGTATTGGAGGTATATAATGTTTCACACTCAGTATAGTCAGTGTGTTGTCCTGAGAACTCGGAAAGCACTTCGTCTACAGGGACGCGTCTGAAACTCATGTCCCCCACTCGAAGCGGGCGTCACGAAGGACGCTTCAATCCCACAAGGGTTCGTCTGAAACCCGTCCCTGGGACAACGACGGCTGTGCTTGTTTCGCTTCAATCCCACAAGGGTTCGTCTGAAACTCTCGGCATACGCGAGCCATAGCGCCTCGGACGAGCTTCAATCCCACAAGGGTTCGTCTGAAACGAAAGTTCTGGGGCGGCCTGCACCGAGCGTCACTGAAAGGCTTCAATCCCACAAGGGTTCGTCTGAAACAACGACTGCTTACTCTCTTCCCGTGATGCGACCGGCTTCAATCCCACAAGGGTTCGTCTGAAACGTTTCGGAAAACATCACCGTCTCTGTGGATGGAAATAGCTTCAATCCCACAAGGGTTCGTCTGAAACTTCAGGTTCCGTACCCCATCGCGGCGTCCGCAATCCCGGCTTCAATCCCACAAGGGTTCGTCTGAAACGGCCG
>NZ_PSYY01000028.1:0-3658 GCF_003383025.1 Haloferax sp. Atlit-4N | reverse complement strand
CCGTCGAATTTCCAAGTAAGAATACAGACCAGTGGTAGTGTTCGATTGCTGCAGGCAGTCTGCGAATTTCATTCCGTCACCGACAATACATTTTTATGAACTACCAGAGTTCGATAGTCCGTGTCAATTACACGAGCGAAGTCTCTCGATTCTCTCTACGAGGAATGCAAGGATTTCGACCTTGTGCTCGTGCCGGATGCGCCAATGGCAAGCGCCCTGAACCGGCGTCTCGACCAACCTCACTTCGGACCGTTCGCGATCACACCTCGGCGCTTGGCGGCCCGACGCCGAGAGCAAGCCGAGGACCGACTCGCGTTTCTTGAAATCATCGAGACGACGGATCTCAACTGGAAGGAGACGTCCTATGCGGTCGGGAACATCCTCCAGTGCTGGGAGTACCAAGGGACGGCTGACGCCGTTCTCGACTATGAACAGTTCGCAACGACGGCAACACACACTGCCGTCGACCACATCGCTGATATGGACACGACGTCCAAGCGTCTCACTGAGTACAGCATCGACGCCGACACGTCGGTCGCTGTCGTCGGATTCGAGCAGTTTACGGAACTCGAACGCTCAATCCTTCCGCCAGACTACGAGACGATCGACGCGTTCACCGAGGAGTCATTCGACTACCCACCGTTCCGAATTCTCGACTCACCGGCCGCAATCGTCGATGTCGTCCTCGACACGGTCACACCGGAGAACGCCGGCGACGTGGCTGTCGTCCTCGATGCAGCTAGTCAGTACTCACCGCTTATTGAGTCGGCACTCGAAGCTGCAGATATCCCATACTACGGTGGTCCAGGGTTCACTGATGATGCCCGTCACCGTGCATTCATACAGCTCCTCCGAAGTGCGCACGCTGGGCGAGATACACGAGTTGGCGACGTTCGACCACTCCTGACTCAGCTCGGGATGTCTATCGATATTGAGCACGACGAGAAGCGTCTCTTCGACCTCGACCGCTCGGAAGTCGACTGGCTCCTCGAGTTCCGCGATGAGATGCACACCAGCACGTTCGAGGAAGCCATCGACGCATACGAGGCGGTTACAGACACCACTATCGACGCATTCAGAGAGGAACTCGCGACGCTTGGCCTCTTGAACGACCACGTCACTGAATCGGCAGTTGACCGACTCGAATTCTATCTGCAGTCGTATGAGGTTCCCGTTGACCGTGAAAACGAAGGTGTCCTCTTGGCCGATGCGAAATCGGCCGCTCACGTCGACCGCACCGTCGTATTTTATCTCGGCATCGACGAAGGATGGACGCATTCGTCGCCTCGTCGTCCGTGGGTCGACCGAGACCAAGAGTTCGAGCGGAACATCCGTCAGTTCCAACTCCTCCTACAGAACGGCGTCGACCAGTACTACCTCGTGCAGGACACCGCCGGTGGGACGCCGGTCACCCCGTGTCTCTACTTCGAGGAACTGTTCGACGAGGAGTTCGACCGATTCAGTGACTTGGACTCACTGCAGCACTCACGAGCATTTCGACCAACGCAGGACGGGTTCGAAAGCGAACCACTCGACGTCTCTCCTGAGGACGTCACCACTCTCAGCCAGTCGAGTCTGAACACCTACGTCAACTCTCCTCGCGATTACTTCTTCAGTCGACTCGTCGATAACCCCGACAAGGAACACTTCAGGGAGGGGAACCTGTTCCACGACTTCGCAGAGTTCTATGTTTCACATCCGGACGTCATCACGAAAGACACACTCGATGAGGTCGCCACAGTCATGCTCGATGAGGTTGATCCGTTCCTCCGGGGCGTCGATCGGGAGGTCCGACTCACGAAATACCGTGTCGGCCTCGAAACCATCGTCGAATTTCTGGATGCAAATCCTCCTCAAAGTGGCGGCTTCAGGACGCCAGATAGTAGCTGGGGAGAGAATTTCTTCGCGGAGTATTACGATCGCCCCATAGATTCGTCAACTACCGAACGCTGGTTCGAGAACACCGACCTCGGCTTGAAAGGAAAGATCGACCTCGTTCACAGCCCGACCCGACTCCTCGACTACAAGAGCGGATCCAAGAAGTCGGCGTACTCCATCGTCAAACACTCAGCGCTCGACCCACCGAGCGACAAACCAAACTTTCAAGCGCTTCTCTATCTCGCACACCAGCGAACTGAGCGCCCAGGTGAAGAACTTCGGTTTACGTTCTTCCACTTCCTGGAGACACTTGACGATGTGGTGACGGGGAATGGGTCTCTGGAGGATTGTTTAACGACAGTAACGTATTATCCCGTTACGTACAAGGGCTACATCACGAGGGAAGACACCTTCACCGAACTGCAGGAAGACGCGGCGAACGACTGTAACAAGACCTTCTCTCAGGTGGAGTACGAGGAGTATCTGGCGTTCTTGGACAGACACGAATTCCCGGAGACGACAGACAAGGGAGAACTCATGGAATCTTCGTTTGCTCGCCTCTTGACGGAACAGATGAAGCAGAGTGTTGGGGACTACAAATACGTGAAAAACGGCTGCAAGCAGGCGCTAAGATACTTGCTCCGTATTCGAAAACGGAACTATTTCTCGGGCGATGTAGACGCATTCGAGCAGTTTGTCAAAGATCGCCGTTCGGAGTTGAACGACCGTCGCGCCGGTGATGAGCGCTTCCCGGTTCAAGGACTCGGCGGCGACCCGAACTATCGGTACGTGGACAACCGAGACTGCATCCTCGAGGGTGAGTCGCGATGATCACACCGAACGACCAACAGCAAGACCTCATCGACAGTAAAGAGGGCATCCACGTCGTCGACGCCGGCGCGGGGACCGGGAAGACGTTCACCGTCACCCGTCGATACGCAGAAATCGTCGATCAGGAAGACGTCGAGCCGGAGGATGTCCTCCTCGTGACGTTCACCAACAACGCGGCGACGGAGATGCGAGAGCGAATCGTCGCCAACTGTGACTACGGGATGCGTGAACTCGCTGACGCCCCGATTCAGACGTTCCACAGCCTCTGTCACGACATCCTCATGGAACACGGCTTCGAGGCTCCGACACTCCTCGGCATCGACGACCGAATTACGGGGTCCACACGCGTCCTCGAAGACGAGAACGTCGAGAAGGCGCAGTTCCGCGAGTTTATCCGCCGGTTCAGCGACGACCACCCCGAGTACGACGACTTCTTCCGCGCCGTCACAGAACCAGTCGAACTCCTCGGTTTGATCAATCAGCTCGCCGCGAAAGGTGTCTTCCCGACGGCCGATGGCTGGTACCGAAACAGCGAGCGGCATTTGGATGGAGACTTCGAGGCGTTTCGCGAGATCTTCGACGAACTGAATCAGCCCCGGAACGACGGGAACAAGCAATCCAAGCTTCGCTCAAAGCTCGGGCGCTATGGGAGAGATAAGTGCTACCTTCCGAACGCACCTGAGAAAGACGAGGTCCGGGGCGGGTGGGGTGAAAAGCAAGTTCCCGTTGCCGTCGCACGACTAACATTTGACGAACAGCGAGCGGGCCTCAAGAACTTCGTCCACGACGTCTACCACGAGTACCTGGAGTTCGCGCTCAGTCGGAATTACCTCAACTTCAGCTTTCTTCAACTATTTGCGTTCGTCCTGCTCTGTGACGACCACCGACTCCGCGATGACGTCGCGTTCGAGTACGTGATGATCGACGAGTTCCAAGACTCAAGCGAGAA
>NZ_PSYY01000027.1:0-3739 GCF_003383025.1 Haloferax sp. Atlit-4N | reverse complement strand
TCGACGCCGTTCGCCATCATCGGGACCGCGGTGCTCATCCTTGTGGTTGCGTGGCGGCTCCTGAAGGTCCACGGCTCGAAGCTCCGGTCGCTTCAGGGCGGCGTTGACCTCATCGACCAGACGCGTCAGCAGATGCTCATCGAATACCGGAACCAGCAGGACGCCGCCGACGAGGAGCGCCTTGAAGACGTGGCGGAAATCGGCCCGAACCACGTCTACTGGCAGGACGCGTTCGGCATCCAGTCGGTCAAGCAGTTGGCCGACGAGTTCGCGTGGGGACGCCCGGTGACCGACGCCGAGGGGAACATCGTTCGCGACACGGACGCCGACCCGCTGACCGACGACGACGGCGAGGTCATCACGTGGAGCGACGGCACGCCGGTCTACCCGGCAGTGATGGAACACCGCGGGATTCAGGACCTCCTCGAAGCCGACAGAGTGGGCGACACGTGGCTCGAACCCGTCACGCGACGCGACATGCTCGGCGACCAGTCGACCGCGCTCGCACACGCCAAGCGCGCGCTCATGCGAATGACCACGCACCACGGCATGCCGCAGTACCAGCCTGCCCGTGCCGAGGTCCGGTCGATGATACAGGACCTCGAACAGGCACGGTCGGCGGACGGCGGGGCGGCCGCGCGCCGCCGCCGTCGCCGACGCTCGGGGCGCGGCGCTCCGGCGGAAGGTGACGACTGATGCGTGGGCGTGACCGCCTCGACGACGCCGCCGCAGGTGCGAAAGACATCGGCGGGTCGGCCGGTGAGTTCCTGAAGAGTGCCGGCCGCCGGACGGGGTCGGCCGCGAAGCAGACGCCGGGGGCGCTCGTTCGACGATTCGTCGCCCGGCTCATCGGCAGTCCCGAACAGCAATCGACGCGCTTCCTCATCGCGCTCATCGTCATCTCAGGGTTCGTGGGCTTCATCGGCGTGTTTTTCGCGGCGTCGGGCGCGGTCTCGGCGACGGCCAGCTCCGGCTGGCTTGTCCGCACCTTCGCGAGCGTCGTGACGAACTTCGCGCTCTACTCGGTCCTCGCGGTCATCGGCGCGGTTGTCGCCATCAACCGCTGGTGGGACCTCGCGGCGGGGAAGACGGCCGAGCACACGCGCTACTCGAAACGGACGGTCAAGCGGTTCGCCGCGGAGGTCAAGTCGACCGACGGCAGTACGCGCCTCATCGGCAACGCTGACCACTCCGAGGACGAACTGCGCGCGAAACTGATGCGCGCACTCGCGGGCCAGTTCACGTCCGAGACGCCCGACGAGGACGAGCAGGTCGAAGCTGTCGCCCCGGTCGAAACGGGCTACGGCCTCCCCGACAAGGCGGCCATCGACGAGCGGACGGCGGCCGCGACCGACGCCGACGTCGACGCTGAGGACGTCGACCCCGAATCGTCGCTTGAGGGCCTCAGCCTCCTCGCGGCGAAGCAGGTCGTGCGCCTCCGCATCGGCCACCTCCAAGCGCAGCTCATCGCGAACGAACTCGAAGACCACGGCTACCGTGCGGACCACGGGCGGCCGCTCCCGGAAGTCGTAGAGACGCCGGACGACGCGACCGGCGAGACGGCCACCATCCGCGACGCCGCCGCCGTCGACGACGACACCGCCGAGCTGCAGTCGCTCGGCGACGCGTTCGCGGCGTTCCGGCGGTCGGTCCAGACGGCGCGGATGGACATCGCGACCTCGTTCAACGCCGACGAAATCCTGTGGCGCTTCGGTATGCCCGCGCTCGGGACCATCTTCGCGGCCATCGTCATCGCCCAAACACCGTGGTTCGCGGCGTGGGTCTACCCGGTGCTTATCGCCATCGGCGTCGCGGTCGGCGCGACCTCGTACCTCACGTTCAAGTGGCGACGTCGCCGGGCGGTCCGGTCGCTCCGCGAAGAGCGTGAACCGAAGCGCTGGCGGACGTGCGTCACGCTCGCCAAGCGCGTCGAGACGCCCGAGCAGACGCTGTTCGTCGCGTGGATGGGCGGCCACGTCTACGCCGATTACGACCGCCACCGCCTCGTGCGAAAGGTCGCCGACCGGTGGCACACCCGCCTACAGGGTGACGACGTCGCCCCGGCGATTCAGGAGAAGTTCGCACGGAACGTCCGCCAGATGCTCCCGATGCTCCACCAGTTCGAGTACGGCGACGCCTACGAGGGCCGGAAGGCCGTCATGGACGACATCATCACGACCGTCTCGGAAGCGCGCGACCCCGACGGGATGGTGCCGAAGTTCGACCTCGCCGAGAAAGTCGTCGAGTGCGGCGAGGGCATCGGCCACGACCCGGACATCGTCGCCGAGGTCTACGAGGACATGGTGCCGACCGTGCTGACCGAGACGGACATCACCGTCACAGACGCCGACGGGATGCCTCACGACATCACGGCGGTCCACCTGCGGACGATGGACATCCCCGACGACCTCGCACGCATCCGCGCACAGTTCTCCAACCAGTTCGCTGTCGACAACATCGACGGCTACCCGCTCCCCGACATCCCGATGCCCGGCGGTCCGCAGCATCTTGTCGCGGGAACGGACGACGTGACGGCCTGAACACACCCAACTGACACAGCATGGAATCCTACCACGACAGCCACGCAGCTATCCAGGGCCGCGACACGAGAGACGTCGAAGCGGTTGCGGCAAGCATCGTCCAACAGAAACGCGAGCGTAACGAGCGCCAACGCGACCTTGACATCGAGTCAGCGGTCCGCGAACACCTCGCGGCGGCCCAAGACCTCCTCGCGGAGGACCCCGAAGCCGCCCGGATGGTCCTCGAAGACGTTCACTACATCCTCCGCGACGACGGCGACCTCGCGGAGGTCCTCAACCGGAACTCGGGGATGCTCGAAGACAAGGCCGGCCTCGAACCGGCGCGGGCCGCCGAGGTCCGGTCGCGATTCCGTCGTCAACAGCGGATGCACGACCGTGGTGGTCGCCTCCCGAGCGTCGAACAGGAGTACACGACGCTCCTCTACATCGCTCGCACGCTCGACTACTACTCGGCCGTCTCGGAGATGACGCCGTACGCGCCCATCACGCTCGAACAACTCGACGTGGCGGGCGTGACGCGGGCGGACAACCCCACCCCGGTCGGTCGTCGCCGACTCCCCAAGGGGACGAAACTCGACCCCGAGGACGCGGCGCGCGAAATCCCCCACGAGTCGTGCGACCACATCCTCTGTATCGCGCTCCCGCGGTCGGGCAAGGACTCGACGCTGACGAACATCGGGATGAACCTGTGGCGACAGCACGGCTACAAGTACATCTCCGTGTTCGACGACGGGCGGATGGAGACGCCGATGATTTCCATCCCGAACGACGACCCCGGCATCCTGAAGAACCTCGACCGACTCGGGCAAGAGCCGCGGGCGTTCGACGCCGAAGTGTTCGTCCCGTCGACGCCGGGTATCCCCGAGCAACTACCGGCCAACTTCCGGGAATTCACGCTTGGCATCGACACGCTGACGCCGCACCTCATCCTTCGCCTCGCGGGCGTCCGAACCACCGACGCGACCGCCGAGGACCGCATCGAACAGGCGCTGAACAAGACGCTTGAAGGGTCGGGACAGGTCCCCGAACTCGTCGCTCGTATCCAGCAACTCGCGAAGGCCCAAGACACCGAAATCCAGTGGACTGAAAAGAAGGACAAGCACACGACGAGCGGCGACGGCAGTACGCACGTCGAAACATACGCGGCGCGGTACTCCATGAGCCGGTCGAAGGCGCTGGAGAACGCGGCCGCCCGACTG
>NZ_PSYY01000026.1:0-4298 GCF_003383025.1 Haloferax sp. Atlit-4N | reverse complement strand
GGGGACGAGCATGGCGACGCCGGTCGTCTCTGGCGTGGCGGCGCTCACGCTCGAAGCGAACCCGTCGCTCGCAGGTGACCACGAGGCACTTCGCGCGGCGCTCTTGGACTCGGCCGCGCCGATGCCGAACGCCGGCACGACCGAGGTCGGAAACGGGATGGTCGACGCGTACAACGCGACGCGACTCGTCGAGCGCGATGCGACTCAGGAAGACGCGCGGACCGACGCAGCTCGGGCGCGCGACCTCGCCAACAAGGGCTACTCGGGGTCGTCGGCCGTGCGTCTCTGGATTGAACTGACGGGGGCGGCGGCCTGATGCCGACGCGCCGAGAGTACCTTCGGACGAGCGGGAAGGCGCTCGCAACCGGAGCGCTCGTTGGTGGCGTATTCTCGGTGGGTGCTGCGGCCGCGAATGCCATCGACGACGCAACGCCAGAACACGTGACGCGGACGTACGAACCGGACCTGTTGAACCGCTACAAGCCGCGGTTGGTGGTTCGAGACCTCGGCACGAACACGCCGACGGCGCTCTACTCGTTCGTGGCCCGGTCGACCGAGTTCAACGACACAGTCCTCGTCTATTGGGCGTCATACCCGTTCCAAGAGGGCGTTGCGCTCGGATACGACAGCCATTGGGGCGACCACGAACCCATCTACGTCCGCATCAACGAGGACCGCGACGAGATACTCGACGTGGCATTCTCAGCGTACCATTGGCTTCGGGGATGGAACCCATCGCCGCCGACGGTCCTCGGAGATACCGAGGGCGCGGTTCACCCGACGTTCCACGTGGTCAACCCGTGGCATCACTATTTTCTCACCACAGAGGAGGGCGTCGACGTCGACCTTGAGCACCTCTCAGATGCAGAGCTACAGGCGTGGCTCGACAACGGGTGGGACGAGGCGGTTCACCTCCCGTCGGTCACCCAACCGTGGGTCATGACCGGCGCGGACGGCCGAACCGACTGGTGGCTCGACACCGTCGGGTCGTTTTCATATGAGGCCGGGCTTCGGCGCTACGTCTATCCGCTCCTCTACGGGCCGGGGGAGGGCGTGTCGCTCGATGACCTGGATGTCGACTTCTAACTGAGACGGACGCAACCATGCACACACGCAGAGACTTCATCAGGGCTGCCGGCGGGGTTCTCGCCGGGTCGGTGGCCGCTCAAACAGTAGGGGCACAGACAGATGACGGGGGGTTATCGTTTCTCGACCGGCTACTCGGACTCTCGGCGGGCGACGAACTCTCAACGGTCAGGCAAGTCGCGGCACTCGCCGACGGGAAGGTGGACGGGACGATGGCGAAAGTAGGTTCGATGTTCGACGACGCATCGCCCGCCACACAACTCAACGAGATACAGGCGTTCTACAACGCTCGCGAGGCCGACTGGCTGGCGTACGTGAACGGACGTGTGAGCGCGGACCCACAGCGGTCCGTGCTTGAAATCACGTTCGAGCTTGATGGCGAAGAGGCGACGAAGTATCTCATCGCCGAGGTCGATGGCGGCCGGTACACGAAAACCCGCATCCAAGACACGACACGGCGCGAAACCGTCGTTCGGACCGTCGAAGACGGCGATGTGTATCACGTCCAACACGCCGATGGGACGATAGAAACGGTGGACTCGATGACCTACAGCGTCGACGACACACTCACACTTCGAGACGGTGCGGTCGCGATGGCTCGGGACGACCTCGTTGAATATTATCGAGAGTACGTCTCGGCGGACGTGAGCGCGTCGCGTGAATATCTTGTTCGGATGGTCGGGAAGTACGGTTCAGACGCTGAGACGACACTTGTGGAGGCATCAGCATGAGCGTGAACGTCAGTCGTGGCATCTGTCTGGTGGTCGCGCTCTTGCTCGTCACGTCGAGCGTGGGCGCGGTCACATCGTCTATCCATTCGACGGACAGCGAGTTCTCGTCGGGGACGCTTTCAGGGCTCCAAGTCGCGGGGTCGGGCGATGATGCAACCATAGAGTTCGCACCAGCTATCACGCACACTACAGACACGGACTTCCAAGACGGGACGCTCACAAGCGCGGAAATCGTCGGCTCGGGAGAGTCGGCATCCGTCGAAGCGAACTTCGGTGGCGAAGCATTCGCTGACGACTTCGAGGACCAGGACTTCTCCGAGTGGGACAACTCGTGGTCTATCACCAGTACCGAAGTCGTACAGGGGTCGTACGCGGCAGAGACCTCGTCGACGACGAACCTCAAAGCGACGTTTGCTGAAGCGACGCCCACGACGTGGGTCAGTTATCGGAAAGTCCCGTCGCCGGGAGATACGTACTGGTCGCGCGCCCGCTTGAGCGACACTGACATCATCCGTTACGAAATCACGTCGAGCGACGACTTTGTCTACTACGACGGTGGGTCGGCCGTGTCGAGCGGATACAGCCCGAATGGGAACTGGATAAAAATCATCGTCGAAGACATCGACTACTCGGCGAACACCTATGCCATTCGAGTCGTCGAGGTCAGCTCCGGAGACACGGTCGTGCAAGACAGCGGGCTCTCATTCCAATCGAGTGCGAGCGGGCTTGACATGGTGGAGATTGGTGGCCGCGGCGGTCAGCAGTATCTCGATGGCGTGTCGTTCGGAACCGGTTCCGGTGGCACTGCCCAGTACCTCTCTGGAAACCACACGGCAGACCTTTCGCAGCCACGTGGGTGGGTTGACCTTTCACTATCGGACGCTGAGGCAACCGTCGAATGGCAAGCGTGGGACAGCTCGGCAGGCAGTTGGAGCGTCGTCAACTCGACGACCTACACGACCGGTGGGAAGCACTACCTCGACATCTCAGACTCGTCAGCAACCACGTGGCGAACGAACGTCACGTTCAACGGCACCGGGGGGAGCCCGTCAGCGGCGCTCCACGCCGAGGGAATCGAGTCGGTGACTGGTGCGTCGTATCTGTCACAACCGCACCCAGTTGAGAACGCGACCTCGTTGTACCTCGCGGCCACGTTGGAGAACGCATCGCTCAACGCAACCGTCGAAGGCTACGATAGCTCTGCGTCGTCGTGGAAGTACGCAGGGTCGGTGACGCGGAACACGACGACGTTCGACACGTACAACGTGACGTCGGGGTACTCCGAGTACCGCACACGCATCACCGTCTCGAAGACTGACGCACCATCGTCGGTCGCAATCCACGCCGAGGGGGTCTCGGCCGGTGGAACGACTATCATCGAAGAGACAACGACCACGACCACGACGACGGTCACTGACCAGCAGACCCTCGTCGAAGCCCTCCGGCCGACGCAAGCAAACAAATCGCTCGTGACCGACCTGTTGAGCGCGCAGGTGGCCGGCCAACGTGGGAAAGTCGACCGCATCATCCACGAGATACTGGTCCGACTCGGCCTCGCACAGCGTGACGTGACGGCGGCGAAGGCCGCCACATCGGCAGAGGACTACTACAACAGCCGCTCGGACGAGTTCACGGCGTGGATGAACACGCAGTCGGCGGACTCGAACGTGAACCTCACAGAAACCGACACTGTGCAGGTCAACTTCACGGTGAACGGTGAGACCGAAACGCGGTACCTCATCGGCCTCGTCGACGGTGACCGCCTCGCGACGACGACCGTGGTGCGCTCGACGAACCGGACGGTCGACCACTCAGTCAACCTGACCGGGTTCGCGGCCGCGGACGCGACGAACCAACTCGAACGCATCTACGAGCAGTCAGTCCGAGACAACCAGCCGGTGACGCTCGCCCAACAAGAGGCGATGCGCGAGCGATACGGTCCGGACATCTCGACGACGCTCTGGAACACGACAGCGACGGACTCAGCGTCGGCATAGCGCCACAGAACAGCACGTGATTCTCCGATGAAACCAGACACAGAGACCATCAGGTATCAGGGAGGAGGCGTCCCGCCGCCGGGGCGGCGTCGAACTCCGAGCATCGGCTGCCAACTACTATTCTTCAACCAACCACATGAGATTCAAGAAATCGCTTAGCATCTTCGCGGCGCTGGCGCTCGTCATGTCCGTCTTCGCGGGCGGGGCGTTCGCGGCCACGCCGAGTATCGACACCACAAACGACGCAGACTCGACGACGACCTCCGACTGGACTGACGGCCACACGGTGGCTGGCTTCGAGGCCAACGCCTCGAACTACTCCTACGTTGAGGCCAGCTTCGACACCGCTCTGGACGGCAAGGCGAAGCTCGAAGTCCTCGACCCCGACACTGGCGACAAGGTCGCCGACATGGAGTCGGTCTACACCAACTCGTCGGCGCAGACGGTCAACGAAACCTCGTTCAACTACGCGTGGAACATCAGC
>NZ_PSYY01000025.1:0-4693 GCF_003383025.1 Haloferax sp. Atlit-4N | reverse complement strand
CACGACGACGTTTCAGACGAACCCTTGTGGGATTGAAGCTCGACACCGTGTTCTTCGATGTCGTCTCTGAGGACTGTTTCAGACGAACCCTTGTGGGATTAAAGCTCATCGTCCATCCACTCCACGCGCTCCAGCGTTTCCTGTTTCAGACGAACCCTTGTGGGATTGAAGCGACCGATCCGCTCTCTCCGAGTCGTAGCGACCCGCACGTTTCAGACGATCCCTTGTGGGATTAAAGGATAGTCAGCGTTCCCAGTTATACTAATGCATCCAGCTACCAATTCTAACGCTGTTGTCAGAAACAACAGTATACTGTTGAAGTAATAGAGGCATGATTGATTCGCCTCCGATCAGTTAATGCCACCTGACATATAACTCATTGACAAGCAAATAACTAATCATGGAAGTACTCATTGACACAAATATATTCATTCATCGAGAAGATGATAAGAAAGTTCCAATTTCTCTACAGAAACTTGAGCGGGCACTTAATGAACAGGGGCACATTAAGCTAATTCATCCACTTTCAGCGAATGAAATTAGAAATGATCCCAACAAGAAGCGCCGAGAGACGTCGACATCTAAGCTTGAGACGTACCGTGAATTAGAATATCCGGAGTACCCGTCTCCTGATTCGGAATTTCGAGAGACAGTCCCAGCTGATAGTGGGAACGGAAGAGTTGACAACATGTTGTTATATGCTGTGTATAACGATGATGTCGATTTCTTGATCACAGAAGACTCTGGAATCCACACCAACGCTGCAACACTCGGAGTTAGTGATCGTGTTTTTTCAATCGAAGAGGGAGAGGACTTCTTCAAGAAAGAGACACAACTCCAAATTGGACCAAAGTCCATTGAAGCGACAACGCTAGGAGAGTTAGATCTTGACGACGAGATATTTGACTCGCTGAAGCAAGAATATGAGGGGTTTGTGGATTGGGCAAATGAACACGCTGATCGCAAAACGTGGGTGAACTGGTGTGACGACGGGTCATTAGGAGCAATACTAGTCATCAAACACAACGAAACAGAAGAAATCGGAGAATACCCCACAATAGAGCGGAGTAAACGCCTTAAGATATCGACAATGAAGGTTGGTAGCGCAAGACAAGGGTCGAAACTAGGCGAGTTACTGATCTACATCGCTGTTTCTGAAGCAATTGATCACAAAATAAACGAAATATATCTCACACATTACGTCAACGAGGACGGACAAGATCATTTAGTGAGACTAATTAGCCAATACGGATTCAATCAAGTCTCACAGGAGTCCGATGGAGAGGCTATCTTTTTAAAACACCTAACACCAACACCAGAGGCAGATCTTGATCCTGTAGATCTGGCGCACGAGTTTTATCCGTCGTTCTACGATGGGCAGTCAGTCTCGAAATTCCTGATTCCAATCCAACCACGTTATCATCAGAAGCTATTCACATCGTACCAGTATCGACGATCGATCGATACTGTAGGAGACGACTTCAGTAGTGAAGGGAATGCGATAAAGAAAGCATATCTCACACATTCAAACACAACGCTGGTTAATGAAGGCGACTTACTCTTGTTCTACCGTTCTCATGACGACAAAGCTGTGACCTCAATTGGAGTGTGTGAGCAAGTTCACTATCACCTTACTGACGCAGCAGAGATTAAACGAGTTGTTGGGAAACGATCCGTATACGAGGACGCTGAGCTGGAGGAGTTTGCAGAGAAGCCAACGACAGTCCTTCTCTTTTCATGGCATTTTGATCTGCCAAATCCAGTCAGCTACAGCAAGCTTCGCTCGGACGGTGTACTAACCGGCCCACTCCAGACAATAACGGAGATTAGCAACCAAGACTATAATATGGTGAAACAGAGAGGAGAGATAGATGGACGCTTTGCTCGCGATTAAGCCAGAATTCGCAGAGAAGATCTTGTCTGGCGAGAAGCGCTATGAGTTCCGCCGAACGAGTTTTCGGAGTGCTCAGGATATCGATTTTGTCTTTCTGTATTCTTCTGCACCAGTTAAGAAGATCGTTGGTGGCTTCTCAACTGACCGCACAGTCGAAGCCGATCCTCAAGAGCTCTGGGACCTGTACAACGATACAGCTGGAATCGACCAAGACCGATTCATGGAGTATTTTGAGGGTGCGGAGACGGGATACGCAATTCAGGTTGACGAAGCGTACCGATTCGAGAATCCAATTGATCCCGATGACGTCTTCGAAGAATTCTCGGCTCCCATGTCGTTTCTATATTTAGATGAAAAACGTAGTGACGCGCTGCAAGAATATCTCCCCTCGAAATTCCGCCAACCTGAGGCGACTAGCCTCGCTCGATACTCAACTGGCGATAACTGAACACTTTTGACGATAAGGTGGTTCGTCAGAAGTCAACACGATCGAAGACGTAGTGACGAGATGCTGTACCGACGATCGTGTTGTGGTACTGTCGCCAGACGTCAACTGTTCACGGCTTCTTCGCTACCATCCGTACGAGACTAATCAGAAAAACCACACCGCTGTTTCCGGAGTTCTCGTTCTTTATATAACACCCTCCCCCCACCATTTCCGAAGCTAATACTCAAGAGTACAGTGGTCATTGTGAGACACGATGGTGCATTACTAGCCTCAACCAACTACAATCTTATTTACCTGTACTACGGGTTTGGTATAACAGCATATGATATAAATCTATCTCTATTCTAGATCGAACGTGAGAGCGTTCCACTTGTTCGACTCGTTGCTTCGGAAATAGTGGGGGGAGGGGGTTTACTTAAACTATTTATACTAACCGAGAGCTTCGGAAGCTCCGGAAGCTCCGGAAGGCATGGTTTTATATCCCATCCGACACATCGCGTCAATAGATGCCGATCTTCACACCCTCAACGGGGATCTTCGATGATCCCCACGTCCTTTCCGAGGAGTACGTCCCCGAGAATATCCTCGGGCGGAGCCACGAGCTTCAGGAGTATAAGAACGCCCTCCAGCCGATTATGGATGGACAACCGACGAAGTCAATTCTTCTGTACGGGAAGACTGGCGTCGGAAAAACGGTTTCGACGAAGTATCTGCTTTCGCACCTCAAAGCTGACGTCAAAGAGTACCGTGATATGGAACTCACAACCGTTTGGGTTCTCTGCGAGAACGTAAACACCTCCTACCAACTCGCGGCGTCAATTATCAACTCACTTCGGGGCCCCGAGAACCACATCCGACCAACTGGATATCCTGCCGAGGATATGTACCAGATGATGTACCGTGAATTGGATGCACTTGGCGGGCACGTCGTGATTGTTCTTGACGAGGTTGATAATCTCCAAGCTGACGATAAACTCCTCTATGAGCTTCCTCGAGCACGGGCAAACGGACGGATTGAAAACGTCCGTGTAACAGTTATCGGCATCTCAAATGATCTGAAGTTCAAAGACAACCTTCGACAGAAGGTAAAATCGAGCCTCGCTCAGCAGGAGCTTCTGTTCCCTCCGTACGACGCCAATCAACTCCGTGAAATCCTTTATGCACGTGCTGATGAGGCGTTCCAGGACGACGTTCTTACTGATGGGGTGATCCCACTTTGTGCTGCGTTTGCTGCCCAAGATATTGGTGATGCTCGTCAGGCGTTGATGCTCCTCCGAGAAGCAGGGAACATCGCAAAGAAAAAAGATGCGGCTGAAGTAACGGAACAACACGTCCAACGTGCTCGTGATGAGCTCGAACAGGACCTCATCACAACGAGTGTGTCGAAGCTGACGACACAAGGAAAGTTAGTTCTGGCATCGACACTCTCGTTGCATCTTGGTGACGAAACTCCAGCACGAAACAAGGATGTCTATTCGAGGTACAAGCAGTACGCATCACTTGCCGATGCAGAGCCAGTAAGCCAACGTCGGCTTCGTGATCACCTTGGTGATCTGTCTATGCAGACGCTCCTTGATGAACGGACTCGGAATACCGGGCGACAGGAAGGCCGTTTCAAAGAGTACTCTGTTGCGATTGATGCTCAAGCCGCCGTGACTCATCTCCAGACTGATGGACGTATGGAACAGGTCGTTGCTGACCTCGAGAACAGACTGTGAACTACCCCACCCTACTCGCTCACCGCTGAGACGGTTCGCTCCTTGAGGGTGGGGGGTTCACCGGGGACTTCATCGGAAATGATGGGGGGTGTCTACTTAAAAACCCAATTTACTACGGAAGCTTCGGAAACAACGGACGCGTTGGTCAGACATACGTCAGACATCGATCTGTCTGTCAATTTGCCACCCATATTTCCGGAGGTCTTTGCGAGAGCGCCATCCCCACAATTTAGCTATCTCAAATCCTCTAAACCGGTCTTACTCCGGAAATTGTGGGGGGTGTCACTCCGCTTCTTATCACACACCCCGGTGTTTCCACCTGGATTACTTATCCGTTTACAGGACAGTACCTCAATAGTGACTTCGCCACAAGGTCCGTATCTAGTTTGATCCGGGCGAGCCGTGTGCGGCAGTGGGGATCAAAGCCCATTCCGTAGTGGCGGCGAGGGGGGAGGTGTGTTAATTCCCCGATTGTCGGCGAGGGACACAGCAACAGCACCCTCCGATTGACATCCTCCCCGCCCAGAAGGGCGTGGATTCCCACGGCACCGCACCGCTGGATTGGGATGTTTAAGGTTCGTAGCCCCCCGATGTGGACAACTACTGGCTGTGCCAATCAGCCGTTACTCCTAT
>NZ_PSYY01000024.1:0-5121 GCF_003383025.1 Haloferax sp. Atlit-4N | reverse complement strand
ACGACATCGACGCCATACAACAGCGTCACCTCACCAGGGCCGTTCTTTCGCTCGCCATCGCCGAACGACAAATGCGGGTCCTCAGCATTCAAGACCACCTGGTCGACGTGCAACGCAGCGACTTCCGAAGGCCGTAACCCCCACCCAGCGAGCGCAACGACGAGCAACTCCGCTTCGGGCGAGTCGACCTCTCCGTAGATTCGGCGCACCTGCGACGCCGACAATGCCTGTGGGTCCGGCTCGGTAGCTTCCCAGCCGAACTCTTCGCCAGCCTCCGAAAGCGGATTGTACTTAGCGTACTTCCGGCGCTTCACGAACGCGTACCACGCTCTGGCAACGTGCAGATATTCGAGCTTCGACCGATCCGTCGATAGCTCCTCGTCAAAGACGTCGAGAACAGCGAGACAGCGTTCTATCTCTCGCGGCTGCTGGTCTAACTCAGACAGCGGTTCGATCAACGCATCTGACGCGTGTAGCTCCCGGTACGTCCGAACCCACTTCGCTAACCTCGTCCGGTGGGTCTCGACGGTACTCTCTGCCCGTCCACCACGAGTTCGTATCGAGTTGAGGTACACTTCTAGAGCGTTGACAGTAGGCTCGTGGTTGACGTCCCACTCCCACTCGTCAGACCCCTCGTCTTCCAGGCCGACGACGTCGACGAAGAACTGCTTCGGCGTCAGGTCGTGATGCTCGCGTAACGCGTACGCGATACCACTGTATCCGTGTTCGGTGAGCCAGTCGTAGGTTGGAACGTCACGGTCTTCGTCGAACCCACCACGATAGCGCTTCGGTGCGATGTCTTGCCAGTAGACGTCTATGAGTTCGTCGAGGCTCATCTGGGACCACTTGTAGCGGCGTTCTCTCGACTTTTGTTCTGAAGCCGTCTCTTCAGCGCTCAAACCCTGGGAGTCGGACTGCTGATTCACGCCTTCTCACCGGGGAGTAACCCACTCGCCGTGTGTTGGGGTGATTTTGAATCGATGATTTTCACTATCCTCTGATATTCTACTAGATAGTTAATACTTCGGCTTGTGTAGGAGTGGATTATACACAACGCCGATTAGTAAAATTGAGCAGTAGATTGCCGATAGTGTAGTATATTGCATTTCGCTATACAAAATTCTTGTAAGGGCCGACCCCGCAGTTTCGGAGGATGGGCAATATTAGCGTTGATTTTCTACTGAGTTAGTCTAGATTACGGGAAAATACGCTAGAAAACTTGTCCAATCCAGTTAATCCTCTGTGATTGTCAGAAATCATCCGAAGCATTCTGCCCAGAAATAGTGCCACCGCTCACGAGGGGGCAAGCTGGAGTGTTCGTTCACTTAGTCTGGCGGAAGCAGCGCCGAAGAGACCAACTCGACACACTCTCCAGCAGTCAAAATAGGAGCATAGTTCATCTCATCACCAGTCCCAGCTTTCAACAGAAAGTCAGTGAGCCGCCAGATGCTATAGAGAAGCACTACGAACACGAAGTAGAATAATCGAACTCGATAATCCTTCGAGGAAGTCTTCGCGAGGAAATCATGCTTGATGCTCTTTTACTCCGTTCTTGATCCGCCAGCGTCGGCTGTACCGACAAGTGAACGTCCCAGCAGCGCCCGACTCGACTGAGAGATTCGTGGTAAAGACCGCTGTTCGTTTTTGTTTAGAATGAGCCAACTTCGGCAAACCGACTAAGACTATCAATCACTATGGCACTCGCTAGTATGACCCCGAGAACCGACGCTGGAAACACACTAAGAAGCGGATTGGCACGATCAATGTACGGGCCAATGACAGCGTAGGTACTGGCAAGAATCGTGACTACTGAGACGATGAAAATCGCCTGAGTATACCAGTTTGATCTGTCAGTAGTTGCAAGCCTAGATACCACTAGAATTGCCAAGAGACCTATTGGGAGAGCCAACGTCCAAATCCCTGTCCCTGCCAGTTCGATAATCGGTGGCCATGGGATATCTGGACCGAGTGCAACGAACGAGATCCCCATTGCCAGGATTGCTGCGGAGAGGAGGGCCTCCACAGCTCTGCCATACTCGTGATATCGAGACTCAACACTCATATGAATTATCTAATAATTCAGGTCTATTCAATAAATGTTTTTTGGGCTATGAGGTGAGTCGTCCCAACTCTCTACTTGACAAAAACCTTCGTGACAGTAGCTGCGAGCCATGCACCCCAGCTGAGGTCGTGGGAGTTGTACCCCCATGTATCATAGAGCTCGAGAGTATCCTTGGAGGCATCGTACCCGATTCCCGCGACACTATGTTCATTGTAGGGTTGGTCGCGACCGCTTGCTGTGTCACCGCTGGTCATATTGAGGACGAATGGCCGATCGTTGTCGATTTCGCCCTCAGCGAACACACGATCAAGCGTGACAGCAATCGACTTGGAGCCGTAATCATTGTCTCCACCGCTGTAGGACCGGATCCCATCATCGATGAACCCAGGTGGTGTTGCGCCATCGAAGGGGTCAGTCTCGAACGTACCGAACTCATCATGAAGTTCGTCGATCATTGCTTCGGCCGCTTCGTAGCTGCCGTTCTGGGAGTACCCTTCGTGGTAGTTGAGAACCATCGCAGCGGCAATCGGGGAGCACCCGTCCCAGTAACCCCACGGGTCCGGGTCGCTCCCAACATAGCCAGAACTACTGCCACCGCCGGGGTCGCCTCGAGGTTCACCGTCTTCTAGCGTCTGGTCATACGCAGGGACATCAGACGCCATACTCTTCGAGCCACTCCAGCCAGTTGCAGTCGGCTGGATGGTAGTGGAATCTGTTGTACTTAGGGATTCATTGCTGGATTCGACAGCGTCCCAGATGCGTTTTGTCTGCCCTGAATCCGCTGCGAGCGCGTCCGTAGTTGTTCCCTTGCCAACCGTCTGTTTCTGCCCATCTCGTAGGTTTACAACGGCACCATCTTGCATCTCGAGACCGTACTTCGTACCAGTATGATGAATCAGGCGACCAGTATCACGGTCACCACGCTGCTTGCGGAACTCACGAACTTCAGAGAGTTTCGATAGCGGGTGTGGGGCAGTAGATTGCTCAATGATGGCTGGTCGGTCACGTTGCGCGGATGTCGTGATATACCCAATATGCGTTGACCCGTTCAACACAGGAAAGACATAGGAACTACGCAGGTAGTTCGGCCCCTTGTCTTTGTTCTTCAGGTAGAACGTCGTTGGCTTGCCGAGATCAGCATCGATCCAACTCGCGTATTTGGGAGATTGAGCAGACAATGCGAGCCGCTGCCGCGCCGCCTTCTTAGCAAGGCCTTTCGAGACGTGCTTTTTCTTCCCAGACTCCATAGCAGATCCAACCCTTGCCCCGCTAAGTGTAAGCCCGGCAAGTCCGATTGTTTTGATCGCGTTTCGCCTAGTGAATCTATGGTGTTTTCGTACCACATATTAAGAATTTCACATTAACGTTTATATCTTGTGCCGTTATGTCCGTGAATATTATAGTGAAAGCATATCCTGGGTCGCTGCTGCCTTAGCTCCCAGGGGCTAGTGAATTGCCATGCTGCAGTTGATTTAGCTATGTTACAGCACGCTTGATGTTCTGAACGACCATTTTACAACGAATTTTCGAAGTCTCAGTACCACGTCCACCATGCACGTCGTCGCCGCGTGGGTGCTTAGTCGACGAACAGTAGCCTTATACATCGGCTTTTGATGGTATCGAGTCCAACCTACAGGTGTTTTGCGCGTGGTCAGCGAATCGGAAGATCTGATATATCACTGGGTCTTGCGCTTTTCACCGATAGTTCGTATTACCTCAATCTAACCCTTATCGCTAGCGAGACTGTGTAGGTCACACGCGTTGAGAGTTTCTGCTGCTGACGCTTTCATCACGTTCCGGTAAGACCAACCCCATTACAAGATTAAGTGTGTAATCTCTATTAGATACTGATGTTATGTTCATACCATGAAGAGATAACCACGCGTAGGCCCTCGAGTTATTTAGTGCGGTCGTCCACCCCAACCCAGAACTCAGTTGAGGACTCCGAGGCGAAGTCGCCGCCCCCGAAGGGGGTGCGGATCACCGATTACGCCCTTGTATCGCTGCACTGTCTGTGGATTTACCTCGATGAGTTGTACCGCAACGTATTGTATCTGCTGAGCAAAATGCCGCATATTTGTGGAGATATCGACCTTGAAGAGGGTGATTTCCCTAATCACTCGACGCTAGTTGAGGCGTTTGATAGGTTCAGAAGAAGGTTTGGCGAGTGCTGCTAAACCTGTTGGCGTAGCTGCACGATTTCTCAGGTCACGCCGCCATTGACGCTACCTTTTTCGACCGTGAAAACACTACTAAGCACTACTTCCGTCGCACGAATCACCGCGTTTAGACGCTCAAATCGACGGCTCTCGTCGATACTCAAACGAAAGCTGTTCTCGACATTCATTGTACGACCGAGAAAACGCGCGACACACAGCCTCGCCGCTGACAAAGGTTACGACTGGATGGATTTACGCGAGAAGCTGTGGGAAGAGGACGTGAGACCGCTGATTAAACATCGGATTTGTGCACCCGCATCAATGTGAGATACTTGCCATCGTAGAATTCACTGTCAGCGTAGAGCGCCTTGACTTCGAAGTTGAAGCTATCGACGCGGCCAGAAACTCCGCGAGGGCGCTACTGACGGTGTCGCCGTCAGTCGGACGGCGCACCGACAGCGTGTCGCATTTGTTACGAACACGAACTCAGATGTGTCGCGTACGCGTGGAATGCAGCAATAGGTTCCGTCTTTGGCTTCGTTGTAGTAACTACAGGAGCAACTCACTACTGCGATGCAACCGACGAGGGGGTATAAAGTGAAGACGAATGCTTTGTTTCTAATTCCACGATAGCCTCATGAAGAAAGAATTTATATTGCGTGACACTATCCAGAGCTATATGGACACGTATTCAATTGACCGACATCTTCGTGTCCGGGTCATCACTGGTGCACAGTACGGCCCGGACGATGCGCTTTATTTCAAATGTGATCTCACAGGGACCCACGAGATCTGGAGGGTCGCCGATCCCGGTACATGGCCAGAACAGATTACGTTCACCGGCGGCAACGTCACGTTCGCCTCATGGTCCCCGACGGGCGAAGAGATGGCGGTCGGGGT
>NZ_PSYY01000023.1:0-5378 GCF_003383025.1 Haloferax sp. Atlit-4N | reverse complement strand
CGCACCAATACAAAATCAACTAGCAGCGACGTTAGCAGTTGCTCGACACCACCAAGCACTTCCGAATGCTGCGCAGTATACTGCCGAGTCACTCGCAGATGCATACAAGACGTCGAATTCGGTTCTCACCGCCCAAGTCGAAGCAATCAGCGAACAATGGCCACGCGAGGCGACTAAGCTACTCCAACTAAGTGGGGAGACAGACAGCACGTGGGTCGAATTTACAGAGTGGGTGCAGTCGGGAGCGGTAGTCGGAGAGTTACACGAAGTGAGCGCGCGACAGGAATTGACCGGTGCCAAAGCGAATTCGGACAAGCTGCCTCGAAAGCTGTATGACCGGACGCTCCACTACTGGGCGGCGATTACGCTCGCGGACAAGAGCCACGCCATGGCAGTCCCCGAATCACACGTCTTTGATTTAGAGACGTTGGACAGAGAGACGCTCGAGGAGTACATTGCTGATCTGCGGGCAGAGCCACCGGAAGATGAGCTTGAACGGGCATTGAATGATGAGCGTGAACGCGCTCGACGACAAGCAATCAGCGGCGTCCACGAGTGGCTTGGGGGAGATGCTCAAACCCCACCAATTGCAACACTCACACTCCCGACTGGGCTCGGAAAGACGTTTACTGGCCTGTCAGCTGCATTCGAAGCGCGCGAGATGCTCGAATCAGACGATGGGCCAACTCGGCCGATCGTATATGCCCTCCCGTATACGAGTATTATCGAACAGACACGCTCAATTTTCGAGAAGCCCGAGCTGTGGGGTGCTGATCCAACGAAGTCTGCATTGACCGTCCACCACTATCTGAGCGAAACAGTCGTCTATCACAGTGAACGAGGAGCTGAGGACGTCGCATCAACAGATCAAGAAGAGCATGCTCGTACCCTTGGGGAAGCCTGGCGCGATGGGACGATCCTGACGACGTTTGTACAGCTCTTCGAAAGCCTCGCGGGGCCATCGAATCGACAGGGGCTGAAGCTCTCAGCACTTGACGACGGGTTAGTGATTCTCGACGAGCCACAGGCACTCCCCAAAGAGTGGTGGGATGGAATCACGAGGCTCATCGAATTGCTAACCACAGAGTACCAGACGCGTGTAATCGCAATGACTGCCACCCAGCCAACGCTCCTCCGGGATGTCGAAACCACATCGATCCTTGAAGCAGGAAAAAAACACAACACGGCAGGGTGCCTCCGGTGCGAGGCTGGACCAGACTATCCTGTTCAACTGGACCCGGCAGCAAAAGAGACGTACTTTGAAAATGCAGAGCGGGTTCGCTACCTGATCGATGAGTCTGCACTCTCGTTCCAGCTCTCATCGGACAAACAGTATCTGAGCCACGAGACGGCAGCGGCACGAGTCGTAGAGGCAACCGTAGCCGATGAAGGTGGTTCGACACTTGCTATCTGTAATACAATCAGCAGCTCATCGACACTCACACAGGAGCTGTGTGACTCTGATGGAGTTACACACCTCGGCGAAGCCATTGAATCTGTACTGGAGACAAACAACATTGATGCAACCAACCCAGAAAACGAGGTCTCAGCGATCGTAGATGCGATACTTCGTAAAGCGGGCCTCCGAGGAGTTGACGGGGAACTCTCACTTCCAGCTCACACAGATCTCGTAGTTGCAACGCTCAATTCGAGATACCGCCCATTCGACCGACAACTCCTCATCGAGATTTCTGATACGCTTTCTGGAAGTGGGATTCCATTTGTGCTAGTCTCAACGCAAGCCATCGAAGCGGGGGTCGACCTCAGCTTCAAGCAGGTATTCAGGGACATCGCACCCTTAGACAGCATTGTCCAAGCAGCAGGTCGGTGTAATCGCTCGTACGAGTGGGGACGGAATGGAGGCCAGGTGGTTGTCTGGACACTTGCGGACCCAGACGAAGAGACGCCCGAAAACCCAACAAAGTCACCACCCGCTCACTGGGTGTACGAGCGTGGTTCGACTGATGCAGGGATTCAAACTCACCTCCAACTCATTTCATCGGTTCTAGCACAGTTCGACGAACAGGAGGTCCCAGACGTGGAGATATCACATCACGCCGTGAATGAGTACTTCGAAGCACTTCGTGAGAAATCACTCTCATCGACGAAGATCCGAACGCTCATCGATGACTCAAAGGCAGGGGAACTCGCACGTGAATCGCTCATTGGAGGGTACCAAACGGTCGACGTACTGGTTGCAACGACACAAGCTGAAATAGAGCAACTGAATGAATTGACCGAGTTGTTCACGTCGTACGATCCAACAGACAGATCGACAGGATACAAGAAATTAGAACAGGCAGCAGGAATCCGAGTGAGTCTGCCTCTAAATTCGATCGAACAACTCCCGGATGTGAGCCGAATCGATGGAAAAGAGCGGAACGAAGATGGGGTCCAAGTATTCCGCTATACAGGGACCGAAAGCCTCGAGTATAATCTACAAACAGGGGGTCTTCGAGGAAAAGAAGATACAGTTGCGGGGAGGTTTACGACGTTCTGAGCAGGAGTTTACCGTTGGTGTAGCGAATCCACATCAGAGAAACGAATATTAATTGACGTGACAATATCTGGTGTGCCAATGACACACACTCAACTTGAGCAAGGTGCCAAATGAGTTCGACAGATACCGTCCAGGAGTACATCCAGGACGAACGCGATCCAAGTAGGTCCCCAAATGTCCCGATTACGGGGCTCATGGTGCAGTACTACCACGTCTGCAAGCGGGAACTCTGGTTTATGGCGAACGGCATCGATATCGACCGCGAAACAACGAACATCCAACGGGGGACACACGTCGACGAGACAAGCTATGGGAATTCTCGGCGGTCATTTATGATCGGCAATCGAATTCAACTAGACCTCTTGGATTCGGGGGACGTGATGGAGGTGAAGGCCTCATCAGCCTTGGAGAAACCCGCGAGAATGCAGTTACTCTTCTACTTGTGGTATCTCCGAGAGGTATATGACATTGACAAGGATGGTGTGTTAGCGTATCCAACCGAGCGAAAACGAGAACCAGTCGTACTTGATGAGACGGCGACTGCAGAGGTCGAATCGACGATTCGTGGAATACTGGATGTGGTGAGCTGGGATACTCCACCCCAGTTGGAGAAGAAATCGTACTGTGGCACCTGTTTGTACCAAGACCTCTGTTGGATGTAACCCATGACTAAAGCAAAACACCATATCTTCGCTGATGGCGAACTATCACGGAAAGAAGGAACGCTACGTATCGATACGCTGGAAGGAGAGACCAAATACCTCCCAGTAGAGTCAATTGATGCGCTCTATCTTCACGGCCAAATCTCGTTCAACACGCGCGCACTTGGTCTACTGAATAAACACGGAGTACCCGTTCACATCTTCGGCTGGAAAGACTACTATCGAGGGTCGTACCTCCCTAAGCGGAGTCAGCTCTCGGGGAGCACCGTCGTTGAGCAAGTTCGCGCATACGACGATACAGAACGGCGTCTCCGTATTGGCCACCGAATCATCGAAGCAAGTATCCACAATATGCGGGCCAATATCCAATACTACTCTGGTAGACGCGGAGACTTTGACTCTACTGTGGAGACGCTCTTCGAGCTGAAAGAGACAGTTGCAAACACGGAGAGTGTCGATGAGCTGAGGGCAATCGAAGGAGACGCCAGAAAACGGTATTACGGATGCTTCGATACAATTCTGGAAGATCCGTTCGAATTGACGAAGCGCGAGTATAACCCACCGAGTAACGAAGCGAATGCACTCATTTCGTTTTTGAATGGGATGGTGTACACCAGCTGTGTCTCTGCGATTCGAAAGACCGCACTTGATCCTACAGTTGGATTCATCCACGAACCTGGGGAACGACGGTTTACACTTTCACTTGATATCGCGGATATATTCAAACCGATTCTCGCAGATCGTCTCGTCTTCCGTCTCGTTAATCGAAAACAGATTACGACGGACGACTTTGAAACAGAGCTGGCTGGCTGTCTGCTTACTGAACAAGGGCGACTTACAGTGCTCGAAGAATTCGAACGGGCCCTCGATCAGACGGTAGAACATCCACGCCTGAAACGGAAAGTGAGCTTCAAGACGCTTATCCAGACAGACGTGTACAGCCTGAAGAAACACCTCCTAACTGGAGAGCCGTATCACGCGACGGAAAAGTGGTGGTAAGATGCACGTTATTGTTGTCTACGACGTCCCTGCCAAGAGAACCCGGATTTACCGTAAGTTACTCCGACGACGGTTGGAGCATCTCCAGTATTCAGTCTTCTTTGGTGAGCTCACAGAAGGCCAAGTTACTGCCATGAAAAACGAGATCGAATCTGAGCTTGAACCAACAGATTCGGTTGTCGTCTTTGAATTCAATAATCCACATGCATTCGAGCACACAACGTACGGCGATGCAGATGAGCCAGGTAGCCGGTTTACTTGATTTCCGTCGACCCCCCGGGGGTTTCGGGTGAATTGGGGGTCGACGGAAACACTCTTTTGAATTCAGGCGATACACGCTATTGTACCCGTGAATTCGGACGGGGTTTCAGACGAACCCTTGTGGGATTGAAGCAGTTCGTCGACGACCCGAGGGAGGACGGTGATGCAAAGTTTCAGACGAACCCTTGTGGGATTGAAGCCACTGGCTGAGGGGTTATCTCGTGGACCCGCCCGTGTTTCAGACGAACCCTTGTGGGATTGAAGCGACTCGACGAACGCCTCGGCGCTCGCCGACGAACTCGGTTTCAGACGAACCCTTGTGGGATTGAAGCGGCGGGATTCGGATGCCCGAGATCAACAACGAGACGGGTTTCAGACGAACCCTTGTGGGATTGAAGCTCGCCGTCGAGCCACACGTCGCCCCAACCGGGTTTGTTTCAGACGAACCCTTGTGGGATTGAAGCGCCACCCACCACTTTTATCACTAGAGCTTCGGTCCGGTTTCAGACGAACCCTTGTGGGATTGAAGCGGCTTTGCACTCGCCATCACGGTGGGTTCCTACCCAGTTTCAGACGAACCCTTGTGGGATTGAAGCCTGCCGCTTCACACAGCCGGTCGACGCGCCTGTTGATGGTTTCAGACGAACCCTTGTGGGATTGAAGCAATCCGTCGCGTCGAGCGAGCTTGCGGTGCGCGTCGTTTCAGACGAACCCTTGTGGGATTGAAGCTCCCTGACTTCCGCCGACGCCATCCACTTCTCTTTGTTTCAGACGAACCCTTGTGGGATTGAAGCTGGCGTGTATGACAGTGCAACTGTGCAAAGTACCGCGTTTCAGACGAACCCTTGTGGGATTGAAGCAAAGCGGAGGGTTCTCCCTCCGATGCCCACGACGACGTTTCAGACGAACCCTTGTGGGATTGAAGCTCGACACTGTGTTCCTCGCTGTCGTCTCTG
>NZ_PSYY01000022.1:0-5485 GCF_003383025.1 Haloferax sp. Atlit-4N | reverse complement strand
GGGCTCTGTATGAGTGGGGGCGGCGAACTGGATTTCCCAGAGGATCGCTCACTCCAGTACTGACCAGAACGCAGGTGAGCTTAACTGCCGTGTTCGGGATGGGTACGGGTGGAACCTCACCGCTCTGGCCGCCTTAATGCCGATCAACGGAATCGAACCGTTGTCATACCAATATCGGACGGGCCGTCTTACCAATGTGTTCGTGCAATCCAGTTTGCGCCTGGACCCGTTCTCGGGTCTCAGTGCGTATGAATGTGGCTTGGACTGTTAGTGCTCGCGGGCTTAACAACTCGTTGCCTCGTTGCGTACACCCCGAGTCTATCGAACTCGTCTTCTACGAGTGTCCTCAGTGGAACTTCTTTTCCGTGTGGGTTTCGAGCTTAGATGCGTTCAGCTCTTACCCCGTGGTGCGTAGCTGCCCGGCATCTGCCCTCTCGGACAACCGGTACACCAGTGGCACCCATTCGTAGTTCCTCTCGTACTATACGAACGTTCACGTCAAGTTCCTTAACACCCCCAATAGATAGCAGCCGACCTGTCTCACGACGGTCTAAACCCAGCTCACGACCTCCTTTAATAGGCGAACAACCTCACCCTTGCCTGCTTCTGCACAGGCAGGATGGAGGGAACCGACATCGAGGTAGCAAGCCACCCGGTCGATATGTGCTCTTGCGGGTGACGACTCTGTTATCCCTAAGGTAGCTTTTCTGTCATCTACGGGTCCCATGAATGAACCTCGTAGGTTCGCTAGACCACGCTTTCGCGTCAGCGACACTCGTTGGGAATGTCACTGTCAGACTTCCGTTTGCTCTTGCGCTCTTCCACGAGTTCCCGACTCGCGTGAGGAAATCTTTGGGCGCGCTCGATATCTTTTCGAGCGCGTACCGCCCCAGTCAAACTGCCCGGCTACCGGTGTCCTCCGCCAGGAGTGAGAGTCGCAGTCACTAACGGGTAGTATTTCAATGTTGCCTCGGTGGCCCGCTGGCGCGGGTACCTGTGTAATGGCTCCTACCTATGCTGCACATTAGCGACCACGTCTCAGCGACAGCCTGCAGTAAAGCTCTATAGGGTCTTCGCTTCCCCTTGGGGGTCTCCAGACTCCGCACTGGAACGTACTGTTCACCGGGCCCAACGTTGGGACAGTGACGCTCTCGTTGATCCATTCATGCAAGCCGCTACTGAAGCGGCAAGGTACTACGCTACCTTAAGAGGGTCATAGTTACCCCCGCCGTTGACGGGTCCTTCGTCCCATTGTAATGGGTGTTCAGATACCCGCACTGGGCAGGATTCAGTGACCGTACGAGTCCTTGCGGATTTGCGGTCACCTATGTTGTTACTAGACAGTCGGAGCGTCCGAGTCACTGCGACCTGCTCGGTCAAGAGCAGGCATCCCTTATCGCGAACTTACGGGACTAACTTGCCGAATTCCCTAACGTCGGTTGATCCCGACAGGCCTTGGCTTGCTCTGCCAGCGCACCTGTGTCGGATCTCGGTACGAGCTTCTTGCTTGTCTTTTCACGGGCTCTAGGTACCGCCGAGTTTCCCTATCTCACCATTCGTTCGCTTCGTGCCGTTACGGCTTCCACGAATTTCGGTGATTCGACGGGGCGAAGGCCCCGCTCGGTGTTTCCTAAAGCGTCGACGTTTGGTGCAAGAAGGTACTGGAATATTAACCAGTTTCCCTTTCATCTATTTCGAATTACGGATAGACTTAGGATCGACTAACCCTCGGCTGATTGACAGTGCCGAGGAACCCTTGCGCGTAAGGCCGTCGGGGTTCACACCCGACTCTCGCTGCTACTGAGACCATGATTTTCGTTGCTGCACGGTCCACACGAGTTCTCACCCGTGCTTCCACCCATGCAGTATGCCAACCTACGGAATCGTGTCATAAGACACGCCGCCAGGTCTCGGAGGTGGATTTGAGTCCCGATCATTTTAGACGCCTCGAACCTCGGCCGGTAAGCTGTTACGCTATTCTTAGAGGGTAGCTGCTTCTAAGCTCACCTCCCGGCTGTTTAGGGCTCGAGACAATCTTCAATCACACTTAATCCACACTTTGGGTCCTTAACCTGGCTCTGGGTTGTCTCCCTCACGGTGCACAAGCTTACCCCGCACACCGGACTCCCTGAGTCTACGACGTCTGTAAGTTCGGAGTTTGACAGGGAAGCGAACTCCTCTCGGAGTCCGGATTCCCAATCGGTCGCTCTACCTCACAGACTATCTCATCAGAGGTCATGCTTCGACATGTTTCGGTTGGAACCAGCTGTTGCCAAGTTCGATGGGCCTTTCACCCCTACACCAGAGTCACGAGAGGGTATTGTAGGACACCAACTCTAACGGGCCTCCACGCAGCTTTCGCCACGCTTCGCCCTGCTCCGGCGTAGATCACTTGGTTTCGGGTCGCATCCGGTTGGCTCCCCGCCCTTGAAGACGGTGGCCCTGGTCAAAGACTGCGGCCGTATCGGTTTCCCTATGCCTCCGGGGGTTCACCCCTTAGACTCGCCAGTCAGATGCACTCCATGGTTCGTTTTTCAAAACGCACGACGTAACATCGGCTTCACTCGAGTCATACTACGGGATCGCTCCCAGTTCTTTCGTCGAGTGACCTTGTATGCCACGTCGCTCTATCGCCAACTGATTTCAAGCCCTATTGCACCGCCCTTTTCGGGGTGCTTTTCAGCGTTCGCTCACGCTACTTGTTCGCTATCGGTCTCGAGGAGTGTTTAGTCTTCGCAGTTGATGCCTGCGAAATTCACGAGGGATATCCAACCCCCGCTATTCTGGAACAACCCCGGGATCTGAATCTTATGTTACGGGGTTTTCACCCTGTATCACGCTCCGTTCCAGGAGACTTCACATAAGATCCAGGTCCGTTATGGGTAGTCCGTACACCACATTGCCCGAAGGCTTCGGTTTGGACTGTATCGCGTTCACTCGCCGTTACTAACGACATCGCGGATTGCTTTCTTTTCCTGTTCCTACTAAGATGTTTCAATTCGGAACGTTCCCCATTGCGCGAGGCAATTGCGTGGGGATTCCCATTCGGAGATCTTCAGTTCTTACCCTCCATGCGGGTCCCTGAAGCTTTTCGCAGCTTGGCACGTCCGTCATCGGCTCTCGAGCCGAGCTATCCACCAGCTGGCACAGTAGCCAGTTGATATAGTCACTGTGACCCGGAGAACGGGTCCAGTGGACGCCTGGATTGCACGTACACACGGTTTCATCAAACACCCTCGGAGATAGCCGAGGCGTGTTTTCGACCCTTCCCAACCTCGCTTGCGCGGGATGGTGCATCTGTCGTCAGTATCCATTCTGTCGAAACGTCTTGCCACACTTAAGGGGCACGATCGTTTCGGAGTGGAGTACTGCTTACCATGGACCCACAGGGATTCGAACCCTGGGCATCCTCCTTGCAAAGGAGGCACTCTACCACTGAGCTATGGGCCCGTGTTAGCCCTAGTAGTTCTAAGGTGTCCGAACGGGTGTCATCGGTGAACTCGGAAGATCGCGTGTGAGCCACCCCGTCGGGGTGGTCTCGGTCGTTAGGAGGTGATCCAGCCGCAGATTCCCCTACGGCTACCTTGTTACGACTTAAGCCCCCTTGCGAAGCCCAGATTCGACCACCGTGTGGTGGCCTCATCCGGACCTCACTCGGGTGCTTTGACGGGCGGTGTGTGCAAGGAGCAGGGACGTATTCACCGCACTCTATTGAAATGCGATTACTACCGAATCCAGCTTCATGAGGGCGAGTTTCAGCCCTCAATCCGAACTACGATCGAGTTTAGGAGATTAGCGTTCTCTTTCGAGATAGCAACCCATTGTCTCGACCATTGTAGCCCGCGTGTAGCCCAGCTCATTCGGGGCATACTGACCTACCGTTGCCCGTTCCTTCCTCCGCTTTAGCAGCGGCAGTCCTTCTAATGTACCCAGCCAGTCGAAACTGCTGCTGGCAATTAGAAGTGCGGGTCTCGCTCGTTGCCTGACTTAACAGGACGCCTCACGGTACGAGCTGACGGCGGCCATGCACCTCCTCTCTATAGCATCGTGATAAGGTCATCAACCTGATCGTCATCACTATAGTCGGAGCTGGTGAGATGTCCGGCGTTGAGTCCAATTAAACCGCAGGCTCCTCCGGTTGTAGTGCTCCCCCGCCAATTCCTTTAAGTTTCATCCTTGCGGACGTACTTCCCAGGCGGCTCGCTTCTCGGCTTCCCTACGGCACAACACAGGCTCGTAGCCTGTGTCACACCTAGCGAGCATCGTTTACAGCTAGGACTACCCGGGTATCTAATCCGGTTCGAGACCCTAGCTTTCGTCCCTCACCGTCGGATCCGTCTTCTCGAGGTGCTTTCGCCATCGGTGGTCCGTCCAGGATTACGGGATTTCACTCCTACCCCGGACGTACCCCTCGAGCCTTCCGGTCCCAAGCCATGTGGTTTTCACCGGACGCCCGCCAGTTGAGCTGGCGGATTTCCCGATGAACCTTCATGGCCGGCTACGGACGCTTTAGGCCCAATAATATCGGTCATCACTTGAGCTGCCGGTATTACCGCGGCGGCTGGCACCGGTCTTGCCCAGCTCTTATTCCACGACCGCCTTACAGTCGTGAAAAGCGAGGACTATATGCCCTCGCACTTGGGGTCCCCTTATCGCACTTGCGTGCAGTGTAAAGGTTTCGCGCCTGCTGCGCCCCGTAGGGCCCGGAATCTTGTCTCAGATTCCGTCTCCGGGCTCTTGCTCTCACAACCCGTACCGATTATCGGCACGGTGGGCCGTTACCCCACCGTCTACCTAATCGGCCGCAGCCACATCCTACAGCGCCTGAGCGTTTCGGAGAGTCGGCATTCCAGCATGACTCCCGTATGAACTATTAGCCTCAGTTTCCCGAGGTTATCGTTCTCTGTAGGGTAGTTTGGCCACGTGTTACTGAGCTTTTCGCCACGAGTGTGAACTCGTGCAACTAGCATGGCTAAATCGGACCCCAATAGCAATGACCTCCGGCAGGATCAACCGGAATGGGTCGCGACCATTTAAACCTGGTCGCGGGGTTTTGGCGGGTGAATGGCAGCGTAATGCTGTCAAATCACCGTTCAAAGGTCCGAGTTCGTATGACATCCGTTCGGATGTCACCGAACTACTAGGGCTAACATCAGATACCGTCTTGCGGCGTACCGCAGGGGCGGAATCCTCATTTCCTTCGGACCTGAACCGAGGCGATTCGTGGGTATAAACCCTTCGAACCTCCGTGGGTTCTGGCCCGGTGAGGCAGGACGCGTTGAATCGCCCTGCAATCGCGGTGTGTCGTTCGCATTCATCCGAAATGCCTTGGACCACTTAAGGCCGTCGTATCGTGGCGACCCCCGGGAAGGTGTGTCATCCCGGTGGGCGCCTGACGACCTTGGGGTCGGGGCGTTCGGTGGAAGCCTTCGGGGGGAGTGCCCCCGTGCGCTTCTTCGCATTAATCCGAATGCCGGGGATACAT
>NZ_PSYY01000021.1:0-5627 GCF_003383025.1 Haloferax sp. Atlit-4N | reverse complement strand
CTGAAACAACAGGACCTCGAACAGGACGCCGTCCAGAAGTTGCTTCAATCCCACAAGGGTTCGTCTGAAACACGTCCGAATTCACGGGCTTGGTCGCTCCTACTCGCGGAATTCCCATCAATGTTTCCGTCGACCCCCAATTCCCCCCAAACCCCCGGGGGGTCGACGGAGATCGTGCTGTTCAAACAGATCTGATGAACCACTAGGGTTCCCCAGGATCGATTGTTAGGAAAGAGTCACCTGTGAGACGACATCTGAGGACCCAACATGAAGTCCCCGCGAAAGGAGTTACAGAACGCTAGAAGCTCGAGATATCCCGGTCTCCAAGGACACGTCGGTATGCTTCATCACCTGTTGCATCTGCAAGCCGCTTCGAGAGGTCACGAACTTCGTCGTCAACACCCCACTTATCGATGTAGTTCTGGAGTGTCTTCCCATCCTCGTAGCGGCGGCGGAGGTATTGGAGCTTGTCAAGCGCGGTGAGCTCTGACTCGGCGTTAATCCGGTCTTCGATGTACGCAATCCGGCGTTCGTTCTGCCAGGTACCTAACTCGAAGCCATCTTCGGTGGAGAACAACCGAAGTTGCTTGAGCTCTTCTGGCTTCGCGTTCGTTCCCCGACAGAGCTTGTTGACGCTGTCATAGGTTGGCGTATCCTCGGCGAGGAGGTCCACAAAGACATCTGTCGTTCCGATTTGGCTCGCCTCTTGGATAATCCCGTATATTTCGTTGACGACCTCCTTTGCATCCATAATCTCGCCATCTCGTTGGACCTTCCCGTGGTGCTTTGAGTACTCATGGAAACACGCACCCATCTCCATCACACCAATATCTCCTCGGGAGAGATCCCTGTCAGCGGCCAGCTTTCGGCGGGTGTCTTGAGCCGTTGAGTAGATGCTCCGCTTTAGACGTGGCCAGCTGATTGGTGAGATATCGCTCTGTTCAATCGGGCGAGCGACTACAATGATATCAAACGAGACTGCTTCGCCAGTAATGAACTTCTTGACGTCGGCTGAAATCGGGTAGGTTGCGGTCACTTCGAACCCGACGTCGCACAGCGACGCGAGAAGCTCACCCCACGACTCAGAGTCGCTGTGGTGGTACGTGAATGTCAGGACGCCATCGTCTTTGAGTGCCTGGTGGATGACGGTAAAGGCCTCGTGGAGCTCAGACTCGAAGTCTTCAGTTGTCTTTCCGAGATGCGGATTCGTGACGATTGACTCGACACGAGGTGTCTGTTCTTGGTCAAAGCCATCGTACTTACCTTCGAGGAGGAGCTTCTGCCAGACGTAGAAGTAGTCTGCAACCTCCGAGTAGATGATATTGTCGTAGTACGGTGGGTCGGTGATGACTGCGTCAAATTCGTTTTCAAAGCCGAGCCGACGCATATCGCCACGAGAGAGCTCGACGTTCTGACCGATCGGGGTCGTAAACGGCTCTGACTCGAGTATCTCTCCAGCTTCCATATACCGCTCTGTTGGGGCGTTGGCGTACGCAACACCGTCGCGGACCATCTCCCAATTCTTCTGGAAGTTGCCCATCCCATATTTTGTTCCCCAGGGATTTGCTTCTGCAGGCCGTGTCTGGGGCGCGAAGGAATTCGTTTGGAAGAGGTCATTCAGATGATTGCGAGACGCTTGGTACCCAATCATCTGGTTGTTGAATCGAAGCATATCGCTGAACGCTAACAGGAGGTATTCCTTAGCGTTCTGATCGTCAATAGTATCGATCGCACGCAGGAGCTTCGAGAGCACGAGGAGCTGGCGCTCGTTGAACATATCTGTCCACTCCGAATACCCGTGCTGGAACACGTCGTTCCCGCTAATCGATGATGCCTTGGTGATCGCACCCTCCGGAATCGGTTCCTGAGGAACGTACGCATCGAGCTCCGGACTGCTTTCCCATTCTTGTTTTGCTTCGTTGAACTGCTTGAGGTCGAACGCAGTCGGTGCTCGATAGCCCTTTATTTCGTGTCGGGGTTCACCACGGTCGTCGCAGGTTGAACAGTAGTATTCGACAGCGTAGAGACGTTGATCGTACCCACCGAGTTCTTCGATCGCGTCAGTGATGCCGTATTGCTGTCCACAGCTCGTACACGAGTACTTCCCACGCGACACGTTCCCATCTTCGGGGACGAACTCGTGGCTGCAGTGGTCGCACGTCGACTGGCTGCGCCAGTCATCGACGTAGGTGAGGCGTTCGCAGTTCGGACAGAATACGTTGTACTCGTCAGTATGGTCGTACCGGCCCTTTGCGACGCGGTAATCGGAAAAGAGCGGAACATCCTCTCCACAGGAGACACACTCGAGTTCTTTCACCCAGAGATAGTGCATGACGTCTGCAAGGTGCCCATCATGCTCCTGTTCTTGGTCGTGGTCGTGGCCATGGTCATGGTCATGCTCGTGGTCGTGTGCGTCAGACTCGCCGTCATTGGGACAGGGAGTTACGTAATACGACTGGAGCTCTATTGCCACTTCCTGTTTGACCTGTTCAAACGCTTCGTCGAGGGTTTCGACGTCGGTTGTGCCCGCTTCGATTTCTTTTTTGACGACGTACCATGCCACCGGATTCAGATCGTTCCCGACGACGTCTGCACCGAACCGAGACGCCTCAACGATAGACGTCCCGCCACCCATAAACGGATCTAGAACTCGCTTGTCTTCGATAGTAACGTCCTCAGGGTAGAGCTCCCAGAGAGATTCTGGATTCGAAGCGTCAACTGCAGAGATGAGTTCGTGAATACGGTCGGCAGACATCGGTGCTCCACCACCAAAGTCACCAAGATCAAGCTCGTTCGAATCGCGGTCAATCACAGAGACGTCCGTCTCTTCATCCAAGAGAGAATACAGACAAAGCGAGCGGAAGACACATCCCAGCCGACGAGCCCACCATTTGTGCATCGTATAGATTGGCCGATAGTGCCGCTTCGCTCGGCCCTCTTTTTCTGCCAACTCGTTAATGCGCTCAATTGGGAACCCACGCTCTACAGGTAACGAAAGACGACCCTGGGATCCCGGTTGCTGTCGGGCCATTGTTGCTGTTCGTATCTGTCCAGTCGGAGGTATAAATCCTCCTTCACGGAAAGCGAAGACTGATGCGTCAGATTTGGTCACTGGAGTCGGCTCGGTGCGTCCCCTGGTATCTGATCCGGCCCAATGTCAGCCAGAGATTAATATAGGATGACGAGCACACTCCGCGTATGTCAGATTCGGGGCCGTCTGGCCCACCCTCCGAAGAACAACCAGACACGCACTTTGTGTCGGTCAATATTTCACATGACTCTGCATCAAATCTCTCAATCTCGGGTTCTGACGAGTCACTTCCCGGTCTTCTGCCAGTTCATGCGCAACGGCTCTTATCAGGGCGTCCAGACACGTCTCTGCAGTCGCTTTCGACACTCGATACAGAGGCAGTCAAACTCCTCGAACACCAAGTTGATGCGGCATATCGGGCACTGTTCGAGATGAATGGGAAAGCACTCTTAGCAGACGAGGTCGGGCTCGGGAAGACAATCGAAGTCGGGATGATCCTCAAAGAGATGCACTACCGAGAGACGTCTGATTCGGTATTGGTGTTGACGCCGGCTCAACTCGCGAAACAATGGCAAGGTGAGCTTCGCGAGAAGTTTGGACTTGAGTTCGTCTGCAATTACGACGACGAGTTCGAAGACTTTGGGAGCCACGACCGGATTATCGCGAGTATTGACACCGCTAAGAGTGAACAGCACAAACCAGTCGTTCTCTCACGAGATTGGGACGTCCTTGTCCTCGACGAAGCACACTATGTGAAAAACGAAGCGACTGACCGCTACGACCTGATCGACAAGATGCGGTATCGATATGCGTTTTTCCTGACTGCGACACCGATTCAAAACGAGCTCACCGACCTCTACAATATCATCTCGTTGCTCAATCCGGGGTTGTTCGGAACACGAGAGGCATTCCACCACTACTTCGTCAATCGGAGCGACGAGTCGCTGATTAACACAGATGAGCTAAAGCGCAGGCTTTCTGAAGTGATGATCCGGAATCGGCGTGCGGAGACGGACATCGATTTCACCGACCGGAAAATCGCTACGCGAACATTTGACCAAACGCCAGCTGAAAAAGCGCTTTACGAGGAGGTGTCTGACTTCGTACGGGGTGCGTACGCTCGTGATAGTGGCCAGAAACTCGTGTTGATGCTCTTGCAAAAAGAGGTCGTGAGTAGCCCCGCTGCACTTCAACAGACGATCGAGAAACGGCTGCACGAAAAATCAGAGAGTACGCATCGAGACGACCTCCAGCATATCCTTGAGTTGATCGCTGAGATTGACGTCAATACGAAACAGGAGCGGTTGATCGATATCGTCGAGGAAGCACGAGAGCGCGTTGAGATGGGGCGCGTGATCGTCTTCACACAGTTTCGTGCAACACAACGTGAACTCGTCTCCAGACTCTCAGAAGATGGCTATACGGTCCATACATTCCATGGTGGACATTCGAGCAGCGAGAAGGAGACGATTGTCGAGAACTTCCGACGAGATGGTGGTGTGTTAATCTCTACGGATGCGATGAATGAGGGCCGAAACCTCCAGTTCTGTAATCTAATGGTGAATTACGACTTGCCATGGAACCCGATGAAAGTCGAACAACGGATTGGTCGGATTCACCGGATTGGCCAGGAGCGGGACGTGTTCGTATTCAACATGGCCCTCAAAGAGACGATCGAAGAATACGTTCTGGAGCGATTGTACCACAAAATCGACTTATTCCAACAGACTGTTGGAGAGCTGAGCACCATCCTGTCGAGACTTGAGTCGTCAAGTACGAGCTTTGAAGACGAAATTTTCGAACGGCTTGTCGATGCCGGCTCAAAAGCTGAACTGGAGAACGACTTTGATGCGATGGCTGTTGACTTGACTGAGCAACGAGAGCTTGCCCAGAAGCTCGAAGCGTTCAATGAGAACGTATTCTCGGGATTCGATCTTGGGTCACAAGGCGAACGTGACTCACGAACCGTGCAGGCAACCCTGGAGGACAGAAAATGACTACTTCGACGCCCCCCAGAGAACCCAAGCGTGAAGATGAACTCGACATCTCTCTTGGGCGAACCTCAGAACGGCTTGAAGCGTATTTGACTGCCTTCTGTGACCACCATGAGATTCCAGTCGAACCGACTGAGACAGGGTTTGTACTCGAGGTCCCCGAGGAGACCCATCCAGAGGTGGATCTTCTGGAAACAGCCATTGCTCAGGCTCCCGATCGGCGTGTACAGTTGCGGCAGGATATTGAGCCAGACGAAACGTTGGACGACGGAGAGGTTGCGTTTACACCAGACAGTCAGCTCGCACAGTCGCTGCTTGAACATGGGGCACGTAGTCTGAGTGGGTCGTGGCACATCTCCAAGGGAGTCGAGAGTGCACCGACTCCTGGCTGGCTGCAACACGCTTCGGCTGAGGTGTCTGATCGTGAGTTCGTCGGCTATTACGATCGGGCAGCAGTCTGCTACCTGTTTGATGTCTCAATCGAGACGGTGAGTGAATACGAAAAAGATCTCCTCATCCCCATCTGTGTGGATACTGAATCGGAAGCACCAGTACCAGGACTCTCCGCTTGGATTTCGACCGTTACAACAAGCATTGGCGGA
>NZ_PSYY01000020.1:686-5723 GCF_003383025.1 Haloferax sp. Atlit-4N | reverse complement strand
TCGCTGAAACCGTACGACAGGCAGAGTGAGTTGATACCATAGCGGGAGGGTCAGCCTTCCCAGAATGCACGCTGCCTAGCTTCAATCTCGACAAGGGCCATCGAGAGGACATCACGCCAGTCTCCTGGGTGGGATGAATCGTCTCCAGGCGCCGGTGCATCTGGCCCCGGATGGATGTGGTTGCGGGCATTGTGGTCCGATGGATGACGGTCCCATCGGTGACCGAATGCTCTTTGCTCGTGATCGTGGTAGTGTAGCGAAAAATCGCCGTTCTCGAACCAGACAATCTCTACCCGAGCAGTTTGAACATTCGATGGGTAGAACCGTGTATCGTACACACAGACTAGCCGTTCAGGGGCGAATTCAGGTTGATCAATGATCTGAGTAAACCGCTCGTCGGTACCAAACCGACCTCGGATGACGTCCAAGCGGTCAAAATCAACTGGGGCACCAGAGACTGAGTTAGATTCACTACTCTCATCCCGCCCTATCATACCAACGGTCGCTGATCAGCAGCGTCGCCCGACTCGGTTGTTAATGCCCGTTCAAGAAGGCCGACCCAGCGGCGAGCCGTCTTCCACGCAGAAACGGCCTCCCAAACATCCTCTATCGATTGGACAGTAGGGATCAAGCCCCGAGGCACTCGCCTTGTTTATCAGTAGACCATCAGAACTCAGAGTGTCCTGGAGGCGCCAGTCACCGTTTCCGGAGAAACGAGTCAAAATGCAGGTAACTCGTCACTAGGTTTGATTCAAGCGCAAGATCCTCGTTGAGAAGACACGTACCCCTTCCATCCTCCAAAGTTGTGTGATTAGCTTGCATCCATGTCTTCATTGGTGGGATAGAGACCCGAAAACGATGGGTAGCAAGGAACAAGAACCGAAGTCAGTGACAATATGTCAGTTATTTTTCACACGTGAAAGGAGGTTCTCAGTCCTGTCTTTGGCCTCTTCTCGGGGGACACCTTCGTCGACGTAGCGCTCGATAACGCGGGCACGAATCTGGCCACGATCCAAGGTATCACGAGGTTCAATGTAGCCGTTCTCTTCGAGATACGTCTCCAATTCGTTCGCTTTCCCACTACGGAAGCGATTCACTTCGCCATTGTGTAGGGCATTGACAATCTGTCTCCCATCACCATTGACCGATTCGGCAAGTGCAGTAACTTCGTCGATGAAGTTACCGCTCACGGCGCCAGAAGCGTCGAGAACCTCCCGATCAACAGGCTCGCCACGACCTACCTTCCAGGCATCGATGAACTCTTCAAGCGCCGCAGCGTTCTTTTTGGCTACCGGTATCTGGTCGGAACCTACTGAGTAGAGATCTCCGTTACCCCACTGGAGCAGGTTGTTCAACTGCCCCCAGCGCTCGATTCCGAGCTCCATGAGTTGATGGAGGGTTTCGACATCATCGACAACGTACCACAGGTGCGCGGTCCCAACACCATGGTGCGGATTGAACGGGTCAACCTCAAGTTCGTCCCCATATGAGGCATGGTTGTGGCCGGCTGGAGTGGGTGCCTTCGGAGTGAACGATTCGATAGATTCCAGATCGGGAATATGGACGGAGTCGTCGACATCGCGAACGCTTGCGAGGTCGATGATTTCGTGCTCAACGCCGTCCGCACTCTTCAGTGCAGTATTCCACTTTGCTACTTCGTCGCCTTGTGCGGTGAAATAGAAGATTTGACGACCGTTTCGGGCGAGTTCAATCGTCGACTCGATGATTGTCTTTGCCCTGCGGTCGTCGGTGTTGGCAAGTGTCTCGTCGAAGAGGAGTGGGATTCGAACTCCCTGTTCTTGCTGTTCGACGAAAGCGAGACGGACTGCGAGCAAGACTTGCACTCGAGTGCCGCTCGAAAGCTCATTGAGCGCAAGCCCCTTCTGTTTGGATTCGTCGAACACACGGAACTCGGCTTCGTTCTCGTCGAAGTCCAATCGATATTGGCCTCGGGTGATTGTTGACAGGATGCTACGAGCACGCTTGAAGACGTCCGGGCGACTAGTCTCCATCGTTGCCTCCTGAACGTGATTTACCAGTACATCGCCGACCATCGCAGCACAGTCACTGTCAAGTTGGTCTCTTAGATCATCGAGCGCCCGGTCACGCTCTGCAAGCGCCGTTTCAACTTGATCGTCTGATTGCGCCTGTCTGATCTCCGCCTTGATATCGGCAATCCGGGACTGCAGGTCGTCGAAATCTTCGGCAGTTCGTTCCGCCTCGCGGAGGGCTTCTCTGAGGTCGGCAACCTCTTGCTCTTTGAGTTCTGGTTCGAACTCTGGGTAGTTTTCGAGTTCTTCGGCCTCCGTGTTCGCCCGGATCTCGGCCTCTCGTACTGCCTCCCCAGCTGAGTCATATGATTCGACCTGCTCACAGAGCTCCTCTAACCTATCGTGGTCCTCGGAGCCGACATCCAGATTCGCAAAGATTTCGTCGCGTTCGTCTTCCAGCGCATCTATTTTCTCGGTCGCTTCCTGAATTGTCCCAACAGCTTGGTCGAGGTCCCTTTGTGCAGCTTCGCGTTGCTGTTCACGGTTCTCGAGGTTCCGGATTGCCTCGGTCGCCTCGCCGGAACTCTGGATGGCGTCGTAACCGTAAGGACCGAGTTTCGTTTGGAGTTGCTCGCGGGCGGTCGCAATCTGCTCGTCGACGGTTTCGATGCTCTCTTCGATCCCTTCAACCTCGTCGTGGGCTTGCTGCCAGTCGAGTACTCGCTTAGATATCACGGCGAGTTCGACATCAGACGCATCTGGCGCGGCACCCAACTGGTCTTGGAGTTTGGCTCGCGTTTCCTCCAGATCCCGCTCTTTCTGTTCGAGAGTGTCTGAATCCGTCGCCAAGCTATCGCGCCATTCGGAACGTCGCTCGGCCAGCTTGTGCTCTGCGATTGCGTCATACAGTCCGATCAGCCGAGACCGGACCTCGTCTTCGTTCCACGCCGCCGGCGATTTCAGGCCGGTTTTTTCGAACGACTCGCGATGCGGCTCTTGAGAATCCCCTCTATCTGCGAATTGTGAACGGACGCGCAACCCGTACCAGAAAACACCAGCGGCGACTAGCAGGATAGAAAACAACAGTGGGTGCACCAGTAGACCCAGTGCGATGCCCGTCGAGGCAAGAGAAACGGCCGAAAACACAGCGATTCGGAATGCTTCCGAACCGTCGTTCGACTCAGTAGAAACGGAAGCAGCCAGCCACTCCTCCAGCGACTGGCTCGCACGTTGGAGAGTGGATAAATCGGTGTCAGGATACTCCTCGTCCTCCAGTAGTCGCTGGACGGCCTTCCGGGTTTCACGCTCTGATTGGAGTTCCTCAGCCTCTCGTGCGAACTTCGAGACAGTCTTCCACGTAACGGGTTCCAGGCCAACGAGGTCCTTAGTGTCGACATCTAGTGGAATGTCCTCTCGGGCAGTTTCCCGCCGTCGTTGGGCGTCAGCCAAGTCTCCCTGGAGATCTCGCTTTTGGTCCTCCGCAGAATCAAGGTCATCACGACGCTGCTTCAGATGGTCGACACGTCCTATCGGAAGGCCTTCTTCAGGTAGATCGGCCTCGTCAAGCCGTTCCTGAGCGTCCGTTTTCGTTTCCTCTGCTTCATCTTTTTTATCAGTCCACTCGTCGATGTCGGTCTCGAGGGATCGAACGCGTTCGATTTCGTCCCCGTCGACCTGCTCTAAGATATCGGGGAACTTGTCGAGCCTGGATTCTGCCTGCTCCAGTTCGTTTCTCGCCTGTGCGTAGTCTATTGCCTGCTCGAACAGTTTGGATCGTTTTTGTACTCGACGCGCCGCCTCCAGTTCACTACGGAGCCGAGAAAGTTCGTTCTGCTCTTGGCGTAGTTCGGAAACGTCGTTTCGTGCCTCACGCAACTTCTGAATCGCTCCCGTTGCGTTCTGTACGACGTTCTTATTGGCTTGACTCGGGGAGCCCGAATAATCGAGTTCGTCGTATGCTGCGGAGAGATCATAGCCACCTGCTGATTCTCGCTCGATTATCTCGGCGAACGATTCGTTGTTATTGTCTCGCTGGAGCAGGTCGTGGAGAGAGAGACGGTAGCGGTCGCGTTGGTCGGCTGAAGGAAGGCTCGGACCGTTCGTCTCCTGGCCGTCACGTTGGTAGCTTGGGCGCCCATTGTCGACTTCGACTCGCCAGTCTTCACCGTTCAGCGAGAGCTGTCCTACGAGAGACACACGTTCGTCGGCAGTCTCGGGCCAGCAAAGCCATTCGAGTGACTCCGCGAGCGTCGTCTTTCCTGCCGCATTCGGTCCATGAACGACATTGATGCCGGAGCACAGGTCGTCGACAGAGAAGCCGCCAGTTTCGAATCCAGGAGCTTGGACGATCTGGATTTCCTCGAAGCAGATCGGGTCTCGGGTCACGCGTTACCCTCCTTTTGGCTGAGTAGGGTATCAAGCAATACCCGTGCCTGCTGTTCGAGATGCTCTATAGCGTCAGTGTCGTCCGGATCTTTGAGTTCGGTTTCGCGTCGAAGCGGGTTGTATGCGTTCGCACTCTGAGCCCGCCGTACCGCTGCTAATGAGTCATCGACTACGGCACCGTAGGTCTCGCGAGGATCGCCGTTCTCGATCTCGAGCAGGAGGTCAGCAAGGTACGCAGCTGCATTGTCCCCTTCTGCAAGGTCTTCGAGATCAATTGCCGGGCGGGTATCGATGTCAATCGACTCGATCCGGATCGAAACCGATCCCTCCCGGAATCCTAGGTCACGCTCCATCGACCGATGCTGATCGACAAGCGCCGAATGCGCATCCGTCCGGCCGGTAAGATGAACTCGAACGAGGCTGAGTTCCAGTGATCTCGTATCGAGTTCAGATCGAACGTGTTCCTTGATTCCCTCCGAAATGACTGAGGTCGCTTCTTGCGAGTCGTCTACCCCGGAGAGGTCAACCGAAACCCGGTCGTAGCGAATGGTTGCCAGGGGAATCTGTTCAGCACGTGCGTCTCCGTTTTCAGGTATCGTGATCATCCACGGGCCATGTGCCCGCTGTTCTCCTGGATCGAGAGGTTGTGGAGACCCGGAGT
>NZ_PSYY01000020.1:0-676 GCF_003383025.1 Haloferax sp. Atlit-4N | reverse complement strand
CCGGAGTACAACGCTAGTGGATGCGAGTCGATTTGGACGCCTGGATTGTGGATATGTCCGAGTAGCCAGGTATCTGCGGAGGTGTCTCGGAGTTCGCTGGACAGGACCGGTGCGTATCGGCTTCCTCGGGAGTCGAGGTCGGCGTGAAGTACTCCAACCTGTGGCGCGTCATCGGGCACCGGAAGCTCGTACTCCTCGAGCGGAGACTCGTAGACGTGTTCGGCCGAAAACGACCAGCCATCAAAGTGTGCTAACGGCTCACCGTCTCGTTCGAGAGTCCAACGTTCCCACTGACCATCTCTCCCGAGGAACTGGAGGGAGTCAGAGTCGACGTTATCGACCATATCTGGAAGGACATCGAAGTCGTGATTACCGGCAACAACGACAATCGGAATCCCCGCTTCGTCGAGTTGGGCAACCCCGTCTTCGAACGCACCATACGCCTCGAAATAGCGATTTTCTTGATCGACAACATCACCAGTAATCACAATCGCGTCAACATCTCGGTCGATTGCTTCTTGGACCGTCGACAACCAGACAGCTTTCGGCGACAGCTCGGGGCCATCCAAATCACCTGGAATCCGACTCGGGTGACGGCCGAGGTGAAGATCCCCCGTACAAAGCAGTTCAATAGCGTCCTTCATGGATGCAGATAGGTAGTGAGCTAAGAGAACAG
>NZ_PSYY01000019.1:0-6344 GCF_003383025.1 Haloferax sp. Atlit-4N | reverse complement strand
CACCGACACGCAGGACACCGACAACGCGACGGTCATCGACGTCAACGTCAACAACACGGCCGACCGCGCGGTCTACCGCATCGGCGACTCCTTCACGAACAACGACGTGACTATCGAGGAGAAGCACCCGTGGCTCAGCCAGATTTCGTCGAGCTACGACACCAACATCGCGTCGTTCGAACTTGACTCGGTCGCAACGGGTCCGAACGCGACCCACGAGGTCGACCTTCCGAACGGCACGGTCTCTGAAGCCTTCGCGCTCGCCGCCGAGGACGAGGACGACGGTGCGTTCCTGCCGCTCATGGCGGTCAAGGCAGAGGGCGACGACGGCACGGTCCTCATCCCGGTGTTCGTCAACGAGAAGTCCTCCGAGTGGGACTTCCTCGACGATGACGAGGCGTACGCAGTCTACGACGCAGAGGCTGGGGAACTCAGCATCATGACCAACGGCGACGAGCGCTTTAACGGCGTCGACGAGACGACGTACACGCTCGCCGGCAACGACGGCCTCGGCTTCACCGAGACGTTCAACCTGTTCCAAGACCTCGGCGCGGGCTACACCGACAGCATCATGAAGACGGTCGCGGCCTCAGTGTGAGGTAGCTGATGGAACTCGGCTCCTACCGGAAGCGGGCGCTGTGGCTCCCATCGATGGGGTGACGCGTGACGCGTATTGACGCCGCCCGCCGCCTCGCGCTCGGCATCGTCGTCATCCCGTACATGGTGGCCGTCCTCGCGACGCTCATCGTTGTGGGCATCCCCGTGTGATTGCTCAACAACCTGTGGGCGGTCGCGACGGGGACGCCGTTGCTCGGCGAGAACAGCCGTGTCGGCTACTACCTGTACTGGGCGCAGAACAACCTCCAAGCGGTCGTCTCCGGCCGTGGCGAGGTCCGCTGGCTTCCCTAACTGGGACGCCCCTCCCCGTTGGCACCTGTACCCCTACCCCTCCCTTCTTCCCGGTCTCGTGGTCGGCACGGCCGTCCGTTCGAGTCGGACACCGGGTGTTTGCGCCGCGGTCTCGCGGCGCGACCGCATCGCTCGCAGACTATCCACTCATACTCATGAACTCAACCTGACACAATGACCCAAGCATCGAAGCGCCGCCTCGCGCTCATCCTCGTGGTCGCGCTCATTGCGAGCGCGGTCGCGCCGATGGGCGTGGCGGCACAAGACGACGGCGACAGCGACACGGGGCTCCTCGAAGCGCTCACCGGTAAGGCGGTCGACATCGCCGAAGACCCGGTCGGCGCGGCCAAAGCGGCGAGTGCGTTCTTCCGCGGCGCGGCGGAGAACATCGCCTACGCGAACCCGCTGCGCGAACCCACTCGCGACGCCCGCGAATGTGCGCTCGACATCCAGTCGGAGTTCAACGCGAACAACGAGACGTACATCGCGTACGCCAACGAGCGCATCATCGCGAACACCGACTACGACACCGTTCGGATTCGCTGTGAGACCGACACCGACGATGGCGACAACGGCCAGACTGTGTTCTTCGTCGCGGATATCAACCAGACGACCGGCAACGTCACGTCGGCGCGCATCGTCAACGAGACGAGTCGGAGCGTTGACAAGCTCGTGACGCTGTCGGCCCTCGCCGCGGAGGAAGGCCCCGACGACCTCGTGGACTTCCGCGAGGAGTACGTCGAGACCAACACGACGCCCGAAGGCGCGTTCGGCCGACGGATGGCCGGGAAGTACGCCGGCCACGTCGAGGGAACGTTCGACTTCATCGGAGGCGACGAATGAGCATCCGCGGGCAACTGAGCGGCTTCGCTCGGAACGCGTGGGGCTACGCGACCAACTGGTCGCTCGATGACATCCTCCTGCCGAGCATCGTCGATACCATCAACTGGATAGCGTCGCTCGTCCCGAGGTCCCTCGGGATTCGGCAGACTACGCCGCGCGAGCAGATAAACGCGAACATCGTGTTCATCTTCTTTTGGGCGACGCTGTCGGCCATCTCGTTCGGGGCGACGCTCGCGCTGGTGTTCGTCCACCTGTTCCTCCTCGGCATCGGGGTGTGGCGGTGGCTGCCGGCGTTCAACGAGCTGTGGCGTCGCGGCCGGTCGCGACTCCCCATCCCCGACGACATCGACATCCCGTTTTGGAGGTCCGAGTGATGGGCTTGGAGCAACGCATCCGGCTCTGGTTGGAGAACGGCGAGCGCATCGGCTTTCGTCTCGGGGCGATGGCCGTCTTCGCATCGGTCGTCCTCGGCCTCGTGGTCCTCGCAGTCGCCGCGAACTCGGTCCTCCTCGGCGTGCTCTCGGCGGTCGTCCTCGGCATCATCCTCCGCGAGTTCCTCCCCGAAGACCGCATCCAGTCGTGGGCACGGTCGTACGCGACCGGGGAGGCCGGCGACCGCTGGCGTCGCCGCCTCGGGAGGCTGGTGCCATGGTGAGGCTTCGGCACGTCCTCGTGGTCGCGCTCATCGTGAGCATGGTCGCGCCGGCGCTCGCGACGTCCGCGGTCGCACAGACAGAGACCTGCCAGACGTACGTCGAGCACCTGTCGTTCCGGACTGACGCGGCGACGGTCGACCGCGTCGCCAACGGAACTGAGGCAACGTCGACGGCGAAGAACACGCGGGTCCGACTCGTCGAAGACTCGGTGTTCTATCGCGTGACTGCCGAGAACCCCAACGGCTACTGCGTCGCCTTCCGCGTCGAAGTCTCCGAGGACGCGATGCCGGCGGCACAGCTCCCCGGCGAAGTCGAATCGACCGACGGCAACGTGACTGCGACGTGGGACGCGATTCGCGACTGGAACGACTCGGAGACGTTCACCCGAATCGAGTTCACGCTTGGTCCCGGCGAGACGGCGGCGTTCGCGCCGAACCAGTACCGCGTGGAAGCGCTCTCGTGGTCGTCCGAACAGCGGACGCGAGCGACGGGCACGTGGGAGCGCGTCAAGAGCGCGTTCGGCGACGAGTCGGACGTGACCCAACGCCACTACGAGTTCGCCCCCGGCGAGAAGACGACCATCACGGTCCCGCTGGAGAACCCACAAACCGGCGAGTCTGTCGACGAGTGGGATGCGCTCTACTCGACGGACGGTGACACGTGGAAAAGCGTGCCGACCGACTCGGCGAAACCGGTGTTCGTGCAGGCTGACGACGACGAGAACGCTGTCCGGTTCACATTCAACGACCCGGACGCGGCGGTGAAGTTCGTCGTCGAACCGACGATGCGCGACAAGGCATCGTGGGAAGTGAATACCTACTTGTCAGGATGGAAAGAAATTCTCAACGGTCCAGATAGTTCGTTCGGCGGGTGGTTCGATGGATAACCTGTACGTGGCGCTCATCGCCGCACTCGTGGGGCTTGTCCTCGCGCCGGCCATCATCGCGGGCGGTGGCTTCATCATCGCCATCGGCCTCATCGTGGTCATCCTCGCGGTCCTCATCGGCGGCCCCGAACTCTTGGACATCTACAAGACGAAGTCGATGGGGCAGTACAGCGGTCTCGACACGCGCGACCTCGTGCAAGGTAACGGCGACCGGAGGGATGACAAGTGACCGCGGGCACGCTCGTACTCGGCTTCGGGGCCATCATCCTCGGCGTCGTTGCCGGGGAGGTCGTGGCCCGCCGATTCGGCGGGACGGCCCGCGTGTACGGCGACCTCTCGCAGGCACTCTACGCCGCGTTCATGCTTGTCATCGTGTTCGCGCTCGCCTTCGCGGGCGGTGTCTACACCATCTTCGCCATCCTCCTCATCGTCCTCTACTACTCGATACTCCGGACGCGCACGAACGACGTCCGGCGCAAAATCAACGGTGGCTAACCATGGACGTACCCTCGACGTTCACCACACCACCTGACAACGCCCTTCCGCCCGAGTCTCGTCCGCGTTGCACCGCCGACGCTGAACCAACCCCTGCTTCTCACACCGAATCGAACGATGCCGATTGATACCAACGTCGGAAGTCCCAACTCCCGACCCGACCACGAACAGCACAAGCGCCAACAGCAACGGCTCTCGCACATCGAAGAAGAGCTACTCGACATGCGCCCGGACATCCACGACGAGGACCTCCGGCGCGCTATCTCGAAGTGGTTGCTCATCGCGACGCGAGCCCGCGCGGGTGACGCCGAAGAACACGTCTCGTCGTTGCTCGCAGAAATCCGACGGGACAACCCAATGTACCGGACCCGCGAGTACGACAGCGGCGACGCGTGCTTCCCCGACCGGTGCAAAGACTGCGAGCACTACGGGGTCGCGTGCCCGGTCGTCACGGACAACGACCAAATCGACCGTCGCGAGCGCATTATGGAAACTGCCGACTCCCAGAGCGAACTGCGCCGTCAGCTCCGAGACTACGCTATCGACAACGGGTGTGTCGTGCTCCAAGAGGAACTGACTAACATCGCCGAGACGGTCCAACCGCTTGTCGAACACGGACAGCTCCTCTTGATGGCTGCCCAAGACGTGGTGTTCTTCCAAGACGAGTCGGAGGCTGTCGCTCGCGCACGGGCCGCAAAGGAAACGCTCGAAGACCTGTCTGTCGGCTCCGTCGCCGCGGACAACCTCGACGACCTCGATGACCTGGAATCGCAACTGGACGCCGCCGAAGAAACTGAGTGGGGCTACTGATGGCGGCCATCGACCCCATCTACATCGCCGTCGCGCTCGTGACGTTCGTCGTCGCCGCGGTGGGCGTCTACGTCCTTCGGAAGCGCTTCGGGGACGACGACACGCCCGAGTCGGCAGAGGAGCGACTGGAGGCCGCGACACAGGCACGTGAGGACTACTCGCTCCCGGTGACCAAACGGGTCGCCGGGATGACGTCGGTCGCGAAGTGGGCGCTCGGCGCGGTGGGCGTCATCTTCGCCGTCATCGCCTACAACGTCTACTCGTTCTACCAGACCGGGTCGCCGGCGCAGATGCTCTACGCCCAAGAGACGCAACTGGCGGTCATCGTCCTCACCGCAACGGGCGTCGGCATCGGCTACGAGCGCCAGCGGGCGACGAAAGAGGGGACGCTGACAGTCATCCACGAGGCAGACCCCAACAACGGCGGCGAAGAGACCGTACAGACGGTTCACTTCAAGACCAACGACATCCTCGCAGACGACCACGGGCAGGTCCTCGCCGAGTACAAGCGGAACCGGATGTTTGGCCTCTTCCGGCAACCGAAGCGGGTCGCCGACGACCGCCAACTCCGGGCGGACGGCGACGTCTACCGGCCACTTTCTGACAAAGTCATGCACAGGCTCCCAGCACACGCCATCGAAGTCGCGCCGAACCACTACGTCTTCCGGACCCAAGGGTCGAAGACGACGAGTTCGCCGACTGCGACGGCCGATTACGAGTACAAACCCCCGTTCAACCTCTCCCAAGAGAACCTGCGACGCTACCGCTCGAACATGGAGATGATGCAGGTCGACCTCGAAGAAGCGAAGTCGCTCAACGCACAGCTCCACAAGAAGGTCCGCGACCTGCGTGAGCGGCTGACCAACACCGAGACCGACACGTACCAGGAACTCCTCGAACTCATCGAGCAGATTAGTCGGCTGACGAACCGGAGCGAACAGACGACGCTCCAACAGGTGCCGGCGGAAGCCTTCGGCGGTCGCCGGTCCCGGCAGACACAGAACGGACAGAGTGGCCGCGGGAACTCGCGGAACGGACAGTACGGTGGTGACGACCGATGACGCGCGCGCCACTCGTGCTGGCCGTCCTACTCGTCCTGACGGCCATCGTGCCCGTGGGCGCGGTCGCGGCCGCGCCATCGTCGGCGGCGCAGGAGGCGCTCGACTCGCCGGCGACAGTCGCACAGGTGTCGACATCGAACAACACCACGTCGACGGGGCCGACTGTCGCCGACCAAGCCCGCGTGACGGCCGTGACGTTCGACGAGGACTACCTGCGGACGACGCGGGAAGACGAGAACAGCTTCAACGCGACCGGCTCGTATGCCGTGTTCGCAGTCTCGCAGAACGTCGAAGCGGCACGCGTGACCCAACCGAAGGCCGAAGCGAAGGTGCTCGACGGGGCGCGGACCGTCCGCGTGTCGTTCGCCCCCGACGCCGCGCCGCCGGGTCAGCGGTCGCTCTACACGCTCGAACTCTACTTCGAAGACGGCTCGACGCGGTCGTTCGACCTCTACGCCTCGCAGACGGACCAAATCGTCGCGAGCGCGGAGCTACGCGAGGCCCAAGACCTGCTTGACCAGATGCGCGCCGACGCCGAAGAGCGCGGCTACGCGACCAACGTAGACGGCTTAGAGGACTTCTACGAGTGGCAAAAAGAGCAGGCAGAGCTGTTCTCGAACCTGTTCGGCCCGCAACTGGAGAAGTTCTTCGCGTGGCTCATCTTCACCGTCACGACGCCGTTCG
>NZ_PSYY01000018.1:0-6750 GCF_003383025.1 Haloferax sp. Atlit-4N | reverse complement strand
CCAATTCCCCCCAAACCTCCGGGGGGTCGACGGAAACAACGCCTCTAAACCTCGGCAACATAACGACTCAAGCATAGTTCTACAGATTACCTGGCTGTGGTCATTTGCTAACAGTAACTGAATCTTGTTCTCTGAATACCTTTCCTGGTCGTATCTTTATTCGAATAGACTCTTCGTGCTTGTCTGGTATCCAGTAACGGTCATGAAGATGCTATGCGCTCATGGGAATACTGTAACTTCACTTCCCAAGTGTTTCTGAAGTAGAGACTATCGCGGGTGTGTAATTGTTATCCGATCACCCAACCACGGTATAGCAATGAGCAATAACACACACGCATCCTTAGCACGGGTTATCTCGACAATCCTCAACGACTATGAGGAGTGGAACGAGCCGTTCGATCCATCACAACTCCCCTCCAAAGAGCCGCTGACCGCCATCACGGGCACCCGCGACCGGGCTTTGTTTCTCACATTCACCTCCTCGGTCAATTACCGTCGACCTGCTGACCGATTATGGCGCACTGCAGCCGAGCTTTGGAGAGACTACCGGTGGGTGTTCGAACCAGCAACGGTTGTTGCACGCGGACAGGACGAGCTCACAGCGGTGTTCAAAGAAGTCGGTATGCAGTTCCACAACCAGGATGCAAAGTACTGGTTTCAGAATGCACGGACCTTTCACGAGGAGTTCGATGACTCCCCGCTTGAGCTGTTTAGTGCGAACAATGACGATGCAGTTGCAATCCTTCAGTCAGTCCGGCGTCATCCCGACCTCCTCGGGCTTGGTGGGCAGAAAATAGGCCCGCTTTGGATGCGACAAATCCACGAAGAGGTTCGACCACTCACCAGAGTTCCTGAGCTGGACATCCCAGTTGATACGCAAATCCAGAAGGTAACCGCAGTACTGCTTGGAGAGGAGCTCTCAAATGAATCTATTCGCCGGTTTTGGCGCGACTTCTCCAGGATCCATGGGTTTGATCCCGTCATCGTCGACCGACCGCTGTGGATTTTAGGTTCGATCTGGGATGATGGGGGTGAAGCCTATCTTAGAGAAACGATGGCTTCTGAGGGGTACCAACCAAGTGAACTTCTCTCAGGTTCTGAGACTGTTCCTGTGCGTGCGAACTATGACTCTGATGAGGAATGGGTTACCGCGGTGGCGGCGTTTCTTCGCGTTCCTGAACAGACGGTTCACGATGTCCTCGAGGAGGCAGCGCAAACGTCATTTTTCGTTTGCCGCTGATCTGTTGAGGTGGTGGTTTAATGTAGGAGATACGACAATCTGTCAATATGCCCACGTTCGATGTCTCGTTTTCGGGTGACATTCAACTGCAAAATCTCCTTTCGTCATTCACTTCGGATGACGTAGTCCGCTTCTGCCTTGCTGTCCCAGAACAACATGATTCGTTCTTTGACACACTACACAACGCATTAGATCAGACGCTGGCTCAGGTCCGTCTTCTCGTCTCTCCTTGGGGATTGAGACCAGATCGAGATGTATTACTCAGGTTGAATGAACTCTCTCGAGTAGAACTCCGGATCGCACTCCCCAGTGCGACTACAGACCCAGTTTCTATACCGCATCCACTTCCAACATTCCTTCAGGGCTTCAACGGTGATGAGTCAAGTAACTTACCAACAGATCGATTTTCAACGGTACTGTTGTCTACTGTGTCTCACTCATCGAATGAACCGATCCAGTTTGGAGGCTCAGTTAGACTGTCCGAGCTGCAGTCTTCTGTCCACAGTACGACGGTACAAGACATTGAGGAACGGTGGGAGACCCTCTGGGATGGCGGGCTCGAACCGCAGGAGTGTGAACTCAACGAAGCGAAACTATTCATCGCAGATATCGGCACACTCCAAGGGGGTGCACAGAGCCAGGTTGAGGTTTCAACATCTCATATGTCGTTTTTCACACGAGAAGACAAATCATACCAAAAGGGAGATGGGAAGGTGGTCGACATGATTGTCAACGGAGAGACGACAACACATCCGGTTCGGTATGGCGAGAACGGGATGTGCCAGATCAATTTACCGAATACTCTTGCAGGTGACTATCTCCAAGATTACCACTTAATTGTCAAATACAAGGACGAGAATACGTTTGCGATTTCGACAATCCGTGATGAGGATGTCAACTCATCCTTAGCGCCGGTTCTTGAACTCGCAGATGAGTTGGAGTTTGAGGGTAGTCGACGTTTCTACTATTGCTAATTTTTGAATTCACACCTCTCTAAGCGCCTCTTTTAGACCGAGCTTCTGTTTTTGGGGGCAATCAACCACCTCACGAAGCTCTTCAGATAGCTCCCCGGACTGCCGTAGCTGTTCTTTGCTCTCTTGGAGCTGTGGGTTGATTTGGTGTGTCCACGCAGCGATGACGTCTTCGTCATCCGGTTCTTCTCCAAGTTCTGCAATCAAGGGTACTGCAGATAGCAAGCACGACTCTGACACGCTGTCTGTCCGTTCGATAGCAGCATTCAGCTGTTGAATTGCCTCTGCTACTTTCGTTAGGAGCGTCGCATCTGTGGTTGAGATCGCATTGACTCCTGCGGTGGCGTCAACGCTTGTGAAGTACGAACGGTGTTCTCGTTCAATTCCGGGGCCAGTTGGTGACTCAATGAACACAACCCAGAGGTTCGGTGGGAATTGTAGCAGCTCACCGGATCCGGGAAGTGTCAGAGACGGATGGCTGTCGTCGTTCGATACCATCTGTGAGCTACTACGTTGGAGAAGCGGAGAGAGTACCTCTCCAAGCAAGTCGGTGAGATCATGTTTACCGTGACCCCGGATTACAACAAGGTATTTGTCAGAAATCGTCTGGTCATACGTTGCCTCTGCAGATGCCGCGTCAGCTGTCCGGATGAACCGTTTCAACTGTCCATCTTGAATCGGGTTCTCTGGATTCCCTGTTACCGATTCGATGAGCTCGTTGTAGGACGTCTGCGAACCGATGGTTATCTGCTTCAGATGTACTGAGACTTCCTCCTCGAACTGTTGTGTCCGCCATCTAGTAAAGTGAGAGAGTACTGTTCTAGATATCCAGTTAGGCTCACCAAGTAGACGAGCTTGTGTGTTCTGTTCAAGTTCAGATCGTAATGTGGCGTACCATTCTGGTGTGCCGTCTCTGCGGATATCGCCTGCTTCTGTCTCTCCCTCGTCACTGGATTTGAACAGGGTGACAGAGGTATCGATATCCGGGACTTGCAGCTTGTCTTGTGAGCTCTCACGTAGCGAATGCGCATTAAGAAACTTAAGGACACTTCCGTGGTCCTGCCGAATTGCTTCAAGCCCACGATCGTTTAGTGGACTAAAGCTAATCGTCCATTCAATGCTGTAATCGCCGTAGTTGGCGATTTTCTCGCCACTAATATCGACAGCGATAGGGGGAGATAACAACAGAAGGTGATCCCATGTTTCTGGATCTCCGTCTGAACTCCACACGTGCCGTGCCATCTCTCGGTCGACCTCGCCGTCGAGAATGATCGCAGCGAACTCATACTGTCTATTCCCAGTATAGAATAAGATCGCATCTCCTGGAGAGATATTGAATCGCTTGTTCCGGCTCTTGACACCCCATAAGTGGGCGTTTCCTCCTTTAGGATACCCAACCTGGTGTATCGTTTCTTCGAATGACTGTCTGGCCTCGGATGACTCCGGAATCTCTGAGTCGACAAGTCGAACACCTTCGAGGGCTCCCTTCTTCAGGTTCGTATACGCGACATCATTGCTACATGGCGCTAAGAATAGTCGTGACGATGGCTGATCACTCATTTTGAACCCCTACCTCGTCAAGAAGTGAACAACTATAGAGTGGCCTATACTCCCGCGCGACGCGGTCTACGATCTTTCGATATTCTGCCTGTGTGATTTGTCCACGGTCTCGAACAGTCTTCAGCCGACGAGCGAACTCAGTACGGACTGGCTCCAATTCAAGTGCATCGAGCTGGCTTTCTAGTGGCTCGAGTGTTCGAAAGAGCCGCTCCAGTGCTGCATCATTGAGCTCCTCTTCAGTTATCGCAGCTTCTACGAACCACTGGAGTACGTTTGAGGTCTTTTCTGTGTTCTCCTCGAACGAAGCAAGGAAGCTAAGATTTCTAAATTCGATGTTCCGAATGATTTCCGGACGGTCTTGACGATCGCTCAAGAACGCGTATGCGTGTTCCCAAATCTCATCTGGATCGTCTTCTTCGAACTCCCGTGCGACTTTAACCACAGTATGGAATAATTCAGCGTCTGCTGATTCGTTTTGGAGTTGCTCAACAAGGACCTCGAAATAGTCTTCTTTCGAAAGGGATACGTCTGAACTGTCTGCACTCTCAATTCGCTGAACTGCGTCTGCAACCCGGCCGCTGGTAAGTGCACGAATGAATTGTTGCTTCGGATCAACCTCATCACCAGAGAGATTGAGATAGGGATCAACTGGCTCATCGATTTCTCGAGTTGCAATGAGGAATTCAGCAAGTCTGCGAGCGTGCTTTCCTGTAATTCCGATCGTATCGAGGTCCGCTGTAACGTCTTCGACTGTGGGTTTGTCGTCGTACGGCTGAAGCAAATCTGGAAGAGAAACTCTACCCTTCGAGAGTGCATCAAGAAACTCTGGGAAGTCTTCTTGGATAATCGCAATCTTAGCTAAGAACAACATGTCCGCTCGTCGCTCTATGCTAATTGCTTTGGGGTCTCGACGCTCAACCAGTTTCTGAAGAGTCAGGGTACGGTTCAATGCAAGAATCACTCGTCGCGGTGTCTGGAGGTCAGCGTTGAGGATCACTTTTGAGACGATTTCAGCGTGGTTTCGGAGGTCAAGTGTTGCGGCTTCTTTTTGTGCTAACGCCCGTAGCTGACCCTCGTCTGGCGTCGTAATCGGAACTTGCGTATCGAAGAATTTCGCTAAGAAGTCTCGCTGGTTCGTCTTATTGGAGAGGTATTTACCGTCATCAGATGCCTTGAGGTGTTGATACAGAGCGTCATCATCACATGGTATAATGTAGGTACATCTGTCGTGATCCATGAATGATTTCAGGGCCACAAGCGTCTCGTAGACCGCTTTGCTCTCACAGCGGTCTAAGTCGTCAATGACAATAATGATCTGTTCAAGTGGCTCTCCGTGAGTCGCCTCATACCGAGTTCCAGCCTTGTCGATGATCTTGTTGAAGAGTTCTTCATAAGCCCCGGACCATTCCTGTCTGGGATTGACCATTGTACGGCCAGTCATCGACGACGTAGTGAGAATCAGCCGGAGAGCGGTTGAGATGAGGAATGTGATTGCACCAAACTGAATAAGTTGTTCTGTCGATGTTCCGAGAACCACATTGAGAACGTTAGAGAGGACCAGTAACGTGATGACCAGAATAACCAGCTGAATAGCGAGGTCCTTTAGAGTTGGCACAATCGACTCAATAATCGAATTTTCTTTCCGTTCTTCGACGTCGTGGAGCGTATTTAAAATCGCCTCAGAGTCAAGGAGCTCGGAGTTACCAAACGAATCGAAAAACGAGGGGGAGGGAAGATAATCGAAGTGATCGAAAACATTCCTAATCCGCCGTTCGGGAAACAGGCTGGGAAATGGCCAACCGGTTGTGTCCTTTGCGAGCTCTTTGTTGAGGTCCAAAATCAGACTCGTCTGGATTGAGTCGACGCTGTGTTGCCACGCATCGATCTTTACGCAGGCAATATTGCTAAACGGATAATTTGGCTTGTTCTCTTCGGGAGACGAGACTGCGGTCTCTGTCTCAGATCTATCGCTGTCAGAATCCGTTACAGTTGACGAGTCATTCGCTTCGAACTTGTATGACCCTTCGCGGGCAGCATCAATTCGGTCGAACAGTAACTCGATGATTGATGTCTTCCCAGAACCCCACGTCCCGAATACACCGATATGCCACGGTGGCTCGTTATTCCAGATGATGGATTCGAGAAGATCAACATACGCCTTGTGCTCGAGGTCATCGTCCTCAATTTGTTCAAGATGAGTGTCTCGGAGATATTCTGGTTCACTAGCACCCATCACACGAGATATTTGATCACCAGAAGGACCCCCTTCGTCAGAATCAACCGACGTGTCGCCCATTCCCTCAGTCACGAGGAGGCAGACAGTCTTCCATACTATAATATTTATGAACCTGACACTAGCGTGGAGAACACCTTATTCCGAACAGCACATCCCCACTACATCACCCTGAACAACTGATAACGGATTTTCTGCCGAGAGCTGGGTACCACAGCGGCAACAACACACCGGTTCCATCACGCCAACTCCCCGACCAAAGGCGACTCGCAGCTGTGTTTCGGCAGTATCCTCTCCGAGTGTTAACACGACGTCGCCTTTCTCGTATTCGAAGTACGCCGCCCCAAGTGGCTCACAACGAACTTCGATTGAGTGCCGGCTCCTGATGGCCGCTTGCTTGTCGCTGAACCCGTTCTGTTCGGCCTCGAGGAGTTCTTCGAGCTCTGAACGGTGCGACGTGAGTGCTGCTTCGACTGCGTCTTGTTCTTCGAGCACTTCGAGACTTGCTGCACGATCTGCAGCTGTCGTGAGCTGGTCGTTGAGGTCTTCCAATTTCGATTCAAGCCGCTTGACTTCCTCACAGTGCGATTCAATTGCAGACTCTTTGAGAGACACGTACTCCTCGAACTCAACGTTCGCTGCGCGAACTGCCTGCTCACGAATAGAGGTGATGAGTGGGTCAATCGCTTCCTCGAGTGCGTCTTGGCCGACTGACAGCCAGTTTCTAAGAGTTACATCATCGCGTT
>NZ_PSYY01000017.1:0-6764 GCF_003383025.1 Haloferax sp. Atlit-4N | reverse complement strand
CTGTTTCAGACGAACCCTTGTGGGATTGAAGCGGGTGCAGTGGGACGCGGTGAACGAGGTTATCGGCCCGTTTCAGACGAACCCTTGTGGGATTGAAGCATCTCCCGACGGCTATCGTCTCGCTCTGAGTCCCCGTGTTTCAGACGAACCCTTGTGGGATTGAAGCCAGTTCGTGCCGTCGTTCTGTATTTGGAGCGTCTGTTTCAGACGAACCCTTGTGGGATTGAAGCGCCCGCCGGAACGTCTCCCACGACTCCCAGCCGCCCGTTTCAGACGAACCCTTGTGGGATTGAAGCGGAGTCTCACTCATTTTCGGGTCCTCCGAAGGTCGTTGTTTCAGACGAACCCTTGTGGGATTGAAGCAAAGACTCGGCTGACGATGGTTCAACGTGGGGGGCCGAGTTTCAGACGAACCCTTGTGGGATTGAAGCATCTCGAAGCGAGGCGTCAACACGGTGAGCGTTCCGTTTCAGACGAACCCTTGTGGGATTGAAGCTCGGCTCGGGTTGAGAAGGGTTCGGCGACGGCGATTCGTTTCAGACGAACCCTTGTGGGATTGAAGCAATGCTCCACGAGCGAGATCACTCCGGTTCGAAGGTGGTTTCAGACGAACCCTTGTGGGATTGAAGCGGCGGCGTCGACGAAATCGCCGACGGCGTCCGCGACCGTTTCAGACGAACCCTTGTGGGTTTGAAGTTGGTAGCCGAGGGTCAGGAGAGGAGCCGCACCGATAGTTTCAGACGAATCTTTGTGAGAGCGAACAAATTTCGGCTGTACCTCCCTCGCTATGAGCTACTTATTTTTCTGCGTGGCAGTTGTGTACGCGAATTCGTTCTGGGAGACCTTGCTTCCCGCATTGTGAACAAGTCCGGAGCTCTTCTTCGACAGCCTCGAACACTTCAAGTGCTGCTTCTAAATGCTGTTTGACCGCTGGTTCGTGTGTTCGAGTGTACGCTTGCGTGACGTGCATGCGAAGCTCCGCTCTCGGCGATTCACTCATCGGTGATCCCCGTACAATGCGCACAGCATGGACGATCACTCGAACCTCGAACCATTGGTTGCCCACAGTACTGACAGAGCGTTCCGTATACCATCAGAACACTCCTCCGAATAGTTCGTGTGCCGTGATGAGGACACGATTGTCCCAACCGATTTGTGAGTCGACGAACCCGACGTAGGTCCCAACGCTGTAGTCTTTGAGAGGAGTGATTCGCTCGATGTCTCCATGGGCGTCAAAGCGCCACACCTGACGTTTGAACGGATCGTAGTGGTGGAAATAGCCCTCGGTATCGATACCGATTGGCTTGTGTGCCCGTGATGCAGCGACCGTGCAGTCGCGCGACTCAACAACCTTTTCAATTGGGTATTGTGTAGATGACATTGGTCTTTGTTGGCTTTAGAAGACCAGTCTGGGTGTCCTAGCACCCGGGCGTTTCAACGAACCCCGAGAGACAAGCCTTCTCTACCATACAATAATGAGTGCATGGTGATAATACTACCGGTGCAACGATTATTTCATGGTGGGGCTCATATCTCGATGTAACAGATGAGTCGCGACAAAAATTCTGGACGGTATTCGTCTACTGTGTCTGACAGTGAGATTCTTGAGTTCTTTCGGCAAGGTAAACGCCCATTCTGGGGAACCGGTGAGATTGCAGAACAATTTGAGTGGGACCATTCAAACGCGCACCGTCGTCTAGAGGCACTTAGTCGAGAGAGTGAGTTACAGAAGATAAAAGTTGGATCTCGAAATGTTGTGTGGTGGCTTCCACGTTAGGAAACAAGCATCTGTCTTACTGCATTTCTGCAAATTAGACAAACCCTGACCAGTAATCTGGCCTCACCTTATCTGGTGGACGTGTCTTCGGGATTGGTCGAATTAACGCCGCATTCACTTCACCTTCGAGATACAGTTGACCCCAGATTGTGATTTCAAACATATCGGCATCTGCATCATTGATGCACGGCGCTAATAGCCCCGCGTTACACAACACACGACACCGTTTTTTCACTTGTCGTAGTGTCACCTCGTCACCAACTTTGTCATGGATCTCAGCTGGTGATTCCCAACCCTTCCCAAGGAGATGCTCTAGAATTCTATCATCCCAAATCGTCATCCAGTCTCCAGACTTTCTCATCATAAATTTAAGCAGATGCAGTATCTTCGCTACTACTTTCGCTGTTGAGGGATTTAGCGTCGAGATCTCCCTCAAGATAATCTTCACCAATTGCAGTAATCACGTAAACACCATTCCCGAGATGCTGGAGGAGTCCCTTCTCACTCAGTTTTTTAAGCCGACGAGATAGTGATGACCGAGAAACTTGGAAGTACTCACTATCCTTCATCACGGCAGCACTTGCAGATTCGTTTTGCTGCGCCCACTCTAGAATTCGATCATCCCATATTGTCATCCACGATGCAGATTTTCTCATTACGTGTGTGTATACGTCACTCACCCCTACAACTCACGGATTGTGACTTGAAATACTAAATTCTCATTTCTAAGCTACCAGTGCATTTATGCACAGCCGGTGTCACTATGAGATACGGAACCGCGCGAGAAACCATCGGCTCAAGAAGATCAGGTCGGTCCCGAGTGCAGTGGAACCAGCACCGCACTCGGGGAGGTTCCGTCACTGAACCATGACGGAGACAGCCAACGCGAGGTCAGAACCCCGCATAGCCACAAAGACAGCACGGTTTGATAAGGACCGCGAGTGCTCCTGTTCGAACTGTCACATTCGTCCTGCAGCCGGTATCGACGCTGAAACCCGGCTACCCATCTGCCATCGCTGTGCGACAGCGGGTGTACAATGACGCTTGTCGACCGAACTCCCCCTGCGTGGGCTACCGACTACGACGTTCCAGTCGTCCTCAAGGTCGGCGGCGGGGACAAACGTCTCCACGCCCCTGACCCCGATGCCCCCACCCCCGCACCACGTTGTTCGTGCGCAGCTCGAGGGACCGCCACCAACTGGCAAGTCGTCGAGCTCGAATCGATCTACGGTTGGTACCCGATCTGCGGCAATCCCGCATGCGAAGACGCCCTTCGAGGTGGGTTACTTATCCGGTCCAAGTGAGACACTTCGCTATTCGACTGTCGACTCCACACGCAACCATTCCACTTCCCCTATCACCCAAACGATGCACGACACTACCGAACCCGAACTGCAGTCGCTCGTCACCCGTATCAACCAACTCGAATCGACGATTGCTGACCAGCAAGCGAAAATCGAGACGCTCGAAGACGAACTCGAGGCTGAACGCGAGGCACGCGTCGCTGTCGAGGATGAATGCCGCGATATCTTCGAGACGCTTGACCGTGAGACGCACCCCAGGCTTGACGCGTTTTTTCGCCGAACTGAGAACATCATCGATGGGCTCTCTGAACTCCAGGCTCGAACCTTAGAAAAGGGTGGACACCTCCTCGAAGACAACGTTGACGCCGAGCACCTCGACGTCCATGGCCACCGTCTCGAGCGGATCACGAAAGACGATGGCAAACAGTACGTTCGTCTCCCGGGTGAGGAGGACCCTTTGGCCCGCGGTGGACACGTTGCACACACCACCGCTGACCTCCTCCCACTCCAGCGGCTCGCACGGTTCGATGATGAGATGCTGGCATCGATGACGAACCGAAAGCCCGACGAGCTGGCTGCCAAAGCCTGGCGGCACAGAGACGACCCAGGTCGATACAATCTCTGGTCAAAGGGAAGTGGGAATCTCCGTGTGTACCTCTCTGCGCCCGACCTTGCTGACTGGATTCGCCAGCATGAGCCAGGTGTCTCGAAGAAATACTCTCAAGAGCTCGCTCGGCGGACGATCGAGTCGATGCTTGAACTCGCCCGGGGGCGACTTGGGAAGACAAAACAGGAGCGTCGCACGGATGGCCTCACGTACCACGAGACGCGTATCGTCCTCCACTCGGATACTGACCTCCCGGGAGAACGCCCAGTCGTACAGACGAATGCTGCCCCGACCACAGACGCGGTCGCCGGTGAGTAACGTGGCTGGGGTCGATTCTCGGTCACATCTGCTTCGAATCGCTCGATAACAACTCGCGGACGGACCACTCGACCGCTCATGCTGACCTCCTTTGGAGGTCGGCTAGCTGTAGGTACGGTTGCTCGATCGGGTGTCGTCGGAGGTAGCTAGCCACCCCCGAGAAAGGTTGTACCGACCACCGCGTTTGTTGACGGGATGATGTAGTCACGCGTCAACAACGCGTATAGAGCCGCGATGGACGACATGAACTGAACTCAAGGGATTCGTTCCTCCACGTCCATCGAAGTGGTGAGAGTACGTCTCAAGCCAAAAATGTCTTATCAGATTCGACTCTGTTGAATCTTTGAAGCGCTACGTTACCAGGTTTCCTTTGCGAGCTCTTTGGATTCGTCTGCACCAACCGCTGGTGGCTGGCTGGCTATCGGTGACTTCTGAGGAGTGTAGGTACTGGACTACCGAATGTAGACCCACTCAAAATACAGAGCTACCACGTTAGATCCCATTCTCTTCGAGCCACTCCCCAAGATCGATCTTGGCGTCTGCAATCTTCTTTGGCCCGGTGTAGATCGAAACCGACTGGCTGACCTCGACAGGTTGGTCAGTAGATTGGATCCTGTCCATGTCAATCAAAGGCCGCTACTGAATTACAATAAGCGTTTGTACGTTTCTCACCGAGTTATTCAGTAAGTGGTAAGAGAACGTCTTCCGCATCGTCTATTTCGGCACGGGAAGGCATCTGCCTAAGTAACGCTTCTTCGGCCTCTGGATGCGCATCCAAGGCGGTGGCGAACTCAGGGAAGTTCATCGGGTGATCGTATTCTGTATTCTCAAACAGCCAGCTACTCTTACTGAATTGGGCTAGCTCCTCGGTAGATTCCTCACTCACGTACTCACAGACTTTCTCAATGATATTCTGAATACCATCACTTAGTGAGCTAGAGTGATCACTTAAACTGTAACCTGTGGTTCGGTTACCCTGGATAACTGTTTTCCGACGTGTAACCTCGTCTAAGGAGTTGAGTGCGGCTCTCACATCACGCGAAAACGCCCCATACATGTATGGACGATACTCTACATTCGTCAACCGTCGGCGATAATGCAGAATACAGTAAACCTCAGTGTAGAATATGAGCTTCTGTATTCGCGTTTCAAAGAGCTCACTATGGTGTGACTGGACAAGGAACTCTTTGATGATGAACTGAGTTCTCTCTAGTTCTTCCTCGGTTGAGTTCGTCTGTGTGAGGGGAGCCATTGTCCTTGTCCGCTGGTTCGTGATTAGATGTGCGGCAGTACAGTTTCAGTTAGTTAATTATAATATGGCGGTCGTCCTGTATCTTTCTCTTCTATCTGATCACCGGCATCCTCTTTATCTTTTTCCCGGTTGTCAGGTGTCTCCACCGCCACACAAAAATCGCTGATAAGATACTCAATATAGTGCTTTTTGTAGTCTCCAGATGCGTCCATAAACGCTAATGAGAGCAAGAACATCGACCACATCGCGAGACCCAGCTCGGCTGGCGAGAGCATCTGCAAAATAAGTGGTTTGTACATCAATGGTCCTGGCTGGACTGGTGAAAATACCACTAAGAGGTATGCGGTCAGAAGCAAGAGCAAAGTCACCCACATTCCGCGGCAGAAGGAGTATCGGGCTTGAAACCCGTTTGCTCTCCCCGATCCTTTCGAAGAAAGCGTCGCTGTCACCATTGGATATAGTTGGCGGATCTCTACGTAGCCATTCAGTTCGATTCCCCGGCTCGCTTTTTTGTCGAACCTTGCAATATCGATCCCGTACTCTGACTGGCAGCATTCGCGGAATCGGTTGTACGTTATATGTGTCCCATCCAACCCTCGCTTGTTCTCTGACAAGTCAAAATGCCAGCCGAGTTCGTTCTCAAACAAGCGTCGATGACTCTTGAAGACATCATGGATGCCCCAGTACCGCCTTACGATCCACGGCTCCACAGAACGATATCGCTGTTTCCACCAGTCGTGGTCCATCCACCAGTTCTCTGAGATCAATGGCCCGTGGACGTAGTATTTATCACCTGCCCAATTCCCGATTCGATAAAGAATCTTCTCTGTGTTGTCAGCTATTGTGTGGACTGCCTGGCCAAGAACGAGACCAGAAAACACGAGTGTAAGAGCAAGAGCTGTAATGACGGTGAAATTTAGCGTTCCATTTGGATCTGTGAACGCGTCTAGTGGTAGGCCGGGCAGTAACGTCGCAATTCCGATTAGTGCAACGATGCCGGGAATCGATTTCCCAAAGAAGTCGTACGACTCCAGTACGTTCGCTACCCTTTCCGCCATTGTCCACAAATAACTGTATTAGATGACATGAATCCATTGGTTACCAAACGGCCGATAATTCCAGTTCACCTGATTGGTGGCTATATTGGTTGACAGATAGCTACCTCTCACTGAATACGCCCGATCTCTATTCTCCGTGGACACCAACCATGTCTCGGTTGAGGGCCTTCACGTCAACGAGTACCTGTTTTTATAGAATCCTTCCTGTTGGCCAAATAGCCAATCCTACAGTTCCAAGTATACCTGGACGTCCAAGCATAATCAAAACTTATGCTGGTAGTCGTATGACTAGTGAACATGACGTATGCGGACCATCCAACAACACTATACGATGAAATCATCGAGAACCGCGACTACACAACCGTTAATGGCACGACGATTCCGATCAGGACGAGTGCCATCGACGAACTGACCGAGTTCGCTGGTGAGACGGACATCCACCTAGAGC
>NZ_PSYY01000016.1:0-7696 GCF_003383025.1 Haloferax sp. Atlit-4N | reverse complement strand
TTCTGTCGGAGGTGCTTGTAGGCCTTCCGCAGGGCAACTTTCGCCGCACCTCCGGTATATCCGGCCCACCAGGGGATTTTGACGCCTCTGAGGGCTTGTTTATAGTCGATCTCGCCGGTTGTTTCGAAAGGTTGGGCTGGCATGCCGTCTGAATCTACCAGATATAGCCGTATAAGCGGCCGATACGCTCCCACGAAGGGGATTTGAATCAGAGAAAAAGACGCACCCCGCGCACCCCTTGTTCGCGGTGGTTTTCGACGAAAAGCACGACCCATCAGTACTGAGTGGTAGACCGTTGTCGACTCACGCCGGACACATCTGTCCGGTTCGGTAGTGTGAGACGGACAGATGTGTCATCCAGCGGTTGTGCCGTCCACGTCGACGGACGGGGAGAGACGGTTGTCAGTCCTCGCTTGAGAGTGAACCAGCATCCGGTCCAGCACCCCACAATGTAGCCCGGTTACTCGACGTAGAGGAACCACTCCCTCCCGTGTGGTCCGACTCGTGTTTGAAAGAGAGCCGAATCTCCTTACCGAGTTGGTCAATGGCATCCAGTACCTCAGATTTGAGGCGTTTTCGGTCTTCTCCGTCCTGAGTCCAGCGGTCCCACAGGTCGGATTGTGCCTCCAAGAGAAGGTCCTGACGGAGGACGATGTACTGCGCCACCGCGACCGCCTCTGTCTTGTGCTGAAACTCAGGGCGGATGTCCTCGTATAAACTCTTGAACCGCTGTTCTTGGTCACCATCCATCGCGCGGAGCCGGGAGACGGTGTCCATGTACAGACCCGTCCGCATCGCGTTCGCGTTTCCTTCAGGAGCACCACGGCCGTCACTCTCAGACTCGGGTGCTTCAGGGTCGTTGGAGTGAGTCTCCAACCAGCAGTAGCCGTCGTCCCCTGTCGCTGGGTTTTGACACGGCCCGTTTGTCGCGTCGTATCCACAGGTATCTGTCTCGTCGGTCATGGTGAGGAAAACACAAACTACCCGGAAAAGAGTCCTCAACAGGTGTATACCCGGGATTTGTGATTGTATCCGGGAGGAGACACACCTATTTGCGGTGGCTTTCGACGAAAAGCGCTACCGTCACAGAACTCAGTCGTCGGCTGGCCCAGAAAGGTGTACAACCTGATGGTGAATCCAACAGAGGCCAGTCGGTGCGTTCGGTGGTCGACCACACGGGTCACCGGATTCCGTGTCGTCGTATCCACAACGTGGGGCGTCAGAGGTCACGGTGTTCCTCAGGAGTCCCCCGGACCGGCGTCAGCGGTGTACCTCCACACCCCACCGTGTCCGGAGGTCTCCACGCTCGGTAGGTCACTCAGTGCCGGGTACACACAGTTTTTCCAGAGAGACGCCGCAGAGGAGTACGTCTCTCCGTCGACACCCCACGCCACTTCCCGGAGGTCGTTCGTTTCAGCGGACCCGTGCTCCCGAAGGTGAGAGAGGGCCGCTCGTACGGCGTCCTGTCGTCGGTCCAGCGTGTGACCCGTCCCTGGGAGGTCCTCCAGTACGTCAGAGAGTACTGGTGTCGTCGGTACGTCCTCTCCTGCTGTGTCCGTGTCCTCCCGTTGGTCGGCGTCGACAGCATCGGGAGAGACGTGGGGAGCGCCAGGTGCGGCGTCGTGAGTCCCACCCGTCGGCTCCACGTCGGCAGAGGCGCGTGAACTCTCCACCGCTATATCTTCCCGCAGAGGACGCCACCACACCCGGGAGCGCCCGCCTACCTTCTTACTCTCGACGTCGCCGGCATCCTCCAGCGCGTGGAGTTTATTCAGTGCCGTCCGGCGGGAGCATGTGAGTACGTCGGCCACCTCCGACGCCGTCAGCGGCTCCGCACGATCCTCCAGGTCCCGAAACACGTCCAGCGTGTCTCGCGGCGTTACCTCCGGTGGTCGGCCACCGTGTCCAGGTTGCATATTTCCCACAACGGCAGGAACCCGTTTAGAAGTTACCCACGTAGGTAGATACCCACGAAGGTAATTTCCTACGAAGGTATGAAAGAGTCCGAAAGTCCAGAAATCTCAGCGGAGAAACGTTTATTGTTATTGCCTACGTGGGAAGAAACAGAGGCTAACGCCCCCCGGGGTCGAAGTACCCAGACGCTGGAGACGTCCGGGCGTTGGCTTTCTGGAGAAAACCATGTCCACACTCGTACACAGTCGTCTTGAAGCCGGCGAATCACCCGCCGGCAGTCGTATTGATTCTGAGCGCCCGCTGTCGGTCGCAGACACCGGAGCCGGTCTCCTGGTGTACCGCGTCGAGACAGAGTACCGCCGCCACCTGGACCGCCGTGTGACCGTCGCACGGGAGTTGGTCGGCTTCTCCGACGTGAGCGACTGGAGCGTGATTCGTGACGCTCTCCGCGCCCGTGGTCACGGCGTCGGGGCTACCACGCACCTACCGGAGATACCGCTCTCAGAACTCCCCGAACCCAGGGCGTAAGCGGCACCTCACGCATCTTTACCGGGAAACCGGCGGGGTGGGGTGGTGACGCCACTCTGCCGGCTCGTGTAACGTGTGTGTGACGGGGACCGCGGACAACGCCCTCGTACGTTATTGGAGGCATTACGTCTCCTACTTTCTGGATTTCGGACTGTCTTATCATATATAAGTCTGGCGGGTGCACAACCTTTATTCTGCTATACAGTGGAGAACACAGTGTACCAGCACGGGGACTGGCCGACTCGCGTCGGGTTCTCAGTCCACCGCGCCTAACTGAGTAGAGAAATCTCTACCAGCGTTTTGAGGCCACCCAGTAAGGTGCACAAGATGGTCACGTCGATGAGGAGCGTTTTCCGTCTTGTGAGGTGGTTCTTGAGTCGGACCCGCCGGGTCCGAAGTCTATTCGTAGTCTCTGCGTCTGTCTCGTGGGGACCGTCTTGGCGGTCGCTGTGATTCTCCTGGCTCATGCGATCACCCGCCGACGGATAAGCCGGCGGCTCACTGAGTGTAACGTCCAGCCAGAGAACCCCAGTGTACCAGCACGGGGACTGGGTGGTACGCTACATACCCACCCACGAGAGGTTGGTTAAAAACGATTACGTCTCTAAAACCGTGTTAGCATACAACATGGTTAGGAGAGTATTAGCCGCGGCTTACGTCGCCACTACACCCGGGAGCGCCCGCTGAGTCGGTACAGCGCCGAACGTCGCCACTCTCACCCCGCCACCGTCTCCAGTGCTAGTGTCGTCGCTCACCTCCAGAACGTCGGCATCCTCCCGTGGGTCAACAGGGTGGACATCGGCACACATGGCCTGGAGTGCGTCCTCCCACTCTTGGAGCCACGGCCACTCGTCGCGTATCAGGTCGAAGTCCGGCGGCCACTCCGCGTAGAACCGGCCCACCGGGTCGCCGCGGTCGCTCCAGCGGTCCGCGGGTGAGAGCCACTCGACGGCACGGCGGTACACCCCCAAGAGTGAGCCGTTTCGCATCCGCGCCTCTCCCGTCCGTTCTCCCGTCGGTGTCGCGTACCACGGGAGCACCTCCACCGGCTCCCCGTCGACGGCGTCGGCGTCCGTGTCGCGGTCGGTCGGCCCGGTGAGCGGTACACGAAGGCCCTCCGGCGTCTCGCGGAGAAGGTCGAACGCCAGGAGACGGTCACGGTGGTTGCGGACGGACTGAGTGGAGACGTCAGCCCGTGACGCCGTCTCCGCGACAGAGAGCGGCCCGTCGGCGGTGAGGAGTGCGTGTACGACCTTCCGGGCAGACGGTGCCACGAACGGTAACAGCGCCTCCGTCGGGAGCGTGGAGAGCGCGTACCGTATCTCGTCAACACGGACCCGACGCCCCGGGTGTCGCTTCTCGCGTCCTAACCCGTGGAGTGCCCGGGCCGCATCGTACGGCGTCGACGTGAACGCCTGGAGGATACCGACCGCCTCCCGTGTCGCCTCCAGGTCCTTGTGGTCGCACATCGCCAGGGCGGCACGGGCGTAGGCCCCCCTCCCGTGGTCCGTCCGGACGGGGACACGGATGCCGAACCCGGGTGCATCCTCGTGAACCTCCGCCGGACGCTCCAGGTTGGCGTGGAGGAGGTCCTCCAGGTCGGAGACACCCGGTCCAACCAACACGAACCCCCCGATGAGTGTCCCGAACGGGTCCGCCGCGTCCACCGACGGAGACGGTACCTCTCGCTTCTCCGCCCGCTGTTCGTGGAGTTGGCGGTGTGCGGAGAAGTGGCCGTACCGTGACTGGATCGTGACGCCCTTCGCTACCGTCCGCACCAGGTCCGCCCGGCGGTCCTCAGAGAAGTTGCGGGAGAACTCGGGGAGCCGCACCTCCCGACTCACGGAGACGCCCGCCAGGTCGAGAAGGTGAACGACCGTCCCCGCCAGGCCCAACGCCTCCCGGAGAATCGCTCCCCGGAACCTGTTGCGGTCCTCATAGTCGCCGTGACTGAGCGCCCGGGTCATGTCCAGGAGGTTGTCTCGTGCCGCCTCCAGCGCCTCCACGTACGCCGCTCCGTTCGCATCGGCGTCCTTCAGGTAGCCGAGACACCGCGTCCCCCGGAGGAGTGTCGCATCGTCCAGCGAGAGGCCTGACAGGTCCCCCGCCTCCCCGTCGAGACGGGCGGGTGTGAGGACGTTGTCCCACATCTTCCAGTCCGTTAACGCCCGGGCCACGCACACCCACCACTGCATGGGGTTGTCGAACTCTGCGGACACTACGACGTGGTCCGCTTCCGGGTCGTAACTCCACGCCGGCTCCCGTCGGTCCTCTTTCTTCGGTATCGGGCGGTCTACCAGGCTCACACCCGGGGTTTCCGGCGGTGAGACGGACGCTACTGCCGCGTGCTCCCAGCAGGAGAGGTACGCGACGTCAACCAGCCCGTCCATCCGCCGTCGGTCCACCCTCTCTGCCTCCCCGTGCCCGTTCGGGTTTACACGGCTATTGTCGGAGGGTTTTGGGGGTTCGCTAACGCCGTCCGGGAACACCTCTGAAAGGCGTTTCTGGACGCCGTACTCCTCGTTTAGGATTTCGAGGTACTCACGCCCCGCCGGGAGGAGAGACGCACGTCGGCCACCAGGCGCGGAGAACGTCTCCAAGAGGTCGTGGTCCTCTAGGAGGTTCACACACTGGCTCACACGGGAGCGGGACACGGTGGAGTGTTTCGCCTGTAGAGCGTGATAGGAGAGCGTCTCCGACGCTTCCGCCGCGACGTCGCGGAGAATCTGGACGGTACGGGAGTCGTTCGACAGGTCGCCCCGTGCCTCCCGCACCAGACGCTCCACAACACGACTGGACGCTTGCTCAGATAGGCGTGGGTTGGCAGATTCACTAACACTCGACGGGAGCGCCTCCCGGTACTCAGTCCACAGACGCGCCCGCACGTAGCCAGACGACACCACACGGACGGCACACGTCTCCCCCAGGTCCGACAGGAACCCCAGGAACTCCTCAGGGCGTCGGCACGCCTCACGGTCGAAGAGCTCGGCGTCCAGGTGAACCACGACCGTCGGGACGACGTCGACGTGTCGAAGGAGCGCCAGAGGACCACGGCGGACGTCGTCGCGGTACGTCCGGAGACCCAACGGACGGCCACTCCCAAGAGAGCGCGTTACTTCCAGGCCACGCCAGAACGTCGGTGAGTCGCGGTCCGACAGGAGCCACTCACACACTCTCGCGTACGCGCCCTGGAGTGCGTCGATACCCACACCGTCTAAGTCAGCGTAGAACTCCGCCCGCGACATACCCGCCGCGTGCTCCCGAAGCGACTCGACGAACCGCGCGGCAAATCGCGTCCGGTCGCTCCACGGGTCAAACAACACCCGCCAGAGACCCGTGGGTGTGAGGTCCGACGGGTGGAGCCGTGCATCGGCGTCGACGGGCGGTGAGTCGGTGAACTGAACCCCGGGTTCGGGACCGGAAACACGGTGTCCAGACGTCACACCGCCACCTCCACAGGAGAGAATAACTCACGCAGGCACATCTCCGGTTCACCGGAATTATCCTGAGTAGTGCAAGTGTCAAAATCGTCTGACTGGCCTCTGTTTAAGTGCAAAAAGCCAAGCTCTCCAGAGTCTGATACACCCCCCCGACCAAACCTATCAAAGCGGGGAGGGGAAACACTAGAAACAACGGGGTGGCTGGAGTACTGGAGAAGCGTCTTAGAGGCGGTGCGTCGGTCGGTGGGGTGTGTCGTCAGCATTTATCTCGGTCATGACCGAGGCAGGTACACACCGTCACGCAGAAGGTTTAACCCCCGTCAGGGGGACATACTACGTGACGGCGTGTGTCGCGCACAACGTGCGTGTGCACCTGACCCGTTCCGCGTTTCGCCTGCTTACTGGTTCATCTTTGGAAGGGTGGAACCAGTAGCAGGGGACGTTTCTAAGTCCGTGAGAGTCCTCTTTGTCAGTACGTCGGGACTATAACAGATAAATCTGTGTATGCAAAAAAGGTCCAAAGTTCCAAAGTGCGAAAGTTGGATAGTACCTCAGCCGCTACGAGCCGTCTGAGTGGAGAGTTGAGCCTCGCGTGTTGGACGCCTCACAGGGAGCCTCTCCGGGACGCGAACCGGAGTGCGTTCTGGGAGACGTGACATCACTGCGAAGTGGCCTCGATGAACTCAGCGGCGGTGGGGTAGTTCGCTGGGTTTTCTCCATACTTTTCATGGATGAACTCCGCCGGCTCCATATCTGAGGACCGGCAGTCCCGAAGGTCTGACGCCGTCATAGCCCTGAGTGCCTTCTCGTTGGCGCTGTTACTCTTCTCCGGTAGATCACCGCCAGTATCCGAAGACGACCGTCCACCCTTACCCGTGGTAGAGCCTTTCTTCGAAGAGGTTGCTTCGATGAAATCACCTCTGGAGTCGTAGTTTTTCGGTTGCTTGCCGTACCTCTCCAGGAGGAACTCACCCGGCCGCATATCCGATTTTCGGCACTCCTTGATTTCAGAGGCAGTCATGAACGATACAGCAGTCTGGTGGTCCGCTTCGGTGAGCGGCTGGTCTGAGCCTTCCGTTACGTCTGGTCGGTCCTGGTTTCGCCGGCCACGTTGACGACGGCCCCCAGAGTTCGTGCCGTGTATCGTGTAAACGTGGTCGCTCATTCAGCGGCCTCCACGGAAGAGATCTCCGCGTCGGTCGAGGCGTTGGGGGCCTGGAGATCTCCACAAACCCACTCCTCACCGGGGATAACCGGTGGCTCCACACCCGGTAGAGACGCAAGAACGTCGCGACCTTCCTCAACCCACCAGACGACAGAGTCGGTATGTGCACCAGGGTGGGCATTGAAGCACTCTTCTCGAAGTACTTCACCACGGACGCGCCCGTGTTCACTCAGAAGACTGTGAGCCGTCCGAATCGCGGTCTGAGAAGACACGTGGGAAGTCCGTTCCCGAACGTCGGCCCGGAGGTCTTCCCATGCCGGGAGCCCCTCAGAGACACGGTCTTCCGCCGGGATGATGCGGTCGTGGTCGAAAGAGTATCTCTTGGCGGTGCTGTTAACAGACACACCAGGGAGCCACGTCAGAAGTGGAAGCGCATTCCGCTTCCACTCTCCCCGTGGGAGAGACTCTCGGGTAGAGTCCTTGAACGCCGCACGAAAGAGTTCGTTGGTGCTACAGGAATTATTCTGTCGGAGGTGCTTGTAGGCCTTCCGCAGGGCAACTTTCGCCGCACCTCCGGTATATCCGGCCCACCAGGGGATTTTGACGCCTCTGAGGGCTTGTTTATAGTCGATCTCGCCGGTTGTTTCGA
>NZ_PSYY01000015.1:0-8371 GCF_003383025.1 Haloferax sp. Atlit-4N | reverse complement strand
ACCTGAGAAGGACGGAAATTCAACGAAACAGATGCTTCGTCGGATAGGAATTGAATCCTCCAGAAGATTTATTCAGACCTCTTCCATCGGTTCAGATACTGGTGAGATTAAAATGAGTGAATTAATCACATTTGGAGAAACGATGATACGGCTTTCGCCCCCGATGGGCGAGCGAATCGAAACGGCGAGGGAATTGGATTTCCGGTCTGCAGGCGCAGAGAGCAATGTCGCAATAACGGCGTCTCGATTGGGCACAGACGCCTGTTGGATGTCCAAACTCCCGGACTCACCGCTCGGAAGGCGGGCAGTTAAAGACGTTTCCGCCAATGGCGTCAATCCTGAAATTTCGTGGAGCGATGACGGCCGAATGGGGACGTACTACATCGAACAGGGAGGAAGTCCACGCGGAACGTCGGTCATCTACGACCGAGACGACGCTGCGATTCAATCAGCAACGAGTGAGGAGTTCGCCGTTGGTGACTTGTTTGGAGACACAACAGCATTTTACACAAGTGGAATCACACCAGCACTCTCTCCCCAACTCCGAAAGACGACCATGTCGCTTCTCGACCGGGCGAATGAGTTCGGTGTGACAACGTATTTTGATGTGAACTACCGGTCGAAACTGTGGTCGCCAGAAGATGCACTGGTGTGTTTGACCGACCTCTTCGAATATATTGACGTGCTTGTCGTTGCGAAACGAGACGCAGAGAACGTCCTCAATCGAACCGGAGCAGCGACATCAATCGCCGAGGACCTTCGCAGAGAATACCAACTGGAGACCGCACTCGTCACACGTGGGGCTGACGGTGCCGTCGCAGCGACAAAGAGAAAGGTACTCGAACAATCTGCGTTCGACGCAGAGACACTCGACCCAATCGGAACGGGTGATGCCTTCGTCGGCGCATTCATTGCCTCACAACTCGCTGGTGAGTCAATCAGAGAGTCGCTCAAAACAGGAGCGGCAACGGCAGCGTTCAAGCGGACGCTCGCAGGCGACCAGACGGTGGTGACACCAGCAGAGATAGAGCGAGTAAAAGAACAGCGAGCCAGAGGAATCAACCGATGATAACTCGATATTTTCTATCTATCGTAAGCGAACAACAATATCTGCCACATGAGTATCAAAAACAATGGAAATAGAGCTAATCGCAGACTATCCCTGTAAGACCGGAGAAGGGCCGCTTTGGCACACTGACGAATCGTCTCTCTACTGGGTAGACATACCAAATGGGGTGCTGTACCGCTACAATCCGGAGACGAAAGTGCACGAGTCCGTTTATCAAACAGGTGTCATCGGAGGTGTGACTATTCAAGCAGACGGCTCACTCTTGCTGTTCTGTGACGCAGGAACGGTGAAGCGTTGGGATAACGGCACTGTCGAGGCGATTGCAACGCTGAACGAAGCCGCTGAGACACGATTCAACGACGTCATCGCCGACCCTGAAGGACGCATCTTCTGCGGGACTATGCCGACAGACGATGAACTTGGTTCACTTTATCGACTCGATTCCGACGGTTCGTTCACCCGAATCATCGATGCGGTCGATATCCCAAACGGGATGGGGTTTAGCCCCGATTTAGAGACGTTCTATTTCACAGAATCTGGAGAGCACTTGATATACGACTTCGACTACAACAGAGATACAGGAGCCATATCGAACCCGTCTATTTTGGTCGAAACAACGGATGAAGAGGGTGCCCCCGATGGGTTGACTGTGGACACAAATGGGGATATCTGGTCTGCTCGGTGGGACGGAAACGTGCTCGTTCGGTATTCATCAAACGGTGTCGAGAAGGAGCGAGTCAAGTTCCCGGTCAGAAAGGTATCCAGCGCTACGTTCGGCGGGCCTGCCCTCGAAAGCCTATATGTTACGACAGCAGGTGGCAACGACCGAGTTAAAGAAGGAGCATTCGCTGGGTCACTGTTTCGGTACGTGACGAACAGTTCGGGCCGCACCGAGTTCCGTTCTCGAATCAGGCTTGACGAGTGACGGTTAGTCGGAACGAGCAGATTCGACCGCCGAAACGAATTCTTCAGCCTGAGACCGGACACCCTTCATCTCACCGTTCTCGATCGCCTCGTAGTTGACTAGCGCCGACCCAGCGCCGACGGCGACCGCACCCGCGTCGAAGTACGGTCCAACGTTGTCGGCAGACACGCCGCCGGTCGGCATGATTGGAATATCTCCGAGTGGCCCTCGCAACGCACTCACGTGATTCGGACCGACAGTCGCTGCCGGAAACAACTTGAGGATATCTGCACCGGCGTTCATCGCTTTGACAGCCTCAGTCGGTGTCATGATCCCCGGGATGGCGACGACACCTTCGTCGTTACAAATATCGATGACCTCTACGTTGAGGTCGGGTGCGAGTACGAACGATGCACCAGCATCGATAGCCGTATGAGCAGTTGCTGCATCCATCACAGTTCCCGCGCCAACGACGGCATTAGTTTCACGTAGTTCTTCTTCAACCGCGGAAATCATCGCTGCAAAATCTGGGTTGTCAGCTGTGACCTCAAGTGCAGTGACGCCGCCTTCATAAATTGCCGTCGCGACTTCGACAATTCTTTCTCCTGAGATATCTCGGAGAACTGCGACGACACCGCTCTCTATGAGCTGCTGCTGAACGGATTGCTTTCGACTCACAATCCAGTATTCGGGTGGTGTTGTAAAAAGGTACACTGTCACACACGTAGCACTGCCGCGCATTGTTGCAATGATAGAAGCATCCACGAAGCCCGTAAGGCTGCTCCCGAGAGGGCGATATCGTGAACGATGTGGTTTCACCACAGTCGATTCTTACGAACTCAGATATGAATGATGGAATCTACAATATATGGCGATTCACTGATTTCCTGCTGAAAGCTGGGACCGGTGATGAGATGGACTGTGCGCCTGTGATAACGCTGGAGAGTGCGTCGAGTTGGTCTCTTCGGCGCTGCTTCCGCCAGACTAATTGGATAGACACTCCAGTTTTCCTCTCGTGAGCGGTAGTGGTATCTCTGAGCGGAATATATCGGCTTGTTTTTGATAATCTCAGATAGTTCTATGATTTTGACAAATTTCCTAGCCCATATTTCCCGTAGCCTAGCCTAGTTCAGTGACAAAGAAACGCTAAAATTGCCCATCCTCCGAACTTGTGGGGTCGGGACCTCCCGAATTTCTGTATAGCGATATTTAATTTATGGCCACATTCGAATTCTATCCCCTCATTTTACTAATTTTCGTTGTGTACAATCCACCCCCGCATAAGCCAAAGTATTAACTCAATGGGAGAAAGTCGGTGAGTAATGAGAATCTGCAACTCAGAATCACCCCAACACAGAGCGAGAAGGTTTCTTCTCCGTGAGAAGGCGTGAATCAGCAGTCAGACTCCCAGGGTTTAGAGGTCGAAGAGGAAGCTTCAGAGAACGAAACGAGAGAGCGTCGCTACAAGTGGTCTCAGATGAGCCTCGACGAACTCGTCGACGTCTACTGGCAAGATATTGCACCGATGCGATATCGAGACGGGTTCGACGAGGACCGCGACGTTCCAACGTACAATTGGCTAACCGAACACGGATACAGTGGCATAGCGTACGCGCTGCGCGAACATCACGATCTCACGCCCAAGCAATTCTTCGTCGACGTTGTCGGCCTCGAAGACGAGGAATCTGTGGGGTGGGAGTGGAACGTCGATGACGAAGATACTGTCAACGCTCTAAAAGTGTACCTCAACTCGATACAAACCCGTGGTGGACGGGCAGAGAGTACCGTCGAGACCCACCGGACGCGACTGGCCAAGTGGGTTCGGACGTACCGAGAGGTGCACGGGACAGATGCGTTGCTCGAACCACTATCTGAGTTAGACCAGCAACCGCCCGAAATCGAACGTTGTCTCGCCGTCCTCGACGTCTTCGACGAGGAGCTATCGACCGATCGGTCGAAGCTCGAATATCTTCACGTCGCCCGAGCGTGGTACGCGTTCGTGAAACGCCGGAAGTATGCGAAGTACAATCCGCTTTCGGAGGCCGGTGAGGAGTTCGGCTGGGAAGCGAGTGAACCTGACCCACAGGCGTTGTCGGCGTCACAGGTCCGTCGAATCTACAGCGAGGTCGACTCTCCCGAAGCGGAGTTACTCGTCGTTGCACTAGCTGGGTGGGGGCTACGACCCTCGGAGGTCGCCGCGTTGCACGTCGACCAAGTGGTCTTGGATGCAGAGGACCCGCATTTGTCGTTCGGGGATGGAGAGCGGAAGAACGGCCCTGGTGAGGTGACGCTGTTGTATGGAGTTGATGTTGTTGCTGACCGTATTGGTGCGCTGTCGGACCGTGAGACGTGGGACGGGTATCTGTTCCCCTCTCGGTCATCGTCAACGGGTCACGTGTCAGTTAGTACGATACGTCGGCGGTTCAAGCAGCTTGCTGACACTGCTGGCGTGGTTGTCGATGGAGATACGCCCACACCGAAGATGGGGAGACGGTTCTGGTACTCAGCCTATCAGGAGGCTGTTGGGGAGGTTCTAGAGGGATTGGAGGGGGTTGCCGAAGATCAGGGGAGTTCGTCGACGGAGGTTGTACTTCGGAACTATCTGTCGAGGGAGCAAGAGCGGAAGGCTCGGCGGAGGAGGATGTACGAGAAGTTAGAAGGTGCACTTAACAGATACGAGAACAGTTAGTGAGGAAGCGTGACTTAAACCTAAAATAGACTATGGGTTATATTTTTATACTCAGATACTTGTTTAATTTGAATTTATCCAATTCAGATTCGAGTTCTTGTCTACTATTTTCGTCAATCAGCGCTGAGTCTAATGGGACTTTATCATTCTCAGACAAATTCGTATTTTCTTTCAGCCACGCAAAAATAACGATTGATGTTCTAAGATAGTCCCACATGTTACGCTGCTCATTGCTTGGTTCAAATTCACCACCAGCAGATGAACTACCTCCATGAACCCAGCCGTTTCGCGTTCCGTATGCATCGTTTATCACGTCACGAACCTCAATTGCTGAACTTTTCTGTGCGACTAACGATATGAGATACCCTGCGTAGCGCTGAACATCACGACTGGATTTTCCCCCATCTGTATAGTGTTTGTACAGTGATTCTAAACCTATTACCGAAAACGTGACACTCTCATGAAAGCTATTGAAGCTATCAATTGATTTGCAAAGGTGGGACAATGGCATATCTATATTTTTCTTCCAAAGTCTTTTTTCGCTATCTGAACTTATTAAACTCAACAGCCTCTCGATTCTTTTACTATCGTGGGCATTCAGTTTAGCAGGGGACATTGGTGGATCATCAGGATCACTAATGTGCCCTTCAGGTGAATGTCCATATTTGCATATAATTGCCCCGTTTGAACCCACTTTAGTAGCAAAGTAGAGTTCGAATAATTTTTTCAGTATATGTTGTGACTTAGTATTAATATGGGTTGGTAGGTTGTTTGGGTGATAGGTGATATCTCTTTCTGCAACGAGATGAGCTGCGATTGGAAGTTCCTTGAATGTCACAGGATAATGGCCACCCATCGGTTTATCAATTACATCTGACTCATATTTCGGTTTGATTGAATAATCTCCAAACAGTACACCCCCTTTTTGTGGAATCACACCCCGGAAGAAAGATAATTCACGGCCTTTCTCTCTTTCTGCCAATTTAGAAATCAATCTATTTGTAGCAAACTGTACATTTGGAACTTTATACTCAAACATTGGACCAAATGCATCGTAAAGGATTTGCTTCAAATGAGAATCTGTGAGCGATTCATTGTACTCCGATTTGACAAACTTTCGGATTTGATTAGCCGGATCGTTTTCCCCACTGAACTGGTAGAAATTTGATAACACGTATGGGAACATGTCATGGCCGACACTCATCCCCATTCTAGTAGAATAAATCAGTTCTCCATCAACCTCTTTTTCAAAATCCTCATCATTTTGTATTTTTTCCACAAATTCAGACACTAGTTCTCTAAGTTGCTGGTCTGGACTTTTAGGAGCCATGGAAAAGAAATCGTCTGTCATTTGCCTGGTTACTAACTTGCATAAATAAATAGATTACTTCACAGAGAAACATAAAGGCCAACATAAACCTTTATTTAATTTGTATAAGGTGGGTTTTTGAATACGGATACCCTCACTTTTCCACCTAAGCGAGGCTACCCGGACAAGTTCAACTAAGCATACTACTTGAACAGATACCCTATTTTTATATAAAGTATAAGTAAGTGGACGAATTTACTCTTTAGTATGCAAAGTAGCACGAATACTTCCCATAGAGAGGGGACAAGCATATCACTCGATATTCCAGCACAAGACGCGAATTTATTCAAAAGCCAAGCAGTCCACGAAGTGCTTCTATTTTTATCTCGTTATCACGCTGACTCGTTTTCTATCACTGAATTAGCTGACGCTGTAGATTACTCCCAGCCAAGTATTTCCAAGGCGGTGGACGTATTGACTGCAAACAACCTTGTAATCGACCGCCGTGAAGGGAACACGCGGCTTGTACACGTCAACCGAGCTCGGTTGTCACGACCGGACGACTTGTTTCTTCAGATCCCCCAATCAGAATTCCAGCCACCTGTCCGCACTGCAACCAACGAATTAGTCGAGAATCTCGACGGCGTCATTGGCATCCTCCTCTACGGGAGTGTCGCACGAGGAAACGCAGACCGGCTAAGTGATATTGACCTATGGGTACTCGTTGAGGAAGATCGAATGGCGAACCAGCGAACGGCAAACCGTGTACGACAGGATCTCGAAGAGCGGCAATTCGAAACAGGCCGGTACGCATACGATATCGACGTCGAGTCCTTGCCTGCGATTCCGAACTATACTGAGGAACTGCGAGAGGTACTTCGTGGTGGGCTTGTTGTCTACGACTCCGAGAAGTTTGAAACAGTCCGAAAGATGGTCTTCCACGGTGAGCTCGATGAGTGAAAGATCCGATCCACGAGCCATAACCGACGCACTCAACGCGGCAACTGACGCGTTCAACGAGGAGGGGTTTGGTGTCCCAGCACGCGAAGACGGGATCGACCCGGACGACGATTGGAAAACACAGCTCACGAAGGCCTGCCGATTGCTTGCAGCCGTTGATCAAATCGCTGATCAAGGGTTCTACACTGCGACGATTGAGTTGTGTTTCGGTGCAACCGAACGGTCTATCGAAGCGTTTGCATTAGCCGAAGGAACGAGCGAGCTCAATGACTTCCACGACCATACCACCTGTTACGATCGTGCATCTGACCTAGGGCTTCTTTCTCGGGACACAACACGCGACCTTCGGCACTTGTACGATACTAATCGAACTGACAGCTACTACGGCGGACGTCGCCCAACGCAGCGACAAGCAGAAGCGATGCAACAACTTGCCAAGAGTGTCCACAAGCACGTCACCAACCAGATAAGAGTAGGCGGCGTTTGCACGTGCGAGACCGGAACTAATCCATAAGAGATAGTCGTTCGACGAGAGAGATGCATCGAAACCTAAGGTTCGAGGCCGTTCTGAATTCAAGTCGCATCACGACTTCACCACGTGCCTCATATTCGATGCAGTAGGTTAATACAGGTACATCCAAATTGAGACAGCTCGCTCGTCAGCCACGGAGTCCCTCCTCCGCAATGCGGTCAATTACCGCGCGCCGCTGACGCCGAAGGTCGTCCCGCTGTTCGGCGAACTGTGCTTCAGTCTCTGTCTTGAACTGTTCGAATGCCTGATCATCACCGCAGACGAACGAGCCGCGGACTGCATCATGTGCAACAGCTAGCGGGAGCGTCTCAATATCCGAGAGATCAACGAACGGCGCATCCTCCCACTGAAGATCACCCGATAGGAAACACTGCTTCTCAAATCGGTCACGAGCAGAAAGGCTGTCCGCAAGCTTGACTGCGATGTCGAGATCAGACGTCGTCGTCGCCTCACCCGTAATCTGTGAGCCGAATGTGACCACGAATTCGAGATCCGAGTCAGAACAGACTGCCTCTCTGAGGGCAGAAAGTACCTCTGAACGTCCATCACTCGGTTCCATGTCTAAATCTAGGGTGTATCGTCACAAAAGAATCCCGCCGGACTGAGACAAGTTATGGAGTGTGTACAGAAAGACACCTGGCTTGAACTCTGTCGAGGGTGCAGTAGACGGCTCACAGCGTTCACATTGACGGGCGTTGCAGCACCTGGTGACAGGGAGACAACTAATTAATAGGTACAGTACGTCTGGTTGTCAAGTGAAATTCTCATGCCACTCTTAGATGATTTCTCCGGATTCGAATTTGAAGACCTGATGGAGGATGTTTTTCGGAATCTCGGGTACGAAAACGTCCATCAGGCACGCAAAACCGCCGACGAAGGACGAGATATCCTCATGGAGGAGGTCGTCG
>NZ_PSYY01000014.1:0-9943 GCF_003383025.1 Haloferax sp. Atlit-4N | reverse complement strand
CTGTCGACCGGGATTGGACATGCCGTGGGCCCACCCACACGGTTTAGGCGCCTGCCACTCGAGTTTGACGTATGGAATGTCCGGACTGTGGTGAGCCGTACGTCTCTCGAGAGGTTGGCCCCGGGCGGCCGCCATCGACGCCCCTTGCCAACGCAATTCTCGATACCGAACAGGGCGAGGAAGTCGTTCTCCACCGGCAGTGTTGGACGTGTGGATGGAGCGAGGACCGCCACATCGAGGTGGCCGCAATCGAGACGGAGCACGGCGACCCAGAAATCGTCGACCGTCAGCAACGACTCAGCGAACTCGTGGGGCTGCTTGAGGGAACTGAGGATACTGAGACACTCGAATCGGTCCTCCAGTACGTCCGTCAGCAACAGTCTGAGGGTGATTCGGTACCACCGTCACTAGAGGAGGACCCGTGACGGAGACTGACGCGCCCGATCCAGTCAACGAGGCGACAGGGGACTCAGCCCACCCACCATTCAAGGACGTTTGAATTCATCATACACCCGTTCAACACGTTGAACATCGTCTGTATCAGGGGTAGCGGATTCACCCCGCGCTAACGCCAGGGAATTCTCCTCGAAGTTCCGTCAGACAGCTCCCACTTGGTAGCGTTTTTCGCCCCCAGCAGGGGTGAGGGAGACTACAAAATGTCCAGACACAACACCGACAACTCCTGTCCAACCACCGGAGTGACTGAGGCTTTATATGACACAGGCACGTGGGTCATGATAATGAGAACCGTTGAGTCAGCAGACATCGACGATTCCCTTCCGCTCGAAACACTTCGAGCGATTCTACAGGAGCATTCGGTGCAGTGTGCACTCCTCTTCGGTTCCTACGCCACGGAAACAACACATCCAACGAGTGATATCGATATCGCAGTGGAACTTGAGACGGTCGACCGTGAGGACCCCGCGTACAACGATGCGTTTTTCGGCCTTAGTGCGGATTTAAGCGACGCACTCGGAACGGACGACGTAGACCTCGTGGACATCCACACACTCTCACCACGCGTTGCTACGTCAGTCTTCGAAGAGGGAGTTCTGCTTGTCGGCGATGTGGCCCATGCCGAGGACCTCCAGCGGCGAGTGACTGACACATCATCGACCGACAAATCTCCACGTGAGCGCTTCGACAGTGCACTCGCAAAGATTGATGACCATCTCGGTGGTTCTGCCGTCACAGCAACCGATGGGCATGACGATGAGCGATGACTGACGACGTGTTCCCAGCAGACCGCCTCAATCGTATTCTCGTTGCTGTTGAGACAATTGAGGAGAGTCTTGGGACACTCGCTCGCAAGCAACAGCTCACTCGAGAGGAGTACAAACACGACCCGGATACGCAAGATATCGTCGAACGTCGGTTCGTGAAAATGACAGAAGCAGCGATCGATATTGGTGAAGAACTCGTCAAACACGAGCGTGGACAGCCACCACGAAGCAATCCCGAATCGATGCGAGCCCTCGGAGAAAGCGGTATCCTCTCACCAGCAACTGCTGGCCAGATGGCGCAGGGGGCCCGCTTTCGGAACGTCCTTGCGCATACGTACGGACGAATTATCGACCACGACGTGGTCTACAACGCATTGCAAGACCTCGAACGGTACCGAACGTTCGTCGTCGAGATACGCGAATACCTCGATTCGATCGGTGCGCTCGACGTCGACGAGCAGACGTAGTTTATGGAGTCGTCAGCCCAGTTTGAGGGGAGACCAACCTGATTTCGGGACCTAATGAGTCTTTCAGATACAGAATGGTGTCCAGTACTGATTCCTCGGCGACGGTCGATGAAGAAGTTCGCCGATTATACGAGCGGTATCAGGCGGCCGACAGCGACGCCGAACGTCATGTGATCGCCCTTGAGATGGGGACACTTGATGGACGCCGCCACGCAGAGATCTACGCCGCACTCGAAGACGAGTAGTTCGTCATGTTGCTGGATCTGCCTGTTGCTACCGACGGTGTAGCCAGTATACGCCAACGATTAGGTGGAGGATCACTATGCTGAACTCACAGGAGTTTGAGGACGATCAACGTCGGAACACGGAGCAACGGCGTGCGATGATCAAGCGCTGGGCCGAGTACGTTCGGGCGCACGACGATAGAGAGTGGTCACGCCAGCAGAATCGGCTCATCGACTCCCAGCTCCAGTCGGCAAACGACATGGCCGCTGCTGGCGATACAGATCCAGTTCGGTTTGCAGCCGCTCGCGATCGGCTGCGCGACCGATGAACGGCGGAGACCCGCTTCCGAAGGCGATCGCAACGACGTACTATACTGCCAACCTCACCCATGACCAGCTTACAGACCCGTTGGTGCCATGTCCACCATGCGGCTCCGCCTTCTCAAAGCGGACCTTGAAGACGACTGGTCTCAGCTCATCACGGACGCCGACTCCTCGTCCACACCGTCTTCGGCCGAACTAATTCGGCGGCCGTAGACGAGCAGCCAGAGGATTAGCAACACCTCACCCACGAACGTGAACACAGCGAGTTCGAAGGTGTAGCCAGCGAACAGCACCCGTCCGAAACTATCCACCACGTAGCCGATGCCAGCGAGAGCGAGGAGCATCCCTAACACCTTCGGTACGTAGCCTGAGGGGTACGACTGGACAACCGCAGACTTGTACAGCAGATACCCGACCAACACCAGATGGAGGCCGACCAGAATCAGTGCGCCGTCCCAGATGTTGTAGAACGCCTCGATGCTCAGCAGTGCTTGCGTGGACTGTTGCTCCATGGTGAACCCAGTCCCGGTCGCACCCAGAATCTGCGGGACACTCATGAGCTGACTGATCGCGACGACGAAGATGCCAGCGAAGACGGCTCTGAGCCACCCAGAGAGGAGTGCGATGCCAGCGTGTACCGGCTTGAACACTGTGTACAACGCCCACGCGACGGTTAAATCGAGTATGGCGACCGCGAAGAGGCTCGCGATGCCGAGTCGGAACGTGCCTTCGGCACCCAGAATAGCGGTCGCCGTTCCAGTCGCATCCCCCGGTGTGACGAGCCCGTCTAACACGACGAAATTAGCGAACACAGCGAGGGGAGTCATCAGCAGGAGGGCGAGTCCAGCGATCACGCTCGCTCGCCCGACGGACGTCTCGGTTGTGGACGGTCGCTGATACTCGACGCTCCGCTCCTGATCTGGGGTAACAGCTGCTCCAGCCATTCGTCTTTAGAGGTGTCGAACCAGCATAACGGTGCTCTAGAGCGTCCGTAATTATCCGTTACCCGAAACGAACCCACGTCACGAGCGGTGTGGACAGCTCACCACGAACGGCGGCGGTGGTGCGATACACCCCGGCCGGACGCTGCCGTACCGAACAGATGAGAGCGGGGGACACCCCTCGGGCTCAGGTATCGGCCGGAGCCGGCGGAATGCTTAGGATAATCTGCGTCGTACCAACGCGGATGGATTCACGATCGGACGAGCATCTGCTGACGGGATCGGGGCGCTCCACGAGAACCGGCCCGGATGGCTACCCGAACACGATCGAAGACCCGTCGACAGGGGCGTCCATCACGTTCATCGAACGCAGTGTCGACGAACAGGGAGAGTACTTGCTGATGGACGGCGTTCTCCCGCCGGGAACCGACAGCGGGCCCACCCGACTCCACCCACAGTCGGAGGTACGCTCGGAGGTCATAACGGGCCGGGCCGAGATGACGGTTCGTGGTGAACGCCACACCCTGCTCGCCGGTGAAGCGCTGACCATCGCCCCCGGAGCGGCCCACAGCATCCGAAACGACGGTGCCGAAAACCTCGTTGTTCGGACGACGCTCCGCCCACCCGGGGAGTTCGAGGCCGCGATTCGTGCGCTCTACGAGGCCGGCGCAGGGGGGCAACCGGATCTGTTCGCGGTGGCGGCAGTTCTTTCTCACTACCGAGCGGACGTGCGTCTCGCAGGACTCCCATGGGTGATTCAGCGACCGCTTCTGCGTGTGTTCGCTGGCCTCGCGACGATGCTCGGTCGGAGTCCACTCTCGTAGGCCCCCGCCCGATCACGGGCCATCGCTGGTGGCGCGTGCGCTCACCCACGGTTGACGACGACGGGTACCTCCGCACTACCTCGGGACGTCTGGCTGGTGGGGAGGGTCGTACTCGACACGGCTATCTCCTCTGGCGGTAATGTCACTGTGGCAGATAACGTATGGGAGCAACGACCGGTCAAGCAGTAGAGGGAATCGAGCAGTCGCCCACGGCGGGCCGCTGGAACTATCTGACGGTCGGCGGCCTCGCCGCGCTGATTGAGGCGGCCATCTACGTGGTCGGTATCGCCTACTTCCTCGTCGTCCTCGACTTCGCGAGCGTCACCGGGGCGCTCGAACAGGTCGAGTTGTTCGCCGCGAACGAGACGAGTCTGTCCGCGATGTACCTGCTCATCTACGTGATGTTCGGTACCGTACTGGTGGCACTCGTTCTGGCGCTCCACGAGCGCCTCGCGGCCGGGGCTCCGATGTTGATGCGAGCGACGACCGCGTTCGGACTCATCTGGGCCGGCCTCGTCATCGCCAGCGGGATGATCGCCACGCTCGCGACGGGCGTCGTCGTCGACCTCTACAGTGCTGACCCGACGCAGGCGACGACGGTCTGGTTGGCACTCAGTCCGGTCATCGATGGGCTGGGCGGCGGCAACGAGATTGTCGGCGGCCTCTGGACGCTACTCGTGAGCGTAGTCGCGCTTCGAACCCGAGCACTCCACAGGCTGGTGAATTACTTCGGGCTCGTGGTCGGGAGTGCAGGCATCCTCTCGGCGATTCCAGTGCTGGGCGAGATCGGCGGTGGCGTCTTCGGCCTGACCCAGATCGTCTGGTTCGTCGCGCTCGGCGTCCTCCTGTTACGCGCAGGTCGCCGGGAGGCGTCCGCGTACCTCCGTGAGGAGTGACTCGACCGACGGCGGTGTGAGACACACACGGACGGGGTGTCGCATACACGTTCCGTGTCCCGGGGGTCTCTACCGATAGAAATCCGGCTGTTCGGCTGGTGTACTCTCACTTTACGCTGTCTGACGTCGTACGTACTCCGCGATGACATCCAGTGTCGAAGAACAGTCAGTGAAGAGTCGCACGCAGATGCGGGCCGTCGTGGCCAAGACGTACGGGTCGGCGGATGTCCTCCGCGTCGAGGAGGTTGCAACGCCGATACCCGATGACGATGAGGTGCTCGTTCGGATTCATGCCACGGTCGTCGGCCCGCCAGACTCGGCCACTCGGGAAGGGCGTCCGTTCCTCATTCGGTTCTTCAGCGGTCTTAGACGGCCCACGGCGGTACCGGGTGACGTGTTCGCTGGCGAGGTCGTGGCAGTCGGTCGGAGCGTCGTGCAGTTCGCTCCCGGCGACGACGTATTCGGAACCGCCGCTCCTGGGAGCGGCGCACATGCTGAGTATCTGTGTCTCCCCGCAGACGGGGCTATCGCGGTCATGCCGTCGGAGCTCACCTACAGAGAGGCCGCGGCCGTCTGTGACGGTGGGCTGACAGCGATGGCGTTCTTGGAAGACCACGCGCACCTGCAGGCGGACGAGTCCATCTTGGTCAACGGGGCGTCCGGCTCCGTTGGGACGGCTGCTGTGCAGATCGCGAGCGCGGTCGGCGCGACGGTCACCGGCGTGTGCAGTACCGCGAACGTCGACCTGGTGCGGTCGCTCGGCGCCGAGACGGTCATCGACTACACGACCACCGATTTCGCGGCGACCGGCACGACGTACGACGTCATCCTCGATGCCGTGGGCAAGCGACCGTACTCGACGTGCAAGGACTCGCTCGCCCCCGGTGGGCGCTACCTCACGACCGTCCTCTCGGTGCAAATCCTGCTGCAGATGCTGTCGACTCGGCTCGTCGGTGACAGGCGAGCGAGCTTCGCAGCCACCGGGCTGGGGTCTGCAGAGACGAAGCGCGAACACCTCCATACACTCCGCGACCTCGTCGAATCGGGGGTGTTCCGCCCGGTAATCGACCGAGTGTACGCACTGGACGACATCGCCGACGCGCACCGGTACGTCGATACCGGGCACAAGGTGGGGAGCGTACTCGTCACGGTGGAGTAAACCACTCCCTGTAGGCGCTCGTGGCGGACTAAACGACGGTCGAGGCCTGAGAACGGTGTCCCATCCCTCTGCGTAGGAAGAACACGAGGTAGAGAACGACGGGACGCTACGTCCACCCATTGTATCGGGCAAACTGTCCCTGACTGCAGCTCGGTAGAGCCCGGAGATATTGCCCGAGGGAGGTGCGGTCACGGCACTACCGCAGAGCGAGAGAGACGCGTTTAACAACTACTCGGCGCGGTCTGTGATGACTACTAACTGAGCGTCGGTCGTGGAGCTGGGGTGACTGTCCTCGCTGTGCGACAGCTCCAACTTCTCTTGCTGAATAGAGGGCGCAAGTCGGTCGGACGTGTCAACAATGATTCTTGAGACCCTTATGCTTCAGCACACCCTCTTCGCCGTACAGATGAGCAACACGAAACGTGACTCTCACGGCTACACTCCGATGGACTGCGATGCCGACAGCGAGGCAGACGAGGTGTACCAGCGGTGTCCTATCCGAAGGTACACGACACAGCGTGGTATCTGATGAGTGAAGAGAGCAAGTGGGAGTTGTACGAAGAACTTCCCCACCTAGAGCAGCGACGCCCACTCTGGGAGACGCTGGATAATGAGCTTGCTCCTGAACGCGTGTTGTATCCCGGCTCCTACGTCGATATCTCGCCGAGTTACATCTTTCGAGATGTCATCTACGTTGACATGGATCAACGCTGTCCCGCGTTCTTCGCGGACGGAGCGGTGCAACAGCGTGTGCCATATTCGTTTCAGTTCATCCACGGCGACTACCGCGAACCACTAGCGGTAGCCCCTGTGGATCTGCTGCTCTCGCAGTATGCAGGTCCGATTTCGAACTACTGCAAACGGTATGTGCGGTTGGGTGGCTATCTGTTGGTGAATAACAGCCATGCAGACGCAGGTGTGGCGGCTCTGGATCCAGACTGGGAACTTGTGGGTGTGGTTCGTGGCTCACGTCTCAGCCGAGATGTCGAGGGGTATTTCGAACCCAAGCCCGGTCGCGTCACGGATCGAGCGGACATGATCGAGTCCATGAAACCGATCGGATACACCAAGGCAGCGTCCAACTATCTGTTTCGACTCGAATCGACAGGCAACGCCCACAACGAATGAAAATTGGTTGCTGACTGCATCCTCTATATTTAGCACTCGACATCTGTCCGGTTCTGAGGGTTCCAACAAATCCCCTTTAGTCCGATCTGCTTCGTGGCCGCTGCTGTTTTTCAGGGACCAGAATGGGTGAGCCCCGCCGTAGGCTCGTGATTCGATGACCTCAGACGACGGTCCATTCCACGACTGCGAGTTGGATCCCGAGGCGATCCTCGGGACACACACGTTCGAAGACGTCCTGTTCACTGACGACACAGAAACCTCGGTGAACGTCCTCACCGGCGAGACACCAACACATTCGCAAGCAACCGTCGAGGAAGCGACGGAGTTCGCTGCGAGTATCGACACGGAGACGCCCCAGATCGCGCTACTGGCGTCTGTCGAGACACAGATTGAGGCGCAGAGCAAACCCTACACGTCGGCTGCATTCTTCCACTTCAAGCCGACTGGCTCGCTCAAACGCCATCGTGCCTATCACACCGCCTACGACTCAGACGCGTACACCGTCGACTTCGAGGCCGACTACGAATCGGGTGACTTGACCATTACAGTCGAACGAGCGGGCGAATCCCGAGAATTGACCGCCATGATGTGTGCTGGTAGAAGCATCGACGTACGTCGACGTGTTGGGGTAAACTTTCGACTGCGGAGAGTAACGAGCCGCGAGGCTCGCTTAACCAACAAAGTCGATGTTGATGGCCTTCGTTGTTGGTTAACTCGAGTCGAGTTATGATGTTTTCGTACCACCAATGCCCCACAGGGTTTCCTGCTAACGTCGTCGACACGCTTGACGACTACTCGTTAATCTCCCTCAACACGTCGAAACGCACGTAACAGCAGTCACGAACCCCCGTGAGTGAGCGCTACGACCTGCAAAAATAAAGCACACACCGAGACTAACGAAGGTCCAGCAGACCGTCCGGATGATGTCCCGTCGAAATCAATGCTTACGGTGAACGAGATCAACGACAACCGCTACTACTCGCAATGACGGCATGGTGGCCTCCCCCGATGAAAATATATGGCCCCAGTTGAGTCCGAGATCGTCTTTGACCAGGCCAGAAGACCGAAACCGAGGTGCTTTACTGGAAATTGTGGTGTGTACTGGTAATACGAGTCTCAATCAAAATCTCCTATCGAGATCTCAGGGATAGCCCTGACAGATAAATCACATACACTCGTGAACGACCAGACTCGTGCTGAGTGCCTCTCACCCACCAGCAGTGGCGTGTCTCAGGGTGCCCGGTCTGATACACGTCAGAAGGTTCTCTCTTCCCCTTTCACTCCGGAGTCGGATCGTAATCAACCCTCAACTGAGACATAGTCTGTCTCGCAGCAACATCCTGAAGAACCCATAACTACTGACTAGTAGTAGTGATCTTATATGAAGGACGCTCAGCCACCACCAATTTCCGCTGATGATTTCTACCAGACACTTGTCGAAAATGCAGCCGAAGGGATGTTGACGATCGACTCGGACAGCAACATCGTGTATGCCAATCCAGCCGTTGAAGACATCCTCGGCTATGCACCCGCTGAGTTAATTGGGAGTTCAAAGATGAAAATCATCCCAGAGCGCTTAGAACCAGTCCACGTGGCTGCATTAGCCTCGTATGTGGCGACAGGAGAGCGCAATATCGACTGGGATGGTATCGAGCTCCCGGCGTTGCACAAGGACGGACACGAAGTTCCGACGCTTATCAGCCTTCGTGAACACGAACACAATGGTGAACAGTATTTTACTGGCATCATTCGGGATGTCACCGAGCAGCGACAGCGAGAGTCCCAACTTCAAGAGCAGAAGGACCGGCTGAATGAGTTCGCCGACATCTTAACACATGATATTCGGAACCCACTCTCGATCGCGTACGGATACACTGAGATTGCCCATGAACAGCACGAGAGTCCTGAATTGGAGCGGGTCTTAGCATCACTCACTCGAATCGATGATCTCGTCAGCGACATTCTTGCCCTCTCAAAAAGAGGCGAAGTCGTTGGTGAGACCGAATCGGTTGATATCCGTGAGTGTCTCCATGCGTCGTGGAGTAGCGTTGAGACACAGCAAGCGACGCTCCAACTAGACGATGATCTCGGAGTGATCGCCGCGGATAAGAGTCGTTTTCAGGAACTACTAGAGAACTTGTTCCGCAATGCCGTTGAACATGCTGGTGCTGGGGCGACTGTGACTGTTGGAAGCCTCCTTGACGATACGGGACTCTATATCGAAGATGATGGCCCCGGAATCGCTGAGCCGATTCGGTCAGAGATATTTACCCATGGATATTCGACAACTGCTGACGGAACTGGCTATGGGCTCTCGATCGTCTCTCAAATTGTCGAGGGCCATGGTTGGGATATTGCCGTTACAACGGGTTCTGAAGGTGGCGCACGATTTGAGATCACGTGGTGAGAGTTGGACGACGTCTGCTGAGTTAGTTTTTCGAGAGCATCTCTGATGGCCTCGTACTGCTGCGATGTTCGAAGCAAGCGTGAGATACTCCGTTGTTTGTGTTTCATTTGGGATGGAGACGAGGCCCACGTCCTCAACGATCTGGATAGCAAGCTAGCGAGTAGAAACTAGCAATCTCACGTGTTTGGGAGGTGAGTCGTGTCGGTACGTTTGGGGGGGCGACTGCTCGGGTTGTGCGCGCTCCGGCGGGCAGGCCGTTCCTGCCGGGCCCGGGCGTTTCGCGCTTCCGTTGCGTCTCCGACGGACGGGGCACGGTCGCGGGGCCGGGTCGGGCCGCGTGCAGCCACCCG
>NZ_PSYY01000013.1:0-10135 GCF_003383025.1 Haloferax sp. Atlit-4N | reverse complement strand
TGGTCCGATGGATGGCGGTCCCATCGATGATCGAACGTTCCTTGCTCGTGGTCTTCGTGGTAATGGAGCGAGAAGTCACCGTTCTCGAACCAGACAATCTCTACCCAGGCACTGTGAACACTCGATGGGTAAAACTGTGTATCGTACACACAGACCAACCGGTCAGGGGCGAATTCAGGTTGGTCGACTATCTGCGTGAACCGCTCGTCGGAAGCAAATCGATCTCGGATGACGCCCAAGCGGTCGAAATCAATTGGAGCACCAGAAACTGAATGCGACCCACTACTCTCATCTTGTCCTGTCATACCGCCGTTTGCTGATCAGCAGCGTCGCCCGACTCGGTTGCTAGTGCCCGTTCGAGGAGCTCAACCCGACGGCGAGCCGTCTTCCACGCAGACACAGCCTCCCAAACGTCCTCTATCGATTGGTCAGTAGCCGATGCGTGCTTTGAGAGAGAGACCGCGTCTGGCGACGCGACATCGAATTTCTCGGCCAACTCCTCGGCTCTCGCTGCCTCCGTTTTCAAGAACTCAAGCAGCTCCGCTGACGAATACTCATCTTGGAGCATCTGGACCCGCCGCCAGTTCAAGTATGACTGGTTGCGTACGTACGTGGCCGGCGACTCGGTAACCTGCTTCACAATACCCATCTGTTCGAACCACTCAAGGTACTCTCTCGCAGCGTCAACGCCGTGGCCTGCGAGGTCAGCAACTTCGCGGGCAGTCGCTGGAGTGCTGAGCCCAAGCACAGCGTCAAAAAAATCGTCTCGCGTCCGCTCTCCACGAACCAGCTCCTCTGGCGAGGTCAGGGCGTCGACATCTGGCGCGTTAGTTCGCTCCTCGGCATCGGCCTGTAGTTCAGAGCGCGGTTCTTCCATACTCACTCCACGTGAGTAACAGGAATAAATCTTGCTGGCACGGATTATTCCGACTCCATGATTCGAGAGGCTACATTAACCAACAGATCGGCTATATACGCCCAATTGTTGGTTAACATAGTTGTCGATGTCTCATATCTGGTGTAGTGCTTTATTACAAGTACATCGAAAATGAGACATCTGGACGTTGAGATTGAGTAGCGTTAGTTCGCCACTCAGGACAGAATCTCGTCGCAGGAAGTAGAGGTTTGGGCCACGAACCATTTGGCACACTCAACGCGACGACTGACGTGTCCACCGAGGTCGAGGTTGAAGACCCTGCCCCCGTCATCGATGTGTAAAACCGTGAGAAGGGATGGGGGAAAAGATGAAATGAGGGCAAATCGGACGTAACAGCTGTATATATGCACGAGAGGCAGTAACGCCCTAGAAATAACCTCTCTAGAAGTTATGACTATTGTCTGACGAAGTTTTATGTATCCACCAAGTTAACTGAACCCCTAGTGGAGTTAAAGTGAGTCTCGAGTGAACGAGTCTCAAGTCTTCTTATACTCCTTGTGACCCATGACCGCAACCGTGTCGGGTACTGGCCGAATCGGCCCGAAGCTATGCCACGGGACTCACCGTTGACGGGTGTGAAGGTGCATACATTGAGGATGCGGTATACATTCATACCTGACCCGTGGAAATTGAAAAAGGGCCTACACGGGATTCCTCGCCGTCCGAACGCTTATCCTCTGAGACCGATTCGAGTTTAGTATGGCAAGTGCGACTCGCAACGGTGACGACGACTTTGAGGGGGTCGAGTTCATCCGCGAAGACGACGGGAGTATCACCGCCCGCGATACCGAGACCGGTCTCGCACGTGGTGGCGACACCCGAGCAGAAGCACTTTCGCAGCTTGCGGAGGCTCTCGTTCTCCACGAGGGTGGTGGTGAGCCCATCACCGACGATGACCTCGAAGAACTCGGCCTCGACCCCGACGAGTTCGAGAACCGCGAACTGCCCGACTTTATGCAGTAGATGGTACGGAGGACGTTCTCTGGCCGCGAGGTCACCAAAGCACTCACGAAGTACGGATACGTCCCGAAATCTCGCCACGGAAGCCACGTTCGGCTGCGATACGAGCATCCCGAGACGGGAGAAGTCCGAAACGTCGACGTGCCGCAGCACGACGAACTCAAGATTGGGACCCTCCGTTCCATCGCCGATCAATGCGGCGCGAAGGACTTCCACTCGTGGTGCGAGTGGATCGAACAGACGCTGTAACCGTCATCGATGTGGATGTCGGTACGCTGAACGCTGGACTTACTGAGGTAACCGACATCGCGCTCCTGTCTGGTCTTCTCGGGAGAAGCCTCGAACCTGGACTCATCGCAGTTGGTGAGCTGGGGGCGTCCTCACCGCGGACAAACCCGGTTTCGTTTAGGTATCCGAGTCGGTCGCCGTCACGTCCTCGGGACGATGGACCGGCCCGTCGTGGCGGTGTTCGTCCCTGGTATTCCACGTCGTAGGGCCACTCATCGGCCCATTTGAGAGCATCAGTAGCAGATGGGAAGCCGACGGTGTGCCACTCTCCACGCTGATCTTCATGGCAGACATAGCGGCGCACGTCGTCGTTCGCCCCTTGGTCGTCGCGCGGTGCGAACGCAACGAGGCGGACCTGACGACTAGACGCCCAGTACCTACTCACGATTGCAAACATATCTTTGCACCCACAAACTAATATGAGCGCAATCCGTCTCTAGGACAATGACTGAGGATACACCGTCTCCACCGGACATGAATCTGACCGGTGAGTGGGACGAAGCCGTCGAGAGTCGGACGGTGAAAGATCGTGTGTATGAAGCAGCGACGACACTCACGGCCCCAACCACTGTTGCGGACGTCGCAGAGCGTGCTGACTGTACAAAAGAAGGTGCTCGTCCCCACTTGGAGTGGTTCGTCGAACTCGGGGTCCTCGAAAAAGTCGCAGACAATCCTGCACTCTTTGTCCGAAACGAGGCCTACTTTGAGTTCCGTCGTGTCACGGAACTGACCCGGGAGTTCAAAACAGCTGAAGCAGCCGACGAAGCAATCGACGAGTACCGAACCCGCGAACGAGAACTCTCGAGCTACTTCGCTGAATCCTCACCCGAGGCGGTTGTTCTTTCCGAGACGACGTACGAAGATCTCGATGAGCCGTACGACAGGTTGAGTGAATGGCGAACAGTTACTCGCCGCCTTCGTGAACTCCGAGAAGCCAAATTCCGTCTCAAATCAAATACCGGTGGGAGTCCTGCCTCGTCGTTCCCCTGAGCTCGATGGGACGCACAGATGACCTCAACGAAGAACGGATGCGAATTCTCGGTGGTCGACTCGCAGATCTCTCGGTAATCGAGACCGTCCAGTACTTCCCGTCTGGAAAGGAAGATCGTGTTGTTGCCACTCTTCGGTCGAATTACTACCCCAACGTCGTGGATACTGCGACTCTCGAAATCCGCCTTCGACTGAATGGAGAGTTCAACTTTCAGTATTTAGAGGAATGGACTGGTGAGCGCTGGTCGTGTCGATGGGACCGCCACCCAAATACGCACAATACGCGCGACCACTACCACGTACCACCACAACCGCGAGAAGAGAGTGCGGTCGATGCAGTCTACCCAGATGATCCGAATGGCGTGCTTCGGGTCGTTCTTCAGACGATCGAGAAACGAATTAACGATATTTGGGCGACAACAGATCCGGTTTTCCCGTCAGAATACGAATTCGAGAAGGAATACGGCGCAGACTACCTCGTGGACACGTAGCGCAGTTTGTCACTCTGGGCGGACGACTTCATCGCATGAATAGCATTCTGCGAACACGCCAGTTGTCCCATCGGCCTCCTCAAACTCAATGAGCGACTGGTATGCCTCAATCTCTTCGCCGCAGTCAGGGCATCGACCAAGCGCCGTCGAATCATTCGTCATAGGGGGTTGTGGAGACGTGTGTGACACAGATTGTCTCCAGTAGTAGTTACGTGGTGTCACAGCAAAGATGTTTGGCCAGGATGATATTCAACAGATACATTCATGAATTGTGTTCATTAACTTTGTTCACTAAATCAGATTTCTCCACAGACCGCCTGCAATAAGGGATGAGTATAGTCTCACCCAGCCATGGCGTTCGTTGTGTTTGTTCATCGTATGTGTTCAGTATATTTGTTCATTGGGTACATTCATTGCTGAACTCAACGAATGAACGTGCCTGTTGAACACAATGAGTGCATGCACAGAAGATTCAAGGTGGTGGTTCATCATGAACACAGTATGCTCACATATTCGACCTACAGCGAGGCAGGCGGGGTCGGGAAGACGACCACCGCAGCAAACCTGGCGGTTGCGCACGCTCGGGCAGGGTTGAAACCGCTCGTCGTTCCGCTTGACCCACAAGACGGCGATCTCTCGCGTCTCTTCGGTGTTGACGACCAGCGAACTGATTCAGTCGATAACATCGTCCGGCATATGATTCGACGCCCCAACGGCGACTTTGACGATCTCATTCGGACCGTCGAAGGTGTCGACATCGTTCCGGAGCACAATATGCTCTCAGACTTAGCCGATTTTCTCCAGCGAGAGAAAGACCAGGCGGAAGCCATGGGCGAAGCATTCGGGATGCACGCACAGTTACTCCGTGTGCTCCGCGAGGCCGGCGTCCCGGAGGAGTACGATGTACTGATCTGTGACCCACCAGCAACTGAAGGGCCACACCTCTACAACGCGATTCACGCGACGCGGTCGCTTGTCATCCCCGTCGAGCCAAGCGCAAAGGGCCGTGCAGCAGTTGAGGGGCTTGAAGCCCTCGTCGCCGGGTTTGAAGACCAACTTGAGATTGACGTTGGTGTGCTCGCCGCCGTGCCAACCGGATTCAAAAACACACGTGACCAACGGCAGGTACTAGCTGAAATCGACTATCCGATCCCAGAGATCATCAGCGAGCGTGCCTCCCTGATGGAGGGGTGCTGGATGGAACAATGTTCGGCGTTCAAGTACGTTCGTGAACATCGTAATCGCCGCCGTGACTACGAAATCGAGACGCTTGTTCAGTTCGACCGCATCGCAAGACATCTCGAAGAACAGGTTGGTATCGACGCGCCAAACCCCCCGGAACCGGGTGACGTCGACCACGAGGTGGTGACGGTATGACTGGCATGAAGAAAGGAGCTGGTGAAGATCCGTTTGCGGATGACTCGTCGACTGAGTCAGCGACCGCTACAGAGACCCAGACGAAGGACTCAGAGCCCGACCCAGCCGAAGAAACGGATTCGAACCAAGCCGAGGGCGAAGACACCCAACAACCTCGCCAGCAGATCCAGATTCCATACAAATTCCGCCGCGATGGCGTCCAAGACGGTCGTGACCGCGTCCCACTGTTCTTACAGAAGGAGACAAAAGTCGCAGAGCGAGACGCCCTCCGGGAGTTCGAAGACCGGTTCGAAGAAAACGTCTCACTCACCGACCTCCGTGAAGCGCTCATGAAGGTCGGCCTGCAACACCTCGATGAAACAGAAGAGTGCCTCGAAGAGTGGGGCTACGGGATGACGTTCGACTAGCCAAGAAACGGCGCTTACAGCAGTATGGGCGCGAAAATCGACAGCTGGCAGTCGGTCACGGGCCGAACTTGGAATCCACTGGGTGGTTTGTTGACCAAGAGAACGAGCGTCGCCTCCCTGGTAGCCCATTCTAAGGACCGAGGAGTTCGGAGGTAGCGTAATAATGAAATATTTCCTAGATTTTCAATAACCCAATTGTCCCACAGAGACAACGAGGATTAGCAAGATATCGACCGGCCATCGAGTTTCAACGGTGAATCTTATTTCGCTATATCCAATTCCAAGCGATAGTTCCCACAACCCCAGAGGATGGAAGTGTGGCATGGTGCAAGACCACGCTGACCGGATGCGTCGGTGAACATTGCGTGGCCCGAGAACGTAAAATTCGACGGTGACGAGACGAATTAGCAGACTCACGAGACCCAGTCAAAGGTACGGTTGGTGTGTCTGTCCGGGCCGAGCGCAGGAGCCGCTCAACCTCACTCCGTTTCCTTGCGGAGCAGGAGTGCTAGTACACATCTGAGGGCACCAACAAAAGCCTCAGGAGCGGTGGTCGAGGATTCTTACCAATTAGTGATTACTATCTGAGTGGGTTCGCCTCGTCACCGAACCCACGCCCGTATGTCTCAACGACCTCAGTAACGGTGACCTCATACGCATCGTACCACTTCGTCCACCGTTGTTTCGCGTGCTGGTGGTCCGAATCCGCTCCAAACGACTTGACCGCGTCCAATGACTCCCAGTAGTAGACGACAAGGACCTCCTCACTATTCGGTGCATGCCACGTCTGCTTACCCAGGTATCCCTCCGTTTCCTCGGCAGCCGTCTGTATCGCGTCATTCAACTCATGAAACTCTGCATCATACTCCCCGGGATCGAGGCGGAACGTTATCAAATACGTCATAACTGTGCCTTCGTCCACACGAACATGATGCTTCTCCTTGGAGTATACTTCGGTTAGCAACCAACGAATCGCTGACTCATCTCAAATCCCGTTTGGGTTTTTTGGCCATCTTCGCCGGGAACCTCATACATAAGATTCGCAACTGACAAAACTTCGTGAGCACTCCTCTAAATCAAGTTCAAGTGATACATGGTGAATACCCAATGACACGACACAATAGCCAGTCAGACAGGAACCGGTTCGCAACCGTCGCAGTCGGCGCAGCTGAAACTGAGAAGCAGCCCCACAGAGATGGAACGAATGATATCGTCCCGCCAATTCACCTCTCGACTACGTTCGAGTGGGCAAGTGGGGAAGATGCCAATGAACACGATTATTCGCGCGAGAGCAATCCGACGCGGGCAGCCCTCGAAGAGCAGTTAGCTCGCCTTGAAGGCGGTGAACATGCGCTGGCGTTCGCTTCTGGGATGGCCGCCACATCGACAACGGTGCTTTCGCTCGTCCCTCCAGGAGGCCACGTCGTCTCCTCGGACACCATCTACAGTGGAACCGAAAAACTGCTCACGGAACACATGGCCGGACATCTCGGCGTTGACATCGATTTTGTTGACGCCCGTGATCCCGATAACGTTGCCGATGCGGTCAACGCGGACACCGACCTGATCTGGGCAGAAACACCATCGAATCCTTTGATGAGGTTGTGCGATGTCCAAACGATAGCTGATATCGCCGATGACCACGCTGCCCGGTTCGCTGTAGACAGTACCTTTGCGAGTCCGTACTACCAAGCCCCGCTCGAACTGGGTGCCGATATCGTCGTTCACAGCACCACCAAGTATCTCAACGGACACTCTGACTCAATCGGCGGTGCCGTTATCACCGACGACAGTAGGGTTTTCGAGCAATTGTCGTTCGCGCAGCGGGTCGGATTCGGGAATATGCTGTCGCCGTTCGACTGCTACCTCGTTGCGCGAGGCATTAAGACATTGCCCGCACGGATGGAACATCATGAGAGGAATGCGATGGAAGTCGCCCGCTTCCTGGAAAGCCATGACCGGGTCGCTCGTGTCTACTATCCAGGTCTTGAAAGCCACCCGCAACATGACCTTGCGAGTGAGCAGATGTCGGGATACAGCGGGATGCTGTCGTTTGAGTTCGATGGCACTCCCATCGAACTGGAGGCGTTCATCGAGGGGCTTGAGGTTTTCACGCCGGGGGCGAGTCTCGGTGGGGTCGAGAGCCTTATTGAGGTACCGTCACTAATGCTCCCCGACGAGTTCAGTCGTAGTGAGGATTCGGCGGAGGTTCCCGAGACGTTGGTTCGAGTATCCGTTGGCCTCGAAGACGCTGACGACCTCTGTGAAGACCTCCAGAAGGCGCTACCGTAGCGCAGTTCTTTTTCGTCCTTGACCTCGATTCGAAATCGCGACTGTTGACCGCCAGATATGGCAGTCGCAAGCGGGAAGACGGACTGTTTCTACATGAGAGCGCGCGGATTATTCGAGCGGTTCGATTACATCTCCGGGACGGATAATCCCATCTTCCAGAATGTCTGCCCGGAGCCCACCTCGGTGAGTTAGCGCCTGCAATACGCCGTCCTGTGTGATGCGCTGAAGGTGATTACAGGGTTCGCACAGTCGATCTCCTCGACAGATGGCGTCACCGACTCGGAATCGTTGTCCAACAAGGTGATTGAGCGCGACATCACGGGTTTCGATGTTCCGTCGGTGTTCTCCCGGTTCGAGTTCGATACCCGCTTCACGTTCGATTGCTGTTATAGCCTCTTGCTCGATCAATGTGAGGTCGTACCCATCGTGGCGCTCCTCATCTGGCTCCCACCCGACGAAGGTTCCCGTCTCAATCTCGCTAAAATAGCGATCACCTCGAAGCCCCTGTCCAGCAACTGCTTCAACGTCAGTCTGTTCTTGCATCTCTGCTTCGGCTTCGGGTGCGATAAAAACCCGCTCGATAGTGCCACTCCCGGTCATATACCGAGATGCGTTTCGTACATCATAAACACTTGGGTGTGCGTATTATGACAAGGTAACTTGGTAGTCTGTCAATAGATCACTCCAATATGATTCATTATCTATCGAGTGAATCCGGTGGATCTTCTGTACTGGATTTATCTCCAGATAAACAAGGCGAGTACCTCGGGGCTTGACCCCGAGTCGGTTCACAAAGTTTCGTTCGAGATGCTAATCCGGTATGGCGCGGTGGATACGACAACCACATCAAACGCACCCAGCGTCCGTCCACCGGTTACAACAGCTCCCGTTGGCACATCTAGTTCGAACTGACGACTGGTGAAGTTCGTCACCCATGTCAGGCCGTCTCGTTCGTTGAATCGAACTCCGTCCGGAAGTCGGGAAGTGTGCTTGATTCCACCGCGGGACAGCAGCTCAGCAACGAGTTCGTCAAGCAGTTCTGATCCCGGCCAGACACCACAGTACGTTACTGAGCCGTCGCCACGGTTCCTCCGGGTGACCGCCGGGCGTCCATCCCCCGGACCGAAAGTGTGCGTCGCTACGACGGTCGTCTGTGGATCAGGGTCAAGCCACTCCGCCCAAATCGTGGCAGCGTACTCATCGCCATCAACCTCCACGGTGAGTGGGACATCTTCCGGGTAACTCTCGTGTTGGTCGACGACGAGACCGGTTAGGTCCGCAAGTGGCCCCGGTGCAAGCGTCTCGTGTAATTGATTGGCCGGAGTCTTCACGCCAGAGCGCGCCCCCACGAGTAACTGGCCGCCCTGCTCGACGAATTGAGTAAGGCGGTCCGCAAGTTCGGTATCGACGAGGTGAAGCCCAGGTGCGACGACGGCGTCGTAGTCGTCTAGTTGGGCGTCCGGGTGAACGACGTCAACCTGCACACCACGGGTTCTGAGGGCACAGTAGTAACATCGGAGGTGCTCCCAATAGTCGAATTCGGGAGCGTGAGGTTGTACACCGATAGCCCACCAGTTATCGTAGTCATGGAGAAGCGCAACAGAAGCGTCAACGTGGTCGACGTCAACTGCGGTGAGTTCTTCGGCTACATCTTGCGCATCGCTGTAGCCGCGGTCCGGCGATCCATCTTGTTTCATGAGCCCGGCGTGGTACTGTTCTTGACCCTCTAGACATCGCCGCCAGCGGAAGTACAGAACTGCGTCAGCCCCGTGGCCAACTGCGTGGTGTGCCCAGAGTCGCATCGCACCGTCACCCGGTTGTGGGCAGTAGGGTGGCCAGTTGACGTCGCCGGGTTGTTGCTCCATCACCCAGAAAGGAGCATCATTCGTCGCCCGGCAGAGGTCGTGATTCAGGCCAACTTGATCTGGGTCGCCCGCTCGGAGTTCATCCATCGATGGGTCGGCGGCGCGACGGTCCTGAACGAAGCCTGTTGGATACGAGTCCCACGAAACTAGGTCCAAATCGTCACTAACCTTGTGCATGTCGAGCGTCTCGAAATCACCCATGAAGTTGTGCGTCACAAACCAGTCACCATGCTCGCGGATGATGTCGGCATGGATACGGTTGTAGTCGACGACGCTATCGGTCGCAAAGCGGTAGTAATCCAAGAGGCGAGAGGGGTGATGGTCTGCCGGTGTCGGCCGTGGCGGGTCGACAGCTTCGAAAGAGGCGTACTGTTGGCTCCAGAACGTCGTTCCCCACTGCTCGTTAAGATCATCAATATCGTCGTACTTCGCAGCAAGCCATTCTGAAAAGGCGGCTGAGCAATCCTCACAGTAACAACGAACCGTCCCGTGGCAACCAAATTCGTTGTCGGTCTGCCAGCCGACAAC
>NZ_PSYY01000012.1:0-11025 GCF_003383025.1 Haloferax sp. Atlit-4N | reverse complement strand
GCAGACGCCGAGACGAACATCGACATGGCCGAGGGCATCGCCGACCAGAAGAAGGCGGCCGTCCTCTGTGCGAACTTCATGCCCGCCGGCATGGAGGGCCTGAAGTACACGCTCATCGACCTCTGGCTTCGGCTCATCTTCCGTGCTCGCGACGAGAACGCCCGGCTCCCGCGGGTCGCCCTCGAAATGCGCGAGCTGAAGAACATCGCGCCGTCGAAGACCGGCGACGTTCGCTACAAGGACGCCATCAAGGGCCTCCGACAGACTATCTTCTTCCTCTCGACGCAGGGCGGGTCGCGCCGCATCCTGATGCTCGGGTCGACACAGAAGCTCAACGACGTGTACAAGCCCGTGCGGACGAACATGGCGACGAAAATCCTCCTCCGACTCGGCGAGGAGGAAATCGACACGCTCGACCGGTCGTACAACTTCTCGTGGGCGCAAAAAGAGACGCTGACGAACTTCCGCATCGGGATGGGGATGCTCATCGCCGGCGGGGAAAAGACCTACCCCATCGAGTGGCGGGGCGCGCCGTGTGGCCTCGGCCTCGGCGACCAGCACTGGCTTGACCGCTACGGCCTCGCCCGCGGCGCTCGGGTCCTCCAGTCGCAGACGGCCGCGTGGCCGCCGTCGGACGGCACCCGCGACGACTGGTGGGTTCACGTGCCCGACGCCAGCGTGCGCGACATCGGCAACCGCCCGCGAATGGGCGACCACTACTCCGAGTGGTACCTGCTCGAATCGGACTTCCCCGATGGGACCGCGCCCGACGACGCCGACCACGGACTCGTTGAAGAGGTCCTCGCGGATCGCCAAGCGTACCCGACGCCGTCGGACATCCACCTCGCGGACATCGACTGGGGAAACGTCCGCAGGGTGTCGTTCACCGACGAGGGCGCGTCGCGGTTCGACCGCGTGACGGACGTTCTCGGCGACAACAACCTGTCGGTGGACCTCTGGCCGTGGATGCTCACGCAGGCGGACAAGTGGCGCGACGAGTCGGTCCGCAAGAACGCGACCGATGTCCTCGAAGCCGTCGAAGAACACGCGCCCACGTCGTACTCGGAACTCGAAACCTACGTCGACGTGAGTCGGCAGTCCATCTCGAACTACCTCCAAGAGGAGGAACCGCTTGACGGCTGTCTCGACAAGGACGGCAAGGAGTACATCGTGACCGACCTCGGCCGACAGGCGATGAAAGCCGACTGGGACGTCGTCGCCAACGCAGTTCAGGTCGAAGAAGAACGCCCCGACACGGAGTTTGACTTCGATGAGTAACGCCGACCGCATCGACGCCTACCTCAATCGCAGCAGCGACGACGCGGACGCGGCGTTCGAAGCGTGGGCCGACACGCCCGGCGGGGCGTCACTCCGGGTGGACTGGCAGGACTTCTTCGAGTTCGACGACGAGCTGGCCGACAAGTGGATCGATCGCCCGCGGTCGATAGCGAAGTTGTGGTCACGCCGGCTTCGCAACCGCTACCAGAACCCCGAGACGGACGACCTCGAAAAGCCCATCTCGAAGATGCCGGTCCGGCCGGTGAACCTCCCCGATCGGGCGTGCTTCCGTCTCGGCGGCCTTCGCGAACGCCACCTCGGGACGCTCGTTGAGGTCCCCGTGGAGGTCGTCGAAGTCGAGTCGGTCGACCCGTGGCTTCGAAAGGCCGTCTGGGAGTGTCTGGAGTGTGGCGCGTTGAACCCGACCTCGCAGGGCTACGGTCACATCCGCTTCGGAACCTGTCGTGGGTGCGAAACCTCGCTCGACAAAAAGAACACGTCGCTGATGCGTGATGGGACCGAGATGGTCGACTTCCAGAAACTTGTCGTCATCCCGCGTGATTCGGCGCTCGATGACCCACCGTCGATACAAGTGTTCCTGACCGGCGACATCGTCGGGAAGGTCGGCATCGAAGACGAAATCACGGTCGTCGGAAAGTACCGGACGCTGCCGATGGCGATGCAACGCGAGACGCAACTGAACACGTTCGTCGACGCGAAGGCACTCGATGTCGACGAGCGCCAACAGGCGGGCGCACTGTCGACGACCGAACTCGACGAGGCTCTCATCGGTCTCGTGGACGAGTTATGGTCGGAGGACGGAACTACCTATGGCGTCCCCGTCGAAGACGTGATTTCAGCGATCGGGACTCAACACGACGTCCGTCACGCCGAAGTCCAAACCCGAATCGAAGCGCTCGAAGACGACGGTGAGTTCACCATGGTCTCCGGTGCTATTATCAAGGATTGATCCTTGGCGTCAACGAATTCATTTCGCATACTGCAACTCAGCATTGAAACACTACTCGGTGTCGTCACCATTCCGTTCATTGGGGTTCTGACACGGTATCATCCATTGACCCGACTCACTCATAAACGACGCAAGCGTTCGAGGATGCGCCTCTCACTGGATAGATACTACAGTCATTTCCCACAATTGAGAAATTGCCTGCTATGGGAGATATTCTTTGAATTCTTGATTCACGCGTTCAATTGTTCGCTGTCGTCCTGCGTAGTCGTACTCACGAGCAGAATCACTATGTTCTGCAAAGAGAATTGCTCTCGCTAGCAGCTCAACGACGTGGGTTCGAAGCTGGTTCTTGTCCATATACCGCTCGTCAGCATGCCGCTTCAGTCGCCGACTTCCCTGAATACGCTCTCGAATTCCTTCGAGTGAATCGTTGATCGTGGTCACGAGTTCATCGATACGTTCATCAGAGAGATCATCCGGTCGGGGGTAGCCGTCTGGGTAACACTGTCCGATCATTTTCTCAAATGCCCAGCTTTGCTGTTTGAAGTACGTCTCATAGTCCTGAGCGATATGCGATTCTGCAATCACCGCAGCAAGCAATATATGCGGCAAGACATGGCTCTGGAGCCCATCGTAGACCTCCTCTGTTGATTGAGATTGCTTACTGGCACATAATCGAAGATACGAACAGTAGTATGCAACCCGACTCTCCAAATTCGTATGACTCGTATCCCATAGCGTGTAGATATCCTTTATCCCGATTATTGCGTGCTCTCGTGGAATACTGAGATCGGGATAGGCTTCGTCAAGAACGAGCAGCTGTACCGTGGTTGCATTGATCGCTTTGAGTCTGTTTTCAACCTCTTCAAAATAGTACGTCTCAGAACTACAGGTTGGCCTCAAACCCTCTAAATCAGATTTCCAACCGCTGTAGAACGACTCAACTAATCCATCTGGATCCGTCTTATTTGATTGCGTCCAGGGACGAACTTTTAATCCACCTCTCGGGCTGTCATCCCCCGAGGATTCACTATCGGTATCCTCACTGCCTTCCTGTTGAGTCACTGTTCGAAGCGAAGTCAATAATCCGTTCAATGACGTGATGAGCTCACCACGACGTGCCTCGTCTCCAAGGTAGAGCTCTGAAACTGCACGGGGGACGGTCGTGGCACCTGCTTCGACGATATCACGAGGTGTCGCGTCACCGGCTGTAGGAGTATGTGTTTGTATCCACCGTCGTGATGTTTGCCGGTCTCCGCACTTGAGACGCCCTTTCCCAGTCTCAATAAATGGTTGCTGAGAACTATCCCCATAGCGATCTACTGAGACTGTGAACGTCTCCGAGCCCTCGTCTTCGTCCTCGGCCCAGTCAAACTCATGCGCACGGAGAGGAACGACAGACTGGCTGTCTCCTGACTGATTGGTTTGGGACTGGACAACGAGTTCTGCCCCTCCTTCGTTGATGACTTCCTTTACAGAGGTGCCTGCCCGTCCTGTGACTGTCAACGTTCCACTGTCGTACGATTCTCGTCGGCGATAACTAACACCATACAGTTCAAACATGTCGCCCACATCACTACTGCGGTCATCCGGGCTAGGAGTAGAGCCCTCCATGGGCAGTTCTTCCCCGGGAACGAACGTATCGATGGAGATGGGTTCTGCGTTTGAGATTGGGTCTTTACTGAGGAGATAATCGAAGTTGTCCTGGTCGACAGAACGGCGTAGAATTGCAGCTTCAACGTTCCCGGTATCCGCTAACGCTGACGAAAGAAGTGCAGCATGTGATGCATTCGGGCTCCCACTCAGGCAATACACCGCAGTGTTGGTTCGAATAAGGAGGATCTTTGCGTGGACATATCGGTCGTGTTCATAACTACGTGCTGAGGCAAGATCCTGCCTAAGCCAGGCACTTAATTTTGGCTTTGAAATCTGTGCTCGCGTATTCTGGAGCCAGAGTCGTGTTTCAATCCCGTCTGAAGTAAATGAGCTCGGGACCGCCAAGGAATTCCCATAAAACGGAGCCAAAATATCGACCTGTTGAATTTGTTCACCGGCCTCACGAATTATCTCACGAACCTGTGCTAACAGCGGCCGATGGAGGTTATGGAGAAAATAGGTGGACCGTTCGTTTGTATCTGGCTTCGGGATGTCTTTGAGCCACCCTCCAGCATCGATGGTTCGACTAATCGTTCCCGTAGTCACAGGGTCGACCGAATCCGCTAGTCGTGAGTCAAGCAGATCTTCAAAATATGCAGAGATGTCAAGGCACAGTGCTGCTTTTTCACGGATTTCCTGACTAGTACTTTCACCGGCATTCGAGCCTTCAGACGTCTCAGATGGTGGTGCGTCGATTGTAAAACAAGTTGCAATCTCTTGATTGCTCGTCAATCCGGGATGTGTCAGATTAGCACTACTGATAGTCGCTTGGACACGCCGCTCACTGGTAAGGAGATGTACCTTCGGGTGGAACGCTCGTCGTTGCCCAGCTGATATTGGTGCAAAGTGATACCGCTGTCCAGCATATCGCGGCTGTGTGTAGTTTCCATGAAGCAAGGTCTCAGACGAACCTTGGTCATTGAGCGTTGAGTCGTACTGTTTTGAGTCAACAAGGAGGGCGATTTCATCGCCAAGATTCTTGTCTCTTAGTGCTGGGAGGACTGTTTGTTCAAAGAACCTTGGAGAGTAGGTGAATGTGGTCATGATTGCCCCCTCCATGACACGGTCATCTGCGTCTAGCTCACGGAGTATATTCACTTGGCATCACCCGTATTGGTGAACGCTGAAACGAGTTGTCGGCCTTGATCTGTAACGACCATGCCATGGAGAGAATTACTCTCAATTAGCCCGAGCTCGTAGAAGATATCCCCAAGACGTTCGAACTTTAGTGTTGGTGCATTTGGGTAACCACCATTGTAGACCCCCCCACCGTTGATATCGTGATTGAACGTGAGGTCACCATTACTATCAACTTCGATCAGTTGTGGTGATCTCCCATTTCCATTCTTTATCTTATCGTAGAGTTCCTCGAAGTAGTGATCAAGAGCCCATTGTTTCGTAATCGTGGCTGCCTGGTGGCTCATCTCTGATGTAGGCCATTCAGAGTTGAGTGTGACCTCTGGAAGCTTCGGTTCTACCTCATAACTATCGTGTAGCTGCCAACACGTGATCGCACCAGGATCGACATGGGCTGTCTTGAACCAGTTGACGAATGGCTGTTGAGCCTCTTTGCTGTAGTACTGGTCGTACCGAGTAGAAAGACGTGAAAGTAGAACTGTACTGTAGCCTGCGACAAGGCGGCATTTACTGACCGAGGAGGGCTCAGACAGCGTCTGGGAAATGAGTGTCCGATACGCACGCTCAGAGTGTCCAGAGAAAGAAAATGGGTCACCTGATGGATCTTCTGCCTGGAGTCGTTCACACGCTGTCATCCATGAGCCTGTGAACGGTTCCGTCTCATTATTGTCATTGGGCCGGGCTTCAAGCGATCTTCTTGGTGCGTTAGCAAAGTACACTGCATCACGAATACTCGAGAGGACAGACCGATCAGCATTTTCGGCCTCAGACAACGAAACACCCATGAGTGCTTGCTCAACCGCTCGGTCGAAGTCTGGATTCCCGAATACCGTCTGAAGTACCTCTCTTGGTGTGACTGGTTCCAATCTTTTCACGGCCTCCAAGATAGAGATGAACAGCGACTGGAATGCATATGATGCGTATTCTGAATGGACGAGGAGACGCCAGGCTTCACGAATATCTGCTAACGTATTGAAGGTCGGTCTCGACGTCGGTCGTCGATTGACCCAATCACCAACAGAGAGAAGCAGTACAAGCGAGCTACGGACAAATGCGTCGCGACCTGACGTGAAGAACAGATCTAGATTCTCGCTATAATCGGCGTTTTCGACAGACTCTGCTCCAGCCAGAGTCGACTCAATTAGTGCCTCACTTTGAGCATCAAGATCTGTCTCAAGGTGTTCACGAAACGACAGTAGCTCTGGTGTAGGATGTGGTCCGAATGCTAACTCATCGAAGTGATTAGTCGGTGTGACAAGATACCAGTACGATCGAATCAACAGTTCCCGTTCTTCCGATGATATCTGACACAAACATCCACTATCACTTCCCCGTTCAACAAGCTCCATCGGCAGCTCTTCGTTCGCAACCGCAGAGGACACCTCCTCGAATTCGAAATCAACTGCGTTATCGTATGCATGAGCCAGTTGCTCGCCAAGTGGAGTGAGCGTCCATTCGTTTTCAAATAATAGTAGTCGGTAGAGGATTCCCTTGTAATAACTGTCGAACCGAGCTTTATCTTCACCTGCGATGGTAAACCCATCACTCGAGATATCAACTGATTCACTTGCTGGGTCAGAAAACTGGGAATCTAGGTAGTTGCTATTCCCAACGATTCCACTTGTTCCGGTTCCATCTGTCGGACAGTCATGTCGGGTGCTGGCAACTATGAGAAATTTTTCAAAGAGGGCTCGTTCTGGTGCAGTGTGTTTTTCGAGGTGGAATGTCACCCATGACCAATATGATAAGTATCGCAACCGTTGGGTAATAGCAATACTCAATATTGGTCTCAGGAGTCGGTCTTGGAGGGTACCTTCTGTCGTTTCAGCTTTAATTGGGTCGAGCACGCGCATACTAGGTGCGCGGTCAGTCCAGAGAGGGTCCAGCGAGGAGATTGTCATAGTACCCAGCCAATCTATTTCAAGGTATTAATATGTTGGCTGGTCTTCAAATTAGGTTGTTCAAGAATTAACCTTCGAGCGCTAGGTCGGTGAATTGACTGTCTACGCTAATTGGAGAGTGTGTCTCTAGCAGGACTCGGGAAGCTAGTGGAAAGAGCGACTCTCTACAATGTCAACGCTGAATGGTTCAACAGAGCCGAGGGTTTCGACATGCTGTTGGCTATCAACGTACCATCTGCCGATCTGACCACCGTGTCGCTCTCCACACCCCCACCGTGATCCACCCCTCCATCGCCATCGGGAGGACCGATGTGTCGTTCATTTCGTCACAGAGATGCAAGGAGGAAGCCCACGGCTTCAGCCGTGGGAGGAATCCGACAAGGCTCGAAACAAACCACGAGCGATAGCAATCCGACTCCTCCATGTCAATCATATGATTTATAAAGAACTCACCTAATATGTGAATTAACGATGGAGGTGATTCGCACCGTCAAAGTCAAACTCGACGTACCTAACGAGTGGTGCGACGACCTCCATCAGACCAAAACTCAGTTCCTTCACTGTGCGAACACCACCGCAGAGTGGGCGTGGAGATACCCGAACGACTACTGTGTGACCTCGAAACAGAACGCCGAGAACGCCCTCTACGAACGACTTCGCAACGAGACAGAGTTGACGGCAAACCTCGTACAGAAAGGGATTCGACGCGCTATCGAGGCCACAAAAAGCGGTGTCGCCCGACTCAAGAAAGGAGACAACACCAGTCAACCGTACTTCAAAGCGTGGAGCGTCGTCTACGACAAACGCTCTGCGACGTTCCACCGCGACCACGTTTCGCTCTCGACAGTAAATGGTCGCGTTGAGTGCGACTACGTGATTCCCAGCGAAACTGAGGGAACACCGATTGGCAAGTACCTGCTGAACGAGGACTACGAGTTCCGTATGTCTACGTTGCAGTACGACCGTCCCACAGAGTCATTCTACCTCCACGCACGAATGCGCCGAACCATAGACGAGCAAGAGCAGTCCACGACTTCTTCTGAAGACGCCAAGCACAGAACAGTCCTTGGCGTTGACCTGAACGTGGATGGCTCACTCGCCGTGACTTCCACAGGCGCGTTCATCGGGAACGCCGACGAGATGAATCATCGACGCCGAGAGTTCGAGAAGACTCGCGGGTCGATGCAACAGACGGGCACGCGGTCGGCGCATCTGTCGATTCAGTCGATGAACGACCGCGAACACCGTTGGATGCAGGACGAACTCCACCGAGCATCTAACCAGATTCTCGTAGAAGCCCGCGACCACGACTGTACGCATATCGCCTTTGAGAACCTGACCGATATTCGTGATCGGATGGCTGGTGCAAAGCGATTCCACGCATGGGCATTCCGACGCCTCTCCCAGTACGTTGAGTACAAGGCGGAGATGTTCGGGATCAAGGTTGAGCAGGTGAGCCCTGCGTACACGAGTCAGCGGTGTTCGTCGTGCGGGTTTACGCACGAATCGAATCGGCGGACGAAGCATCAGTTCGTATGTCAGAAGTGCGAGTACGAACTGAACGCGGACTACAACGCGAGTAAGAACATCGCTCGGAAACTACTCAAGAGACTCCACTCGGGGCAGACGTCTTCGAGTGGAGGCGCACCCTGTCAGTGTGCGCTCCCGTCAGGGACGCTGAACCTGAATGGCGATTTCCACGCCTCCGTCGAATCGACGGCAGAAGGGGAGTCCACTGACAAGCCCACGACTTCAGTCGTGGGTTACTGACCTCAAACTGTTTGAGGCGTACGAGTCGGAACACACTGTTGACGATGTACTCGCTGCTATCGACCCCGAAGAGTTGCACCATCCAAAGGACGTCCTCTACGAACAGCTCGTGACCGACCAGACGGAGACCACGCCCGACGATCTCTTTGAACGTGCCGCGGTCAACGAAGAGGAAGGAGAATCCTTCTCAGCACTTGAGACAAGGGCCTTCGCGACGCTCCTTAGCGCATTACAGTAGTGCCCACACGTGGTTCTTTCTACCGTCGACCGCGGATCCTTGCAGCTGCCCAGACACAGTCAACCAGTCAGTGCAGTCTTTGCCACCGAGTGAGGAGACTGGGCAGCCAAGCACCGCATGGTCAACATTGGCAAGCCAGCGGTTCAATCACAGAGGTCACCCGGGAGCGACTGTACACCGTTGGTACACTACATTGTCAGCGATGTTCGCTGCGGTGTGCCGGTTTGGCAACTCGCCGTTCTCGAGGCGGTCCTTGTTAGTGTTGTATAACCTCTCTCGTTAGTTCTGCCAACTCTCCTTGTGATAGCGGCGCAACCTCAACACGCTCTCCATCTGCGGTAAAGAAGATACTTGCAGTCACGTCTCGATCAGGGAACCATTCAGCCAACACGTGATAGTACACGCTGAGTTGCTTCCGGTACTCACTCTCAGCGTGCCGCCCGAGGTCGGTCTTGAAGTCGATTATCTCGACAGAATCGGGACGGATGTGAACGAGGTCAACGATCCCTGAGATGGTGACCTGTTCGCCGTCGACAGTGAGTGGGAGATACGCGTCCTCCTCGACCCGCAACTCACCAGCAAGCGAGTCTAGGAACGACTTGATGTGACGTTCGTCGTTGTTCGAGGGCTCGACGTCTCCTTCCAGGACGTACCGCTCAGCGAACTCGTGAGTCTGCGTTCCGAACGCGGTTCCTCTTCCGTCGTCGACATCCTCGAACACAGCGTCGCGCATGAGCGTGTGCGGCGAGTGTCCGACTGGGCCGTCCGGGGTCGGCACAGCAATCTGCAAGTGTGCCTGCGTCGTCTCGGTGCTGTCGTCTTCCTGAACGTTGGGTTCTAGTTCCTCGATGTCGACGGGGAGTTCTTCGATGAACGTGTTCGGGTTTTCGCCTGCAGCGAACACGAGGTGGCTCTCAGCACGCGTCATCGCGACGTAGAGCAAGCGTCGCTCCTCGTCGTACCCACGCGGCAGACACTTCTGGAGGACGTCACTCCGCCAATTATCGTAGATGTGGGGGTATCCGTGGTCGTCAGCGTAGAGCTTTCGCTGGCGTAGTCCAATCGGATCATCGAACGTGATTACGCTACTGTTCCCGCCTGACGGTGGGAAGCGATGGGTGTTCATGTTCGCGAGCACGACGATGGGATGTTCGAGCCCCTTGGCCGCGTGGATAGTCTGAACCGTCACCGAATTCATGCCGGCGCTCGCGTGAACCTCCTGAGTGCTTCCGTCCTCGATGCCACGTTCGATGAATCGGATGAGGTCACCCCGTGTCAAGGTCGTCGCACTGTGGACCGACTGGATCGTCGTCAGGAGCACGTCAGCATACGCCCCATCATAGTCGTACTGGGAGAACACACGCTGGGCAACCCCACCGACCGTCTCCAGTGAGGCGAGTTCCGCCTTGAATGTCTGCATGTTCGCGGGGTACTCCTCGGTCTCGAGGACGTGTTTGACCTCGTCGAGTGTGTAGCCAGCTTCCTCGAGGACGACGGCCCACCCTCGCTCGGCGTCGGATTCGAGAATTCGAAGCCACGCCAGCAGAAGTTTTGCTGGGTCAGAACGGAATAACTCGATACCGCCCTCGTACGCCATCGGCAACCCGTACTCCTCGGCGACAGAGAGGAGTTCCCGGCCGAAGTCACGGGTCCGGGTGAGGACGGCGATGTCACCGTACTCTGGGAGACGGAGTTCGTCGTCCGCTTCGACTTGATACGCGTCGTTTCCGACGATCTCCTGTATCTTGGTCAGAACGGCCTCGTGTTCGTCTTCGTGTTGGATCGCCTCAATGCGGGAGTTCTCGTGCGCAGTGTTCGAGGAGAGCGACACGATACGGTCTCGGACGGCCGCCTCGTCGACGTCGTCCTTGCTCGCAGCGGGCGTCACCAGGCTATGCTCGGAGAAGTCGAGGATAGCCTGCGTCGACCGGTAGTTCTCGACGAGTTCGATATCGATGATGGGGCGTGTCGCCCACGACACTCGCTCGTGGTCCTCGTTCAATTCCTCCACAAACCGATCCAACCGAGTCTCAAACTCGGTGATATTCTCGACGGCGGCGTACTGGAACGAGTAG
>NZ_PSYY01000011.1:0-11855 GCF_003383025.1 Haloferax sp. Atlit-4N | reverse complement strand
CTGGAGGCATGAAAAAGCGTCTCGACGCGGCGATGGCACTCGTCCACCAGCCACCACTCGTCTTCCTCGACGAACCAACGACCGGCCTCGATCCAAAAGCCCGCAACCGGCTGTGGGAGTACTTCCAACGAATCAACGACCAAGGGACGACCATCTTCCTCACGACCCAGTACCTCGAAGAGGCCGACCAGCTCTGTGATCGTCTCTCGGTCATCCTCGACGGGGAGATCGTCGCGACCGGGCCGCCGACCGATCTGAAACGCCGTGTCGGTGGCGAAATCCTCGACGTCAATCTGGAAGACGGAGAAGACTCGAGCGACCGCGCAGCTGCCGTCGTTCGGGAGACCGACATCTTTGACTCGGAAGCGATGGTTGAGGTGACTGGAGATGGCATCAGCGTCACCTCTGAGAACGCTCGCGAACGCGGCACGGACCTGCTTGTCGCCCTCCGAGATGAGGGATTAACAGTGACCGGGTTCAACATTCGTGCCCCGACCCTAGACGACGTCTTCCTCGCAATCACTGGCGACGAGATGGATGGCGACCAAGCAGTGACGGGTGACGGGACAGCAACTGCCGCGGGGATCGAGCGATGAGTACGCCGTCGACGGATTCCACGACGGGGGCCGACGCCGACGTTCATCGGGCGAGCAACTCCCTTGTGGGGGACGTGGTGACGAATTTCAAACGCTGGAACCTGAAAGCCGTCCGCAACCCGTTCGTGTTGGTTGTCTCACTCGTCCAGCCGATCATCTTCCTGCTGTTGTTCACCGAGGTGTTCGGGCAGATAGCTGGCGGGGCGATCAATCGCGGTGGCGGCGTCGGCATCAGCTACGAGACGTATCTGGTTCCGGCAATCGCGATTCAGGTGTCGCTGGCGGCGGCCATCACCTCCGGCATCGGCCTCGTGAACGACATCGAGGAGGGTATGTTCGAGAAGATTCTGGCGACACCGATGAACCGGACAGCTGTGTTCGTCGGGAAGACAGCCGCAGAAGTACTCCGGATTGTGGTGCAAGTCGGGATCATTCTCGGCCTCGGAGTCCTGCTCGGTGCGGAGATCGCCACCGGGCTCGTCGGAGCGGTCGGAATCATGCTCGTCGGCCTGCTGTTCTCGCTGTGGTTTATCGCCCTCTCGAACGCGGCTGCCGTCATCACGAAAGACCAAGAGTCGACGATCATCGCGGCGAACCTCCTCCAGTTCCCACTGTTGTTCCTCTCGTCGGCGTTCCTACCGTTGGACGCCTTGCCCGGATGGATTCAAACGTTCGCTCGATTCAACCCTGTCACGTACGGAGTTGACGCCGCCCGGTCGTTGATGCTTGACCAGGACGTGATGACGGTCGTCGAGGTCACGCAGTTCAGTGGCATCTGGAATACACTGGTTCCGGCGGTTGTGGTCCTCGCTGCCCTCGATCTGGTACTTGGAGCTATAGCGGTCTTCCTGCTCACTCGCGCGACGAGTTCGGACGTTAAGTGACATCCTCCCACGAGTTCACTCGTGGGCTTCCCACGCCCGTTTGCGCTGGTTTGAGAGCTTACGTTTACGACCCGACATGCCGATGGGAGTGCCACGCCCCCGTTACTTCTATCCAAAAGACTCGGAGTTATCTGATTGTTTAACGTCGGTTGGGGTGTCCGAAGGCTTACTTTTTGATGTCTCCAGAAATCTTTGATTTCTGGCTGCTAACCAGAACGCAGAGCGTTCTGGTGATGAGGCAAACACCAAGTCAACTGCCAGTTTTCGGACAGTCAATCACGACGGGAAACCGTCGCAACGACAGCCACAAAAACGTGGTGTGGGCACTTGTACATTCAGATTACAGTGTTTGTGACCCGTGCGTCGATTCATCCCACGACTGAAGTCGTGGGTTTTCTCGCCTAATCTCTATAACGACTATTTTGAGAGACCAGCTGGGTTTGTTTAGCCACATTCAGTTTCGGTGTTCGTCAGGTCGACCACGAGTGACCTTCGCAAACCCACGGAGGTCACCCGAATCGTCGAAAACCGCCGTGAGAGTGAAATCCGCAAGAAACTCGCTCCCATCTTTACGTACACGCCGGCCTTCGCCTTCGACTGCCCCCTCTGTCTTAGCCCGACTGAGCAGTTCCTCCGGTCTTCCTTCTGCGGCTGCTTCTTCAGGGAAGAAGATACTGTAGTGTTCGCCGTGAATTTCATCGCTCCTATACCCTTTGATTCGCTCGGCGCCACTGTTCCAGGTCGCTACCCTTCCGTCCGCGTCCATCATAAATATCGCGTAGTGTTCGATTCCATCGACGAGATACTGGAAGCGGTCACGCTCGCGGCGGAGGTCGCGTCTCACTTCCTGGTGGCGCAGTGCGTGAGTGATATCGTCGGCCAGTTCAGTGAGTAACTCGCGTTCCCGTTCGTCGAAGGCATCGACGCGATCTGCATAGACATTCAGTATCCCGTAGAGTGAATCGTCGTAGACGAGGGGAACTGCTGCGCTGGAGCGATACCCTCGTTCGAGCGCGGCGTCACGCCACGGTTCGTACTCTTCACTCTCGATAATATTCTGCATCACCACCATCTCGCGAGTTCGAACCGCTCGTCCGGTTGGGCCCTGCCCCGTTGCGCTCTCATCGGCTGTGATTTCAATCCCATCCAGATACCCCTGTTCGACACCTGTCCCCGTTCGTGCCTCAATCGTTTGTGTCTCCGAGTCGCACTCACCGATCCATGCGAACACATACGGTTCGGCCTCAGTGATGCGTTCACAGACACGGCTTTCGATCTCCGAACGGCTCGATGCGCGAACCAACGCCTGGTTGACGGTGTTGACTAGCGTTCGGATTCTATCTAGGTTGGTCGCACGTTGAGTTGCGCGATACTGTTCAACTGCGTTCTGAATCCGGTTGGCGAGCAGTTCGTACTGTTCCGAGCCAGGTTGTTTCTGGAGATAGTCCGTGACGCCCGCCGCAATCGCGTCGCTAGCGACTGCTTCACTCCCTTTTCCGGTGAAGAGAACGAACGGCAAGGTGGGGTGGTCCTCACGGATGGTTTCGAGAAATTCGAGGCCATCCATCCCGGGCATCTGGTAGTCCGAAATAATGCAGTCGATGTCCCCTATCGCGACTCGCTCAAGGCCGTCGGCGGCGCTGGTAGTCGTTTCGACACTGAATCGGTCGTCTTCACGCTCGAGCATTTCCGCGGTTAGCTCCGAAATACTCGGCTCATCGTCGACGTGAAGGACTGAAATCGGATCCCCAGTACTCATGCTAAAAGTTCTGGTATAGCATTTGAAAGCACGGACTATAACCATATCCACATCGGCATCACATACTCATTCGTGTAGACGGGCGACAAGTTAGGATGACACGGCTCTGTTGAAATCCTCAGGGAGTTACAGGTACGTCCGGTAGTCTGGCCGGATGGAAGCCCTCCCGAAATCGCGGTTGCTCCGGTTCGTTGAGCAGGCATTTCACTTGGCACGCCGAGCTGTCGCTCGCTACTCATCGAAGTTCTCAAAACGACGCTACACACTCCACCAGCACATCGTTCTCCTCTGTCTCAAAGTTCGGAAGAACACGACGTAACGGACGCTTCTCGACGAACTCATCGAGATGCCCCGCATTCGGAAAGCGATCAATCTGGATGAACTCCCGTCACCCTCAACGTTGTGTAAAGTGTTCAATCGGATCGATATGGCAGTCTGGCGTGTCCTGCTCAACCTCCCGATTACGCTTCTCCCGACCAACGGTGTCGTCGGGATCGACGCTTCCGGCTTCGACCGTAGTCACGCCTCGAAACACTACACGAAGCGAACGAAGCTGACGATTAAGCAGTTGAAAGTGACACTGCTTGTGGACGGGAGAGCGAATGCTATCCTCGATCTCCACGTGACGACGACCAAAAAACATGACTCGCAGATCGCACCGTCACTGATCAAGCGGAATGCCGGGAATGTGGCGATTCCCCTCGGTGATAAGGGATATGACGACCAGAAGATTCGCGCGTTAGCCCGTGACGCTGGTGTTCGCCCCCTCATCAAGCACCGAAAATTTTCGTCGCTCCACAAGACGTGGAATGCTCGACTGGACGCCGACCTCTACGGCCAACGGAGTCAGAACGAGACAGTGAACTCTAGTCTTAAACGGAAATATCGCGCATTCGTCCGCTCACGACACGTGGAAGCAGCTCCGTGAACTCGTTGTCGGCTGTCTTACTCACAACATCGACAAGTCACTCTGAACAGCGGATATCGATGAACGAGACAGCGAAATGGGTCGAACCCTTCTGATTCTCGTCAGAAGCGCCGTGACCGACTTAGAGAGTGAGTTCAGCAGGGGAGATATCGGCGATAAATGGGACAGAAGTGGAACCTACTGATTAGACGGACTGGGTAAGGCCGCCATCGACGCGGATGTTCTGGCCGGTGATGTAACTCGACTCGGGAGAGATCAGATACGCGACTGCGTCCGCTATCTCGTCTGTTCGTGCTGGTCGGCCCATCGGGATTCGTGCTCGCGTCTCCTCGTCTATCTCGTAGCTATCGACGAATCCTGGCTGGACGGTGTTCATCCGAATCCCGCTCGTTGCGTACTGGTCGGCGTAGAGCTTGGTGAAGCTCCCGAGCCCAGCCCGCAGCACCGACGAAACGGGGAACGTCGCGGAGGGCTCGAACGCTGAGAACGTGGATATATTCACGAATGCTCCGCCGCCCTGCTCCTCCATGATGGGTGTGACGAGTCGCGCCATCCGAACCGTGTTCAGCAGTACGAGATCGAGCCCCTCGTGCCACTCTTCGTCCGAGATGTCGAGCAGGCTGCCGGACGCCGGATGGCCGGTGTTGTTCACCACCGCGTCGATGCGCCCGTAGCGCTCCCGTGTTGTCTCGACGAGCGCCGCCAAGTCGTCGGGATTCGTCACCGACCCTTCGAATCCGTCGCCGCCGAGTTCTTCTGCGACCTTGACGGCGCTCCCCGAACGCGACAACAGCACCAGCGTGTATCCCTCCTCGCTCAGTTTCCGTGCACACGCCTCGCCGATTCCACTCCCTGAAGCAGTCACCACCGCGACTTTTCGATCGCTCATACTCCGTGTAACCACGCTTCCTAAATATGCACGCAACCTGCTATAGCAGGCATTACCCATCTCATTTTCATCGGCCACCACTACATACGGCTATGAACGCGACCGAGTCTGCGGAAACACTCCGACTGACGCTAGAGGTCTGGCACCCTGGGTGCTGGGTCCTGGACGTGACGTCGCAGGTCGATGTCGGGTGCCTTGGATACGCCATCTACACTCGTGAGGATGGGATGGCAAGCACTCACTACACCCTCTATGGCGACGATCAGGCCGCTATCGAGGAGGGGCTTTCGGCGATTCGTGACCATCCATCGGTCTATTCGGTCTCGGAGATGACCCACGGGTATCGGCATGGTTCCGCCTCGGCGCCCGGCAATGCAACCCGCGACCTGCTGGTTGAACACGACGGGGAGACACAAATTAGCGAGGCGTTCACGTCTCGCGGGTTCGTACAAGCCGCTCCCGTTGATGCCTTTGGGGAGACTGAGCGCTGGACTATCCTCTCGACTGCCAGTCGTGAGCAGATTCGCTCGTTACTTGATGAGATTCGAGACGAACGGGACGCCGAAATCAGCGTGGAGTCGATTACCGGTGCCAGCCGTACGGAGGGCTCGAATTCACTCCCCCTCGACCGACTCTCGCATCGGCAGCGAGAAATCTTTCAGCTGGCACGGAAGCGAGGGTACTACCAGCACCCAAAGGCCATCACAGCGGGAGAACTGGCTACAAAGTTGAGTATTACAACTTCTACGTTCCACGAACATCTGCACAAGGCAGAAGCGAAAGTACTCGACTTGTCGTAGGGTTTGACCAGACGAATTTGAGCTTCATCAGATGGCTCTTTTCTGGTTCAAGCTCTTGACCGACTTGCGCCCTGTATTTTGCACGTCCCGGATCAATATCTCCAGAAGCTGTCAGGCCCTTCGTGCTTGATGCAGTGGATGGAGCCGTCACCGATATATTCGAATCTCTCCATCTGCTCCACCAACGCAGAGCGTCTCGCCGTCCTTGGACCAGAGGGGAGTGGAGATGCCCTTGATAGTCGCGGCGTGTTCTTTTTGCGGTTCGCCGTCCGAATCAAGGACGATTACGCCACCGTCACGAGTTATTGCAACATCGCCCGTTTGCTGATTCACGGCGATTCCGGTGGGGTGTTGCTCCCCCGGTAGGTCAACCGCTGTGATCGCTGTCCAATCAACCGTTGACCAGCAGCGGACAGTTCCATTGTACCCAACCGACCAGACCTGGGATTCCCCCTGAGCGGCGATACCGGAAACCGCTTGGCCGTGCCCTCCGAGTCTCGATAGTTCCTCTCCTGAATCGAGCGACCACACCACGATTTCGTCTCCGATTCCACCGGTTACGAGCGTAGACTCGTCGGCGAACTCGACGCTCGTCACGTTCCGGGAGTGGCCCTCCAGAACCATGGGCGAGGCGTCTCGCTCAAGGTCCCACACACGAGCGGTCGTATCGTAGGATGCCGAGGCTATGATCGGTTTCGTCGGATGACTGGCTATCCCGGCAATGGTTTTCTTGTGGTCGGTAAGTGTCTTTTCACGGTCAGCGAGGTCTGACGTCCATATCCGAAGCGACGTGTCCGTTGAGCCTGTCACTAATCGGTCAGTGGTCGTGATCGTCCCACAGTTGACGCTCTGTTCGTGAGCATGTATTGTCACAACCTCCGTCCACTCCGCAGCATCCCATGCGGAGACTGTTCCGTCGAATCCCCCACTGTAGAAAGTACCCCCGTTATCGGCGAATGCCAAGGGAAGGGCGTATTTCTCGTGTGCTTGGAGAATCGTGGTCGGCTCGGCCATTGTTGGCTCTAATCAGGTAGCAATGCGTCCCAGACTAATCAAAGAGGTAGGTACGCGGAGTACGCGCGGAAATCGAGGATGCTGTGGACGCACGATAAGCGCTGTGTATGCAGCACGCTCGCATAATTATCCATCGAAACTGGTAATTTCTCTAACTATCAGTCCCACACCTGCATAACGGCTATTCTGGCACGAAAGGTGTCGAGAAAATAGGATTTCAACAGAGCCGGTGACACCCGAATCAGTATCCTACGAGGAGAGCTGAACGTCAGTGATTTCGAAGCGGGCGCCGCCAGCGGACGCGTCCGTTGTAGTAATCGACCAGCCGTGTCCCTCGATGATACTCCGGACGATCGAGAGGCCGAACCCGGTGCCTCCCTCGCCCGTCGAGTAGCCGTGATCGAACACCTGGTCACGAGCAGCGTCGGGGATACCATCGCCTGTATCTTCGACGTAGAACCCGTTGTTGAGCGCCCCCACTCGGACAGTGACGTCTTCCCCGCCGTGTTCGATGGCGTTCCGAAAGAGGTTCTCGAAGGCTTCTTCCAGTCGATCCCGGTCGGCCTCGACGGTGGTGTCTTCGGTGCTGAGGTCGAGAGTCGCCGTTGCCGTTTCGACGTTCCCCCATGCGCTCTTGGCAATCGTTTGTAATTGAACGGGTGTCGTCTCACCAACAGCCTTCCCGGACCGAGCGAGTGTCAAGAGGTCCCCCGTCAGGTACTCGATTCGTGTGAGAGCGGTCGCGGCGTTGTCGAGGAACTCGCTATCACATTCGTCTGCTGCCAGCTCGAGATTCCCAGCAGCGACACTCAGCGGGTTTTGGATATCGTGTGAGACGACGCTCGCGAACTCGTCGAGTCGGTCGCGCTCTCGGCGAAGTGTCGCTTCTGCACGCGCTCGACTCACTGCCGTACTTGCGTGAGAGGCCAGGAGCGTGGCGGCGTCTACTTCGTCGGTGTCGAATGCATTCGCCTCGACAGCGAAGAGTTGAATCACTCCAAACTCATCAAGTGGGATGCTGAGTAGCGAACGATATTTAGTCGTCTGAGGCTCTGTCGGATAGTCATCACACAGAATAGGTGACGACGGGCCGGACTGCTCAGATCCCAGCCCGGAATCGGACGATGCTTCACGGGCTGTGGAGGTCGAACGAGTAAATGTCAGGTCGTCGATGACCACAGGTTCGCCAGATTGGAAGCATTGTCCGGCATAACTGCTGGTTGTCTGCATCGGCTCGCAGTCCACCAGTGACTCGTCGATTGAACTCGCTTTCGGAACAAGCTGCCCCCTATCGGCAACCGCGATGCGTGCGACATCACAGGAGAGCAATTCGTCGGCGCCATCGACCGTCCGCTGATACACACCGTCGCTGGTTTCGGCCGACATTATGTCAGTCGCAATTTGATGGAGCTTCGTGATCCGATCCGTGTGTTTCTGGAGTTGGGCTTCTGCAGCTTTTCGTTCCGAAATGTCACGAATGACACCAGTGAACAGGTGATCATTGTCGACGGCGTATTCACCAAAACTGATTTCGATGGGGAATGTCTCCCCGTTGGCGTGCTTCCCGGCGAGCTCAACGCCGTCCCAGTCGATACGCCGCTCCCCGTCCTCAAGATAGCTCGCGAGCCCGTCTAGGTGCTGGTGTTCGAGTGAATCAGGCATCAGCGCCGTCAGAGGCTCGTCGACGAGTTCTTCGGCTGCATATCCAAACAGGGCTTCGACGGCGTCGTTCGCGTACCGAATCGTACTCGAGCCGTCTATCGTGACGACTCCGAACGTGGCATTTTCTGTCAGTGCGTGGAATCGTGCATCAGGGCATTCCAATGATTGTTCTCGTGCTTCGAGCCCTGTGTAGTAGTACCCAAGAACAATTCCGGCACTCATGAGCACTGCAGCCCCGTTCAAACCCAACGGCACGGGCTCACCGACGGGAGTGTGTTCAAGAGAAATAATAATCTCGAACCATAAATTGATCGCGTGGCCGACAAGTGCCCCAGCAGCCGTCCATTTGGTTAGTTGAAGTGTCCGATCGACTGAATGCGTTCGTTTGAGCCAGATCCCACCGATACCGAGCCCGATCGCAACCGCAATCGGGAGCATCACTTCGATCGTGTTTGTCAGTACCCGGTTATCATCGGTGAGGATATGGCCTCCAGCAGCCCCGAGAAGTATTAGTCCGAGGAGTGATACGGACCAATGCTTCAGTTGCCGAAGCCAGTTGGAAACCTGCATCGGAATACCAAACATACTATCAAGAACCGAATAATAGTTGCGAAATAGCAGGATATCTGTCACTGCTAAACACACCCTCTGTATGTTGCACCTCACACTGATCAATCTCTGAAGATTTCAACAGGGCCGATCAAGCCTAAGATATTCTCCCGTACGGACCAATATCTGGGTTGGAGTCAGGGCACCAGAAACATCGGTACCGCCACTTTTCCACCTAAGCGAGGTTATCCGGACAAGTAACTTCTCATCTCACGAATGGCTTTGGATCCACTGAGCAATCTGCTGACTATACGTCGCGTACACACCGAGTCCTGTTTGAAGCGACTCGTAGACTTCTCCCGCATCAACATGCCCATATTCGTGTGCGAGGACATTTCTAAACCCAATCGCAGCGACCAGGGTGGTCATTGTCTTATCGTCGATGATGCCCTCTCGACACAAGACACGAACTGCCCCTTTGGCAGTATTACCAGTATATCCGAAATCGCGTGTGGCAACATGCTGGGCAAGATCAGAGCATGCTTGGATCGCGTTTTCGAACATCCGCTCAACAGCACGTTGTTCCGTCGTACTTTGCAAGAACTCTTGACGAGACAGCGTCTCCTGTTTGTCTTTCAGTTCGCCGTAATACTGTTCGATTTGTTCAAGTTTGATTGAAACGACTCGCTCGTCAGCCACGCAGTCCTTCCTCCGCAATGCGGTCAATTACCGCACGCTGCTGACGCCGAAGATCGTCGCGCTGTTCGGCGAACTGTGCTTCAATCTCTGTCTTGAACTGTTCGAATGCCTGCTCATCACCGCAGACGAACGAACCGCTGACTGCATCGTGTGCAACATCTAGCGGGAGCGTCTCAATATCCGAGAGATCAACGAACGGCGCATCCTCCCACTGAAGATCACCCGATAGGAAACACTGCTTCTCAAATCGGTCGCGGCCAGAAAGGCTATCGGCAAACTTGACTGCGATGTCGAGATCAGACGTCGTCGTCGCCTCACCCGTAATCTGTGAGCCGAATGCGACCACGAATTCGATATCCGAGTCAGAACAGACTGCCTCTTTGAGGGCAGAAAACACCTCTGAACGTCCATCACTCGGTTCCATGTCTAAATCCATGGTGTATCGTCACAAAAGAATTCCGACGGACTGAGACAAGTTATGGAGTGTGTCACAGAAAGACACCGAAGTGTCTGGCTTGAACTCTGTCGAGGACGGAGTAGACGGGTCACCGCTTACACATTGACGGGCGTTACAGCACCTGGTGACAGGGAGACAACTAATTAATAGATACAGTGCGTCTAATTGTCAAGTGAAATTCTCATGCCACTCTTAGACGATTTCTCCGGATTCGAATTTGAAGACCTGATGGAGGATGTTTTTCGGAATCTCGGGTACGAAAACGTCCATCAGGCACGCAAAACCGCCGACGAAGGACGAGATATCCTCATGGAGGAGGTCGTCGACGGGATACGCCGCGGAGTCGTCGTCGAGTGCAAACACACAGGCTCTGTCGGCCGGCCTGTCGTCCAGAAGCTCCACTCAGCCATCGCGACGTACGACTACGATGGCCCAAAGCGTGGCATCGTCGTCACGACAGGACAATTTTCTGCACCCGCCGAAGAGTACGCGACTCGCCTTAGACAGAACGGCGATCCGTATCCGATTGAGCTCATCGACGGAACCGACCTGAGAGATATCGCCGATGAAGTCGGCTTGGATCTCTACAACGGCCGCATCGAGATTCTCTGTAACGAAACGCTCCGGCCATTCGACCCTGCAAGCGGTGTTTACGCACCAGTACGTGAAGCAGCCCGTGACATCCAAAACCTCGACGCAGACGCACTCCCAGAACCACACAAGCTCGTTGACTTCCAGCCGTATCTCACCATTAGTGCACGAACAGACGCTGTCTTCGAAACCTCAGTCGGTGTCATCCACCGTGTCAACGAATCAAACCGCTTTGTCGTCCATGCGACACGAGGAGAACCCAGCATCGCAGACAGCCGTCTCGCAGACCTCATCGCGAACAACGGCCAGCAAGCAGTCGAACTCGATTCCGACCGCTTCAGCACGATGTTCGACGACGTCGACGTCACTCGCTACGGGCAGACAGAAACCGACTACAAAGAGTGGGCAGTCTCTCGTCTCCAGCAACATCACACGACGACTGTCAGCTACACAGGTGGCAACAATGTCACCTACGAGAAGACGTGTGAGCCGAAGCAGTCGGACATCTCTATCCAAGCGATTTCACCGCTCTACGTCCCAGGGGTTCGACAGACACTACAACTCGAGCAGTACACCTATCCGTACTCGTACTACGCTGCGGGGCCCTCCCGAGTAGCGATCGAAGACGGAATCCATCGCTGCGTCCACTGTGAGAAAGAAACAGCGAAATCGTACACGTACTGTGCAAATTGTGGGAGCATCAACTGTGACTCGCACATCAAAACAGAACGGCTCGAGGGGACACCAGTATGTACAGGCTGTGCAGTTACCGAGCGATTTGTGCTGAAAACGAAGTACTTCTACGACGAAGCAAATCTCGAAGAGTTCCGCTCAGAGTACGAACAGATGGCCCTCCACGAGAAAGCAATGGAGAATACACCACTCGTCGGTGGCCTTCTCATCAGTATCGTACTCTTACTTGGGTTCACTCTCACGTCCGGGGTCGTCTAGTACTTTGGAGGTACCTCACCCGACGAAAGTGATTGCCATTTTGAGAGTACGATGACCTCGATGAAGCGTACAACAG
>NZ_PSYY01000010.1:0-14759 GCF_003383025.1 Haloferax sp. Atlit-4N | reverse complement strand
CCTTCCCGAAGTCATGGAGTGACGCCGCGACACCGAGGAATCGTCGCTGCGCTGTTGGGCCCCGGAAGAGACGGGTTGCATACTCACGTACAACCGAGTTGTGAGCCGTGAGCCGGAGTGATCCATCGTCTGTGAGCTGTTCGCTAGGGTATGTTCGCTCGCCGTCGTCTGCTTCGGGATGCGATATGAGTGGGTTCGTCATTGAAAATACGGAGGAGTGTTCGGTTAGCGGAAGACAACAGTCCGATCGCCAAGCGTGACTGGCGTCACATCGGTTTGCTCACCGATGCGGACTGGCTTCGAGGCTTGCTGTGCGTAGACGTAGTCATCGAACCGAGTCGTTCGTCGACCCCCAGACTCACGCTCCATGATTGCAGGTGACCGCTCGACGCCGTAGGTCACTCGCCCCTGTGGAACCGCTTCGGAGAGTGATATCGGAACGACAGAATCGATATCGAGTGTCTCGTCGATTGCTTGGACTTCGGGCTCGCGATCGGCTTTGACGTCCTCGATGACCGCTAGGTACTCCGATTTACCTAAACTCGGCGGGTAAATCGAGGTCCCATTCAGCAAGTGCTCGCGGAGGGAGTCATAGAACTCCTCGTCTTCAAGTGCGACGTCAATCCGGTACGCCGGGTCCGCCAGAACCTCATACGAGTGGAGCTGCCGATCGCCCGTCGTATTCTGATAGGTGAGCTTGTATGACCGCCAACTTCCCGCAGTTGCGGTGACGTCCTGTTTGGGGTCAGTCCCCAGTCCAGTTGTTGGGATGTTCACCGTCCGGAGGTCACTTAGTGGCGTGATCGCGATCGCCGAATTGTCGGCTCCGAAGACGTCGTAGTAGGAGTCGCGATCCGCACCGACGATTGCAGCAAGCATGCCTGCAACCGTCGTCCGCGGTGGGATTCGGTACGTCTGCTTGGTGACGCTTCGGCCAACACGCTTGAAATGGCCCCACGTAGACCGGACGGTAAACGAGAGGCAGTCAGTCGGCACGCCGTTGGCATCGATGTGAGGTGACATTGTCGCCTCGTTAGGCGAGGTCGCGTTCGTTGAGCACGTCTATCTCGTGGACGTTGTGTCCCGCGTCGGCGAGGTACGATCCGAATTCGTCAGCACGAATCGTTTCATCACCGACATCGAGTTCCAGACGGCCATCTCCAACCACGTGGAGCGTGTTGATCCGATCTGCGACCCGCTCTAGGGTATCGACGAGTTCGCTGACGTCGACGACGACGTCTTTCACCGAGCGCAAGGATTCACTGCTGTCATCGGCAAGTTCGAGGAGGTTCTGGAGACCACCGACGTGGTAGTTCCCCTCTTCGTACTCAACGCGGACGTAGAGTCGCGGTTCTTGACCAAGCTTCGAGCGCGAGGTCGTCTGATTCTTGAGTGCGCGCCAACAGAGCGTGTCGAGTCGTTCGACGTCTGCCTGCGTCAGGTTCGTCGACTCCGCACCATTGTTGTCGACAAGTCCCCAAAACGGGAAAATCCCGTATTTGATTCGCTTGTCGTCGAGGTCAAAGCCACCCTGTCGCTTCCCTTCTCCAGTCGAGATAACGCTGGTCAGCGAGTCGTACTCCTCGTTTTCTTCGACTTTGTTCAGAGACTTCGACGGAAGGAACTGAACCGGGCCTTGGTAGTTGTTCGGGAGCGAACTGTTGAGTGCTGTCCGGAACGCTTCGTCTTCTTCCTCGCTACTCGCCTCGAAACTGAGCGTCGACCCAAAGTACCGAACGTCAGTCGCTGCATCGAGGAACGCTTGGGCAACGTCGCCAAGATCTTCGAGGTCGTCTGCATCGTCGACGCCGCCCAAGACATCTTTGATGAGTTTCGTCCGCGTGTGTGAGCGTCCTTCGGTCTTTTTGACGTAGATATCGAAGCCGTCGTCTTGGAGCTGGTCTCGGAGATAGCGCTTGAGTCGAACGTCGGTGATGATTCCCTGACCGGTGTCTGGATCCCGCCGAGGACGGTTGTCCCCAATTGGGTTCCCGTTCGGGTTGCAGTCTTGTGCGTCGTAAACGAACAGAAGTTCGGATCGGTTGAGTGTCGTCATTGGTTTGGGTATGTGTTGGATTAGTTCGCGGTGTTCTCTGCGGGCTCAGAACCCTGGCCGCCCTCACCCTCTTTTTTGTGGAGGTCGAAGGCAACCGGCATCGAGCGACGTCCATGCGCGTGGCCTAACACGTAGCAGAATTGGAGCTCGCGCTTCTCAATTGGCCATGCACTCGGCATGTCCTCGGTCGTCTCAAGCAGTCGGTCGACTGTCTCTGGGAACAGCATGTCTCGATCAGAGCGGTACTCCGAGTCGAGTGCGTAGACCTTCGCTTTCTCGAGTGCCGACGTGAGTGCATTCTCAAGGCTGTTCTTCGTGAGTTGGTCGCCCTTTGTCTGGGCGTCAAGGGGTCGACCAATGTTTCGTTCAGACTCTTGGTGCCAGCTCACCTGTCCGACGAGAACGCCAGCGAGTGCGGCTGCTCTTCGTGCAGGAGCTTCGAACAAGGGTCTATCAAGGAACGATTCAAGTCGGTGTTCTCGGATTGCCGAGAGACTCGTGGTATCGAAGTCGGCTTCGGTGTCAGCTTCAGTTGTCATAGTCGGTGGTTCAATTGGGACGTCTAGTCCGGTCAGTAAGCCCGCTCTCGACAGCGTCTCGAGATGGACTAATTGCTGAGCAACAATCTGGTGCGGTGGGCGGTCGCCGCCCTCTGATTCATCGTGGTATCGTCGAAGGTACTCGTCGAACAACATCGACGCATCGAGTGGAACCCCCGCGATCAAGCGGTGGTCAACAACACGTCTGAAGTCGTCTCCTTCGTCATCACCGCGATACGCGAAGGCTGAGTCGGTGAACTGATGGCCTACAATTCGATAGAAGCCGAACTTTCGAGCTTCTTCGAAGTCCTCAGTGGCGAGTTCAAGCAACGACCAGTTGTTGTACGGTCCAAACCCACCCTTCTCTGGGTTGAGCGTTGGCCCGTGAACTGTTTTTGCGAGTGCATCCGCGAGCTCAGAAACCCAATACACGGCCGCTGCAGGCTCCTCTGCGATTACGTTCTTGTCGTCGCCAATGGGGAGCGTAATCGTATAGAACCGAAGCTCCGTGTCAGCGAGCTTCTGGAGCGCTTCATCGTCTGCTTCTCGGAGCTCATACGTGACGCGGGCCATCGGTGACCCCCCAGAATCGTCGTAGTCGCTCTCACTATCGAGCGATTGGATCGCTCCGTAGAGCGACTGCGCCTTGAGCGGCGTCAGTTCTCCAGCGAAATACGGGAGTGCGTATGTCTCAACGCCACCACGGCGTAGTACACACATCTCGATGAGGTCCTGTCCCTTGCTGAACAGCATGGCTGTGTCAGCACCGACAGGGTAGTTCCGCCAGGACTGATCTTGTCGGAGCCCCGGTTGGGCGTCCGGATGTTTCACCGAGAACACGCCGATCGGGTTGTCTGGTGTCCCGACAACACGCTCGACGCGGTCAGTTACGAGCCCGACACTCTCCCCTTCGGAGATGCCATCTCCGGATTCAACGTTCTTGTCTGCGGCGTTGGCAGTCGCATACCGTTTCATCGCCTCTTCGAGGACATCGAGCTCTGCGGGCCAAAACCAGCGTGTGCCGCCCTCCTCAGCGTCCGAGAGACGATCGGCATCGAGCCGAAGGCGGATTGTGACGACCGTTGGAAGTGACTCGTCTGGTGGGAGGAGTTCTTTGATTGCTCCCTCGAGTGTCTCAAGGGTGTCCGATCCCTTCTCGAAGATTTTTGCGAGCTCCTCGACAATCCATCCATCTGGATGTCCGTCTTCACCCGTGACTGAGAGGACACTATCTTGGGTGGTCCACGAACGAACACGTCCAAGGATCGTACTGGCAACGCCATCGGCGTCGTTACCGTTTTTCGATCCGATCTGTGTGAGGCTGTATTTGGCTCCTCGTCCGGAGGATTTGTGGGCATACCGGAGCTTCGGGACGTCTTCTTTCCGGAGTGTGTCGACTTTCGGATCGCTCACAACCGGGACCGCTCCTGTGAGGTCGATGTCGATCGTAACGAGCCGACCGTCATCGACGAACGGTTCGAGTTTGCTGTCTGTCCCGTAGAGTTCCCCACCACTCTCGGCGACAGCGAGCACGCCGTAGAGTGCCATCACGTCTTCGAGGCTTGCCGGCGGTCGGCCATGCCAGAATGCATCGATTGCATTTTCGAAGTCAGCGAGTTCTGGACCAGCCATTAGTCACCCGCCCGTGGCAGTGTTTTCTCGGTGAGGTTCAGGAAGCCAAACCCGTGTTCACGTCGCTGTCCAATTCCTGAATCGAGCGCGAGATTCAGGTGATACCGATGTGTCTCGTCTCGAACGCGGTATCCAAACCGCCACTTCGAAAGCAGGACGGTGAGGTCAACCGCAGTTGCAGGCTGGAAGCGAACCGGATAGACGACGTCGTCTTTGATGGGTTCGATACGGTCGAAGAGTGGCTCGTCGACCTCTGTTGGCCCGTCGTAGTAGTCGTCTCCATACAGTTCGTGTGTCTGTTGGAGCGACCGCCGGATTGCGTCTTGTAACGGCTCCATGCCGTGTTTTGGTCGCCAGAAGAGTTTGGTCTCTGACTCACCGGCATCGATCTTTGAGGTGTCTAAGTTGTACTCCTCGGCCAGTTGGCGGCCAAGTCCACAATAGACTCCTGTTCCTGTTTCGAGGACACCAGTCGAGCCAGCCTCACCCACGTCTGGAGCGTGGCCGGTGATGTCATCGATATTGAACCGCATCTGCCCAATTTCGAATGCGCGCTCGCGGCCGAAATGAGCGATAAGCGTGTCTAAAAGCCCACGCCGTGGCGACGCGATACGGAAGTATCGACGATCGCCTTCCTCAATTTCTCCCCAGGGAAACACATTCGAATACGAGAACCCAACACCGTGGTTTGTATCGTGGGTCTCTGCGAATGTGTTGTCGTTCTCGAGGCCGCGCCAGATACGCCCGCGTGCCTTATGGAAGTAAGACCGGTCATAGGCCGCATCAGCAACGGCGTCGAGCGCTAATTCTATACGCACGCCTCATATCACCCCTCTCAAGGTTCTGTGATCGTGTGTCACGAATAACACATCGATGTGCCAATACTTGTAAATACCTCAAAATCTCGGGTGATGGTTCTGTGAATAGAATGATAGTTGATGTTATTTGCGTTCCTAGGTGTAGGTTCGACTCGCTCCTCAAATGAACACAAGCATGATATACTACCGATAATACGTCACTACCATGTCGACTCGGGAGACTTCAATTTCGAAATCAATCGAATACGATTCGGCAGCATGTACAAATTGTGGGTGTGATGTTTTCATTGATGGAGAGACGGAAAACGTAGATAGTCTCCCGGAGGGTGTCCCTGTAATCGTGACTGGAGGAGAAAACATGACTGTTGACACGACCAGCTTTTCGGCCTCTGCGAAGAACTACCGAATTCCCAAGACGGTCGTGAAAATATTTGGACTACAGGACTCAACTAGTGTCATGCAATCGTATCTCTGTCCCGAGTGTGCAGCCTCTGTCTACGATATTGAGACCGATCAATGACTCGTGAGAGTGCAGTCACCGAATCGATTACCTATCACGTTGAAGAGTGTCGTGTCTGTGGCTCAGACGTTGGGTTGGGAACTGACATACCTGAAGACGAGCTCGTGAAGCCAGGAGTTGCAGTACTAGTTGGTGAGGGAACGACTACGATCTCTGAGGAGCGTGCAGGAAATTGGGACATCGATATCGAGTTCGAAGGAGAGCAATCAGATACAAACCCTCCTGACGTCACGGGCCATATCCTCTGTACAGACTGCTCGGGGGCTATCCACGGTTATACAGCGGGTGACGAGGTCTATCAAGGAACACTCCCTGACGAACTGACTCGTGGAACTGGCAGTCCAACACTCCCGATCTCTGGTCGTGCTCTGGTGGCTATCGTCGTATCACTCCTCTTGCTTGTTCTCCTACTGATTGTCTAAATTTGGTCTAGGAGTGATTGCTTTTTTTCTTGGAATTCGTCTTCAGTGACAACTCCTTGATCACGGAGTTCTCCAAGCCGTTCCAGTTTGTCAAGTGGTCCTTCCTCGTTTTCGCCGTTTCCGGCTGTTTGCCCTGCTACCGAAGTATTGTCTGAGTTGTTCGCATCTTGGATCTTTTGGCGAATGAACTGAACCATGTTTTGGACTTCATCTCTCTCAACATGGCCGACACCGATACCGAATACTTTGGAATCCGTTTCTAAGTTGAGACGTTTTTGCACGACGCCAAAGCTGATCTCAACGGATGAGATATTTTTGTAGTCGATTGAGGTTTGTGACCCACCAATCATTTTCTTCGCCTTGTATAGCACGCGCTGATTAGTGATGACCGTTGTAACATTCATCACCCCGTCTTGATTTTCGCCGTCGATTTTCACTTTCCCTCCTGCATCTATTGCAAAAAAGTGGACTTTCTCCCCTGGATCAAGATATTCGTCCATCTTCTTTACATGCTTTTTTGAGACGAGTTCCCCCTGTGGCTCACAGTCTAAATCTGCGTTTTCCAAAATGATATCGTCCTCGCTCTTTCGATCAAATAACCCCATAGATGTCTGTCGTTTGTACTTGGTGATAAATTGTCGGCAACCGAATGTCGTGATTCTGGATACCCCTACGACCCATACTATCAGTCATGGGGCAGCTGAGCAAAGACCATATCTAACAATAGCGTATCGGTTCTCATGCCGGATATTGGGCTCGTCAGCTGTACTAAAAACAAGAGAGAGTCTCCTGCGAAACCTCGGGACCTCTACGATACGTCGAACCTGTTTGTCAAGGTCCGGTCGTATTGCGAAACACACCACGACGACTGGTTCATCCTCTCTGCGAAACACCACCTTCTCGACCCAGATGACTCCGAGATTGAACCATATGACGAGTCATTAACCGATGCCGCTGTGGACGCACGTCGAGAGTGGTCCGTGGTCGTCTATCGACAACTTCGCGACAAGGGGCTTACCGACTCGGGGACGACACTCGTTATCCATGCTGGAAAGAAGTACTACGAAGAATTGCTGCCGTACCTGTCGGACGAAGCATGTGACGTAGAAATTCCTACGGAGGGGTTGCAGATTGGAGACACTCTCTCGTGGTATACGACCAACCAATGACTGTTGACTACACTGCTTCTGACTGGCTTGATGTCTCGTGGTCCGAGTGGATGAGTTTGAACCCAGCTGATGACTATCTCAGTCAGCTTCCAACCTGTGCTGGAGTCTATCGAATCCGGCATCTAGAACGCGATGGTCTAGAGTACATCGGAGAGACTGGTCGGAGTACTCGGGGTCGAGTTCGAAGTCTGGCCCGTGGGACGTACGCCAGCAAGATGCCGTACCGTGACCCACATACTGCGGCTCCGTGTCTATGGGCAGTTCGTCAAGAGGAGGGACCCGAATTCGAGGTGTCTGTGACGACGCACGACTGGCTTGACGACAAGCAGTCTCGGAAAGCATTCGAGATGGCGTTGATCGCTGACTATCGAAGAACGATGGGAAAAAGCACCACCGCAAACTTCGGTCGAATCATTCCGGGGTACAAACAGTCGTCGTATCGAAGCGGTGGGGTTCAGGGAGGCCCACTCAAGGACGGAGAGAGCGAGCCACAAGCAGCTCCGGGTGTTAGTCCACTTCCTCGCATTAGTGTCGACAATCCCCTCGAATCAGACTGGATGGGGCTTGAGTGGACTAAAGCGGAACAGCTCAGTGACGCAAATAGCTCAATCCCGACGACTAACGGACTGTATCGGATCTGGCGGGATGGGGATGTACCACCCCTCGAATACATCGGGCAGAGTACAAACCTTCGGTCCCGACTCTACACACACCGGAACAACCGTTCGGCGGTTCTTCAGTACTCGTATGCAACTCTCGACGAGCATGACGCACCCCACAAGCGAGAGGAAGTTGAGACTGATCTGATAGGGACTCATTGGCTGGTGTACGGTGAACCACCTAGAGACCAGTTTTGAACTGTATCTCTTTGAGGAATCAGATATCCTTGTTAGTTGTCGAACGCTTCGATGGAGGCGTTTCTATCGTTAAACGCCAGTAGAGACTTGTTTCTGCCTCACGTCGGTTCGGTCTTGACATCCTCCCCGCCCAGAAGGGCGTGGATTCCCACGGCACCGCACCGCTGGATTGGGATGTTTAAGGTTCGTAGCCCCCCGATGTGGACAACTACTGGCTGTGCCAATCAGCCGTTACTCCTATCCCGTGAGGGATTCAGAGATACTTGCTTTCTGCACCCCGTGTTCCGGCACAGAAAGGGGTGTTTCTGCTTGGAGTCGGGGAATCCCGATATTGTCCGATTAGTAGGGCGGGCGTGCCGCCTCGGATAGATGTTAGTAACCTGACGGACTACTTAAAAACAGCCGTTCAACACGTCGAACACCGTATGTGGAAGGGGTGTCGGATTCATCCCCGCGCTGAAGCACGGGGCTTTCTCCTTGACTTTCCGTAACACGTACAAATTGTAACCATGTCTGAACCAGCACCTTCTCAGAGAAGTCATTCTCAAGCACAGTATTCGCGCCACGACTGGTGGAGTTCCCAGAATAAGGGGATTATTGGGGGTATTGACGATGATTCATCTCGTTCCTCCTCTCACAAACCAAAGCCAGGAACAACGAAAGCCGAATGGCTTGCACACAACCTCCTCAAAGAGTCTGCCCCGCTATTGTGTCCGGTGTCGTTGTTCGAAGAGGACATCGAAGAGGAGATGACTGATCCAGAGGTCTACGTTGAAGCAAGTGTCGTCGTCCTCGACCAAGACGAGAAGGTGCGGCGCGAGATGTATGGCGACCACCGCCGGTACCGATTCGCGCCCGCAACCGGACACATCTCCGGCCCACTCATTGCAGACCAACCCACCGAGACGTTCCTCCGAACCGTCGAGACCGTTGTCGACTACGCCATCCAAGAAGTTGGCGTGTCACTTCGCGAGAAGACTGGCGAGCGCATCAAGACATTCGCGCGCGTGCGAAAAGAGAATCAGGACGACCCACGCGGCAAACCAGACGTGAAAATTATGGCAGAAGTCGTCCGCTGCATCGACGACCCCGATCGCCTCGACGACCTCGGGTTCTGATTCTGATGCGAACGGTCAACGAACTCTCGTGGCTTGGAGCCGCGCTACTCGCGTTCGCAGTCGCGCTTCTGACCGCGAGCATCGTCATCGGCCTCCAATCGCTCCTCGGCGTCGCGGCCATCTCAGCGGTCGCCGTGTCGGTAGCCGTCCCACCGGTGGTCACCATCGCGGCCGGCATCGGCGTGTCGTCACTCATCCCGGCCGTCTATGGGACCATCCTCATCCTCACACACCAGTAATTATGTCACCCAGACAACACAGCACACAACTCGCCAGTCGCATCGCTCGCACGCTTCACTTAGATAGGCTTCAGCAGTCGGAAGCGGCCTCGCTGCTTTTTGTAGTGTTGTCGTTCGACGCCAGCGTCCTGTTAGTCAGCATGGAATACATCAGCATTCCAGTGCTGCCAACAATGGCGTTAGAAATCTACTCTGTACTCCACATTGCACTGTTTGCCTTCCTCGCGTTGGGTTACAGAGAGTGGTTTATTGACGGATTCGCCGCATTAAATACAAAATCAGCCAACTCGGCGGGCTCGGTGTCGCGGAAGAACTTGATGGAATGCGATTGTGGTTCTCAAAAAGCGATCCGCTTTAAGATGGCAGACTGTCCTGAATGTGGTAGGTCCTGCATTCGGGTGGCTCTATGACTCCGTTGAAAGTCACCAGTCGCATCGCTCGCGTCCTCCCCTCAGATAGGCTTCGGCAACTCGAAGCCGTCTCGCTCGCATCGACAGTCGCCGCGTTCGCCATCACGGTCGTCCTCGTGACGAGCGGGCTTGCAACCGAAGCGAACCCGTTCGCGACGGGCCTGTTCGCGGACCTCGGCTGGTTCGGCACTGGCGTCCTCGCAGTCGTCGTCGAGGCCGCCACGTTCGAGCTGATGATTCGTGGACGGGAGTTCGCCCCACGCTGGATGCTCAGTTACGGAGCCGTTTTCGCGGGCTTCAACGTCTGGAACCTCGGGAACGACGTTCTCATCTTAGCCGTGGCGGGGGTTCCTGACTGGAACGCGTACCTCGCCATGAACTACTACTCGGCGGTCCTCGGCATGGCGCTCGTGGCGCTCGTCGTGTTCTGTCGCCACGAGTTCACGCGCGAGCGTGTTCATGCAGTGTTCGCGTTTGGAAAGCGGAACAGACACATGGCGAGAAAGGCTCTCGCGCTTTGTTTCTCACTTGTCTTCATTTTTTCAACAGTGTGTACACCACTGGTACAAAATTCAGCACCCGTGGGGGTAGCCAACGCACAATACACTGCGCCGGAGGACGTCCATTTCCACGAGGATTTTAACGGCGATTTTGAAACGAAGTATGAAGTGTTGTACAAAGATGGGTCATTCAAATCGAACGCGCAAAACACTTCGATTGCAACAGAAGGGGGAAAAGCGCTAAGAGTTGAAAGCATCCCGAATAGTGGTGAGGTTTTCAAAACATATGTGACAATCACTGATGGAGTGATCTCAAACTCTCAAAATTTCTCAGTGAATCTTTCAGCTAGATATTCTGCAACCGATATAGGACTTGAAGTATCTGACATAGCTATAAAAGACGGCGACGGGGGAATCAAATTGACATTAAAGCCGGGAGACACAGACAACGGAATAAAGATTAATGGCCCTTACGCGAACGGGTCCGCTTCTTGGGGATATATCTCATATGGTTCATACAAAGAATTTTCAATCTCTTCCAATGGTTCTCATTACATTCTGTGGGCGGAGGGTAAAGGAACGGTTAGCGTACCATCAGCGGGTGAACTAAACGCCTCAAATACGTCAATTTCTTTGCAAACAGAGGACCTTGGAGGTGACGGCACTGCGGATATGCTTGTTGACAATCTCACCTCGTATTCGGCTCCCATCTCGGGCTCCTCCAATCCCCAAATCACGGGTCGCATCAAAACTCAGTCGGGAACACCAGTCGAGAACGCGACCGTGGAGGCGATGGTCGCCACGCAACCATCCATCCCGCAAGCCGAAGACACGCTGTCGGCGCTCCAAGACCCAATCCCCTCGGTGTGGACGGACCAACTCGACTCCTCGTTCAACCTCTACGACGGCTCTGCCGGGCGACTCACGGAGATCGACGCGCAGTACGTCGGCGTCTACTCGGAAGCAGACATCGGCAACGCACCCTGGATTCTCGACTCGTCGAACCTCCAAAACCCGATGTGGGCGAACGTGCCCGCAAACGAGAAACTTGCACTCGTCGTCGGCGACCCGTCACAGAGGGGCCGCTACCTGAACCAGCACGAGTACGACGCACAGGTTCCCGGCCGCATCGTGCAGGGGACGGCAGTCATCGAGAAACTGAGCCCGACCGGCGAGGTCGTGACAACCTACCGGCGTGAGACGGTAGAGACGGTTGGTGGGGGTTTCGGTGACCCGTCAGAACTCAACTACGCGACCGTCACGCTCAACGACGGCATCTACCGCGTGAGCGCCGAGGGGTCGGACTTCTCGTACCTCATCAAGGTCGGAAATCCAGTCCCATCCATCGACGACGCGCTCAACACCGTCGGTGGGGCGTTGACCGACCGCTCGCAGGAAGTCAAGGACTTACTCAACTCCGGTGGTTTGCAACAACTGACGACGACGACGAACGCGACGGGCTATTACTCGTTCGACGTGCCGTCGAACGCGAAGGTCGTGACGGTGACGGCGCGGAAGGCCCCGAACATCCCGATTGATCCGCAGAACCTGACCGAGCAGAGCATCCGCGACTACTACGAATTGGATGCAGAGACGCTCAAACAGCTCAACGAGCAACAGACACAGCAGTCGCTGGAGGCCATCGAAAAGCTCCAGAACACGACCATCTACTCGCCGAGCGCCCCGGTGACAGTGCGACCACCGGCGAAGAACGTCGACATCACGTTGCTTGAAGTCTCGTACCCGCAGTACGGGAACCTCTCGGCGTTCCAAGAGAAACTCGGATTGCTCGATGAACTCTTCGGCAACGAGTCGTTCAGCGAACTCTCGCCGGCGCTCCAGCAGCGGCTCGAAGACCTCACGCGCACGCAAAAGGAAGACCTCTACGAGCGCTTGAACGGCCTTCGAGAGCAGAACGCACAACTCCAAGAACGGTACAAGGACCTGCTTGGCGACGACTCGGTCGGCATCGACCTCAACGAGACGAGCGATGCGGAGTTGCGCGAACGCATCTCGAAGCTCCAGCAATCGCTCGCAGAGCTACAGTCGTCCATCGAAACAGGGGAGGAGACGGTCGAACGCGCGGCAGACACCATCACGTGGTCCCAAGAGTTCCTTAACGTCGGTCTTGACCTCGACAACGTCGTGGTTCGGGCGCACTACACGAACGGGACGAGTCAGGTCATCTCCGACGAGTACATCAGCGTCGAATCGTCGCCGGGGACAGTGGCCGGCCTCGGGTCGTCGACGGTGACCGTCGAGGAGTTCCCGATGCCGAGCGACGTCGCAGGTGTTCGGTTTGACGTGACGGTCGCGAACAGTGAGGGAATCGGGAAGGCATCGTCAGCAGTCTCGAACCCGGCGTTCGATGGGAAGGTCCCAACGCTGTCGTCGGTCGCCATGTCGACGCTGTCGCCGGGGCCGAGCGACACGCTGTCGATGCGGCTGAACCCTGCAGAGGACTCGTCGTTCAAGAGCATCGTGGGCGCGGAGGCATTCGGGCCGAACGGCCAGACGCTCTCAGCGACGGTGAACAACTCGACGGGCGAAGTGACCTTCCAGACGAACGGACAGGGTGTTCACACGGCGCGGCTGACCTTCGAGGACTTCGAGGGTCGTCAGCACGTCTTGCCCGTCCGCATCAAAGCGGCCGCGGCAGACCGTGACCGACCGACCGGCATCCGGGCGGTCGACACACCGTTCGGAACTATCGCACAGGTCGGTGACGGCCTCGAAAACGGCGCGGTCGACGTCGACTCCTCGGGCGCGGTCGTGTTCACCGCACAAGCGGGTCAAGACGGCGACCTGCCGAACGTGGTCCACGTCTACGACAGCGGCCTTTCGGTTGCACCGGATTCGACGCGGACGGTCCGAGTCGTCCGCGGTGACGACCGAGAAAGCATCTCGCGCCACGTGGAGGTCGTCTACCACACGGCGGCGCTCAACGACGATGCACTCCTCTACCGCGGCGACTCCCAACCCATCACGCGCGACGCGAGCACGCGATTCGGTGACGTGTCGGCTAGCTCTTCGTCGACGACGATTAGCAGTTGGACGGACGCCGATGGCGAGCTGACGCTGAGCATCAACAACAACCCCGGCGCAGTCGACCGGCTTCGCCACTGGGTCGCGGTCCGGACGGCCGACATCGACATCCCGTTCATCGGGACAGTCGCGGTCGCTCCGGCCGTGCCCCCGGCATCGGCTGGTATGACGCCCGCTCTCGGGCCGACAGCCGACGGGAGCGCGGTCGCAGTCTGACAGAGGTCACCATCATGCAACGGAACTCACTCACACTGGTAGTCGCAACGTTACTCGTTCTCTCGCCGATGGCCGCGCCGGTCATGGCCGCCTCGGGGTCGCCGTTCGACGGCGTCTTCTCGGGTGCTGCGGAGGGGGCGACGTCGTACTGGGGACTCGGGTCGTTCGACGACTCGGAAGTCACGAGTTATGACGGCCAACCCGCGTTCTACGTCACGTTCAAGAACGGTTCTGAGCGGTCGATGCAGACGTGGGCGGAGGCTTCGGACCGGTCGCTCATCGCACTCGACAACGAGTCGAACCGCGCGCTCGTGGCGGCCGCGCCCGAGGACATCGGGCTCGTCGGCACGGCGCGCATCCTCGGGAACGGCCTCGCGGCGAACTCGTACGTCGAGCACATCGACATCGCGTCGCAGGTCAACTACGTCGAGCCGATGACGACGCTCTCGAACGCGTCTACATTCGCGAGCCCACCGGGGGCACGCTTGGTCACGCTCGGCCGGGAGGCCGCGTTCTCGGCGTCGGGGAAGGCGTACAACGAGGATGCCAACCAGTCCACGATGGCCGACGCGCGGGGCGCGGTTCGGGCTGACCCGGCGAACGTCTCGGTCAACGGGACGGGCGTGACGGTCGCGGTCATCGACTCGGGGCTCAACTACGCCAACGCGACTGACGACTCGGTCTATCAGGACCGCGTCGTCTCGCCGAAGAACACCATCACCAACGAGACGGGCCGGGCGGCTGTCGCCGACGGCAACGGTCACGGGTCGTGGGTCGCCGGGGCCATCGCCGCGAACCCGAACAACACGACGACCGGCGAGCCATTGGAAGGCGTCGCGCCGGGCGCGAACGTCATGCCCATCAAGGCGCTCTCGGACAGCGGCGGCGGCAACACCCAAGACATCGTCGAGGGCATCGAGTACGCCGACGAGCAGGGCGCAGACATCATCTCGATGTCGCTCGGGTCGGCGGTCTACTCGGTGACCATCGCCGACGAACTCTCCGAGGCGCTCGAAGGCAACGTGTCGCTCGTCGTGGTCGCGGTCGGGAACTCGAAAGAGAACCCGGCGCTTCGATACATCTCGTCGCCGGCCGACGTGCCCGAAGCGGGCGTCATCGGCGTCGCGGCGACGAACACGACGACGCCCGACAACGCGGGCGCGGCGTACTTCTCGGAGGTCGGTCCGGACGGCGGCGTCTCGGACTTCTCGAACGAGA
>NZ_PSYY01000009.1:0-16062 GCF_003383025.1 Haloferax sp. Atlit-4N | reverse complement strand
GTCCGCGTAGTGGCTCGCCATCGCCGAGACAATACGCCGCGTCTCCGCACGGTACTGGGACGAGTTGAAACAGTACTGTCGCCGCGAACCGAAATTCCGGAGGGTTCCGTCGAGATCGGCCTGCAGAATTTCTGGGTGTTCGTCGATGAGCCACTTCGGCGGCGTTGCCGTTGGCGTACAGAGTACGACATTCAGGCCGTGGTTAGCCAGTAGGTCGACCGCCTCGTCAAGCCACGAGAAGTCGAGGTCCCCCGGTGTCGGCTCGATGACGCCCCACGAAAACTCAGCCAGACGGACGTATTCGATGCCCGCCTCGGCCATTTGCCGTGCGTCAGATCCCCACCGTTCGCGTGGCCAATGTTCTGGAAAGTAGCAAACACCAATTGACATTGTCTATGATAGGAGATATGGCACCACAATAAAAATCCTCGGTTGGCTAGACCTCGCTCATCATCGGGCCAGTAAGTGGCGATAAGCACTAGCCAGTCCCCCCGCTATTGTGTGTTATTCAGCTTCTTTCATGCCTCGCTACCGAAGACAATCACCGTCCAAGTGTCACTGTACGTGGGCAGCCAACGTATCCATCGGTACTGTCCGATAGAATTGGATACTAGTAGTTCGGTTGATTGCGCAGATCACAACACCAGTAGACCGGCCTACAGAGAGATTTTGGTGGACTGAGCACGTCAGTCGGCCGGATGCGCACACAAGACTGGTCAATAGTCGCAAGTATTGTTGAGAAGGTTAGCGCTGTGTGTGACAGCACAGTATGATTTGTTGCTTCCTCACGGAAGCGCTGCCGCCGGCCAAGCGTTGCGTTCCGCTGAGGAGTCCACTACAACACTCAGAGGATGCAAACGCTTGGTCAGCATCAACCATTTGTACGACTGGATTTCTCTCTGGAACCCAAGTGGTGCCACCATCACAAGAAGTTATACTGGTCCACTTGGATTCTTAGATGTACCTATGAGTGAAGTCTCGGTTCACCAGCGTATCGTCGATCCTGGAATCATCGCGATCGTGCGAGGCATCGATTCAGCTGTCGCAACCGACGTCGTCAGTGCTATCGCAGCCGGTGGCGTCAACGCGATCGAGATTACAGCCAATACACCGGGCGCGGTCGACATGATTCGAGAGGTTTCCAACAGCGTCGACGATGTCGCCATCGGTGCCGGGACGGTTCTCGACCCGGAGACTGCCCGGTCCGTCCAGCTCGCCGGTGCTGAGTTCGTCGTCACCCCGACGGTGAACACGGACGTCATTGAGACCTGCAACCGGTACGACACGCCTATTGCGACGGGTGTGATGACGCCGACGGAGGCGCTCACCGCGACTGAGACCGGCGCAGACTTCTGTAAACTGTTCCCTGCGTCAGCTGTCGGCCCCGAGCAGATAAGTGCGATAAACGGGCCACTCCCGCAAGTCCCGCTGATACCGACGGGTGGCGTCTCGACCGACAACGCGGCAGCGTTCTTCGAAGCCGGCGCGGTTGCCCTCGGCGTCGGCAGTTCCATCGTCGATAGTGAGGCCATCGCCACCGGCGAGTTTAGTACGTTGACCGACGCGGCCAGCGAGTTCGTCGCAATCGCCGAGGAGTACCGATGACCCCCGACCTCGTTACCTTCGGCGAAACGATGCTTCGGCTGAGTCCACCTGCGGGCGAACGGTTGGAAACGGCGACAGAACTTGACTTCCGAACGGCAGGTGCAGAGAGTAACGTTGCCATTGCGGCGGCACGACTCGGCACCGACGCTTGCTGGCTCTCAAAGCTTCCGGACTCGGCGCTCGGCCGCCGCGTGACAAACGAAGTCCAAACCCACGGTGTCGACCCCCGAATTGCGTGGAGTGCGTCGTCACGCCAAGGAACATATTATATCGAGCAAGGGGCAGCACCCCGGCCAACGACGGTCATCTACGACCGGACCGATGCAGCCATCACCACCGCCGAGCCGGACGACCTCGATTGCGGCGCGATTCGTAACGCCGACGTGTTCTATACGAGTGGTATCACCCCCGCACTCTCGGAGACACTCGAAGCGACGACGGCCGAACTACTCGCTGACGCACAGTCGGCGGGAACGACGACCGCGTTCGACCTCAACTACCGGGGAAAGCTCTGGTCGCCGGCTGAAGCAAAGGAAACGTGTGAGTCACTCTTTTCTGACGTTGATATTCTCGTCGTAGCTGAGCGAGACATCCGGCACGTCCTCGACCGCGAAGGCGATGCTCGAGCACTCGCCGGCGGATTAGTAGACGACTTCGGTTTCGAGACAGTAATCGTTACTCGTGGTGACGAGGGCGCTCTTGCCCTCAACGACGGGACGGTGTACGACCAACCGGCATTCGAGACAGAGACGGTCGACGCAATCGGCACCGGGGATGCGTTCGTCGGCGCATACCTCTCACGACACATCGCCGGTGACACTGTCGGCGACGCGCTCTGCTACGCCGCGGCGACTGCCGCACTCAAACGGACCATCGAAGGAGACCTCGCAGTCGTGACGCCGGCAGAAGTCGAACGAGTGTTAGAAAACAGAGGAGGCGGTATCACGCGGTAGGCCGAGTGGGGCGCAAGCGACCGCTAGTAACTCTCTTTGTATTTGAGGTAGGTGTGATCCTGCATGACTGCAGTCCGACCGCCGTCAACGAGAAGACTCGTTCCGGTCACAAACGACGCCTCATCGCTGGTCAGAAAGGCTACTGTCGCGGCAACGTCTTCGGGGACGCCGATGCGACCGACTGGGTGGATTCCCTCAACACGCTCACGGTCGTCTACGCTCAACTCCTCTTGCGTGCGTTCGACCTCAACCCATCCCGGGTTAACGGTGTTGACGGTGATTCCGAGAGGACCGAGTTCAAGCGCAAGTGCACGCGTCATCCCGTTAATGCCCGCCTTGACAGCATTGTAGGGAAATAGCCCAGGCATCGTCAAGAAGGCGTGATTCGAGGACATGTTGACGATAGAACCCCCCGCAGGCATGTGTTCGGCGGCGTGTTTGGCGCACAGCCAGAACGAACGGAAATCAGTCTCGAGGACGAACTCCCAGTCGTCCATCGTCGCCTCGGCCGCAGTCGTCTCCGTCTGGACGCCGGCGTTGTTGACGAGCACGTCGAGACACCCGTAGTGGTCCACAGTCTCTTCGACCAGCGCCTCGATAGCCGCGGGGTCGCGCATGTCGGCCTCAACGAACGTCGCTTCGCCACCGCCCTCACGGATAGTATTGACTGTCTCCTGGCCATTAGTGGCCGAACGGCCGTTGACGACGACGGCTGCACCCTCGCGGGCGAGGCGCTTTGCGACGCCCGCACCGATACCTTTCGTCGACCCTGTTACGATGGCGACCCGACCCTCATGTCGTTGTGAGTCTACCATTCGGCGACACTCCCATCGTCGTGTCGCCAGACCGGATTGTGCCAGTCGACATCAATTTCGGCGCGCTCACGAACATAGTCGATATCGATATCGACGCCGAGACCTGGACCGTCCGGGAGGTCAACGTAGCCGTCATCATAGTCGAAGACCGAGGGATCTTCGAGGTAGTCCAGTACGTCGTTGCTCTCGTTGTAGTGGATATCGAGGCTCTGCTCTTGAATGAGCGCGTTTGGTGCGACGGCGTCGACTTGGAGACATGAGGCGAGCGCAAGCGGCCCGAGTGGGCAGTGTGGTGCCATCGCTACGTCGTACGCCTCAGCCATCGCTGCGATCTTCTTCACTTCGGTGATGCCGCCAGCGTGTGAGAGGTCTGGCTGGATGATATCAACCGACTGGTCTTCGAAGACATGTTTGTAGTCCCACCGGGAATACATTCGTTCGCCGGTTGCGATAGGTGTCGATGTCTGTGCCGCAATATCCGGGAGCGCGTCGTTGTGCTCAGGGAGAACTGGTTCCTCGATGAAGAACGGCTCGTGCGGTTCGAGCGCCTTCGCCAGTCGCTTGGCCATCGGCTTCGTGACTCGCCCGTGGAAGTCGACCCCGATGTCGACCTCGGGACCGACCGCCTCCCGGACGGTTCGGAGACGGTCGACAGCGTCCGCGACAGCGCTCGGGTTGTCCACTCGTCGAATCTCCGGTGTCGCGTTCATCTTGAGCGCCGTAAACCCGGCGTCGACCTTCTCTGCGGCAGCCTCGCCGACGGCGGCGGGCCGGTCGCCACCGACCCATTGGTAGACGCGGACGCGATCCCGAACTGGACCACCAAGGAGTTCGTAAACTGGTGCATCGAACTGTTTACCCTTGATGTCCCATAACGCCTGGTCGATACCGGCGATTGCGGACATCAAGATTGGACCACCGCGGTAGAAGCCACCGCGGTACATCGTCTGCCAGTGGTCTTCGATTCGGCTCGGATCTTCGCCGAGGAGGTACGTTTCCATGAGTTCCTCAACGGCAGCACGAACGGAGTATGCTCGGCCTTCGACGACTGGTTCTCCCCAGCCGACAATGCCATCGCTCGTCTCGATACGGAGGAATACCCAGCGCGGCGGTACCTCGAACAACTCGTAGTTAGTGATTCGTGTCATGGTGTGTGTCTTAGAATATTAGTATGTCTGTGCCTCGCTCCTCGAACAGGGTGGTAAAAACGGGATTACATCCCTTTCATCCCACCGCTGGCAAGCCCCTCGACGATGTAGCTCTGGACGAAGGCGAACAGGACGACCACAGGGACGATTGTAATCGTCGCTGCCGTCAACAGTAGTTCCCACGCGACCGTGTTCTGCGACTGGAACAGTTGGAGTCCGAACGGGAGCGTCCGCGTCGCGGCTGTCTGCGACAGGATCGAGACGAGTAGGTAATCGTTCCACGAGAGGATAAACGTGTAGAACCCCGCAACAGCGATACCGGGCAACGACAGCGGGACGATAATACGCCAGAGGATGTCCAGACGCGAACAGCCGTCCATCTTCGCTGCCTCGTCGAGCGATGTCGGGATATCATCGAAGTACCCTTTCAACAGCCACGTACCGAGCGGAATCCCACCGACAGAATGCGCGATGACGATGCCGAGATACGAGTCGATGAGATTCAGCGAGAACATCAACAGGAAAAACGGGATAAGGATGAGCACGAGCGGGAGCATCTGCGTCGCGAGGAACGACAGCAGAATTGACTGCCGGCCGGGGAACTCAAATCTGCTCAGTGAGTATGCAGCTAGCGTCCCGACAACGAGCGTGAGAGCGGTCGTCGAAACCGCGATGACGACAGAGTTGACGAAGTACCCCTGGAACGCGCCCGTCTGCAGAACGATGAGGTAGTTCTCGATAGTGAAGTCACCGAGCGACGGGATAAGTTGTGACGAGTAGAGGAACTCCTGGGACGTGAACGTCACGAGCAGCATGTAACCCACCGGAAGCAGGAGGAAGACGAAGTACAGACTGAGGATAGCGTACACTCCGACGAGACGACGCGGCGACATGTCGTCGGCTAGCCACGCGTCGAAGCGTTGAATCAGCGAACGGTCCGAAGACGAGTGTGTGGATGAGTCAGTTGCCATTGTCTGTTCGGTTAGTCGCGAGCCTCCAGTCTCACGTACACGACGGTGAAGGCCATCATGATGATGAGCATCACGAGTGCCATGCTCGCCCCGTATCCGAGGGCGTACTGTTCGAACGCCTGCTTGTAGATGTACGTCGCCATCACCTCTGTGTTCCCGAGCGGCCCACCGCCGGTCGAGAGATAGACGATGTCGAAGTTGTTGAACGTGAAGATGACATGCAGCACGATCATAATCATCGACACGTACGATATCTGCGGGAGGGTGATGTATCGGAAGGTCTGCAACGGTCCTGCGCCGTCAAGCCGGGCAGCCTCGTATTGGGTCTCTGGGATTGACTTCATCGCAGCCATGAGTGCAATGGCGTAGAACGGAACATTACGCCACACATGCATCACGACGATGAGCGGGAATGCGACACCTGGACGGCCGAACCAATACGTCGTCTCCAGCCCCAACTTCGCGAGGACGATGTTGGCCGGGCCGAAATCGGGTTGGACGAGAAAGCGGAAGATGATAACCATCACAATGCCGGGAAGCACCCAGGTAATCATCGATGCGCTACGGAAGAAGCCAGCTCCAGGCACTTTCTCTTTGAGTGCCAGCGCTAATCCCAACCCGAGTAGGTACTGTAACGAGACGGCGACGGCCGTCAACAGGACCGTGTGCCAGAGCGCCGACTTGAACGTCGCGTCCGACAGCATCTGACCGAAGTTGCTGAGTCCGACGAACGTCATCTGCTCGGGATTCAAAAGCGATACTTCGAAGAACGCCAGCTGGATTCCTCGAAGCGTCGGGTAGACGATGATAACGCCGAGCATAACCACAGCCGGGAGTACCATCGCATAGCCCAACCAAGTGTCCGAGACGAACTGTTTGAACTCCGCGACGTACGGCGAGAGTGGACTAGACGAGATGTCTTGTGTGGCCATGGTGTTCTACAGTTCGCTTTCGAGTGCGGTCAACTCCTCGTGGAGTTGCGAGCCGGCTTTGTACGGGTCGGTCTTGCCGTAGGAGACCTCCTGCATAAGGCGGTAGAACGGCTCGCGGACGGGCCCCCATCCAACTTTCGCGAGTGCGCGACCAGTCTCGAACACATCAACGAACGGTTCCCAGTTCTCGTTGTCGATGGTTGATTCAACCTCATCGTGGACGGGTGTCATCGCGTTTCCTGGGGCGTCCTCACCCATCGCGTTCATCGTGTCTGGACTGGCGAACGTGGCAATTACATCCCACGCAACATCCTTCTGATTGCTGTGTGAGTTCATCATTATCGGTTTGACTTCAAGGAAGGTCCCCTTCGAGCCACCATCACCGTAGGGGAGGTGTCCGACGCCAGTGTTCTCGTTGAGGAGTGTGGTCGTCGCTTCGGTATCGTTGATGTTGGTCCCAGTCGTCCAGCTACGGAGCCACGTCCCACACTCAATAAAGGCGAACTGCCCGTTGAGGTAACCGGGGTCGTTGACCTGCCACCCAGTCCCGAGTTGGTCTGGATTACCGAGTGGTTCGTCAGCCGCCCACACTTGATAGTACCAGTTGTCGAATATTTGGCCGAGCGTGTCGGCGTCGATATTCAACGCCCACATGTCTCCCTCGGGAACGTAGAGCTGGTCCGTATGTTGGTAGACGTGTGACATCCACTCTTGGAACGCTCGGACGCTGCCGTCTTTCGTACAGTTGTGGTAGGCCTGGACGCCGTCGACTTCCTTGTTGATGAGCCGACCAATTTCCCGAAACTCCTGAGCGGTCTCCGGTGGCTCCTGGCCCAACTCTTCGAGGACGTCCCTCCGGTAGATGAGCGCACGGCCGTTGCCCATGTAGGGAAGCCCGTAGAGCTTCCCTTGGTACCGCATCGCGTCAAGCGCAGAATCGACGAAGCCGTCGAAGTAATCAAGTTCTTCGACACGGTCGTCAAGCGGTTCGAGATGTCCCGCCTTGATGTATTCCGTCAGGTGAGCAAGGACACCCTCGATGACATCAGGATCACCAGTCCGAGCACCTGTGAGAAACTTTTGTCGAAGGTCCTCGTATGAGAACCGCCCGATAGTCAACGGTGCGTCGCCCCGAGCGCTGTAATTCTCTTTGAACGCGTTCTTCCAGATTGGAGGGGAGTCGTCGTTGGGGAAGGTGTACTCCCAAAAGAGCACCTCATCTCCGCTTGCATCACCGCTATCGTTACTCTGGTCGGTAGTGGTGTTCTTATCCCCCCCGCCAAGCTGCCTGTCGCCTCCATTATTACCGCCACCCGTACACCCCGCGAGTGCGACGCCTGCGCCAACACCGAGGCCTTTCACGAGTGAACGCCTGCTCAAACTGGATGAGTTACTCTCTGTCATGGGATGAACCCTACAGCACACATTATACCCCCATTATTTATAATTTACTAATGGCCACATATTCCACAGACATCGGCAGCGGTGGTGTTAACTGCCCTATCGGGAAGAGAAAGTTCGATCCAAGCGACGATACTTCGCTAGCAGAGTGAACTACTAGTGACTGTCCTGCAGTGTCACTCGGCACCGACCTCAACGCTGCCGACGTTGTCAAGACCAACGAGTGCGTCAATATCGCTGGACTCGGGTGGCTCACGGTTCCGAAGTGTCTCGCCCGTCTTCCCGTCGAAGAGATGAATCCGGTCCTGCGGGAACTGAACGGTTAGCTTCCTACCCGATTCGATAACGATGTCGCCTTCAAGGGTTGCAGTATACTGCTTGCCGCCGATTTGGAGGTAGACGTAGGTGACATCGCCCAGTGGTTCGGTTACCTCCACTTCCGGTGACAGTGCGTTATGTGTGCCAGATGGAACCGCTTTGATATCTTCAGGACGGATACCAAGGGTAAACTGTTGTCCCGAGCTTTCGATATCTGCGTAGACGTCGTCGTCCAATTCGTAGCTAAAGGCATCGTGGACGAGCGTTGGCGCCTCGCCACTCGTGTTGAGTTCGACATCGAAGAAATTCATCGACGGTGAGCCAATGAAGCCGGCGACGAACTGATTCTCCGGCTGGTGGTAGCATTCCAGTGGAGTCCCAATCTGCTGGAGTTCACCGTCGTTGAGCACGGCGATTCGGTCAGACATGGTCATTGCTTCGGTCTGGTCGTGAGTGACGTAGATAGTCGTCACGTCGAACTCCTGTTGAATTTTCTGGAGTTCTGTCCGCATCGTTGTCCGGAGTTTCGCATCAAGGTTCGATAGCGGCTCGTCCATCAGAAACACTTCGGGTTCACGGACGATAGCACGACCAAGCGCGACGCGCTGTTGCTGCCCACCAGAGAGTTCACCCGGCTTCTTACCGAGTAAATCATCAATACCCATCATCCTGGCCGCCTCATGAACCTGTTTTCGAATCTCGTCTTTCGAAAGATCAGTCGTCATCTTTAGCCCGAAAGACATGTTTTCTTCTGCAGTCATATGCGGGTACAACGCGTAGTTCTGGAACACCATCGCCATATTCCGCGCCTTAGGCTTTTTGTCAGTAACTGCCTCACCGTCAAGTACTAACTCACCAGATGTTGGTGTCTCGAGGCCGGCGATACATCGTAGGGTCGTGGACTTCCCACAACCAGAGGGGCCGACGAGAACGATGAACTCGCCGTCTTCGATCTCCACATCGAAGTCGTCGACAGCAACAATATCTCCACTGTTGTCGTGGAACACCTTCCTGAGATGCTGAACGTCTAGCTTACCCATACCACGTCCAAGATTGTTATTCATGTTAAACCTTTCTCTCGCAGAAATTCGTTCGTTAAGCCCTCTCAGCAAGACAGAGAGCAACCTCGGAGCAGTCGGGCGACTTCAGAGGTCGGCCCCAAACTATAACGAGTCGACTCAACGGCAGAACTCGTCTCAATGAACTTCTATGGTACATGAAATCAGTTCGGTTGGCAACAATCCACTTGTAGGGATATGCCACCCGTGCCCATCTACGGTCGATATTGACGACATTAGGATTTTCACACATCATGAAATCAAGTTAGAGATCGTTTCGAAGACAGCCCAGTTGGAGGGGTCGAGGCGAAAGACCATACAACAGAAGAGGGTTCAGTAGTCCTGATACCCGGGGTTGGAGACCGGGTCGATAGTCGGGTCTTCACCTTCGACGTCGCGGATATACTCAAGCAATCGGTCTCTGAGCCGTTCGAAGACAGCTCTGTACTCAGGCCGACCGACGAGGTTGACCTGTTCGGCGGGGTCACGCGCGAGATTGTATAGGTATCTCTCGACGTAGTGGTCGCTCGACTTCTCTGCTTTGCCCCCGCGCCAACCGGTCAACGTCGGTGCGGAGACTCCCAGTTTCCAGCGATCCGTTCGGATTGCTCGGCCGATTTCCGAGCCACTGAGCTGGATGAACGCCTCACCCATTCTGGGGTGGTCGTCGTCGAGTAGGCTGTGGCCGTGCATCGACTCGGGAACATCATTACCAGCGGCGTCGAGAATCGTCGGTGCCCAGTCAACAAGGCTGACGGTCTGTTCAACGACGCGTCCAGCGTCGATTCCCGGTCCATGAAGGACAGCAGGGACGTGGATTGACGCATCGTGGCAGGTGCGCTTATACTCACCGGGCCGACTGCGGAAATGGCACCCATGGTCGGATGTGAATGCAACAATCGTCTCGTCACGAACACCTAGGTGTGCAAGCGTATCAGTAAGTCGGCCAATACACTCGTCTACACGTTCCACCGCGCCGTAATAGTCTGGCAGTTCGTTGAACCAGTTTCCTGGCCGGTCACGGAGGTCCGGCGGAACGTACGGGTTGTTTCTGTAGCGTTCTGCGTATCCCTCGGGGGCGACGAACGTCTGTTGGTCGTTCTGGTCGTGTGGCTCCAAGAAGCCGACCATCAAGAAGAACGGTTCCGAAAGCGTCTCGATTGCGTCGATAGCGAAGTCAGCGAAGGCGTCCGCACGATACTTATCGAACGTCACGGGCTCGCCGTTCTCGTCGAACAGCTTCCCTTCCATAGGCTGAGTCATGAACTCAGGGACATCAGCACCGATCCAGAAGTCCTCGTAGCCACCACGATGGGACGCTGGCACCGGTTCGTCAAATGTCCCCGCCAGATGCCATGACCCGACGAAACCCGTCTCGTACCCGTTCTCAGCGAAGTAGTGTGCGAGCGTCCGTTCCCCGTCAGCAAGTGGAAGTGAGTGACGCCAAACACCCGTCTCAGTTGCATATCGACCAGTGTGAATAACCGATTGCGACGAACCACACACTGGCTGCGGAGTAACTGCGCTGTCGAATCGAAGACCCTCGGCGGCGAGTTGATCGATGTTCGGTGTGAGATCCATCGGAGAGCCGTGCGCACCAACTGTGTCCCACCGGTGTTGATCGGTCACGATCATGAGGACGTTCGGTCGGTCAATCGAATCATCAGTCATACTTCTGCTTTCGCTAGTTGGTATTATATATGTGTGGGCGCGGCCAGAATCGTGTTCGAATTAAGAATTACGAGCATAGGAGTGTAATCTTGTCAGACTATCTGAACCGTAGTTTACTCTCGATAGAACTCACCGTACTCCCGAGCAAGTTCTTGAACTCGGACATGTCTGTTGTGTCCGCATTAGGGTCGACCGGCTTTTTGATACCTACCGCACAAATAGCTTCGTCGTCATCGTCCGTAACCGGAGCGGCGACCGCATGCCACTCTTCGAACTGCTCGCGACGCGAATGGGCAGCCCGTCTGTCCCGCACAGACTGTAGCTCTGACTGGAGTTCCTCCGGATCCGAGATAGTGAACGGTGTCAGCGCCGGTAGTGACCGATTTGCCAACCACGAGTCGACAGTCTCTGTCGGTTGATAGGCGAGAATTACTTTTCCCCCAGCGGTAGCGTGGAGGTGTGCTCGCTCACCCTCTTGATGTGGCGGAGCCGCCGCACCCGAGGGAACAATCTGGGTGAGGTAGACACCGAACCCGTGTTCTGGAACCATGAGCGTCGTCACACCACCAGTGGTCTCGGCTAAGCTTTCGAGTGAATCGTAGGTCTGGTTATAGAGATTTCGCTGGGTGCGAGCAGCAATACCTAGTTCGAGAAACCCCAGACCGAGACGGTACTCAGGTCCATCTTTGTCGACATACTGGATCGACTGAAGCGTGTTGAGATGTTTGTAAACGGTCCCCGAGGCGAGCCCTAACTCTTCGACGAGTTGCTGGACTGTGGCACCGTCGCGGCGTTTTAGAGCCTCAATGATGCGGAAACTCGTAACGGTCGTCGTCGCTAGATATCCGTCGTCTTGGGCCACGTCAAAGCGGTTGGTTGTCATAATTGAACTCACGGTATCGTCACACATAGCTGTTTTCATGATACGTGAAATGGTATTACAAAAGATGTTACGGGCATTTCACCGCCTTCAATCCACAAAACTCGAAAGAGAGCCCCATCCTACACAATTTATAGTGTCTAACTATTTTACGATACATGAAAATGACGCGTCCACAACCCGTTGTGTCGAGGCAGGGGCCGCACGCTAAGGCCCATTGGGACACACTCAGACAGTACGTATGCTACGGTTCACCACACGCGTCCCTGAGTATCGATAAGTCGTAGTAGAACTGAGGACGGCGCGGCGAAATACTTATAACAAACCCAGAGACACGTAGTAGCAATGCCAAAGATTGCCCTAATCGGAGCTGGGAGTATGGTATTTGCAAAGAAGCTCATCGGCGACATCCTCTCGTTCGATGAGTTGTCTGACAGCCATATCGCGTTGATGGATATCGACAAACATCGACTCACACAGACGAAGCGTGTCGCTGAGGCGATGGTGGAAAACGAAGGACTCGAGACGACTGTCTCGGCGACGCTTGACAGACGCGAAGTGCTTGAAGACGCGGACTACGTCCTCAACATGATCAACGTTGGTGGAACTGAGCCCTTCGAAAACGAGATCCGGATCCCGGAGAAATACGGAGTGAAGCAAGCAATCGGTGACACGACTGGACCGGGTGGAATCTTCCGTGGCCTTCGGACGATTCCGACAATCCTCGGTCTCGCGGACGACATGGAAGAGCTGTGTCCCGACGCCCTTCTACTCAACTACACGAACCCAATGGCCATCCTCTGTAAGGCTGTCTTTGACGCGACTGACATCAAGGTCGTTGGTCTCTGTCACTCCGTTCCGCACACCGCTGAGGCGATAGCAGAGTATACGGGAACGCCACAGGCCGAACTCGATTACTGGGTCGCCGGCATTAACCACATGGCTTGGTTCCTCACCTGTGAACACGACGGTGAGAGTCTTTATCCGGCACTGCAAGAGGCTTACGACGACGAAGAGACGTACCGCAAGGACACGGTCCGCTTCGAGATGATGAAGCATTTCGGCGCGTTCCCCACGGAATCAAGCCACCACATGAGTGAGTATATTCCGTACATCCGAACAGACGATGCACTCATCGAGGAGATGGTCGGGACTAACTTCGCCGAACGGATGCCAACCGCAACGTACCTAGAGGGATGGCTTGCTCGGTCTAAAGAGCGCGACGATCCTGAACTGGATGTCGACCTCAACGAGGTCAGCGTCGAGCGCTCCGAGGAGTACGCGTCCCGGCTCATCCATTCGTTGGAAACGGGTACTCAGCGCCGGTTCAACCTCAATGTGTCCAACAAGTCAAACGCCATCGAAAACCTCCCAGCAGACGCCTGTGTGGAAGTCCCGGTCTTCGTCGACGGTACCGGCCTTCACCCAGCCTCGGTTGGAGAGTTGCCGACGCAACTTGCTGCTCTGGATCGCCAGCACTCTGCAGTCTACGAACTGGCCGTCGAAGGTGCCTTAGAGGGTAACCGCGAGAAAGTTCACCAGGCAGTAAAGCTTGATCCCCTGTCAAGCGCCGCCTGTTCACTAGACGAACTACACGAGATGACCGAAGAACTCATCGAGGCAAACGCAGACTACATCCCGACCCTGGACTGGCCGAGTAAACAAAGCCCAGAAAGAGCAGTCCCTGCAGATGACTAATCGAAACACAGCGTGAGTCAGAGACGGTACACCGCTGACCCGTACAGTGTTCCGCTCGGTGGAACGTGTCATCTCCACGCATCGGTTCTGGCTCGGACCACAGTCCGTTGAAGTGGACCTCAGTCCGTCGTTCAGTCGGTCTGACTGACTGGCTTCGACAGATCAACCGCTGCAGGTTGGCCGGCCGAGATCGATGGAACAACGGGTGTGGTGAGCTTCTTGTGAAGGTGGCTACGCGTTCGAATATGTTCTGCTCTCTCATGAGTCGTGGGAGAACGGTTGGATATTCCTCTGAACAATATTGTATTAAATACATAATACTATATGAAGTAGTATCCATTAGAAATGTTATTTTTATAGAACTGTCTGGGAAGCTCAACTAATAGAGCACCCCTGTTTAAGGATTAGTATTGGCTATTGACAATCATTCAACAATCTAAATGTTTGAAAAGCATACGGTATTTGCATAAAATCTAACTACTGAATTAGGTAAGATTTCAATAGAGAGTTATCAAAAGACCCATAGAAGTGTATCAATTATGAATTGCTCTACACGTTTTACTCAACAAAATCTCAACTCACATTAGGATCTTATACACAGTCAGAGACGACGACCCCAAGACTCGAATCGCCGACAACGGGCTGGGTATCCCAGACGAAAGAGGTCTTGCGTCGGGTAGAGGTTGAAACCTTACAGCGCCTATGGGTCCCAACGTAACCTCGTCCATACCTTGGTTACCACGCGCTACTGCCTAGTCATGAGTTAACCAACATCGATTGGTCTTTTCAGACGAAATGCAACAGGACCGCTTCCGACGAGAGTAGTGATAGTGGGAAAGTAGCGCGTTCACTATCGCCGTCTCGTTATGGCCTGAAAAGACCAAGATAGGCCAACTTTTCTACTGTTGGTTAATACGGCTACAGAAAACAATCAGCGAGCAAAGATTTCAACAAGTCACGATTTTCCAATCGTTCTATCAACTAATCCAAAAAAGACAGATCAAATCACTCATCTAATAGGTTGTCAGACACACCACTATTGCCAGTAAAGACGGCAGACGTAGATGGTATTAGATATACTGGCAATAATGGTTTAATCTACATATCACAGATTTCAGATATAGTAGTAAATTCGATATCAGAAGGTAAAACTGGCAACAGTGGACAGGTTATTGGCAATACTGGCAACGGGGGTCACCCCCACAACAAAGGGGGCTAGTCTAACGCCCCGTTCTTTTTCGCAAGTTCACGGATGCCTTCTAAATTCCCAAACTCACTTTCTAGTGCATCCAACGCCGATGACAGCGACACGTCCAAATCGTACTCGTTGTAGTTCCCTCGGCCGCCACTCGAGTCAACCAACTGCAACACACCATGGAGGTTCAGATCCGACAGGTGGTCGTGTACGCGCCGACGCTTCAACGGTTCTTGCCCATTCTTCCTCGCAACCTTCTGATACCGGCGATAGATTGCCTTTGTCCGTTCGGGCGTTTCTCCTCGAGCCGCCAGTTGACACACCGTCAATAACACATGCTGCCCATGTTGTGTCAACGAGTGCATTCCTTCAACGACCTGCTGGCGCTGAATCTGGAACTCCCCCTCGCGGACGTGTTCCTCTGTTACAAACGCGTCGCCACCGGCCCGCGCTTCTGACTCTGCAATATCGACTGCCTTCCGCAACAGTCGGAGTGCCTGCCGGGCCGACCCAGAGTCTCGCGCTGAAAACGCGGCACACAACGGAATCACGTCATCTTCCAACACATCATCATACAACGCAATCTCCGCTCGCTCGCGGAGGATGTTTTGGAGTTCGCCAGCATCGTATGGCGGGAACAAAATCTCTTCCTCGCAAAGTGTGTCTTTGACTTTCGGAGATAGATTATCGCGGAATTTGAAGTCGTTACTGATGCCGATGACGCCTAGCTTCACCCCCAAGTCTAATTGTGAACGTGCCCGCGGGAGTTCGTACAGAATATCATCGTCCGATCCGATGTTATCAATCTCGTCAAGGACAACCAACACGGTCCCCCCGATATCTTCTAAGTCAGCGTAGAGCTCACGAAACACGCGCTTTTGTTGATAGCCAGTCTCACTAATCGGCACCCGTGAAGACGACACATTTGTTAGTGGGTGATTTGGCTCTCGAATCTCGTTCACGAGGTTCACCGCAACCTGGTACGACGTGTTGCAGCCAGTACAGTTCAATTCGATAATATTCACGTCGACGTCGTCGTATTGGTCAGCGGATTCTTGGAGTTCCTTGAGTAGATCGTGTGTGGCCGCAGTCTTCCCGACACCCGTGACCCCATACAGAAACACGTTATTTGGCTGCCATCCTTGGATTACCGGCCGCAGAGCTGCCGCGTATTCGTCGAGTTCAGCGTCTCGTTCCTCAAGAGTCTCAGGCTGGTAATCGTCTCGCAACACGTCGTTGTCTCGAATGATGAATGACTCCCGAGTGAACCGGCCCATGGATTGGACGATGTTGCTATATGTGATAAAACCACGGGTGCCAGTATGACCAATAACCGCACCCCCGTTGCCAGTACCGCCAATATCACGGTGGCTTATAAAAGACACTCTCTCCACTATTGCCAGTATTCTCTCGTAGG
>NZ_PSYY01000008.1:0-21857 GCF_003383025.1 Haloferax sp. Atlit-4N | reverse complement strand
GAGAACTCTTCGGCTTGCTTGTCGCCAACGTCGGCGAGGTCGACGAGATCAAGTAGTTCGTCGATACGGTCACCACGTGCCGACCGCGGGACGCCATAGGCTTCGCAGGCGAATCGAATATTCTCTCGGGCAGTAAGTTCGGAGTCAACGCTCGTCTCCTGAGCCATGTAACCGACTGACTCGCGAACGGCTCGCGGGTCCGTCCGCACATCGAACTCGTTGACGGTGATTTTCCCATCAGTAGGCGACAGGAGTGTAACCAACGTTTTGATCGTGGTCGTCTTTCCGGCCCCGTTTGGGCCGAGAAAGCCGAAGAATTCTCCCTTGGGAATCTGGATGTCGACACCGTTTACGGCTCGAGTTCCATCACTGTAGGTCAACTGGACGTTCTGTGCGTCAATCGCGTAACGAGGCGTCTCAGTACCATCGCCACCTGGATTCGTGTTGGCGTGTGTATTCATCGTGGACTCAGTTGCTGCTTCGATTGAACCGCTAGTTCCGCTGCTGGCAGAGATCTGTGTCGCTGCTGCAATTGGATTGCACTATGAATTTCGTAGTCAAATACTTGCGAGTCCGAAGTTGCTAATTCACTTCAGAAGTTGAAGTCATGTCTGAGTCGGCCGATTCAAGTGCAAAATCGGCAGCCCATCGATGGAAGTGTCCGAACGCGGGAAACAGTGCTTCAGCCTTCTCCGTCGGCTCATACTCCACGCGAGGTGGGATTTCGTCGTAGGATTCTCGGACGAGCAATCCTGTTGCGACGAGTTCCTTCAGTCGTTCCGAGAGGGTGTTCGGTGAGATACCCAGCTCGGTTTCGAGGTCGGAGAATCTGAGTGGTCCCTCAGAAAACGCGAATTCACGGAGGATCGCCATCGTGTGCGCTTTTCCTAAGAGGTCAAGCAACTCCGAGACGGTCTGCTCGACCCGTCCACGCTCGGCGGAAGACATCGATTTCCGCCTGTCACGAGCAGCCTCACGTCCGTGGGGTACATCGTCCATACGATCTCGTATGGACCCCAGCGCCAAGAACATTCGAGTATGAATTCGGCAACACAGGGATGTGTGGCGGCCATTACTACGAAACTCCGAAGTCACAAGTATATGACTTCTCCTGTCGTAGTAGCGGGTATGAAAATCGCGGTGTTCGGGGCTACCGGACGAACCGGAGTTCCCCTCGTCGAACAGGCACTCGAACGCGGCCACGACGTCGTCGCGTTCGCCCGCAACGCGAATGATATCCCCGCCTCGCTTCGCAGCCACGACACACTCGTTGTCGTACAGGGCGATGCCTACGCCGGTGCTGGCGTCGCTGATGCCGTCGCGGGCGGAGACGGCGGTGACGAAGCCAGCGCGGTCGATGCCGTCGTCTGCGTCCTTGGCCAGACTTCGTCTGGCCCCGACGATCTCCTAACCGAAGCTGGACGGCACATCCTCGATGCGATGGACGAATCCGGTGTCGAACGTATCGTGACACTGGTTGGGGCTGGCGTTCGGGAAGACGGCGAGTCGGTGAGTCTCAGCGGGAAAGTGATGGGCTCACTACTGAAAGTGATGGCTGGCGGCGTCCTCGAAGACGCGAAAGCCCACGCAGAGATGCTCCGGGCGAGCAACACCCAGTGGACGATCGTCCGTGGCCCACGACTCACAGAGGGCAAACGCACAGGGCAGTTCCAGCACGGAACGGAACTCCAGCTAGGGCTACGCGATAGTGCCGCCCGGGCCAACGTCGCCCAGTTCATCCTCGAGTGCCTAGAAGACGACCTGTACGTCGAACAACTACCGAAAATCACCGACCAATGAAACGCATCCTCGTTACCGGAGCCACAGGCACCGTTGGAAGCCACGTCGTTAGCCAACTCACCCAGAAAGACGTCACCGTCCGAGCGGGGGTCCGTGATCCCGAACGGGCCCGCGGGCAGTTCGTGAGTGACGTCGAGTGCGTCGCATTCGATTTCCACAAACCAGAGACGTGGGGTGCGGCGTTCGCGGATGTCGACGCGATGTTTCTCATCCGACCGCCATCAGTGAGTCGCGTGAAGCGCCATCTCACGCCGGCCGTCGACGCTGCGGCTCGGGTCGGTGTCGACCATGTCGTCTACCTCTCGGTACTCGGGGCCGAAAAGAATCCGATCTTACCCCATCACCGCATCGAGGATGCGCTTCGTGAAACCGACGTGACCTACACGTTCCTACGAGCGTCGTTTTTCATGCAGAATCTGTCCGAGGTCCATCGGGAAGACATCGTTGACCATGATGAGATATTCGTTCCCGCGGGTGACGGTACCACGAGTTTCGTCGATGCTCGGGATATCGCCGCTGTCGCAGTGGCTGCTCTCACCGAACCCGGCCACGAGAATCGCGCATACGACGTGACTGGGCCGGAGGCACTGACGTACGATGACGTGGCCGCAATCTTCTCCGAGGTCTTGGATCGGGAAATCGACTACACCCGACCCGGCCCAATCGAGTTCGCCACGACGATGTATCGTCGCGACTCACCGCTTCCGTTCGTCATCGTGATGCTAGGCATCTATACGACGGCTCGACTTGGGCTGGCAGGCCGAGTGACTGACGACGTTGCAGACGTGCTTGGACGCCCGCCTCGGACGATGCGAGCGTTCGTCGAAGATCACACAGACGTGTTCCAGCAGGAAGCCAGCCACGCAGACGAATCACAGAAAGCCGATCACTAACCATCGATAGATCAGAGACCGAATACTCCAATACGACACGAAATTATGCAGACGACAACCCAGCACTCACCGATTGATCACCGAACGCTTGCAACCCGTGGCGGAATCGCGCTCGCGCTCTCGCTCGTCGTGAACGGGCTCATCGTCGGGATCGTCACAGCCACAGATGCAGTCCAGTCGTTCCAACCGCTCGCATTCCCGCCCGTCCTGTTTCTCTCTGCGGTCGGGGCAGTCGGCGCTACCATCGTATACGGTCTCCTCCAGTGGCGGACAACGCGCCCGAATCGCCTCTTCGCGGTGATTACTGGGGCTGTGTTGCTCTTATCGTTCGTTCCGGACGTGACATTTCTCCCTGGGCGTCCGGGAGCCACAACCGCAGGAATTCTCGTGCTGATGGTGATGCACGTGACTGTTGCGGGAATTTGTTACGCGATACTCACCCGGTAGATGGATGAGTGCGAGCAATTCATGGTAGGGGTCGGTCAACAAATCGAACATGGTTCGTCCTTCCGAACGAGCGTCCCACTGAGCTAAGAGTGGATGACGGCCGCGTTCGTAGCGGAGAAACCTTTCAGTGGCTTCACCCCGTACGCCCCCTATGGGACGCGATTTAGACGACGTGGACCGTAGTATTCTGTACTTGCTCCAGCGGAACGCCCGTGGGACAACCGCAGAAGAGATGGCTGACAAGGTTGGCGTGTCCGCCAGTACGATTCGCAATCGAATCGGTCGACTCGAAGACGACGGCATCATCAAAGGCTATCACCCCGAGATCGATTACGAAGCAGCGAATCTGCCATTACAAGTGACGTTTGTCATCTCTGCGAAACCCACCAGACTCCCCGAGTTCTCCGAGCAAATCCGGGGGATTCAGGGTGTGATCGACGTTCGCGAGATGCTCACAGGCCGACGTAATATCCACGTTGACGTCGTGGGGACCAACACCAGCGATATCACTAGGATCACCGACGCAATCCATGAGCTTGGCGTCGAGATTGAGTCCTCAGAGATGATGCGTCGCCGCCACGTCCAGCCATTCAACCACTTCTTCCTGCAAGGCACAGAAGAAATGGATGCACGCGCAGTCGACTCGAACGACGGAGCGACATCAAACGAGTAAGTACACTCAACTTCGAGATTTCATAGATACGGGTCGTTTATTCTCGGGATACCACATCTAGTGTTCTGGGAACCGCACATTCTACCGCTATATTTTGTGGAATCCACATTCCCCCGGATATTCTACACAACAGCGTTATCCGTATTGCAGGTCGACCAGTACAAGAGGAAATAACCGTCGAAGGAAGCAGCGGTCCTTATCGGGGCAATCCTTCAGAGAGATCATGAACGACGCCATGTTTAATGCGCTCGGAGACGAACACCGCCGGGAACTGTTACTCGACCTTCTTGAAACCAACCCACAGACCGTCGCAACGCAGATACCAGCAGAGGGAGAAACAGCACAAGCGGACACTGACCGGAAAACGCGAATCGCGATGTACCATACTCATCTCCCTAAACTCGAATGTCAGGGATTTATTCGGTGGAATAAAGAAACGGACGAAGTTATCAAAGGGCCGCAATTCGAAGAGATTCGACCACTACTGGAGTGTCTGAGCGACCTCACCAAACAGTAAGCACGAATGGGTGAACTCCCCCGCCCTACTCAGCAACGCTTCGCGTTGCTTCCTTGAGGGCGGGGCTTCCTGCTTCTGTGACGCGACTTGCATCCACGACGGTGGACGAATTCTCGCCACCATCGGCGGACACAGCGGTCGCAGTCTCCACAGGCGTTGACGAGAGCAACGCTCTCGTTCGCACATCAGAAACGCACCGCGTTTCTGAGGACGTGTCTTCGGAGTGAACCACTCCTAGTTTGTCGAGTCCTCGTGAGAGGACGTTCAACGACGCGTTCCAATCCCTATCGAGTTCGAACCCACAACTCGGACAGGAATGCTTGCGTACCCACAGCGGCTTGCGCGTCTCCACGCCACAGCCTGCACACTCTGTGGTCGTCCCGCGCGGGTCAACCTGCACGACGTGACAGCCGTTCTTCTCACCGTGGTGTTCGAGAGTCGTGATGAAGTCACGCCACCCCACCTCGGCCTTGTTACGAGCGTTCCCCCGAGATTCAAGCATCCCCTTGGCGTTGAGGTCCTCGACGAATACCGCGTCGTACTCCGTGGTGTAGAAGTGCGCGAGCTTGTGCTTGTAATCGTGTTTCCTGTTCGACATCCGCGCGTGAACTCTGGCGACTCGCCGCCGCTGTTTCTCCCAGTTGTTGGATTCGTACTCTTTCCGCGAGAGCGACCGTTGCTCTCGTTCGAGGAGCTCCCAGTCGTCGGATAAATCAAGTCTCCCAACCGAACGCCCGTCCGAATCGTGGACGAAGTTCAACACGCCGAGGTCAAGACCCACCGCATCGTCAGACCCGATGGCTTCGACGGCGGGTTTCTCCGGTGTCTCGGTTTCGATACAGAAACTGGCGTACCACGCTCCCGTGGGTTCTTTCTTGAGCGTGACTTCTTTGATTTGCTCGTGGTCTGGAAGGTCACGATGGATTCGAATTGGAATCTCACGGGTTTCGCCTTTGAGTTTCTTGAGGATGAGGAGTCCGCGACCATTCGGGCCACTCTTCTTGTCGAGTTCGAAGCCCGATTGTCGGTACGTGAAACTCCGGTACTCACGCGGTTTCTTCCAATTCAACGACCCCACGTCGTAGCCCTTGGCTTTGAGTTTCCCGAGGTTCTGGATGTTGTCTCGGATGCGCTCGACGGCTTTCTGCAAGACCGTTGAATAGACCAGTTTGAGGTCGGGCCACCAGTCTTTGAGCGCGGGGAGTCGGTCTCGCACGCTCCAGACGCGCTGGCGGAGCGTGCCCGCGTCTTCGGGAATTTGCTCGAATTCGTTGAGAGCGTGGTTGTACAGTTGTCGCACGGTGTTTCGTTGCCAGTCCATCGCCCCGCGTTGCTCCGTGCTGGGGAGTAAGCGGAAGCGTGGGCTGTAATTCATGCGACGTATCAATCCGTACGAAGTGCGGTGGTTTAATCGCACGGATTAGCGTGTCTGTGACTCGTGCGGGCGCTGTATCCCCTCCCTACTCGCATCTTCGATGCTCCTTGAGGAAGGGGGCTTAGCGCCCTCTCTTTGAGCTAATCCTCCGTGCGAACGGCAGTGGTATGGAGGTGTACGCCAAACCCCACCCATGAGTTCGGTGCCTTCCAACTCGGGGGATAAATCGCTCAGCATAGCAGTTATCGAGGCTGTCGCCACGGAGATGGAAATCCATCCTACAGAACTTTCTGAACTGTTGCATGATGTCCTTGACGCTGACGCGCTTGATGCGCTGTTCGGAGACAGGGATAGCTCCAGCGGAAAGGTTATATTCAGCTACTGTGGTTACTCGATAACCGCGGCTGCAACGGGCCACGTTTCTGTCGAAGCAGAGGAGGTCTCTCAGGGATAGCCTAGCAGTGGCTGGCCTGTTCGTTGTAAACGATGCACTCGACTTCGTGCATCGTGCCGTCGACGCGCGTGACCTCGAGATGCACGCGCCGATGCAACTTCCGATAGAACTTGATTCGGAAACCACTGTTTAGCGCGGAGAGGATGTCAATACTGTCGAGAAGGTTTATTATCTGCCCCGGTTTGAGTGAGTATGCCCACAGTCGATATAGTGGGTAATTGGCCCATCTTGGGAGTTGGGCTTGCGTTCGGTCCTCCATCGGGCCGTTGTGAACTACCCCACCCTACCGCTCGCCTGACGGCTCGCGCTTGAGGGTGTCGTCAGAACTCTTTGAGTTCTGACTGCTAACCAGAAGTCTGTGACTTCTGGTGATGGGGCTTCCTGCTTCCACGACGCGCTTTGCAGATACAGGTGTATCCACAGGGAGCACAGTCTCCACAGGCGTTGATTCGGAGTGCCACTCCTACGTCTTCGAGACCGCGGGAAAGGATGTTCCACGCCGCGTTCGCGTCCCTATCTGCCTCAAACCCGCAGGCAGGACAGGAATGTTCACGAACCCAGAGCGGCTTCTCCGTCGAGACACCGCAGGACGCACACTCTTTCGTCGTTCCGCGTGGATTCACCGCGACGAAGTGCGTGCCTTCGCGCTCGCATTTGTATTTGAGCAACGAGAGGAACGTCCGCCGCGCCGACGACGCTGTGTTGCGGCTGTTCGACGCCGAAGGTAACGAACCACTCGCCCGTCGGTTCCTTCTTGACCGTGACCTGCTTGAGCGTGGCGTCGTCGGGAATGGTGCGGTGAAGTCGAATCGGTATGTCCGCGAGTTTTGAGAGTGACAAGACAGTCTGACCGCCCTTCTTGTCGAGCTTGAAGCCAGACTGACTGTACGTGAAACTGCGAAACTCTCGTGGCGGCTTCCACTTGAGTTGACCGACGCCGTAGCCGTTTCTTGAGTCCTCCGAGTGATTTGACGTTCTGTTCGATTCGCATGACCGCTGTTTGCAGAACTGTCGAGTACACGTCCGAGAGGTTATCCCACCACTCTTTCAGGGACGGAATTTCGTCTCGGATGGACCGAACACGCTGATTGAGTGTGCCTGCATCTTCGGGGATTTGGTCGAATCGGTAGAGCGCGTGATTGTATAGTTGCCTACAAATGTCTCGGTGGCGATCCAAATCCTCGCGGTGGGCGTCAGACGGCTTGAGAATGTACTTGTAGGCGTAGTACATGGCGCTACTCGCGCTCCTCGATAAGTTCGTCCTTGAGGCGGCTTCAAGACAGTTCAATCATTAATTTCGACGTTTGAGAATTCGAATCTGGCACCACCATCGCTGCTTTCAGCAATGGCAATACTCCACCCGTGTGCCTCAGCGATGCGCTTGACGATGGAAAGTCCAAACCCCGTACCGCCGGACGCCGATGAATGACCAGGTTCAAACACAGCGTCGCGCTTAGCGGGTGGAATCCCTATACCATCGTCTTCAAAGTAAATTTGTTTTTCACCCGCCCGTCCGATTCGGACTGAAACATTTTTTCCACCGTGTTCGACAGCGTTTCGAAACAGATTTTCACAGATATGCTGCAAACGGTCAGGGTCACCCTGAATTGTAATATCATCGAAGACCTCAAGTGTAGCATCAGTCGTCTCGATTAGTCCCCAGCATTGCTCGGCCATATCGGCAATCTTGATCGGTTGCATCTCGGCGACAGAATTCCCTTGTCTCGCGAGTGTTAATGTATCTTCAATGATTGTCTCCATTCGATCAAGTGCTTTAGAAAGCGGATCGAGGTGCTCACTCGCCGACTCGTCTTTGAGTAGTTCTGCACGTCCCTGTGCCACATTCAGCGGGCTCCGGAGATCGTGAGAGACGACGCTCGCGAACTCGTCAAGTCGTTCTTTCTGTCGATGGAGCTTCTGTTCACGTTCGACTCGGTCAGTTACATCTCGGGCGACACCAACGATCCGAGTCACTTCACCATTGATAACGACAGGAGCGAGCTTGGTCTGCCAAATGATATCTCCCTCAGGCGTTGGGAGAGATTCTTCGTAGGTAATCGGTTCACCAGCTTCGACACAGCGTCGATAGTTTTCTGCAATCTCTGCACCTGTCACGTCACCGAACACTTCTTGAGGTGATTTACCTTGGATAGTTCCGGTCGTGAGGCCGCTTGTGGCCTCGTGTGATGGACTGAGCCGATCAAACTGGAATTCAATTTCGTCCTCAACGTGTTCGACGTTGACGAAGAAAAATGCGTCTTCTGCATTGTTTATCAGGGCTTCGTACTCTTCGCCCAGTTCTCGGAGTGCTTGCTCACGACGTTGGCGCTCTGTGACATCTTGGAACACGCCCTGAACTAATTGTTTGTCGCTGTGCTCTTCCAGTCCCGCCTCCCCATAGGCACGAATATGCCTCGTTTCGCCGTCAGTGCGAACTATCCGAAGAAAAAGGTCGTACCGCTCACCGTTTTCAATGGCGTTCTCAACGGCTGCTTCAACCTTGTCGCGGTCTTCTGGATGATAGAACTCGAGTGCGTCTTCAAGTGTTGGCTCGTAAGAATTTTCGACCCCATGAATGCGCTTGATTCCATCAGACCATGTTAGGTCGTCTGTTCGTGGGTTATATTCCCAGACGCCGATATCGGCGATCTCTTGGACACGTCCGAATAAGTACTCTTGGCGTTCGAGTTCTTGTTCGCGAGTATTCCGGTCGGTGATATCTCGGCTGATCCCCATGATTCCGACGATGTCGTCTTTTTCATTTCGGTAGGGAAACTTGTTGTCAAGGAACACGTGTCGCTCGCCGTTGACATGGCGAACAGCTTCTCGGGTTTCTGCTTCACCAAACTCAGCGATCCGCTCGTCAACTTCTTGTACAGCAGATGCATCGGCTGAGTCGAACAATTCTTTGTCCGTTTTACCGACTACCTCGTCTGGGTTAGTGTCGAATACGGCGGCGGCAGCCTCGTTCACAAAGTTGTATGAACCGTTCTTATTTTTGATATAGACGCATTCTGATGTATTCTCCAGAAGTGTCGAGAAACAACGATTTTTTCGTTCGAGTTCTAACTCGTACTGTTTCCGGTCTGTGATGTCGATGAAGTGCATTAAAAGACCGTCGTCGTTCGGACAAACGCGGATGTCGAACCATCGATCTAGGTCTTGTTCATGATAGTCGAACGAATACTTTATTTGTTTGTTCATGGCCTCCCTAAGCTTCTCCTCAACAGCTGTCTCGGTGAGATCAGGAAAGGTCTCCCAAAGCCGTTTGTTCAGAACGTCATCTGTGTCCGTTCCGAGGATTTGTTCTGCCTGCTGACTGATAGACGCATATCTGAACTCAGAATCTACGATAATAGTTCCGTCAATAACGCGGTTAAGTGCCTCATGCTGAACCACGTTTTGTCCCCCACAAGTAAGTCGTTGTAATCATACATTTCAATTGGCCCAACAAAACAAATTATTTCCGGTCAACTGCCTCGGGGTCAAGTGGTTCGAGACGCGAAACGTCTCGTCATCACAGAAATCGTTGATTTCCGGTAAACGACCACGGGTCGGGTGACCCGTGGCTTTTCTTGTTCCCTCAGCCTACGTTGTAAGCACTCCACGCGAAGCGATTTCGCGGGATGAGGATGGGCGGTTTACAGAGCGCCCCGACCCAGACAGGCTCACCTTCCGAACAAATGGTTGGGTTTTGCGAGTCCGGTAATTAACCGAGTCAACATCAACGCCAGCGTGTTTCGCCCACGCTCGCCACGCCACATTCACACTTGCGTTCCGGTCAGCATGGTCTTGCTGAACCGCACACGAATCATTCGCACACCGGAACCGTCGTCCCTGACGGTAGCCACGGTGTCCACAGCACGAACACGTCTTCGAGTTGTACGGCGACTCAACCGTCTCACACGGAATCCGGTTCCACGTCGCTTTGTAACGAACTGGTTGCTCGAACTTGTGGAACGGCAGTTTGTGCAGACGCCGATTCATGTACGTTCCGTACTTGATGGCGTCTCAAATCCCGCTCAAGTCCTCGAACACGATAACCGGATTCGGGAACTGTTGGGCGAACTCCACCACGACTCGGGACATTCGGTGAAGAATCCACTCAGTGTAGCGTCCTTCTTTCTCCCCGAGTTGGTGGTGGATGGAGTGTTGGCCGTGTTCTTGACAGCGTTTCGTGATGGTGTGGTAGCGTTGACGTTCGACTTTCACCGAGCCGTAGTCAAGCACGAGTGTTCCGAGCGTGTCCATCGTCTCACGATTAAGAGTAGTGAGAGCGATGTTGCGCTCGTTAATATCGACGCCAACGAGCGTGTCAGCGTCTTCAGGTTCAGGCACTTCGAGTTCTGTTTTGACCGTGACGTGTAGGTAGTACACGCCATCTCGGTACAGAAGTTCGGCCTGCCCCAACGACCACTCATCTTCAGTCAAGGCGTCCTCAATCAACGCGAGGTCTTCCGGTCGCCCTCGAAGGTGTCCTTTCACCTTCTTGTACGGCTTCGGACTCACACGGAACGCTACGCGGTCAGCCTCGTCGTTGTAGGTGAGTCGATACCCTTCGCTGAAAGGAGGCGCTAAGCCCCCTTCCTCAACGAGCATCGAAGATGCGAGTAGGGAGGGGATACAGCGTTCACGAGAGCAAAGCTCTCGTGCGCGAACGAGACGCGAGGCGTCTCGTCAACGCCGCACGAGTAGCAAACACGCTCGACGCTCTGCCCACAGGCCAACGTTTCACCGTAACTATTATGCGTGTATCGTGCATACCGTGCATTACGATGAAACGGAAGACAATCACCATTCGAGAGGACCAAGACGAGTGGATTGAGGACCAACACCTCAACCTCTCGTCGTTCGTCCGCGAGCAGTTGGACGAGTTAATCGAGGAACGCGAGTAGCGCCATGTACTACGCCTACAAGTACCGTCTCAAGCCGTCCGACGCCCACCGCAAGGAGTTGGACCGTCACCGAGACATTTGTAGGCAACTGTACAATCACGCGCTCTACCGCTTCGACCAAATCCCCGAAGATGCAGGCACACTCAATCAGCGTGTTCGGTCCATTCGAGACAAAATCCCATCCCTGAAAGACTGGTGGGATGGCCTCTCAGACGTGTACTCGACAGTTCTGCAAACAGCAGTCATGCGAATCGAGCAGAACGTTAAATCACTCGGAGGACTCAAGGAGAACGGCTACGGCGTCGGTCAACTCACGTGGAAGCCCCCACGGGAGTTCCGCAGTTTCACGTACAGTCAATCTGGCTTCAAGCTCGACAAGAAGGGCGGTCAGACTATTCTGTCACTCTCGAAAATAGCGGATATACCAATACGGCTCCACCGACCTATCCCTGACGACGCCACACTCAAGCAGGTCACGCTCAAGAAGGAACCGACGGGCGAGTGGTTCGTTACCTTCGGCGTCGAACTGGACCGTGAACCGCCCGAACCGTCAGCGACTCCCGAGAAGTGCGTCGGTATCGACGTGGGGATTCTCAAGTACGCCCACGACACCGACGGCACGGCAGTCGGGCCGCTCGACCTCTCGGACGAACGCGACCGCTTGGAGCGCGAGCAACGGAAACTCTCGCGGAAGCAACACGGGTCGAACAACTACAAGAAGCAACGGCGGCGCGTCGCGGAGTGTCACGCTGACCTCCGACGGAAGCGCCGCGACTTCCTACACAAACTCTCGAACTACTATGCCCGGGAGTACGACCTCGTAGCGGTCGAAGACCTGAACGTGAAGGGGATGATGGAATCGCCGTCGAACAGCCGTAACACAGCGTCGTCGGCGTGGCGGACGTTCCTCTCGTTACTTGAATACAAGTGCGAACGCGAAGGAACGCACTTCGTGGGGGTCAACCCGAGAGGGACGACCACGGAGTGTGCGGCGTGCGGTGTCTCGACGGAGAAGCCGTTGTGGGTCCGTGAACACTCCTGTCCGTCTTGCGGGTTTGAGGCGGACAGGGACGCGAACGCGGCGTGGAACATCCTTTCTCGCGGCCTCGAAAATATAGGAGTGGGATACTCCGAATCAACGCCTGTGGAGACCGCGCTCCCTGTGGATACACCCGTATCTGCAAAGCGCGTCGTTGAAACAGGAAGCCCTACCCTCAAGGAGCGAGCGGCATCAGCCGTGAGCGACTAGGGTAGGGTAGTTCACAACGATAGCACTGCTGGCCCTCGCTCTGCAGTCTCAACATCGGTTCCATCGGCAAGAGCTGGAAGCTTGAGTGTCGCAGTCGTCCCCGTTTGTTCGTCTGTCTTGACTGCTTTAATTTGGAACGACCCTCCATATCGCGTCACGATCCAGTTGACGAGCCACAACCCAAGCCCAGAGCCGTGTTCGACTGCGGTCTCTTGGCCTGTCGAGATAACCTCGGCTTCCATCGCCTCGATTCCGGGGCCGTTGTCACGAACGACAATCGTGACATATGCACCGTCGTCAGTCGCCGACACAGAAACGTGCGGATCTGCGTTGGAGCTGTGCTTGAGTCCATTCTCGACGAGTTCTGCAATCGCTTGTTTCACTTCGGTTCCAGCACAGACATCTCGAGTCGTCTCCACCGAAACATCGACTGTTTCCACGTCGAACTCCGAGCGAGTGTCAGCGACTGCATCCTCTACGAGGCACTTCGTGTCGAGTCGCTGTGGCTCTCTGGGACGACGCGCCTGCTGACGCAACGTCTTTGCGTGCTCGCTCACCCGAACGAGATCTTCAGAGATTCGTTCGATTCGCGCCCCAACATCCGCTGGCGATTCAGAACTGTCTGCCTGCAAGAGTCGACCCCAGCCACGGATCGCTGTCACATCGTTCCGGAGGTTATGTCGTAACACACGATTGAGAAGGCGAACCAGCTTAGTGGTCCGCACCTGTTCTGTGACGTCTTGGTGAAAGCCGAGGTAGTGGGTCAGTTCACTCTCATCATTGAACACTGGATTAAGTTGGACGCGATTCCAAAATGGCGTGCTATCCCGATGGTGGTTGATGAGTTCGACAACAGTCGATTCACCCTGTTCGATTGCTGTTTGGAACGCGTTGGCTGACGTAGAGTCAGTTTGGTCACCCCGGAGAAATTGGAAATTTTCTCCCACGGCATCCGCTGCGTCGTACCCAGTGATGCGTTCGAATCCGTCGTTGACATACACGAGCGGGTTGTCAGGCTGTCTCAGATCAGCGATCGAAATACCGAGTGTCGCTTTGTCTATCGCCCGTGTCTTCATGCGGAGTTCTTGCCGTCGTTTCCTTCGTGCAGTGACGTCTCGGCCGACACCTTGAACGCCAGCCACTTCTCCATTAGTCGTGACGGGCGTTGCGTTCACCTCCAAGACGACGACTGCATCAGATTCGTCAAGAAACTCGAGTATCAGACCCTCGACATCGCTGCCATTGTACGCGGCTGCGACTGCAGCAGCCGCATCAGTAGCTGCCGATGGTGTCAGATACTCGTCTATTCGGTCACCGATAACAGATTGTGGTTGGTATCCTAACACGCGTTCGACCGCCGACGAAACGTATGTGATTTTTGTGTCAGTATCGAGCCGAAACAGGATATCGAAGCTATTCTCTGCTATTGCTTCGAATCGTTGTTTCTCTCGCTTGAGGTCCGACCGTTGTTCTTCGAGGTCCTGTTCGTATTCGGTTCGTTCGAGCTCGCCTCCGATGAGACGCGCGAGGAGCTCTAAAAACAGCTCTTCAGATTCTGAAAATGGCTCGCCTCGCTGTTCGTCGTCCGCAAAGCAGACCGTCCCGTACACCTCACTGTGTACCGTCACTGTCGTTCCGAGATAGGCTTCGAGGCCAAATGTCCGGACAGCACGGTCTGTGATTGGAGAAGTGTCGACATCTTGGATTGCCAAGGGAGATTCACGTTCGACTGTCTGTCGACAGTAAGCGTCTTCAAGTGGACACGTTTCGTCCTGTCGGATTCGGTCGTGGTTCCCTGTGGCGCAGACGATTCGTTGTGTCTGTCCATCAATATGTGTAAAAAAGCCGATTGGAAGGTCAAGATATGACGTTCCGACATCAAGGGCGCGAGTGACCTTATCTTGTATCTGTCCGCTAGGGCCGACAAACGCCTCGTAAAGGCGCTCACGTGGGGTTCTCGCGCTCATATCATCGGTAGAGATTCGGTAGCCATTAACCTTAGGGAGTGGTGAGGATGTCGCCGCGAAGAACACAGGCAAGCCAGAAATGGTCTCCACTACCTTGAGACAGTGAGCACGTGAGCAAGTACTATGCCTATTGTAGGAAAATGAAAGGGGACATAAAATGGACTCCCACCAGCATAGTTGATACACTCGTGGCTATCGCTGTTCTGCTGGTCTTGAGAGCCATTGACTTCATTGTCCAGCTATCGTTTGGCTATTCTTCGGCACTGAACAGTGTAAGCCTCTTTGGCCTCACACTCGCCGTTATCGACGTCCTCTCCGCAATCACCGGAGGTCACATCGGAAAGAGTAACCGTTCCTATTTTCGGCAGTAAACAGCAGTCATTTTAACGAATTGAGAGGTGCTGTGTGTCGCTGGGCTTGACACTGAATTGGTGTTACTGCTATTGTTTTTCGTCTCTGTCGGGGTGACAGCGGGCGCTATGAAGCACGACCCGCCACCAGCAGTCACCACTTCCGACTGTTCAGTAAACGCGAGTGGCGCAGTACCGAACGCGAGACGCGGGCCAGCGGAACGGCCTGCTGGCACGATTTCAGAATCCCCGATATACGAGGACGTGAAATCGTGGGTCAGTGTTGCCGTCTCGCTGAAGAATACGCGAGCGACGTTGACCGCACCAACGTAGTCTCGGTCGGCTTGAAAGCCACACCGGGCGTTGTCACAGCGGAAGTGCCCACCGTGCCATACCTCAAACGAGTGGTCGGGTGACTTCGTGGTGTGCCCGGTGGAACCGCATCGAGGACACGACCGGGACGTGTTACCCGGACGCACTTTGCGAACGTGCACTCCGGCGATGTCAGCGCGATACTCGATTTTCGAGATAATTTCTCGTCGCGCCCACGACGAGAGTTCCCACGAGAGTTGCCCTTCACCACGAGGTGGTGAGAGACTCCGCAGGTCTTCGTGGACGATGGCGTCCACATCATACACGAGGGCAAGCGCAAGAAGTTGATTGGCTACGTCGTGGACGAGTTGTTCTCGCTTGTGCCGAATCTTGTTGTTCGCTCGCTCGTATTCTGCGTGGACGTGTGTGAACGAGTCTGTGTGGTCGCGCCCCTCTCGACGCAGATACGCGAGTTTGGAATTGAGTTGGTTGCGTTCCCGAGCGAGATTTCGCATCCGCTCTCGCTCCGTATTCTGGATAAAATACGGAACTGAGAGTTGTTCACCGTCTTCGTCCACAACGACGGCAGTTGCGTCTTTTCGGAGGCCACCATCAATCGCCAAGACGCTTTCAACGTCGTCTGGTTTCTCTTGGTGTTCAACCTCAACAGGGAACGAGAGTTCATAGTATTCGTCCCCGGTTTTGTTCTGTGCAGGGTGGAACGATGGAGCAGAGAGACTTCCGTGGTCGAGGAGTTCATGGAACGCTTCATAGCCTTCCAGCGTGTGTTCCGTCCACGTCCAATCACCACGAGTCTCTGGTTCAAGCGTATCCGGGGCTTTGAGTTTGACCGTGAGAGACTGTGCGTCTTCGTCGTACTCGTATTTCACAGCCTGCCCTCTCGTCGGGCCATCGTCTGCGGAGTACGGGAGAACACCTTTCGAGTACGATGGGCACTCTTGCATCTTGAAATACGACTCGGGGAAGCGACCGTGTTTGTCGTAGTAGGAGTTGAGTTGCCCAATGAGCAAGTCAACGTATCCAGATTTGATGTAGTTCTCAGAACCCCAGAGTCGTTCTTTGATTCGTCGGGTGTTGATGCGGCGGATCTTGTGGTCGGGGAGAACGGACTGGATGGATTGGAAGGCTTCACGCTTGTCAGCGTGGCTCCGTAGCGTTTCACCAACTTTCTGCATTACACACCGCTTGTACCGACTCGGGAGGTACAGGTCAACCTCAGCGAACGCTTCGTCCTCGTCGAAGTATTTCCACGCTTGATAAGAGTATTCGTGAATCCCGACGAGGTGTTCTGGCGTCCAGTATCGCTCGATGAGCGTGTTCGCTACGCGAGTCGTGAGCGCGTCCAATCGATCGTGGCGCTCTCGCTCTTCGAAGGGGAGGTGGAGTGGGAGTGAGAGGTGTGTGGACGCCATTGTGAGTTACTCGTCGTCTTCGGTTTCTTGTTGTTCGAGGCGGATGACTGCGACTTTCTCACCAATCCAATCTTTTGGGACGTGGACGTGTGCGCCGCCGCCAACGGGTTTTGCTTCTTTCTCAAGGGCTTCCCGTCCCTCGAACGTGAACTCAGCCATATCTACAGTATATACTCCGTATCTATTAGACGTTTGGATTCGATTGGTGTGGGAAGACTGCTGTTCACTGCTGATTTTTGTAGCAGTTACGTTACCCCGGAACAAAGCGCAATGAAACTGGTCGTCCAATGGCTTGACTGTGTGCTGAATACCCGGCGCAAGTCTTGGGGCTGAGCCAATTCACTCCACGCAGCCGGAATCCCCCTCGAACTCGATCTCATATTATTGACCCAGACCGTTTTGGCACGCCTTTGAGGTAAACCCGTAGATGGTGTGGCGATACGAGAGTGTAACCGGCGAAATCGCCATTCTCTTCGAGGGTGACTTGGACTCGGCCACCAAAATTATTAATTAACGTGGCCGTGCTCTTCATGAAGCGGGAGGTCTTCGACATAGAGCATTAGCAGTCTCCCGCTTCAACCCGAATCTGCCGCAGGTTCGCTCTCCGGAAGACAACAGCTAACTCGGAGCTCTTTCACTCTGTCGCAGTATAGCCAGTCGCGGTTTCGGATGTCTTCGTTTCCAGCGCCTTGTTCAGCGCTGAGGAGAATCGATTCGGTAACTACTGTTCACCGAGAAGTCTGAGCTCGTGACTTCAAAGACTGTTGGTCGGAAAACGATGGTAGTATTGACTTTGGTAAGATGGCCTGAATGTAATATACAATAGCCAAAAGGACTATTGCTGTGGCAAAAGAGGGTTGCTATGCCGAGTGCCTCTGACATTGAACACCGGCAACTTACTCAACCGAGATGCCAGCTCGGTATAGTAAGGTAGGTGGTGGGGTGATTCCCCATACTTTCACACAGGTCTATTCAGAAATGGCGGATCAGTCGCGAATGAGAGTCAAGAACTCTGCGGGCTCTACGATTTTGATACCACGGAACGGATGCTCGTCGAGGAGATTAGGCACGTCGTCGAGAACCCAGCGGACGACATTCACAGCGAAGAGAAGTATCTCTTCATCGTTGAACTCCCAGCGCAGGCTCCGTTCGAGTCGCCGCCCGAATGGACGGTCAAAGTGAGCAGCCATACCGTACTCCCCGCTGGGACGCCCCCGACCGACGAGGCCTTCGAGAGGCGGACAACGAGCAGCAGCGTCATAATCACGTTGCCGCAGGCTAATAGTTTGTTCTCCATTGCCTTCTCGTTAAGCAGCATTTCGGATACTCCTCACAGAATGCTTCGATATTGTCCTCGTCGTTGGAGTACCTCTTCTTGAGGAAGAACCGTTCGGTGACCGCACAGGTCAGGTTTCCTATCAGTCGGTCCGTTTTGGTGTGGCTGTTACAGGCGATTGCCCCGCAGTTCGGACAGTTGGTGCACGTCTCGTTGACGCCGTTGTTTCGCAGTGGCCGCAGCGGTGGATGCCATCTTCTGCAGTCACTCGGGACAATCCTGCCGTTAAGAAAGCGACCCCCGAGAATTTCGCATGCATTCCTAGTGGGACACCAATATTGTCAGCGGTTGACTTCTTTAGCTCGGCCGAAGTTCGTATTTTTCTTCTCGACGACGGAATGCCTCATCTCCACCTTCAAGAATGTCCTTGGCCTCTGAGCGGATGTCGGTGTCTTCGAGTGGCCCAGCTACGTATTCTATTGTACCCTGGTCGAACGACGATATAATGACCTGCTCAGAGTCTGTATTGACAACCAGATTCGCGTCGTGAGTGGCAATGAATATCTGCCGATTCAATTTCGCTTTCCGAATCGCGTCAATGAGCTCTTGGTAGACGAACCGATTATCAAGATTGTCCTCAGGTGTATCGATAATGAGCGGGTTCTCACCCTCGGCCAAGTATATCTTGAGCAACACTGTTCCTTTCTGACCTCTGGAGAGCTGGTTCATGGGCGTTCCCTGGTAGAAGATATCCTCTGAGAGAGACAAATAAGTGTCATAGAGTGTTCCATCGAATTTGATAGGCTCAACATCAGAAAGGGTGTGCTGACGGAACTCCTCCATTGCTTCGAGATATTCGCTGACTGCGGATTGGAGATTGTCTGGTTGCTCACCCCGGATGATAGCACGTAATTTCTGGACCTCAGATTTAATATCCTCGCTGTTATTCGAGCGCATATCTATGAGATCAGAGAAATCATCGACTAGATCATCGGCAATGTCAATCTTCGGCTCAAATTCTACATCTCCGAGGATTCCGTTGTCATCACCTGTGAACTGACCTATGATATCCCTGTACAACATGCGCCTACGGAGGTATGCAGAAACATACTCAGCGAACACATCTGTACGTTTACTGTGTGCTTCCGTGACTCGCTCGATCTCCGATTTCAAATCCTCGATGGCAGCCTCAAGGACCTCAATCGTATCTTGAATCTGTCGCCGTTCCTCTCGAAGGTCCGCAAGTTGTTCCTCGGCGTCCGTCGAGTCACCCAGTTTGTCTTGGATTTCATCCCGAGAGTTCGATATTTCGTCACGAAGATTAGTGATATCGTCGGTTAACGACTCGATTGCACCACGGTGTCCGTCGAGTTCAATCTCCGGGATATCTGAGTCGATATCTAAGTCACCAAATTGGTCGTCTATCTTTCTGACCTGATTGTTGAACGAGTCCGCAGAAGAGAGGTTCTCCCTTGCAGAATTGACTACAATCTCCAATTTATCTAATCTGTCAGATTTTTCACGGAGAGAGTCTAGGTCGTCTTGTAGGCTCTCAGCCTCTGTTTCCTCCAACTCGGCCTCGTGATTCTGTTTGAAATCCTGTATTTCTGATTCCTTATTATTGAGTTCTGTTTGGGCTTCTTCCAGCTGTTCCTGTTCCTCTTGGAGTTCTTCGCGTACACTCGGGGGATTAATATCATGAAGCTCTGCATTCAACCGGCGGAGTTTGTCGCCGAGGTTCTTGATCCGGTTCCCCTCGGATTTGAACTCATCTACCGTGTCTGACGACTCTCTGGTGGCAGAACCGGTCACTAAATCATTAATCTGATCGTGGAGCCGATTCCCCTGCTCACAGTATTCAACTATTTTTCCTTGAGGGATGTACGATATATTCGCCCCACCTACGAACTCAGCTGGCTCCCCTAACGCGGACTTCCTAAATGAGTCCAAGTCTTCGAAGGTAATCTCAGTCTGAAGTCGAGAGTTCGAACTTTCGATCCTAGTAATGAATGAATTTCCATCATCGGTAGCAGTGTTACGTCGGTCTTGGAAGCAATTCGCAATGAGGTCCAAGAGCGCGGTCTTGCCAGTTCCCTGACTTCCGATTAGTGTGATTAGATTTGAGTTGAGCGGAATTTCCGTATCGTCGAATGTCAAATTTTGATTAACATACCCGTTTTCTATAGAAAGTGAGCGAATCGTCTGGATTTGTGTGAATGATTTCGGTGATGAATCACTGATATCCAGACGGTCCAGGGGCTCGTAGACGACCTGTTTCAGTCCGTCAAAGGTATGGTCGGCCTTGATCCAACAATAGCGGTTCTTGTTAGGCTCGCAGAGTGAGTCGAAATCATGGCTGTCAGATGATGAAAAAACTGGTTTCAGCGATCCAAATTCATCAATAAAATCATCAGGCGACAAATGGCCTCTGCCAGTTGCCCATCGGAGGTCGCCCGGACTGTTGGAGAACAGTGCATGGCTTTTGGCGAGTAGGTGGCGTCTCTTCTCGGCGTCTTGTCCTTCCCAATCGATGTCGCTCCACTCCGCGCCAGACAAAATAATAAGATAGTTGCCCGAGAACAGGTTCGTGGATTCCAGTTCGCCGATAATCTCATCGAATTTGACACGCGCGTATTTGCACCCCGCAACGTAATCAGAGCAATCGTCACCATGGAAACTTTTGGCTTGTCTCCCGAGTTCTCGCAGCGACTCTGGGCGGAGAGTTCGTTCATCACCATGATCGATAGTAATCTTTAGATTACGCAAGAACTCGTTCCGGATGTCGCTTACCGAGAGTTCATCTGAGAAAATAACATGGAGGTTGATACGCTTACCATCGCCAGTAATAGTGTCAAGTCGAAATTCGATATTTGGAAGAACGACATCAATGTTATCGAGCCGACCAGCACTTCGAAGTTTATCAACGAGTTCGTAGCCCTCAAGCGAGAAATAATCGGTAATACCCAGGCAATTGATGTGATTAATGGATTCAAGTTGGTCGACATATTTTGTCCATATCTCTTCGTCATGTCGCTGCGGCTTGCTGACTCCGTCCAGCTCATCTAGCGCATCATATCGGTCACGCTCTTCCGAACTGATACTAAAGTTGGATTCAAACGAAAGCGGTGTATGAACATGCAGATCCCACCGACTCCACTCAGACCCTCGATTGAGACTCATGAAGTTCCTGAATAGTCTTAGGTAAATAGTATTTTTCAATAGACAATAGCAGAATAGCTTTACTGTGAGAAAATTCATAAAATAGGCCGGATGATCTGTTGATATTGAGCTGCTGGGGAACACCCGCTTGTTCAGCGAGGATTTTTCAAACACCAGTTTAGTCATTCGATTGGCGTCACAATCCGGCTGGGAAGTCTCAATAGTGTGTTGCTGCCCACATTCACCCTACCAGAGAACCGTGACTTTGGGAGGGCCTGCATCCGGTTATACCACCATTCGAACCTGTGCCTCTTTGAGAATTTCATCAGAGTATGCCAGGTGTATCGAATCGGTGCTCCAATTTGCGCCTGTCCTTACCATTCCCGGGGTGCTGGTAGTGATGAGACTTCTGCAGCACGTAATTTACGTCGCGTACATCTCTTTTGGTGAGTTTCGATATATGTTCAGGCACTCACTACGAACACAATATCGTGGCTATTGACGCCGTATATACCCTTGTGGTCTGGGTAATGCTGGTTTGGATCCCATTCGGTTAATTGGAATTACTCTCTGTTCGAAGTTAGACGCTGGCAAAGTGGGTATCTGAATGGTTCAATGCCAGTTTTCAAGCTTGAATCGGGGCCGATTACATACTTTATCGATTGGTCTGGGTCTGGTTGGTGGGATGTTCATTCAAGAATTAAACGCCGCTTGCAACTTCTCATACATCCTTCTTCGCCGAGCCTTCCGTTCTTGCTCTCTCGACAAGTAGTTTCGAAGCACGACCTCCGTCGACGAACTTCCTTGGTCTTCAGCGACTCCCTCAAGTCCTTCCAGAACCTCACCAACAGCTTCCTGATACGCCGAGTACCAGAACCGACGTCCCATCTTCGGCGTGGGCGTATCCCCATCGACAACCACGCCAGCAGTGTCAGCAAGCTGGTTGAACCTACGACGTATCGTACTGACTGACACATGGCCCGTCGACGACGAACGAGACGGGAACAGATACCCGTTCCAGTTCTCACGGTCAGAGAGCGAATCGATACGATCAGCG
>NZ_PSYY01000007.1:0-23637 GCF_003383025.1 Haloferax sp. Atlit-4N | reverse complement strand
ACAGAGCTACCGAACTACATCTACAGCTTTGCTTTACTAATTCTTTCCCAGTACGGATTTGGTTTTACTACTATTAACATAAATCTATCGTACAATCAGTATTGGTGCGAGTAGCCTTCTACTCGTTCGAGTGGTTTTACTGGCAAAAGTGGTGTGTGTGTGTTATTTAAATCGAGCGAATACTGGCAGTACTGGCAACGGGGGTCCCCGAGAACAAATTCTCTAACGAATCCACTCCCAATCTCGGGAACTCCCACGCTTGCGCCAGTTTTACTGGCAATAGTGGACTGGTTATTGGCAGTACTGGCAACACCGGTGTCTCAACCAAATATCACGACGAACTGGTACGTACAATACAGAACGAGAACGTGTTCGAACGAAGCAAGTTCTCGACAAGTTGTATCTACAAGCACTCACAAAACACGGCAAAAACGGTTGATGCAAAGGTTCTGAGTCAACACCGCGTCTATGAACTGCTGAAAGAACAGGTGTTCCTCGGCGTCGTGGAACCGACTCGGACGGCGGTGGAGGAGGAGAAGGAAGCTACCTGGAACATCGGCTGGTTTAGGATACTATTGTGCTAAAACTGTGCTCCGCGATAGCCGGGGAAGATCTCGCTTAGCCTTTGTTTCCCCAACTACACCCCTAGTCACGAGTGTAAATGTGGGATAGTTACGCGTGGGAGCGCTTAATGAGCGATTGAGGCTTTCCATCACTCATCTCTCACACAGGGTCCACGGGTGATGAGAAAATTCACTTCGCACACGGGGTGTGGTGTCTTTTGAGTCCATGGAAGTCCTTCCTACTCATCGGGGTTGACTGGGCCTTTATATTTGGATTTGATTTTGTCTCCCTCTCTCCACTGCCAGTAGTAGTAGCGGTTGTCGTTGATCTCTTTGATGGTGATCGTCGCCTTCGTAGGGACATCATCTGGAAGGTCGTCCGACCGTTCTTCGAACTCACCTTCCGGTGACTCTTCCTCGAGACGACCCTCGCGCTCCTTGTGTTCGGCCAACTCTTCGGCATAGTGAGCAACGTCTCGAAGGCGGTTCTGCCCCAACTTGTTGAGGGCGTTGACGACTTCCGTGGGGAGATTCGTCGGCGGCGTCGGTGGTTCGTAGGACATCGGCTGCTGCCTCGTGTTAACCAACACAAGGGCTAATCAAAAATTTTGTTGGTTAATCTGCTGATACCAATTTCCGGTTTTCCTCTGGTTGTAACGCTACTCGAAACTGGTATATCAACAAGTTTCGCGTTACGTTACAACGCGCTTCGATGAGTCAACTAACATTCGGACGCAAGCCTAGACTTCCTCGTGGACAAGTAGCACCAGTTCGTCACTCTGGACGAACAACTTCGTCGCAGGAATAGCACTCAGCGAAAACGCCAGTTGACCCATCGCCATCTTCGAACTCAATTATCGACTGGTATGCCTCAATCTCTTCGCCGCAGTCAGGACATCGACCAAGCGCCGTCGAATCACTCGTCATGGGGGATTGTGGAGACGCATGTGACACAGTCTGTCTCCAGTAGTGTCCACACGATGCCACAGCAAAGTTGTTTGGTCGATTCGAGTGCCGCCGAGAATAATTGGTGAACCATCGGGGTACTTGCACCTCAGATTTCCAAGAACTGTGGTCTACACGTTATTGGTTATTTCATCTAACCCAAACAGCTGCAAGTCGTCCCGCTTTGCAACTGCTTCTCGGACAGTTTGGGTCGCCCCGCTCCGAGTAATTCGGTCGAGAATGGCGATTCCGTTCCTCGTCACGGGAGTTCCTCGGTCACGTCAACAAGGTCTTCTTCGGTCCACCATCGGTACAGTCGACCTTCCTGTTCGAACAGTTCGAAGACGCCGTCCTGCATCCATCCGAACGGATGCTCCTCGTCTTCATACTCCCGCTTGAGGACGTGGCTCTTCGAGAAGTATTCAGTCGTGCCAACGAGTAGTCCCTGTTCGACAAGGAAGTCGCTTGGGTCCTTCTCGGCGACACCAACGAGATACGTTACGATATCGGCGATCAGGCAGAACTTCTGGATGCTATTATCCCACTCGCCCCGAATATCGACCATCCGGAAGGCGTACGCGTCAGTGCGTCGGTTGAGACGGTCCACTACGAGGTTCAACCGTCGGATTGGTTCCCGGTCGTAGTTCCCGAGTACGAAGTACGAACGGTCGTTCTCGTAGACAGGTGTCAACTCGCTCAGTGCGTGGAGGATTTCTTCATTGTCCGCCAGTGAGATCTCTTCCTCATCGAGTTGCTCCTTCGCACTCGTGAGGACCTCTTCAGGGACGGGCGACTCCTCATCGGGCATATATGGTTCCTCTCTCGGACGAGTAATACGGTTTATGAAGTAATTTACTCATTCAGATCTATTTTGGTTTACCTCAGGGTGATTTACTCAAGGGTAAACTACTTTGCGTCAGAGTGTGAACTGTGATGTATGAGTACCGATCTGGGAACCGCTGGTGGAGAGAGGTCCCGTGAACTCATCCATTTCGTCACCCAGCAGACGCGGTTCGCGCTCGTCAATAACATCCTCCAGCATCCCAAGCAGCTGCCTTCGATGTACGAACTCGAGGAGCTCAACCCCAGCGTCAGCGATGCCACCGTCTACAAGCACATCCAGAAGTTGATCGACGCCGGCATCGTCAAAGAAGTCGCACTCGACGACGACCAGCGCCGACAGGGCTATCCCTGGAAGTTCTACGGCCTGACCGAGGACGGTCGAACATTCCTTGAGGAACACAATCTGCTCGCCGCTGAGGAGACGCTCCAGCAGATCTACGAGACTATCTCCGACAAGCCCGAGAAGATGGTCAAGTACGAGAACGCGCCTCGTCCAGAATAGCAGTAGTCAAGCTACTCCTGTGCAGCGACCTCGGTATCATCCGCCCCAACACCAAGGTCGTACTCTACGTGGATATGGCTGTACCAGACGACCGGCCGCTTTGATCGGCCATCCTGCTCAAATTCGACAAGTCCGAGTTCTGCGAGGTCGTTGATCGCAGTCGAGACGTTCTTGATGTCACGCTCAACGAGCCGCGCGAGCTCGCGGAGACTCTTCGGTTCTTCGCGGGCAGTAGTCCGGATAAGTTCGAGATTTTTTTCGCTCAGAACACGTGCAAGTGCAGCCTCGTCTGGAAGTGAGACGCCAGTGTGGTCATCAGTCAGTTCACCAGCGTCGGCTTTCGCTGCGGCTTCGAGTGCACGGTCGAAGAACTCGTCGTTCGATTCGACGCGGACGGTGAGTGTGTTTTCGGTCATGGTTTGTGGTGGAGATGATTCCTACTGGTATTCCGGTGCGTTTCTACAGGCAGAACAGCCCAACCGTTCTGTGAAATTGAGTTCCGCTGCATCTTGAATCTCCCCGACAAGTTCGCAGGGAACTTTAGGCCAAGAAGTAGGTGTTCCCCCTGACAACGCCTATTGATGCGGATACTGTGCCGTCTCTGGCTTTCAACAGTCTCCTCGCTAGATAACTCGCCACTCTGCGGATACTCTGTCAGACACACCACTCTTGCCAGTAAAAACTAGTATCCTCCCAACGACCTCAGATTCATCGCACTTCTATTGGGAGAACGCGTCGATCGAGACCTTCCAGCGTCCAAAGAGTACTCTGGAACAACTACTCCGGCAAGTCTATTACTCTCCGTTACATGCTGTTACATATGCCCGTTGACTTCGAAAATTACCAGCCATCGGACCTTCCAGGACCGAATACGAATGGACGTTCCATTCTTCGCTTCCTTGCAGCGACTCCAGAAACAGGCTATCGAGCGGGTGAGATTGCTGAGGCGCTCGACATCCCACGAGGAAGTGTTGGGACGACGCTCAGCAGACTCCATAATCAGGGATTTGTGCGTCACAAGGGCGAGTATTGGGCGATCAATCCCGACGCCTACGATGCACATACTGCGAGCTTGATTGGCTTGGCTGCCGTGAGCGAGCAGTTTGAGGGCGACTACTACGACGAGAATCCGGACTGGGATGCAAATCTCCCTGATCTCGATGAGTATGAAGATGCAGACTCGGGTGCGGAGTAGATCTGATGTATGGCGTGGGGTAATTGTCGTCGCCACAGATCCGTTCGGGCATACTCCTCGACGTCCGTATCTCATCCTCAGCGACTCGAGTCATCCATTTGCCGGTAACCAGTATATTGCACTCGGGATCTCGACGAAGGAGTACTCGGACAGTCTTCCGCTTGCTGGCGCATACAAGACCGGAACGCTAGACCGTGAGTCGTTTGTTTCGCCGTGGGCTGTCGTTTCGCTGATGGATAGTGATATCGAGCGTGCAGTTGCTCAGGTTACTTCAGAGTTCACAGATAGCGCTGCCTCTCGACAGACACGATATGTCGAGTGACATCCCTCTGCATCGTTAGGTAGGAGGGTCGTCGGTGTTCTAATTCGACCAGATAATATAGTACCTAGTTTGGCATGTCATCACACTTCATATCGGCCAGTAAATATATACTATTCCATCAGTCTGATTGACATGTACGCACCGCAAGACAATCGGTGCGGAACGATACCGAACTCATGATCTCCCGCTCAGTCACCGTCGAAGACATCGATGAGTTGTTCCTCAGGTGGAACGACCATCTCAACGCATCGGCCCTCTATCGGCAAGCCCTCCGCGACGAGATGCAACTTCGCGACGTTGAGCCGCACAAACTCCGCGCACAGCTCACCGAAGCGCGTGAGTTGGGCTACTCGCTTGATGAGATTGCAACCATGACGAGTCGCTACGCCGACCTCCAAGCGCTCGTGTACGACCACACCGAGTGACCTCATGTCTGACTCACACTCCCCTACTGACGCTCGCTCCGCCGACCAGCAACGGCTCTCCCGAACTGTCCTCCGACACGTCGCGATTGGGAGCGTCCTGTTCACGATCGCTGCTGTCCAGCCAGTTGCCGCACAAGACAGCGTGGTCTGCAGCGCTGAGAAATTGCCGGGGATGGTTGAGGGCTTCTTCCAGATCACGACGACGCTCGGCTTCATTGGGTTAGCAGTCATCTGGCAGGCCGACTCCCTCGCTGAGATCTTCACCGCCAGCCCCGAACAGAAAAAGCGACTCAAAGTCCACAAGCGCGCGGCACTCAAATCCGCCCTCATCTTGGCGGTGCTTGGCCCGCTTTACACCGTCGTGGCGTCGATTATGGGCCTCCCACTCGGCGACTGCGTGAACCTCGCCCCCTGGTAAGCGCCCCACCAATCCACCTTTACCCTCCCATGGAGCATCGAGTGCCCTCCGTACTGGTAGCCGCGTTGCTCGTGTCGAGTTCCATTATCGGCCTCGCCACGGCACAGCCCCCGAGACCAGGGACTGAGACAAACGGCCTCACGGAAAGCGAGGCGGCGACGCTCTGGTCTCGTGATAGCGACCGCTACGTCAGCCAACAAGACTACCAGCAGCAGTACGGCGACGACCGAACGGCGCTCCACCAACTCGCCAACGGGACTGACATCACGTTCACGCGCCCGCCGGCAACAGCCGCGACGTGGACGCGCAACGACTTCGCTGATCTCGACGCCGGCGGACCCGACACGTCGACGTACCCGCCCCACGCATCACTCGAAGATGGGACGTTCATCGACGATGCGCATGCGACGATTTTCGCGGTCACGCCATCGACGCGCGGGCATCTCGACGCAGGTGAGACACCGCTCTATATCGCTCCCAATGGGACTGTTCGTGGCCTCGTCGATTATCGTGTTCGCGTTCCAACCGGGAACGAAACGGGTAATCAAACCGTCGACTGGGCACTCGTCTCTCACGAGATTGAGAACACCCGTCTGAAAATCGATGGCATTCCAGTCGCAACTGCTCGCGGCACTCACACGCCAGAATTACAGTATCACACCACTCACTCGTGGGGTGCAAATTTCACGCTCGAAGCGAACATCTCCGTTCGCCTCAAGAAGACCGTCGAGACAACGGTTGGTGGCGAATCTGAGACGACAGTCAACTACCGGACGGAGACACGAACTGTCTCGGATACACTCGATGCCGAGATTTACGACCTCGCGGCGTACCCCTACTACGCGCAGTACCCGAACGGGGATACTGGCGTCGCGATTTTCCAGTCCCGCCCGTGGCAGGGCTATACGCTCACCGACGATGAGAGCTCCCGGGTCCGTGGTGTGTGGCGGTTCTACACCGCTCGGAACACGAACTGGGACACACTCGTTACGTCGACCGGGACGTCGACAACTACGGAACAGTCGGATGCGATTCCCGTCCGAGTTCACGCGTATCCTTCACAGATCGGGCCGCGAGCAGAGCCGGTTCGCGATGGCCCGGATATCATCGACATGTGGGGGGCTGACCGGGCGTCTCCCCGTGAGACGATCGGCGAGAACGTGACTGTCGAGGTCGTCAACGAGACGTACACGCCCACGTACGGGCTGGCCGTCCGTGCAGAGTCCGTCGACCGGGAGGCGCTTCGGGTAGGCGGGATCGTTCGCGGGGTGAATGCCACGATTGTCGACCCCCAAGTCGGGTCGGCGCGACAGCTTCGCGAGAGTAACCTCTCTGTTGAGCTCGTTTCACAGACGACGTCGAACGCGACGCTCCGAGTCGAGTTGCGCGATAATCAGACGGGTGCGCCGATCGCGTCGAATGGGAGTGACCGACAGTACCCGATTGGCGGGTCGTCACACAGCGGCTACATCACGGTGGGTGACCAGCGCGTTGAGACCAACGAGAGTGGCGTCGCAATCGTCACGCTGGACGAGCCGAGGATCTACACCGCTCGCTACCACCCCGGCACGTGGCTTGGCCACGACCCGGCGTATGTGGGTGATACGGCCTCCGTTCGCTGGCATCCACTCGGGACTCTCGACGGCTGGGTTGCATTCGTATTCGAAGTCGGCTGGCAGGCAATCCCGTTCGTCGTAACGTTCTACGCCGGTCGCCGACTCCTCCGCATGTTTGGTCCGACAGATAGCTACTACCGAAACCAATGATACCGACCGATTCACCGATTGATAGACGTACCGTCCTCCGAACCCTCGGCGGGGCCGCCCTCGCCAGCGTTGCCGGCTGTCTTGATGGTAGCCGTAACTCGGGCACAACGACGCCCGACCAGACGTCGGCGACGACCGAGCGTGCTGGTCCCCTCTCACGCATCGCTGTCGAGGGCCAAGCCGTCGTTGTTGAGGTTGATGCTGACGCACCCGTCGAACAGGTGAACCTCATCCAACCGAATGGGGAACTGTTCGGGAAACGTGGGCTTGCCGCTGGTGCACGACAGGTTTCGTTCGAAATCGGAACTGCCTACGAGCCCGGTAAGTACCGTGTCGTCGCGCTAGATGGTGACGAAACTGTTGCTGAGGGTTCACTTTCGATTCAACCGGACCTCAGCATCGTCGAGATGGGGATTGGGAGAAATCAGCCAGAGGAGATGTGGAACTCTTCGGGTGACGAAGTTACTGATGAGGCGTTTGTGACTGTTGAGAACCGTGGAACGGGGCCAAACGCAGTCACGAAATTACTCTTCATCGGAGACGTTCCGTATCCCTCCGATGAAGAGGGGACGAACTACGCCAACCATGACGATGTTAGTGGGATCTATGACCCCGAGTCTGACTCTGAAGTAGCTGAAGTTGTTATTCCAGCCGGGAAGCAACTCACGATTTACAGCTTCCGGTCTCCGTTCGCTTTTGTTCCCGGTTCAGATATCTCGTGTCAAGACGGGGAGCAGAGTGTTGAGTTCAACCTCATCCTCAAAACACGTGTAGCTGCTTCTGAGGTGTCTAAGACCTACAACGTTCAGTATACAGACTCGACTAGTACTGAGGGTTGCAGTATCTCCATCGGAGAGCACGATGGTTGATCTAATTGACGTTGTACTTGAGGGATTCAAAGAGGCGCTTAGCTGGTTGACTGGCCTGTTCATGCGGGGTCTGAGAACTGGATATCAGTCTCTCACGGAGGGTATGTTTGGAACTCCGACTCCACGTACTGATGGGCCGATTGTGTTTGGAACAGCGTCTAATGGGCCGTGGCCTGCGATACAAGACGCTTTAGTTGGCGGTGAGATTATGCTGATCTCGCTGTTGTTGTTGGTAATGTGTGTTCAGGGGCGTCATGCGCTCCGAATTTTCAATATCGGGAGTGCGTACGAGGCAAGACGCACTAAGAAAACTGCGTGGGTTGGTGCGCTCCTCATCGTATCTTGGTACTGGGTTAGTATTCTGTCCCTCTACCTCGTTGACGGTTTCACGATCGCCTTGATGCCGAGTCTGAGTTCACTTGGAGACACGATGTTCGAACTTCTAGAGGTGTCGCTAACTAACCCCGTTCTCGCCTTTTTATTCGGTGTTGCTGGCGGACTGTCAATGTGGTCTCTTAAGGCGTTCTATTACATCCGTGAAGTTCTCATCTATGTCTACGTGTATGGGATGCCGATTGCGTTCGCCCTCGGTTACGGTAACCTCCCGGTCATCTCTGATATCGCAGTTGGGTTCAGCAAACGGTTTGTTCCTCTTGCAGTACTTCCTCTCCCTGCAGCAGTCGTATTCAAAGGGTACGACCTACTGTTCTCACAGAATGCTCTTGCTCCAAGTAGTCCATTCTTGAGGTATCTTGTAGCAACGTCACTTCCACTAATCGCGCTCTATCTCACGTGGAAGACGTTCACGTACGCGACGCCGCTCACCGCGAAGGTGATCGGTGGTGCAACGCGAGGCGCAGCCCTCGTCGGCGGCGTCGCAGCCGGCGCGTATGTCGGTGGTGCTGGCGTTGCGACGACGGCCGCCCGCTGGGGGCCGAAAGCCGCCGCCGGCCAAGCCCTCGCCCAGCGAGCAGCCGCACAGCGTGACTCGACTGATGACAGCGACGGACTGCCGTCGTACCGGCGGACCGAAAACGAACCCCGAACCCGCTAACTATGTCGACAGATCAAGACACAGCCGCACGGCGCATCATGGACCAGTTCGGCGAAGCGAGTCGCATCCCCTACCTCAACATCGAAGAGGGCGACGTCGGCATCCTCATCGCTCTCCCCATCTGTGGGTTGCTACTCGCCGGCCTCACGGGCATTGAATCACTCGCCGTCCCGCTTATCGCAAGCGGCCTGGGGATGGGTGCGGCCATCGTCTACGTCACCCCCGACCATCTGAACGCGTGGACCTGGACGAAAGACGTCTATCGCTACGCCAAACGGCCCCGGGTTACGCTGAGCGCGCCGGAGCACTCGGACAGCCAAACGAACGAGACCGTGCGCAACGAGGGCGGGCTCGCGAACTACACGCCGTTTACTCCCGACGAGCGAACCCAAGACCTCACGAATATCGAGCGAGCGTGGCCTGGCGCCGGCGCGATTCAGCGGACTGACGGCGCGATGGAGGCGTTCATCGAAATCGACCCGGGGAACATGGACTTCGCGATGGCCGACGACTGGGCCCAACTTCAGGACGCAGGCACCGAGTTCGCCAACAAAGAACTCGACTCGAAGCTCAAATTCCACGCAACAACCCGGTCATTCCCGGTCGAACAGATCACTGAGACAATCGAGGAGCGACTCACCGACGAAGACGTCACACAGAACCCGATCTTCCGGGAACTACTCGAGGAGTATCGGGAGACGCGGCCCAAAGAAATGCGTGACCGCGGCATCCAGCAGGTTCGGTACTATATCGGCGTGGAAGTCTCGCCACTCGAAGTCTATGACCGATACCGCGACGAGGGAACGCCGGCTGAAAAGCTGACGCAGTTCCCCGTGATTGGCATTCTTTTCAACCCGTTCGTCACGCGGCGTGCGGACCTCTCTGACGTGGAACGCCGCGCCCAGATGTTCGAGAAGCTGGACGACCGGATTGCGGATGTCCGTTCCGAGTTCATCCAGCAGGCATCCGGCTGGTCTGCCCACCGACTCAGCACGGTCGAGTTGTTCGTCATGAATATGGACTTCTGGAACGGCGAGGAACACGATTTCGAGACCGAAGCAGACGTAATTCGCGAACAGCCGATTCTCAGCCGCTCACGTCGGGAGGAGGCGTTCGATGCGTAACCTCCCGTTGCAGGCGAGTCGTGATATTCTCACGCAACTCACCCAGTGGGCTCAACAGCCGACATCCCCTGAAGGTGCAGCGCTCTATCTGGGCACCATCGTGGTGCTCGGTGTCGGCGGGACAGCCCTCTGGCAGCGGTACCGCACCGACGATGAGCCGGAAGTCGACTTCTCGGATGTCTTCGACGAGGAAACCCTCGAAGCCGGCGAGGCAGAAGGCCAACTTCTCGACGATATCTCGGAGTCACACAAGACGGCGACAGCACCGGCGGCAATCGAATGGGAGACGCGAGCTGCCCGTGTCGGTGAGCAATGGACGACGACGCTGTACATCGCTGATTACGCCGACTACCCGAATGACGGCTACTTGAGTGACCTCTTCGAGTTGACCGACGTCGAGTTCGACCTGACGGCGCACATCACGCCGAAGAACCAACAGCGCGCGCGAAACGAACTGCAGGATATTGCGGACGACCTGCAGGTCGACGCTGATTTAGAACAGAGCGTCCGGAGTGAGTACCTCCAAGAGCGAGCCAACGAGGCAGCGGCGACGTACAAGGCCGTCGAGAGTGGTGCGAGTGTGTTCGACCAAGGGCTATTCGTCACCGTCCGCGCCGACGACACGGACGACCTCCGAGATGCCGTCAGAGCAGTCAAAAGCGCGCTCCGTGACGAACCGGCGAACCTCACGCCGAAGACAGCTATCTGCCGGCAGGACCTCGCGCTCCAGTCCGCCGCGCCAATCGGCGACAACGTCTTCGGCCGGGAGTCGATTGCCCTCGGGGGTGCTGTGGGCTCGCTTCTGGCGTCGCCACACAACGCGACGATTCTCGAAGAAGGAGGCGTCGAGTTCGGGATCCACAAGGACAACCAGAGTCCGGTCGTCATCGACCCGTTTGCCCGCGATAACGGCTATGCGATGTTTACGGTGGGAGATACCGGGTCTGGCAAATCGTTCGGTGCGAAAGAGAACTTCATCCGGTCGATCGAACAGAGCAAGGACCGCATCGGGATCATTCTCGAACCGCTCAACAACTGGGCGGGCGTCTCCGAAGCGCTCGACGCCAAGCGCATTACCGTCGGTGGGACGCTCGGGTTGAATCCACTCGAAATCCGCCAGACGCCCGAACACGTCCAACGGGCGATGGGTGAGGACGCGAGTCCGTTCAACGAGAAACTCGACGACGCGATGAGCTTCCTGACGAATTTCTTCGCTCTCCGCGGCATCTCACTCGGTGACCGCCGAACGACGCTCGAACTCGGTCTCAGACAGGCCTACGAGCGTCATGGCATTACCGATGATATCACGACACACGGCAACCCTAGCCCGACGATTCGAGAGATGCTGGACGTCTTCGAAGAGATGGTCGACGACCCCGAGTCGTTCGTCGTCCGGTCGGATGCGGAAGCTGAGAAAATCAGCGACGATGCGACGTGGTTGATCGATCAACTGCGGCCTTTCGAAGAAGCAGGCCGCTACGCGAACCTCGGGAAGGAATCGGAGTTCGACATCCGTGACGAGAAAGTCATCTATCTCGACCTCGCCCAGCAAGAGGGGAGCGTCGACAGCAGTACGGCGCTGACGATGCAGTTGCTCATCTCGCTCGTCTACGAGCGAGCGAAAGAGACGGACAAAGAGGTCGTGTTCGTCATCGATGAAGCGCGGTACATCATGCAGGACGCCGCGAGTCTGGCGTTCCTCGAAACGGTGTTCCGACACCATCGCCACCACGACCTCTCGATTCGACTCGTTACCCAGACCGTCGACGAGTTCTTCGAACACGCCGAGTCCGAAGCCATCCTCGACCAGTGCGCCGTCAAGCAGTTCCATCGCTTGGATGGGATGGACAAAGAATGGGCCGACGAGTTCGGCCTGAATCACGCCCAGATGCGGTACGTACAGGACGCGGTGCCCGGGAACGAAGACGCTGGTTTCTCCGAGGCACTTGTCGGCGTCGACGGCGAGTGGCGTGGTATCAGAGTCGAAGCGATGCCCAAGGAAACGGAGGTCATCGACTTCGACCCGACCGAGCAGCGCCGGGCGTCGCTGCCCGGTGCTGGTGAGACGGCGGTCTCACCCGAGATTGAGACCTTTCGGACGGAGTTAGCGCAGCAAGCAAACGGAGAGTCACAAGACATGCAGACTGATTCAACAGCAACTGACAACGGCCAGCTTGGAGGTACCGACGATGCCTGAGCGTGAGTATCTTCGCGTGACGCCAACCTCGGAGGAACTTACTCCTCGTGGCATCCCGAAAACGCTCGAGAGTCTCCACAAACTGACTCCTGACAGCTCGGGGCTGTGGTCGAAACTCAACCCGTTTACATCCGCGACCCCACCGTGCTTCGAGTTCCTCGCACTCAGTACCGGACAAGACGCCCCGGTTGAGTTCTACTATGGAGCCGACGACTATCTCGGTACACTCGAAGAGCGACTTCGGTCGATCTATCCGAAGACGTTCGACATCGAGCGTGTCGAGGTGGACGTCGCGTCGAAGTTGATTCACCCAGTTGCCTTGTCTCATGAGGAGTTCGTTGAGCGCTACCAGCAAGGTGACCTGCAGTATGAGTTCACCGACGACGAGCAGTATTCGGCTGCAGACGTCGACGCCGGCACAGCGCCAGACGGCGGCACAACCACAACACGTGAGTCTGAGGGTTCACCGACGGACGCTGCCGACGAGATTGGCGGCAGAACGGCGGACGGACTGGTGTCGATTGGAGAGACAGTTGTCGAACTCGAAACGACTGATTCGCTAGCAGACGAGGTTTCGCCCACGTCGGTCGAGAAGCCGACAGTAGCCGCAGACGGGACGATTCTCGCCCGCCCCGCAGTCGACGCCGTCTCACCACGGGGCGTGCGGTGGTGTGGGTCGGCAGTTCGGAAGCAAGACTGGATGTCGTCGTTGACACCGCTGACGGCGACGCCTGACGAGAGCACCCTGCCGGCGGTCGACGAGCCGGGGGCTGTGCTTGCGTCGCTGATCGACCATCTGAACGATGCACGCGAACCGCTCGCGTTCCAAGTCGTGTTTCAGCGCCGGGAGAGCTGGCAAGCGGATGCGGAACTCCGCAAAGAGGACTTGAATGATGGACGGGATACGCTGTCGCAGAAAATCCTTGGCGACCTGCTTGACCCCGAACTGGAGTACGAACGTCGCACCCTTGACGAGTTGAGTGACATCGTCGTCAAGCGACTTGATGCGATTGATGCGGTCAATCCCAAGCGCTCGTACACGACGAATATTCGGGCAATTGGCGTGCCAACGAGCGAGGCTGGCCGCGACGCCCTTGATGACCGCCTGTCGTCACTCGCGCCGGTCTTTGACCCACTCGACGGCCCGTTCTACGAGATCGAAGCGACGCGACTTCGAGATCGTGGCTTCCGACAATCGAAGAAAGAACAAAACGCGCGAGCAGCGCTCCAGCGACTCCTCTCGCGAGAGGTAGCGACTGGACGTGGTAAGACCCGGCCGGAGTTGGTTCTCTGTGGGGCTGAGCTTGCGAACTTCGTGGTTGTCCCTTCGTCGGAACGATTGACAATGGAGGGTTCTCGTGGGACGCGTGCTGAGCAACAGAGCCGGAACCCGCTTGCCCGTCCGAATCCGGACCTCATGACCGAGTTCCGTGAGGGCATGGCAATCGGCTACGCGCTTGATGAGACTGGTGAAGCGGAGAAGCAACCGACTCGAATACCTCCCGGACTGTTACCGACACACTATGGCCGGTTTGGGACGACTGGGGCCGGTAAGTCCAAGGCACAGATCAATGAACTCCTCTCACTCTACGAGACGACGACTGGGCCGTCGATTCTCATCGAACCGAAGGGCGACGGTATGGCGGAGAACTACATGCGTGCGCATGCTGCGCGTTTCGGCTTGGACGACCTCAGCGAGAATGTTATCTACTTCTCTCTCCCAGATGTCCTCCCCGGCTTCTCGTTTTTCAATCTCGAGCCGTCGCTTGAAAACGGACTCCGGCGGGAAGACGCTGTCCAGCGCAAGGCCGACCACTACGAGGAAATTCTGAAACTCGTTATGGGGGTTGACCGCTACGAGCGGGCGACAGTCGCACCTGGGTTGATTAAGTCGCTGATCAAAGTGTTGTTCGATGAGACGCATGGTCGCGAAAACGGCCAGTATCGCGAGTCAGCGGACTACTTCGCTCATCGGCAGTTAGAGTATGTGCTTGATCAACTTTGGCAGGCAGGGCCACCCCAGCCAGATCTGAGTGCTGCTCCGAAGTCGAGTGACGAGGCTGTCTCGCGGTCACTCCGACGACAGTTACAGGCAGACAAGACGACCTTCTCGAATGTGTTGGGTGGTGTCGGTAATCGTCTTTCAGTTATTTCGGACGACACACATCTGCGTCGAATCTTCAACAACACTGAGCCACGGTTTGATTTCCGCGATGTCATCGACGACGATACGGTGATCCTCTTTGATCTGGGTGATCTCCGTGAGGATGCCGCTCGCGTCATGACCGGTGTGATTCTGACCAACCTTGAGGACGCCTTGAAAGAAGAGAATCAGGATGTCGGTAAGCGGCCGGACGATTACGTGGTTAATCTCCTGATTGATGAGGCAGCGTCGGTTGCTGTTTCGGATGTCATGAATACACTACTCGAGCAAGGGCGGAGTTTCCGGCTGTCAGTCGGGCTCTCGATGCAGTTCCCCGAGCAAATGAAAGCGGAAGGGGGGCGGCGCGCCTATCTCAACGTCCTCAACAATATCGGGAGTCCGATTGTGGGGAAGATCAACGTTGACCGTGAACTCGCTAGGGCGATGGCTCACGAGGAAATGGACCCAACAGCGTTCGCGAACCGAATCCGGTCACTTCCGCGTGGTGAGTGGATTGCGAATCTTCCAAGTCCGATCTTCGGTGAGACTGGGCCGTATCCGTTCAGTCTCGCTCCGCTGCCGATTCCGGATGGGCATCCTGAGAGCGACCGTCCTCTTACCGAGAGTGAAGAGTCTCGGTTTAGTGAGACGCTCAGTCGGATGCAGGGCCGCGTTGACGAGACGTACGGCGTGACCACGACTGAGGCACCGGCGACAGAACTCCCCGACGAACTCAGTACCACGCTTGACATTACTGATGGGGAACTTGACACGGCTCTTGCGAAAGTCGTTCGAGCGGTGCAACTTCGGCTGTCCGAACGTGAGGCAAACGGCTGGGTTTCAGTCGAAACCGTTGATGATGAACTCCGCCGTCTGTGCGATAAATCAGGTGGTGATGCACCGACGTACGACGAACTATCGACGATTCGCCAGCGCTCTCGCTTCCTTGAAACGACGGTTCACCTCGACCAAGACGAACTCGTGATTCGTCTTACTGAAGCGGGCGAAGCGGTTGCTGCCCCTGATACTGGGACAGTCCAATCTGCTGGTAGTTCGAAGCATGACGCTGCTCTTGCACAGATCGAAGCAGAACTGACGACCCATGGCTGTACAGTATCGATACTCAGCCAAGACGGGAGCGAGAAACCGGATGGGCGTGCGACGCACCCTGCGTTTGACGCTCCGTTTGCCATCGAGGTCGAGACGACAACGCCAGGGAAGCCTGCGAAAGTCCTCACGAACCTCCGCAAAGCACAGGAGGCGGGGGAAATCCCGATGTTTGTCGTTCGGGCTGGTGAGCCGGAACCCTACTGGGCAGAACGTGTCGAACAGGTGCTGTCGCCACCGCTTCGTGAACTCCAGTCAGGAGACACGCGGTTCTATACGACTGATACAACGATCTCGTTCAATGGTGGTGCGAGCGAGGAGGGTGGTTTGACGGCACTTCGACCCGTGTCGCCTGAGAGCGCACAGACGGTCTGGTCACGAGTCGATGGGAATCTTGTTTTGGAAGACGGTGCTGGGGGTGAACTGCTTCGAGTTGAGTCATTAGACGAGCTCTCGAAGAGCCGACTGCCTGCGGTTTACAGCTATGATTCGGTGGCCGATGAGTACGTCGTCTACGCGGAGGGCGAGCAGTATGTCTACGACTCGAAAGAGGCGTTTACTGCTGACTGGACTAAGCTCAAGCGGCCATTCGTCCCCGAAGATGAACTGCCGTATCCAGGATTCAGTAGTGAACAGTATCTTATCGTCATTCTTCGGAACGACGGTGACGCAGTAATTTATCGGGACGGCACAGTACGGCCCTTGAGTGACCTCTCGGAGCTGGATCTCGTCGCACAGCCAACCCAATCCAATACCGCAGCGGCCGAAAGAGCCGCAACCCCCACATCAGACGAGTCGGACGAGTCTCTGGTCGACGTATCGGAGCTTGCAGACGACCCTGATGCTGTTGTGGGCCGCTTCGCAGAGGAGTTCCTCCGTGAGACAGCCCACGGATCTGTCTCCTCTGAACGGGTTTACAACTGCTATCAGTCGTGGGTGACTGAACAGGGGCTTTCACCGGACTCAAAGCGGTGGTTCACACGCCGGCTGAGACAGCACGTTGAGTTCGATAGCACGGTCAAGAAAGACGGGAATGCCACAACTCGTCATTACGATGGGATCGCCCTCACTCAGGAGGAATTATCTAATGACTGATACTGGTCTGTCAGCGTTTGTCCCCGGTCAGACGAACAACAGCCGATTCAACAAGAAATCGGCCGAAGGAGTGTTCAGACGGATGGTTACGACAGGTTACGATAGTATCGCCCAGAGTTACGACAGCCGTTACGATAGAATTCGGATAATAGCGGGACTGAACGGCGTATCTTGGACAGATTCGGATTGTCGGTTACGACAGAATCCGACTAGTATAGACAGGGGGGACCCCGTCGGAACTGGGTATTGTCAAAGTGAGCAGACAATGCAGACGTATTTGGACTCTGAAATGACTGCGAGTCAGCGAGGAACAACGAATGTGTGATGAAATTGACCTCGATATAGACCAGCTGCCACCCGAACTTCGCGAGCGTGAGCAGTGGGTTTGCTGGCGGAGTGAGATGCGAGATGACAAAGCGACGAAGGTCCCAGTCAACCCTACGACTGGCGGCTTCGGTTCGGCAACCGATTCCGTGACATGGTCTGATCTCAATACTGCGGTTGCGGCTGTCGAGTCAGACGACGCTGATGGGATTGGGTTTGTGTTCACCGATGACGACCCGTTTGTCGGTGTGGATTTAGACGACTGTCGAGACCCTGAGACGGGTACGATTGACGACGACGCACAGGCGATAATCACACAGCTAGACTCCTACACGGAGGTGTCGCCATCGGGAACGGGTTTCCACATCCTCGTTGCGGGTGAACTTCCTGCAGGACGGAATCGCCGTGGGAGTGTCGAGTGCTACGGTACGGCGCGCTTCTTTACAGTAACCGGTGCCCACGTTGCGGGGACGCCGACAGAGATCACACATCGACAGGATGCACTTGTCGACGTCCATCGTGAATACGTCCAGCCCGATACTGAGTCAACAGCGGAGCCACCGAGTGCAACACCACCCGCAGCCACACGTGATGACGCGAGTGAGCCTGCCCTCAATGACGAGGTTGTGCTGACAAAAGCGAGGGAGGCAGCGAACAGTGAGAAGTTCGATCGACTGTGGCGAGGGCAGACAAGTGGGTATGAGAGCCACTCGGAGGCGGATATGGCACTCTGCTGTCTGCTCGCGTTCTGGACGGGCGGGAACCACCCACAGATGGACCGCCTCTTTCGGGACTCGGGGCTGTACCGCGAGAAATGGGACGAAGTCCACTATGCAGACGGGTCGACATACGGTAAGAAGACACTTGAGCGAGCAGTCCAGCAGACGTCGGAGTTCTACGACCCAGACACGCAGCCTCGTGAGGACCACGAAACTACGACGAAACAGAGTGTGGGACCGCAATCAACGCAGGACAAAGCGTATCTCGCCGAGAAGAACCGGGTGTTGACTGAGCGAGTTGAAACGCTCGAGGCAACCCTCGCGGAAAAACAGGCGTACATCGAGGAGTTGGAAGCGACTGTTGACCGGCTTGAGCAGCGTGTCGAGGCAGTAGCACCGCGTGACCAGGATGAAGATCCTGACACGGAATCTGCGTCAATGTGGGAGCGAACACGATCATGGTTGAAGTGAGACCGTGTCACCGCAACATGGGTTGATAGTGAGATACTTCTGCTGACGACGCGGCCCTGTTGAAACTCTCTCCTTCAGACGAGCAGTCCTGCGAAACAGCCGGCCAGTCAATGTGCGTGTGTACCGACAATTGTGTCTAGGCAGGGTTCAGACGATGCAAATGACAACTAGTGGTTTAGTGTCCACCCGAGACAGCGTGTAGACCGACAATACCGACGACGATCACGCCGATGAAGAGTATTCGGGCGAGAGCGGCTGGTTCATCAAAGAGAATAATTCCAAGCGTGGCTGTTCCAACGGCCCCGATACCTGTCCAGACAGCATATGCTGTCCCGATAGGGAGATCTTTGACGGCTTGAGCCAGGAGTACCATACTGATGATGAGAGCGACAACAGTACCGACTGTTGGCACTGGCTTTGAGAGTCCGTCCGAATATTCGAGCCCAATTGCCCAACCAATCTCAAACAGGCCTGCGAGTATGAGGATATACCACGACATGACGTCTCTGCTTCGCTGTCCAATCTGTCTATAGCTTCTGCTATCCATTGAACGAGACCGATTCAACTAACCTTGGCACGGGCGCTGGGCTGTGTACTCGCGGATCCACATTCCTGATCGTCTTCTTTGTCTGGAAGATATTCCTCACGGTAGGGGTGTCTGAATGAACTCCGTTAGTACGTGAACAATTGCTGTGGCTGTTTTTTTATCCTCCATTGAGGGGTGGAGGAGTCAGCAGTCCCCATGCAATCTATGTCTTCCGACCACGAGCAACAGCGATCACGACTCTCTGGCGAGCACACTGAACAACCGAACGAAGAACCGTGGGCAGATCTCGAACTGTCGCCCCCACGGCAGAAGTCCAACTGGCATCGTCTCATTTGTCGAGCGTGTACTCGTCGAACTCACCCACGAAGACGTCGGAGCTGAGTTCGTCTCGACGAACCTAACGGGGGTGAAGCGGACGCAGTTCATCGGCGTCGACGACGCCGGCCAGCGGTTCCAGAAGCGGTATTTCGACGACCGTCTCGGCTGGGACGAAACAATAGTCAGCCGTGGAACAGTTCGTGACGAACTGGTCAGTCGACTCTCGCGGTTATCCCTTGACCGAATTGACGAGACGCCGAATGCGGAGCCAGATACGTTCCGCGTGATGCCTATTCATCAGTTCTGAGCCCACTATATCGTTAACCAACACAGAACCGCAGCCTTCCGAAGTGTTGGTTAACGGCGTGGCAGCGAGCGCCAACGGAACCCCCATCTCGTGAAGAGTGGTGGTTCGGATGATGTCGATGTGAGCATGAACGAAACGGTTGTCCAAGGTCGTTTCTGAGAACCCCCAGAGGGGGTCCACAGATGTTTAAGTCACCACAGAGCACTCATCTATCCATGGCCACGGATCTCACTGAACGGGTGCAAGAAATCGCCGAAGCGCGGGGTATCCCCGAATCAGAGATCCTCGAACAGGCGTTGGAACGCGGCGTCGAAGATCTCTGGGTTGACCTCGTCCTGTCGCGATACATCGACGACGAAATCGATCGCCAGACCGCAATCAACCTCGTCGGTCGAGATCGCGCCAAGCGAGTAGAGCAGGAGGTACAGGCTATCGAAGACGACGTTCGGTGGGGACTGAATGCGTGATCCTCGCGGTTGCTGATGCGGGCTCTATTATGATTACAGAGACCTCCCCATGAACAAACCGTGTTCTTACGGAAGTACGAGGAGAAAGCCCCGTGCTTTAGCGCGGGGATGAATCCGACATAATCTTCTACAAGCCATGTTCGACGCTCAGAATGGATGTTTTAAGTAGTGTCAATTCGTATTATCGAGTAACCGAGGCGGCCTGCCCGCCCTCTTAATCGGACAATATCGGAATTCCCTGATTTCACGCAGAAGGCACCCCCTTCTGTACGGGAACTCGGGGTGCAGTCAGAAAAAGTATCTCTGAATCCCATGCCGGGATAGGAGTAACGGCTGGTTGGCACAGCCAGTAGTTGTCCACGTCGGGCGACTACAAACCGTAAACATCCCAACTCAGCGCCCCGGTGCCGTGGGAATCCTCGCCCTTCAAGGCGGGGAGGATGTCAATACTGTCTTCTCGGACATGTTTGTCCGCCAGTTCCTTGAACTGGTTATCTCGAAGGACCGTTCCAACTCTGTACCCGATGCTATCCTAGTGGAGCGGTGACGTACTAAACGCAAGACCTCGATGCGCACCGTTGGAAGAAAAGAATACGAGATCGGTACGTAACCTAGAGGTCCGAGTGAGGCTCACATCGTACACACGAAAACGGCTAAGTGCGTTGGCTCACAATGTACACATCATGAGCACCGAGAAGAAGCGCGTGCAGTTTCGGGCCCCTAATCGGCTCATCGATCGGGCCGATGCACTCGCTGCAGTCCTTGGGGAAGACCGAACAGATGTCCTCGTGACCGCGCTTCGGGAGTACCTCCAAGACGCCGCTCACGACGACACGCTCGTCCAAGAGATTGCCGCCGCCTACTACGACGACGAGATTACTTTCCAGCAACTGAAAGCACTCGTCGGCGCCGAAGAGGCGGCCAACCTCCGCGTATTGAAACAACAGTTAGACGAGGACTTCATCGACGAGGTTGCCGACGTATAGATGGCGCAGCTTATCGCAGACGCCTCCGCCCTCGTCAGTCTCGGGATCGTTACTGGCGACGAGCCCGATCCACTCGCACTTTGTCTCTCGCAGTACGAGGTCGTCGTCCCAACAGCGGTCATCGATGAACTCCGTGAGATTGCCTCCTACGATGACGTCCACGGGCACGCTGCGTCCGCCGTCCTCGATCAAACGGGGTCATTCACCACACAGTCGGTCGACCTCGATGCTGAGTTTCCGCTCGATGACGGTGAAAACGCGGCGGTCACCCTCGCGAACAAGCTCGATGCTGGGCTCTTCCTCTGCGACGAGTTCAACCAACTGGGCTTGATCCACGCCTCACTCGCTGATACCCGACTCGTCACGACGCCGACGCTGCTCTCGGTTCTCGTTCGAACTGAACAGCTCTCAGCTGCTGATGCGCGCCTACTCCTCGATGACATCAGCGACGCTCGTAGCTGGGGTGCGAACAGCTACGTGCAACGCGCTCGCTCGTTGATCGACGAGCCCTGACCTCGTCGGGGGCGGTCCACACCGGGAACAAACCGGACGCGGCGGTCGATCCCCAAGATTCCCGACTGTATCTTGTACTGCTTGGCTATCGTGTGTGGCTGTCTTATCCATCCAAGTGACTGATTTAAGTGGATGATACCACTGTCAGTCGATGGATTCCACTCCACACGATGACAGGAAACTATTCCCCGGAGTAAGAACTATATCCTGTACCACTCAAGAACGAGTATGTCCAACAGCGAGTCTCCAGATGGCCCGCCCTCTTTCGAGGATGCATTTCGTGGCGACGACGTTGAGCAACGCATCTACGGGACCATTCTCCAGACTCGCGAGGCGACGACAGCAAGCGCCATCGCCGACGTTGCCGACTGTGACCCGAAAACGGCTCGGAAATATCTGGGCTGGTTCAGTGAGCTCGGTATCGTCACGCGCCACGACGGCCATCCGGCCACCTACGAGCGCAACGACGCCTACTTCGAGTGGCGGCGAATCAACCAGCTCGCGGCCGACCACACCGTCGAAGACCTCCAGCAGCGCGTTCGGGAACTGAGCTCGCGGACCAAGGAGTACGAGGACACGTATGGTGCTCCGACGCCAGCGGCTGTCGACGCCGTCGCCGCTGCAGAATCGAGCGACGACCGGACGATCGATGACGTATATGGTGACCTCGGCGACTGGGCGACTGCCCTCGAGGAGCGAACACGCTACGAACGTGCCCGTCAGCAACGCGCGAGCACTGAGACCGAACAGGTATCCGGGTAGCCACATCGATGGTGCCGCCCACAGGGGACGGCGGAAGCCCTGCGCCTATTGATCGCCCGATACTCGAGTTCCTGCAGATGCGTCTCCAAGCAACGGGTCAGGTCGCAACAGCACTCATCACCGACGCGGGCGGCCATCTCGAACTTCGTGTGACACTCACACCATCGTACTATCCAGACTCCGTCGAGGAGGCGACGCTGGCTGTTCGCTGGTACACGAACGACGACTTCAAAATTCACTACCGGGAGGTTCAGTCAGACCGCTCCTGGGAATGTCGGTGGGATCGCCACCCAAACACCCACAATACCCGAGACCATTTCCACCCTGAACCGGCTGCCCCCACCCCCGGCGACGATGCTTCATGGCCGACCGACCATCGCGATGTGCTTCGGCTCGTCCTCGACGAAATTGAAGACCGGATCGCTGCCCTGTGGAGTGAGTAAGGGAACAAAGGTGAGCCTGTATCGCGAACGATTTCGTCACTCCGCCGCGGGTTAACCAACACAGAACCATAGCTCCCTTGCAGCGTTGGTTAAGCACGGAATAGCGAGCAGTTTGTCCGCGCCTGAGAGGCCGAGGCGCGTCACTACGCACCTCAGTGATTCCCATGCCTGGTACAGACGCACTCGACGATGCATCAGTCGACCACGAACGGTTTGAAGCGGAACTCGTCGCACAGGATCAAGATGCTGTTCGCGTCGCAGTAGCGGATATCGACGACGGGAGGGCCCATTCCCTCGTCAATGACCTCGTCGACGACGACGTCGTCACTCCCATCCTCGACGAACGGGTCCTCACCCACGAGCCAAGCGACGAGACATTCGACTCGATACTCCAACTGGCCGTCTTCCACCGTGGCTGGACGGCTGGCCGCGGTGCTGACGTGGAGGACGAGTGAGACAGCAGACGCTCACGGGGCGTACCTTTTGTGACACCCCGCCCGAGACCGAGACTAGCGAGGCCCACACCTGAAGACAGGACGAACGGGTCACTCATTCGGTCTGCGTCGACTGCGCAGTCCAGTCGGCGGCGAACCCGGACGAGCGTGCTCACCAGAACTGTGACGGTTGTTGGCTCATCATCGATACACGCCCTTGGAGTGGTGTTCGACGAGGCCGTTCTGCAGTAGTCGTTATCGAGCTGTCAACTGATGCTGGTTACTCTTGGGTTGACCCTCCAAGTGATATCCAACTGCGATCGGATTGGATCTAGCGTCTGCACACGTTTAATCCAGCGGCCGGTAATGATGCAGATCGTCTGTTGCACCCGGATGGCTCGGTAGGTCGATCTGGGCGACGTGTTCGTAACGAGCGGTAAGGACGTCGAAAAATCGCATATCTGCGAACGCCTTGTATCCCTCTCCGGGTCGCTCGCCGATGTAGACGACGTCACCGTCGTGGAGGAGGAGTGCCTCGTAGGCCATCGGCCCGACTGGTGGCCAACAAAGAACGAGTGTCTCCGTCTCGCTGTACTCCAACAAGACATCTTGGTCACCAGACTCGACTGGGAACCACGGATCGAGGATTGGATCGATGTCGTAGGCAGTGATGTCGGCACCGCAGTTATCGAGTTCGGACGCCCAGTAGCCCTTCCATGCCCCAAGTTCAATGAGTGGGCCCTGATCGCGCAGATACTCCAGTGCCTCGCGTGTTGGA
>NZ_PSYY01000006.1:0-38054 GCF_003383025.1 Haloferax sp. Atlit-4N | reverse complement strand
GAGGCGTTTCCGTTGCGTCTGCGACGGACGGGACAGGCTCGTGCGGGTCCGGGCGCGGTGCTGTTCCAGCGGGTCCTCGCTCTCTGCGGCCTCGCTGTGGCCGTATGCGACGCCGTTCACCACCGTATACCCCCCGGCCGTGCCGCCTCGGCGCCGCGGCCGCTTCCGTTGCGTCTGCCGACGGACGGGCGTCGGCGCGGCGCCGACCCGCGGTGACCGGCTGGGTATATGGCGGTGACCGCGCGCTCACCTCGAGGTTCACCCCCCGCACTCGTCTGTGGGGGTGCCGTCGGTGCCGCGCCGCGCCGGACAGGGTCCGGCGTGAAGGCGCGGCGCGGCCACCTCGGTGACGGCGTCATCGGTCGACGTCGGTGCCGTGGCTCAAGCAGGTTGGTTCGTGAGAATCCCGCGAGTAAGGTCGCGGGCGTCGGCGCGTCAGCGCCTTCGAAGTTACGACAATGTCTAGTAACAACTCCAATCGCAAGGTAGTTTCGGTGGCTGAACAGGCGTTCGAGCAAGCGGATGAGACGACAGTCGACGAAGATGGGTTTGAGGTCGTCGACGAGACGCCGCAGTTCCAGGCGACGGTGCAACAGGAGATCCAAGCAAAGGTTGATGCGAACCACCCAGATGGGATTGCAGACACGAGCGACGAGCGGATTCACGGCGTGACGTTGGCCCAAGAAGAGCGCATTCGAGCGCGGGAAGCTGAACTCGAACGGATTAGTGCTCGTGCGGAACTGGGCTCGCAAGAGGGTCGTGAGGTGCGGTCGCGAACGATTGCGGCCGAGCGGAGCGCTGCGCGACGGCGGCAGTTCCAGAAGCGGGCGGCAAGCGTGAACCCGATGGCTGACCCCGACCGGGCAGATCCCCGGACGGAGTTGACCCAAGCACAGTTGGGCGCAGTGAACTCTCAGGCAAAACGGTTGGCAGAGAAGCTGGATGGGTGGTCACGAGCGGCGATCAGTCGGCGGCTGAGCGAGGCGGTGTTGGGTGGCAAGGACATGATGTCGGCAACTGTGAGCGTGTTCGAGGAACTCGAAGGTGCACCGGGGACGATGGTGCCAATCGGGAAGCTTGAGGGCGTGTCGCGACGCGAGGTGTGCGTTGAAGGGACGTTGACGACAGTGTGGGAGTCGGAGTCGCCGGCGATTCAGCAAGCGGGGCTCCTCGAAGACGAAAGCGGGCAGGTGAAGTTGACGAGTTGGAAGGCCTCGGACGTGCCGTGGATTCGCGAGGGCGAACGTGTGCGGATTCACGGAGCGGCGCGGAACTGGTACGACGGGCGTGTCTCGATTGCCCTGACGGGGTGGACGACCGTGCACTTCCCCGAGCGCGACGCTTGGTGGGACGCCTAACGGCGCGAGGCAGCTCTCTTTTTTGTTGGTGGCCGGGCCGACCCAGGCCCCGCCGCCCCACCCTCCGCTCCGTGCTCGCAGACGCTGCGCGCGCAGCCACGACCAACCCTACCGCTCTGGTGGTGATGCGGTCAGAAGATGTCTACTGTCACGAGAAAATGTGTTTGTCTGTCTATGGAGAGGCGGAAGGCACGCACCCAGTAACGATGACTGATAAACGACTTCCCAGCCAGTGAAGGCCTCGAATTTACCTCCACGAGGTTAGCTGCTATCTGACTGCCTGAGACCTACCGCCGCCCCCTGCGAATGGGAGTCTCTGTCACGGACCATGCAGGGCGACTAACACCACCAGACGCTGAATGGTTCGGCGGATCTGGACATGGGTGGTGCACCACGTCTCCGAACACACCCATACCACCCCGAGCGTTCCGGTGAGGACTAAGAGGGCAAGCAAGATCAAGAACGGCCACAGTTCTTCGGCCACCTCTGTCTCGGAGGCGAGTGTCCTCAATTTGGACCAACTGGAGGGACGAGAAGGGGGCGAATGGCATTTTGTCCTCAACGAGCACTTCGAGGAGTGCGGCGCTCGCGACAGCAATTGACTACTCCTCTCGTAGCCTCTTGTGGTCGTACGAATTCGTGTGGATTGTTGGTCGGGACTTCGATTAGTTACAGACGACCTTCCTAGGCTTGCAGGTGACTAACCCACAACTTCATCCTTGGAACATCAACCTACCTCCCGTGTGATTTATGACTCTCTGACCTAGAAATGTCAATTGGATGTTTAGAAGAGCCCTCCTCGCTAGTGTAGCCGCGAGTCTCTCAGGCTGCAGCCTTGCACCAGAGTCAACTTCCGCCCCAAACAACACTTCTGAGTGGGGCCACCGTAGCACAATCGAACCCGTGAGTGGTTCGTGGACAGTACAGCACGGCGATCGTGCCCGATCTGGAACAGGTCCCCAGGTTTCTGATCCTGAAATGGCGTGGTCGACCCGTCTTAGTGGGTCTGTCATCCAACCACCGTCACAACCACTCGTCGACGGACGGGTGGTGGTCCAAGCGAGAAAGTTCTCGGTGACAGCAATTGATATGCTGACAGGAGATGAAGAGTGGCAGGTTGAAGTGCCAGACGGGGAGCAGTTAGTAAAACCACCATCTCTTTCTGATGGATGGGTATACACCGTGAGTCAGACCACAGTAGCTCGTATTCACCTTGAGACAGGGGTGCGTGAGACGATTCATCAATTCCCAGCGTCGGTTACCATTCGAACTTCGCCACTTATCATTGATGGCACTATTGTTGTCGGGGTCCAGCGAAACACCGAGAGTCAACTCATCGTATTTGACCAACTTGCAGCATCACCGACCGTACTCAGTATGCCCGTAGCACCGAGACATCTCGCAGCGAACCCTGACACGGTCTACGTGCGAACGAAAAACACACTACTCGCAGTTGACATCGGTTCGTGGACAGTCCAATGGACGCACTCGGGGATCGAGGGTGGACATCTTGGTGATGTTCCGCTTGTCTGGAATGGGACGATATACACCGGAACTGGAGGCGGGTATTTCGTTGCCGTAGACGGGACGACAGGTGTACAACAGTGGCAGACACAACTCCCTGGGACGCATAGTTTTTCACCAACCGTCCTTGACGAGACACTCTACACGACTGACGTGAGTGGGACACTATATCAAATCAGCCCAGAAACCGGTTCTATACAGGCGTCAGACACAGTAGAGGCGTCTAGAGAGTTGCCTGGTGTTGCACTCGGGAATATCGACCAGTCGCCAGTAGTTGCCGGGGACCGGGTACTGTTCGTTGCACCAGACGGTGGCCTAGCCAGCGCGTCGCCTAGCGAGTCTGGACTTGATGTCCATCGCCTGCCAACCCTTGAGTACAGAGCAGTCGCTCCACCAACAGTCGTTCGCGGGGCGCTGTTTGTGAGCGCTGCACCACTGCTGTATGGGTTAAGTTCATGACAGTGCAGCAACGCGCCCCAGACATCGGGTGGGAGCAATTGGAGTATCTCTTCCGGTCAGAACACCGTCAGCAGATACTCAGCACTCTTCCAACTGACTTCACAGAGGAACGAATGATTAGCAACCAAACCCCGGCGTCTCGACCAACAGTCCACCGATGCCTCTCAACGTTTGTTGAGTTTGGGTGGGTACTGAGAGATGGGACCCGATACAGACGAACACGTGCTGGAGAGGTCATACTCAAACATGTCACCAACACTCTCGAGTATGTAAACCGAGCAGGGGCGTTCGCACCGCTGTTTGAAGTTGCAGCCTCGCTAAGGATCCCATCCCCAATGGCGCCCCTCTCCGAGGCGACAATGAAGCTTTCGACACCTCGTGCGCCGATGAGAGCTGCGTCAGCATTTAAGGAATGGGTGTCTGATGCGAAGTACACTCGAATGCACGCGTATCTTGGGACTGTAACCGAATCACTTCGAGAGTCACTCGTCACTCAAACTAATGCTGAGGAGGCCACAGTACTCATCGGTGAGCGCCAGCTCGACCCGGCTACCGAACGTACTTCGACATCGCCAAACATGACTGTTCGTGTACCGGAGTGGAACTCACAGCACGGTCTCGAAAAAAAGCTTATTCTCGTCGTTCTCGACCAGACGAACAGTCTCATTGGAATCCTTGACGACAACAACATCATCACCGCCTGTGCGTGGGGAGATGATAGTCACCTCGCGCACTACAGTCTGCGTCTACTTGGTTCGATCCCGGAGTCCGATTAGCTGTCGGGTACACTACTTGTAGTTCCACTGCTGGTGATTTTTCATCTCTCGAAAAAGAACACCTGATGATATTATTCAGTAATTATCTATTTCTCTTCAGCAGATCATTGTGTTGATGTATCAATGGGACGCACAGACCGTACCTTTGGCCGTCGAACAGTTCTCAAACAGGTCGGACTCCTCGGTGCTGGTGTTGTTGGCTCGGCGCAGCTTGCGCGTGCACAGTCAAGTTCTGAACCAGTTGGTGCTGTTTTGAAAAAAGAGCCACACGATCCAATCTCTGAATCTGAGATCGCAGAACTGCATGCGGAAATCGAACAAAGGTTCGGCACTCGGTATGGCCGCGAACTCACCGTAGGGATGCACCCCGTTTCTGCAGAGACCCAGGCACTCGTTGCGTATGCGATTTTGGTTGACGAGACTGGGACGCCAGAGCGATACCATGGGCTGGTGACGAAGCTAGACTCCCGAGAAAGAGCAGTTGCCTCACAGCAGGCGACTGAGGCGCACCAACGACATCAGAAGGCAGATGCATTCATTAACACCGGCACCTATCGAATCGCAAGTGACGATACGATCGACTCTGACAATTTCTCTGACTGGGGGTCGGTTACCAACGAGTTCGGTGATAGTGATGGTGGCAAGGTCATTATGACTTCGGAATGCTACAACAATACGGATAATGATAACGTGTGGGGGCTTGGTACGAACACCCAGGTAATCCCCGGCGTTAATACTGAGGCTGGTACAGCTGGGCTCAACGAGTCAGGTCGAGCGGAGCACCGATGGGATAAGTCCCCCGCAGATCCCAGGATTATTGATCGCGCACCCACTGGAACGAAAGATGGCCAAATATCAACGGGCATCGACCTTTCTGTTTCAATTGGGACGGATACAAGTGGGAGTGGTACACTACGTGGCACCTACACCCAGCCAGACTTGCACTTTAGTTCGAAAGGGAGTACAGTCTCAACGGAGCTCAATTGGTCGTATAATCAGAGCTCCTTCGATATCACGTGGGATACGGAGTACCTCTCAATCTGTAAACTAGGCGGTGGTCTCGACTACCGCGACCTGATTGTTGAAGACTATTACAATGGGGAGTTCACGAATGGTCCTGACGCATCGCTCGGTCAGACCTTCCAAAATGTCCCCTATGGGGGCGTCTAAATAACCTTCGAGGGTACATTCCCGGACTCACCGCGTGCAGGTGTGAAGCGTAACACTCGGTCTAGTGTTCCACATTCTTGGTGTACCAGCTGTTGAAATGCAGCGTTGACATTGAGAAGAGACACTCTTCCCACCTGCTCGTCGATCCGGTTAGAAACTAGCCTCTCAGCAAATCGCCAGACGTGAAGAGGGTTTCAACAGATCCAGGAGAACAACTCTCAGCGAGAACATCCAAAACCCAGTCAAAACTGTTCGTACTTCTGACTCTGGCGAGAAAATTTAACAATCTGGCTTGATTTCTCACGTTATTCCGTGAGTTCGCTGGTATACTGTTGTTCCCAGTCGTCGCGGGCTTCGATTTCCCGGCGACCTCTGGCTGTGATCGCGTAGACGTTCGTTCGGCGGTCCTTTTCGCCTTTGTCGAGCAGTCCCTTCTCAACGAGCGTGTCGAGGTTGGGATACAGCCGGCCGTGGTGGATCTCGGTTTCGTAGTAGTCTTCGAGTTGGTCTTTGATTGCGAGTCCGTGTGGCTCATCCAAGCCGGCGGTGACGTACAGCAGATCGCGTTGGAACCCGGTCAAGTCGCGCATTTTGCTGTCCGCAGCTAGTTTGAGAATACATATACGTTTGTTGGCCTCCAGTCGGGTTTCAGGGTGGCCTTGCTGGACGAACGTTTATATCGGAACGTACGACCACGACGCGGTATGCCGCCCTACCGTGACCCGACCGCGGAGTTTCGACCGTATGGCGAAGCGACGCAGCTTCCGGACCTACAGTTGGAAACTGACCATGCCGAGTACGGCGACGGAATCCCGGAGCGTAACTACCCTGCAGGTGACGACCGGGATACGGTCACCTGTCTGACCTGTGAGCGGGCCATTCCTCGGACCGAGAGCCAGTGTCGGTTCTGCCTCGAACAGGATGTCTCGGTCCCAGACAGCACCTCTGACCCCCGCGAGCAATCACTCCACGGCATCATCTGCCTGCTCGTTACGTCACAGTCTTCGCGGGGTGCACTCGCAAAAGGGACTGCAGCCACACGATTACTGCAGCGTTCCCACTCGTCAGCCATTGATGAGTGTACACTTGTTGCAGCGCTCGAACAGCCGATTGCGGAGCCACTTCGAACGCGATGGGGCCACCTCCCGGATGTTGTCCCAGCGACTGGATCGCGTGCGGGTGGGTTCGTAGCGAAAGCACGGTCAGTCTCGTTGTGGTCCGCTTCTCCTTCGGCGGAGGGTTCTTTTTCGCGATGGTACGACGCTGCTGGGACGCAGATTACTGAGGACTCCCGTCGTGAGCAGTTGCTCTCGGATTCAGAGACGTGGGTTGTCCCGGCGATTGCGCTTCGGCGAGCGTCTGTTGATATCTCGCCGTCACAGTCGTCGTCGGCCTCGCCAACACGGCAACGGCTCCGCTGTCAGTCGTGTGGTAAGCAGACACCGCATCGGTTCGACTCATGCGACGACAGCCCACCCGCAGCGTGGGCTGGTGAGCCGGTCTGGCAGTGTTCCGTGTGTCGAACACCGCAGTACGGACCTGAGCTGAACGCCTGACGCTGGAACTATGGCCAGATTCCACTAGGATTCTAGGAATCTAACCGAAACCATCTGGTTCAGACTGAGTTTGTATCTGCCATTACAGTACTATAGTTTGTTCTTCTGAAAATGAGAGTTCCCATCAGTGCTCGCAAGATGCTATTCATCACGAAATTCTTGCCACTCAGATGTGCTCCGATCTCTATGCTCGGCCATGATCGGATACCGCGCGCAAGTTAGATTCGATTTTAATCACTATGGAATATTCCTCTTGGAGAAAATTCCTTAGATAAATGGGTGAAAATTATATTCTTTTTATCATACATAGTACAACTTACAGGGCTGAATATCGTAAAACCTCAAATATGGGTGCATCTGGACCAATACCATCGCTAATCACCGTATTAATGGTTCAAGGATTGTCTCTATCGAGACTAAACCACACCATTCTCTCCAAAATAATTCACAATATCTGAACCTCCCTGTAAACGACTCTTTGCCTTACTCACTCCCAATTCGGCTTCTCTGAGTATGAAATAAGCCTCATTTAGGATTCACAAATCGTGAACACTTTTGACTCCCCTGATGAAATGGTCTAATATGCCCGGGAATGAATCTGGTCGCTCTCTCAAGACGCTTGAAAATGCCTTAGAAATCATTGATATAATTCAGGAACGAGATGCGCTTACTATTGGCGAAATCACCGATGAAGTCGGATTCGCGCGGAGTACTGTTCATGGGTATGTCAAGACGCTTGAAAACGAAGACTACCTCACCAAACAGAACGGAAGTTATAAGCTAGGGATGGCGTTTCTCGACAAGGGTGGGGACGTCCGGATCCGAGACCAGCAGTTTCGAACAACGATTCCGAAAATCGAAGAAATAGCCGAAGAAACCGGTGAGCGAGCTCAATTTATTGTCGAAGAACATGGTGTTGGGACATACATCCATACAGCGATTGGGAACAATGCTGTACGGGCTGATTCTCGGATTGGGAAGCGAATAAACTTGCACGCCAGCTCGGCAGGTAAATCTATTCTCGCTCATCTTCCGCGTAGTCGTGTTATAGAAATTATTGACCAGCACGGCCTCCCGGCATTAACTGAAAACACGGTCACAGACCGAGAGGCTCTCTTTGACGAATTACAGAAGATACGCGACCGCGGATACGCAGTCAGTGACGAGGAGTCTATCGGGGGACTGAGAGCTGTTGGTGCGCCGGTTTTGAGTAATGACACCGTCATCGGTGGCGTGAGTATCTCGGGACCTGCACATCGAATCAAAGGAGAGAGATTCCGATCTGAGCTTCCGAACTTCCTCTTGGGCGTGACAAATGAACTCCAGCTGCGATTAGAGTACCAGTAGCGTCACTTCTCGTGAATACAATCAGTAGTGCTTCATTATCCTCATCATCGTTAACCTTATTAGTCAAACCCCAATCGTCCGGTGCATGGCACATGACACCAATGCCAGTATGACACGCCGTGGCTTTATGGCCGCAGCTGGTGCCGGAACCGTAGCACTCTCAGGTTGTAGTGCGGTCCAGAGTGAGCTCCAGGGTGGCGGTGGCGAATACCCTAGTGAAGATCTCTCCTATATCGTCCCCTTCAGTCAGGGCGGCGGTACCGACACTTACGCTCGGAAGATTATGCCCCAAGTTTCCAACGAACTGGGTTCTGGGATCGCAATCGAAAACGTACCAGGAGCTGCCTCGCTGAAAGGGGCTGCTGAGATCCTTCGGTCCGAGCCCGATGGATACACGTTTGGTGGATTCAACCCACCGTCAACGCCGATCTCCTACTTGGTACACCAGCCGGATTGGGATATGACGAAGCTCATGCCCGTCTGTACGTACGCCCGGACGCCCTACGGAATCTTTGCGAATCCAGAGCATAACATTGAGGGCCTCAAAGATCTCGTCAACCGTTACCAGTCTGGAGATCTCAAGCAATTCGCAGGGCTTGGACGCGGTGGCATCGTCAACCTCGCTGCTATCGTGATGAAGAATGACTACGGTCTGAACTACAACCAATATGTCGCTTACGACGGCGCTGGACCTGCGATCAAAGCGGCTGTTTCCGGTGAAGTCCCCGTCGTCGCAACTACTGACACTGCGGCGCAGAGTGCCGTTGAATCGGGCGATCTCGAGGTTGTCTCGATTCTCTCGAGTGAGGGGAGTTCTGTCTTCCCTAAGGCACCATCCCCGTCGGACACCGGTTTCAAAAGCATCGACTACATCGGCCAGCTCACTCGGTGCATGTTCCTCCCGCCTGAAACACCTACGGATGTCCGCGATACCCTCGCAGAGGGTGTTAAGGCTGCACTCCAAACCGATGAAGTGCAGACCTGGTCAGAGCAGACTGGAAATATTGTCGAATATGGTTCTCACGAACGCGCTAAGAAGGCCTTAGTGAACTCCATCAATACAATCCCGGATAAAGTCAATATGTCGAAGCTTCGCGGCGAATAACACTCAAAAGCATCAACAAAATCCTACAATGAACGCATCTGGGTACACTAATACGTACAATTACGATATTGTTGTCGTCGGCAGTGGTACCGCTGGTCTCGCGACCGCGCTCCGCGCTGCGGAACTTGACCGTACTGTTGCCGTCCTCGAGAAAGCTCCTCGTGAACATCAGGGCGGACACACTCGATTCAGCGAATCGTTCCGTGTTCCCTCCGTTGGGACTGACCTTGAGCAGTATGGCTTCGAGTTCGACATCAAAGACTACACTGCCGACGAGTTCTACGAAGATATTCTTGATCAGACTAGTGACCGGGCAGATCCGGACCTCGCTCGCTATCTCGCCGAAAACGCCGGCGATACCCTTGAGTGGCTCACCGGTTCCGCTGGCGTTGACTGGCAGATGGAACCGCTTGCCGTTGGGTATACCGTGGCGCGCACGTGGTTCGATGGCGAAGAATATGTTGACACTGTCACTGAAGCTGCTGAAAACGAAGGTGCAGACTTCCACTTCAAGACTGAAGCTCGTGGGTTCTACCGAGATAGTGATGGTAGCGTCGTCGGTGTGGATGCGATAACTGACGATGGCCCTGTTCGATTTGAGGCTGATGCCGTTGTCCTTGCAGCCGGCGCATACAGTTCGAGTGACGAAAAGCGCGTTCGGTACTATGGACGTGATTATGACGCGATGAAGGTACGTGGCAGTCGATACAACACTGGCGAAGCACTCGAAGCAGCCAGCGATATCGGTGCTGATCTCGTCGGTCAGTGGGGTGGTGCCCATATGGCACTTATTGACGCTGCTAGCCCGGACGTCGCTGGTGGTGCAAATCGTGTCGATGGCTACCAGTACGGCGTCATCGTGAACGACGAAGGAGAACGGTTTGTTGACGAAGGTCAGGACGCTCGTGCACATACTTACGCGAAGTTTGGCCGTCTCATCTTTGAGGAACCAAATCACGTCGCGTACATTGTCGTCGACTCGAAGGTTCACGATCTCCTCCGCGCAACTGGACCGTCGGATCCCACCATCGCGGATAATCTCCCCGATCTTCTGGACGAAGTCGGATGTGGCGACCCCAAGACAGCTGTTGCAAACATTGAAGAGTACAACGCTGCCTGCGATCCAGGTGAGTTTGAACCAGAGGTTCTCGACGGGAACGAAGCAACTAGCGTTACACCCCCGAAGACGAATTGGGCACTCCCCATTGATGAGCCCCCCTACTACGCGTATGCCGTCACTGGTGGTATCACGTTCAGCTTCGGTGGTGTCCGCACTAACACCGACGCAGAAGTCATCGACAGTCGCGGCGAGACGATTCCGGGACTCTACGCTGCTGGGAACAGCACCGGTGGACTGTTCTTCGACAACTACCCTGGTGGAACTGGCCAAACGAACGCGGCCGTGTACGGAAAAACGGCGGCTGAGTCCGCTAATGAGTTTATCCAAAAATGAGCACATCCAAATCATCGGTGATGGATCGACTCACGGATACTGTCCGCGGTGAGCATGTGTTCGCCGCGCTACTAGTCACACTTGCCGTGTATATGTTCGTCACAGCCTACGACTTCCCACCGGCAGCGCGTCTCTTTCCACAGGCTGCGTCCGGACTTGTCTTGGTCGCAGCCGCGCTTCGCGTCCTAAACAACATCATCCCTTACGAATTCACCAAAGATGACGCTGTTGTACTCAGCGGCTCTGATACCGATGAGTCGTCGACGTCAGGGACGGAGACGAGTGAAGATACTACGGAGAGTGAAAACCTAATCCGCATGCTAGTCCTTGGTACGCTCATTACAGGGTATATCCTACTTGGGTACACCGTTGGGCTATTCTGGGTAACTCCGGTTTTTGCACTCGCCTACCTCGTCTACACGGGTCAGAAGTGGTGGGTAACCGCGATTATCACCATCGCACTTACTGGGGTTGCCTATGTCTTCGTTGCGCTCATGAACCTTGATATTGTTACTGGAGGGCTCTAAATGGTCGACCTTAGCATACTCTTCCACGCAATCGAAACGGTTGTCTCATGGCCGGGGATTGCGCTCCTCGCGCTCGGTGTCTTTATTGGTATCATCGGCGGTGGTCTTCCCGGTGTCGGAGGAGCACTCACCTTGGCAATTGCGACACCATTCACACTCCAGATGGGGGATATCACCGCGATTATCTTCCTCATCGGAATATACAATGGAGTCATGTACGGGGGTAGCATCTCTGCAATTCTATTCAATGTTCCAGGTTCTGCGTCTGCAGCAGCGACGACGCTCGAAGGCTATCCGATGGCGAGAGTTGGACGTGCCGTTGACGCACTTACTATCTCAGCTGTTTCCTCAGCTATCGGTGACTTCCTCGGTGGAGTGGCCGTTCTCGCAATCCTTCCTGTACTCGTATCAATCGTCCTCCTGTTCGGGACGCCTGAGTACTTCTTAGTCGCAGTCCTTGGACTCTCGCTCATCATGGTCGTCTCTGAAGGATCGTTCCTAAAAGATGCAATGGCGGGCGGGTTCGGCGTGATGCTTGCAACTGTTGGGATCGCACCAATGCTCCCAACACAGCGATACACGTTTGGCCAGCTCGGTCTTCACAACGGAATCAGTTTTGTCGCAGCCCTCATTGGGATTTTCGCAGTTTCGGAGATGCTCCGACTGAGTAAGCAGGGCGGGACGATTTCGCGTGGTGGAGATGTTGACATCGGAGGGAGCGTCCGGTCGGGTATTCGGACGGTCCTTTCCAAACCCTTCACGCTCATCAAGTCATCCATCATCGGCTTGCTTATTGGTGCAGTTCCAGGCTCCGGAGGGTCTGTCTCAACGTTTATCGCGTACGGCGAAGCAAAACGTGCATCTAATAATCCCGAAAAATTCGGAAACGGTTCCGAAGAGGGTATTATCGCCACAGAGTCCTCAAACAACGCGACAGTAAGTGGATCGCTGATTCCGACACTAACGTTCGGTATCCCTGGGAGCACCACAACCGCTGTCCTCATCGGTGCACTCATGCTTCACGGGATCCGCCCTGGTCCAGCACTCTTTGGCGCACAGATCAATCTCACATACTCGATTTTCGTCTCACTCGTCGTATGTAGTCTCATTGTCTTTGCCCTCGGCCTCCTCGTAGTTCGGTGGGCAGGCTACTTGACGACGGTGAATACCTCTGTGATTATTCCCATCATTATCGTGCTGTCCGTTTTGGGCGCGTTCTCGCTCAATTCGAACTACATCGACGTATTCGTCGTGCTCGCATTGGGGATTGTCGGGTACTTCATGGAGTCGTACGACTACTCCATCGTCGCGTTCCTTCTGGGACTCATTCTTGGTCCCATTGCGGAGGAAAACCTCTCCAGATCGCTCTCCCTTAGCAACGGAAGTTTGGATATTTTCTTCGCAACCCCCCTTCGACTGCTGCTGATCGTCGCAACGGTAGTGATCATCGTCGGGCCGTACCTCGGTCCGGTGCTGAAACAACAACTCGGCTCAACCACAAACGCTTAAATGGATCAGAATTCACTACAGTGCGCCCTCGTTCGCGGAGGCACCAGCAAGGGAGTTGCCGTCGCTCGCGATGAACTCCCAGAAGAGAACACCAATACAGCACTCCTCTCGCTGTTCGGTAGTCCTGATGAGCGTCAAATCGATGGACTTGGTGGTGGAACATCAACGACATCCAAACTGATGATCATCGAAGAGAGTAATCGAGATGGCATTGACATAGACTACGAATTTGGTCAGGTCAGTGTCCGTGATCCGACCATCGATTATGGAGGGAACTGCGGAAACATGACGACTGTCGTTGGACCGTTCGCTGTCGATCAAAATATGATCGATGTCCCCGACTACGGTGAAACAACAGTTACGCTCTATAATAAGAACACAGAGACACGTATCGACCAATCCTTCGAAGTCGTCGGCGGTCGTACAGCTACTGTGGGCGATCACAAGATCCACGGTGTTCCTGGTACTGGCGCTCGGGTTGACACGACGTTCTACGATCCGGCCAGCACAATTGAAAAAGGACTCTTTCCGTTCAATGAACGGGTAACGACACTTGATGTCGATGGAAGGTCTGTCGAGATGACGGTCTTAGATGTTACAACTCCCGTTGTTTTCGTCCGAGCATCTGACCTCGGTGTCACTGGCACGGAGCTGCCCGAAGACATCGATAACAATCCTGAGTTCCTTGACCGGATTGAGCAGATTCGAGCGACCGTGTGTACGGATCTCGGCATCGTCGATTCTCCTGAGGATGCAACCGTCGAATCGCCTGGCTTCCCAAAGATAGCGTTCGTCGCGCCGCCAACCGATTACGAAGCGACCGTAGGCCACGTTACTGAATCGGAAATCGATATTACAGCTCGAATTATGAGCATGCAGTACCTTCACCCAGTATATGCTGTGACAGGTGCATCGTGTACTGCAGCCGCGACACTACTTGAGGGGACGATTCCAAATCAGGTCGCAGATGCCCCCGATAGTGGTACGGTTGAGTTGGGACATCCGAAAGGAAAAATGTCGATCGAGGCCAGCGTCAACGGTAACAACACGGTAGAGAGCGTAACGGTCTCGCGTACACACCGACGCCTGATGGAGGGTCAGGCGTTCTATACGCTTGAGACAAACGGCCAGTAGAATAGCCATGCGGTAGTGCTAACTCCTAATGAGAGAAGGAGTGTTACGACGCCGAACTTAGCAACCTCTCTCTGTTTTAGTGGCCCCTCTTCGTACGCAAGCAGGGCGGAGGTTGTGTTGAACGGAAGAAACGTCGTTCCACCAATAACGATGAGCAGTGCAAATGAGAGATAAAGTTGGTTCACACCCAGTTGTTCCCCAATCCGAAGCGCGAAAGGGACAACAACGAGCAGCGCCGCAGACCCAGTAGAGAACACAGTACGAATGGCGACTGCGACCAGAAGAAGAATACCAATGCTTGCGAACGTGGGGAGAGCGTGAAGCGGGATTGTCTCTAAGGTCTGGTTGATAAGCAGTTCCACAACGCCCGTATTCGTGAGTGCCTCAAGTAAAGAAAACATTGCACCGATGAGAAAGAGCACGTTCCAGCTCACGTCCTCGACAGCATCTGCACGGATAATTCGGATCTTGGGGAGTCCAAGGATAAGGACTGCCGCAGCAGCTGGAAGAATGGTAGGGATCCCAAGGAAAGATCCGATAATCCACGCAAGGACGGTTCCGGACATCACAGTGGCAACGATCTGTTGGTCACGGTTGAAGCCAGTAGCAGTATCTTTTGTCATCGGTTTCTGAATATCTGGATAACTGAGCGGATAGAGCGCGAAAACGGAAACAGTACCAAGCAGATATAGGACTACTGCAGGAGGAACCATGTATAGGGCCCATTCCACCCACGTGAGGGGACCGACGAGCGAGTGAATGAGTCCAGCAGTGACTACAGCCATACCACCGCCAGTCATGAGTCCAATGGATGCAAGTGGGTTTACTTGGCCAAGGATCAAGAAAGCAGTTTGCGAGAAGTCAGAACTGAAGGAAAGATCAAAAGAGGTCCGAAGACGACGAACTACAGGAATTAGTGTCACGGTCCGAGCCGCAGCAGAGGGCATAAAGACAGCAAGAGAGAGTAGTGCCGCTGTTAGCGATTGAAGTGCATGCGTTGGGGAATTTTTGGTCCCAAGGAGGCGGTCTGCGAGTCGGGTATCCAGATTCACTTCGGAAATCGTGTTCCCCAACAGAAAGAGTAGAAGTAGAAAGAAAACGAGCGAAGAAGAGAACCCAGATGCAGCATCTTGGACGGAATTTGAGACGCCAAGTGCATAGAGGAGCATGACTGCAGTGACGCTTGAGATCACATATGGAACAGCGCGAATCAACCACAGAAGAAGTGTCGCAAGGAAGACTGCTGTCGCGGTCAGACCAGTCTCTGTCATTCCCGTTGGCGGAGTAGCTATGAGTCCGCCAGAAACGATCACGACCGCACCGACAAGACCAAAGATGGAACTGCGATCTAAGAAGTTGCTTGTCACAGTTATCCTCCTATTTATTTGAACTAAAATCAGGTGTTTCCGGCAATCGATTTGATATATCCTGAGGAAGTTCCGATGATGACCCCACCAGACGCGTTATTCCAACTGCTTGTGTGTTCGCCAAGCTTGAGGGGAATATGGCCCAACAGCGAATTAAGGAGGGTTTGCTGCGTGGATGGCAAACAACGAGTTCCGTCATGGTCCGTCCACACTTGGCTTCGAGAAGAATGACCGGTTTCATGTCGGTGAGTTCAACAGTACCAGCGTGAGGTATCTTTCACCGTCTCGAGAGCACCCGTACTCGTGATCTCTGGTGTGTCGCAGTGAGTTGTGTTTGTGTGCGCCGGCGATGGGCGCCGGCGCAGGGGGTCGGACAGACTTCGACTCCTGAGTCGGCGAGGTGACGACGAATGCACCAGGTAATCTATGCTCTCGTGACTGCATCGACAACAGACCAAGCCCTCTCGCGGGCCGCTGACGTATTCGACCAACTGGTGGGTGCTGCCCCGCACGCCGAGGCGGTGTTCGACTATTATGTGACGTTCGATGACGACTCGACAACGGTCGCCGGCAGCGACCGGTGGGGTGACCTCCCGGTTGCAGAGCCTGTTGGCTCAGAAGACGGACAACAGCTCCTTGAGCGCGGGTGGCAGGCGACGACACGCGAGTTTGAGCGAAACCTCGAGCGTGTTCGAGAGGGCGTTGACGACCTCGACGCTGCGGCGATTATGCGCGATGAGGACCTCGTCAGGCATGCGTGCCACAATCTCGGGGCGTACCGCGGGCCGGCGGTGTACCTCTACGACGAGTTCGCTGACGGGGTTCGGCATCGCGAGCGGCTTGAGCAGCTCGTCGGGTCGAACGACCATCTGTGGATCGTTCCCGCTGATGTCCATTACTGAGTCGACGCTGTGTCCAATGGTACTCCTGAGAGAGCCGCTTCCTGATCGTAGTATTGCTGTTCGAATCGTCGTCGACGATGCGGCTGACAGCTATCGTGTCGAGTACACCCCGCTGTCCGGTGGTGTGGTAACCGACGAGTGGACTGTGTTCGGTGGGGCGTTGGCTACGATGCGTCGGTGTTTGCAACTGCCGCCGCTGCACATGCGTTTGTCGAGCGCGTTCGAACGACCTCACACGATGACGTCCTCGCGGAGTTAGCAGTAGACACAGAGTAAATCTTCCTGTGGTGTGTCGCACCGGACTCATATTGGGATACTACTCTGCAATCACCACAGGAAGACAGACGAAATGTACTCTCACTCTGCCACTTTCACGATTGTATTCGTGACCTACGACAGGGTACCTCATTCAGTTCTATTGCGCGTTCAGCAGGTCTACACTACGGCGTTGTTTTTGCGCCGCCCAAAGGGGCGGAGGCGCAGTAACAGATGTTGATTCCAACGTCAGCAGCCGAGTTGTCTCACTTCCCACACCAGCCGCTCGTGACACCTGCAACGGTGGTGAATGATCGATGAGTCTCGAGCGCGTGTTCCGTCACGACGAGGCGCTGTTCGAATTTCTGTGGTGTCCGGTGTGTGGTACTGAGTCGTTCACGCACATTCCCTTCGAGGGGGTGTTCTGCACAGAGTGCAATACCAGCGTGACGTGCCGTGAGTCGCCTGAGTCGCGTGGCTACGATGAGGCGGTCATCATCACATTCGACGCGACGACGACGTGGAATCTCCACGTTGACAAGAAACTTCGCCGGCCGCTTCCCGACGACGAAGCACAAGTTAAGATTCTCGGTGCACCGGGTGACTACCACGTCGATTGGTGGGCACCAACCACGACCGAAGACTGGACGCCAGTCAAGCGCAACGAGTTCGCTGACGACTCCGAACCGGAGGAGGTGTCGCACCTCGCATAGCGTCGATCGAGAGACCCGTCGGTACTAGCGCGACATCGAGATTTTTTGCGCCCGTGATGGGTGCGGGCTGAAGACACAGTCCGTGTGACGTGATTTCCATGAGTCGCCAACAAACAGAGTCTGACGTCTCGATCGACGAGATTCCAGTCGATCTCGAACTCGTGCATTGTTCGGAGTTCACCCGAGCCGACGTTCCCGATGAAATCGAGTCGATTACGTGGTCTCTCCTGAGCGAACGGCCGCCGACAAACCCACTCGTCGTGCTCAAAGCCGCTCGCTGGTGGTACATCCACGGAAAGGGCGAGTCCGATCCCGCGTACTGCTGGGCGATTGAGTGGGTTCGTCACCTCACGACCGGTGAGGCGACTGCGAGCGGCCTGTTCGGCGAGTGTCGACAGTACCTTCGTAGCCTTGAGCGCGAGGACACCGACCAGTAGTTCGCTCCGCCTGTTTTTTGTGCGCCCCAGAGGGGTGCGGCGCGTCCTGGAGGGACGCATCAGAACTGAAACCAATGGCAACAACGAGTTCCCCGTCGGTGTCGTTCGACGAGACCGACACGCGACACGATGAGATGCATCGCACGATCGAACAATGGCTTGCAGACCTCGCTGCCGACGTCGACGACGCTCGGGCGAGCGAGCAGTTTCAAGCGTGGCTGGACGTCCAGAGCCAGTTCCACGACTACTCCCACCGCAACACACTCCTCATCACCCTCCAATGCCCCGAGGCGACGAAAGTCGCTGGCTACCGGACGTGGCAGGAGGTGTTCGACCGATACGTTGAGGAAGGCGAGTCGGCGATCTGGATTCGGGCGCCGATCATCACGACCCAATGCCCCGAGTGTGGGAACGCACCGAGCTATCACGAAAACAGCGAGTGTGAGTACGATGAGACGCCACCCGAAGAGTGGTCGGAGGGCCTCGTGGGCTTCAAGCCTGCACCGGTTTTCGACATTTCGCAGACTGAGGGCGAGCCACTCCCAAAGCTGGATACGGCGGCGACCGGTGAGCCTGATACGCTCGTCGATGACCTCACTCACATCGCGTCGGACCTCGGCGTGACCATCCGCATCGTCGATCCCGACGAGTGGCGACATGGGAAGGCGAAGGGCGTCTGCCAGTCGCGGAGCGTCCAAGACCTCACCCCACTCGTGGAAGTGAAGGACCGGCCGAACCGTGCCGATCTCGCATCGACGATCATCCACGAGTACGCCCACGCGATTTTGCACTTCGACATCACCGACGCAACCGAGCGGGCGAAACGCGAGGTCGAAGCGGAGGCCGTTGCGTACGTGGTCGGTCGATATCTCGGCTTAGACACGAGTGGGTCGGCGTTCTATCTCGCGGCGTGGCAGGGCGAGGAGACAGACGTGCTGCAAGAGCGACTGGGTCGGATTAGTGGGACGGCTGAAGAGATTCTGTCGACACTCGACGTGGTCTGAGATCTCTCATCTGTGGTTCTGCTGTCGCGGCTCTGTTGAACCTCTTTGTCAGCTATATCTTGCCCTGCGACAGAGGGTGTTGAGGAACACTTTACAGGGTGTTGTTTTCGCAGGTTCAGCGGTGAATCACCTGAGACATCGAGAAAGCATGCTTATCAGCACCACCAATGGCACAGATATTCTTGAAAATTCTACACTAGAGTTGTATTGTCATCAAAAATCTACCCACTGCAGCACAGCTATCTAAAGCCAATGTACTTCTGAAAAGTTGGGAAAGGGGACCCAACTAACCCTAAACCGGCCGGGCACCCGGATTAGGGACGTTGCCGGTGTTAACACAGAGGCACCCCGGCATTGTGGAGTTCACACATTTATTATTAAATCTATTGATTGAACAGATGTCTCTATAACATCTGGAGAAAACCAAACACAGTTGCTCGATACGGTCTCTGTATTGACTGCAGGACAATCAGGACAGGACAGCACAAAGAATCCGACCTGATTCTGTGTCACCTGTCACTCCGTTCGACAGCGTAGTTTTTCATGCGCCCGAAGGGGTGCGCGCATTGCGCGCTGGCTACCATGACTCCTGTACTACCAGAGTTCGATCCACCTACGCGCGTCCTCAAGCGGGCGCAGTACGAGGCGTTTGCATTCGAACTCCTCGAGGGCGATGTCGGCGATGTCCGTGTTCGCAACGAGAGCTATGCTGACCCGACTGCTCACGAGTACTGGGTTCGGATTCAGGACGGCGTGCCCGATTCGTGTTCGTGTCCCGCTGATGCGAGCGGTGACGGCCCGTGTAAACATCGGGTTGCGGTCGCGATTCGCCCACGAATACTCGAACTTGCGGTCCAGATGCGTGTCGTCGCTGACGGTGGTAGCCCACCAAATGGCGATGATGACACAGGGGACCTGCCCTGCGAGTGTGAACAACTGTCTGAAGCTCTTCCCTGTTGGAACTGTGTCGACGCTGGGCGGCGTAATCTGTCTGAGTAGTCGTTGGTGTGGGTTTCGTACGTCACCAGTACTCGTCAGTCGTCAGACTGCTGGGACGCAGCGTACGCACCAGCAAACTGCTCGCGCATCTCTCGACGGAGCAGTTCGCTCATCACTTCGTAGACGACTGGCTGGGGATACTTGTTGAGGAGGCGTTGGACGTCAGCTGCACATTCGCTTTTTTCAGTCGCAAAGTTCGCGGTCCATGGTGAGCTACTCATATAAGACAGTCATTTGTTGTCTCAGTTAACTGTTTGCCTGGTGAGAAACTTCTACTAACACAGTCCACGGACCGTGGCCTGCAGAGATTTACTGATACGACTGTCGAGTGAACGAAACTCGGTGGGCACGAGGCCCACGAGGGAATTATCAAGGGGAGGATGCAGATGGCTTGGTACGCGATTCCGCACCCGTTGCAGAACAGGGCGCGTCTTGTGTGACACGACGAGCCTGCAACGCTAATCGACCTGCCATCATGTTTGGCCTTGTGGTTCAGTCAGTTAGTGACCTCCAGCCGGATCAAAATTGTTCGAGACAGTAACGGCGTTTTTCGGCCCCTGACGGGTGCGGGGCGCAGCGAGATGCGTCGCGTGGTGTTCGAGATGGCGACACGAGATGTCTACGAGCGACAGTTCGACGAATCGTGCGGCAAATCCTGTGGAAACGCCTCCTGTCCAGAATGTGGCGGCCAGGTCATTACGGACGCTGGTGAGCGACGGTGTGAGTCCTGTGGGCTCATCATCGACGGCCACGGCATCGACCACGGTCCCGAGTGGCGGTCGTTCGAGCGCGACGAGCGCAAGCGGGTGGGTGCACCACGAACGCCGACGCGACACGACCACGGCCTCGCGACCGAAATCGGCCGACACGTCGACGCGAATGGGTCACCGATCTCGGGTGAGCGACGCCAGCAACTCTCCCGACTCCGCACCCAGCACAGTCGGAGTCGGTATCGATCGAGTCGCGAGCGACGGCTGGCTCACGGTTTGGACGAAGTCCGGCGACTCGCCGGCGCATTCGATCTCCCCGACAGCCTGCGTGACCAAGCCTGTCGGTGCTTTCGGTCCGCTCAACAGGCGGACCTGCTGCCGGGGCGGTCGATGGAAGCAGTCGCGACTGCGAGTGTCTATGCAGCCTGTCGATGTGCAGGGCTCTCACGAACGCTCGCCGAACTCGTCCCGCTCGCACGGGTGGCTGACTCGCGCGTCCGGTCAGCGTACAACGCACTCAATACAGAACTCGGGCTGCCTGCGGAGCCAGTTACACCGGTAGAGTTCGTTCCGCGAGTGGCGGATGCGCTTGACGTGACGGATAAGATTCGGCGACGAGCACGGTCGTTAGCCGAGACATCAAGTAGTGAGTGGGCTCATCGTGGCGCGAACCCACATGCAGTCGCTGCAGCGTGTGTGTACACGGCCGCTGTGGAGCGTGACTGGCCGCTCACGCAGGCGCGTGTTGCGGCCGTGAGTGATACCTCAACTCAAACGATTCGAACGCACCACCAGACGTTGTGTGAAGCACGTAGGTGAATGTTCACTTAGGCAGACTACTGGGGGCCGAGATACTGCTTGCACTCTGCAATCATTTCGTCGACGAATGACTCGGTCACTTGTCCCTGTGGATTGACAACGGCGTCATGTTTGATTGTAGCGACGACCCATGGAGAACAATACGAGGTCTTGGTCGGGTCTTTGCCACTCACCCAATCATCTCCAACTTCGAAGTTTCGCGGGAGATTACTGGTTGTGAGAGCTGCACACAGATACTCCTCGCCAGGATACGGGAGCGAGTCTGCAGCAAGAACGACCCAGAGGCGTGGATTTGAGCCGCGTCGAAATGGATCCGGTGCCCAGAATACGTCGCCCTTCTGGAAGCGGTTGGTGTCAGTCACGCTGTTGTCGTGGGTCAACGGCGTGTTCTTGCCACTCGTCGTAGTCGAATGGTTCTTCTTCGCGGCTCGCTGCTGTAGCAGCAGCATGGTTAGCTGCAGCGTCAAGGCTCAAGACGTGGTCACTCACGCGCCAGTACGTGCCTCGATGCTCAACGCGACCTCGTTCTCTGAGCCTGACGAGAGTCGGGCCAACCGAGCCGGGTTTGACGGACGTCCGCTCGGCGATCTCGCTTTGGGTGAACGCTTGGTCAGCATTCTGGGCTAAGAACGAGAGGAGCTTGTAGGCGTTTGTCCCCGGTTTTGGGTTACCATTCCCGTCGTCAATGGTCTCGAAGCGATCCGCGCTGATGGGCATAGTATATCAGATGTACTAAGATGTATTGAATGTATTGGACAGCAGCACTAGCGCTTATTCGGATAGCAGCGGGTGTGGTGAGAACTGTCGACTCTGTTTCGCTCCTTATAGAACTGGACTGCAAATCTTCTGACGATATCTGAGGGGGCTTTGCGAGGGTAACCAAGCGACGAGCAGGCCGACAAAGTTTTGAACACGTACATACAATGTATGTACATGAGCACGAAACGGGTTAACTTCCGACTGCCTGAAGAGTTAGTAGCACACGCGGACATCGCTGCCGAAGTCACTCACAAAAACCGAACGGAGATTCTCATCGAAGCACTCCGACAGTATCTCGAAGAGAAAGAGTCTGATGAGAGTTTCCGTGAGGCTGTTGTCGAACTGTATCTGAATAACCACATCGAGTTTGAGAAACTTGCCGAGATTATCGGGCGACAGGATGCCGAAGCCGTCCGCGCTTCGAAAGAGGTACTTGATCGTGGTGAAGAACTCGCAGACAAACTCGCAGACCTCTAAATGCTCGTTGTAGACACGAGCGCATTCATCTCTCTTTCAGTCGGCGAAGTTCTCGACGCCTTCGTCACCGAGTTTGACGTCGCAACCACAGAGGCAGTTCTTGAGGAACTCCAAAGAACTGCTGAGTACGATGACCGCCATGGCAAAGCTGCCACTGCCGTCCTCGATACGGCCGACGAGTTCACCGTTGTTGCTGTCGCTGGTGGTGAGTTTGTGACGAGCCGAATCGACGATGGTGAAGCCAGCTGCGTAGCTGCAGTCTGTGAGGTGGATGCAGCGTTCTTGATTACCGACGACTACAGAGCTCTTCCTGAACTTCGAAAACTAGTGAGTGCAGAAGTTGCGCTATCTCCGATCGTTCTCCGGGCGCTGGTCAAGCGCGATGCCCTCAGCGAGGAGGAAGCAAGAGTCACCTTCGAGGCAATGGCAGAAGGACGTGATTGGCTCGGTGCGCCGATCTACCGGTACGCTCGACAGCTCCTCGAAGGTACCTCAAAGTAAGGCATCTCTTCTCAAACTCTCCTTCTGACTCTACTGCTACAAGATGATTGGTACGGAACTAGTCCATCCTCTGAAACTGTGTGTCGACACATCCTCGGAGAGTGGATGTGTGCGGGCCTTCTCAAAGACGATCTCGAGCTTAGATAAAATCTGATGGCGAGTTATCTGCATTCTGACTTCGTTTCTCCGGAAGCAATGGCGTGTGTAGTTCGAATATCAGCGGTTATTCGGAAATCTACTAACTCTCAGCATACAATGCCATCATATACTAAATGATGGATTAATGGTTTTTCAGAATACTCACTAAAGAGTGCTCGACACGGCAATCAACCATTCCAGTATTGTAAATATTTATCAATATTATGTTGGGGGTAGAAATCTCCCCGATGATTGGAAAATACCAATCAGCTATCTATACGTCATAATAAAACTTTTTATGAATCATGACAGGAGATTTCATTTGATTTCGACAAATAGAATCTCAATAGTATGTGTGGGGACTGACGTCCAACGATATAATATTGTTCCTCAATTGTAAAACTCTCTCTTGGTAGTAAACTGGGTGTTGGGTGGTTACCAACAGATTCAGTCTAAAAATCTCCAAACCTTGGATGGTTCGGGTGTTTCAATATCGCTGTTCGATGTCGGTGCAGTCGCAGAATGATGTTGGACCGTAAGATAGCCGTGCTGGCAGACCCAGCGCTCGGTTTTAGTTTTACTGCGTCACGAAGACGAGGTTATTTGATTAACGTCGTTCGTTTCGACGCCGCTGCATCGTACACTGCTTCGATGGCTCTCATGTCGAGCACGCCATGTTGTCCGTCGGGACCAATATCACGGCCACTCAGCACGCAATCAGCGAAGTAATCGAAAAGCTCGGTCATTTGGTTGACTTGCGGTGGCGAGATCTCGATTATATCTGTTCCCCGCGTGAGCCGAACCTTCGTTTCTAAGTGGAACGCCGGTTCGATGTACAGTTCCCCCTCGGTGCCGATTATTCGAAGACTCGTCGCGGCGTGTGCGCTTTGGCTCGCAGTACACGATATGTAGCTCCCGTCATCGAATGACAGAGTGAATGCTGTATGCTCATCCGGTACTTCGTCGAATGGGCCGTCCGGTGAGTGCATAAACGCCTGTGCCGCGACAGGATCGGCATCTAACAGGAATCGAGCAGTGTTGAGTGGATAGATTCCGATGTCCGTGACAGATGCCCCTCGCCCTGCGAGTTCGGGATTGAGTCGCCACTGATTCGGGTCATCGGTTAGTTCGAGTATCGACTGTGAATTATTACCGAGTCCGAGAACAGGGTCACCGATAGCACCGTTCCGAATCAGTTCACGACTCTGCCGAATCGCCGGTTCGACTTGCATACGGTAGCCAATCATCAACGGAACGTCAGCGTCCGAACATACATCCCGCATCTCTGCGGCCCGTTCGACGTTTGCTTCCATCGGCTTCTCACACAGTACTGCTTTTCCGAGTCTCGCCGCCGTTTTTGCGTACGGTAAGTGGAGTGCGTTGGGCGAACAGATGTACACCGCATCGTACGCTGCCGCTGCATCACCGTCGTGGAACTCGTCGTAGGTGAGACCACGACTGATCGTCTCGAACTGTGAGACGACCCGTTCTGCTTTCTCCGTCGAGCTGCTCACTGCAACGGTCGTTTCGCAGTTATCTGACTCCTCGATGGCCGGAATCGCCTGTTCGAGCGTCCACCATCCGATTCCAATAACAGCGAATCTGAGTGTACCACTGACTCCTGTCTCCCAATCTCGCCGCTCGAAGTCCTCAAGCATTGATTCGAATGTCATCCGGTATCATATTCTCGGAGACTACCATAAGATTGTGGTATCGTCATCGACTTTGGTGGCTCAGTGATACGGAGCGTAACTGAGCGGAAGCATTTTCAAAGCGCTCTCACATATGAAATCATGGATTGGAGTATTCTCCGCTATCCGATTCGCGGTCCTCACGCCGAAGGGGCATTCATCAAGGGCCTCATTTGTGCTTTCGCCGCCGTTACGACAATAGACTGGTTTCCGTCTCCTCTCTCGATACTCTTCGTTCCGGCCTCTCTCTTATTGCTCGGCTACTTGATTACCGTTCAGAAATCAGGGCTACGAAACGCTCGTTCTGTTCCAGAATTTCGAGGGTACGCTCGTCTGTTGCACCGTGGTCTCGTCGGGCTGGTCGTCGCACTCTCTTACTTAGCGCTCCCGATTGTCATGCTCGTGGTCACGGTGCATGGAGCCAGTATTGCGACGGCCCAGCCATCCGGAATCCAGATGAACATCACCGTCTTACTCGGGTCGACGCTCGTTCTGATTGTGTTACTGGTTTCTGCATACCTGCTTCCGGTCGGTATCGTACGGGCAGTAGAAAACCAGTCGCTGCTCGCCGGGCTCCACGTCGATACAGTTCGACGGACTGCAGTTCACTCGAGGTATCTCGTCGCTTGGTTCGGCGGCGGAACTGCTATCTTCACCGTTCTGGTACTTATCAGCGAGTTGTGGGGGTCGTATAGAATTCTGTCAGTATTTGCACTCGTGATCAGTTACTACGCACTCGTCTTGATCGCGCACGTTCTCGGGCGAAGTCTTCGACAGTCGAAGCCCTCCGTAGAACAGAATTTAGGCTGATTGAATCATTCCATAGAGATTGTCGAATTGGGGCGTGTCGCATTCAATTCCCGGTTTCTTAGTGCCGCGCCTGTATCGGCATCAAAGACGTGTATCGCGGCTTCCGGAATCCGAACTGTGATTTGCTCCCCAGCGTTCATATCGATTAACCCATTGATGGTTGCCGTGAACTGTTCGGATCCGTTTTCCCGCTCCGAAAAACGAAGATGGAGCGTATTCTCGTCGCCACGAGGTTCGACAACGTCAACGACGACCTCGAAGTCGTGTTTGGTCCCTTCCGACTCACGTAGTTCGATGTCTTCCGGACGAATTCCCAAGACGAAGCGGTCGCTGTCGCCGATTTGCTCGATAGTGTCCTCGGAGAGTGGATATCGGAATCCGTCTCCATTCAGCGCTTGTCCATCGAGAGCTGCCTCGAAGAAGTTCATTGCTGGGTCACCGATGAACCCAGCGACGAACTGATTGTTGGGTTTGTGATAGCACTCAAGCGGCGTTCCGCACTGTTGAAGTTCACCACCGTCGAGCACGGCAATTCGGTCACCCATTGTCATCGCCTCGGTCTGGTCGTGGGTTACGTACACTGTTGTGACCCCCAGGTCGTCTTGGAGCGTCTGTAGTTCGGTCCGCATCTGGCCACGAAGCTTTGCATCGAGGTTCGAGAGTGGTTCGTCCATCAAGAATACTTCCGGGTCACGGACGATTGCGCGCCCGAGCGCGACACGTTGTTGTTGCCCACCGGAGAGCTCGCCGGGCTTCCGATCTATGAGGTCCGAAATTCCCAGCATCTCTGCGACTTCTTCGACCTGTCTCGAAATCTGTTCGTTGGAGAGGTTCGTGGACTGTTCGAGTCCGAACGACATGTTCTTTCGAACCGTTAAATGTGGGTACAACGCATAAGACTGGAACACCATCGCAATATCGCGCTCTTGGGCTCGTGCGTCGTTAATCGTCTTCTCGCCGAGGTTGATTTCACCAGATGTGACTGTCTCCAGCCCCGCAATCATCCGGAGGGTAGTCGATTTTCCGCAGCCAGACGGCCCGACAAGTACGAGGAACTCTCCATCGTTGATGTCAATCGATACATCCTCAACAGCCACGATTTCCCCACCGCTACCCTCGTTGAAGATTTTGGTGAGGTTGTTTAGTTGTAAGTTTGCCATGTGAATTGTGAATAGTAGTTGCCACAGTGGAGCCGACCGCTGACGGGTGTCTCAGAGTTACCATCTCGAACACCGAATGTCACTGCTATCTCCCAACTGTGGCGACACTGGTTGACGTATCAGTCTAGTTATCAGGTACCAAATACACATACTAAAATCTATCTGTACGACAATGTTCGCCTTCGTTCGTCTCTCGCCGAAATGTACTGGTCGTCTTGGAGAACATAGTTCCACCTGAAAAGAACTGGTAGTGAACGATATCCCCTAGAAGGGGTTCGAGAGTTCGAACGATTCGCGTTGCTCGATTTCCAGTAGGCGGTTGTACTTTGCGAGTCGCTCCGAGCGTGACAACGACCCGATTTTGATTTGTCCGGCGTTGAGTCCAACGGCTACGTCCGCAATCGTCGTATCACAGGTCTCCCCGGACCTCGCAGAGACCACCGGTGAGACGTCCTCACGCTGTGCCGTTCTGATTACGTCGATGGCTTTTGATAGCGTTCCGGCCTGGTTTGGTTTGACGAGAACCGCCGAAGCGGCACCCTCGTCGATAGCCCGATCCAACCGCTCGGGGTTCGTCACGAGCAGGTCGTCACCCAATAATTGGACGCTCTCATCGAGTTTCTCGGCGAGTTGTGTCCACCCATGCCAGTCGTCTTCGGCCAGCGGATCTTCGATAGAAACGATTGGGTACGATTCGGTCCACGAGACAACCATCGATGCCATCTCGTCCGGTGTTAGCTTCCGGTTGGTGCTCTCCAAGCGGTACGTCTCACTCTCACTGTCGTAGAAATGAGATGCAGCTACGTCCATCGCTATTACGACTTGCTCGCCGGGGGTGTAGCCCGCCCGCTCGATACCGTCCAACAGGATTTCGAAAGCTTCGTCGATGGTGTCCATCGGCGGTGCGAACCCTCCTTCGTCGGCCACGAGCGGTCGGTGACCATCTTCAACAATCGACGTTCGAACTGCATTTCGAACGTTCCACACGATTTCGAGTGCTTCAGCGATGCTCGTCGCCTGACGTGGGATGACGAGGAAGTCCTGAATCTCGATTCCGCCCTTCGCGTGAAGTCCTCCACTAATGATGTTCACCATCGGCATCGGCAAGGATGGCTCAGCTCCGTACTTCTCCGAGAGATACCGATGGAGCGGTTCGGCGGCGGCGTCACCGGCCGCGTGTGCGACTGCTCCCGAAACGCCGAGAATTGCGTTTGCCCCGACGTTTCCGAGTGATGTCGTCCCGTCGTACGCCTCCAGTTGCTCGTCGAGCGTGCGCTGTTGGGTCACGTCGCTCCCGACGACAATCTGTGCCAATTCTTCGTTGACGCATTCGACGGCTTGCTGTACACCCTTTCCGTCGTATCTGTGTGCACCGTCACGGACTTCGACCGCTTCGTGCTTCCCGGTGCTCGCACCTGAAGGAACGGTAAACACACCGACTGCATCTTCGGTTCGAACAGTCGTTCGGACTGTCGGATTCCCCCTTGAATCGAGGACTTCTATCGCTTCAACTTCCGTTATCGTTGTCATTTGTACTGAATCAGTGTTTTCGCTTGGTCTGTTCGTTCGGTTCGTATCGTGTTGCCGTGTTTCATGTCGGCTGAACGCGTCAGCAGGGAGTGTAGCGCAGTGACCGAATTACGTCGCCACCCCCCGCGCGAACTGCTCTCCGAAGAGGATGTACACCAATAGCGTCGGAATCGAAGTGATGAACGCTCCTGCCATTCGGAGCGGGAAGTTCACTCCGGTCAACGACTCGCCGAGCCCCGCAAGAATGAGGGTAATTGGCGCCGCTGGACTGTTCGAACTGGAAACTAAAATAAGCGCGAACAGCAAGTCGTTCCAGATACCAGTAAACTGGTAGATGAACGTAACGACGAACATCGGCCACGAGAGTGGAAGCACAATCCGACGGTAAATCGTGGTCACACTCGCTCCGTCGAGACGCGCGGCTTCGATTAGTTCCGTCGAGATGCCCTTGTAATACGACCGAAAGAGCAACACACAAATCGGAATACCGTACCCGATGTGGGTGATGATTATCTCCAAGAGGTCAGCGTGATGCGGTTCGAGCAGTGGCAGTTGCCAGACGAACGATAGCAGGTCGTTTAGCGGGACGTACACAGACCAGAACTTCGAGAGCGGAATCAGCGCCGCCTGAATCGGGATGAATATCCCCGCGATGAAGAACGCGAGGACCAGCGCCTGACCTCGCCACTTTGTGTGGGTTAGACCGTAGGCCGCCATGCTCCCGAGCAGCGCCGAGATGACGGTCGCTGGAATGGCGAAGGCGAAACTGTTGATGAGTCCGTTTTTCAGCAGTTCGAAGGCCTGAAGCCACGACTCCAACGTGAATCCTGCGAGCGTAGGCGGTAAGTACGGCTCTGTTTGTGTCACGGCCTGGTTCGTCTTCAACGAGGTGACTAACCCTGCCTCGATTGGCAGAAGGTAGAACCCCACGAACAGCAATAGTATCGCGTACAGTGCAACTCGACTGAAGGTGGCGTTCCAGCGCGTCTCTTTTGGAATGTTCATTTAGATTTCACCTCGTTTGTACTGGTGGTACAGATATGGACCGATAATCAGGAGTGCGAGCGAGAAGAGAATCATCGCGATGGCCGCACCGTACGCCCATTCTTGACGTTGGAACGCAACTCTGACCATCTTCGTCGCCAGGATGTCTGCACCGTTCTGTGGTCGGTACCCACCGAAGATGGAGAACAGAAAGTCGAATGCGCGAAGAGAGAACGCGATGAGAACGACAGACGCACCGATAGTCGCCCCGCGGAGTTGTGGGATGATGATGCGGAGGTACATGTTTACTGTCCCCGATCCATCGATTTTTGCGGCTTCGAACTGATCGTCAGGGATTGCCTGGAGTCCGGCCAGATAGACTACCATCGCGTACCCACTAAACTGCCAAATCAACGCAAACATGATGGCAAACAGCACTAACTTGGGATTGCCAACCCAGTCGAAGGGGCCGAGACCGACGACGCCCAGGAGCGTATTGACGATACCACTATCGACGTCGTACATCCAGAGCCAGAACTGGCCGGTGACGACAAACGAGAGGCTCATTGGGAGGAGATATATCGTTCGGAACGTCCCTTTTGACCGGACTTGTCGGTCGAGCAGGACTGCAAGAAACAGTCCCAGCGCAAGGCTAAGAACGGTGAATCCAACCGTCAGAACGACCGTGTTCTGCACGGCGAATATCACTTCTGGGTCGGTGAATGCGCGGGCGTAGTTCTGGAACCCGAGGGCCGAATAGTTTGGGTCACCGAAACCAGAGTACTCGGTAAATGAGATTACCAGATTCCACCCAATCGCACCGTACACGAACAGCCCCATGAGAAGAAACGGCGGGAGCCAAAAGTGCATCGAGCGCACGGACTCGCTGGTCGTGCCAAGTACTCGCTTAACACGGCTGAGTGACGCGGGTGTGTCAGTATCTTGTGAAATGTCAGATGGCATCGTGAGATAATGGGTGATGTCTTAGACCGTGTCCAGGAACTGTTGGGCGGCCTGTTGTGAGTTGTAGGGGCCGGTGAACTGACTCGTGATGACGCCTTTCAAATCACTGAGCTTGTTCGGACCGACTGCAAGCCCATGCGCCAACGTCGGCGGCTTGTGTTCTGCGTTCTGGAAGTCCTTGATTGTCTCTGCAAAGTACTCACTGAACTGCGATGGGTCAACGTCGTTCCGAGTTGGGATTGAGCCTTTTAGCTCGTTGAAGCCAACTTGTGCTTCTCGACTGCCGACGTGTTGAAGCCACTTCGCCGAGTTCTCCGGCGATGGGTTATCTGCGGTGTAGATGAATGCGTCGAGGTGGAGGCCATACATCCCGTCCGTTCCGGGGAATGGCTCGAAGCCCCAGTCCTCGTTGTACGTCAGGTCCGCACCATTGTACATCCCCACGACCCAGTTTCCTTGGTGAATGAACGCCGCTTCACCGTCCATCACTTTTTGATTAGCCGTGGTGAATCCAATCGAAGACGCGTCGTCAGTGATGTAGTCGGTCAGAATTTGTTTTGTCGTCTCGAACGCGCGTTCGAGTGCCGCCTCGTCGCCGTTGCCGCCAATAAAGTCCATGTATGGCTGGAAGCCTTCCTGCCCGAGCATCACGGCCGCCCACAACTGAAGCGTGGAGTAGGGCGCTTTCATTGCGTGCGCCATCGGCGCAGCGTCGGTGTTTTCGGCAACTTTGTCCATGGCCTCGAACAGAGCGTCCATCCCGGTGAGCGATTCTGGATCGACGCCGGCTTCTTCTAACACGCTTACGTTGTAGAAGAGGCAGTTCATTCGGTGCGAACCAATCGGGACTGCGACGTATTTTCCGTTGTATTTACACAGCTCTGTTGCTTCCTCAACTTGGGTGTCTTCGAAGCCTGCCTCCTTCCAGACAGAGTCTGTTACGTCCCCTAACACACCGTCGTACTTCGTGAGGTTCTCGCCTGGCCACCCTGCGAAGGAACTCGGTGGGTTACGGTTCGAGAGGCGCTTCGAGACGACCGTATTGAGGCTGGTGTTCGCACTCCCTCCGATTGGCCTGAAGTCCGTCGGCACCGAAGGATATTCTTCTTTGAATCCACTGGTGAGGTCTTCAATTGCCTTCGCACCATCGCCACCTGTCCACCCGTGGAGAACTTCGAGTTCCGAACCAGTCGTCGACCCGGAGTCATCTCCCGAGTTCGAATCGGAATCTGAGTTACCAGAATCGTCGCTTCCTCCGGACTCAGTATCGCCTCCCGAACTGCCACCGGAGTTGCCTAGACAACCAGACAACGAGGCAGTTCCGACGCCCACGGCTGTGAGCGATTTCAGGATGGTTCTTCGATTAGTATTACTCTCTGCTGTATGCTGGCTATCCTCAACCATGCTTTGTCATGATTTTACCCTATAATAAATGTGTCGGATACGGCGAATCAAGATGCAAAAAGTCAATCAAATTGACACGGTCCGTCGTGCTGAATTGGCTACTCAGTATGATTTGCACGCTGTGAGGGCGATAATCAGGTATCGCTCAATTCGGTGAACGAGAAGACGGGTTTGCTGGTTTCGGACCTGAAAAAGGCTGAAAATGCCTCTTCTGGATTGGTAACTTCGAACGAAGTGTCGATGATGTCCTCGGCGTCAACGACCCCCTCTTCGAGAAGGTTCAGTGCCTGCTCGAAGTTCTCCCACGACGACCCGTACGACGTGTTGATAGACACCTCGCTTCGGACCACTGGCGAGAGCGCGATTTCGCTTGCATCGCCCGGTAACCCCACCACGATGACCTCTCCCCCCTTTCTGACCTGTTCGACACCGAGTTCGATGCCTGACCGGTGGCCGGTCGAGTCGAAGACGACATCGAAGCCGATTCCATCGGTGAACGACTCGGTCACCTCGCTGAGGTCACTCTCCGAGAGATTGACTGTCTCGATACCCAAGTCTTCGACCAATGGAAGCCGGTATTTTTCGTCTTGCCCCAGTCCAGAGACGAGCACTTTCGCGCCGATAGAATCAGCAATCGATGCGACGAGCGTGCCGATTGGTCCCGGCCCCTCGACGAGCGCTGTCTGTCCGGGCTTCAAATTCGATTGGGAGAGAACGGTTCGGGCCGCGACGCTGAGCGGTTCTGCAATAGCTGCATGCTCCAGTGGAACCGCATCGGGAACGAGGTGAATTTTTTCGGGATTGCCAACCGTGTACTCGGCATAGGAGCCGTTTCGGTGCATCCCTTTCACCGAGAAATTTTGGCAAACGTTTGACTGACCGCTCTTACATTGGAAACAGGTGCCACACGTTTGGGTAGGTTCTTCGACGACTCGGTCTCCGAGGGACAACGAATCGACATCGTCGCCTACTTCGACGATTTCACCGGAGTACTCGTGACCCATAATTCGTGGGAGTTGAACCCACTCGTATCCTCCTTCGTAGTGAAACGCGTGCGCGTCAGAACCACACACTCCGGTTGAGTGGACTTGGATGAGTACTTCGTCCGCTGCGATAGATGGTCGTTCCTGTTCGACGACGTCGATGGACTCCGGTCCAGACTGAACAATTGCTTTCATTGTGAATCACGGATCCTGCTGCGCGAGGGGTTCTTTCGAATTCGATAGTGCTCTCTCAGCCGAATCCTATCTAACAATGATTACGCCAATATAATAAATTTACCACACATTCACAAAACCGACGATTGTCACCCCTGCCGGTTAGCTGGGTGGTCCGTTCAGGCTACCACTCGGCGTAGCTACCGTCGTCGTGTTCCCACGTGGGCGCGTGCCAACGTAAGTCGTCCACCGCGGCATCTCTGACCGCGCTTTCGTCAATCTCGACGCCGAGTCCGGGTGCACTCGGAATTTCGACGTATCCATCAGCATATTCGAAGATAGAGGGGTCTTCGAGGTAATCGAGTACGTCCATCGTCTCGTTGTAGTGGATATTGAGGCTCTGTTCTTGAATAAGTGCGTTGTATGAGCACGCATCGACTTGGAGACAGGCCGCGAGGGCCAGCGGCCCAAGAGGACAGTGTGGAGCCATCGCAACGTCGTACGCTTCCGCCATGGCCGCGATTTTCTTGACCTCAGTAATACCACCAGCGTGTGAGAGGTCGGGTTGGATAACATCGACTGCACCAGACTCCAAGAGTGGCTTGAAATCCCAACGAGAGTACAGGCGCTCACCGGTTGCGATGGGCGTCGATGACTGCTCGGCTAGCTTCGGGAGCCAATCGAGGTGTTCGGAGAGCACCGGTTCTTCGATAAACATGGGCTCGTAGGGCTCGAACGCGACTGCGAGACGTTTCGCCATCGACTTCGAAACTCGGCCATGGAAATCGACGCCGATGTTTACGTCGGGGCCGACCGCGTTACGGACTTCTGCAAGGCGGTTTGTCGCCTCGTCGACAGCGGCCGGCGTGTCTATGTGCTCTAATTCAGCGGTTGCGTTCATCTTCAGCGCAGTGAAGCCTTGGTCGGTCATCTCACGTGCTGCCTCGCCGACGTCACTCGGTCTGTCTCCTCCAATCCATTGATACACGCGCATCCGATCTCTGACCGCGCCACCGAGCAGTTCGTGGACTGGCGCATCGTGGTGCTTTCCTTTGATATCCCACAGTGCCTGGTCGATGCCTGCCAGTGCGCTCATCAAGATTGGACCTCCCCTGTAGAACCCACCCCTGTACATCTCCTGCCAGTGTGCTTCGATTTTGAGCGGATCCTTTCCCACGAGGAATTGGTCCATCAGTTCTTCGACGGCGGCTTTGACCGTGTGCGAACGCCCTTCAATAACTGGTTCTCCCCATCCAATGGTTCCATCAGTCGTTTCGATTTTCAAGAACAACCACCGAGGCGGAACTTCAAATAGTTCGTAATTTCGTATTTCCATGTCAGGAACCGACCCAGTAAAGATACAAAACAATACCCATTACTGCAAGTAATTCACACGTGTCAAAATATCCAAGGTGCGTTGATGCGAGATATCCATCCTTCTTGAATCAGACTTTGACGGGGTGTTCGACTGAACGCAGAGGGTGTCAATATTTCTAACGACGGGTTCATGAACAAATGCGTTAGTATAATTAACACATGTTGCAATGCGGTAGGTATGGACCAAGAACAGAAACACACGCTCAAATCTGCCGACAAACTGTTCGAGATATTGGAGTATGTTCTCGATGAAGGAGAGGGAACCGCGCTCTCGGTCGCTGAGGCGATAGATTTCAACAGAAGTACGGTTCACGTTCACCTCCAAACGCTGGTCAAGCACGGATATCTCGTTCAAGACGAGAACCTTTACCGACCCTCGCTCAAGTTTCTCAAGCACAGCGAGCGCGTACGGGATCGAATTCCATTTTATCAAAAAGGGAAAGACGAGGTAGACGAGCTCGCAGCAGAGACTGGCGAGTTGGTGAACATGGCGTCTGTAGAGCAAGAAAGCTTCTACCTGCTCTACATCTCAGAAGGTGAAAAAGCGATTCACAACCACTTACCGGGAAAACAGATGGCGATGCACGCCTCGGCGGTTGGAAAGGCAATCCTTGCACACTTACCCACCGACGATGCGGACCGAATCATCAACAAAGCCAAGTTAACAAAGATAACAGAGAACACAATCACGGACGAAGACGAGTTGAGGACGGAACTCGAGACGATACGGTCACAAGGGTTCGCAGTCGATGCCGAAGAGGGAGGGATAGGAATACGATGTCTCGCTGCTCCCGTTCGCTCGGACGAACGAATCGTCGGGGCAGTGAGTATAACCGGCCCTACAAAACGGATCGGTGGGGAGTACGAAAAGTCCTTACAGACAAAGATAACCAATTTAGCGAACGTCATCGAGGTCAAAATGAAATACGAGTGACTACCGGGATGCGATAGATTCGTCGGTTTAGACTCCACTTTCGTATCTGGAATGTTTGCTGTCTGAATTCTGCCAATGTATTACAACAATACATCTGTAATGGGAATCATTGACAGCCAAGCCGATGATAATAATGTGTTTTCTATTTGAGAGCCACATATTACGGCCGTAATCTTGTAATGACTGCGGCTAAATTTCCGTACCAGTGCGAGCAAAGTATGGCAATCTGCTCACCCGTCCACTACGAAACAACAAGTGGGGGCACGCAGGAATGCCAAAACCTCACGAATAAGCACCGGCATAGATGTGTTAGTAATAGTAACCACATGCAATTTCAATCGATCCGAGTGAAAGAGATCCACAACCGTTCCGCCCGTTTCTACTGGCAAGAGTGGATATCGACGCAAGTGTTACTATTGCTAACCACTGATCGATATTCACGTACCGTCAGCTGGCTTGAATTACGAACATGCAGTCACTGTTCGTCTCTCGGGGATGTCGTGTGCATCGGCGAGACCGTGTTTTTTCAAGTATCTATCACCTTGACCGGAAGAATAATTAACACGCTTGAACAATCGTATACCGATGCATTGGATAAGATTCATCGCTCCCTCGGGAACGACGAAGTACGGCGAATTGAATGGAGACAAAGTCACCTGTGCAGACCAAACCTACCCTTTGGATGAAATCGAGGTACGTCCGCCGACGGACCCGTCGAAAATCATCTGTGTGGGTCTGAATTACGCAGACCACGCTGCCGAAGCAGGAATGGATGTCCCTGACCGGCCGCTCTTGTTCCTCAAGCCGAAAAATACCGTTGCGAGTCATGGAGATACAATTCCGCTATTAAAAGATAAAGAGCGCATTGACTACGAGGCAGAACTCGGTGTCGTCATCTCCCGTCAATGCCGTAACGTCCCCAAGGACCGAGCGATGGAAGTCGTCGATGGGTTCACCTGTGTCAACGATATCTCGAATCGAGACGACCAAGAGATCGAACAGAACTGGGTCCGCGGCAAGGCATTCGACAACTCTGCTCCAGTCGGTCCAGTCGTGGCGTCACCAGACGAAGTTCCGTCAGATGCTCGAATTCAACTCCGTGTGAATGGAGAAATCAAGCAAGATTCATCAAGAGATAAATTCATTTTCTCAGTACCAGAGTTAATCGAAGAGATTACGAAATACATCACGCTCGAACCAGGAGACATCATCTCGACTGGGACACCGTTTGGTATCGGGCCAGTTGAACCCGGCGACGTAATGGAAGTCGAAATCGAAGGTGTCGGAACGCTACGAAACAAGGTCGGAACCGTCGATACGGGCACGTACATCGCTCCAAACCAGTAGTGAAAAATGAAACTCAACACTGAAACGGCCGTGAGCTATCTCCGTGACAAGGGTGTCGTTCCCGAGTTTGTCGAAATCGAATCGACTCCACTCGGAGGAGGAGTCTCAAACGGCGTGTTTCGAATCAATTGGGACGACGACGAACTCGTCGTCAAACAGCCACTTGCTGACCTGAACGTAGAGGAAGATTGGCCCGCTGATGTCAACCGGGTGCACAACGAAGCGGCCGCCGCTCGGGTCTACAACGACATACTCGAAGAGACCCGTTTTAGTGGACTCGTCGTACCATCTGTACGTCTCGAAGACTGTAATGAGCACGTGCTTGCACTCACAGCAGCACCGACTTCGGCCCGCATGTGGAAGTCTGACCTCCTCTCGGGGACCGTAAACTCACAGGTCGGTTCTACACTCGGAGGTTTTCTCGCCGTTGCACACCGCCACACAGAAGGGAACAAATCGACACAAAAACAGTTCAACAACTACACTCCGTTCGAACAGCTTCGGCTAGAACCGTACCACGAGACTGTCGCAGATCGGCATCCTGACGTATCTGGAGAGATAGAGCGAGAGGTTGAACGGCTCAGGTCTCGACGAGTCACATTGGTCCACGGTGATTTTAGCCCAAAAAACGTCCTTGTGGACGACTCGAATAGCACAAGACGCCTTTGGCTCTTAGATTTCGAGGTGGCACACTGGGGAGATCCCGTCTTCGACGTTTCGTTCATGCTCAATCACCTATTCATCAAGTCGTTGTATAACCACACACAGTGTGTTGAGTACACAGCCACTGCCGAAGCATTTTGGGACGCGTACGAGAGTGGCAGCAAGCTTGAGTCCAATTTCGAGCGAAGTGTCCTTGTCGAACTGGGCGTACTGATGTTAGCCCGTGTCGACGGAAAGTCACCAGTCGAGTACGTGGAGAACGCAGAGACAAAATCGAAACTTCGAACCTTGGCCAAGCGAGCAATACGTGGCGATTTGACGTCTCTCGAAGCATTCTGCGATGCGGTCCAGAAATCAGCTGAGTAATCCTCGGTTATTTTTTATCGTTCTCAACCATCTCTTTGCAATTGGCACCAACGTCGGTATCAGTTTCAAACAAAACTGAACGTACAATAACCAGTATTCAAACACTACGATAGCGGTTGCCCCCTCTACAATTTGGATACAAAAGTCAGAGAGATTTCGTTGAATCGGCACTGATTGCCGTGTTCCACCGCTCGACTTACTAGAAGCACACATTGCGAACTGAGGAAAGTTGTCGAATGCAGATTGTTCCCAGTTGGGCGCTGGGCTTCGTCTCTTCATTCGAGATTGTCAGTTTGTGGTGAAGGTCTGGGCTTACGCAGTCAATGACCAAAACGTGCTGTCGGTATCTCAAGGTCGTTAGCTACGTTTTAACAATGTCAGTCCACGGTAGCACCGTTCAAACGCAAACCGTGCCGCACACGGCAAATGGATCTTGGGTGCTCGGCGCCCGCGAACTAGTCAATGAATCAATATATTGCGCTACGACGTGGAACACCGATACCAATGTTGGTTCAACTCTCTGCTTGTATCCATACGGTTTGACCTGTGTGGTTGAATTCAGCGATTACTTCATTTCCTGGACTTGCATAGTCAGATAGTAATTTATCTCTCAGAGACACCTTTATTCATGCGCACGATGTCGGGTTGACAGGCATAGGTCCACATGCC
>NZ_PSYY01000005.1:0-58115 GCF_003383025.1 Haloferax sp. Atlit-4N | reverse complement strand
ATCCGTTCAACACGTCGAACACCGTATGTGGAAGGGGTGTCGGATTCATCCCCGCGCTGAAGCACGGGGCTTTCTCCTTGACTTTCCGTAATTCATCGGACTGGTGAGTCTCTGGATAACACTGGAGTGGTTGAGAGGTGTCTGTGAACTATCTCACACACGATGATTCGTCTGAAGAGTGTCATGAGGTTTCCTTTGCCAATACTTGCTTCAATCCGTGACCGGTTCTCCTGAAATCACTTGGCAAAGGGCCTCATGCCCTTGCCTCTATCTTAGTCGCCTATGTTTTTATTCTATCGTCCGTTGGTTTGACACAATCTCGAGGTGAAGGTGGCTGACGTAACACTCTTTTAAACTGGAGGAGTACTTCCACCTGTCTCGTGAACTCGGCTTATTGACGTCCCTTTCGGGATTGCAGCACGGCGGGGCCGACTGTTGTATTGGCCTTGTGAACTGTTCCAGACGACCCCTACGGGTTGACGTCGTGGCAGCGTTCTCGAGACCCTATGCGGATTTTCGCTTAGCTACTATGACGTTACTTTTCTTGGCTTCTCGGCTGTTGATTGCCTATCTGTTGTGTTGATGTTTCAGACAGCTCTGTCGCCAAAGGACTGAGAAAGAGGGGAACTGAGCCAAGAACCAGTCCAACAAACAGAGCCTGTCCAACGACTGAGATGTACCATTCCTGAGCTTCAATCAAGAATGTAAAATGAACAAAAGTGTAGCTAATGAGAATAGGGCCGTACATCATGTGCCTCCGAATTGATTTTGGTGAGACACCCTGTTTGATTATCGTTTCGTACTCGTCTACTTCCAATACCGGCAATACAGTCCAAACAGCTAGGAGTAGAGCAATAACCCATATTACAGAGACCCCACCATCTAATGATATAATAACCGTAGAAATAATCAAGAAAGAAACATTCAACGAATGAATAAACGAGAATCGGCCTAAGTTTGGTATTAGATTACGCTCACCAGGAAACAGAAACGGAATAATATTTGCTCCATCTTCATGTAGTGCTTGGTAGAGATCGATTTCTCTCGCGACGCCACTCAGTTCGATGACGATCAGGATAATAACAGGAACAAATACAGAGGAAACCTCCGACGCCATATTGTCAGATAGTTTTCTTCTGTATTAGTTGTGTTCTTATCTAAACAACCCGACGTGAACAGACGGTATTCCGTGTCTGGGATTACAGGCAGAATTACGCTTCGCCCCTAATTGTATCATTTCATCGATTTGGGAATCCATACGATCTTGTGTAGTCCACTTCTTCCAAATCGAATCTGAATCCTGTATCTGTTTACTGTAAACAAATTCTGTATATGATTTCAAAATATGATAACGGACGACATGAATTCACCTTCAGTCCTCCGCTCACATAGAGAGCTGGTCTTCGACAGCCTGTTCGTAGAGCGTCTGTGGCGTCACGCTCGCGACTAGCGGATGTGACTGCAGCGATGCTGAGCAATCACTAAACACGAGGCCAGCGAGATCGATGGCTGGGTTGTCAGCAATATACTGTCCGTCATACTGTGCGTGCATGAGATACTCGAGAAGTTCAAACACACCCGTTGAGAGTGTCCTGCGTTGATCGGTATACTTGACCTCTCCAAGGACGACCTTTGCCAGCGTTCGCTCCTGTGTCTCATTGTCGCGATCGTAAAATTCGACAACGATGTCTGGCGTGCCGCTAAAGAGTGGTCTCGTTGATTGCTGGTCTACAATCGTCTGGTGGAGTTTATGCGCTCGGATCTGTTGGGTGAGGTAGGGATTTCGTGGTGTCGTACTCGGCCCGTCTGTGGGTTCTGTGAGTGTTAGATTCCCCTGTGAGGTGTGATAGACGTCTATCTCGAGCGTTGATCCACGAAGACGAGCAACGGGCTTCGACCCCTCTGTGACGTGTTGAATCGAAAGCTCTGGATATGTCTCTCTGAGGCGTCTCACTATTTTGAAGATCCAGTAGAGCTCGAAGAGCGTTGCGCCGTCTGGTGCAGCGACTGTTTCTTCAAGAAGCCCACGTACCGCGGGATCTGTGACGTCCAGTTGATGAAGCTTCCAATGTGTGTCGAGTAACTCTGCCGCTTTGTAGTAGAGGTACTCACGCGACTGTCGTGCTGCGTCGATCATCCGCGGGGTGAGATGTGCGAGTGGGACTGTGGGGATCCGCTCGAGGTGGACGTTCGACTCATATATCCTCGTGAACGATTGGATTGCTTCGTCGTCCCACGTCTGTTTTCGACGTGTTGGGTGGACGGCTCCAATCTCGTTTTCGACGAGCTCGAAGAGGTAACCGAGTAGACTCTTCAACACGAGATTTTTTGGGGTCTCGTAGGATGTTTCGCGCCGTCGCGTCACGAAGACGCTTCGATCATGAAACCCACTTTCAGCTCGTGCTTTGGTTGTAAGCCCCCAGTCAACACTGCCAGAGATATCGCCACGGCTCCGTTGTGTTTCAGCTGTTGTTGTCGTTGCAATGCCACGCAGCTCTTGGTGGAGCCGTTCGGTGTACTCTCCAACTGCCGGCGCAAGCGCGAAGTGAATATCCAAGAGCCGGTCTAAGTCGTCGATATTCGTTTTGGTAAAATCGAGCGCGTCAGCGAGGACTGACTGGTTGATGACCTGGCCACGCCGGAGATACGCAGTCAACTCTGTCGTGACCTCGCTGATCAACTCCTCTGGAGAGATCTTAGTCATCGTCGCGACCTATATCGACACCAAAGAAGTCGTTCGCCTTTCGGTAGAGTGTCTCGAAGTTGAGGTCCGGCGTTACTGGGTCGCTGTGTGTGTCGACATCATGGGCTTCTTCGAGCGCCACGAGGAGTGACTCTTGTGTCTGTGGGCGCAGTCCCTCGAGTTGGGGAAAGACTTGGCCGATAACCGCTCGTGTGAGGCCTTCCCGGAAGCTCCCTTTGTATGCTGTCAGGTACTCTGTGATGTCTTTGATAATTGATGGACCAAGTGCTCGTTCGCGATTGATTACGGCCCAAATGACTGCGATATCCGCATGACCGTTCGCGAGGGTTTCTCGGAAGTCTCCCGGCCCGCTGTATTTTCCTGCCCACCCACGAGCATAGCCAACATTTTGATCGGGATCGAGGAGGCTCGCTCGGATTGTGCCGTCCTGTGTGAGCTCTGGCAAGCCGATGTGTATGAAATTGAACCGCCTCATGAAGGCGAACGACATCTCATAGAGTGAGGTTTTGTCTTGGGTATTCATCGTCGCAAGCAGTCGCCACGACGGCGTGACCGGGTAGCGATCAGGACTGGTTTCGATACGTCGTCGTTCTTCCGGTGGCGTCTGGTCGTCTACCCATTCGATTGTGACTGTCTCTTCGTTCTCGTAGGGGAGCTCAACCGAGTCGCCAGAGAGTACCGAGAACAGTTGTCCAAACGCTTTATCGATATCTGCGCGGTTGATCTCGTCGATGATGAGCCACTCATTGTGGACGCCATTATCCCTGAAACAACGAAGGAACTGCCGCGGTCGAAATTCAAGCTCATCGCCCTCTGCAGCACGATTGGGAACATAGCCCCCGATGGTATCGTACGTCGTCATATCGGAGGTCGCGGTGATGAACCGCGATCCGTCGACTTCCTGGAGTTCTGTTGCTTGTGTTGCGATTGCCTTTGCGATTTTACTCTTTCCAGTCCCTGGTGGGCCAGTCAGAATGATGTGTTTTCCTGCGTTTAGGGCGGCTTCGATATCACGCCGAATTGAGGCTGCGTCATCGAAGTAGAGTGCATCTGGGAGTTCGAAATCGACTGTGGGGAACTCGAGATAGCTCTCGAGTGCAGTTTTCGGTTGCTTCCCAGAGACAATGTGTACGAGCGTCCGTGCTGCTTGTCGGTTGATATCAATCAGATATCCCTGCTTGGGGGCGATGAAAAACGGAAGGTCACCCCATACCAGGTCGCTATTGACTACGCGCTTGGTGAGCTCTGCTTTTTCGAGTGGCGTTCCGAGGCGTGCAAGTCGAACGGGAACGATGTATGAATTCGACCCGTTCGTATTGATAATACTCGCTGTTCCAACCACCTCTGAAATAGCAACGAGTGCTCCATCGTGGTAGTGGAAGACGATATCTCCAGCTGCAAGCTGTGAGAGGTCGTGGTGCCAGACATCGTCAACCCCCGCCTTGAGGTAGCCTACATTCGGATCCTCACTCCCTTCGAGCTCTGCTTCGTCGCGTTGATTGACGAAGTACGTGCTGAACGCTTCGTCCTCTGGTTCTTGGGATTCTCTACGAACTTTCTCGAGTAACTCCTCGGGTGTGGCTGGCTCGACATCACGGACCCGATCAAGAACGTGCTGGATCCGAGATTCAGCGTCCCATTCGTCGTTGATACTTCGCTGTGCCGCCCCCAACGTTGGAATGGCAGGCTCTGAGACGGTGTAGGTGTCTAAAAACGCAGCAACTGACGTGTATCCTTCTTCGAGAATTCGCTGGACGCGCCACTGTTTCGCGCGCATGAACCCCTGCAGTCGGAAATTCGACTTGAAATCGAGTAGCTCCCACAGTCGGTCAACTGGCAGTCCAAGGAGCTTGTAGTTCTCAAGAACGAAGACGTTCTTACTGCCGGCGTTATTCCAGACGTGCTCACCGACGTCTTTGCTTTGAATTGTCTCGGCAACGGTCGCAACGGCGAAGAAGACATCATTACGGTAAAAGAGGATGAGGTCACCCGGAGCGATCTGTTCCCAATACGAGTCATTCTTTTCACCCTCCGGGAAGCCCCAAATGCGGGCTTGCTCATATCCTTTGAGCTCGTCTGGTGGTTGCTCTGTCGTAAAATCAAATGGGGTGTGAACCGTCTTTTCGAACCAGCCAATCCAGTCGTCACCAACAGGCTGCAAAAAGACCGACGGGGCAGACTCACTCATAAGATACTCACTTCGACTGAACCGACCCTGAAAATGATTTCGCCATTCGCCCCTCTCTCTGTTGGGTTGAGTTGAGTTGGGGTGGTAGTGTGACCAGAGCTTGTTTATATCAATCGAGAATACTATTTCGCAGTGCAATCGCTTCCATTCGTTGGTCGTCACGAGGAGCTTTCGCTTCTCAAAGAGAGCCCGCCACAGGAGACGGCTCTCTATCCGGTTATTGGGCCAAGTGGCATCGGCAAATCCACCCTTTTGGAACAGTTTTCGATGTGGTGTGACGGCGAAGACATCCCCGTCTTAGCATACCGTGTTCGAGAGCCAGAATCGCTTGAACAGTTCGGGGCGCGACTCGCACAAACGTGGCAAGAGACTCACCCTGGGGTGTTTGAGACGTCACTTCGCGAGCGAGTTTCGCTGGGCTCAGTTCTCTCAAAGACTGGCCAAATTCTCTCGAAGGTACCTGGTGATGCGACGACGAAAACCGCAGGTGCTGCCCTCCAAGCACTCAGCCAGCCCGACCAAACGACTGAGACGGATGATGTTCCCGACATTGCTGGTGATATTCTATCGCTGATTGAGCAAACCCGTGCGCACTACGCTGCAGATCACTGCGTTTTGATTATTGATCAGTTTGACCGCGCTCAGATTGACGAGGAGGTCTATCAGGACATTGCACGGACACTCCGGTCAGTTGCGACGGCGCTTTCCGATAGTGGAAGTGTCTGTGTTGGTGCCCAAGAGCGGTTCTACGACCGGACGCAGAATTTTGTGACAGAGATTGAACTCGAAGAGTTCGATGTCAATACTGTTGGCTCATATCTGACTGCATCTGGGTTCGAAGCAAAGTACGCCTCCGACGTGTATGAGATCGCCGCTGGGAACCCATATTTCACGACTCGACTCCTACAGATCGCATTACAGCGTGATGATATCCACGCAGCGCTTGCGGACCATCCAGACATCCAACAAGAGCGTAATGAGCTCCTGGAGACACGACTGCTTGAGAGTCTGGATGAGTCATACCGCTCGCTTCTCAGAGAGTCGTGTGCCCTCCCCGAGCTTCGCCCCGATATTGTCGCAGATGTCGTTGACCGCCCTCGTGAGGACGTTGAACAGTCATTCCGTGACCTCCGTCAGCAAACAATCCTCAAGCGTCTCGGCTACGACCAGGGGATCCCAGTTTACCACCTTCATCAACTCCAACAAGCGTATCTCAAAGAACGACGCTCTGATGACGAGTTACTCATCCAACACCGGAAGGCTGCAGCCTACCACCTCACTGAACTCGTTGAGAACCTCGTTTCAGGGGTCGATGAACTTGTTTCTGAAGACGGGCGACGAAAACTCCAGAATTTTGCGGCCTCGGGAATCCTCTTTCACTATCATATTAGTCGCCCACCTGGGCTCGATATCTCGTTTGAAGACAGGCTCGAGGCGGTTCTTGCTGAACTCGATGATATCTCTGCGGACCATGCAAGGACCGTTCTCAAAGAGTACTATACGAAATTCGCATTGGTTGGGACTGAAGTACCGGACTTGGATGCCTCCCAAGCAATCGACTCAGACGAGATTCTGTCTGTCCTCAGAGGGCCTCCATCAAATTCTGAAATCGTCGGGACCCAAGCACTCATTGCAGAGCTGAATGACGACGACCGGGTTTCGTCATTGGAAGCTGAGTTGCTCACCTTCTATCACGATACGATGACTCGGGTGATGATTCTCGACAATGATGGCGATGAATCTGAAGCAGTCGAGCTACTCACAGAGCGACTCGAAGCACTCGAAGAGACGGATGCCGATGTCGATACCCCGATTGGGAATGTCGGCCGTCTCTTGTTGATCTTCATTGCTGAGTTCTATGCCGACCGGGACGATGTTGCGATCGACTATGACCCCGACTACGACTTCTGGGATGCCCTCGAAGAGACCTACGGCCTTTCTCGTGCAGACTGGGAGCTGGTGAAAGCATCGCTCGTCGAGCTTATCGATACGGTGAGCGACTCTGAGCGTCTGTTTGAACTCTTCGAGCAACTGGGTTCGAAATCACAATCTGATAGTCAAGCTGAACTCCAAGATCCGAGTGCTATCAGTCGGTTTGGGCTCCAAGGCGGGCTCGCAAAAGCGCTATTTAACCCGTTTGTGGGATTCAGTGAGGTGTTTGCGAATCTCTCGACCGGTGAGTCGATTGTGGCGTTCCGCACGGAGTGGCACACCCACATTGAGTCATTCGAACAGGAGGGACACGAGTGTCTCGGTGCCTTGTACCGTGATATTGACACGGTTATTCTTGAACCGCTTGTCGATGTTGGACAGTCGAACCCGGCACTGGAACTTTTCGGTGATTTTGAAAATGAACTGGAGGTTCGTGATGTCGACCCTGCAGCGACGCTCATTCGGGTTCTAACTGCCTACCGTGATGCACTCGGGGAAAACAGGTAGTTACTCATACTACAGGAACTCGCTGCGGAACTTCTCGTGGAGATCTTTTGCCCGAGCTGGGTTCCCTCGTGGCTCACTTCTGTTTTGGCGTCGCTCTCTCGACCGCCGTAGTCCCAGCTCATCGATGACGGCATCTGCTCCTTCCTCCAGTTTTCGTGACCACTTGAATGGTGCCTCACCGACTGCAAGATCCAGTGTTAGATTGTCGATACGCTTGATAACGCTTGTCGGTCCCCATCGAGGAGACTTTGCGGACCAGTCTTTGGTGATGAGTAGCGGAGGCTCACCACTCTCTGGAACCTTCTCGACAGTTAGCTCCTCGTAGGTGAGACGGCGTGCAGATGGGGTGACAGATGCGACGACCGCATCTCGAACCCCATAGTACGCCATATAGAGCCCGTCGTCCGTGTCATAGAATAGATCTACCTCGTAGATCTTGTGATTAAACCCCGGGAACGTGTGGATTAGATAGTTTCCCGTATCTCTGTCGACGATTGCACGTGGCCACTTTCCACTAGCTGTTGTTTTGAGGATCTTCCAGTCGTTACCATTGAGTACTACCAACGATGGGCAATTTGAACCCTGTTCGAGGTGGGCTTCGGTGAAGATCGGAATCTGTGCGGCACCCTCAATATCATCGACTGTTGCTCGTCTACCGTCATCTCGTAGCCCCATTGTTTAGCAGGTATTTTCGATCGCTTCGTAGTCCTCTCGAACGGCTTTAACCCATCCTTCGATAGCCTCTCGAGTATCTGATGTCTCTTTGAACAGCCTGTTAAACACCATATGGACGCCTTGCTTCGTCGTGATGCTCACCTGCTTTTTCTCATCTCTGTCTTCAGTTGATGGTATTCGATGAGTTTCTTCTAACGTGCCATCTTGAATCTCCTCGAAGACTTTCGAGAGGCTATTTGTTCGAACGTACTCCAGACTCTGTGGATCCTCGTGGGCAATCGCATACTGGAGAAACCGTGTCGCGACGACCGCCCTTGAAGGACTCTGGGCCTCTAGTAAGGATGCGGGTGTCTTGAGATGTTTCACGCCCAGTCGAACGGTGACATCCCGATCGATTGCGTCTGCATCTGCTTTTGTTGGACTCGTATCTAAGTGGTCTCCGAGGGCCATACCTCACTCTCTCTTTGGGCTGGTATAAAGCCGATTTCTGCCGTTACAGGTTTGATACCTCTCCTCCGCCCCTCTTCGAGGAGGCTAGCACATCGTGCTAGTGGTGCTAGTCAATATGGAATGACTCCCTCCCCACGGTGAAGGTGAGAATTCGGATCCGACTATGGAAGCCACTTTGTGGTTCGTGCATTCCTGTGAGACTTTCTGAGAGTGTAGTTTTCCCGACCAGTCGTGATCGTCTCACTCAAATTTGTCACGGCAACCACACCACTCACGCAATAATGCCACGTACGTCAACAACCAACCAGATGTAGGCACTACCTAGATCAACCAGCATGTTGCCGACTCTGTGCCAAGTCGCGAGTCATCTGGACCTGCTGGAAGGTGACCAAATAGAGCGACTGGATACTGAATATTACTGCTTTGTTGAGTAGCGGTGTCTTCGTGGGTGGTCAGAATTCAAATCATCTGCTGGGTAATCGATGATCACGCTCGTAGAATCGGATCAGCTTCATCCCTGTTCAAGAGTCGCTATTTAACACAACAGTTTCAATAGATCCCCAGCTGGTTTCTTCGCAGCACACTACATTCTGTCCATTGGACGATTCTCGCCCCCTAAGTGAACGAGTTTGGTTCGGTGGAAAAATAAGCCGTAGCTCATTGAGTTGAATGTCGCACACCGCTCAACTCGATCACTAATAGTGTCCTCAATCTCATAGAAATAGACCTCAAACTCTTCGTCTCTCATCGACGTTCTGGACACTGGAATACAAGAAAATGTTTTCTCGGATACTATCCATCTATACTGATATCTGATGGCATCATTTGTTGAGGCTCTCCTCAAGGAACGCCTTTGGTTTTGGCTTGAGGCAGTGCAGGGATTTGAGGTGGAGGGTGAAGTGTGGGCTGGTAAAGGCCGAATCGATCTCGTCGCTCGAACACCAGATGGTGAATTCTGGGGAATTGAGCTCAAGCATAAAGCAGAGACGACGCTTGACTCTAGACTGTATAGTCAATTGCACCGATATCATGAAAGCGGTATGTTCGATCGGATATTCCTTGCCTCACCGTTCGTTGATGATTTTCAACAGGCGTTCTATAGTCACCAACCCCTCAACATATCTATTGTAAGTCAAACAAGTCAGAAGTTAGCTGCCGGAATCAAGGCAGAAATGCATTCGGAATCAGAAATACTCGAAGCACTGGACGCTGCGTTTTCTGAAGAATTCCTTTCCCAACCAATCTCCGGGTCACCTTCGGTCCGAGAATATATCATCTCCAAGCTAGGATATGCTGATTTCACAAAAAAGAAACCAATCACCGTCGAACAAGGGATTTCGGAACTGACTCGAGCACGATTTCCAACAATGGTTGGTGTGATTCACATCCCTCTCAATCTCGACGGAAATAGTTTCAGAGATGTTGCAGCCGAGCTCACACCTAATGACGCATATGAACCTCAGATCCTTCGGGAAGGTGAGCAACTTAACCGGACTGGAGAGCCGTCATTTTCTCGACGAGAAGAACCCTGGATTCGCCATTGTTGTTGGCGGGAATTTGGGGGAATCCCTGAGGCTCATGTGCCGAATGTAATGGATTCGGACCGGGCATGGCGGCCAGCAGACCTGATTGCTTTCTCTGGGAGCCATGACCCAACTGATGCTGTTAACGATCCAGATACAAACGAGATCATTGGGATTGAGGCGAAAGGAGAAAGCTCGTATAACCGTACACGAGTTACCCAACAGCTTTCTGAGTTGTTGGCGACAGAAACGCTCTCTCGTCTGTATCTCGCAGTTCCCTCTTCATTGGTCACAGATGCTCACTCGCTTATTAAGGACCACGGAGAACTCGAAAAAGTTGGCCTACTAACCGTTAGTGAAGATGGCGTGCTTTCCATTGACCGAGAGGCGGCACGAGTTGTTCCAGTCCATGACGGTTATATGGAAAAATACACCGCACAAAAGGTTGGATATGGGGAAGTCGAAATAGAGAATGGAAAAGAGGTTGTCGAACCTTTTGTTACCAATGAGGAGGCGGAGCGACTCAAAAACCCTGACGCAGCTGCCTATGCTCGGCAGCTGTTGACTGACAACTCTGATAGAGCTGACGACGATGGATGGATTCGAAGTCCCGTTACCGAACCAACAGAGCCGTTCGAAAGTGAATTTAACCAGACGAAGGTTCGCGCCTACTTGCTCTCAGGACAATCGGCAGACCCGTATACTGAAGACCTAAGTCAAGGTGTTGGACCACGTGACATGAAAGAGGGGTATGTCCGGCTTACGATTAGTGACTTAGATGTTGATGGTGAAAAAGCACTCAAATTCCACTTCGGACGAGGCTCATGGGAGGGAGGATACATTTGGTTTGGTGGCGACGTAATTCGTCAGCTACTGGCCATAATTGTTAGTATTAAGACTATTTCGGGCGGAGAAGTTGCAGGCCAAGGAAAGCTACTCGACTTAGACACCTATCCTTTCGACCACGATAGGAACGAACCGTACCGGTTATCTGGGGCTTCGGGGACTGAAATTGGGTTAAAACTCCTCATTTCGAATATCGACGACGGGAATCATATCATGAGGATTCGTTTAGGTGAACGTAAGAACGAGGGAGTAGATGTCAGCTTTACAGAGGCGCAATGGCTCGACCTTATCGCCACTGTCGATATTCTTCTGACTGGAACTCATCGAGAACTTCCTGGTTCATTTACCACGTACCCTCGGATTGGGCCGTCTGGTAAGGATACCTGGTCGATTGGAACTGTCATTGAAGAACAGGTTCACCCTAATCTGCCGTCGGGGTTCTAGAATACAAAGAATATATTCGTGGATTTAATCTCCTCAGATATACAGAGTAGAGAAAACTAACTTGAAGAAATCTTGAATGAGCTAGGCCACCGTATGAACGAGGTTCTCTGCAACCTCCTTCTGTGCATCCACAGAGATTTGCTGCGGGTGTTTAATTACTGCGACGCGCCGGCGTTTTCTCTCGATTGTCGGTAGTCCCCCTCGTTACTACGCACTGACTTGATTTTCCACGAATGGGGCGGTGAATTCAATCTTAGGATTGAGCGGTCGACTTGACTACGTCGAGCGAAACCTCCTCAAAAGTGGTTTCACACCCTCAAAACACGCGTTGACCGCTTCAATAATTCGTGGGTGGGCAGTTACGGGAGCGTCCGTGAATAGTTCATACAATCTGAGCAATACTATAATTTTCAATGACCGCATCAAGCGCTCGATGGACGAACGCCGGTTGAAGAGTCACTGACTATACAGTGCCACTGTACAGACAGTATTGGATGGAGTGCCTGCACTACGATATTTGTAGTGCGTACTTATTTATGGTCGCACTACAAAATTTGTAGTGTACATGGCTGAGTTGAACTTTAGAGATATGGATGATGATTCGATTGTACAGTTACTCAATCAATCTGCAAAGGATAGCTCAGAGGAGGGACTGCCAGATGATTTTCTGCATAGTTTTGATTACGTTGAAGAGCGGGAAGCACTTGATAAGCGAGTCGGTGAGCTGATCGTTGACCGCTTCGCAGAGCTGGAAGACGACACTAACCTCTCGGGTAACGAGGCGTATGTTGTTTCGCTCAAAGAGATCGGTCTCACGCATCAGGCAATTGCATACAAGATGCGGCTAATTAGTGACGCGACAAAAAGCACGGTCGATGAGTACTCACGGCGTGCAAGACAGAAATTCTTGCAGGCCAAACAAACAGTCGATAATCTTGAGTCGGTGTATGGGGGTACTGACGATGAGTGAGCCAACCGAACTCCTCGAAGAGCTGTCTTCGTACTCAGAGGTTGAGCTCAAATCGATTCTCTCGGGAGAACTCGGTGCCGCATACGAGAAACCAATCCCAGGTTCGCTTCGAAATGACCTCTTACGGGCATGCTGTTCTCGCATTCAACCAGATGAAGATCCGACAGCGTACGCCCGGACACACCCCCTGTATGAGTCTTCGTGGGGGACGAAGAAAACACTCGCAACGAACCTTCGAATGCTCTTGTCTGCAGCGGGTGTTCGCGAACAGGATCACCCGCTTACTAGTCTTGACAAAGCTGCACTTCGACAAATCATTACGGCGATTCGATTAGCGAACGAGGATTCATTGTCACTTACTGAGGAGCGCCCTGCACCGACGCCTCCGGCTCGATCGCCATCGAATGAATCGAGCTTTCGTGATATCCTTGCTCTTGACGGTGTCACAGACGGTGAGATAGAATCCTGGGTTGCCGCCCACAAACCAGATTCTGCTGGTGGGTTTGCGGTGTACGTGCTCGATTGTACTCCTCCAATGGACGGCGAGAAGGCCAGCATCCGTTCGCTACGGGCACGTGTCTCCGAAAAGCAGGAGGCTGGCGACTCTCTTTCAAAGATGGAACGGGCAGCTGCATGTGTTACTGATGGGGAACGCGTGTATTATGTCGGATACACGAATGATGTCGCTGATCGTGTCATGCGCCATCGCGCCGGGGCAGCACAAAGTGGTGTGAAGTTCACGAATACGTTCTCCCCACAGGTACTTGTCGATGTAGAGTGGTTTGACTCCGAGGTCACTGCCCGGCATAATGAACGGACGACTGCAAGTGACTTGACCGAAATTGGCTCCCGATTTGCCTATTGGGAGTAGATGGCCTTCGTGAGTTTTTGTGGGCGGAGTTTTGGGTCGTTCGGGTTTGGTTGTCTTCTGTACTTCTAGCGTTACAGCTTTGAGGAATCTTCTCTGCCTCTCCTGAGGAGACCATCACATCGCATTTTTATTGCTAGTTTGTATGTCTGGTCGAATATCTGAGTTACATCTTCTGTTTTGCACTATCACCATGGCTACAAATTATAGTACTCCGTCAAAATACTCATCCAATGGTGGATTCACTTCGGTCCTGTGAGTATGTTTTCGATCCTGATGAACTCATGTTTGATGCCCCTGGATTGTCCGTGACTCCTTGTAAGCGCGACGTCTGGGAAGACTGCTCCCAGTGTATTCTCCACGCCGATATTGACGTTAAACCAGTTGGTGCGGTTCTTGAGGCTGTTCAAGACGGTGACCTCACTAGAGGTACTATTCTCCGCGACGCTTCGTTTACTGACACGGACGCATTTTCGGGGCACGGGTTTACCTTGTCTGATTTCTCTGGAACCACGTTTTCTGACATTGATTTTAGTGGTTCGGGATTCGAAGAAGCGAGCTTTGACGGATGTACAATTCGCGAATCGGTGTTCAATAATTGTTTTTTAGACAACTCTGACTTCGTGGATGCATCTCTCTTCAACGTTGACATTCGCCAGTCTACCACTCAATCCACAAATTTCAAGAATTCATCACTTGATCATGTAGATTTCGAGCGGACAGATATCGAGGGTGCAATATTCTCTGGGGCACACCTCTCTGACGTTGATCTGAGTCGTGTTGCTGACTCTGGTAACTTGTATTTCGATGACGCAAGGATATTGTCCTGTGATCTGTCGTATTGTGACCTACGGAACACTTGGTTTAACGATTCTTCATGCTACCTTGCTAATTTCGCCAATTCAAGATTTGCGGGCTCCGATTTTTCAGGATCTGAACTCCAAAATTGTGATTTCACGATGGCCCATCTCCGGAAAGTGAATTTTAGAAACGCAGATATTCTTGGTTGTGACCTAACTGGTGCATCTCTTTTTGACATCTCTCTGCACAACGTACGGGTCTCACAAGGAACCTCATTTGGTCTCCCAATACTGCATGAACAAATTGCAGACTGGAATCGCTATTCCGACGGTGAAGTTGAATTACGTCTGTCTTGGTGGTCGGATGAATGGCCCGAGTCAATAAAGACTCCTGACGGCCCTCGTACGGCACTCAAGGCGCTTGTCACTCGGTCGGAGCTTTGTGAGAAACAGTATGATGCGGCGGCCCAGTTATACGAGACAATCCAACAGCTACAGCGGCGAAATGGAATTACTACGCACCTTCGTGAGTATCGTATTCAAGAGAAACACGCTACGCGAAAGGCTGCTCTTGCTGGTGGGAAATGGTTCTCCTGGCTTAAACTTGAAATTTCTCGGTTGACTTCTCTCTACGCAGAAAGCTATGAACGAGTAATCCTTACGTCGGTTCTTCTCATCTTTGGCTTTAGCCTCATTTACCCTATCTGGGGCCTTAAAACCGCAAATGAGACTGTTATCTATGGTTCTAATCTCCAATTAGCGATTGATACGGTTGTGCAGTCACTCTATTTTAGCATTGTCACGTTCACAACGCTCGGATATGGTGATATCCAACCACTTGGTGGGTCACAACTAGTCGCCGCGATTGAGTCATTTCTTGGTGCACTACTCATGGCGTTTCTTGTCTTTGTCCTCGGCCGTCGTACGGTTGAGTGAACATCCTTCTCAGAGACTGTATCAAATGTATGTTATAAGTCATTCATGCCTTGGATAACTGATACTCTGGATGCCGACTCAGCCTGATCTATGATTAGCGAGTCAGTTCAAGCTCCGCCATCAGTTTCGGCAGAGCCAAAATCTTCTAAGCTTGACTGACCTTTCGTCTGTCCAGACTCAAGGAACTCTGCCACACGTGCGTCTTCGAGCTTCGATTGGACCTGCATCAGCTTACCAACCCGGTGCCTATCGAATTGGTAGCTCCCTGCAGAATTCTGTTGGCAACCACCAATCTTCTCCAAGAACTGCAATGCGTCTGTAACCTTCTCGAGTGGGACCTCTCTGTGTCGATATCGTTCGATCACGTCAGAGGGAGTGATACTGAGACGGTCATCCTTCCCTAGATTGTTCAACACAAGGTCATGAGCAATTGAATACGCTAGAATCTCTCGGTTGGTGTTTTCGGTCAAATAGACCTTTTTGTCCACTAGCATTGGGAGTCGAATCCCGTTTCGAAGTAGCGTTTTTAGTTCGTTGTCTTCGAGAGTTCCTTCTGCAAGCGTTAGTGATTCTCCTTTCTGTTGTGACAGGACGGCCGAATGCTGTTTCAAGTCATCAAGGGCGGAACTACATCCGGTAGAGCTTCGACAATCTTCAATGAAGTCGGTATAGTAGACGATTACTGACTCAACATTATTCAATTCATTTGGATCAAGGCCACGATCGTTAAATTCAGCATCACGAAGAAAGTCAACGATAGTCTCGTAGCTAATTCCATTACACCGTTCCATCTGCTGTTTATCCCGCTCATTGATATTCTCACCAGATTTGACTTCCACAAGAAGCGCGGTTTCTCCATTGAACAGTACAAAGTCTGGCTCTGCTATCAATTGCTGGCGAGTATCTCGTATTGTGACGAAACTGCCAACAAGTCGGTACCCTAGATCGTATAGTGATTCAGCACCAGAAAGCCCGTCGAACGAACTGAAAAAGAGGTTGTATGAGTCGACCTCACGCTGTTGTTTGACCCACTGTTCGGTCATCCTATGCCTTCAGCCTCCGAGACCTCTTTTTGAGGGAGTACGTTGAGTCAAACTCCTCGAAGACTAAGCTACAGAAATCCCGAAACGTAGTGGACGTCGTCGCCTCTTTGGCGTGGAGATGGATATCTTCGCCTTCGACTGTGATCTCAAATGGTTCACCGGTATCTTTGTCGAAGATGAAGTAATTTCCATGCTCCCAAACCGAATATTCATATCGCCGCTTGTGTTCCAGGATACGCTCCTCGAGGTAGTCTGCAGTATCCTGCTCTAATGAATACTCCTCTGAGTCGTCGATTAGTCGGAGGGTAGTTCCACCTTCGATTGTGAGCCCATCCTTGAACGTCTCTCGGTTGGGCTTGTGTCCAATCTTGTAATTTTGTTTGTCGTACGACTCGAACCCTTTGGAAAGCTCTTCGAGTGTCTTTGCACCGCGGTCTTCTGACCCCGGTCGAACACTCGCGAATGTAAAATGTCCTTCTTGAGCAACCGAGCTCCGAATCGCTGCATCTGGACTATTCCGTTGGTTAAACTCTAACCTGGTCGGCTTTGCGTCGAAGACATTTTCGACTTTTTCGAGGTCCTCATCGGTCCCACCATGGAATCGAATACTTGCTCGTTTGTCTGTCTTATATGAGTGATACTTTGCTGTGAATCCAGAGACTGACGTTCCGTACAGCTCTTCGACAATCTCCTCTAAATCAGACGGTGTGAGAAACACCCGCTCTAACGACGGCAAATACTGAATGAGCTTCTCAATCGTCTTTTTCGTCCAGTTTCGGCGCTCTGCTGTAATGACTCGGAGATAGTCACCGTCGTCAATAAAGACGAATTGGTCAGTGCGGGCTCGTTTAGGGGTGTCTATCTCGACATACGAGACATCTTTACCGAGGCGTTCTTCGTGGAAATTGTGTTCGGTGATGTACCGTTGGATATACTCAGAAAGACCTTCTGTCTGAGCAAGGCGCTCAATCTCACTGGTTAGTGAACCCAGTTCGAACCCGTGGTTATCTGCAAGAAAGATTTTGACCTGTGTCTTCCGCTGGCCCTGATCTTTCTCGTCTTCGATCTCTTCGTCTGTCCGGGTGATATAATCGATAAATAGGGAGACGACTTCGTCTGTCTCACCAGACAGCTCAGTTGGATCGAATTTCATGGCTCACAAGTCTCTCTAATAAATGCTCTTGTGAAGGGTTCAATCCGGGGGAGTTAAAATTTATCGATGAGCTGAAACCCAGTCGTCTTGATGACTAAACAAGCAGGCTGCCTTTCATCTTGATGACTAAACAAGCAGGCTGCCTTTCAGGTGCTTACGTGCGCTAGCCGTCACGTACATTGTGATCGTCGCGTGGGCACGTGATGACACAGGTTTAAGACGATGTACGAGACCCCTGTATGTATCCGACGACAAGCTTGACTAACCATGTCTGATCCCTCCTCTTCATCTGACGACTCTGAGCGTCGCACCCTTCCCATTGAACGTGGCTTCCCGATCGAGCGCATCAACGAAATCGCCGAAAAGGAAGGGCGGGCGAAAATGTACTATCGGCCAATCTATACGATGCACAAATGGTGGGCCCGTCGACTGGGGTGTGTTTTCCGCTCGATCAGTCTGTACACGCTCTTGGACGATCCGGACGCTGTTGAGGTGTTCGAACCAGGGAACAATGGGACGACGTTAGACGATTTCGGTGGTGGATCCACGGATGTCGCTGCACTCATCGATAATGTCGACTTAGCCGACCCTGAGAGTCTCTGGGAGCTCTATCCGAAAGACGTCCGGATCAAGAACAAGAAAATTCTCGACCCATTCATGGGTGGTGGGACGTCCCTCGTTGAAGCCTCTCGATTTGGTGTGACGGCTGATGGCTATGATCTGAATCCCGTTGCGTGGTTCGTGACGAAGAAAGAACTTGATGCCGGCCAGACTGATGTCTCGGAATTAGAAGCTGCCTTCGAGACGGTGAAAGCCGACGTCGCAGACGAGATTCTCGAGTACTACAAGACACCGTGTCCGAACGGTGACCACGACGCGGACGTGATGTACAATTTCTGGGTCAAGGAACTCGACTGTACGTCATGTGGCCATACTGTCCCGCTGTTCAAAGACTACCGCGTCGCGAAGGGACGGTATGAGAACGACGACAAGTACAATGTGTTGTGTCCCGATTGTGGGGCGGTTGTTCTCGTCGATGATTGGCGCGAGGAGTGTTCTTGTGCTGCATGTGATCACGAGTTCGTCCCCGAGGAGGGGAACGTCTCACGCGGTGGGAAATACACCTGTTCGGACTGTGGTCAGCAATATGGGATCACCGACGCGATTCAAGAACAGGGAGGGTATGATCTGCGACTGTATGCCGTTGAGTACTACTGCCCAGAGTGTGACGACCACGGCCGCAGCAAGAGCGCCGTAAAGGGGTACAAAGCGGCTTCGGACGCCGATATTGAGTTGTTCGAACAGGCTCGTGAGGAGTGGGAGTCACGTGAAGCGCTCCACGAGTACGTTCCTGATGAGGACATCCCACCGGGGCATATGACGTCCGAACGGAATCCGGTGTTTGACCACGGGTACGAGAAGTGGGTGGATATGTACAATGAACGGCAGCTGCTTTGTTTGTCTAAGCTGCTTCGATCTATTGACTCAGTCCAGGACCGGAATCTCCGTGAATTTCTTTTGCTGACGTTTAGTGACTTTTTGCGGACAAACAGTCTTATGTGTTCATATCAGCCCTCTAGAAACCATTCAAATCATATATTCAAAACCAATTCGTTCGACCCACCTAATCAACCAAGTGAAGGTAATGTTTGGGGGGCGAAGTACGGGATGGGTACGTTCGAGTCCGCTTGGGATATGGTGATCTCTGGTGTAGAGTATGCTAATGAGCCAACTGAGCGGTACCTCAAAAGTGGCTCAATGGTTGAATCTGAACTGTTTTCGCAGCCCATTGGTGAAGACATCACTGTCCACAGAGGCGACATGCGCCTCATCGACGTGAGTTCTGGGTATGACGCCGTCATCACCGACCCACCGTACTACGACAACATCATCTATTCAGAGGTCTCCGATTTCTTCTACGTCTGGCAGAAGATTCTCCTCGAAGACGAGTATGATGGCTTCGATCAGGACAAAACGCCGCGAGCTGAGAGTATCGTATCGAACCCATTCCTTGGGAAAGGCTCGGAAGAATTCGAGACAGAACTTCATGAGGCGTTCACGGCAATTCACAAGGCACTCAAAGACGATGGTGTCCTGACGTTCACGTACCACCACAGCGACTCTGAGTCGTGGGGTGAGCTGCTTGAATCGCTGTGCGATGTCGGGTTCGAAGTGACTGCAACCTACCCGATTTCCGCAGATATGCACAAGTTCATCGGCGGCGAGGTCGTCGAATTCGACATCGTAATCGTCGCTCGGCCCGCCGGTGAGCGCGATCCGATTTCGTGGAAGAATCTGCGGCGGAATATCTTCAAGACTGCAAAGCAGACACATGCTCGGCTCACCGAGAATCGCGACCTCACGGACGGAGACATTGGTGTGATCGAGATGGGCCGGTGTTTCCATGAGTACTCCAAGCATCACGGCCAGGTCCGACGCGGTGATGAGATTATGTCCGCCAAAGAGGTTGTCAGCGAAATCTACGGCATCATCCAAGAGAGTAGTGACGTTGGTGAAATCGACGTCTTCTTAGACCTCTTGGAGATGGACGACCCCTCGTACAACGACCTCAACATGCTCACTCGGGGGACCAACGCCAATCCCGAACGAATGAAGGCTGAGAAACTCTACCGAGTCGAAAACGGGGACTTCGTCTTGGGGACGTGGCGTGACGAACCCCGGATGGCTCACATCCAAACCCAGGTCAATGGTGGGGGCAACGGTGAGCATCTCTCTGCGCTTGACAAAGCACAGTTCCTGCGGTACCGCTATGAACACGGGAAAGTGAACGACACCTATCTCGATATGTGGACGATCGAGTCGGAGCTTCGCGACCTTTGTGAGGACCTTGCCGATGCCACAGGAGATGAGGTCTATCGTCGGGTCCTTGGTGGCGATACCACGCTTGGGGACTTCTGAAGCGGTCGGGAACGGCTACCGCTTTCTATCCAACCCCATTGTTTATGATGGTTGGCTACCTATTTCTGGTAGGTCACGGGTTTCGTTCGTCCGTGGGCCTGTGCCGATTTGCAAGCTCCCCGAGGACATGACCTCACAGCATCTGTGAGAATCATGGTAGGAAACAGCCTCATCCAGGCGGCCCCCGCTAAAGACGTGTGATGAAACACGCGGGGACAACCGTCCTCATGACCCGTACTGTCCGGACGAACGATCGTTGGGGAACACCAGTTTGCTGGTGGGCCTCGACACCGCATCCGCATGGCCCGAGCCAACACTCGGGCCCACGACACGAGCGAAACCCGAACGTCCTCGACGAGTGACGTCTCTGTTGCAACGACAGGGTTCGACTTCGTCGACTCGCTTTGTCTGTTCATCTGGTTGTATCTGTGTTTGGTCTACCAGACGTACTGCCGTCCGGAGCTCACTCGGAGTCAGCTTCTCTTGACTCCGATCGTTGTCTTTGCCATCGTCCTTGGCGTCGTGCTGGGGTTCGATGTCGTGAGTAATCTCTGGGTCGTTGTGGTGACGCTGTTGGTGAGTGAACTCCTCGCGGCAGGGGAGGCTGATGAAGAGGTATGACCTGAAGCAAATTGACATCTATTTTTCCAACTTAGGGAAAAACAGATCTGAGCTGCCGAAACACAAGACGAGGATACTGGACTTTTAAGTCATTTTCAGTACATACCAGTACATTCTTACCTATTTTATAAAAAATATGAGAGCATGGATCTGTCGGACTTTCCCATCGTCGGCAGATTATGTGGGAAAGATAACAACGCCCCTCAGAATGACCGAATTCGACCTTATCAACGACTTTCTGAAGAGGTGACTCCTGTCCGTACAGATGACCCCGATGTTCTTCGAGCAGCCGTCAAAGAGGCCCGCAGCTCACTTGACAAGAGGATTGAGGCAATTGAAGAAAAGGATAACATGGCGATCTCTACAGTTCGTCTCAATTTCCTACTAATTGGCCTTTCATTCACCATTGCATCAGTAGTCCCTTCCTCACTTTGGTATCTGAATTGGCTCACCATTATTGGGTATCTGTCGCTTTTCTGCTCAACTTTTATCGGTATTCGGGCATATATGTACACGGACTACACACCAGGAGTCAAAGCATTCCACCTTGAAGAGATAAGTTCAGCAGAATATACAAATGTGGAGTGGTTGCAATGGATGAACCAGGAATACACTAGCTGGATCCGAACAGTTAAAAAAAGTGAGAGGATTGAGGCTACTCGGATCGGTCGAACGCATCTATTTCAATTTGTAGCGGTTGGTTTGCTACTGATAGGTGCCATTGCAGGGTTCTACGGGATGGAACCTGCAAGTATTGCACCAGATCATCTGCCTACGGAGAATTCTACTGCAGACAGTTCTCAAACCACTCCAAAAATCAACAATACTAAATTGAATAAGACAACAGACGGGATCTTGCTACAGAACTCTTCGAATAGTTCAACGCCGGAGTCTTTTGCCTCCCATTGTACAATTCAATGTATTCCATAGCTTTATCCTACTCCAGAAGATATCTGACGATATGAAGCGAGCACCAAAGACAGGACGCAAATATGAAGACGATCATGTCCGCAATGCGTCGCCGTTTTGGACGAAGGTGTTCGGGAAGCTTAGCGGCCGAAATGGAGACACGTCAGAACAGTAGCTGACTCGGTGTGACCTCAATCGATAGACTGCGTGGAGATTGACACGGTAGTGTATCGATCTGTCGAACCCTTGTTGTACTATTTGTTTCCATTTGCACGGAAGGAAGCAACGTGTTCTCGTATTTTGACTCGCTCGCAATTGTGATTATGGAGTACCACGAAGTCCAACGGAGTAAATCACCAGATTGTACATTGACTCCACCAGTATTGTGACGCAGGTCATCGGCTAATATTTCCGAGATTAGGATGGTGATGTGTTGCAGACTGTGTTCGAATGGGACGAACCTCCTGGGGGTGGTAGCTATAGTAATCTCCAGAAGTATTTGCTCATCTCCCTTGACGCAAGGGTAAAAATCGATGGGTAGCAGCAGGTTACGTCGTCAGAGGGTGCAAAGAGTTCCAGATTCTACTATAGGTTTGATTGGTTGTCCAACCTCCTCTCGCTGAGCCGGCACCGAAAATGTCACCACTAAGTGCTATGATGTCAATAGGTCTTCATGGACGATAATGGGATCCCTCCCTCCTCTGGTGAGAATACTTCGGGGACTGAGTCGTATTCAGTTGATGACTTCGAACGTCTTGCGAGTACCACCGACATGTACGATCGCATTGCTCTCACTCTCCAGCGATCTGATATCGATGCCACGGTTCTTCGGGCGGTCACACTCCAGCTCGCTGGTGCCCCGCCACGACCACAGAAGCTTGGTAAGGATGTCCGGGGCGATATCCATCTCGCAATTGTGAGCGACGCGTCAGCGACTCTCTCGCGGTTCCTCTCGGCTGTGACTGATCTCGCCCCGCAGTCTACAATCCATCTGAATGGGACGAATTCCTCGCTCGCTGGGATTGTCGGGAACGTCTCCGGTGGTGCACTCACTCCTGGCCCACTTCTCGATTCAGATATCGATCTGACTGTCATCGAGCACTTTGGTAGCACTCGATCAAAAACACAGAATGCGATCCAACAGATCATCGACACCAGCCAGTATTCCTTCGCCAAGTCGAATTATCACGAGACTGTTGGTGCTCCTGGCTCGATTCTCCTCGCGACGCATGCAAAATACGGTGAGTTCGATGACTACGTGTCCATCCCGGATCAAATTGATCTTGAACCGGCTCTCTCGAGTAGCGTTGATCTCGTTCTCATCAATTGGGTCCGATACAGAGACGAGCTTGACACCGATGAAGATCCACTTCCTGTTGCGCTCACTCGACAGTATCTCGAATACGCACGGACAATCGATCCAGAACTCTCGGACGGGACCCGTAACGAGATTCGCGAGTACACACAAACCATTCTCGAGCGGCTTGCGGAGTCTGATGATGCTCCTGAGTTCCCAGTTACTGGGCAGCGGTTGTACGATACGCTTGTCCGGTTCACACAGGCACATGCTCGTTTGCGACTTGCAGATGTGACCAGTCACTCAGATGCTGCCCGAACGATCGACCTGGTCGATACCGTTCTTCGTACTCTTGGGGTTGCTCCTGACGCTGGTTCGTTTGATGGTGAGCTCATTAAGACTGGAGGTGATAGTGGGGCGTCTGGGTCGACCGTTGCGGAGTTCCCAGACGTTCCGGACGAACATATTGACCAGGTTACTGAGACTGTCGGTCGTCTCCAATCGGAATTTGAGGACGGTGCTCCCGAAGCGGAGGTTATCTCTCAGTGCCAGCAAAGCGGACTTAGTAGTGCGGCTATCGAGAGCGCACTCGACGCGTGCAAAATAAGGGGTGCGGTGTATGAACCACGAGTCGATGTCTACCGGACGACGTAATCGGGTCGTAGGTCGGTTGTGCGGTGAAAGTTCCGTCGACCCCCCGGGGGTTTGGGGGGAATTGGGGGTCGACGGAAACGTTGATGTGAGTTCGGCATGTACAGCCGCCTACCCCCGTGAATTCGGACGGGTTTCAGACGAACCCTTGTGGGATTGAAGCGGCGACGCCGCCCCTCTCGTCGGTCTCTCGTCCTCGTGTTTCAGACGAACCCTTGTGGGATTGAAGCGTCCGTCGTCCAAACCGTCGTCCACCGTCGGTTTGAGGTTTCAGACGAACCCTTGTGGGATTGAAGCGTCCGACTCGCCGGGAAGCGTTTGGATGACGCATTCTGTTTCAGACGAACCCTTGTGGGATTGAAGCGGTTTAAGTACGAAACCGGGACTTGGTGTAGTAGGCGAGTTTCAGACGAACCCTTGTGGGATTGAAGCGTCGAGAAGGGCGGGAGCTACCGCCCGGAGACGGCGTTTCAGACGAACCCTTGTGGGATTGAAGCACCCGGAGGAACCACACGCTGGATGACGTGTGAGGCAGTTTCAGACGAACCCTTGTGGGATTGAAGCACGCGGATTACCGTGTCCGAGATGGTTCGCCACGCATCGTTTCAGACGAACCCTTGTGGGATTGAAGCAGCCGCTCCGCATACCGCGCGGCCGTCGAAGCCGGGAGTTTCAGACGAACCCTTGTGGGATTGAAGCGCGCGGTGTGTTCGACGTTCCCGGCTTCGGGGCGCGTTTCAGACGAACCCTTGTGGGATTGAAGCCGACAGCGCTGCGAGGACTGCGTTCCGTACCTCGGGTTTCAGACGAACCCTTGTGGGATTGAAGCGGGAGAGCGCGACGATTCCGGAATTATTCGAACCGGTTTCAGACGAACCCTTGTGGGATTGAAGCATTTATAGTATCTCCACAGAATCGGTAATATGAGCATGGTTTCAGACGAACCCTTGTGGGATTGAAGCCGCAAGCTCGTCCAGAACGAACGCGACGAACACGGCCGTTTCAGACGAACCCTTGTGGGATTGAAGCCGTTCTCTGGGCTGAGCCTGACGCTCTTCCGGTCGTGTTTCAGACGAACCCTTGTGGGATTGAAGCAATCACCTACTCCGAAGTCGGGGAAGTGTTCTCAGAGTTTCAGACGAACCCTTGTGGGATTGAAGCTCTGGCTCGCCGCCGTCTTCCAGCTCGGCGAGTCCGTGTTTCAGACGAACCCTTGTGGGATTGAAGCGACCTCGTTTTCAGCTACGACGAGAGCCTCAACGGGTTTCAGACGAACCCTTGTGGGATTGAAGCGAGTGTCAACACGACCGGCGTCTGGGACTCTATCATGGTTTCAGACGAACCCTTGTGGGATTGAAGCGTGACTACCCTGATTGTTGATAATTGAGATGCTGTATGGTTTCAGACGAACCCTTGTGGGATTGAAGCTCTCCGTCGTGGTCTCTGAGATTGGAGTGATTGTCGTTTCAGACGAACCCTTGTGGGATTGAAGCGTTGCGTTCGTGTTAGCCGTCACGGAATCAAGAGTGTTTCAGACGAACCCTTGTGGGATTGAAGCGACCCCCAGGCGGGCGTCGTCATTATCGACCTGCCAGAGTTTTAGACGAACTCTTGTGGGATTGAATCGACGTTCTCGTCTGCGTGCGCTCCTGCTCAGCTGCGTCGGGAGTACGAGGGAATTTGTCTATTCCATACTGTTCGTGTTTATCGACGTAAATGAGAGCAGACACTACTATCGAGAACACTAGCACTACTGCGATAGCAGATAGTGCTATACCAACCGAAAGCTCGTAAGCGAAGTATAGCATTGCGACACCCGCCCAAAGTAATACTAAAAAAATACTGCTGGTGATAACTGCACTAACGAATGGAGACCTTTGGCGGGCTTCTTCAATGTAGTTGAGTGCACGATAAATGAGATAGCCAAACGCCGGGATTAGCCCGACCACGTAACTACCCTGAGAGATATTGCCATACGTGCCGTAGATCATAAGTAGCCAAAGTACAAGAATTGTCCCTGCTATACCTGCCGCCCGCATCTCAGAATCCAACGTTGTTTCGTGAGTACTCGAACGCCGTGTCCGTATAACACCCCACACAGCCGTGACAATAGTCGTGAGGAATAGCAAAATACTCGCCGGCCGTATCACTGTTGAGTAATACGGGATATTCTCAAAGAACTCGCGAAACATAAGGGACGCCATACATACAGTTCCAATCATAATCGGAACAACTGATGGTCTCGTCTTAAGTTGGATTTGAGACGTTATGCCGTCCTGACTAAGAGACGAAAACAGGTAAGCACGACTGATAAGACGCCTCCAATACCAGACCGTGTAGAATGCGAGACTAAGTAGATACACGCCAATAAGTACGACAGTCCCGATTTCAGATAGCGAAAATCCACTTCCTTCTGTCGCAGAACTCACCCACGAACTACCGATTGGTAACTCAACGACTAGTGAGAGGAGTGCAAGAAGCGCACGCACAGAAGAAACTCCAGCACCTAGTCCGAATGCGCTAAGAACCGTAATTGCGGGAGCGACACCAATCAATATCACCACTAATCCGATGAGGTTGTGATCGGTGAACAAAGCCCCGATTGAATGTATCCAACTATCATCTTCTCCTTTAGAGTAGCGGGGTAGAGATCCAGGGAACTTTCTCTGGACAAGTCTCGCACAAACAGCCCCAAGAACAGCGAATTCGACGACAGGAAATAAAATTCCATTCAAAACAATGATGGCACCCATTAATACTGTGGTGGTGAATAGACCAATTCCCTGTAGAACGATGAGAATTACCAGCCAGAACTTAGCTTCTACACCCCCATCTAGGAACCACAGTCGAATCTGGTACCGACTGTACTTCCGTGGGTCACCGCTTTGTCGTCGAATGTCCTCGAACACTTCAAATATCAGATCAGAGCGCCGCGTTGGAGACAGTGGTTTCCAGATCCGCCAATAGACCAGCACAATAAATACAACCGCTGCTGGTAGAATTAATGAAGTATACTGTTCGACTAATTGTTGAGCATTGGACGTTGCCGATGCACTACTATCTACGAATATACCCAATACCGCGTGTTCAACAGTTAATTGAGAAGTGATCAGTAGCGGAATGACGAGACAGAGCATCGCGAACTGGATGACTCGATCTGTTCGAAACGATGGAATCCATGATACTCGTTCGGTGATCTTGGGAAGAACCAGCCAGAGGAGATAGACGTCGAATAGTACTCCAAACACAAACCCGAGTGGGCCGAGAACTCCTCGTGACAAGAGGAGTGAGACGATTGCCACGGAGGCTACGATTTCACCAACTTCGTCAATGTTCGAGATGAATCTGAAGACATGAGGCGACCCCAATATACCGAATACAATGCTGTTGCTGGCGATTAGAACCAGTACTCGCTCCGGTGTCGACAAAACCCACTTCGCACCCCTCCCAAGCGGACCCATCCTAAACTATTCGTGGTGAATTGACAAATGTATTTTTCAGCGACGAGAGACTGTCTGGCGAGTCATGCGTTCCGAGGAGAGAAGCACGCGGCGCACGTCACCCGATTCACAGAGATGCAAGGAGGAAGCCCACGACTTCAGTCGTGGGTCACTGACTATCGTCAGCTCCCTATTCCCGAAGTCGCAAACAAATACATCTGGGGTTGATGCTCCCTCCTGAGCCAAGCGTGACCAACCATCCATCCGCCATATTTATCGGGGCCGGAATATCTTCATAGAGTATCATATGTCCGCGACGGACCCTCTTCCCTACACCATTTCCGAGACGGTCACGCTGAGTGAGGAACTCCGCGAAGAAGGCCGTATTGACGGCCAAGTTAAGCTCTACAATATCGACAAAGACGGTGAATTCGAATCTGACGCTTCGAAATTCTTCAAACGGACGGTCCTCACCCAGGGGCTCCATGAGACACTCACAATCCTTCGGGATTCACTCAATGGAGATGACCCGCGAAAAACACACATTCTGTATGGGCCCTACGGGTCGGGGAAGTCCCACCAGATGGTCGCGTTGTATCACTGTTTCAACGCCCCAGAAGAAGCATCAACGTGGGCCGCAGGGAAAGTAGAGGGCCTCTCTGATGCACTCCCAGAAGACACAGAAACGATCTCTGTGTCGATGCAGTACGAGAATAACGACTACACCTATCTCTGGGAGCCGTTCTTCAACGCACTTGACTACGAACACGATTCGTTCGACACCGGTGGCTACCCCGACATCCAAACGATCGAAGACGCAGTCGGAGACCGATCTGTTGCGTTCATCGTTGACGAACTCGAAGACTGGTATGACACGCTCGATGAGGACTACGAGAGTGCAAATCGAGCGTTCCTCCAGGCACTCCTTGAAGCAACTGCATTAGAGAGCCTGGAGCTCCACACGATCGTCTCTGTCCTTCGCAAGGGTTCGAAAGTCCACAACATTCTGAACCGCGAAGATGCCGTTGAGGTGAACATGAGTAGCAAGGTGAGCAAGCGCGATGTCTTGCTGCACCGACTTGTCGAAGATGTAGATGACGAGAAAGCCCGTGAGATCGTCAACGGGTACGTCGACGCCTACGAGAAATCAGATTACGTCGAACTCCCCACCAACCTCCGCGAAGACATGCGTGAGGCCTACCCGCTGCATCCAGTCCTAATCGATGCGATGGAAGCGCGGTACTACGGGACTGATGACGATAATCAAAACGCCCGTGGGATGATCTATTTCTTCTCTGATTTACTCTTGGAACTCCAGGACGAAGTCGACCTCATCACCGCTGGCGACATCGACGCAATCCGATTCGAGGACGACCTCTCGAAGATCAATTACGAACGGCCACAGGCATGTGCAACGGACATCAAAGACCGCGTCCCCGACGAAATCACATACGGTCGGCGTGTCCTCAATACGATTCTCCTCTACTCGCTGAATGAGGGGCCAGGAGAGGGTGCAGAAGTCTCTGAGATTGTCATGGGGACCTACCGGACGAACGACCGAATCTCGGATATCTACATCAATCTCGAGCAACTCCACGGCGTTGCATGGCACCTCCACAAACTCAACGGGAAATACGCAATCAGAGATAAGCGGAACCCAAGCGCACTCATCCGAAACGCTGCCAGCGACGTTTCAGAGACGGCAGCGAAAGGCGAAATCGCAGACATCGTCAAAGAAATCTTCGGGCCAGGAAGTTACCCAGTTGGATTCCGAACCGATGATATCCGAGATATCCCGGACACGAAACAGGTGAAGGTCATCCTCAAGCGGAATTCTTGGACCGAAGAGGAGATGCGGACAGTCGTCATGAACGATGGCCGGGGGCGAAGCTGGCGGAATACGTTCGTCTTCGTTGAGCCAAATGAAGGCGAAGCGATCGAATCTGGAACGCGCTACATCGACAAGGCACGGTACGTAGAGGGTGCTCGACAGGTCCTCGCCTCAAACGGACTTGACGAAGACATCAAGAGCGTTATCCAGGGGATGAAAGATCGCGAGGAGAAAGAACTCCGAAAGGAGCTCCGAAGCGCATTCGGGTTGGTTCTCGACAGCGACAATCTCTTTGATAACTTCGGAGAGGCAACCAAGATGGCACTCGATGTCTTCGTGATCGATGGAAACTCCCATCGTGCCAAAGATATCGCCACCGCTGCAAGCGCAGACAGCTTCGATCTCCAAGACCCAACGTGGGAGATTCTTCAAGACCTCTTTGACCGCCGCGGTGAAGCAACGCTCGAAGAGGTGTGGGAGGAGTTCCTCCGCAAGCCGGAATATCCGATCCCAGGCTCTGTTGGGGCGGTTATTGACGCTGCAAAAGAGATCCTCCCGCAGAAGCCTGTTGTCACACATACCGACGAAGGTGGGTTTGACGAGTCCTTCGAGAACCTCACCCCCGGAACTGTTATCCGATCGATTGATGGCATCGACAATTGGACGACTGATGACCTTATGGAGGACCTCCGAAATGAGCTCAGTAGCGAGCCACGAGAGGTCATCCTGAGAAACTATCTGAAGGAACTTCTCAAGCGAACTGATGTTCGCATCGATGGCGAGGAAAAAGATGCACTACTCATGGCATCGGGTCGGTTGGCAAGCGAAGACCGGTACGTCTTGCTGGAGAACAACGAGTATCTCGACAAGCCGAATCTAAACGCTACCCTTCGTGACATCTCTGAGGCCACCATAATTGGTGCGGCAGAGGTTCGAGAGGGCGTCAATGATGCAATCACCTCCTCTGGGAAGGCTAACATGGAGCATATCCTCTCAAACATCCGTAGCAACACGGCAGTCTATCTCCCAGCAATCGACACAGAGCCAGCCTTCCGCCAAGTCGTCAACGACTGTCTAGCCGAACACCACCTCCTCGAAGCGGGGCGGCGATATCACACAACGCTGGGCGACCGAGACCCAGACGAGGTTACGCTTGTCCCAACCGTGACGGCAAGAGTCGCAGATGAAATTGATTCGTACATCTCCGAACTCGAGCCCAGTACAAACTTCACCGTCACAAGTATTCGAAACCGCTTCGGAAGCGATGTCCTCGAAGCAGCGGTCCAGACGTACCTCCTACAGCATCTCGGGAAAGACGAAGAGCCAAAGTATGTGATTGGGACAAACGGCTCAGATGACCCGACAGACTGGCGTAATGGCTACCCATTCACGACGCCGAAAGGAGGCACTGTCGAGGTGAGAACGTTCAGATACAACGGCGACAGTGGGACCGACCTCCGTTCGAAATGGAGAAAGGGCCACTACACCGGAACGGTTGATTACGGAAACGTCCGGTATGTTCTCCAGGGCTCCGAAGGCGTTCCACAAGAGCTCCAGGGTACAATTGGCGTTGAGAGCACCTTCATTGACCTGACGCTTGAGTCGGACGAGCCACATGAATCTGTCTCGAAACTCTTCGGTAACATCCCAGAAAATGCAGTCGACATCAAAGTCGAAATCGGCATCGCACAGGAGTAATCGGAAGGCGCGCTCAACAGTCCATACCCGTCACAAGACGCAAAACCACCAGACGTAGCGTCCTCCTCGACACCTACTTATATCAGGATTGTGAGGAGGCTACGTACGTCAGATGTCAAAACCAGGTCAGCTTTCGGGGTTCTACAATTTCATTAAGAAGGGTGACTACGAAACGGTCCAGCACCAGATCCCGATCGAGAAATTCTACGAGGAGCTAGAGAATGACGGCGATCTAGCAAGGGTGACGGTTGTGGGTCTCGAAGAAGCATATGATGACGAGGCGTTCATCGCAGACCTCTCGAAGGCGATTGACCGCAATGGAGACAAACTGGCCACGGCAAAGCCAACACCAATGATCCAGTTTGCTGTTGAGGCGGATATTCACCGTGGGGACCGGGCTCCAGAACTCTTCTATGAGGGCGAATTACACTCGCTGTTCAAACTCTTTGGTGGGCCATTCAAATCACGGAAGAACAACTGGTATACCGCTCCGTTCTGAATCACGTCGCTGGCCGAAGCTCAACTGTTTCGCGAGTCACTGAGCCATCAAGTCCAACGTTGACGATGAACAGTTCAAGCCACTCACGAGTTCCCTCACGATGCATCACCGGAACACAAGTCATTGAGTGTGCTGACCGACCAGGACCAGTAAGTTCCTCAGTGATCCGTTTTCGTGCCCAGTCGCCCTCATCTTCGAACTCTGCATCATTGCCCACATTGTAGGAGTTACGGCCCGCTTGCCGGATGACACGCCAGGTGAACCGTTCAATGTCTTGATACGCAAATGGGCCGCTCATTGACCGTACTTCCGATAAGTCGGCGACTGTGACGTCGGTAAGACAGAGGCTGGGGAACCCGTCCGAATACGAGCGGTCATCAAACGGATCTGCAAGTGTGTGGAAGATCTCGAGAACGGGCTCGTACTGTTGAAGAACCGAGAACAGGTACTCGTGGACCGCTGCTCGATAGTCTGCCGGTGAGAATTCCCCCTGCGGAGAGACGACCGATAGTCGGGCATCAGTCTGGACAACGGTTCGTTCACGAGGCTCTAAGAGCGGACACAAAAACCCGAGTTCATCAGTATCAAGCAGGTACGCGTAGCTGAACAGTTGTGATCGAGAGCCAGACTTCCGTACTGGATCTTTTCCTTCGGCGTAGTATTTCGAGTCGATTACAGCAAGTGTCGTATCACTCTCACGGACTAATTCGTGATCCGGCTGGTGGAAGATATCTTGCTCGTCATCGAAGGGATTGACTGTTGGCGAGTCACGCATTTCAACCTCCGTAACGGCATTCGTGTGGTCATACGATTTGATCGCCGCCAGCTCACCCTCAAGGGTAACCTGTGAGTATGCCTCGAATAACGACTCCATGCTCATCACATAATCAACACTAAGTGCGGATGTCTCGGTGCTGAATTGATGACTAAGTGAAGCCGACAACACAGCTTTCGAGATTTCGATAGCCTGGCGGTAGTAGTATCGTTGTCGAGGGAGGTCATGAATCGAGAGCTGGCGATACTGCGATGTCCGTGACCGACAGCTCGATATCTCGTATGCTTCCAACCGTCGGATTTCTCGATCAAGTTCAGAATAGAGGTACTCGTGCTGCTGAGAGGCACCATTGCTGATCGTATCTTGGAGGAGACGTCGTAAGTGACTTGCAGCGTAGTGGATCAGCGAGTTTGCGACGTTATTGTACTCAACCTCATTTTGAATCCAGACTGGACTGGGATTTCCCTGAGCATGGTTCAAGAGCGTCTCTTTTAGATCGATTCGTCCGCTCCCGTCCATCTGCTCAGTACGGACGATATTAAGATCACGAATCAGCCCTTGTCGATGAATCTTCGAGATGCCATCAAGAAGATTAATCACCAGGATGATGACAACGTCCTCAAGGGATTCCCCTTCACCAACAAACTGCTCGAGCGGAACCCCGTGGTACTCGACCGACCGGCGTTCTTGGTAGACTGCTAGCAACATATCGAGGATCGCATCCCACTCGACTTTGGGATTGATCCGCAGCGAAATCGTTGGAGCTAAACTCACCACACCAACTAAGTCCTCAGCGTCTATCTGAAGCGTTCGGCCGTCATCTCGGAGCGATGCAGTAACAACGTCGTATTCCTTTTGTTCACCATCAACAACCTCCTCAGCCAGCTGTGTTTTCTTATACAACCCAGTCGCAACATTCGTAATCGAACCGCGATCGAGGAGGTCAGTGATCGTTGCTGGGCAATCGCGAATCTCGATACGCCCTCGTTCTGGGACTGGATAGATTGTTGGTTCAGACTCATAGCGATACCTGGCAGCAACTGAATCATCGTCAGGTTGGTCGATTCCGAGCGGTGTGGCCGTCCGATTACACATGATACTGGGTTACTATCGGCCCATCTGCCGACGTTCGCTTGCGAGCTGATCTTCTGCAAGCTTCACAGCCGGCGAGAACTCAACAGCGTCGAACTGATTGTCCAAAGTCTTGTAGTGGTCAATAATTCGATCGAGCTGGGGGAGAGCCGCGGCATTCAATAATCGTGGGACGATGTACGTTTTGAACGCTTGCCCGAGTGCAACGCCAACTTGGCCAGCATATGGCTCATCATCATGGCATGCCGCCCCGACGAACGCAGCAACATCTCGGTAGTGCATCGGGCCGAACTGCATTATCGGTCCCTGTGACGTCTCTTCGTGCCCGTAGTTGATTCCCTGGTAATCCACTTCAAAGACCGCTTGGAGCTGGTCGATATCCACATCCGGGAGTTCGCTCACGAACTGGTTCAACCAACTGCGGAACAATCGAGCACGGTTCGCTTCAGAATACTCCTCGATCTCGATCATCGCAAAGCGACGAGTGATTGCGTTATCAAGCTCGTTGACCGTCCGATCAGACATATTCATCGTACAAATGATGTTCACACGCTCGTCAAGCTCAATTGTATCACCGTCATCAGTCTCAAAAATCGTTTGATGAGGGTTTTCAATTGCAGTATACAGTGGGCCAAAGATTTTGGAGATGTCCGCCCGCGTTATCTCGTCGATGATGACGCCATAATTGACGCTGAAATCTTCGGCTCGTTGGACTGCTTCAGAGACACACCCCAACTTGCGATGGTAGCGAAGTTGTCGACCCGTTGTCTCAGGGGAGATTCCACCGATGATATCAGACGGTGTCCAAGACGGAGTCGCAGTGTTGAGCGTGTACCCCTCGCAGGTTTCCTGTGCGAGTTGCTTTGCGAACGTCGTCTTCCCAGTTCCAGTTGGGCCGTACAAAACGACCGGTTTGCCTGTCTTGAGTGCAACAATCGAATTGTTGAGTACCTCGTCTGGGACGAGAATCTCAGATGGTGTGTCGTCCCCGCGGTAGCTCACAAGACGCTTCAGGTCAACGCCCACATCCGACTTGAGAACTTCACGCCGGACCTTTCCTAATCCGCGTGGGCCATCATGCGTGACATCAAGCGCTTCTTCTTCGATGAGATATCTGATGACACTTTCATCTTCGGCGTTCCGAATTGCAGAAATAGCTTCGTCCTGGTTTCGTCGAAGAACCTCAATTTCCTCTTTGGCTTGGGAGAGAGAACGACGAGCGGTCATTATTGACGAACGGCACCCACATGTGTTAAAACTGATCTTTGTTTCGATGATTGTTGCTGTTTACAGATTTTGGAAACAGTAAATGTATTCTGTTTTCATATATGGTTTGTGTGTTTGGGAGTCAGATACAATTGCTCAATATGCACTTAACTTGGGGTGTGTCAGCTCCAAGATCCAAGACAAATACCCACTCGGTCGTGTGCGATCCAGCTCCTTTGCGGAACCACACGAGGAGTACAATCTACTGGAGGAGTAGAGCCACCAGCCATATCGCAACCACATACAGTTTTTGCATTATGTTTATATAAACGGCATTTGTAAACAGAAGTTGCAAATGCCATACGAAAACGGGCTCATCACGGCGGCGACGTACGTCGAGAAAGGTGGCGTTGGAAAGACGACAACTGCCGCTCACGTCGCTGTCGCAGCCCAGGTTGACCACGGGCTCGACACACTTCTCATCGACCTCGCAGGAACACAGAATGATCTTGCAACCCAGTTCGGGCTCGATGACGAGATTCAGGACCTCGACGCACCGATCTCAGCGGTATTTGGGTCCGACTGGGATTTCATCCGGAACAACATTCCCGATGTCGTCGACCGAATGGTGTTTGAGACCGACGAAGGCCCAGATATCATCCCCGCAGATCCTGGGCTCGGAGGTGCAGATAATAACCTCGCGAATATCGATGTCGAAGACCGATATGAGTTCCTTCGATCATTCATTGAAGAAGACCTCGGCGATCGATACGATTTCGTATTGATGGACCTCCCCGGAAAGGAAGACAACATTTCACTCAACGGCCTCTTTGCAGCCGAAAATGTCGTCGCTCCGCTGAAGCCAGGTGCATTCGAAGAAAACCAACTGCGAAAACTCGAAGCGACGCTCGAAGAGATCAATGTCGACCTAGAAGTCGACCTTCGGCTTGCGCTTGTATTTGCAACGATGGTCGACGGCCGTGTCTCACTCCACGATAACTTTGTCGAAGACCTCGCCGCAGAACACCCCGAACTCGTTGGCGAGCCCATTCCTGCAACTGCGGGGATTGGAAACAGCCAGGACGCAGGTCACACACTGTTTGGGTTTGACGACGACGAGCGACTCAAAAGTGCTAGCAAGGCGCTCGCAGCGTACCGTGAAAACACAACTCGTCTCCTCAACAACATCACGCCGAAATAACAATGTCCGACGATCAACCAAACGCAGAAGAACTCCTCCAAAGTGCAAAGAGCCAGAAACGCCATACGAGTACTCCAAAAAGCGAGGAGCCAAACGAGGAAGCCAAAGACGAAGAAGACGAACTCATCAACGCCGTCGAAGATGCATACCGGAGTCTCGACGAGGGAGGTCTTAATCAGACGCTCTCACTTCGCGACGCAAACCTCGCAGCATTGTTCGCAGCTCTCGAAGAAACAGAGGAGTTGAATGTAGTCGGTAAGCGGGCGCTCGAACACCTGAACCGAGAAGAGACAACCAACTCGAAAGCAGACGTCCTCAAAGCACTCGTCAGAATCGGCCTTTCTGAAGTCGCAACAGACGAACTCAAAGCTGGTGTTGAAGGACGACGTCAGTATGAACGTTCAAAGATAGACGATTACGAGTTCTAGATACAGTTTTTGTTTACTGTATTTGTTTACAGCAATCGAAAATACGATGAAGTGATTAGTGCATCAAATACTCACAGTCTCGTAGTCATTGCTCTTCGAAGGGAATTTCGAGCACGCGAAGCCCATGGTTTTCCTTGTACTCCGTAATGGCTCGTTTGTAGACTGTTTCTTCTGAAAGGAACTCGGGAGTACAACAGAGTAGATCGAGGCGCTGCCGACCGCATCAGCCGTGCTAGTTGAGGACGCTCTCGGACGGACCATCCGGGCCGACGACCCAATCCTCTCATCAGAACAGGAGCGCATCGACCTCGCGGCGTCCGTCGTCGGCGACGTCGTCCTCATGCTCGGGACCCTACTCGATGAAGAGTTCGACCACGACATCCCGAATGCCACCCTCGCTGCCGTCGGATCCACCGCGAGCGACGACGTCGAGTTCTTCACTGCGGTCGTGGCGAGCGCTGACGACCGAATCGCATCCAATGAGATACCCGATTGGCTCCGCAAAGCTGCAGACGACGTTTCAGGACGCCAGCGTCTCCGCGACCGGTTCGTGGGCCGAACCTACGCACGGGCACACGGAGCCATCGAGAGTGACGGGGAGCAGGACCAGTCTCCGGATTCGGTGTTCGATGAGGCACAGTTCCACCGTTCCGACCCGACAACGCGCCTCTACCGGGCGGGACTGCAGGGGGTGGTCGACTACGAAGCGAGCGTAGCCGGGGCACTCTTCCACGGCGTGTGGGCCCAGCACGAGACCGTCTCCGATCCTATCTGCCAACGAGCACTCGCGGCTGGCGTCGGCTACGCCGCCCACCTCGAACTGTCGGGCGCATCGGCGACAGAGGAGCAGGACGAGATACTCAACACGGTTGAACAGCACCGAGATGACCTCTCAGAGCCGTCAGAGGCGCTTCTCAACGTGCTTATCGAGGACGACCCCGACATCGAGAACGTGGCTGCGGGAATCGACACTGAGGCCGACGAGCACGACCTCTCGGAGCTCGAAGCGCTGGCGTACCGTCAGTTCATTTCGGACATCACCAACCCACCAGGACCGTCGGGCTACTACAGCACGGCCTCATAAGTATCCTCAACAGCGAGCCCGGCGAGGCGTACGCGGCCCTGAAAGAAGCCTGGACGCTCCGCGACGAGGCCGACCCGGACAGTGAGTCCTATCTCCATCCACTCGCGGCCGGCGTCGGAGTCGTCGCACACGTTGACCTTGGAATCGATGACGATGTCGACCCCGAGTCGATTCTGGAGACGGTCGACGAGTACCGTGACCGACTCTCCCGGCCGGTTGAAGCCCTGTTCGAGCAACTCGTAGAGGGTGAAACGGACGCGACACCAGACGAACTCACGTACAGCATTGACCCTGAGAGCGATGACCTCGACCGCGACGACATCGAGGTGCTGGCGCTGGCGAGCCTGTTGAACGCAGTCCTCGATTCGAATGATGGGTCAGAACCCTCCTCGGACTCCGGGATGGAAAACCGAACGTCGAGGAACCCGGAAGGCAGAGACGGAGATACACCCACTGTCAATCCCTCGTCGGAACTCATCGAGTACTACCGCGACGGGCTCGCGCACGTCGTCGACGGAAACGACCAGCTGGCAGTCATCCCGCTGATGGATGCCTGGGACTTCCACAACCGAGTCGATGGGCGAGGGAAGCAGCTAGCGTACGGAGCAGGTGTCGCACTCGCGGTTCTCGTGACCAACGACGTCGGACTGTCGTCGCTCCGGGAGGAGGTACTCGACACTATCGAAGATCCGAACGAACTGCCCGACGTCGCACGTTCCGTGTTCGACGCGACGACTGGAGGAACCCCGGATCGAACCCCGGAGGGACTGCGGGAGGGGGTTCCGGAGGAGACATCCGAACTTGATGAAATCGAAATGCGTGCGTTCGCTCGACTTCTCGGCGAGGCACTCGACTGAAACACCTTCTTCGGATTTCTCTCCTAGTGGTCCAACCCCCGTGTCTACAACGATTGCGTAATCACAGTCCAAGGATGAAGCAGATCCACCCACACGTTTCCGGAAGGACCGAGCATCGCGCTCGACCTGCACAACCCCGGAGGATGGATTTGATACGTGTCTTTTCAACGAGGACCTCGTGCTTGAATCAAACCTGATGACGAGTTACCTGTATTCTGACTCTATTTCTCCGGAAACGGTGGGGTGTGTTGGACGGATAGCAGTGGTTATTCGGTGATGGATAAGCACCACTCAGTACCCGAGATACCCTGTCACGCGGGGTAGTGGATTCGTCTTCAGAGAAGAACGTCGGAAACATGCGGTGCGCGTTCGGGGTTTCGTCGTCGAGATTGACTCGATGTAGAATTGAGCGCACAACCGTGACATTAGGTCCGAGAGGTGGCCATCACGAGTAGTAAGAGAAATTAAGTAATACTGATAAAGTATTACCACGTACTGGTATTAGGACAATGCCACGCGTTACGACGAAAGGACAAGTGACAATCCCAAAGGCAATTCGCGAGGCCCTCGGAATTGAGCCGGGTGACGAAGTTGAGTTCAAACAGACCGAATCTGGGTACGAACTGAGGAAAGAAAAGCCGACGACCGCAGAAGGTCAAGACCCGTTTGAGAAATACCGTGGGAGCGCAGATAGTGACGAAACGATGCCCGAGCGTATGCGTCGGCTGCGCGGTGAATACCCAAGAGATATTGGCAGTGACTCAGACGATGATGTCGATTCGGGGGCAGAGGTGTGACAACGGCAGTTGATACAAACGCTCTTCTTGCACTCCTGTACGAGGACGACTACACTGACGCCAGTGAAGATGCGTTGCGGAGGGCTTACCGAGACGGTCCACTTGTGATCACACCGGTGGTCTACGCTGAACTTGCAGCAGATGGTCACTTCGACACCATTGCTGAACTGGATGAGTTTCTCGAAGACTTCAGCATCCAACTCGTCGAGCCGTCGCGGTCCGCACTTTTTGAAGCGGGGGAGAAGTTCCAACAGTATACTGAGCGGCGACCCGATGGTCTTCAGTGTCCGTTTTGTGGCAAGAAACAAGCCGTTGACTGCGAACAGTGTGGAACGAGTCTTTCACCCCGCCAGCATATTGCGGCAGACTTCATTATCGGCGGGCATGCACTTGCGGACGCAGATTCACTAATTAGTTTTGATACTGGATTCTACCACACGTACTTCCCGTCTTTGACTGTTCATCCGGAGTGAGGTCTCGAAGGTCCCTTCGGCGCTGCTTCTGCAGACTAAGGGAACGCATTTACTATCGAAGTCAGTAATTGAAGTATGAGCGAGAGCCGTCATTTCGGCTTAGAGAATCCGTGGGCATTCGTCTTCACGAACGTTGTTATCTGGGTAGTAGTCGTTAGCTCCATCCAAACGGTTCTCTTCAACGGTGAGTTGACTGGTGCCGTCATCGAGGGAACTGCAGGCGGCTTGGCTTGTGGATTTACGATGTTCTACCTCAAGAAGAACGACTGGTTCTAACACAGTCGGTCAATACGCACGCCCTTCTAATCGGAGCGTTCGACTCTCCCAGTGTGAAACAAGTGCTCCACTTGCTGAATCCTCCTTCTATATTCAACACGCACTTTCTATCAGGTCCAGAAGATTTCAACAGTGCCATCAATCTGACCTGTTGAAGCTCTTCAGATTGACACCGAAGAGGGCTGCTCTCCCAATCGAATTTCACGCTTGATACGAGATCTGCCCCACAATACCGCCAGACGAGGAAAGGTTGTACTAAACCAATCGTTCCAATTTTTCGAATAATGATGATATTCACAATGAATGAGGTAATATGATACGACAAACCACGTAATGATAATGTCGTCATGGTTTGCAAGACAACGGCAGACTGAGAGCAAATATTCAACGAAACTATGGGCATTCTCGCAGATAAACCGGCTTCCTGAAACAGTAGGGTATAACCTAGCATATGTTCTCCTTGCAGTTGTAATTGCCCGTTCACGGCTAGATTTAGGCCTCGAAATAGAGAGTTTGATTCAGATCTCGGTTGCGTTTAGTGCGGCCATGCTAACAAAAATGCAGGCGTCAGTCGCAGACGTACTGCATGATTACGCCGTCGATAAAGAAAACCCTGAGAAACAACAGAACGCAACCGCAGTCGATGAGATCGGGTACCAGAGGGCGTATACGATCCTCATTATTGAACTCACAGCTGGACTATTTCTTTGGATGTACGTCTCACTACAGACGTCATCACTACTATTCGCTACTGGCGGCGCCCTCTTTGCAATATCTGGGTTTGTATATTCATACCCACCCCGGATTAAGGAGCGAGGGGTACTGAACCACCTCGTGACGACGGGTACTGACGTCGGATTCGTCGTACTCCCACTCGTCATATTAGCAGGAAACCCTTCAGTTGAGTATGCGGCTACCGCTCTTGGTGTTATTTTTCTCTATACGTTTGGGTATCATATAATGCATCAAGCCGCAGATACGTACTATGACCAGCGAGCTGGAATCCAGACGTTCACACAAGACCTTGGAGTATCAACGAGTATACTACTGTCAGCAATCTGTACGGCCATTGCCGGCGTTGGTGCAGGTATACTCCACGCCCCGGGGGGAACACTTGCGATGCTTCTCGTTGCTGGCCACTACTTGTGGCTTTACTATCGAGTAAAGGGAATGTCTGAAAGAGAACAAACAGATACTACTGCACAGAGATTCAATACAGCCTACGTAGCGACGTTCTTGAACGTAACGTTCGCACTCAGTTTATTGATATAACTTATGTGTTGTCGGATGTAAACCACACCAACCATGACGTTTTAGTGTTGTCAAAATTTGATTTAGAGACATCATGAATGATTCGCTGGATACTGACTTCTCGAGGGTACTTGCGAAGCGGTTTGAGATCTTACAAGCGCTTCACGAGCAACCACAGCGGAAACCAGAACTTGTTGAGTCCGTTGACTGTTCGCGGTCGACTGTCGACCGAGCAATCACAGATTTGCTCCAGTACGAGTGCGTTGAGTCTCATAACCGAGAATATCAAACGACCCCACTCGGGAAGGCTTCTCTAAATATTAGAGAGGAGTATCTGGGTGAGATCTATAATGTACAGAATGCCAGCGAAATACTAAATGAAAATCCAAATCTGAAGGAGGTCCCGTCAATATTCCTTCGACAAGTAACCGTTTCAATAGCAGATTCACAGTTCCCAGAATCTGCTCTTAGTTCGAGTACTGAGCGGTTACGACAGTCTGAAAAGATGGTTGGCCTTGCACCGGTTGTTCTCAAATCATATATCGACGATGTTGAGGCTGCTGTTCGAGAGACTCAATGCACGGCAGAGATCATTGTATCTGAGGACGTGCTGTTGGAGTTAGTCGATTATCGAGAATCATTTACTGAATTGATCAACTCTGGACAGGTAGTTCTTCTTGTTACAGATGACGAACTCCCCTACGCACTCTGGGTCATGGAAGGGGAAGACGACGAGGTTGCTGGGATTACCGTCCATCAACACGGTGGGGTACGGGGGATGTTGATGAACACAGCACCGGAAGCCGTCAAGTGGGCGCGTGAGCAGTATGAGTCGTTCAAAGCAGATGCGACTCAGTACCAACTTGCAGAGAATTGATGGTACATGGCAGTAGACCACAAGAGAAACGGCGTGAGGTGAACTAGTCGCATGAATAATCGCACGACAACTCACTCAGGCACTCGAAGAACACCTCCTGAGCCACCCTCACCACCGATTATCGGTCACACTTATGAATTCTTCCGTCGTGACCCTCTTGATTGGTTCACGGAATTAAACGAGACATACGGACCAGTCGTCCAGCTTCGAGTTGCTGGCCAGCGACTCATCCTTCCGACAGAACCTGATGACATCGAACGGGTCCTTCTCACGAATAGTGAGAACTACGAAAAAGGAGGATTCCAAAAGATGGTGACCCGGTCACTACTTGGAGATGGACTTGTTATCGCGGAAGGGGAGAAGTGGCGAGCCAAGCGCCAGGGAATTGAGCCAGTCTTCCATCCGAAGCGGATGGAAGAGTACCAGTCAGTAATCACGTCACACACTCAGTCAACAATCGATCGGATTTCGTCGGGAGAGACGGTTAACATAGAACAGGAAATGAAGCATCTCACGCTCAATATCATCGTGGATGCACTCTTTGGTGTTGATCTTTCCACAGAAGACTGGGACTTAGAACCAGCCTTCAAGCGAATCTTAGCACATTTCGAACGCATCAGCCAAACGTATCTGTATCTTCCAGAGTGGATCCCGACCCCAGAAAACAGAGCATACAGAAGCGCGATTAGCACCCTTGATTCCGCCGTCGAGGACCTAATAGCGGCTCACCGTGTGGGAGATGTCGACGGACCAACGGTCCTCAATTATCTCCTTGAGTCGGACGAAGACTGGGACACAAAAGACCTTAGAGATGAAATCGTGACGCTGTTACTCGCAGGTCACGAGACAACTGCGCTTATGCTTACATTTACTGGTGACTTATTGGCGAGACATCCGGAAGTCCAAGAGACCGTGGCACGTGAGGTCCGAGAGAAGCCGCTCTCTTACTTCTTCGGTTATAATGACGAGTATTCCGAACCCGACAAAGTAATTCAGGAGTCACTACGCTTATACCCTCCAGTATATGGGATTTTTCGTCAACCCATTGAGGATGACCAACTGAGCGGGTTCCATATCCCATCAGGGTCTATTATTGCGCTCAATCAGTGGGTCGTTCACCGGGATTCGCGTTGGTATCAGTCACCGACACAGTTTAATCCACAACGGTGGTCGAAGCAGTTTGAAAAATCATTGCCGGCAGGTGCGTTTTTCCCGTTCGCTGCAGGTCCGCGCCGATGCGTTGGTGAGCGGTTTGCGAGGTTAGAAGCAAAACTGATCTTGATTGACGTATTACGCGAGTTCAGAATAACGAGATCAACTGACGAGAGCCTCGATGTGGTTCCATCACTAACTACCCAACCAGCGGAGTCGGTTAGCGTCACGTTCAGAGACTGATGACGTCATAAGTTTGTCTTTGGAGACCCCTCAATGAGGTGAAATCCAAGATCTCGCTAGCGGCCCGTGGCTCTCGCAGGCGTTGACGTAACGGTATATTTAGGGTCGAATGCGTTTCTCGTTATTTCATCGGCAACTCGGCATTGTCTAGTTAAGCCAGTTTGAGGAACGAGCAGGTCGGTGAGTTAGTTGGTCAAGATGCTCGCAGACCTGCTCAGCGAGTGCTTTGCGACGGATTTAGAAGAAACTTGGGCGCGTGAGCGGACAGCGACGCCCGTCAGGGCGTTCGCTGTCCAGCTCCACGCGACCGGATATTCGCTCAGAGAAACAAACAGATTCTTCGATACCTCGGCGTTGAACGCTCTCACCAAGCTGTTTGGCAGTGGGTACATCGGCTTGCTGACAGCGGTCACAACCCGCATGAGGCGAAGCCGAAGCGGGTTGCGGTCGATGAGACCGCTGTCAAAATCAATGGCGAATGGTATTGGTTGTACGGCGCAATAGACATCGAGACAAAGCTGATTCTGGACGTCGAGTTGTTTGTACGATATGGTACCGATCCGGCTGCTGCATTTCTCCATCGACTCTCCGAGAAACACGATCTCTCAGAGGCTGTGTTTCTCGTTGATGGCTACGGCTATCAGACTGCTATCTCTCGGTTAGGATTGAGCGGTCGGCTTGACTACGTCGAGCGAAACCTCATCGAAAAATGGTTTCACACCCTCAAAATGCGAGTCGACCGCTTCCATAATTCGTGGGTGGGCAGTCACGGAAGCGTCCGAGATTAGTTCACAATTTACGCAAGACTATACTTTTCAACGACCGCATCAAGCGCTCGATGGGCGAACGCCAGTTGAGGAAGTCACTAACTAGACAGCGCCGACGTGACGAAAATTTCAACGGAATAACTCTCTATTGACTGTACAGCAGAACCCCTTCCACAGGTGCGTTGAGATCCCCACTATGTGATGGACTCATCATATCCTGATAAGGATAAATTCATTACGACACTACGTCTGTAATTCTATCCCATTTTCCGAGTCTATGTTCATTCTTTGACGAAATAACCACGCGAGGGGTAGTGTTTAGTTTGGAGCATGGTGACAGCGAGCGAACTCTGAAGCCAGCTTTCGGCTGTTTTCGGTTCGACGTGACTGAAACAGTTCGAAAACGAGGAGGTTCGTCTTTTTAGCTCTCGAAAAATTCGCTCGACAGCGTTCCGATTTCCGTGGCGACACATCTAAAATCAGAGCCCAGCTCGTTGCAGTGCAGCTTGGAGGTGTTGAGCGCCATCAACGAGAAATACGGCGGTTTCGACATCGTGCTTTTGGCGAAGCTCGCGCAGGAAAATTTCTGTGAGAGCGGTCGTAGTTGTCGCAAATAACCGGACGTGAAGCAGTTCGTTCGTCGCTGGGTCGGCAGCGGTGTACAGCCAAAATTGCTCGTTGTTGATTCGAATCACCGTTTCGTCGAGCGCGACCTGATTCGGTGATTTTCCTGCTTTGGGCTGTAAATCGGCTTTCTGCACCCAATCATGGATTGCTTTTCGACTGCGTTGGACACCCAGCGAGTCGAGTAATTCGACGGTATTCGACAGCGACAGCCCCGCAACGTGTGATTGAATACCCATCGCCATCGCTGGCACGGGTGTCCGCTTGCGTTCCACAAAACCCAAATCAATCCAGTATCTACTCTCGCTGAGGCGGGAGATTTCTGGCAAAGAGCACCAAGAAATTCTCCCGCCTCACTTTCACGTTTAACTAAACACGACCTCTCGCGAACGAGAAACCGAACTCGTCCGCCGGATCAACGGATGAGTGTCATGACTGGCGGTTTGTCTGTCTCGAACGTTCTTCGTCCCTTTTTTTGAGTCCCCGCGAGCGTGGACTCTCCTGCTTGGTACCTTTCTCACCGGCAACGACGTAGACCTCGTCAGCCTTACAGACCCCGTAGAGTTCAAATTTGGAATCATCTTCCAGAGTGGCCTGGACTTCATGGACGAAGTCCAAGACGGTCTTGTATGTCCGATCAAGCTCCTGAAAAATGTTATTGGTTGTGTGCCTTTCCATTTTGCTGATTATGTAGAACATTTCAGAGATAGAAAGCTGATGTTCTGCAAATACAGTCTCAGTTAGATCGTTGAATATCCTATGACAATTCTTACATTGATAGCGCTGAGAGCCCTTTCCTGTCGTCCCCCTCTTGATAGTGTCCGCACTCTCGCAGTGCGGACACGTCACCCCGTCCGGCCACCGATGATTGCGTAGAGACTCCAAACAGTCCTCTTTGGCAGGCAGAAATGCCTCACTGACGCTCTCTCTACTAACCATGCTGTGGCGGATTACGAACTTCAGTCATGGGAGAGTATTCATCACTACAGATAAGCGAGTAAGCGATTCCTAGCGGAAACACAAGCAGGTGGTATAGCAGTCGCTTGTACGTCGCTGTACGAACCAATGCGGTGGCGAATCGTTGGAGAGCGTCACCTAGAGTAGTTTCCATCATCTATCTCACGGGTAGACAGAGGTTCGGATGGGTGGTATATACACGCTGACAGCTGTCGATTGGACAGGTGGAGAAAAGATTTATTAGGACTGACTGAACGTCCTATAGATTGCGAGTAGACCAATGGTGTGTGAGAGTGTCGCTCCCAGCAGGGCCTGTGCATCGGTCAGTAGCAGTAGTGGGGAGGCTAATTCGATGACAAGGAACGGAACAACAGCGATGGCTACAATCCCGATTGCCAACCCACGCATCACTGGACTGTCGTTGCGTCGGTAGCCGCGGAAGGCCAACGACGCGACGATGATACCAAGCAGTGCAGTCCCGGTTGCCCCAACCGTGGCGAGAGTGTCTAGCACTGTTATCGAGCCCCCTGATAGATTACTGTGAGAATAACAAGCAGGCCCACTGCCTCGGTCGTGGTAGTTGATAAAATACGCACCGGAGTGGCCACAGTGACAATATTACCTGCAATGAGCCGGAGGAACATTGGTGCTGGTGCCAGCAAGAACATCCCGACGGCCAGCAGTAGAATGGGCCTAGAACGCGACTGGAGATACCCCTGCAGGAATCGATATGTAACGAGCACGGCAAGCGCTGTCGCCACAAAGAAAGTAATAAGAGCCACGATGCTGGTCACCGTTGCACCGCTTTCCACAGTGACTTGTAGCGACATGTGATTATTACGGATCATCCAGTAAACTCCTGATAAAGGCGCGTAAAGCGGTCGGAAGGCGGTTCACGCCGGTCGACATCGATTTCGATGCCCGAATTCGTGAATTCGATTTCGACCCGCTCCAACCGGGCCGAATACGTCTTGTAGTGATGGCCATTGGGGTCCAACTCTTGATGATCGACAAGGAGGTCCCGATCTTGTAGCCGGTTCACGAGACGATACACTGTCGAGTCATCAGCCCCACAGCAGTTACTCAGCGCCTCAACCGACTGGGACTTCTCTCTCGTCTCGATCAGAATTGTCCGGACATTCTCATCCTCGAGCAGAGCGAGTAACTCCTCGTCCAACTCGCCGGCCGGCTCCATCAACACACCATTGTGTCGCCTAGGGTATTAATTACAGTCCTGCTTCTCAGACGTTGCAGCTTCCCAACATTTTTACATGGTGGCTTTCCAGAATATGCCTGTGCCTGCGTCGTTGCCTTCCATACAGTCTATCGTTGCCATCCCGTTGCGACCTCAGACTTACCTCCACCTTCTTTATGTGGGGCTGGCTTTTCCCCTGGGAATAGCGTACTTCGGTATCCTTGTCACAGGGTTTTCGATTGCGGTGCCGCTGAGCGTCATTGTCGTTGGCATACCGTTGCTCATCGTAACACTGCTCATTGTTCGAGGGCTAGGGGCCGTTGAGCGTTTGCTCGCCAATCTCTTACTCGATACTGACATCGCTGCGCCGACGTATCCATTCCGGAATGGCAGCGTGCTTGATCGCGTGCGAGCACTCATAGTAAACCGTCGAACGTGGATAGAATGTGGCTATCTCTTATTGAAATTTCCTATTGGCATTGGCGTCTTCGTGTTCCTTGTGACCGGACTGACTATGTCGATTACATTTCTCGCCACACCGATGTTTTACGACGAACCTGGCCAGCGTATCGGTCTCTTTCTCGCAGACCCGGTCACGCTCACACCGTCATTGTCAATTCCTTGGGGGAACGTGCTAGTTGGTGCGGAGTTCGCAGTCACGGTTAGCGAGTGGGCCGTCAACTCGTTGGCTGACGCGCTTTTCTTTTCGGCCGTCGGAGCAATCCTTCTCCTACTAACGCTGCATATCGTCAATTTTGTAGCGTGGTTCTCCCGTCAATATACACGCACACTTCTCGGGGACCCAGTTGCGGTGTTAGATTGATTCTCACACCTTCGATACAGCGCTGATATCAGTTCAGTTGGCTGCTATCAACTTTATCCCCAACACACGCTGTTTCGATTTATTTTCCTGCTCGCGAACAACCATTGTTTTGGAGTCGGGGTCTTGGGCCTCGTGATATTCACTTCAAAATCACGTCCAAATAGTTCACAGTGTAGAATCTGGTATTGACCACATAGGTCCATGATTGGAGGTGAACATGTTTTTATATTCAGGGATAAAAACATGCGATATCCTAATAAAAAGTGGACCACCAGTGATTCATTGGTCTGATTGACACAATCACTAATGCTCCTAGTTCCGCTAGTCTACTGAAAAGCGTCGACCAAAGCCTGGGAGCGCACGCACTGCGAGTGAGGTGCTAAGGAACAGGACAAAAGATATTTACATTGTCTACACATCATTACTTGATGACACCTCTATGGAAAAACTTGTTGTAGACGGTCTCGGAAAGCAGTACGGCGACACTTGGGCGCTTCGCGATGTGACGTTCTCCTGCTCTGAGGGTGTCGTCGGGCTGCTCGGTCCCAACGGAGCTGGGAAGTCGACACTTATGCGGATCCTGACCACATTCCAGCAGCCAACGGAAGGTTCAGTTCACTGGAACGGCGTTGACGTGACCAGCGAGCCCGATGCGATCCGAAAAGAACTGGGCTATCTTCCACAGGAATTCGGCGTCTACCCGAACCTGACGGCCGAGGAGTTCTTGGAGTATCTGGCCGGCATCCGTGGTATCGCCGACGCCGAGGACCGTATCAGCGAGCTACTCGAACTCGTTAACCTCGAGGACGACTGGGACCGCGCCCTGGGAGGGTTCTCAGGTGGCATGAAACAGCGTATCGGCATCGCACAAAGCCTGCTCGCGGACCCTGAGTTGCTGGTCGTCGACGAACCGACCGTTGGGCTCGACCCAGAGGAACGGGTCCGCTTCCGAAATCTCTTGTCTGAACTCGCCGAGGACCGGATCGTCGTCCTCTCAACGCACATCGTCTCGGATATCGAAGAGGCGGCTACTGAGATCGCCCTTCTCTCCGGCGGAAAGTTGCTCCTGCATGACCGTCCGGCCGCCCTTCTCGACCGGGCGGCAGGGGCTGTTTGGGAGTGGAACGTTTCTGACTCCGAGCTGCCAGCGGTGAAACGCGATTATATCGTCAGTGGAGCCAGACGGACTCGGGACGGCGTTCTTGCCCGTATCGTCAGCAAGGAGTCCCCGTCACCGGGCGCCAAACAAGTGGAACCGACGCTCGAGGACGCCTACCTCCAAATAACGAATGGGGGCGACCGGACGTGATAACAGAAGTGCTGGCCGTGGCACGAGCAGATTTTAAACAGCGATCACGGACAAAAAAGTGGCTGGTCGTCCCTGTACTGCTGGCGTACTTCGCCAAGTTGATAACGGTCGACACGACCCTCGTCGTCGCCGAGGAGTACACCGGCGTACCGACAGCCGCCTGGTATGGGGCGATGCTTTGTGCCATTGGGACGTTACTGCTCTTCTTGTTCGGATTCGCCCTCGTCCGCGGTGGTATCACTAGAGACCGACAACCTGGCATCGCGGAACTCATTTCGACAGCCCCACTCTCAAATGCTAGCTATCTCCTTGGGAAGTGGCTGAGTAATTTCCTGCTACTGACGGTCACAACTGGTGTTCTTGCCGGATTGACTGCAGTGGCGTTCCTTCTCCAGGGGGCTGGCTCGTTCGACGGGTGGGCGTTGTTCGCACCGTACCTTTTTGTTACGATACCAACAATAGCTGTCGTCGCAGCCGCGGCAGTCTGCTTCGAGAGCAATAGGTTTTTGTGCGGAACCGGAGGGAACGTATTGTACGTGTTCGCAGCGGTCGCTATCATCCTTCTCGGGACGTCTACGACTGAGCTGCTTGATGTCGGTGGCGTCCATATCTTCCGACAGAGTATGGGGGTCGCTATCGCCGAGCAGTACCCCAGCTTCGATGGCAGAGGGGTCAGCTTCTTCTACACAAATTCTGCGTCGGAGCTGAAGACCTTCACTTGGTCTGGGGTCAGATGGACCGCCGAACACGTGCTGTTGCGGATTCCACAGCTTCTCGTCGCTGGCGGCCTGCTGGTGACCGCCCACCTCTCGTTCAACAGGCTAGACGATGCCGGACTGTGGACGTTCAGATCGTTACTTCCCTTCAGTTCCAACGGAGATAATACAGACGAACAGAACGAGTCCTCTTCCCCCTCCGCAGTCCTTGCCCCAACCGACGAGTCCCTTTCGAGCCTTGGGTCGCTGTCACCAGTAACACGAACCGGCTTCCAATTCAAGCGTGTGTTCGTTTCTGAACTCCGGCTCGCGGTACAGAACCGCCCGCGGTGGTGGTACGTCGCTTGTATCCTCGCGCTGCTGTTGTCGTTCATTCCATCCGTCGACGCCCTCCGGTCGGCTGTCCTCCCGCTCGCACTGCTCCTGCCACTTTCGTTGTGGTCCGAACTGGGGACGCGAGAGCAAATCCACAGAACGGAGGAGCTGGTATTCGTTACGGGCGGGCCATACGCGTTGCTCGCCGCCTCTTATCTCTCCGCCACCACAGTCGGCCTCGCGATAACGCTACCAGCGGGCATCATTTTCGCAATCAACGGGGCATTTGGTGCGATGTTCGCCTGGATCGTCGGGCTGCTCGCCCTCCCGGCGATCGCGTTCGCACTCGGAACGTTGACTGGCAGTCAGCTCGCGTTCGAGACCGCATATCTGGTCGCCTGGTACGCGGGCCCGATGAACGGGTTCCGTCCACTCGATTACATCGGTGCGGAGGAAGCGACAGTCAGCTCCGGGGTTACAACCGCGTATCTCGTCCTCGCTATCGTAGCGTTGGGAGCGACTGCGTTCGCTCGCCGGCAGACGTAGCTCGTGTATCGGTTAATCGACTCACGCAGGAACCGAATCGTTCGTGTCCCACTACGGGTCGATACGCTCAGAGCGAACTCGGGACTGGTGGTCGCCGCCGTTTAGACCGTTTTCTCGAATGCTATCGTGTCCTCGATGTCGATATGGAGCGACGTGGCTTCGTCCACCCCGAACGACTCCATATTACTGAGATCTTCACTGACCCTCGCAGTCAATGTCACGGTGCCTGAGGACGGAAGGACGTCGTCTTTGGTGACCTCGCTGTCCGGCGAGAGAGACACCGTGTCCGCGAACAGCTCTTCGTCCGATTCGGAGTCGAGTTCAAGTTCGACCGAGACCTCCTCTCGCCGGTTGTTCGTGATGACCAGGTCGTCGTCGCCGCCGATGATGTATCCGCACCCACTTAGTGCCGTGGCACTCGTTGCAGCGACCATCGTCAGCACGTTCCGTCTGGTAACGTCATGCGACATATCCTCGTAGTGTAGAAATAATTAGTTAAAACCGTCGATATATATGCCTGAATAACCTGTAAACGTGGGCCGGTCCTGAGGAATGTCGTTGCGCTGGCCTCTCGGTCAGTCGTCCGGTGCCCTGATGGAGGGGGCCTGAACGCCTTCGAGACACGTCCGAATGCGGTCGACCTGGTCATTGAGGTCCTCTTCCGATGCGGCCTCAAGGCGGTCACGACAGCGGTCGAGACCAGCGCGGTCGACTTCCACGCCGACTGGCTCGCCTTGCTGTCTGATCTCCTTCTCGTCCGAGCGACAAGTGAACCGGGGGTTCTCCAAGCGCCGCAACGCTGTTCGCTCGGCGCAGTACATCGATGTGGCCCCGGAAGCATCTCCGTCCTCAAATAGCGGCACCGCCAACTGTTCCATCCGGCGCCCAAATCGCGCGCCGTCGTGAAGCGCCTCGGTCGTCGTCAGGGACTTGCGGACCTTGGTGTACCAGGTCCGGTAGAGGAACCGGCTCTCTACGCCCTCGAAGACAGTGAGCAGGCCATCCTCACCGAACAGTCGGCCGCGCTCGAGGAGGGCCAGGATCGTTCTGTACGCCTGCTTGAACCCATTCGTCAGTTCCTCGCTGTACGCACTCGGCGGCTGGTCACGCCCGTCGAGCCGGGGTACGTTACTTGACCGATCCACAGTCACTGGTCGCTGCTCGACAGTCATCACGTCGGACCGTCCCGCGACGACGACCGGTTTAGTGAGGCCTTCTAGCGTTGTCTCTGTCGAAGAAACACCGAGACCGGCAATGGCGGTCGCAATCCCCGGGGGTTGTTCGCCCGTCCCCGGCAACAGGCTGGTCAGGCGTACACTCTCCTGAACCGCCGGTTCGATGTCGCCGCCGTTCGGTTTCCTCTCGGCTGCCATGTACGGATGCAGGACAGTCTCGACGTCGATCAGGAGCGGTTGCTCGCCGTTGGCAACGAGGTTATCGGCCGAACAGTCGTGGATATTGAACAAGTAGGCCAGACAGGTGAGTGCCCCTGCACGCTCGTAGTACCGAGCGGTGGCCTCTGTATCGTCGGGCGAATCGTATTCAACCCACTCCATCCACCCGTAGCCATCTCGACACAGGAACCGTGGCGTGTCGAACGCCGGTGTCGCAAGGTGTTCGTCGATTTTGTCGAGTACCTGGTAGAACGCGGCTCCAGCGTCTACTGGTCGCGGTTTGTACACCACCGTGAGTCCACAGTCGAACTCGAGACGCAGCAGCGCCCGGTGGTTTCCGAGGGGGTCGAGCGAAGTCACGCCCCCGAGCGTCCCCTTAATATCGAACGCCTCTGCCAGCCGGGACCGGTCCGCTGCCAAGCGCGTACAGACGGTCCGGAGCTGGTCGTCCCACTGTCGGTTCTCCGTCACAAGTAGGCGGGCGAACATCGGATAAGCGCGGCAGAGGTCGGCAAATCCGCCCGTGAACAGATACTCGACGTATCTGTCGTAGTGTGACGTCGGCAGCGTGTCGAACTCGGCCGGGTCGGCGTCAGCGAGGTCGGGGTCCTGAGCAGCGACGTTTCCCCGGAACTCCGAGACGAGGAGTCGACAGAATCGCTCTTCGAACCGATCCCGGAACCAGTCGAATAGGGACTGGAGCGCGGACTGCGAAAGGGAGGTCCTAGAGATTGTGTCCCGGGTTCGCTCGAACGTCGACGCGGCGACCGCTGCCGACAGTTCACCAAATGGCCTCTCTTCCAGTCTCCCGTCAGGTTCGAACACACCGTCCATCGCGGCACACCGTCCTGCAGCGGCTGGAGACTGGTCCTGGACATCTCCAACGAGCATTTCGAGCTTGTCGACCCACGATGGAATTGGCTCGTCGTGCTTAAGTCGAGGGGTACCGAACGCCTGCGCACACGCCGCTGCATTCTCCACCAGCGAATCGACACGGCGCTCGAACGCTGCATCGGAGAACATTTGCTGCCAAGCATCACAAACTGCTTCACCGGTGCCCCCGCTGGTCTGTGCCGGATACGCCAGCGTATCCTTGGTTTCTAACCGCTCTAAGAGGGTCCGGGCCGACCCGACGATCTGCCTCTTCTCGGTGATGTCGAATATCTCACTCATTGGCCCTACAAAGTAGCCTCATCGACCTGGGGGAGCGTCCGTAGTTCGGGGAGGATAGCGATGTACGCGGTCATACACACCAATCCGATGCCGACGACGAACATAGCCGTTTGAACGCCGAACTGGCTCGTGAACACACCACCAACCAAGGAGCCGAACGGGACCGCCCCGGCAGAGAGTGAACTGTAGAGGCTCGTGACCCGGCCGACGATGTTCTCGGGCGCGGCAGACTGTATCAGCGAGGCCAACTGGATGCTGATGACCCCCATCGGAACGAAGGCGATGACGAACAGTGCGGCAGTCACCGGGAGCCAGCTGACAGCGATCGCCATGATCCAGCACACGCTCGCGAGCCCGAATCCACCCATAAGGGTGTATCCAAGCGGGCGCTGGTTAACAACGTTAGCAGCAATGGAACCGATGAACGTTCCGCCGGAGAACGCGCCCATCAGAATCCCGTAGGAACCGGCAGCACCGAAGGCGGCCAGAACTGAGGGAATCGTCAGTGAATCCGCGAAGCTAGGCAACGCCGCGAGCGTGATACCTGAGGTGAAGTTGAGCACCGCTGCACCGACCATCAACTTCGTGAACACCGTCCCACGGATGTACGAGAATCCCATTCTGAGCTCCTCGACGTAGGAAGACTCCTCGACATCTGCCTCCCCATCTGCGGTCGTGACGTCGCCTGTATTCCCGCCGTCCGTCGTCGGTACCTCACCCTGGGGTTCAGTTGACGAGTTCGCGCCTGAGTCGCTGGGTTCGGGAATCACAAGCGTCACGAACAACAGCGCGGAGATAACGAAGGTCACAGAGTTGAACGTGAATAGTGTCGTTGCACCGACGAGTCCGATGAGGATCCCGGCAACACCGTTGCCAACGAGACTGACGCCTTTCTTTGCCACGGCGATCGCCGAGTTCGCCGCGACGAGTTCCGAATCTTCGATCAACTTTGGGAGGGTCGCCACCATCGCGGGATTTGCTATCTCGTTGATAATCGAAAGGAGGGGCATAACGATGAGCACCAGTTCGACGGTGAGTACTCCGTAGTACTCTGCGACCGGAATACTGAGCACCAGTACAGCTTGCAGTGCCTGGCTTGAGAACAGTGTGCGCCTGAGTGGCCACTGGTCGACGAGTGGTCCAGCCAGGAACTGGAACGTGCCTGGCACCATCGTGAGAAACCCAGCTAGGCCAGTGTAGAACGGGTCCCCAGTCAATTCGTACACTAGCCACATCGCGGCGACGAAGTACAGACTATCACCGAGATTCGTCAGTGCCCGGCCTGCGAACAGCTTCCGGAACTCCGAATTAGTAACCGGTCCTGAAATCATGAGTGTCGGTACCTGATGTGGTCGCACAGCGTCACTGATCTGTCAACCCCGTCCCGTTGTCGGGCGCTGACTGACTGTTCGTCCCAACGACTGGTTCGGTGGCCACGTCCTCGCTGATACCGTGCTGCGACGGGCAAGCTCCATTCCGATTGAACACCACACTCAGTGCCATTGCCGGTCGTATAGCCGCTGACGACGGACCGCTGGATAGATGCGAACATCAGTCGGAGAGTGGTTGGTCTGGGTCGGGGATGTGCTCGACTGCTTCGTGGCACTTAGCAGAGACTGGTGCAACGAGCTCCGACTCGAATCCAGCATCTTTCCCGGTATTTAGCGTGTAAAGTCGCCGCTCGTCGATCCAGTATCCGTACGAATCACCGGTTCGCTGTCGCTCGAAGAACTCGGTGATTTGCCGTGCGATGTCGGGGTACCGTCTGAACGTCTCAGGACTTATCCCGGTCAGCGTCTCCGAGGCCTTCGAGAGCTGGTAAGAGTGTAACTGGTTCAGGGCCCTGCCGAGTGCGACAGACTCCCGGAACTCGGTCGCTGTCATTCTCTCTTCGTTGTCGGCCGCCTGCTCCGGGAGCTTGGCCTGAACGATGGTGGCTGTCATCCCGGCCACTAAGTTCGTGTGATAGTGCTCGGCCCATTCGCGTGTTTCGGGCCCCCATTCGTCGGCGAACTTGACTGTTCTGAGTTCGCTGCTGTCACCGCCGTCTTTCGAGGATTTTGGACCAACGACAAAGCTGTCTGTAAGTTTCTCGGTCCGTATCCATCGAAGGGTCTGCTCAATGAGCCCGACTGAAAGTTGGCGCTGGATAACTCCGGTTATCAGGAGCTCCATCGCGGCGTCCGCGTTCTCCATCGCGATGGCTCTAAGCGTGAGCGCGGTTATCGGCGTCTCGAGATTGTACGGAAGAGGTCCCTCCAGAAGCACTGGCTCGTCGGCACCCCAGCCAGTGGGTAGGAAGACGTTGTGGGTGAGGTTGTAGAAATCGCTCTTCTCTGCGGCGAGAATGTCCGGTGGGTACGCGAGGTTGGACATCTCGAGCACCCGCTTCAGATCGCGGTCATGCCCATCGTATCCCCAGAGCCGGGACTGTACGAGCAGGTCGACCATCTGGTTGGGAGGCTGTTCCTGGGTCCAGAGGTGGCGATTGCGAATCGCTTCGTCGACTGCGTCTTCGATCGCCGGTGAAAGCTCCCCGCTGATCCTCAACCCGATCGCTGGGAAGGCGTTCTGTGTAAACCGGCCAGGATACCGCAACAGGAGTTCCTCGTACCGGTCATCGTTGACGAACGTCGCTAGATGGGACCGAATGTCAGGACAGCGATTCCCGTAGCGTTCTTGGCAGTAGAGGTACATTCCGAGCTCCGTGAACGCCTTCCGCCGGAGCTCCGATTTTATTTCAACTTCCCAGTCGAAAGGATTGAATTCTGGTTGATACTTGGTGATGAAACGATCTGCCGTCTTTCGGATCTCTTGTAGTATTGTATCCATGTGTCAGCGTATCAAATAGGGTGAGCTGGAGCCGCCTGTCATTCGACAGGCAGACGAGTGAGGGCGCTGCCCGCTGGTCCGATGCCAGATTTCAGGGTGAGGCCCAGCACTACTACCCGCTCATCGGTTATCGATATCCGTCTGTGGCCCGTGTCTCCACGGACGAGGCCGAAGTGAGAGGCAGACGCCCACAGACCAAACCCCCAAGTAAGTCCAGTCGGACAGGACCACCCGAGGGCCGTCGCTAGCAGTAAGCGACACTGCGTCGACTGGGGTCCGTGGCGATGCCATATCGGATATCTGGTCGAGTTACCAGGTGATTATCTTGAACAGTGGAGGAATGAAATCGCCATCATGCTCTCCATGTTTCGATTCCTCGACCGATGCCGTGAGGTCTGCCATTCCGGCGTCGAATTCTTCACTCATTGTTACCAGGTGATCCAGGCGATTGCCTTGCTACCGTCGTGTTCTGCTTGCTTTGCGTCTTCGACCGATGCCGTGAGGTCTGCCATTCCGGCGTCGAATTCTTCACTCATATTTATCCATAGACGAGACTTTCTCGTCCAATCACACGTATTGATTACTACACTATAATATTTTCTAATTAGTTACATTTTTAGAACCAATTCGCATGGCGTGGCAGGGTTACGCAAATCGAGTCGGTTGGGACGAGATTGGGGAAATATATCTTCTTTTTTTGATAGCACTAGCCCAATTGTGTTCCAATTCATTGGGTATGGTTATGATTCTGCTATGAAATGGGTCGCCTGAGAGCAATGCCTCTCAGGCAACGTCATTTGGTTTCGGACAGATGGCCCTCTCTGTCAGATCAGCCGGCTTGGCGAGCGTATCAGTCTAGGTTTCCCCTGATGTTTCGCGGTTAGCGAGGCTGCAAACAGCGCCACCGCAGAGAGAACGACGTGAGTTTCGACATTGTACTATCTTGCATGCGCGGACGTGGTCAAGTACTCGCAAAGGATTTTACGCGAGTAGGCTTGCTCGACACCTGCCATAGTTCCTCATGGAAGCTTTTGTGGAAATAGAGTTTGTCAAAGTGAGCATGGTTAGACGTGAAAAGAATGTCGTGAAGCACTCACTGAGAAATATTTGAACCGACTACAACCAAAACAGACGGCCTGGAAGTGTCTAAACGACTTACGGGTCATTAAGTCGAGCGGTCGTAGTAGTGCGACGCACGGGTCGTGACCGATTCGATGGACACTGGTCTCCGTGCTAACTGTGTTCCGAGAAGAACGCAGCTGTGTGGTTGAACAGCTCGATTCTCGCTGCTTTCGATGTGAAACTGTGGCCCGTTCCGTCGAGGAACAGCGTGGATATCTCGACGCCGTGGTTGCGTGCTTCCTCAGCGAGTTTCGTTGCCTCCGTGAATGGGACTTTCCGATCCTCTTTGCCATGAGCCAGCAGGAGCGGTGCCTTCAGCTGGTCGATGTCGTGGATCGGACTCAGTCGGCGGAGAAGCTCGCGGTCCTCGTCCAGTGACCCGTACTCTGCTTCCCTGTTCTCCCGTCGTCCCGGTGGGCTATTCTCGAGATACGTCTCGAAGTTCGCGATGGGGGCGATGGCTGCACCTGCCGCGAAGCGATCGGGCCAGCGTGTCATGGCTGCAAGAACCAGGAACCCACCGTAGGACCTCCCCTTGAGAACTATGCGGTCCTCGTCGACGGTCTCCTTCGCAGCCAGCCAGTCGGCCGCCGCCTTCACGTCTCTGATGGCGTCGACTCGTTTCTCGAAGTCGTCCAGTGCCATATACTCTTTGCCATACCCTGATGACCCGCGATAATCCGGTTCGAGCCTGGTGAACCCCTGTTCAAGATAGTACTGTCTGAGTGGACTGAACGCCGGTGAGTTGTGCTGTCGCGGCCCCTCGTGTAGCGAAATAATCGCCGGATACTCATCGTCGGTTTCCGTCGTCGGTTCGGCGTACAGCGACGGGATCTCCAAGCCGTCGAACGAGTCGTATGTCACCGGTTCCGGCGGGACGAACGTATCGTTGGGAACCGGCTCACTAGCGTCCGTCCACTGCACACACTCTCCGGTGTCGACGTCGATTGAGTACAGGTCGGGCTTTTGCGCTGGATTGGTGTACATCAAGCCGAGTTCGTCGCCGTCGCTTCGCATGGTCAGACATTTGGCAGCACCAGGCACCATATCAGGGGTACAGAGCTCCCGAGTCTCGGTCGGGCCGGTCAGTTCGCAGATCGATATCGTACTGAATCCTTGGTCGCTGCGTCTGTAGGCAAGCCGTTGTCGTCCGCTATGCAAGACGAGATCTTTGAGATCTGCATCCGTCTGGAGCACCGGCACCACCTCGCCAGTCGAGAGGTTGAGCCTTGCGATGTACCGCCACTCGTACTCGTGATCGGTTACCAGGTACAGAGCCTCCCCGTCAGGGCCCCACCTGACCGAGCTGTATTGTGCTTCGACATCCGGCCCATCGGTGAGCTGCTGCACGTCGCCGTTACAGAGATCCACCACGTGAATATCGGCGTTATAGTTCGAGTGCATCTCGAGGATAAGCAGTCGCTCGTTCTCCGGGCCCCACCCGATTGGATACACCGGCGACGATCGTTCCTGTTCGTACACGCATCGAGCTTCCGTGGCCTCCGCCTCTCGGCCTTGTGTGAACACGTTGAAACGTCCGTCCCCTGTTCGATCTGCGGCGTACGCAAACCGTGATCCGTCACGGTTCCATCCGCCCCATCGATGTGTCGTCTCGGGGTCGTCGGTTAGCTTCGACACCTGTTTCGTCCCTTGTTCTTGAGCGTACAGTTGGACTCGTTTCCCGTCATCTGCCACCCCGAACGCCATCTCTTCGACCGTCGGGGAC
>NZ_PSYY01000004.1:0-322641 GCF_003383025.1 Haloferax sp. Atlit-4N | reverse complement strand
TCTGGGAACACTCCTACTACCACGACTACGGCCCGGCCCGCGGCGACTTCGTCTCCGCGTTCTTCGAGGTCGTCGACTGGGACGAGCCCGCCGCCCGCTACGACCAAGCCGTCGAACTCTTCGAGTAACGTAGCGTAACAGAACGAACCCACCGTTTCCCGCGCGACCACCACGGGTTACCGTGAAAGGGTGCCCAACACAGGGCATCCGGCGGGGCGAGTTCGTCCCGCCAGACCGGCACCCTTCTACCGACCGTCCAGCACGTGTTCCGGCGAGCGGTGCGACTAACACCATCGACCGTTCTCGTTTGTTTCAAGCAAAATTCATAACTACGCGGGAAAGAATGTGCGGTTAATGAGTAATAGTAATCCACCGTGGACTGCCGAATTTGCCGCCCTGAAGTCCGACTGCGCCGTCGAACTCGCCGGGTTGCTGGAGAAATACCCGCAACCGGTCGTCTACGAGGTGATGAGCGAGATGCTCCGCCGAGAGATGCGCGACCAGTTCGCCGTCTCGTTCGCCGAGTCGCAGTTAGACGAATGAACCGCGATAGCGCGTAATCGAGAGTACTACAAAATATCCGCTTTGCTGGGGTTCTTTATCCAGTACGCTAGTGCATGGAACATGGCAGACGTAATCGTCATCGGCGGCGGTCCCGCTGGTCTGACAACCTCCCTCTTCGCCGCGAAGAACGGGCTCTCCACGACGGTCTTCGACACCGACAAGACGTGGATGCACAAGGCGCATCTGTTCAACTACCCCGGAATCGGCTCCATCGACGGTTCGGACTACATGGAGACGCTCCGCACGCAGGTCGACCACTTCGACGCCGAACGCCACCAGGGCGAGGAAGTCACCGACGTGAGCGAGAGCGACGACGGCTTCGTGGTCACGACCGACGACGGCGAGTACGAGGCCGACTACGTCGTGCTCGCCACGGGCGCGAACCGCGACCTCGCGGAGTCGCTCGGCTGTGCGTTCGACGACGACCTCGTCGACGTGGGCGTGACGATGGAGACGAGCGTCGAGGACGCCTACGCCACGGGCGCGATGGTCCGCGCCGAGGAGTGGCAGGCCGTCATCTCCGCCGGAGACGGCGCGGCCGCCGCCCTCAACATCCTCTCGAAAGAGAAGGGCGAGCACTACCACGACTTCGACGTGCCCGCCGACGCCGAGTCCGTCTACGGCTCCCTCATCGACGACGTCTAATCGCAACCCCGCGGTCGTACTTTCCGACTGCGACTTCGCGACTTCGCGTTCTCGTTTTTTCTTCGCCGAGACTCCGGAGACTCGCCTGTCTCGCTAGCCGAGTCGCTCGATGAACGAGTCGATGACCCGAATCTCGTCGTCGTTGATGGCGTGTCCCAGCCCCTCGTACAGCCGGCTCGTCGCGTCGGCCCCGAGTGCCGCGAGGACTCGGGCCGACGCCTCGACTCGCTCGGGGTCGACGCGAGGGTCGTCGCGACCGCTCCCGAAGAAGGCCGGCGTGCCGTCGAGGTCGTCATCGCTGCTGTGACCGTTCTGGTCGCCGTCGTCGTAGCCGTCGTGGGTCCGATTCCCGAGGTCGGGACCGAGGAGACTCCCCGAGAGCGCGACGAGACCGCCGTACCGACGTGGGTTTCGAACCGCGAACTCGGCGGCGAGACACGCGCCCTGCGAGAACCCGAAGAAGACGACTCCTTCGGGCGGAATCCCGGCGTCGGCGGCGATGTCGAGCGCGGCCGACACCCGACCGAGCGCGGAGGTGAGCCACGGTTCGTTTCGCTCGATGGGACTGGTGGCCGGTGCCGGATACCACGAACTCCCGGCGGCCTGCGGCGCGAGGTACATCACGCCCCGGTGGAGGAACTCGTCGACGAGGGTGAGGACGTGCCGCGCCTTCGACCCGCGGCCGTGAAGCAGGACGACCGCCGCGTCGGCGACCTGCGGGGGCGCTCCCGCGGTCGCAATCTCCTGCCCCTCGTGGGGGTCGGTCGCGGACCGGGGCGCTGTTGGGCGGCGGGACATCAGTTCAGTCCGTCGTCGCGACTGGATCCGACGCCGTCGTTGTCCTCAGCGCCTCCGACGGCCTCGTCGCCTCCGACGCCAACCGGGAGGTCGAGCGGGCGCAGTTGGCTTTCTATCATCTCGCGGTCCTCCTCCAGCCACGGCGGGAGGTACAGCGACTGACCGAGCGTCTCCGGGTCAGCGTCGAACGTGAGACCGGGGCCGTCGGTCGCGAGTTCGAACAGGATACCGCCCGGTTCGCGGACGTACAGCGAGTGGAACACGTGTCTGTCTTTCACCCGCGACACGTCGTAGCCGCGCTCGCGGAACAGGTCGTGCCACTCGTACAGCTGGGCTTCGTCCTCGACGCGGACCGCGACGTGGTGGATGCTCCCCGCGCCCTCGCGGCCGAACTCGCCGTCCCTATCGAGGAGGTCCACGACGGTCGCGCGGTCGCCCGGCGCTCGGTAGCGGACGCGGTCGCCCTCCTGTTCGACGAGGTCGAACCCGAGCGTATCGAGCACGCTGGCGGTCACGAAGGGGTTCGTCGAGTGGAGCGTGACGCCGTAGATGCCCCGAATCGCGCGCTCGGCGGGAACCGGGCCGTCGAACCACGGTTCGACCGACGACTCGCCGGTGACGAGTTCGAGGTCGGTCCCGTCGGGGTCCGAAAACCGGAGGACGGTCTCGCCGAACCGCTCGAACGGGCCGTCGACTTCGACGCCGCGGTCGGCGAGGCGGTCGAGCCAGTAGTCGACGGCGTCGGGGGGAATCACCAGCGACGCGGTTCGAATCTGGGGCGTGCCGGGGCGTCCCGGCTCCTCGGCCGGATACGGGAAGAACGTCAGGGCCGTTCCGGGCGAGCCGGTCTCGTCGCCGTAGAACAGGTGGCGCGTGAACTTCTCGTTGAAGTTCACCGTCTGCTTGACGAGGCGCAGACCGAGCGTCGTCGCGTAGAAGTCGACGTTCGCCTGCGCGTCGCGGACGATTCCCGTGACGTGGTGGATTCCGGCGGTGTCTGTGAGCATCGAATTGGGTGGCTTGTCTCGGTGAATGGGTGGATAGAGGGCGACGGTGGCGGCGGCGTTGGTACGGTGACCTATATGCAGTAGTGCGAGAGGACGGTCAGCGGCCGATGGTTCCCTGTCGGGTGACGGGCGCGTCGGGGTCGATCAGGAACGCGACGACGGTGGCGTCCTCGTCGGCGGTGAGCGTCAGCCCGTCGTCGTCGACGAGCAGGCCGCTTTCGGTCTTCCCGAAGCGCGTGCCCGCGGCCTCGACCGCGCCGTCGAACACGTAGAAATACGCGTCCCGGCCCTCGACGTCGGGGAGGTCGGCGCTCGACCCGGCGTCGAGGCGGAGGTCGAAGAGGTCGACCTCGTTGCGGACGAAAAGCGGCGCGTCGGAGCCCTCGGGACCGAACAGGTGCCGCCACTCGCCCTCGACGGGGGCGTCGATGGGCTCGTGTTGGATGTTCGGCTCCAGCCCGAGGCTGTGGGGCCGGACGAACATCTGGAGCATCCGCAGCGGTGGGTCGTCCGCCCGGGTGAACTCCTCGTGCCAGAACGTCTCGCCCGCGTTCATCACCATCAGGTGGTCGGCGTCGGTGACGAGGTCGTTTCCGTCTTGGTCGCCGTGGCGCATCACGCCGGCGGGCACCCACGAGATGATTTCCTCGTCGCGGTGGGGATGCATCGCGATGTGGGTGTCGGGGTCCATGAACGACTCGACGATGGTCGCGAGCGGGCCGTAGCCGTGGTCCGCGTGGTCCGGGAGGGCGCGCCCGGGGAAGTTGAAGTGGGTCCGGAACTTCCCCTGATTCTGGGAGACGTCGGTTCGCTCCGCCTTGTAGAGCTTCGTCTCGGAGCCGACTTTCATTACGCACGCACCTACGCGTCGAATCTATATACCTTCTCGGCGACGTGACCGAAAGCAGGTGACGTCGGTGTCACCGGGTGAGAGTCCCGGAGAGAGCACCGAGCGGCCGACCAATTCGGAAGGACCTCGCGAAACGGCGACTCTGGTTTCGGGCCGACCGGTTCGGTGGCAAATATTTTGTTCTTACTGACACGAGGGGTAGTTTGATGGAGACGAGTCGATGGACGCCACGGCGAAACTGGTTGTTCGTCACGCTGAGTGGTCTTGGAGCCGCGGGAATCGTCTACGTGTTCGGCCCTGCCGATTCGGGCGTTGCAACGTCGGTCGCGGTCGGTGTCGTCGTCTGGCTCATGTTCGCGGTCGGACTTGTGGTCTCGAACGAGCGGGTGAAACAGGCTCTCCTCGACTTACTATCGCTTTTCCCTTGAGTACGTCCGCGCCAGAACGACTCCAAGGCGTCACCACCCTTGCCGCAGTACGAACGCGGCGTGTCCGAACACGGCGAGTAGAAACGGCACCGAACCGGCGGGCCAGACGAAGACCGTACCGAGCGGAATCGCACCCAGAAAGAGAGCGGTCACGGCGAACCGCCCCCACACCCGGTCGGCCGACTTCAGCGCCGAGTCAGCGGAAATCGAAACGTCGTATCGTCGAAGTGCCTCGCGGAACTGGGATTCGACCTCGTCCGGGACGAGAAACATCGAGGGCTTGTTGACGAACGATTTCTCGTAGTACAGCCGGACCGCAGTCCGGTTCCCGATGGTCACGAACCGGGCAGTTTCAACGTCCGCGAGTGAGATCGTCACGTCCTCGTCGCTCCGAAACAGCGAGGGGTCACCCATGTGGTAGGTGCTTTCGAGTTCGCCGGCGTCACCGTCGAGCGCGACGCTCATACCGATGAACCGTTCCGAACTCTGGAGGACTGCCGTCAGTACCACCGCGCAGTACATACTGTACACGAACGGGGCGCGGTCACCGGCGAGCGCGCCGAAAGTCAGGAGAGCGGCCGGGACGACGCCAAATACCGACCACCACAACACGCAGCCGAAATCGATGCCGTTGAACGCGACACGCCACGGGAGTTCTCGAAGGCCAGCCATCCCCGCGGTCCACGCTACGACGGACTCGCTCTCGTCTGGATGTGTCACCGTTAGTGTACTTCAAAATCAGCCGGTATATAGCTCTCTTTCAACGAGTCGCGATGCGACCGCCGCGCCTCTGGTTCGGGCGCAAAAAGAACTCACGAGAAGTCCGAAGTCTCCCGCAGGTACCGGAACCTAAATCAAAATGAATTGACACTCCGTATCCGAAACAGAAGCCTTACCACTAGCAATCGAGTTCGATGTAGTAGCGGGATGGGATAGCCAGGAGATTCCGCCGGGCTCATAACCCGGAGATCGGTAGTTCAAATCTACCTCCCGCTATTCTCCTGAAAACTACACCCCAAGCAGCGCGTTTCATCGCGCTGCGGCGGCCCGTCTTCCGTGATAATCGCAACAGGTAGTTTGAACCAGAGAATCGAGCGGAGCGAGATTCGCGTCGTTCAAATCTACCTCCCGCTATGGTTTTGCCGACCGCAACTCCTAAGCGCCGAGTCTCGGCTCGGCGCGGCCCACGAGGTCGGCCACATAGCCAGTCAGTCGAACTAGTGAGCAGCGCTTCAGGTTGTGAGTGAGGCCGCTTTCCCCGACGATTAAGAGAAGACCGGGTTCGGAGAGGAGACTGACAACTCAGTAATCGGCCGACTTACCGCGTTTCTCGGCGACGACCGACCCGACTGCGGACCGCAACGCCTCCCAATCGACGCGGCCGTTGTCGAGTCGAAGGTACTCCTCGCGGACGATACTCTCGAACACGCGTGCGTGAACCTCGGCGGTCGTGGGCGATTGGGACGTTTCGACGGCGCGGCCGACTCGGGCGTCGGTGACGAGGTCGTCGGCGAGTTCCGCTGGCTCGCCTCGTATCGGCTCGTGGTCGCGTCTCTCGTCGACGGCGGTGTCTTCGACGAGTGCGCGTCCACCGCGTCGGTTCTCGATGACGACACCCGCGGCGGGTCCGGCGTACCACGCTGATTCGGGGATGTCGAGTCGCTCCGGGTGGAAATCCCGGACGTTCAGTTCCTTCTGGAAGGTGTTCAGCGGCGTCAGACCCAGGCGTTCGAACACCTGCTCGGCTTTGTCGATGGGGAGCAGTCGCTCCTTGGCCCCGCTCCAGATGGTCCAGCCGAGAAATGCCGGGATTCGCTCCCAGTCGTAGTCGATACCGACATTGCACGGTGCCACGCCGAAGAAGACGTACGCTCCCGGCTCGTCGACCGCGTCGTGGAACGCGTCGCGGTCGAACCGCTCTCGAACGTGCCGAACGGCGGATTCGTACGGCGGAGGCACGTCGTCGAAGACTCGGTCTCGGTCGCCGAACAGTAGACGCCCCGACGGTTCCATCTGAAACCGCAACCGGAGACCAGCGACGTACTCACGGAGCCACAGGTGACCGCTCGACAGCAACTCGTCGGCAGCGTCTCCGAGATGAGGCGTCGGTAGATACGGTTGCATGAGTGATTCGTTCCACGACGAGAGGGATAGTCTTGGGTGTGCGCTCTGGCATCTCACTCGCCGCGTGCCGCCCTTCGAGCCGCATGGGAGCACGTCGTCGTAGACTGCCTAGAGGGTCGAGCCGCGAATGATAAATTTTGTATCGCGCTATATGGTTTATCCTCTACTCTCGGAGAATAACCGACAAATTGCTAATCCTCGTTGTCTCCTGCCGACAACGACGCAACAAATATAGACAATTTTCGGATACTTCTCGTCTCTCACTCGAAATCGGAGCTCACAGAATCAGCGAGGGGTCGGTGTTCGATGTTCTCCCGGTAGCTGACCGGTCAGATTCGCCAGTTCAGCGAGAACGAGTCGTTCGTCGCGGTATCGTTCGTGGCAGTACCGTTCGTCGTCCCGTTCGTGGAGTTCGAAGTGGCCTTCGTCTGCTCGGCCGGCGTTCCCGTGTCTGCCGTGACAGTTCCGCTCGTCAGCTCGCCCAGCGGGGCCTGAATGGCATAGCTCGGCGTCTCGACCTGAATCGTGCTCTGGGCGTCGACCTGTACGAACTTCAGTTCGAGCGTGTACGAGCCGTCGGATTCGATTTCGGTCGCTTCGACCTGGTCGGTCTGCGGGTGGAACGCCCACGCCGTCTCACCGGCGTCGAGGCGGCTCGTCTCGCCTTCGATAGTCCGAACCGTGTAATCCCGGCTCGTGTCGGACCCCGCAAGCGGGTAGTTGCGGTCGAGCCACGCCTGGTATCCCTCGTCGATGGCGTACACGTTCTCGAAGCCGGTCGCGAGCAGCATCGCCGCCCGGAGCGACGACAGGTGGTGCGGGCAGTGGCAGTAGGTCACCACGCGGTCCGCCTCGTTCCAGTCGTCCGTGGGGTCGAGCGTCCGCCCGTCCGGTGCGGGGCTGAGCACGGAGCCGAAGACGTGGGAGACCTCGTATCCGGTCTCGCTGCGGGCGTCGACGAAGCGCGCCTCCCCGCGCGCGTACCAGTAGTACGCGTCCTCGATGGGAACGAGCGGAACTTCGACGGTCACGTCGTGCACCTCTCGCGTGAGCGTATCGTAGGAGCTCGTGTCGATAGACCGCTCTTCCGGCACGGTGTCGAACTCAGGCGGGTAGCCGTCCGAAGGTTTGGGGTCTTGCGGTAGGTCGTCGCCCTCGCGGGGTCCTCGCATCCGGTCTTCGGGCGCGGCCGTCGTCGTTTGCGTCGTCGTCTGCGTCGCGTTCGCGGTGGTCGTCTGGGTCGACGTGGACGGCGTCGATTCGGGGGACCCGCTCGAACAGCCCGCGAGCCCGGCAATCGTCGCTGCACCGGTCAACTGAAGGAACCGTCTGCGGCTCGACTGTCGTTCTGTCATCACCCATCCGTACTGACCAGTAGTGGTTTATTATATACAGAGTAAGCGCTGTGCACCCTTACTCGCGTGGAAAGGCGGGCTACGAGTGACGGGCGTATCGTGCCGCTAAACCGCCGTTCACGCGGTCTGCTTGAGATACCGCTTCTCCCAGCGGCGGCGCGTCTCGACCGCTTCGCGGCCCTCGTCGGTCAGCGAGTACTCGTTGGTCCGTCCGTTCTTGCTCCCTTTGTGGACGAGGTCTTTGTCGACGAGTTCGTTCAGGTTCGTGTACACGCGGCCCGTGAGCAGGTCGCGCCCCTGCGTCTTTTCGAGTTCGGTCTTGATGGTCTGTCCAGAGGAGTCGCTCATTCCTCGCACAACGAACAGCAAATCGCGTTGAATCGCGGTTAATTCGTGTACGCACATAGGGGATGCCACGGGCGCACCCTACATGAACTTCGGAGATAGTTGTGGTTCTAAAGAACCCCTAGAACGTGTGAAACGGTCGTTTCTCGGAGTTCGCTCTCAGCACCGACGGCGACCGCGCGAATAGACACATCATAAACGGGGGTCGCTCCGACCGCTCGAACGCGCGAAACCACGCGGACCCGGACGAACGCGCCATCGTTCCGCGACTGCCGACCAGCGGACGCCGGGCGATAGCCGACCCGCCAACTGCGCCCTCTCGGGAGCGAACGCCCCGACCCAGCGGTTCCTTACTCATCCCATAGTAAGGAACCCCGCCGCCCACGTGCGGAGTATGTTTGGAACGAGCGGCGTTCGCGGTGCCGTCGGCGAAGACGTGACGGCTGAAGTGGCGCTCTGTATCGGAAGGGCGCTCGGTAGCGAGGTCTCCGGGCGCGTCGTCGTCGGTCGCGACGCGCGCGAAAGCGGAACGATGCTCGAACACGCACTCGTCGCCGGGCTTCTGGAGTGCGGAATCGACGTACTCCGACTCGGAACCCTGCCGACGCCGTCTATCGCCCGCGCCGTCGAGTGGTTCGACGCCGACGCCGGTGCCGTCATCACCGCCTCGCACAACCCGCCGACCGACAACGGCGTGAAGCTCTGGACCGCGTCCGGCCGGGCGTTCGATTCGGCCCAGCGCGCCGCCATCGAGCGCCGTATCGATGACGAGGACTACGAACTCGCCGCGTGGGACGGCGTCGGAACCGAGCGACACCGAAGCATCGAAAACCGCCACCGCGACGCGCTCAAATCGAGCGTCGACCTCGAAAACCCCTGTTCGGTCGTCGTCGACATCGGCAACGGAACGGGACGGCTCACGGCGGACGCGCTCTCGGACCTCGGCTGTACGGTGTCGACGCTCAACGGCCAGCGCGACGGTCGATTCCCCGCCCGCCCGAGCGAACCGACCGACGAGACGCTTCGCGGGCTCAAGTCCCACGTCGCCGCGACCGACGCGGACCTCGGTATCGCCCACGACGGGGACGCAGACCGGATGATGGCCGTCGACGGCGACGGGAACTTCGTCGACGGCGACGCGCTCCTCGCCCTGTTCGGGCGCGAGGCCGCGTCAGAAGGCGACCGAATCGCCGTTCCGGTGAACACGAGCCTCGCCGTCGACGACGCGGTCGCGACCGTCGGCGCGGACGTGGTCCGGACGCGCGTGGGCGACGTGTTCGTCGCCGAGCGGTGCGCCGAGCCGGGCGTCGTCTTCGGCGGCGAGCCCTCCGGGGCGTGGATTTGGGCCGACGAGACGCCCTGTCCCGACGGCCCGCTCGCGGCGTGCAAACTCGTCGAGTTCGTCTCGCGGCGCGGCCCGTTGGCCGACCTCGTGGACGATATCGACGCCTACCCGCTTCGCCGCGAGAGCGTCGAGACGAGCGACAAAGCGGGCGTCCTCGAACGCGTCGAAGCGGCGGTGCGCGAGGAGTACGACGACATCGACGACCGCGACGGGCTCCGCGTCGAGACCGACGACGGGTGGTTCCTCGTCCGGGCGAGCGGAACGCAACCGCTCGTGCGAGTCACCGCCGAAGGTCGGACGGAAGCGGCGACCGACCGGCTGTTCGACGAGGCGCTGGCGCTCGTCGAGTCTCGAATCGGCCCCGTCCGTACCTGAACCGGGGGGTCGACCCGGACCTCGAACGTCGGTTCCTCCGGTACGACGAACGCTACTTCGGTTACACGCTCAGGTTCACCACCGAGTGACGCGACCGGAGAGGCAACTTCGCTCCCGCGTAGAATTGGAGTATCGAAATTGGGTGGCCAGCGAATGGGTGACACGCCCACAAATCAGCCGAATTCAGTGCGGTAGTTGTCCGCATGGATATAAAAAGACTGGATATGTGAAGGCACGGTGTTTCTCCGTTTTATGACGTTCAGTAAATCGGATACAAATGAACGCGGAATTTACTCGTCGCACCTTCCTCACCGCCGCCGGCGGACTCGCGCTGCTCGGAACTGTCGGAACTCGGAACGCCGCAGCGGGGTTCTCGCCGGGCGTCGTCGGAACCGCACCGTACCTCAGTGACCGACTCTACCCGACGATGGGCACCGACGATTCGAACCCGACGCTCGTCGTCTACGTGAACTTCCTGTCGGGCTCCTCGCAGTACTTCGTTCAGCACAACCTCGAAGACGTCGTCCGCGAGTACGTCCTGACGGGCGACCTCAACCTCGAAGTCCGACTCCTCTCGTACAAGCCCGACGCCATCGACACCTACCTCGTCGGCGACGACGAGGGCGAAGCCCGCGCCGCCCGCGCCGCCCACGGCGTCTGGGACGTCGAACCGGAGAACTTCTGGCGGTTCTTCGAGTTCATGTTCTGGAACTTCACGACCAAGACGTACACCCACGCTCGGTTGGAATCCTACATGGACCTCGCGGGTGTCCGAAACATCACGAAAATCGCCAACCGCGCCTACGAAGACCGCTACGACAGCCTCGTCCGCTCGGCGACCGACGAGGCCGGCCGCTACGGCATCTCGGGCGTGCCGCGAGTTCGCCTGCTTCGAGACCACAAGGACGGAAACTACGGCGACATCCTCGGCTGGGTTCGGACCCGTCTCGACCGGGTCAACGCGGGGTCGGTACGCACCCACTCGCTCCTTCCGGGAACGAACTACGAGACGCCCGTCCACGTCATCGACTCCGGAAAGCCCGGCCCGACGGCGTTCGTCGTCGGCGGTATCCACGGCGAGGAGCCGCAGGGCTACCGCGCGGCGGACCAACTCAGGCATCTCCGCCCGACCGGCGGCAAGCTCGTCGTCGTCCCCTACGCGAACGCGCCCGCAATCAGTATCGGGGCGCGGTACACCGAAGACGGCGACCTGAACCGACAGTTCCCCACCGGAGCGGAACCCACGTCCCGGCTCGCGCGGGCGCTCTGGGACGAACTCGTCTCGCACGACCCCGACGTCGTCGTCGACCTTCACAGCTCCAGCGGCATCTACAAGCACGACGGAAAAGTCGGCCAGGCGGTCTTCCCGACTCGCGCGACCCCGATGAACGCCGCAAGCGCGTGCGACTACGTCAACGAGCAGTACATCGACCCCTCGGAGTACCCGTCGTACTACGACTTCGACTGCGGGAACTCCCTCGACGGCTCTCGTCCGCTCTTCATCCACAAGGTGTACGGCGACCTGCACCTCCCCGGCTACATCGTCGAGACGACCCGCAAGGGGACGACCCTCGAAGACGCCGTAACGTGGGAAGTCGCCGTCGCCCGCGACCTGCTCTGGCAACACGGCGTCTACCACGGGTGACCGGCTACGACGCGCCTAACGCGACGAACTCGCCGAAAACCGCCGACAACGACCGCTTATCTCGCGTATAATAACGCCCGTCGTTCGACTACGGCGGGGTATGCAAGCGATTCTACTGGCGGCCGGACGCGGCACGCGAATGCGCCCGCTGTCGAACGAGGTTCCGAAACCGATGCTGACCGTGGCCGGACGGCCAATCGTCGGCCACACCGCCGCGGCGGCGGTCGAAGCCGGTGCCGACGAACTCGTCATGGTCGTCGGTTACGGCCAAGAGACGGTGCGCGAGCACTTCGGCTCGTCCTACCGCGGCGTCCCGGTCTCGTACGTCGAACAGGACGAACAGCAGGGGACCGCAGACGCGGTTCGCGCAGCCAAGGAGCACATCGACGGCGCGTTCGCCGTCCTCTACGGCGACAACCTCTACGACCCCGCCGGAATCGACGCCCTGTTCGACGCGGCACCGAGCATCGCGTCGGTCCGCGTCCCGAACCCCTCCAACTACGGCGTGTTGAACGTCAGCGACGGCGCGGTGGCGGAAATCGTCGAGAAACCCGACGCCCCGCAGAACGACCTCGTCAACGCCGGCGCGTACGTGTTTCCCGCCGAGGCCCGCGACATGCTCGACGTCCCGCTGAGCGAGCGCGGCGAGCGCGAACTCACCGACGTTCTCGACCGGGTCATCGACCGGTTCAACGTCTCTCCGGTGACGCTCGACCGCTGGATGGACGTTGGACGCCCGTGGGAGCTCCTCGAAGCCAACGAGTGGAAGCTCGGAACGTTCGACCGCCGCGTCGACGGCGACGTGAGCGACGACGCCACGGTCCAAGGCGACGTGGTCGTCGAGGAGGGGGCGACCGTCAGAGACGGCTCCGTCGTCGAGGGACCCGCCTACATCTCGGCGGGCGCGACGGTCGGACCGAACGCGTACGTTCGCGGGTGCACGTTCGTCGGACCCGACGTCCACGTCGGCCACGCCGTCGAAATCAAAAACAGCGTCCTCCTCGCGGAGACGAGCGTCGGCCACCTCTCGTACGTCGGCGACAGCGTCGTCGGCCGCCGCGTCAACCTCGGCGCGGGGACGAACGTCGCCAACCTCCGCCACGACGGCGAGGCCGTCTCCGTGACGGTCAAAGGCGAACGTGTCTCGACCGGCCGCCGAAAGTTCGGCGCGGTCGTCGGCGACGACGCGAAGACCGGCATCAACACGGCGCTCAACGCCGGGGTGAAACTCTCCGAAGGCGCTCGTACCATGCCCGGCGAGACCGTGTCGACCGACCGATAACGCGACGGGTCGCTCTTTTTCCGCTCGTTTACTCCCGTAGGTCACGCGCTGTCGATGCCGGCACCGACACCGACACCGACACCGACACCCGCAGGTGTCGATGTCTGGATGGGGCGACTGCGGGGCCGGCGGGCGCGTCGTCGAGACGGACTGACGGGAAGAAGAGCTGCGGAGTTCAGGAGTCGGTGAGCATCCGCACCGGCGGACACAGCACGTCGTTGGGGGTGAGGACGCTGTCGTCGTCCGCGGCGTTCATCCACGTGGTGATGTCGTTGATTCGGAGCTTGACCCTGACCGGAAGCTCGTGGATGCTCGGGTAGCCGGGGAACAGTTTGCGGTCGAGTTCGTTCCGGTCGTACTGCGCCTCCATGTCGGGCCACGGCGAACTGAACGGCTCGATACCGGGGACTTTCCGGCGGACGAACTTCTCGATTTGGTTCTTCCTGAACGAGTTGTGCGGTCTGTCCGGCGGCCGGTGGCGGAAGATATCCGGGTTGAGTTTCCGCATCGCCGCCATCATCGTGTTCGTGTTGCGCTTTTCGGGCGGGGTCTTCAGGTGCCAGTCGATGAGTTCGGCGTCGGCGGCGACGAACGACTCGATGTAGTTGTCCGATAGCTCGAAGTGGAACGGGACCGACGGCTGGTTTTGGATTCCGATGAGTTCGATGCTGTCGTAGACGTTGTCGTATCGGTCCGACCACTTGTCGAGTTGCTCGTCGACGACGTCGTCGATGAACTCCATGCTCGTGTCGAACTCGTCGTAACACTCGGGGAAGACGTGGTCGCACGCCGGGTGGTAGCCGAACTTCGACGACAGCACCTCGGCGGGGTCCGGGTCGGGGTCCAGACCCTGCAACGGGAACCGATTACCGAACACTTCGACGACGTTCTGTGGGAGGAAATGTCCGCGGAGGAACGTGTCGAAGAGCAGTCCGTGAAAGACGGTGTCGGCGTCCATCGTTTCGTCGCAGCCCGCGTGGTGGACGTGGACCGACTCGCGCGTGCCGAGCGAGTACTCGATGACCTCCTCGTCGACGTTGATGTAGTCGTCGTCGGGGACGAGCGTCTCGTGGTCGGCACCGTACTGGTTCGCGATGTTCCGGGCGACTTCGACTTCGGGGTGGTCGGCCGCGCCGAGCGTGTAACAGACGTCGATGTCGGGGTGCTGGGCGACGATTGCCCGCGAGTCGTAGCCGCCGCTCAGGAGCACGCCCTGTTTGCCGGGGAAGTTCGACCGGCGGGCTATCGCCCGTTCGAGGCGCGCCGCGAGCTCGTCGACGTAGTCGAACTCGTCTGGGTCGGCGGGGTCGTAGACGAACCGGGAGAGCGTCCCCGACTCGTCGGCGGTGAAGTAGCCGTCGAACGGGATACAGCTGAGTCGGCTGTAGACCGTCCGCTCGTCGACGACGACCCCCATGTGGATGTATTCGAGGAGGCCGCGGGTGTCGACTTCCAGCCCGGTTGCCGCCGAGAGGACGCGCTGTGGGTTCGTGCCGAACACCCGCCCGTCGGGCGTGTCGGTGTAGAAACACTGCCACGTGCGGGCGGGGTCCGAGGCGACTACCGCGTCGCCGTCGAGTTCGACGAACACGAGGAACGACCCGTTGAGTTCACCGAACGCGTCGGCTCCGACCGCGGCGTACCGTTCGAAGGCGTACTCCGCGGTCGGGGTCGAAACGTCGTCGGGGGAGAACGCCTCGCCCCAGACGATACAGCTCCCTCGCTCGTCTCGATACGTCGATGAGCGTCCCGGGAACCCGAGTGCGGGGTCGCGGATAGCGACGGTCGCGCGCTCGCCGTCGGCGACCCAGTCGAAGCTCGAACGAGACGCGAGGTCGTCGAAGGCCCCGTCGTCGTCGAGGACGCCAAACAGTTCTTTGTTCATTGTGGGTGGCTGGTCTCCGTGAGGTTATTCGACCGTGACACTCTTCGCGAGGTTTCGCGGCTTGTCTATCTCGCGGTCCAACTCGGTCGCGCAGTAGTACGACAGGAGCTGCAGCTGGACGTTCGCGAGGAGGTTCGCACAGACGGGATGCCTGTCGGGAACGTAGAGCTGTTCGTCCGCGGTGTCCATTATCTGATGGTCCGACGGACCGAGGGCGACGATGGGCGCACCGCGGGTCTTCGCCTCCTCGGCGTTTGTCACCGTCTTGCCGCTGCCGTCAGTACAGACCGCGAAGATGGGCGTTCGGTCGGTGACGAGCGCCAGCGGGCCGTGTTTGAGTTCGCCGGACGCGAACCCCTCCGCGTGCTCGTAGGTGATCTCCTTGAACTTGAGCGCGCCCTCCTTGGCCACCGAACAGCCGAGCCCGCGGCCGATGAAGAAGTACGCGTTCATGTCGAGGTACTCGCGCGCGAGCCGCTTGGCGTCGCTCGTCTGGAGCACCTGTTCGACGGCGTCGGGGAGTTCGGCCATATCGGAGACGAGCCGGTCGAGGTTGTCGGCGGGAACGCCGGAGTCGACGATGTCGGAGAGGTGCTGGCTGAGAAGCGTGAGCACCGCCGCCTGCGACGAGAACGTCTTCGTGGCGGCCACGCCGATTTCGGGGCCGGCGCGGATGTAAATCGGTTCGTCGGCCTCGCGGGCGGCGGTCGACTGCACGACGTTCGTCACCGCGAGCGTCTCGACGCCCTCCTCGTTGACCTGCCGAAGCGCGCTGAGCGTGTCCGCCGTCTCGCCGCTCTGGGTGACCGCGATGAACAGCGTGTTGTCCGTCAGCGACCCCGTCGTCAGGTCGTACTCGCTCGCGCGAATCGCGCGCGCCGGAACGTCACAGCGGTTCAGGAGGCTCGCACCGAACAGCGCGGCGTGGTACGATGTGCCACAACCGACGAGTTGGACGGAGTCGACGTCCGAGAGGTCGGTCTCGATGTCGAGGTCGATATCGCCCGCCTCCGGGTCGAGACGCCCTTCGAGCGTCTTCTGGAGCGAGGTCGGTTGCGTGTGAATCTCCTTGAGCATGAAGTGGTCGAACTGCCCCTTTCCGGTCTCGTCGGGGTTCCAGTCGACCGTCTCGACTTCGCGCCGCACCGTCTCGTCGTCCTCGTCGGTGATGTCGACGCCGTCGGCGCGGACCTCGACGGTGTCGCCGTCTTCGAGGTAGACGACGTTTCGCGTGTGGTCGAGGAAGGCGGGCACGTCGCTGGCGAGATAGTAGCTGTTCTCGTCGACGCCGAGGACGAGCGGCGACCCCTGGCGGGCGGCGTAGATGGAGTCGTTGCCGTCGACGACGACCGCGATGGCGTAGCTCCCTTCGAGCGCGTCGACCGCGCGCTCGAACGCCGCCAGCGGCTCGTTTCCGCGGTCGAGGTAGTGGCTGACGAGGTTCGGAATGACCTCGGTGTCGGTGTCGCTCGTGAACTCGAATCCCTCCGCTTCGAGGGACTCTTTGAGCGTCGCGTAGTTCTCGATGATGCCGTTGTGGACCGCGGCGACCTGATTCGTCTGGTTCGTATGCGGGTGCGCGTTCTCGTCGGTCGGCGGCCCGTGGGTGCTCCATCGCGTGTGGCCGATACCGAGGGTCGCGCTCGATTCGACCCCGTCGATGGTGTCCTTGAGGTCGGAAACCTGCCCCGAGCACTTCCACACGTCGAGTCCCGAGCCGTTTTTCACCGCGATACCGGCGGAGTCGTAGCCGCGGTACTCCAGTTTCTCGAGTCCGGTCACGAGCGGGCTGATAGCCCGCTTCTCACCGACGTGAGCGATGATTCCGCACATGTTAGCGTCCCTCCGAGGACTGCGAGACACGCGCGGTCCCGGTCGTCGTTGGCTGTGGTCGGTTCAGGGCGGACGGGGCGGAACTGTTCGACTCCCCCCGATGTTGTTTCTGATGTGTCATGGTTTGTGGGGTCAGCGGCTTGGGCTGTCCGTGAAACCACGATACGGAGAAGCGGCCATTACTATAGACGCGCTAAGGGACGGCGGCGACTCCACAACCGAAGCAAGCGCGTCGCTGTCGTGCGGTTTCTCGGAAACGTGGCATCGGCGGGTCGAACGACGAATTAGGCACCGAACAGGCCACAGAGCGAGCGCCGGAACGCCTTACACGGCCGATAATAATGCCGTTCACGCCCAGGTGTGGAGTATGGTTGACCGAGAGACAGACAGACGGAGTATTCTCAAACTATCCGGCGTCGCGGCCATCGCCTCGCTGAGCGGTTGTGCGAGCTTCGCCAAGGAGGCGAACACCGGCGGGGCGGACACGCCGGCGGGGCAGCCGGAACAGCAGACGACGACCGCGCAGCCCGAGACGCGGACGGCCGCGGGCAACGAGACCGACGCGAACGCGTCCGTCGAGATGCGTCCGAAGACGGTGTCCGACCCGTCGTTCGAGCTCCAGACGGGCGCGCTCCCGTCGTTGCAGACCGACGCGCGGTATCCGACCATCGGAACGGCCGACACGACGGTGACCGTTTACGGGAGCTGGAAGTGCCCGTACACCCAGGAGTTCGTGCGACGGCAGTTCGGCGGGTTGGTCGAGGACTTCGTCGCGACCGGCGACCTCTCCATCGAGTTCCGGAACGTGGCGTACATGGACGGCGAGCCGTACCTCGGGCCGGACGCGCCCCGTGCGAGCGAAGCCGGGCTCGCGGTCTGGAACATCGACCCCGAGTCGTTCTGGACGTACTTCTCCTACGTCTTCGCGAACCAGCCGCAGGAGCGTCGCGACTGGGCGACGACCGAAAATCTCGTCCGATTCGCCGAGGCGGCGGACGCGAACGGCATCGACCAGATTCGGCGGGCGATTCGGTCGCGCGCGTACGCCCAGAGCGTCCAGCTGTCCGCCGACAGCGCGGCCGAACTCGACATCACGACCGTCCCCCGAGTCGCCTCCGACGGCGGGGTGACGGCACCGACGGTCGACCCCGAAGCGACGAGGGAACAGCTCGAACGGGTCGCGAACGGCGGGTCGACGTTCGGCGGAACGACGACCGAGAACAACTCCACGTTCGGCGGGAACTCGACTGAGAACGGCACCTCGTTCGGGTCGTCGGCCGGCGGAAACGAGAGTGGCGCGGCGAACAACAGTTCGACGACGTTCGAAACCAACGAGACGACCGAGTCGGACGACGACGACGCGTTCTAGTTCTTCCCGGCGCTGCCGCGGTCCGATTTTTCGGTGTGAGGCCGTCCGGTCGCTGTGAGACGCAGATAGCTCGTTGACGGAGATGCACGCCCACCACCAGTGATTTCCGCGAGAATCAGTTGATTACGTAGCTGTATTCGAACTCCTCGGATTCGTTGATTGTGATTCCGCTCTGGAGGAGTCCGGCGTTGAGAGTAACGGGTCTCTCGAAGGAACTCCCGTTCATCGTGGCCGTGACGTCGTAGGTGTTCTCCTGACCGGTCAGCGTAGCCACGTGGCGCTTTGCCCCCGCATCGAGGTCGACCGTGTCGTTGTAGACTACGGTCGACTCGTTGCTGATTACGAGGTGGACGCTCTTGCTCGAATGAGCTTCGTTCTCAAGGACGAACGGCACGCGTTCGGCTCGCGGGACAGTTGTCGGTTGTGTGGTGGCCGGGGCTGTCGTGGTTGCCGTGGTTGTCGCTGTCGCTGCCTGTGTCGTAGCTGTTGGCGATGCAGTAGTCGTTGTCTGCCCAGTCGTTGCACACCCGGCAAAGACGACGAGGCACACGGCCACGAGCGTCTGGAGGGACAATCGTCGCATTCTGATAGATATGTTACTCGTTCCGCCGTATGCTTTGTGTGCTCTCGAATCGCGTGACGGCACAGGACAAGAACACCCACTGAAGAAGTTCAACCGACCTGTGTAGCCTTTTCAAGGCCGCTAAAACAGCTCTTCACGAAATCCCGAGACGTACCGCTTCACCGCCCGCGTCACAACGAGAACACCCGACGCGAACACCGCGACAAAAAAGAACGACGGCGATCCGGACGGTCAGTTAGCGCCGGGGAGCGAACAGATGGTTACCTCGCCGTTCGCGTAGACGTAGTTGGTCGTCGGCGGACAGACCTCGGTCTTCGACGGGTCGAGGTTCGTGGCCACGTCCCGTTCGTTCGGGAAGTACGAGGCGCTCTGCGATTGGTACTCCCGATAGGCCGTTATCCCCTGCGGGACCGGCCTGCCCTCTTCGGCCGGTAACGGTTCGGCCGGATACGCGTTCGTCCGCTCCCAGACCGTCCCGTACGGCAGGTCGGTGTAGAGTTCGCCGCCCCGTTGCGACGAGCGGGCCGACTCGTACGTGTCGATGGCGGCGAGTTCCTGTTCGGTGTACGAGAGCCGTTCGTGCTGGTCCGGGAACGCGGGGCTGTCCATCGCGCCGTCGTTCGACATGAGCATCACGTTCGGGTAGACGAGCACGAACAGGAGCAGGATGACGCCGACCACCTTGAGCGAGGTCCGGTTCGCGAGGTGTCGGAACCCGAGGACGCCGATGATGGCGAGGAGGGCGTAGAGGTACGCGAACCAGCGACCGGGGACGAAGCTCTCGATACCGACGAGCGGCAGCCCGAGCACGACGAACAGCATCGCCACGATAGCGCCGACGAACGTGTACGTCGTCTGCGTCGCCCGCGAGCGGTTGAGCACCGTGAGACACCCGATGAGACCCGCGAAGACGAGCATGAGGAACCCGGCTTCGGTGACGTACGTCGAGAGCTGCGAGAGGAACGTCTGACCGGCCGAACCGGCCGCACCGGACGCGCCGGCAGACCCGCCGCTACCGCCCACGCCCTGGAGGAACCCGGCGTTGAACAGGTTCAACACGAGGTAGTTGATGACCGTTTCGAGGAAGGTGTCGCCCTGGTACGGCGTCAGCGACCACGTGAAGACGATGAGTCCGAGGTTGAACCCGACGAGCCCCGCGAGGTTCACCGGGGTGGAGCCGCCGCCCGAGAACGAAAGCGGGTCGGGGTCCTCGGTGAAGAAGTCGAACCGGAGCAACACCTGCGCGACGAACCCCGCGAAGAGGAGCACCAACATGATGAACGACGACACCTGGTGGGTGAGGATGACGGCGGTGCTGAACAGGACGAGCAGGCCGAAGTCGCGCCACCGCTCGCTGGCGTGGGTTATCCGCACGAGGCAGTACAGACACGCGAGGAAAAACAGCAGTCCGAGGCTCGTCGGGATGAGGTGGATGCCCCAGCGGACGACCTGGTCGCCCATCGCGTACAGCGCGCCGGCGGCGAGCGCCCACCGGAGCGGGACGAGCAGTCGCGCGGTTCCGTAGACTAAAATCGGGACGAGCGGCATCGCGACGCCGACCGAGAGGTACAGCGCGTTCCGAAGCGACAGGTCGAGGAGGTGCGTCGACGCCGCCGTGAGAAGGTGGAACAGCGGCGACGCGTAGTACTTGATGTCGTTGATGGCGGACAGCGAGTCCGCCCGAAGAATCATCTGGACGAACGTCGTGTGCGACCAGATGTCGATTCCGATGTAACCCGGCGCGGTGTAGAGCGCGGCGAATCGGACGACGAACGAGTACACGAGAATCTCCGCGAGGAAGACGCTCGGCCGCAGTTCGTCGTCCGGGGCGAGCAGTATCTGCCCGAGGAGGAGCGCGCCGACGACGCCGCCGACGTCCATGAACAGGACGCTTCGTTCGCCCTGAACGACTGCGAGGACGACCATGACGGCGAGGCCGAAGAAGACGCCGGCCGAGATGAGTCGCACGAGCGACGGCGCGAGCGTCGGGAGGCCGTCCGTGGTCCCCCTCCCGCGGGCGGCCGCGAGATAGAGGAGACTGCCGACGCCGAGGAGTATCGGGAGCGTCACGATGAAAATCTGCGACGAGAGGAACCGCAGCGGGAACAACGCGAGCGCGAGCACGACCCCGAGGCCCGCCGCGAGCACGTCGAGCTCGACTCGTCGCAATCGGTCGAATATCGATGAGAGCATCGTCATGTATGAGCTGAGAGTTGTGTCGAAGGAAGTCCGTCAGATTGTGGTCGGGTCCGTATTGGGGCCGTAAAACACGTCCTGCCAGTCGCGGGTCACGTGGGTTCCCCACTCGATGTCGAGTTCGGGAAGCTCACGGTCCATCGCGTACTGCACGCTGAGCGCGGGGATGTTGGCTCCCGCACCGACCGAAGCGGTGACCGACCGGGAGATTCGCGGGTGGACGTCGACGAGTTTCGGCGTCCCGTCGGCGGTGTATTTGAACCGGAACGTGGCGTTGTACTCCAACCCGAAGAGCGAACAGAGCTCGTGCGTGTCCCGGAGGAGCTCCGGGTCCTTTTCGACGGTGCCGACGAACGAGGTGTCGTCGCAGGTCGCGGCGTGCGACCGTGAGACGAGAACCGGCGTCTCGTCGTCCCGGACGAGGGCGTCCACGGTGTACTCCTCGCCGGGGAGATGCTCCATCACGATGAGTTCGGGGAACTGGACTGTCTCCTGGAGGACGGGAAGCACGTCGTCCAGCGTCGTCACGGTGCTGTTCGGTTTCTGGTTCAACAGCGCGTTGAACCGGTCCATGTCCGGGTCGAGGACGCGAAAGCAGCGCCTGTCGTTGCTGACGGGGGGCTTGAAGCAGACGCGGCGGTCGGGGTAGCCGAGCGCGTGGACCGCGTCGAGAAACTCGTCGAACGAGGAGACGCGGTAGAACTCGGGTGCCATCGGATGGGCCTGCTTGACGAGTTCGTCGTACAGCCGCCCTTTGTCTCTGGTAATCGAGAGCGACTGGGGCGAGACGGCCATCACTTCGATACCCTCGCTCTCGAAGGCGGGCTTCGCCTCGGAGAGGGCCTCGACTTCCGCCGCGTTGAGGGGGAAAATCACGTCGGCGTTCTCGCGGCGCGCGACCGAACGCAGCTCGGAGACGAACGCGTCGGCGTCGCCGGCGGGGACCGTCTCCGCCGTGTCGACGAGGCTGAAGCCGTAGGCGTCCGGATCCGTATCGACGCCGACGATGTGGGCGTCGAACGCGTCGGCCCGGCGAATCGCCTTGATGATACCCGAAGCGCCGAAGGTACCGGCACCGGTCACCAGCACGGTCACATCGCCGTCCCGGCTCGACGGTCGGACTGTATCCAGCAGTGTCATCGAGACGAGACAGACACCAACGGCCCCTTATTATATAGCAGATAAAAGGCGTGAACCGTCGAAAATCGACGTGTTCGTCCGGGGACGACCCGGCCGGTAAACGAGCGAGAGACGCGCGTTCGAGAGGCGATTCGACGGCCGCTACTCGACGGCCGCGAGAACCCGTTCGACGATGACGTCCGTCGCGTCCACGTTCTCTTCGAGGAGCCGCTGCCGACGGGCCTCCCAGTCGGCGTCGGTCGACCGCAGGATGTCGACCGCCCGGTCCGCGGCGCGTTCGTTCCGGTGCTCGCCGTGGTAGCCGAACAGCAGGTCGAACGAGGCGAGGTCGCGCATGAGCCCGGGGTTCGCGCTGTGGACGTAGACGGTCGGCGTCCCGAGCACGGCGCTCTCGGAGGCCATCGTCCCGCTCTCGCCGACGAAGAGGTCGGCGTACGCGAGCACGTGGTGGATGAGGTGCGGGTCGATGGTGATGGCGTACCCTTCGAGTTCGGGCGGGAGCGCGTCGTCCTCTGCGGAGATGAGTACCGTCGCGCCCGCGTCTTCGAGGCGACCGACGAGGTCGGTGAGGCCGTCGAGGCCCTCGTCGCCGATGTCGTGCGCCGCGCCCCAACTGACCAACCGGACGACCGCGTACGTGTCGTCGGCGTCGACCGGCAGGCCGTCGAGCGCCGCCGGGTCGGGGGCGAACCGGTCGGGGTGGAGGTACGCGAGTTCGTGGTAACTCGGGTACCGGTGGTGGTTCGAGCCGGCGTCGTCGCGGTAGCACTTCGGGGTGGCGACCTCGTCGGCGAAGGGGAACGTCAGCGCGTTCGAGAGCGTCGCGTGCTCCGTGTCGGTGAAGACGACGCACTCGGCGCCGACGAGTTTCGCGACGTGGGCGGCCTCGAACCCGCCGATGGAGGCGACGACGTCCGGGTCGATATCCCGCGCGGCGCGGAAGAGTCGGTACTCGATACCGAGCGTCGAGAGCGCGACGCCGGCCAGCGAATCGCCGCGGGAGCCGACGACCTCGTAGTCGATTCCGTACTCGTCGAGGAGGTCCACGGCGACGTCCTTGTCGAGGGCGCGGACGTGGACCTCGTGGCCGCGGGCCTCGAACTCGTCGATGGCGTGCTTGAAGAAGTGAACGTGCGCGGGGTGCTGAATCGTGATGAGGATGTCCATCGGCGGTGTCTCAGAGCTGCGCGTAGTGGAAGCCGCGCTCGTCGGCCTCGTCGGCGTCGAACACGTCGGCCACGTCTATCATGACCGGGTCCGACCCGAGCGCGGCGGCCATCTCGTCGAGGTCGTAGTCGGCGAACTCCTCGTGGCCGGTCGCCACGACGACGCCGTCGTACGCCTCGAAGTCGACCGACTCGACCACGTCGATGTCGAAGACCGCCCGCGACTCGTCGGGGTCGGCGTGGGGGTCGTAGCCGACGCAGTCGACGTGGAACTCGTCGAGTTTCTCTATCATCGTGCTCACGTCGGAGCTGCGGATGTCGCCGACCCCCGGCTTGTAGGCGAGTCCGAGGACGAGCAGCCGCGTGTCCTGGAGGACGCGGCCCGACTCGTTGATGGTCTTGACCGCCTTGCGGGCGGCGTGAACCGGGACGTACTCGTTGATTTCGCGCGCCTGCAACACGAGTTTCGGCGAGAAGCCCTCGCGCTTGGAGCGGTAGGTGAGATAGAACGGGTCGACGGGGATGCAGTGGCCGCCGACGAATCCGGGGGAGTAGCCGTCGTGGAAGTTCCACTTCGTCCCCGCGGCCTCCAGTACGTCCTTGGTCGTGAGCCCCATGTGGTCGCACGCGACGGCCAGCTCGTTGACGAGCGCGATGTTCATGTCGCGCTGGACGTTCTCGATGACCTTCGACGCCTCCGCCGTCTCGATGTCGGGCGCGCGGTGGATGCCGGCGTCGACGATGCTCCCGTAGAGGTCGGCGAGGCGCTCGCGGACCGCCTCGGAGTCGGCACCGACCACCTTGACCACGTCCTTGACGCTCCGCCCGGTGTCGCCGGGGGACGCGCGCTCCGGCGAGTAGCCGACGAACACGTCCTCGCCGACGGCGAGGTCGGACTCGGATTCGAGCGCGGGCACGAGGACGGACTCGGTCGCCCCCGGATAGACGGTGGATTCGAGGACGACGGTCGTCCCCGGAGAGACGTGCCGACCGATAGTCTCGGCCGCGGATTCGACGAACTTGAGGTCGGGATTCTCCATGCTGTCGACCGGGGTCGGGACCGTCACGATGACGAAGTCCGCGTCCGAGATGTGTGTCGCGTCCGTCGTGAACAGCACGTCGGAGGCCGCGACGCCCTCGTCGGTCACGTCGCCGGTGGGGTCCGTCCCCGCCGAGAGCGTCGAGACCTTGTCGGGGTCGACGTCGTAGCCGATGACCGACTTCCCGGCGCGGTCGAACTCGATGGCCAGCGGCAGGCCGACGTAGCCGAGGCCGACGACGCAGACGGTGTCAGTCATGGAGACCGATTCCCTCGTAGTCGACTCGTTCGTGGTCGCGGTACTCCGTCGCGGCCTGCCGGCCGTCGACGAAGACGACCGGGCGGTCGTCGGCGGCGAAGGCGGGAACGTCGAGGTGGTCGAACGACTCGTGGGCCGTCACGAGGACGATGGCGTCCGCGGACAGGTCGTCGCTCGTCACGCCGCGCATGACCGTCGCGCCGGCCTCCTCGAAGACGGCGGTGTCGTCGAGGATGGGGTCAGTGGCGACCACGTCCGCGCCCGCTTCGTCGAGGTGTTCGACGACGGGGAGCGCCGGCGTCTTGCGAATCTCCTCGACGCCGGCGCGGTACGTGAGACCGAGGACGAGAACGGTCGCGTCCTCGGGGGCGACGCCCTGCGCCGCCAGTCGGTCGAGCGCCGCCTGCGCGGTGACGTGCGGCATCTCGTCGTTGACGGCGCGAGCCGTCTCCATGAGCGGCGACCCCGTCTCGAACTCGTTGATGAGGAACTGCGGGTAGTACGGGATGCAGTGGCCGCCGACGCCCGCGCCGGGCGTGTGAATCTCGCAGAACGGTTGGGTGTTGGCCACGTCGATGGCCTCGGTCACGTCGATTTCGAACTCGCCCGCGTGGGTCGCGAGTTCGTTGGCGAGCGCGATGTTCACGTCGCGGTAGACGCCCTCGAACACCTTGACCGCCTCCGCGGTCGTCGTGTCCGAGACGGTGATGACCTCGTTCGAGGATATCTGGTCGTAGACGAGCGACGCGGCGCGGGCGCTCTCGTCGTCGGCGCCGCCGACGACCTTCGGGTACGCCCCGCGAATGTCCTTCAGCGCGCGCCCGGAGGCGGTCCGCTCGGGGCAGAACGCGAGGCCGAACTCGCCGAGCGAGAGGCCGCTCTCGGATTCGAGAAGCGGGAGGAGCGCGTCGCGACAGGAGCGCGGCGGGAGCGTCGATTCGAAGACGACGAGGTCGCCCTCGTCGAGACCCTTCCCGATGTCTCTGGCGACCGCCTCGATGACCGAGAGGTCCGGCCGGCCCGCCTCGTCGACGAGCGTCGGGACGATGACCACGTGAATGCTCGCCTCGGCGGCGACCTCGCGCGGTTCCGTGTTGGCGACGAGCGCGCCGTCCTCGACGAGTTCCTCGACGAGGTCGTCGAGCCCGGGTTCGCCGACGATGTGGTTCCGTCCGGCGTTTATCTCGCGGACGACGTCGGTGTCGATGTCCGCGCCGGTGACGTTGCCGGTGGTCTCGGCGTAGACGGAGGCGAGGGGAAGCCCCATCTTGCCGAGGCCGTAGACGCCGACCGGCACGTCGCCGGACGTGAGCGCGGCTATCTGTTCGTCTTCGGAGCGTTCGGAGCCGTAGATGGTCGTGACTGAAGATTGCGTGCTCATATGGTGTTCGCTCCCTGAAGCTTCGCCGGGAGTGGGCGGTGTTCGGCGGGCGTTCCGACCGCGAGCGTCTCCGGCGGAACGTCCTCGGTGACGGTCGCGCCGGCGGCGACGAACGCGTTCTCGCCGACGGTCACGCCGGGGAGGATGGTCGCGTTCCCGCCGACCGAGACGCCGTCTTCGAGCGTTGGCCCGGTCATCTCGACGTCCTGCCGGACCGGATACGGGTCGTTCGTGAGCACCGCACCCGGCCCGACGAACACGTCGTCGCCGATGTGCGTGTGAGTCGGAACGTAAACGCGGGTCTGGAGACTCACGTTCGACCCGATGGTCGTGGTGCCGTCGATGACGGTGTCGGTGCCGACGACGACGTTGTCGCCGATTCGGGTGTCTTCGCGGACGAGCGCGTCGTGACCGGTGACGAAGCCGTCGCCGATGGTCACGTCGCTGTAGACGATGGTCCCCGAGCGGATTCGGGCGTCGTCGCCGACGATCGTCTGCTGTGAGTCGTCGCCGGCCGGGTACCCGAGGGTGACGTCGTCGTCTATCTCGCAGTTTGAGCCCGTGACGTACAGGTTCATGTCTGAGCCGAATCGGCGGTCGTCTCGGCCTCGCCGGAGGGCGACCCGTCGCCGTCCGACCGGAGGGTGGTTGCGAGCACGAACAGTGCGACGAGCGCCGCGAGGAGTTTGGTTTTGGTGCGCATGTGTTGGTCACGCCGCGGACCGTGTGGCCCGCGATTCGAAACGGAGGTCACGCGAAGCGGCCATTATTATCGGGACGATAAGCCCGCAGACGCCCCGAGACGGCGGGAAACGAGTCGTTCCGGCCGTGCGAACGCTCACCAACCGGCGTCGGAATTCCTCGATTTTTCGGAGCGTCACCCCCGGAGCGCCGCCGTCGACGCAGTCAGCTATCCGCCCTTATCAGACCGCTAAGCCGCTCTTTCGCCCGATTTCGAGCGTGAACGGTCGCGGCCATTTTTCAACACGGCCTGTCAAGGCGCGGGTGATGAAGTCGTCTACCCGTCTTTGGACACTCGACGTACTCCTCGTCGTCGCGGGGTCTATCGCCGCGCTCGCGGTGGTCATGCTCGGTCTCTCCGGGTCCGTCGTCCGGAGTCTGTTCGTCGTGCCGCTCATCGTCCTCTACCCGGGATACGCGCTCCTCGCCGCGGTGTTCCCGGAACGGCGGTCGGACGTCGAGTCCGACACCTTGGGCGACGAGTCGGCGCTGACGCGACCGACGCGTCACACCGCCGGACTGCTCTACTCCGTTCGACTGGTCCTCTCGGCGGCGTTGAGCCTCGCGCTCGTCGCCGCGGTCGCGCTCGTCACCAACCTCGTCGGACAGGGGTTCGACGCGAGCATCGTCGCGCTCGGCGTGTTCGGCGTGACGATGTTGTTCACCGCGGTCGCCGTCGCCCGGCGCATGCTGCTGCCCCCGGACGTGCGGGCCGGAGCCCCGCCGCTCAGTACCGTCCTCGGGAGCGTGGCGTCGACCGCCGGAGCGGTCACGTCCCCGCTTTCCTCCGAGTCGCGGAGTTCGCCCGTCTCGCTCGCCGTCAACCTCCTCGTGGTCGTGAGCGTCGTCGCGTTCCTCAGCAGCGTCGGGTTCGCGATGGTCGAGACGCAGGCACCCGAGTCGGACTTCACCGAAGCGTACCTCGTGACCCAAAACGGGTCGGACTACGAGGCCAGCGGCTACCCCCAGCAGCTCAGTCCGGGGGAGTCGGTCCCGGTGACGCTGGCGCTGGAGAACCACGAACACGAGTCGACGACGTACACGGTCGTCACGGAGCTGCAGCGGCTCGACAGGACGCCGAACGGGACGCGAGTGGTCGAAGAACGCGAACTCGACCGAACGCGAGCGTCGGTCGGGGACAACGAGACCGCCTACGTCCAACAGGACGTTCGACCGACGATGTCCGGCGAGTCGCTCCGACTCGTCTATCACGTCTACAAAGGTGACGCTCCGGACGATGCGAACCGCGAGAACTCGTATCGGACCGTCCAACTGGTCGTTTCGGTCAGTGACGGTGGCGGCGGTGACAACACCGCGCAACTCGGTCGGCCGGATTCGATTGGGGGGGCCTCGGCCTGATGTGGCCGTGGGAGCATCTCGTCTTCGGCTACGTGCTGTACTCCCTCGCGAACCGCGCCGCGTGGGGCCCGCCAATGGGTGACGCGGCCGGCGTCACCCTCGCGCTGATGACGCAGGTTCCCGACCTCGTGGACAAGCCGCTGTCGTGGACGCTCGGCGTCGTCGCGACGGGGTACGGCCCGGCGCACTCGCTCCTCGTCGGCGCACCGCTCGTCGGACTCCTCGCGGGGGCGCTCTGGACGCGGAACAGGGCGAAGCTCGCGGTCGCCGCGGTCGCCGGGTACGGGTCGCACCTCGTCGGCGACGTGCTCGCGCTCCGGGCGAACGGGCCCAACGTCGGGCGGGTGCTCTGGCCGGTCGCGCCGCGGGAGCCGTACTCGAACGACCTCGGCTTCGTCCAGCGGTTCGCAGAGTACTTCCAGACGTTCCTCTATCAGATGCTGAGCCCCGAGAACACGGGGCTCGTCGTCGGTTACGCGGCCGTCTTCGGGGCGGTCGTCCTGCTGTGGGTGCTCGACGGAACGCCGGGGCTTCGGTGGGCCCGCCGCGCCGCCGACCTGCGCCGCTGATTCGCGGTCCGTCTTGTAACGGATGACGAGAATATAATTTGACAAAAGCGACCCTGAGCAACAGTTGCATCCCTAATCAACGCCGTAAAGGGACATTCTGTTTGAATAATACGATAAACGCTAAAAATACTCATTACACAGAGGCAGAGACGTTCTCTCGATGCGGAATCAGCGCGCAGAAGAGCGCAGGAGGACAGTCTCTCGGAGACAGCTACTGAAGGGCATCGGCGGGGCGGCCGCGGCCGTTTCGTTCGCCGGGACGGCATCGGCCGACGGCGACGACGACTGGTACAACGTCGTCGACGAGGGGGCCGACCCGACCGGCGGGGAGTCTATCAGCCCGGTCTTAGACGACATTCAGTGCGACGACGGCACGGTTCTGTATTTCCCGGAAGGCGAGTATCTCATGGACGACGCGTTCCGTCACGTCGATTTTCGGGGGTTCGAACTGCGGGGGGATAACGCGACTATCGTCCCGGCCGCCGACTACGACGGCAGGTGGTTGTTCAAGTTAGGAACGTTCGAGCAACCGGGGGAAGACCTGGTCGTCGAGGGCTTCGAGTTCGACTTTACCGCCGACGACACGGGGCTTCGCGTCGTCCAAGCGCAGGTCAGAGACGACCTCCTCGCGAGGGACCTCTCCGTCGTCGGCCAGCACGACAGCGGGAAGTACGGCCCGTTCGCGTTCGACGTCACCGACGCGTCGGGTATCGGCACCGTCCAGAACATCAGGATTCCCGACGGCGGCGAGTTCTCGGACAACACGCCGGGCGACATCGACGTGGGGCCCACGGGAATCATCGTGTCGCCGTACCACGACGGCAAGCTCTGGGTGCGCGACTGCGAGGTCGGCGCCTGGCCCGACAACGGCCTCTACTGTTCGACCGAGGGCGGTCGCGTCGTCGTCGACGGGGGCGTGTTCAAGAACAGCAACATCTCCAACATCCGGCTCTCGGGCGATTACAGCTCGATTCACGGCGCGACCGTCATCGTGGACGACCGCCGCACCGACGACACGAACCAGCGGGGCATCCGACTCGACGGCGGCGCGTACAACTGGATAGACGACACCGTCGTCCGAATCGACGAGCCGAACGGGCGCGCCATCAGCGTCCAGAACGACGTCGAGTGGGCGCGGATTCAGAACTCGAGCGTCATCGTCAACGGAGACGTGCCGACGAAAGCGGTCACCGTCTCGCCGGGGGCCGGGAGAATCGATATCATCAACACCGATATCGAGTTCAACACCAGCGGTCACGCGCTCGTCGTGGGCGGACCGAGCAGCGCCGACGCGGACCCGGTCTACGTTCTCAAGTCGAGCGTCGGCGGCTCCGGCGACGGGTCGAGCGGTCGGCACGCGGTCCGACTCGAACGGGGGAACTGCACGCTCGACCGCTTCGACGTCGAGCAGACCGGCGGCGACTACCGGCGCGCGGTCAAGGTACTCGGCGACGGCAGCACGTTCGTCTGGGGTGACTACGACACGAGCCACATTCCGCTGGTCAACGACGCCGACGGGACGACGTTCCGCGGCATCACCTCCGAATCGCACGACGACTACGAGGGAATGAAAGTCATCGACGGCTCGACCGGCGTCGACGTCGCCGAGTCGGTGATTCACAACGGCGTCTGGGAGTACGGCGACGTCGACGTCGCGTACGACGGAAACTGGTTCTGAGCCGCGACGGTCGGTCCCGAGTCGACTCCGCGTCGCGGCGGGCGCGGCTACCTTCTCACCGCTCGCCCGGACGGAGTCACGGCGACAGGGTCGCCTCGATGAGTCGCGAGATGGCCCGACGAATCCGCTGTGAGACCCCCGACTTGGAGATGCCGAGGATGGCTGCGAGTTCGCCCTGCGAGGACCGCCGCGGAACCTCGAAATAGCCGTGTTCGTGGGCGACGAGAAGCGCCTCGCGCTGTCCCGGGAGGAGCGCCGTCTCGGAGCCCACGTCGGTGTCGCGGGCGACGTGGAGGCGCTTTACCCGGAAGGAGATGTCGTTGTCGTGGTAGTGTTCTTGGACGCGGTGCAGCGTCGAGTGAGCGGGGAGGTGCATCTGGATGGACCACCTGCCGTCCTCGTGTCGAACGGAGATGACTCGAACGCCCATCTCGGTCGAGGACGGGGGAATCAGGCGGACGCCGCTCCCGAAGAGGACGCGAAACCGGCGGTCGGAGCCGACGGAGCCGAGGAAATCCGCCTCTATCACGGTCGGGTCGACGACGAGGGACGCCCCGACTGAATCGACGGGACCCTGTTCGACGACGACGAACGCGCAGTCCCAGCCGAAGCCCTCGGTCGGTTGAAATTCGAGTTCGACCGGCCCCCGGTGTCCCGTGACGAACGACGAGAGAATCAGCCTCGGGTCCTCGAGCGTTATCTCCAAGTATATCGGTCGAGCGTCGTCGCCCCTGCGGTCCTCGTGCATCGCCTGTTGTTCGATAATCGGAACGGGTTATTATGCGGATGATAAGCGTCTGTGGCCGCGTCTCAGCGGATTCGCTCCCGTACCTGTCGGCGGGTTGTGAGCAACTACGATGCCCATAATAACGACACCGAAACGTCCACAGTTCGGTAGGACTCCGACTACAATGTACAAAGACAACTCAATCGCCGTCGTCGTGCCGGCCTACAACGAAGCGGGCTACGTCGGGGACGTCATCGACACCCTCCCCTCGTTCGTCGACCTGGCCTACGTCGTCGACGACGGGTCGACAGACGGGACGTGGGACGAAATCGTGACGCACGCCGACGCGTTCAACGAGGACCACACCCCCGAAGCGACGGCGTACGACGACGTGGTCGTCCCGATTCAACACGAGGAGAACCGCGGGGTCGGCGGCGCGCTCAAGACGGGCTACCTCCACGCGCTGGAAGACGAAGTCGACATCACGGCCGTCCTCGGCGGCGACGGGCAGATGAACCCCGACGAGCTGGCGAAGTACCTCGACCCCATCGCGGAGGGCGACGCCGACTACGCGAAGGGCAACCGGTTCATGGAGCAGTCGGACCTCGACGCCATGCCGGGCTATCGACTCGTCGGCAACTCCATCCTCTCGTACCTGACGAAGTTCGCCAGCGGCTACTGGAAGACGATGGACCCGCAGAACGGCTACACCGCGATTTCCCACGAGGCGCTGCGGCAGGCCGACATCGAGAACATGTACGAGTACTACGGCTACTGCAACGACCTGCTCGTCAAACTCAACGCCGAGAACCTCCGCGTCGCGGACATCGCCTGCTCCGCGGAGTACCTCTACGACGACGACTGGAAGAGCCACATCAACTACGGCGAGTACGTCCCCCGCGTCTCGGGCATGCTGCTCCGGAACTACTTCTGGCGGCTGAAAAACAAGTACATGCTCCGCGACTTCCACCCGCTCGCGGCGTTCTACTACCTCGGAACCGTCATCGCGGGCGTCGCGGCCATCGGCCTCATCGGCTCGGGGCTGACGGGTGGCGGTGACGGCGACTCACGCGGCCTCGGCAGCTGGGCGATCGGTCTCCTCTTCGGAATCACGTTCCTGCTTTTCGGCACGGTCCTCGACCACGACGACAACGAAGCGCTCGAGATTCGGGTCGACGACGACACCTACGAGACCGAGGTTCCGAGCGAGTAACCCGGATGGAATCGGGGGCCGAAGGCCGCCGAAATCCGCGGGCACACTTAAAGGCTGAACATGTGAAGCCGGGAACGTTCGTGAGTATACGACGTTCTTGGTTGTATGAGATTCACGCAATCTGACGATACCGACGCGAATGACTCCCGCGGCCCGAAGTTCACGCGGCGCTCGTATCTCCTCGGAGCCGTCGGCACCCTCGCGGTCGGAAGCTACCTGTCGCACCCCGTCAACAGCGTCGAGGCGAACGCGATGAGCGTCGACGTTCCGCAGGCGTACCTCGACCGGTTCTCGAACGTCGTCAACGTCGTCGATGCGGGGGCCGACCCGAAGGGCATCGAACCCATCGACGACGTGCTCTCGCGGCACGTCGCGGACGACACGCTCCTCGTCTTCCCGGAGGGTCGATACCTGATGCACAGGCAACTCCGAAAGACCGGGTTCGAGAACCTCGGGTTCTACGGGCCGAACGCGACGCTCACGCACGGCCGAATCGACGCCATCGACAGCAACGTCGTCACCGAAGGCGAGTTTACCGGTGCGGCCCGGTTCTTCCGGCTCGGCGTCATCTACGCCCCCGGCAAGGACCTCCTCTTCGAGGGGTTCACGTTCGATTTCACCGCCCCGCAGACCGGGATTCGGGCCGTCGAGGCCTACGTCACGGACGGGCTCGAAGTCCGCGACATCACCATCGCGGGCGAACACGACACCGGAACTCTCGGCCCGGCGCTGTTCAGCGTGACCACCGCCGGCGGGACCGGCACCGTCGAGCGGTTCAGCGCGCCCGACGGCGCGGCGTTCACGAAAGACACCATCGGCGACATCACCCTCGGCCCCACCGGGATACTCATCGACCCGAACAGCCCGGGGACGCTCCGCTTCGTCGACTGCGAACTCGGTCGGTTCCCGGACAACGGGCTGTACGTCTCGGGGTCGAAGGGCGTCGTCCACGTGGAGGGCGGGACGTACAAGAACAGCACCGTCTCCTCGATTCGGCTCAAGGGGTACGGCAGCAGTATCCGCGGCGCGACGGTCGTCATCGACGAACTCGTCCCCGGCATCAGCCAGCGCGGCATCCGCCTCGACGACGGGGCCGACCTCCGCATCGAAGACACCACCATCGAGGTCACGGGCTCCGCGGAGAACGCCATTCGCATCCTCGACGACGCACAGACCTCGGTCATCGAGAACTGCAGCATCGTCCTCAACGACGACGAGGGCTGTGCGCGCGGCATTCAGGTGACTCCCGGCGCGGGCCGCCTCGAAGTCCTCGACACGACCATCGACATCCACGGGTCGAACTTCGCCATTTACCTCCAGGGTGACAACGCCCCGGAGGACCCGATGGTGCTCGTCAAGAACGTCACCATCACCGGTTCGGCACCCGGCGACGGCCAGCGCGAGGCGATTCGCGTCGAGCGCGCGAACGCCCGGTTCGAGAACCTGACCGTCCACCAACCCGGCGAGAGCTACCGACGCTGCGCCGAGATTCTCGCGGACGACGCCCTGTTCGTCGGCGGGACCTACGAGGCGACGCACCACCCCTTCATCAACAAGGGCAACCGGACGCGCTTCGACGGCATCACCGCGCGGTCCCTCAGCGGGCGGCAAGCCATGAAACTGTACTCACAGGGGACCGACGTGGTCGTCATGGACTCGGTGCTCTACGGCGGCTACATCGACGGCGGCGCGGAGGGGTTCGTCGTCGACAACACCGAACTGCCACCCGTCTGAGACGAACGAGAGCTTACCGACCCGATAATCATGGGGGTCGGTACGCAACTGCGGGTAACGCATGGACCACGACCGACTGGCCGACAAGGACCTCCTCGTCGTCTCACACGGCTACAAACACTTCGTCAAGTCGCAGGTCGACGTGCTCGCGGAGTACTTCGATTCCGTCACCGTCTGCGTCAGGTACAACTGGTTCGCCGACGTGGCGTCTCGCCTCCCCGTGAGCGGCGGCGAGGGGTTCGGAAAGGACGCCAAAATCGCCACGACGAACGTGCCGGACAACGTGCACGTCATCGAGACGCCGCTTTTGTACCTCCCGGTCGACGCGCAGCGCGAGCACCTCCTCGGACAGCAACACGCCCGGAAAGTCCGCAAGAAACTGGCGGACCACCCCGTCTCGTTCGACCTGATTCACTGCCACATGACGTGGACCTCGGGGTACGTGGGCGCGCGCCTGAAGGAGGAACTCGGTATCCCGTACGTCCTCACCGTCCACGCCAACCGCGACTGGTTCGAAACGCAGCTCGCCTCCGACAACGCCCGGCTGAAGCGGGCGTGGACCGACGCCGACCGACTCGTTCGCGTCAACCGACGCGACCGCTCGAAACTGGACCCCTACAACGGCGACGTGGTCCACATTCCGAACGGCTACGACACCGACGCGTTCGAGCGCGTCTCCACCGCCGCGGCCCGCGAGCGACTCGGCGTCGACGACGACGCGCCCGTCGTGTTCGCGCTCGGGACGCTGAAACCGCGGAAGGGCTTCCAACACCTGCTGCGAGCGATGACGCGGGTTCACGAGTCCGAACCGGAGGCGCGGCTCGTCATCGGCGGGCAGGGCGGCATGCGCGACGAACTCGAATCGCTCGCGGGCGAACTCGGCATCGACGACCGGACCGACCTGCTCGGCTACGTCGACTCGGAGACGCTCAACGACTGGATGAACGCGGCCGACGTGTTCGTCCTCCCGAGCTACAGCGAGAGCTTCGGCGTCGTCCAACTGGAGGCGATGGCCTGCGGGACGCCCGTCGTCGCGACCAAAAACGGCGGAAGCGAAGAGGTCGTCACGAGCGACGACTACGGCACCCTCGTCGAGGGACCGGAGTCGCACGACGAACTCGCCGACGCCGTCGTCGATGCCCTCCGCGGGCCGTGGGACGCGGACGCCATTCAGGCGTACGCGAACGAGTTCACGTGGGAGAACGTCTGCGAGGACATCGCCGACCTCTACGTCGAAGTCCTCGACGAGGCCGAATCCGAGGCCGAGCGACAGACGGTTACCGCCGCGCAGTAAGGCGACGAAGCGAGAGCCGGGTCCCGCTATCTGTTTCTATTCGGTTGACGACCCGCGTAGCACTCGGGGCCCGACGGTCGGCGTCGAAAGAAAATCGAAACGGTCCGTTAGCGCGCGCTTCGACCGGTGAGCGCCACGATTCCGACGAACAGAACCGAGTAGAACCACGGCGACCCGCCGAGCGGAGACGACTGCAAATCGAGCCACTCGGCCGCCGAAAGCGGTTGCGCCATCAGGAGCGTCGACCCGCTGTCGGTCGTGTTCGACGTCGTCGTGGTCTCGGTCGTGTCGGTCGTCGTCGCGGTATCGGTCGTGGTCGTGTCAGTCGTCGTTGTCGTGTCGGCCGTGGTCTCGGTGTCCGTGGAAGTTGTCGTGGTGTTCGTGGTCGTAGTTGTCGTCGTGTCTGTCGTCATCTCCGTCGTGGTTGTCGTCGCGGTATCGGTCGTCTCTGTCGTTGTCGTGGCCGTGTCGGTCGTCGTAGTCGTCGCGTCTGTGGTCGTCGTTTCCGTGTCAGTCGTTGTCGTTGTCTCGGCCGTCGTGGTGGTGTCCGTCGTCGTCGGTGACGAAGTCGTCATCGTCGTTGTCGTCGTGTTGTTCGACGGTGTCTCCGTCGCCGTCGACGTCGAGGTGGTCGTTGTCGTCGTGTTGTTCGTCGGCGTCTCGGTCGTCGTCGGTGACGAGGTGGTCGTCGTCGCCGTCGTCGTGTTGTTCGTCGGCGTCTCGGTCGCCGTCGGCGACGCGGTCGTCGTCTGGTCGTCGCTGTCATCGCCGTCGTCGTCATCGTCGTCGTCACCGCCCCAGAGCCAGCCGCCGCCGTCGTCCGACTCGGTCGTCGTCGTGTTCGACGGCGGACTGGTCGTGTTCGTCGTCGTCGCCGTCTCGGTCGTCTGCGTGGCAGTCTCGGTCGCCGTCGTCGTCACCGGCGTGTCGGTCGTCGGCATCGGCGTGTCGGTGACCGGGGTGGTGTTGTTCACCTGCGGCACCGGCGAGTCGCCGTCGACCGAGGGAGCGATGCCGACGCTCGGGACGCCGACGGCCAGCGCGACGCCGGAGAGCGAAAGCAGGATACCGGCGACGAGAAGGACGCGTTGCAGCGTGTTTTTGTGCCGGTCGGTCCAGGACTCGTCGCCCCACGCGGGACTCCCGGCGTCGCCGCTGGCGCCGCCGCGACGGGCGCGTATCGCGGTGGCGCGGGAACCGACCGGGTCGGGAAGCGAACTCAGCAGGTCCAGCGCCTCGTCGGCGTCCACGGCCCCGACCACGAACGCCACCGTCACGAAGACGAGGAAGCCGACGGCCGGGACGACGACCAGCGCGAGGAGACTGCTCTCGATGGTCATCGAGAGCAGGAAGATCGGCACCCCGGAGATGAACCCCGTCGCGAGCACTCGCACGAGTCGAGCGTCGGAAAACGGCTTGAACCCGAGGTAGCGCGCGCTGGCGAGATTGAACACCGGGAGCGAGGAGTACCCGATGGTCGTCGCCACGGCGGCCCCGAGAATGCCGTGACGCGGGATGAGAACCACGTTCAAGATGATGTTCAGAACCGCCGCGGCGCCGGTCGCCGCGATGAGCGGCTTCATGTCGGCCTTCGCGTGGCTGATTGCGAGGATGGGCCGAACGACCGCGAAGCCGATAGTCCCCGGGAGCAGGATGAGAAGCGGCGTGACGACGGGCATCGACCCCGAACCGAGGTACAGCGGGACGAAGTCCTTCGCGAGCGCTGCCAGCCCGAGCGACAGGAGGACGATGACGAGCATCCCGTATCGGGTGACGCGGGAGGCGATTTCGTTTATCTGGTCGATTCGTTCGTCCGCCCACAGGTCCGAGACGGACTGCACGAGCATCGACTGAATCGACCGGGGAATGACCCAGAGGAACTGGCTGATGACCAGCGCGGACTTGTAGTAACCGACGCGCGTCTCCGTGACGTGGGACGCCAGCATCAGCACGTCGACGTGGTACATCGACGTGAGAAACAGCATGTAGACCACCGAGAGGTGGTTGAAACTGAACAGCTCCTTCGTCGGGAATTCCCGCGGCGTCGTGCTGAAGATGCCGCGAAGCGAGACGTTCTTGCGGACCCACCACAGCGCGAGGAGCGCGACGAGGCTGTTGACGACGATGAGGCCGACCATCAGCCCCCCGATTTCGTACCCGAGGTAGGCGATGCCGATGAGCGCGAGCCGGGTTCCGACCTTGTTGAACACCCGAAGCGGCTCCGAGAGGTGCTCCTGTTTGAGCCCCATCAGGGACCGACGGGCGTACTCGCGGAACTGCGTCGCGATGGTGAGCCCGGCGAGACCGTAGAAGCCGACGACGTACTCCGGGCCGAGGAATCGGGTGACCACGCCGAACCGCGCGGCGGCGGCGAAGGCGAGCGCGGTCAGCACCGCGAGGACCGTCCCGAGGCGGAAGTAGTAGCCGAACACGTGCGTCTGCCAGTCCGAAATCGAGCGGTCTTCGGCGAGGAACTTCCGGGCACCGCTGTTGATGCCGGAACTCATCAAGATAGTCGAGATGCCGAAGACCGCGGTGAGCGTGCCGTAGCGACCGTACAGTTCGAACCCGAGCGTCGTGATGAGAAGCGGCGTGAGCACCACCGAGGACAGCACGATGAAGATGCGCCCCCCGAAGATGGAGAGGAACGCGGTGACCATGTTCCGCTTCATTCACACCACCCGTCGGCGTCGCTCTCGCCGGGCTTCCTCGCCGGCGCGACGCGCGGGGACCAACGTCGTATCGGCCGCGGACCACCTGCTGTTCGGTGATTCGTGTACATAAATAAACGAACGCGGGAGATTAGTCGGAAGACGCTATCTCGATAGAGACCGAGTCGCCGTTCTTGAGGTAGTAGTCGGTCGGGTCGACGGACTCGCCGTTGACGGTGACGTTCGCAGTCGCGTTGTCACCGTCACCGTCGTACGCGTAGGTCGTTCCGTTGTAGGTGACGCCCTCGTCGGTCATGTTGATGCCGTCGAGCGTCGACATGCCGTAGGCGAGCGTGACGTGCGCCGAGTGCGCGTGCCACGGGTTCGCGTGACCGCCTTCGAAGTGGAAGTGGTCGTTGTGACCCGCCTGCTGGTACTTGTCGCGGCTGAAGTCGAGCCGTTCACCGTCGACGGTGAAGTCGATAGTTCCGTGGACGTGGAGCTGTTCCGGCGGGATGTACTCGCCGGGAGTGGTGACGTTCGAGTCGTCGGTCACGACGAGCACCCACACCTTGTCGTCCGATTCGAGCGTGTACTCCTCGGGGTCGACCTCGTGGCTGTCGACGCGGTAGATGAGTTTCGTACCGTTGGTGGACTCCTCGAAGGTCTCGCCGTCGTAGGACAGCGTCGACTCGGTGGCGTCGACGTCGGCCGCGTCGAGCGCCGCCGCGAGCGTCGTGCTCTCGTTGGTGTGCCACGAGTCGACGTCGCTCATGTGGACCGGCGCGTCCTCGTCGAGGTCCTCCGTGAGACTCACGCGCTCGCCGGTGACCACGACGGCCATCTGCCCGGCGTACGCCGCGTCGACCGACGACTCGTCACTGGTGTTCGCCGCCGAGTCGTGGCTGTGTGAGTCGTGGTCGGTGTCGGAGTCGGAGTCGGAATCCGACGACTCGTTCGTCGCGTCCGCGGCCGTCGTCTCCGCGGCCGTCGCGTCGTCCGAAGACGCCGTGTCGTTCGCGGTTCCCTCGACGTCTGAATCCGTCATCTCCGTCGTTTCGGCGGTTTCGTTCGCCGCGGTCGTGTCCCCCGTGTCGCCGCCCGCGAATGACGAACAACCCGCTGTCGTCATCAAGAGCGCGACGAGGAGGGCGATACTCGCACGTTTCAGTGTCTTGGATGGGATATCCATCTCGAACTCGAACGAGACATCACGGCCACCCACCGTTATTATCGACCACGTAGTGGCGGCTTACCGGGCGGATAATTAGTATGAGCGGGGGCGGGTCTACACCCATCGTGATACGCCTCGACACCCGCGGAGGTCGGTCGGATGGACAGTGACGCGCTCGTCACGCTCGGACTGGCTCTCGTGTGTCTGTTCGCCGTCGGGTCGGCGGCCGGGTCCCTCGAATCGGCGGTCGACTCCTCGCCGAGCGAGGCGATCGACCTCGATTACTCCTCGCTCCCGCTCGACAAGGGCGACGCCAACGACATCAAGCGCGAATACCAGACGCTGACGGACAACCCGAGCCAGCAGGAACACGGCGGCGAGCAGTCGTCGCAGTCGGGACAGTCTAGCGCGAGCGGTCCTGACGACGGTGACGACGACTCCACGTCCGACAGTTCGACAGACAGTTCGGACGCCCAGCGCGACCAATCTTCGGGGTCGAACGAGACGCCGGGCGAGCGAGACGGGCTAGAGGCGCTCATCGATGCCCTGCTCGCGCTTCTCTCGCGTCTCGTCGAACTGGTCGTCGGAGTCGTCGCGGTGGTCGCCCTCGCGCTCGTCGCTCGGTATCGAGACCGCATCGCGGCGCGACTGTCGCCGATAGTCGCTCGCTTCCGCGGGGGAGAGTCTCCGGCGGAAGAGCGCGCCGGAGGCGGGGTCGATGCGCCGCCCGAACCGGAGAACGAGGTCACCGAAGCGTGGTACGAGATGGTCGAGCGCCTCCGACTCGACGACCGTCAGTTGCTCACGCCGCGAGAGCGGGCGGCAATCGCCCGCGAGAACGGGGCCGACGCGAACTCGGTGTGGTCGCTCACGGAACTGTTCGAAGAGGTCAGGTACGGCGGCGCGCCGGTGACCGAAGACCGACGCCGCCGCGCGAGGGAGTGTCTCGAACGGCTCGGCCCGTCCGGGGGGCGAGACCAGTCGTGAACCGCCGAAAGATGCTGTTCGGACTCCTCGGACTCGGCTGCCTCGCCGTCGGGACGGTCGCACGCGGGGCGGTCCTCCCGATGGCATCGCTCGTCTCCGAGGCGGGCGGCGACTACGTCCTCGTGGCCGCGCTCTCGGGAGTCGCGCTGCTCGCGTCGCTGCCGGTCATCGCCTCCGGCCGGGAGAGCGAACTGCGGCAGGCCGACACGCCGGACCCGGAAGTTCCCGCTCGGGTCCCGCCCGCGGGGCGCGAGTTCGACGAGACGGTTCGGGGATGGGACTATCGGACGCCCGTTCTCGGCAACAGCGCCCGGCAGCGAGTGAAAACGCGGCTCCGAACGGCGGCCGTCGAGGCGGTGATGCGCGAGCGGAACTGCGGTCGAAGCCGCGCGCGTCAGCTCGTTCGACGCGGCGAGTGGACCGACGACGCCGAGGCGGCGTCGTTCCTCGGGGGTCCGAAACGGTCGACGCTCGCCACCGCGGTCGCCGCGCTTCGGCGACGACAGACGCCCGCCGAGTTCCGCGCCCGGCGGACCGCCGAGGCCGTCTACGCGGTCGATGGAGGGACGGACCGGTGACGACGCCACAACAGACGAACCGCTGGCGCGGCGTCGTCGCCGTCGCGCTCGTCGTCGCGGCCGCCGGGCTACTGGCGAAGCGACAGGAACTCCTCTTGCTCTCGACGGTCGGCGTCGTCTTCGCGGCGTACCACCGGACCGTCCCGATGCCGACGCCGAATCTCACCCTCGACCGCCGGGTCGACACCGCCGCACCGGCGAGCGGCGACGAGGTCGAAATCGAAGTCGCGGTGACGAACGAGGGCGACGAGACGCTGTACGACTGCCGGGTCGTCGACGGCGTTCCCCCGGCGCTCTCCGTCACGGACGGCCCGGCGAGGTGCGGGATGGTGCTTCGCCCCGGCGAGACGCGGACGTTCTCGTACGCCGTCGAAGCCGAGCGCGGGCGGCACGCGTTCGACGACGCGACCGCCATCGTCCGCGACCCCAGCGGCGACAGGGAGGTCGAACTCGACGTGCGCGCCGCGGACGAGACGGAACTCGACTGCACGACCGAGATTACGAAGCCGCCGCGTCGGTCACAGACGCTCGACACCGTCGGCAGCGTCGCCGCGAACGGGACGGGCTCGGGCATCGAGTTCCAACAGACGCGGTCGTACCGCCGCGGCGACCCGGTCAGCCAAATCGACTGGAAGCGGTACGCCGCTTCGGGTGAGTTGACGACCGTCGACTTCAGGGAAGAGCAAGCGGCGTCAATCCTCGTCCTCGTCGACGCGCGGGCGGTCGCCTACAGTGGCCCGCCCGGGGAGACGCACGCCGTCGACGCCGGGGCGTCCGCCGCGGCTCAGTTGACGACTGCCCTGCTGAACGGCCGGAACCACGTCGGCCTCGCCGCGCTCTCGGCCGAAGACTGCTTCCGAGCGCCGGGCGCGGGGCGGGAACACCGACTCCGGTTGCGGAAACTGCTTTCGAGGCACTCGGCGTTCGCCGCGAGTCCGACGGACACGGACGACCCAGTCGACGAACAGGTCGAATCGTACCTCGGTCGGCTCGGCGAACAGACGCAGATTCTCTTCGTCTCGCCGCTCTGCGACGACACCGCCGTCGAAGTTGCGCGCCGGTTCGACGGGCACGGCCACGCGGTCACGGTCGTCTCCCCGGACGCGACGGCGAACGAGACGCCCGGCGAGCGCTTGGCGGCCGCAGAGCGCCGGAATCGGTTGCGGGCGCTCCGGCAGGTCGGTATCCCCGTCATCGATTGGTCGCTCGACGACCCGCTCGCGCTCGCAATCGACGCACAGCGGGGGGTTCGGCTGTGAACGGGGAGATAACCAGACGGCCGGCGCGGCTCAGCGCGGCGCTGTCGTTGTTCGCCGCCGCGCTGTCCGTCTCGCTCGTGAACACCGGCGCGTCGACCGGGACGTTCGTCGCCGTGGTCGGCCTCGTCGTCGCGATGGAGGGCGCACACCGGTTCCGAACGGGGCAGCGACTGCTCGGGACTGCCGGACTGCTCGTCGGCGTCCTCGTCGCGACGGGCGGTGCGGGCCTCGCCGTATCGAGCGCCACCGGCCAGTCACAGCTCATCGAGGCCGGACTCGGACTCTTCGGCGTGTTCTGCCTCGGACTCGGCGTGCTTCCCCTTCGCGGAGCCGGGTCGCGCGGACTGAGTAAACTCGGCTGCGCGTCGGTCCTCTTGGCTGTCGTCGCCGGCGGGCTGTTCCAGACGGCCGACGCCGTGGCCCTGCTCGTCGCGTGCGCGGCGCTCGTCGTCTCGTGGGACGCCGCGGAGAACTCGGTGACGGTGGGCGAGCAACTCGGCCGGGAGGCGAAGACGTGGACCGTCGAGGCGGCCCATTTCGGCGGGACGGCGCTCGTCGGGGGCGTCGCGGTCGGTGCCGGGCTCGTGGTTCGCGACCTCGGGACGCCCGGTCTGCCGCTTCACGCGGTCGCGTTCGTGCTCGTCGCCTTGGTCTTTCTCACGCTCGCTCTCCACGACTGACCGTCGGGACGGAGACTTCGGCGAGCACGTCGTCGACGAGTTGGCTCCGCTCGACGTTGTCGACCGTCGCCTCGGCGGTCGGAACGATTCGGTGGGCGACCGTCGCGTGGACGACGGCTTTCACGTCGTCCGGAATGACGAAGCTCCGGCCGTGGACCGCGGCCGTCGCGCGGACGACCTCGAACAGCCGCTGACAGCCGCGCGGCGAGACGCCGACCGCGACGCGGGGGTTCTCCCGGGTCGCGCGAACGATGTCGACGATGTACTGTTTTATCTCGCCGTCGACGCGGACCGTCTCCGGGACGCGCTGCATCTCGCGGACGCGGTCCGTCGAGAGGACCGAAGAGACCGTCGGCGTGGGCTCATCGCGCGCGTCGCGGCGGTCGAGCAGTTCCAGTTCGCCCTCCTCGTCCGGGTAGCCGAGGCTGTCTTTGACGAGAAATCGGTCTTTCTGCGCTTCGGGCAGGGGGAACGTTCCCTCCCCCTGTTCGACCGGGTTCTGCGTGGCGATGACGAAAAACGGGTCCGGGAGCGGGTGCGTCTCGCCGTCGACGGTCACCTGCCCCTCGGCCATCGCTTCGAGGAGCGCGGCCTGCGTCTTCGGCGAGGCGCGGTTGATCTCGTCGGCGAGGACGACGTTCGCGAACAGCGGGCCCTCGCTGAACTCGAACGACCGGTCTCGCTCGTCGAACACGTACGTCCCGGTCACGTCGGCGGGGAGGAGGTCCGGCGTGAACTGGATTCGGCTAAACGAGAGGCCGAGCGCCGTGGCGAAGCTCTGTGCGGTCAGCGTCTTTCCCGTGCCGGGAACGTCTTCGAGGAGGACGTGTCCCTGCGAGAGCGCTCCGGTGAGGATGCGCCGAAGGACGGCTCGGTCCACGACGACTGACCGAGCTATCTCGTCGAGAACGCGCGTGCTGTGGTCGTGGAGTTCGCGGACGTCCATACTCCGGAGTCAGCCCAGCCGGCCATTATTATGCGATAGGTAAGCGCGCCACCGACCCGCGCGTTACCTGCTCGATAATAATGCGCCCCCGACGGAGAGTAAGAGGCGATACCCGATGCCGACAGTGAGCGTCATCATCCCCACGTACAACCGCGCGGACGACATCCCGCGCGCCATCGACAGCGCGCTCGACCAGACGCTGTCGGACGTTGAGGTCATCGTCGTCGACGACGCCTCCACGGACGACACAGCGTCGGTCGTCACCGCCTACGACGACCCGAGAGTGAACTACCTCGTCCACGAGACGAATCAGGGTGGAAGCGCCGCCCGGAACACCGGAATCGAGGTCGCGACCGGCGACTACATCGCGCTCCTCGATTCCGACGACGAGTGGGCAGAGACGAAGCTCGAACGGCAGGTCGAGACGCTCGAACGACGGTCCGACGAGTGGGTCGCCGCGTACTGCGGGACGATGATTCTCGACGACGCGGACGCCAACCCGCTCGTGGAGCGCGTCAAGTCCGTCCTCGGAACACACGACTCCCGAGAGGGGGCGGAAGGCGGCGAGGAACTCATCAAGGAGATTCTCATGGAGAACCTCCACACCAGCGCGGGCTCGACGCTCGTCGTCGAGTCCGAGGTGGTCGAGCGAATCGGCGGGTTCGACGAGTCGTTCGACCGCTACCAGGACACGGAGTTCCTCATCCGCGTCCTGAAGGAGGGAAAGCTCGCCTACGTCGACGAACCCCTGTTGCGGCGATACCCCTCCGGCGGACCGAGCGCGGACGCCGTCCGGCGGGCCAACGCGCACTTCCTCAAGACGTTCGCCGAGGAGGTCGTCGAGCTAGAGACCCGCGGCTACGACGTGACCGGCACCCACCAGTACGCGCTCGCCGCGCAGTACCTCCGCGAGGGGCGGTTCGACGCCGGACTGGCGTACCTGCGCGCGGGCTCGACACCCGGACCGGCGCAGCTCCCCGGTCTCGTCTACAGCGTCGTCAGAGGCGTTCAGAACAGAGTGGGCGCGTAACGGGGGGTGAAACCGGGGGAAGCCGAGTCGAAACGGCGAGGCGACGCCCGAGTCACTCGTCGAACGGCGACCCCGCACCCTCGGGCATCGACCCCTCTTCGGCGACGATGTTCTGTCGGCCGACAGATATCTTCTCCACCGTTCCGAGCTCGTCCATGCTCGAAAGCAGTCGACTGACCTTCGATTTCGACCAGCCCGTCTGCTCGACGATTCTACTCTGGTAGACCCAACCGCCGTTGTCGCGGAGCAGTTGGATGACTTTGTCCTCGTCGGTCAAGACGGGCTGTGACGACTGCTGGAGTTCGTCCCGGTCGAACTCCGGCGGCGTCGATGGCGAGTCCGATTCGTCGTCTCCGTCGTCCGTCTCGGTCCCGACCGGCTCGAACAGCTGCGGCGCGGACACCGGCGCTTCGAGCTGGTACTCCGACGAGGCGAGGAACCAGCGGCCGCCGACGGCGACGACGCCGAGCAGCGTCCCGCCGGTGAACACGAGCATCGGGGTGGTGCTGCCGTCGGTGGGGTCCGTTCCGAGCTTCCGCTCTAGCCCGTCGTTCAGTCCGTCGCCGTCCGTGTCGGGGTCGACGGGGTCGGTCCCGTGTTCGTACTCGTACCCGTCGTCCAGTCCGTCGCCGTCCGTGTCGGCGGTGCTGTCGTTCGGCGGCGTCCCGAGTCGCATCTCGACGCCGTCGGGGATGCCGTCGCCGTCAGTGTCGGGGTCTGTCGGCTCCAGCGAGTTCGACAGTTCGGCCGCGTCGTTCAGTCCGTCGCCGTCCGTGTCGGGCGTCGTCGGGGACGTCCCGTAATTTTTCACCTCGGCCCCGTCTTGGAGGCTGTCCTTATCGGTGTCCATGAGGAACATCGAGGTGTTGTTGGACAGTTCGTTCGCGTTGCTGAGTTTGTCGCCGTCGATATCGCCGTCTTTCCGGAGTATCGTGATGTTGACCGTGTCGCTGGCAATCTGCTCCGACTGTCCCGGGAAACTGTTCCAGAGGACGACGGAGACGTTGCTCGAGCCCTCGAACTCCGAGAGGGATTCGTACGAGAACTCGACGGTCTGCGTGCCGGACGAGACGCCCTTATCGGTGCAGTCGACCCGGTAGCCGCTCTCGTTTCTCACACACACCTCGTAGATGTTCGACTCGTTCGGGGCGTCGAACTCGACCGAGAGCGTGTTGCGTTCGGACGCCCAGAGGAACGTCGACTCCCTCGGCTGGTCGACCGGAACCGTGTTCGTGAACGCTCCTTCGATGGCCGTCTCGTTGGTCGTCTCTTCGTCCATCGCCATCACCGGTGCGGGAAGGACCGCGCCCGTGAGAACGAGCGCGACCAGAACGAACACCACGCGGGCGTACGACATGGTTATCGGAGAGTCACCTCGATTCGGGCGCGTCGGCTCGGGGGCGACGTGACGTTCGCTCGGCTCGCGGGAGGCCATTGAGAGGCTCCACCGGGTGCTCGCGAACGAAGAGGGCGCGCGTCTGAAATCATTGGGGCCAATTTTGCGCTGTATCGATGATTCTAGTTCAACAATATGAATCTCACGGCCTGTTATGACAGCTGGGCAGTAGCTATCTATCTGGATAGTTCGAGTCGAGAGACGGATAAATCACCCTCGATATAGCGGGTACTTAGGTCGGAACCAGACGAACGGCGTGCGTTGCGCGGTAGAACTCGAAGAGCGTTATTCTTCGTCGCCCGTCTCGAAGTTGTCGAGAACCTGCCAGAACGTGAGCGCCGTGTAGACGCTCATGACCGCGAGCGCGACGAGCAGGTGAGGGATGGAGCCGAACCCGAAGAGGCCGAGCCCCGATGCACCGATAAAGAGCGTACTCAGCCCCGAGACGGAGAGGTAGTACGCCCCCCACGGTCGCTCGGACTCGCCGTCCGTCTCGTCGTCGTCATCGTCGGGGAGTTCGAGGTGAGCCGCGAGCTCGTTGGCGAGGGGCGTCTTCTCGACGATACCCCTGCTCTGATTGTAGTCGATGACGCCCTCTTCGTCGAGTTTCGGGAGGTGCGCTTGGTAGAGGGCGATATAGACGCGCTGGCGCTGGTCGGACATCAACGCCTGAACCGTCGTATCGTGCTCCCACGCGGCGACCTGCTCCGCGATGTCCCGCATCTGAACCGGTCCCTCGCGGTCGCGCAGGTATTCGAGAACCTTCCGACGGCGCTCGTTCTGGAGCAGGTGGTATATCTCGTCTTTCCCAAGTTCCGTGTTCTGCTCGGCCGAATTCGTATGCTGGTCGATGAGCGCGTTCTCGGTACCGTTCACTTGAGTGGTCATGCTCGCTCCAACCGTTACTGTGGCCCCAAATAAAGCGTCAACACCGTCCCGGATTTTCCGAACTGTTGTGAAAACCCGACCGGAATCAAGGCGTATTGCAGCAGTTTAGTGACTGTTTCAGACTGTTTCAGGGGTGCATAATCGCAAGACAGCGGCTTTGTTGCCTGTTTGACAACAGTCGAGAAGCGCCCGATAGCAATTCGGCGAAAACCGGATTGTTGTTCCAGCAAAGGCACGTGATAAGCCCGATAAATCTCGTGTTTCAGTCGACCGTGGAGGTCAGTCGGGCCCCGCCGTCGAGGGTTTCTCGCGCAGCCTCGTCGAGTTCCTTCGTCAGCTTCAACACCCGAAGCCCCTGCTCGCCGTCCACGACGGGCTCCGTACCGGTCGAGGCGGCGTGCGCGAACGACCGCAGTTCGCTCTGTAGGGGCTCGACCTGTTCGACCGCGAGCGTCTCCACGAAGTTCTCGTGGCGGTGCCGGACGAGCGACTCGTCGTCGATGTACGAGGGGACCGACGAGCGGTGAATCTCGATGTTCTGTTCGATGTAGTCGACCTTCACGCGGCAGTCGGCCGCCGAGATGGTGAGGCCGCGGACTTTCTCTTGGGTGACGCGGCTCGTCGTGAGCGACGCCGTCACTCCCGAGTCGAACGCGAGGTTCGCGTTCGCGTGGCGGCAGTCCGGCGTTCCCACGGCGTCGTACGAGTCGACCGCGCCGTCGACGATGTCGAGGACGATGTCGAGGTCGTGAATCATCAGGTCCATCACGACCGTGTCGTCGATGGCGCGGTCGACGGGCGGTCCGAGTCGCTCGGTCGAGACCGCGTGGACGTCGAGGTCGTCGACGAGGTCGCGGAGGGCGCGAACCGCCGGGTTGAACCGCTCGATGTGACCGACCTGCAACACGAGGTCCCGCTCGTCGGCGATGTCGACGAGTTCCTGTCCGTTCTCGGGGTCTTCGACGAACGGTTTCTCGACGAGGACGTGAACGTCCGATTCGAGGGCGCGCTTCGCGTTCTCGTAGTGGAACTGCGTCGGCACGACGACGGAGACGATGTCCGCCGCGTCGAGGAGGCCGTCCATCGACCGCGCGGTCGTCCCGTAGTCGTCCGCGACGGACTCGGCTCGGTCGCCGTCGACGTCGAAGACGCCGACGAGCTCCGTGTCGCCCAGTTCGTCGTACACCCGGGCGTGGTTCTGTCCCATGCTCCCGACGCCGATGACGCCGGCCGCGACGGTGTCGTCAGTCATCGGACGCCTCCGCGGTGGACGCGCGAGTGCCGGCCGGAGGGACGATGGTGACCTCGTCTCGGAGGACGGTCCCGACTCGCTCGACCTCCGCTTCGGTGAGGCTTGGGTGTACCGGGATGGAGAGAGCCTGCTCTGCGACCCGTTCGGCGACGGGCGCACGGGCGTCGAGGAAGTCGTAGGCGGGCTGGTCGTGGATGCACCGCGGATAGTAAATCCCGCACCCGATGCCGCGTTCGTCCAGCTGTTCGACGACCGAGTCGCGGTTGCCGACCCGAATCGTGTACTGGTGGTACGAGTGGTCGAACCCGTCGGGGACCGTCGGCGTCGCCGCGTCCGTGTCGGCCAACAGCTCGTCGAGTCGCGCCGCGTTCGAGCGACGGTTCTCGATGAAGCCGGGCAGGCGTTCGAGTTGGGCGCGACCCATCGCGGCCGCGACGCTCGTCATCCGGAAGTTGTGACCGAGCGAGACGTGACGGTACCCGTCGGTCTCCCGGCCGTGGTTGACGAAGCTCGCGGCGTTCTGTGCGACGGTCTCGTCGTCGGTGACGACCATCCCGCCTTCGCCGGTGGTCATGTTCTTCGTCGGATAAAACGAGAAGCTCGCGGCGTCGCCGAGCGACCCGACCGGCGTGTCGAAGTACTCGGCACCGTGGGCCTGCGCCGCGTCTTCGACGAGAGCCACGTCGTAGTCGTCGGCGATGTCGCGGAGTTCGCCCATCGGCGCGGGGAGGCCGTAGAGGTGGACGACGACCATCGCCTGCACGTCCGAGTCGAGCGATTCGAGGGTCGCTTCGACCCGCTCGGGGTCGAGGTTGAACGTCTCGGGGTCGATGTCCGCGAACACCGGCTCGGCACCGGCGAACCGAATCGCGTTCGCCGTCGCGACGAACGAGAAGGGCGTCGTCAAGACGCGGTCGCCGGGGCCGACGCCGACCGCTTCGAGCGCCGTGTGCAGCGCGGTGGTCCCGTTCGACGTGGCGACGCCGTGGTCGGCGTCGCAGTAGTCCGCGAACTCGGACTCGAACGTCCGTACCTCGGGGCCGTCCGCGATCATGCCCGACTCGACGACGGACTCGATGCGGTCGAGTTCTTCGTCACCGAGAACCGGGGAGGCGATACTGATGTCTCCAGTCATCGGCGTCGTCCTCCGCGCGTCGGAGCAGCCGCGCCGTGAAGCGCCGAACAGTCGCGTCGATAGTCGCTTGGGTGTGTGCGTCTCATAGCATGTCCTGCGGTCCTGCGACCGCTGTCGAGTGCCAGACACCAGGAACCCATTATTATGGTTTAGATAAGCCCACAGCGCCACTGAAGCGTCGATTCCAGCGATTCAGTGGGGCGGGACACCGTAGTTTTATTTTTATAGATTACATAGTCGAGCACGTCAATGGCACCATCGTGGGCACCGGGCGGCCCCGACGACACCGGAGAGCAACCTGGACCATCACTCGACGACAGACCCGGTCTCGGCGGTGTCACCGAATCTCGACGACGGGACACCATCGTTTCGCTCGTGAACGAGCGTTCCGAGACGCCGTACACCGTCGGCGAGCTGACCGTCGCGCTCTCGGAGTGGTTCCAAGACGAGACGGACGGGATGGTCCCGACGGACGAGGAGATACACAGCGTGCTCTTCGACTTCGACCTGCCGCGACTCGACGCCGACGGTCGTCTCGTCTTCCACCGCGAGACCGGGCGCGTCTTTTCGCCGACCCACGACGGTGCCCACGCGACTCGCGCGTCGAGCGAGCTGAACGCGGGTTCGACCGTCGATAACGCGGGAGACACGAACCGCGGTTCGGTCGCGCCCGAGCCGACTGACGACCGAGTGACGGTCTCGCGAAAGCGGTTAGTGAACGTCGCCGTCATCCTGGTTGGCGTCGCCGGCGTCGCCGTCACCGCATCGAGCGTGAGTCCACTGGACACGTCTTTCGCCCTCGTCCCCGCCGCGCTCGTCGTCCTCTTTTTCGGCTATCGCGCGCTCACCGAGGAGTGACGCCAGCGAATCCCTGAGCAGTCGAACGGTTCGTCTCGCGGCACTATTTCGCTCGGCTTACCGAGGCTGTAACGCCGGCCGACGCCGAGCCGACCGCAGAGAGTTCGGTGAAGTGACAACAGGATATTATGAATGCGCCGTCTGTTCCGTTTCAGTTACAGCCTGAATAAGGATATGCCGATGCGCACAATCCACGACCATGCCTCGTGGACACGTAACAAGCGGGACAGAGACGCCGAGCGGGACAGAGACGCCAATCGCTGCCCCTGAGGAGGTTCGGTAGGCGATGCTCACGGGAGAATTCGCCGCGGTGAGCGCACTGTTCGTCGGCCTCGCGGTCGTCACGTCGGGGTTGGGCCACGTGAACCGCGTCGGACCGTCGTACGTCCGAGCGCGCCAGCTCGTGTTCCTGTTCATGCTGTTCGGGACGGTCACGCTCGCGCTGTGAATCGCGACAGTGGGACTTCGCCCGGTCCGCAATCGAGTCTCACGTCGGCGTCCTCGTCGCGTCTGTGCGCGGGGGCGCGCCCTCACGGCACGCTCCACGGCGAGTCGACCGAGCGGTCGAATCGGCTACTCGTCGTCCTGCGGGAGGACGACGCACTTCCCCGACCCGAGTTGGAAGCGCTCGATTCGCCCCTGCGTCTCCATCCGACACAGCGTTCGGCTGATCGTGGAGTCGGACCACCGCGTCCGCTCGACCAACTGCGACTGCGGCAGTCGGCCGCCCTCGACGATGAGCAGTTGAAGGATTCGGCGCTCGGAGTTGAGCAGTTCGGGGTCGACGCCGAGAAGCCCGTGATTCGCGTCGGGGGCGGACGACACGTATCTCTCTGAATACGGGGACGCGTCCACCGAATCAGTGGTCGGTTGCCCACCGTTTCTGCGGCCGGAGCGGTTCGAGAGGGACACAACGAGGCGGATGAACGCGTGCCAGTAGGCCGCGAAACGCGAGGCGATGGCTCGTCGATACCCGAGCGCACCACCTCCCGCTCCGGTGGTGCCCGCCGCGGTCCCGGCCAAGTGGGTGTCGTCGTTACTGCGGTCCGCCATAGCTCACTATCTGTTCCTCATCTTTTTGTACGTGTTACCAACGTGGTTAGGGATGCGTTCTGTGTCATAGATTGCGGTAACGGTACTCGGCTGGTTCGGTCGCCGGATAGCCGGCGGCTCGTCGATGTCGATGTCGATATCGAGGGCGGGAACGAGTGCCCGTCGCGCCGAGCGTTCGACGGCGGTGGAAGCGCCGGGACGTGGGACGCAACCGATGGGACGCGCAGGTCCCGGAGCCGACAGAACAGAGCGCGCAGTCGGTCGTGGGACCGACTGCTCGGCGAGGGGTCACAGCGTACGACTCTGTCGTTCACACCGAGTACTCATTCCAACAGTTGTTACCTCGACTAGACCCCTCGTCTTATCGGTTGCAAGTGCAAGCAACTAATAGGGGAGACTCGGAGGTGGCCGCTCGACGAGCGCCCTCCGAATCAGCCGCTCGTGACCGCGTCGGAGTCGCTGCGAGGTCGCCTGGTGGGTGACACCGAACGCGTTCGAGAGCTCCCTGATACCCGAATCGCGGGGAACGCTGTAGTACCCCTGTCGGAACGCGGTGACGAGGGTGCGGTACTGCCGGTCGGTCAGCCCGAACCGCGTCGGGTCCTCGAGGTTCTCGGGCGACCGAAGCCGTTCGACGTCGAACTCCGTTCCGGTGCGTCGCCATCCGTCGCCGAGCGACCCGATCGAGTCGCGGTCGTGGGCGAAGACGCGGACCACCCACTCACCGTCTCGGCCGTGGGCGTCGAGAACGCTGAGGCCGCCGTCGACGAACAGTTGCATGAACTCGTCGGCGAGCGGTCTGAGGCTCAGGCGGTAGACGCCGCCGTGGGACGACGGGGCGAACGGTGCGACCGACCCGACGCTCGGGTCGTCACGAAGCGACGACGCAATCTGCGCTGGGTCGTCACTCCGGACCCACAGCAGCGGCGAGAGCGTGGGCCCATCGAGTTGCACGGAGCGAACCAGACGCGCCTCGGTGATGGAACTGCGTGAGAGGACATCATCGAGAACGAACGCGGACGCCGGGATTCGAAGTGTAATGATGGCGCTCACGACCGACCACAGGAACCGCCCGGACCTTATTATCCGGGCGGTAAGGGTTACGCGTCGGCGGACCGGCGGCCGACGAGCCAATCGCCGAACGCGACGCTGCCGACTCCGAGGACGACGCCGGCGACGACGTCGGTCCCCCAGTGAATCCCGAGGTACATCGTCGAGAAGGCGACCGCGGCGGCGAGCACCGACGCGACGACGGCCCACGCGGGGTACGTCTCCCGCGTCCGAATCGCAATCGCCGCCGCCGAGACCGAAAGCGACGTGTGAAGCGACGGGAACACGTTCGTGTTCACGTTCACCTCGCCGGTGAGTATCTGCGTCTGCGGGTAGGTGCTGTACAGAAGCGACTCGACCTGTCCCGGCAGGAGGTTACGGGGACCGTAGGAGATAAACAGGACGTAGCAGGTCAGGCCGATGGCGTAGTTCGCCGCGTACGTGACCGCGGTGAGTTTCAGCGGTCGCTCGTCGGCCGCCGCGAAGTACGCGACGAACGGGAACGTGAGCAGGAAGACGTACCCCGAGAGGTACACGGTCGAGAGGACGGCGGTGAGCGCCGGCGTCGCGAGCGACTGAACGTGCTGGACGAAGTTCCCCTCGATAGCGTAGATGACGCCGGTGGCGTTCCAGCCCAGCGCCCACGACACTTCCGGGCCGACGCCGCGGGCGACCTTGTTCACGAGGAGAACGACCGCCAGCAGACCGAGGTACGGCGCGGCCTCGCGCAAGCGGTCGCTCCCCGACCCGCACGCCGCCGCGAGACGCGACGGGCCGACGATAGCGAGCGTTGCGAGCGCCAACGCGACAGCCGCGCCGCCGAGCACGCGGGCGAGAACCGCGACGAGCGGTGAGAAGCCTATCGAGGACTGAGCGGAAATCATTCTTGAATGAGGAGGTCGCCGTCGCCCGAGTAGGCGTATCCCGCGTCTTCGAACACCGACCGCGCTCGCTCCGCGTCGAGCGTGCCGGTCCCCGAGTCGCCGACGAACTCGAGTTCGGACACGGCCTCGTCCCACGCATCACCCGCTGGGACGTACGTCGTCGCGACCAGCGGTGACGACGCCGGTTCGGTCTCGCCGTCGAACACCGAATCCACGAGGAACTCGCGGTCGACGAGCCGGGCGACCGCCCGTCGGAACCGGGGGTTCATGAACGGCGGCCGTCGGTGGTTGTAGCCGACGTGATAGCACCACTCGGGCCGGCTGGTGCGAACGGAGATTCCGGGTTCGTCCGCCGCGGCCGCCCTCGAATCGGCCGACAGCGAGTTCGCCGTCGCGTCGACGGCGTCGGTCGCGAGCAGTTCGACGGCGGCGCCGTCGGAGGGAACGACGTCGAACCGCAGCGAGTCGAACGAGAAGCCGCCGTCGAACCGGGACAGTCGGCCGTCGAGCGCGTCGTCGGCGAGGAAGTGGTCCTCGAACGGTTCCATCGAAACCGACTCTCTGGCCGTCGTTCCCGTCACGCGGAGCGGTCCGCTTCCGACCGGGTCGAGGTTGTTCCGGACGAGCGCCTCGGTGACGTGGCCGCCGTCGAGCCACGAGGCGCTCGTCGGGCGGGCGAACGGCTCCCAGACGTGTTCGGGGAGCACCGGAATCGTCAGCGCGCGCGCCGCGACCGGTTCGCTCACGTCGCCGAACCGAATCGTCACCTCGCGGTCGGACGCGGCGTCGACCGACTCGACGAGCGAGGCGCGGCCGCGGTATCGCGGCGACGGGACCGGCTGGTCGAGCGAGCCGAGTGCCGTGTCGGAGATGAACCGGAAGGTGAACGCCACGTCCGCCGCCGTTATCGGCTCGCCGTCGTGCCACGCGAGGTCGTCGCGGAGCCGGACCGAAAGCGTCGTATCGTCCCCGTCGGCCCACTCCCACGACGCGGCCATCCACGGCCGCATCCGGTCGTAGACCGGACGACCCAACGAGTCGTAGACGAGGTCGAGGAGCGTCCCGTCCGACCGAAACGGCGTCGAAAGCGGGTTGAGGTTCTCCGTCGGACGCGAGTCGCCTATCGTCATTCGGAGTTCGTTTTCGGGGGTCGGTTCGTCGGTCGTCGTCGCGGGCGTCGAGGTCGGGGCGGGCGTCGAGGTCGTCGCTGACGTCGACTGCTCGGTCGGGGCGGGCGTCGCCGACGGCGTGACCGTCGACTCGGTCCGCGAGGCGGTCGCCGTGGTGGTGACAGCCCTCGCACCGAGGTATCCCGTGAGGCTGTGGATTCCAACGCCGTCGGGCCAGTCGACCCGCACCGGCCGCGTCGCCTGAGCCGGGGCGGGGGCCGCGACGGGCGTGAACGGTTGGGCCTCCACGACGCGCCGTTGAATCTCCGCGAGCGTCGCGGCGCGGACGGAACCGGTCTCGGTCCGCTGTCGCTCCAGAAGCGAGTCCAACGACAGGTCGCCGTATCCGAACGGGTTTTGCCAGCCGCGGCCCGGACCGTAGCGAGAGTGGAGCAGGGGACGGAGGAAGTCCGGGTCGCGCCGGAGCAGCAGCCGGGAGACGTAGATATCGAAGTCGTGGTTCGAGAGCACGTCGCGGAGGAGTTCCTCCCGGCTCATCGGGACCACGGTCGCCGCGACGCCGACCGTCTGGAGGCGGGTGGCGAGGTAGCGGGCGAGCCTCGTCGCCGTCGCGTCGGTGTCCGCGGGAACGGTCTTGATAGAGAGCGAAAGCGGCGTCCGCTCGTCGCGCGAGACCGTCGATTCGAGCTGCCGGACGCACCCGCTGGTCAGGCCCGCGCCTGCGAGCGCCAAAACCGACCGTCTAGAGAGCCGTGTTGATGACATGTACGGGAGGGCAGGTAACTGTCTTCGAGCGCGGTGTCGTTATTATCCGGGGGCTAAGAGCGCCTAGATACCCAAGAAAAGCGGCCACGCGAACAGGAGCAGCCACAGGCAGACGGCCGCCGAAAGCGCCGCTCGGCGGGGTTCCGACGACTCGAAGTGACGGCGGCCGGCGACGGCGAGAACCCCGAGGGCAACGAGCACGGCGAACCGGTGGAGGACGACTTCGACCGGGACGACGGCGACTCCTATCATCGCGAAGTCGGCGACGAGACCCGTCCCGTAGCCGACGAACGCGGTGCCGAACCACAGTTCCGACGAGTACCCCCGCGGCAGGCGAGCGGCGAGGACGGCCGGCGCGAGCGCGAACACCGGAAAGAGCAGTCCGGCGACGACCTTCGGGTGGTTCGGAACGACGCGTTCGAGCCCGAGTGCGGCCGAGCGGACCAAAACCGGGAGCGCGACGAGTGCGACCGCGAGCGCGACGACGCGCTGGAATCGGTCGTCGGCGAGCCGCGACCAGCGGAGGCGCTCGACGAGCGCGCCGAGTTCGTCTCGGCGAGTGGCGAGCGCGGCGAGTCCACCGACGGCGACGAAGCCGACGGCGAGCATGGACAGGACGGTTCCGACGCCCGCCGGCCCCGTCTGCGGCGTATCGAGTACCGAGGGGGTGTCGTCGCGTTCGGAGCCGGCGCGCTCTGCGGCCTCGTCTCTGCCTGTCGCCGACCCGACGCTCGCGGGGCGACGCGCGTCGTCTCTCGGGAGCGTCGAGAGTTGCGGCGGCCCGAGTTCGACGACCGACACCCAGCCGTCGGCGTCGATGATGCCGCCGTTGGCGAACCGCTCGCGACGAACGTCGACGACGGTCGGGCGGCGCATCAGGTCGCGTTCGACGGCGTGTTGCGGGCCGGCGAGGCTCGTCACCGTGTGGCGAAGCCGGAACCAGTCCCAGTAGTCTCGGTGGGCCTGAATCGCCGTCCACGAGTCGTCCGGCGTCCCGCCGCCGTACAGTCGGAGGTGAGTTCGGCTCCCGAAGTACGTCCCGTCGTGGAGCTGCATCGACTCCGCAATCCACAGCCCGCCCGAGTCCGCGGTGTCGACGAAGGTAAACCGGTCCGCGCCCGTGGCCGACCCCCACGGGGAGGCCGGCTCGTCGGTGGGGGCCTGTTCGGTGGACGCCTGTTGCCACGACTCGTTCGTCTCGTCCCACGTCGCGTCGCGCGAGTACAGGAGCAGCGAGCGGACCCGCGCGGGGTTCCCCTCGACGACGACGTTCACCGGGAGCGTCAGCGCGTCAAACGACCGGTCTCGGCTGGTGAACGGCCAGAGCCGGTCCCCCCGGTCGCCGACCGGGACCAGCCGAACGTCGTCGGCAGATTTCGGACCGTTCGGTGCCGACTCGGCCGTCGCGGCCGTCGAAGCGCCCCCGTTCGCGCCGAAATCGACGACGCTCGCGGTCGGCACCGCTGTCGTCGCCAACAGGAGGACGACACCGAGGACGACGAGGCTCTCGGCCGCCCCGAGACGAGACGCCATTGTGTCGTCTACCCGCCCTCGGGACCCTAATTATTCCGTGCGTAAGGTCCGAGTGGACGGATTCCGCGTCGGTGGCCACGAGCCCACCCGCGGTTTAGCACCCGGATAGTAAGACCGTCAACCCACGGACGACTACGCAATGGTCGAGCGGACGCATCTGCGAGTCGCCGCGGCAGTCGCCCTCCTCGTCTGCGCGGGTATCGTCGGGGCCGCGTACCTGAGCCGACCGACCTCGGCGGTGACGGACGCGACCGGCGAGAGCGCACGGGTCGCGCCCGCGAACGGGACGACGGTCATCGCGACCGACTCGAACACGTGGCTCGGACGAGAGAGCGACGGCCCGCGAGCGAACGCCGAACTCGTCGCGTTCGGTGCCGACGGAGAGCGGCAATACTACGACGATACCCACACCCGCTACTGGGACGTCGACCCCGTCGAGGGGACGAACGCGACGGTCGAGTACCTCTACGCGGACCACCTGACACCCGAAGAGTGCGGCGGCGAGAGCGCGTGCACGCGAAACGGCATCGAGCGCGTGAACCTCACCACCGGGAGCGTCGAGGGGATTTACAGTCGCGTGACCGCCGGGAAGCACTCGACGCGGTGGCACGACGGCGACAGACTGAGCGATTCGACGTACGTCGTCGCCGACATCGCCGCTGACCGCGTGTTCGTCGTGAACACGACGACGGACATCGTCGAGTGGTCGTGGGACGCGCAGGCGGCGTTCGACCCCGCGACGACCGGCGGGCCGTACCCGTCCGATTGGACCCACCTCAACGACGTCGAGGTGCTCGAAAGCGGGCTCATTCAGGTCAGCCTCCGCAACCACGACAGAGTGGTGTACCTCGACCGCGAGACCGGCCTCGTCGAGAACCGGACGCTCGGAAACGGGTCTCACGGCGTCCTCTACGAGCAACACAACCCCGATTACATCGAGAACCCGGACGGCGACGACGCCGTCCTCGTCGCCGATTCGGAGAACAACCGCCTCGTCGAATACCGCGACACCGGTGGCGAGTGGGTTCGCTCGTGGGTCTGGCAGGACAAGCGACTCCAGTGGGCGCGAGACGCCGACAGACTCCCGAACGGGCACACGCTCGTGACTGACTCGAACGGCAACCGCGTGTTCGAACTGGACGAGACCGGCGAGGTCGTTTGGAGCGTCCCCGTCGCGTTCCCCTACGAGGCCGAGCGCCTCGGGACCGGCGACGAGAGCGCTGGCGGTCCGCCGGCACACGAACTCGGCCTCCGGAATCGGACGGCCGGCGGCTCGACGGTCGGAGACGGCGGCCCGTCTCAGTCGTCGGTACTCCCCGGACCGGTCGTGAACGCCGTCTACTACGTCCTCCCGCGGTGGATGGGCGTCACAGAGCTGCTGGTGTCCTGTCTCGGGCTCGCCGTCGGAGCCCTGTGGGCCATCGCCGAACTGCGGTGGCTCCCGTACCGCGTCTCGCTCACGAACCCCGTCTCGCTTCGAAAGCGGAGGTGAGAGCTACTCCATGAACTCAACGACCGACGACACGGCGAACGGCCTCGACCCCGCGGCACCGGGCCGCGCGAACGCGTTCACCGACGGCGTTCCCGGCCTCGGCCGCGAGAGCCACGCGTGGTTCGCCCTCGCCCTCGTCGCCGGACTCGTCGTCTCGGTGACGTACGTGGCGACCCACGACTACCCGGCCTACGGGTCCGGGCTGTACCTCGAAATCGCCGAGCAGATTCGGACCGGCGGCTACGCGCTCCCGACTTCGATTCCGTACTACGACGGCGGGATTCCGTTCGCGTACCCGCCCCTTCAGTTCTACGCGGTCGCGCTCCTGACCGACCTCGGCGTCTCGGGAACGACGCTCAGCCTCGTCCTCCCGGCCGTGGTGACGGTACTCTACCTCGTTCCGTACTACGGAATCGCGCTCGAACTCCTCCCCACGCGGCGGCAGGCGGGGGTCGCGACGGCGATTCTCGCGGTCGCTCCACCGGTCCTGCAGTGGCACCTCTCGGCCGGCGGCATCGTCCGCGCGTCCGCGTTCTTCCTGTCCCTCTGCGGGGTTTACGTCGGGGCGAGGCTGTTCCGCCGCGGCACCCGGCGGCCGCTGTGGGTCGGCTCCGGCGTCATCTGCTTCGGACTGACCGTCCTCTCGCACCCGACGTACACCGTGTTTTTCGGGGTCAGTTGGCTCGTCCTCTACGCGATGCTCGACCGAACGCTGCCCGGGCTCCTCAGCGGCGCCGCGGTGGCTCTCGGGGGACTCGTCCTCGCCGCGCCGTGGTGGGCCAACGTCGTCACCACTCACGGCGTCGGGGCCTTCGTGGGTGCGGCGGGCAGTCACAGCGGTATCGCCGGCGGCGTCGGTCGGCTCCTCGACCAGTTCGTCTACCCGCTGGACCCGACCGTCGTCACGGTGTTCTTCCTCGCGAGCTTCGCCGCCGCGGGCGTGCTCGTCTCTCGGAGGACGTTCACGCTGCCGCTTTGGCTCTTCGTCTGCGCGTACGTCATCGGGAAGGAGCGCTTCCAGTTCGTCGCCGGCGCGATGATGATTTCGACGGTGCTTTTCGGCGTCGTCGTGCCGCGGCTGACCGACGGCGTTCGCGGGTCGCTCGACAACCGGCAGTTGATGGCCTCGTCGCTGGTCGTGGTCCTCGTCGTCGGGACGAGCCTCGGCGGGTTCTACGCCGCGAGCGGTCTCGGCGCGGCACACCACGGCAGTCCGAGTCTCCCCTCGTTCATGGACGACGACGACCGAGAGGCCATGGAGTGGGCGAGAAACGACACCGACGCGAACGCGTCGTTCGTCGTGCTCTCGGACGCGGCCGAGTGGTTCCCGCACCACGCGAAGCGGACGATGCTCGTGGGCCCGTGGGGGGTCGAATGGAAGAGCCCCGACAGGTACTACGACCAGATTTCGGCGTTCAAAACGGCGAGCACCTGCGAGAACGCGACCTGCGTGACCGCGTCGATGGAGTCCGTCGACGCCTCGCCCGACTACCTGTACGTCCCCCGCGGGACGTACACCGTCCGGGGGCTCGAAGAAGACGGGACCGAGCGGCTTCGCGCCTCGCTCGCGGACAGTTCCCGGTATCGACGAGTCTACGGAAACGACGGGGTCGTGGTGTACGAGGTCGTGTCGGGTGATACCGACGCCTCGACGACCGAACCCGCCGTTTTGTCGGACGCTAAGCGACGCCGACCGGGATTATCCGGCCGATAGTAAACACCCCTCGGGCGGACAGTGGGGTATGTTCGCACCATCACGAATCCGCGGTTCGTACGGGACGCAGGTGACCGCGAAACTCGCCCTCAAAGCCGGTCGCGCCCTCGCCGGAACGGGCGACGAAATCGTCGTGGGCCACGACCCGAGCGACAGCGCTCGCCTCCTCGCTGACGCGGTCGCGACCGGGGTCTGCGAGTGCGGCGGCACCGTCCACCGACTCGGGCCGGTGGCGAGCCCGACCGTCTCTCACGGCGTGCGGCGACTCGGCGGCGACGCCGGCGTGGCGGTGACGACCGTCAGCGACCCCGCCGAGGACACCGGGCTGAAACTGTTCGACGACGACGGCTCGCGCCTCTCGTGGGAGCGACAGAGCAGGGTCGTCCGTCGGGTCAACGGCTCGTCGGCCGAGGTCGCCCCGTGGGACGAAATCGGCGAGGAACGTCGCTGGGACGACGCCGCGGCACATCACCTCGACCACCTCTGCGAGGGGCGAACTTCGGTTTCCGACACGCGCGTCGTGGTCGACGTCGGCGAGCGGGACGACGACATCATGGCCGACGCGCTCGACCGACTCGGCTGTGACGTCGAGCGCCTCGACGGAACCGCGGACGACTCGTTTCCGCGCCGTCGGGTCGCCGCGGGCGACGACGCGTGCGGGACGCTCCGCCGAGCGGTCGCGGCCTCGGACGCCGATATCGGTCTGGCTCACGACGCCGACGCGGACCGTCTCGTGGCCGTCGACGAGACCGGCGAGGTCGTCGGCGGAGACGCGCTCCTCGCGCTGTTCGCGCGAGAGACGGTCCGCGATGCGGACGGGGACGCCCGCGTCGCCGTGCCGCTGGAGGCGAGCCGTCGCATCGGAGAGGTCGTCTCCGACGCGGGAGGAAGCATCGTCCGGGTCGAGATGGACGGGATTCCGGGGTCCGGACCGGCGGCGGACGCGGACGTCGTCTTCGGCGGCGAGCCGACCGGCGTCTACCAGTGGCCGGCCGAGTCGCCCTGCCCGGACGCGACGCTCTCGGCGATTCGCCTCGCGCGGCTCGTCGACGAGGGGGCGGCGCTCTCCGAACAGGCGGGCGACGTGGCGGCGTACCCGCTGTTTTTCGACTCGTTCGCGGTCGACAACTGCGCCCGCGAGATGACGCGGCTCGCGACGGAGTGTCAGGCGCGCTTCGACGACGTTCGGACCGACGACGGCATCTTCGTCGACCGCGGCGACGCGTGGTTCGTCGTCAGGGCGAGCCGAACCGAGCGCGTCCTTCGCGTGACCGTCGAAGGGACGTCCCGGAACAGCGCGAAGCGGCTGTTCGACGCGGTTCGGGAGCTCGTGTCCGACGAGAAAGCGACGCTCACAGCCTGACCGAACCCGCACCCATACCCGTACCCCACCTGCACCCACACCCGTACCCCACCCGCACCCGAACCAACACCGCTCGTCGGCGACCGCGCGGGTGGGCACAACACACATATCGGCTCGCTCCGAACCACGGCCCGAAACCGTGGGACACGAAGACGGGAGCCTCGGCGGGTACGACGCTATCGAGACCGGCGACGAGCTGGTGAGCTGGTCGCGGACGTACTGCCGCCGCGCGGCGAGCCACTACGACTTCACCGTGGACTTACACCGCGTCCGATGGAAAGTGTCTACCCGCGCGAAGCGGCGGGCGGCGGCCGTGAAGACACCGAGCGTCGACGACGCGAGGGTCGGGGAGCCGAGGCGGTGGACCGGCACGTCGTCGCAATCGGCCGAACTCGACGCCGCGCCCACGTGTACCATGTCGCTGTCGTGGCGGGCGTTCGAGTCGTTCGACCGCGAGGAATGGACGGCGACGCTCCGGCACGAACTCGTCCACGTCGAGCAGTTTCAGGCGTTCGGCGCGACCGACCACGGCCCGGCGTTCAAGCGCCGCGCCGAGGCGGTCGACGCGCCGGTCCGCGTCCGCCGGTTCGCGGAGCCGAAGTACACCCTCACCTGCGAGGCCTGCGGCGCGGACGTCGCCTACCGCTACCGCGAGTGCAAACTGGTCCGCGAGTCGGCCGCCTATCGCTCCGCCTGCTGCGAAGCGCCGCTCGACTGCAGAGAGCGCGAAGAGTAGCGGGCGAAAACCACGTTCCGAGCGGCGAACGACTACCGACTCGGCGGGTGCGCCCGGGCCTCCCGAATCGCCACGAACGCGACGACGAGGACGAACACGAGCGCCAAGAAGAACTCGACGCCGGGGACGGTTCCGGCGACGGCCCAGACGTACACGTCCTCCGCACCGAGGATGACGAACAGTCCGAGGAGAATCACCACGCCGGTTCGACCGATGCCGAGTCTCATACGTTCGTCTTGCCACCGCGACAACATAAGCCTTGGATTCGACTGCCGGCCCGCGAGACGGTCGGTATTGCCCACCAATACAAATACTGCACCGCAGCAGAGCGTCTCCCGAATTAGCTTTTCCGCTCAATCAGAAGCTGGGGTGACAATGCAATCATTCACGACCGATTCAAAAACATCCGAATAGGAAAGTCCGATAAATAAGAAATAGCGTTCAGCAATAATTTATATTGTTTGCAATACTATCTCGGCAGTTGCGAACGGGAAGAGCGCCGAATCCGGTGCGAGACTCGACAGAGTCCTAACTGTTACGCCGCACTCGGACACCACCCGCGTCTCCGTTCCGCCCCGCGAGAGGGAGAGTATTTACCGCGCGAGCGTGACCGAAACGCAGTACCGAACCATGCGACACGTCCCAGGAACCTTCTCGATAGCGGCGCGCGACCCGGACGCGAACGTCTTCGGCGCGGCGGTGACGACCGGCACGGTCGCCGTCGGCGCGACCTGTCCCTACGTGAGCGCCGGCGGCGCGGCCGTCACGCAGTCGTACACGAAGACCGAACACGGCCGCGACGCGGTCGCCCGCGCGGAAGCCGGCGAGCGCATCGACGACGCCTTCGAATCCCTCCTCGACGCCGACGACCACGCCGCCTACCGGCAGGTCCACGGCGTCGGCGCGGCCGGCGAGTTCGCCTTCACCGGCGGCGAGTGCGTCTCGTGGGCCGGCCACCGCGTCGGCGACGACTACACCGTCGCGGGCAACATGCTCGCCGGCGAGGCGGTCGTCGAGGCGACCGCCGAAGCGTACGAGTCCGCCGACGGCGACATGGCCGACCGACTCGTCTCGGCGCTCGAAGCCGGCGAGGCGGCCGGCGGCGACGACCGCGGCGAGATGAGCGCCGCGGTGCTCGTCCACGCGCCGACGCCGGAGTTCTACCACAACCTCCGGGTCGACCTCTCCGACGAACCGGTGTCCGACCTCCGCGACCTGCTCGCGGAGGCGCGGCGCGCGAAAGACCAGATTCGCCGCGAGACGGACGCGCAGTTCGGCGACTACCCCGACGAGATTCTCGACTTCGGCGTCAAGTACTGAACCGGCTTCGGCGCTAAATACTGAGAAGAGACCGCGCGGGCGGATTCAGTCCGAGTCGGCCGGACTGGTCTCCGCGCGCTTCGACGGCGTGATGAACGAGTCACGCTGGCTCATCTCCTCCTCCGAGAGGTGACAGGAGATGTAGTGGTCCGCGCCCCCGACCGATTCGAGCTCCGGGAGCTCCTGCTCGCAGACGTCGCCGATTTTCTTCGGACAGCGCGTCTGGAACGGACAGCCCGACGGCGGGTTGATCGGGCTCGGGACGCTCCCCTCCAAGAGGATGCGGTCCGTCTCGCGGTCCGGGTTCGCGTGGGGGACCGCCGACAGGAGGCTCTCCGTGTAGGGGTGGAACGGCGGCGAGAACACCTGCTCGATGCTCCCGAACTCCGCTATCTTCCCGAGGTACATCACGGCCACGCGGTCGCAGATGTGCCGGATGACGCCGATGTTGTGCGAGATGAACAGGAACGAGATGTTCTCGTCTTCCTGAATCTCGTTCAGGAGGTTGAGAATCTGCGCCTGCACGCTCACGTCGAGCGCCGAGACGGGCTCGTCGCAGACGATGAGCTTCGGTTCGACGGCGAGCGCGTGCGCGATGGCGACGCGCTGTTGTTGTCCCCCGGAGAACTCGTGGGGGTACTTGCTCGCGGCGGCCCGCGACAGGCCGACGCGTTCGAGCAGGTCGCCAACTCGTTCGCGCTTTTCCTCGCCGGTGGCGATGCCGTGTTTCTCCATCGCGCGCCCGACGATTTGGCCCACGGTCTTCCGCGGGTTGAGCGAACTCTGAGGGTCCTGGAATATCATCTGCATCTCGCGGCGCAGACTCCGAATCTCCGAGGAGCCGAGCTCGTGGAGCGGCTGTCCCTCGAAGTACACCTCGCCGTCGGTCGGTTCGAGGAGCCGGAGCGCGGTGCGAGCGACCGTGGACTTCCCGCAGCCGGACTCGCCGACGAGCCCGACGGTCTCGCCGGGATAGACGTCGAAGCTCACGTCGTCGACGGCCTTGACGTGCCGCCGTTCGACGGTCGGCAGGCCGCCGCCCTCCCACGTGAGGTGGACGTTGCCGAAGACGCCCTCGCCGGCGTTGAAGTACTTCTTCAGGTTCCGCACCTCGAACAGCGGCTCGCCGCTGCGGTCGATGTCGCGGCGGCCGGCCCCGGATTCGGGGACCGTGCTCTCCGAGAGGTCGAGGTCGGCGGCGTGGAGACACGCCGCGCGCGAGGAGTCGTCGCCGACGGAGTCGAGCGACGGGTCGCCGCCGGTCCGGCACGCCTCGGTGGCGTGGGGACACCGCGGCGCGAAGTTACACCCGCTCGGGAGGTTCCCGAGGTCGGGCATCGCGCCGTCGAGCGTCGGCAGTTCGTCGTAGTCGGTGTCGACCTCCGGGATGGAGTCGATGAGCGCGCGGGTGTAGGGGTGTCGCGGGCGGTCGAACAGGTCGCCGAGTTCGGCCGTCTCCACGAGGTTCCCGGCGTACATCACGCCGACGTGGTCGCACGTCTGGGCGACGACGCCGAGGTTGTGGGTGATCATCAGCACGGCCGTCCCCTCGCGCTCCTGCATCTCGTTGAGCAGGTCGAGAATCTTCGCCTGCGTCGTCACGTCGAGCGCGGTGGTCGGCTCGTCGGCGATGATGAGGTCCGGCTCGCAGGAGAAGCCGATGGCGACGAGGACGCGCTGGCGCATCCCCCCGGAGAACTCGTGGGGGTAGTCGTCGATGCGTTCTTCCGCGTCGGGGATGCCGACGTCGTCCATCGATTCGATGGCGAGCTGGCGTGCCTCTGACTTGGAGACGTCCTGATGGCGGCGAATCGTCTCCGTGATTTGCTCGCCGACGGTCATCACCGGGTTGAGCGACGACATCGGGTCCTGCGGAATCATCGCGATGCGGTTGCCGCGGATGTCGCGCATCTCGGCTTCCGTCTTCTGCAGGAGGTCTTCCCCGTTGAAGACGACCTGCCCGCCGGTGATTTCGCCGGGCGAGTCGATGAGGCGCATGAGCGACCGCGCCGTCACGGACTTGCCCGCGCCCGACTCGCCGACGAGACCCATGGTCTCGCCGCGGTCGAGCGAGAACGACACCTCGTTGGAGGCGACGATGGGGCCGGCGTCGGTGCGGAACTCGGTTCTGAGTCCGCGCACGTCGAGCAGCGGGCCGTCGTCGGCCTCGCGGTCGGTCGCGGTGGTTGGTGCGCTCATTCTATCGCCTCCACTTTGGGGTCGAGCACGTCACGCAGTCCGTCGCCGAGCATGTTGAACCCGACGACGGCGATGCCGATAGCCAACGCGGGGAACAGCAACATCCACGGCGCGGTCTCCATGAAGCCGCGACCGGTGTTAATCATCAGCCCCCACGACGGCCGCGGCGGCTGCGCGCCGAGGCCGAGGAACGACAGGCTCGCCTCCGCGAGGATGGCGAACGAGACGTTCAGCGACCCCTGAACCAGCATGGGAGCCATGCAGTTCGGGAACACCTCGCTGAAGACGATGCGCGAGTCGCTCTCGCCGCGGGCGACGGCGGCCTCGACGTACGCCTCGTTGCGCTCGGCTAACGCCGCGCTCCGCGAGACGCGGGCGATGTACGGCGTGTAGACGAACGCCAAGGCGATGACGACGTTACTCAACTCCGGGCCGAGGACGACGAGCAGGGTGAGCGCGAGCAACACCGGTGGGAACGCCATCGCGGCGTCCATGACGCGCATCAGTATCTCGTCGGTCAGGCCGCCGGCGTAACCGGCGACGACGCCGACGACCGCTCCGACCGCGAGCGCGCCGGAGATGGCTCCGAAGCCGACGTACAGCGAGATTCGGCTCCCCATGACGACGCGGCTGAAGATGTCGCGGCCGAGGTCGTCGGTGCCGAACGGGTGTTCGACCGACGGGGCCTGCGAGCGGTCTTCGATGTTCGTCGCGTCGATGGGGTACGGCGCGATAATCGGCGCGAAGATGGCGACGAGCACGAGCAGCACCACGATGGAGAAGCCGAGCATCGCCTTCGTGTTGCTGCGGAACTTCCGGACGAACCGGGCGATGCGGTCGCGCTGTGACTGCGTGATGGTGAAGCGACCGCGGTCGGTCTCCTGTTCGGTCGCCATCAGTCGTCACCTCCGTAGCGGATGCGCGGGTCGAAGTACGCGTACAGCAGGTCTGCGGCGAAGTTCGAGAACATGTAGATGAGTGCGACCACGAGGATGCACCCCTGAATCAGGGGGATATCGCGGCTCTGAATCGCGGTCAGCGTCAGCCGACCGATGCCGGGCCAGAAGAACACCTCTTCGAGCACGACGACCCCGCCGAACGCGTAGCTGAACTGGAACGCGATGACCGTGATGACGGGGATGATTGCGTTCTTGAGCGCGTGTCTGAGGACGATGACCCGTTGGCTCATCCCCTTCGCACGCGCGAGATTGATGTACTCCTCGCTGAGAACCTCCAGCATCGACGACCGGGTCATCCGCATGATGTACGCGGTGAGCGCGAAGCCCATCGCCCCCGCGGGGAGGACGAGTCGCGTGAGCGACCCGACGAGGTCCTCGCTCGGGGAGACGTACCCCCCGGTCGGAAAGAGGTTCAGCCAGACGGCGAACACCAGGATGAACACCAGTCCCCACAGGAATATCGGCATCGAGATGCCGACGAAGGCGAACATCGAGGCGCTCACGTCGGGCGCTTCGTTCTGGTTGACGGCGGCGTAGACGCCGAGCGGGACCGACAGCACGACGGCGACGAGCGTCGCGGCGACGGCGAGCATCATCGACCGGGGCAGGCGCTCGGCGATGAGTTGCGCCACGGGCTCGCCGAATCGGAGCGATTCGCCCATGTTCCCCTGGAGGAGCCCGACGACCCAGTCGATGTACTGCACGTACAGCGGGCGGTTGAGTCCCAGTTGGGTTTGGAGCGCTTCGAGCGATTGTTCGGTCGCGTTGGGGCCCAAGATGAGCAGGGCCACGTCACCGGGCAGGATGTTGGTGACGGCGAAGGCGATGAGCGTGACGAAGAACAGCGTCACCGCCATGAACCCGACGCGCCGAAAGACGTAGTTGTACATCGACATTGTGTGGAATCTCTGTTAGCGGTCGAGCCAGTTGTCGCCGAACTGCAGCGTCGACCCGTCGGGCGCGCCGATGTCGCCTTTGTACTGCGAGGCGGCTCCGTAGAGGCTCGGCTGCCACCACAGGAAGAGGTGGCCGGCGCGGTCCTCGTGGAGAATCTCCGTCGCCTGGTGGTAGAGCTCGGCGCGCTCCTGTTCGTCGTAGATGGTGCGCGCCTCCTCGACGAGCGCGTTGTAGTCCTCGTTCACCCAGTTGGTGAAGAAGAACGCCCCGTTGGGGTGTAGGAACTTGTAGAACGACACGTCGGGGTACCAGAGCGCGAGGTAGGAGCTCGTCGTCGCCTGGAAGTCGCGGTTGGAGTAGACGTCCGAGAGCCACGTGCTCCACGTGATCTGCTGGATTTCGAGGTTGATGCCGACCTCGGCGGCGTCGGCTGCGATGACCTCCGCGGCCTGCACCTGCGTCGGGTAGGACTGCGGAATCTTGAACGTCGCCGTGAAGCCGTCGGACATGCCGGCGGCGTCGAGGTGCTCCTGTGCCTTGTCGAGGTCACGCGGGCGCGGTTCGATGTCCGGGTTGACCCACGGGCTGCCGGGCGTCGCCGGGGACGCCGTGGTCTGACCGGTGCCGTAGAGGGCCGCCTCGGCGACCTTCTCCTTGTCGATGGTGTAGTCGAGTGCGAGGCGGGCGTCCTTGTTGTCGAACGGAGCCACGTCGCAGTTCAGGCCGAGGTAGACGAGCGATTTCGGGAACTGCTTTTCGAACCGAACGTCGGGGGCCTGCTCGACGCGGGAGACGTCCTTCGGCGCGATGCCGTTGATGAAGTCGTACTCGCCGGCGAGGAACGACTGGAGGCGGACGCTCGGGTCCGGCACCTCGCTCTTGACGATGGTGTCGATGAACGGGCCGTCCTCGTCGGACGCGCCCCAGTAGTCCTCGTTGCGCGACATCGTGAACGAGGTCTCGATTTCGCGGCTCTCGAACACGTACGGGCCGGTCCCGATGGGTTCTTCGACCATGTCCTTCTCGGCGTTCTCGGCGGGCATGACCGACAGTTCCGCCGTCGCCATCTTCGCGAGGAACGGCGCGAAGGGTTCGGTGAGTTGGACTTCGAAGGTGTAGTCGTCGGGGGCGCGAAGCTCCTCGACGTAGTCGAAGAAGCCGGTGGCGAGGTAGTCGCCGTTCTGGACGCGCTCGTAGCTCGCCAGCACGTCCTCGGAGGTCATCTCCTTGCCGTTGTGGAAGGTGACGCCCTCCCGGAGGTTGAACGTCAGGACCGTGTTGTCGTCGGACTGCTCCATCGACTCCGCGAGGTGCGGCTGGATGGAGTAGTCGTCCTGCAGCGCGACGACTTCCTCGTAGATGTTCTCCAGAACGCGCTTGGAGGCCGCCGAGGTGTCGATGTGCGGGTCGAGCCCCTGCACCGGCACCGCGCCGCCCCACTGGAGCGTGCCGCCCTGCTTCCCGCCGCTCGCGGCGGTCGTGTCGGTGCTCTCCGTGTCGTCGCTTCCGCCCGAGGAACCCGAATCTTCGGTCGTGCTGTCGTCCGAACCGCCGCCCGTACACCCGGCGAGCGCCACCGCGCCGGTCGTCGCCGCCGCCCCGAGGAAGGTACGGCGGTCGAAACGACTGCGACGCGTGCCGTCGCCGGTGCTGTCGGAGGAGTCGCTCCCCTTGCCATTCTCTTGCATACAGTCGCTCAAATCCGTTACTGTGTGATAAAAATTGTGGTTATGTGAGTACAATCCCCATATCGAGACGGAGAAGATGTAATATCAGAGACTGTTCCGAGCGCCGAGCGCGATGGAACTGTAGAATGACCAATTCTATCCCGTCTCTATGCGGGATTACTCCACGTATGTCAACCCCCTCGTCGCAAACGACGGCCCGCATCGGCGTCCCGCAGGTCGCGACGACCGAACCGTCGCCGACGCGCGTCCTCGAACGTCGCCGATGTGCGCCCTCGAACGACACGGGCGGTGGGCAGAGCCCCAGAACCCACATCCAGCGCGCCGTGCCTGCTGATTTCGGGGAGTTCGCGGCCGCTCGGTACTGTCACGCATGTGACCGAATTCCAAACAGTAAAATAGGGTTAGTCACGAATCCGGGAACCATGCGAGTCAATCAGCAGCGACTCCGCAGCGACATCGAGTCGAACGCGGAGTTCGGGGCCGTCCCGACGGACGAGGGTCGGGGGCGGACGGTCCTGAGCGGCAGCGAGGCGGACCGGCGGGCGAGAGAGTTCTTCTGCGAGCGCCTCCGGGACGCCGGTCTCTCCATCACCATCGACGAGGTCGGCAACATCGTCGGTCGGTGGGTTCCCGAGAGCGCGGACCCCGACGCGGCCCCCGTCGCCACGGGAAGTCACCTCGATTCGGTCCCCGAAGGCGGCATCTTCGACGGTCCGCTCGGCGTCTACGCGGGGCTGGAGAGCGTCCGCGCGATGCAGGACGCCGGAATCGAACCCGTCCGACCCGTCGAGGTCGTCAACTTCACCGAGGAGGAGGGCCAGCGGTTCGGCGGCGGCCTCATCGGGTCGGCGGTCGCCGTCGGCGAGTTGAGCGTCGAGGAGGCCCTCGACATCGAGGACGCCGACGGGATTCCGCTCGGCGACGCCCTCGCTGACATCGGCTACCGAGGCGAAGGACGCGTCGACGCCGCCGACTGGGACGCGTGGATAGAACTTCACATCGAGCAGTCCGAGCGCCTCGAAGACGCGAACGTCCCCGCCGGCGTCGTCACGAGCATCGTCGGTCTCTCCCGGTGTGCCGTCGAAATCACGGGCGAGGCCGACCACGCCGGGTCGACGCTCATGGACGACCGGTCGGACGCGCTCGCCGCCGCCAGCGAGTTCGTCCTCGACGTGGAGCGCGCGACGACCGAGCGCAACGAGGTCTCGGAGACCGCGGTCGGGACCGTCGGCAAACTGGAGGTCTCGCCGAACGCGCCCAACGTCATCGCCGGGAAAGTCGCCCTGACCGTCGACATCCGCGACGTGGCGTACGACTCCATCGAGTACGTCATCGACGAGGCGGAGGCGAGCCTCGACCGCATCGAGGCCGAGCGCCCGGTCGAGGCCGCGCTCTCGCACCCGTGGGACCGCAAGCCCGTCGAGATGAGCGAGCGCTGCCGCGCCGCGCTCCACGACGCCGGGACCGACGCCGACCTCGAAACCCTCGACCTCCACTCCGGGGCCGGCCACGACACCATGCACGTCGCGGCCGTCACGGACGCCGCGCTGCTCTTTGCCCCCTCCCGCGACGGCATCTCGCACAACCCCCGCGAGTGGACCGACTGGGAGGACTGCGCCGACGCGACTCGCGTGCTCGCCGGCGCGCTCGCCGACCTCGCGACCGAGTGACGGAACCGCCCGACTGACGACTGCTGTTCTCGGTTCCGCGCTCCGCGGACCCGCCCTATCGATGCGTTCGAATCGGCCGCCACCCGCCGCGCCGCGACGACCGCATCGTCGAAACGTCAGCCACCACGATGCGCTATTCTCCGCCCAGTGTCCCTGAAACCCGTGTTCTCTCGCTGTACGATGAGTCTGGAATCGGTCAGAGCATCGCGGTGTTTGTACAATGAGAACACGGTGTCTAAGTGGTCGAATTCACTCGTTTCGGCCACGTTACAGACGATATTCGAAATAAGAATCGCGCCAATTACGCTACTTTGCGGCAATCGGTGCGATTTGCCGGCGATTTCAGAAGTGACCGTTCGTCAAATACAAACACATATGACTTCGCGGCTTCGAACTTGACTATGGCAGACGAACACACGACCGGTTCGCCGCGGACCCTGAAGACGGTGTCTCGTGCGTTCGATGTCGTTCGGGCGCTCGAGGAGCTGGACGGCGCGCGGGTGACGGAGTTGGCAAACCATCTGGACCTCTCGAAGAGCGTCGTCTACAACTACCTGAGCACGCTTCGAGCCGAGAAGTTCGTCGTGAAGGAAGAAGACACCTACCGGCTGTCGCTGCAGTTCCTCCTCGTGGGCGAGTACGTCCGGTACCAGAACATCCTCTACCGCATCGGCAAGCCCGAAATCGAGGAACTCGCGGAGAAGACCGGCGAGTACGCGCACCTGGCGACCGAACAGCACGGGCTGGGCATCAACCTCTACAAGGTGAGCGGCGAGAAGGCCGTCGGGAGCGACTACCAGGTGAACAAGCTCCAGCGCGCCGACTACCTCCACTTCTCGGCGACGGGGAAAGCGATTCTCGCGCACCTCCCGAAAGAGCGCGTCGAGTGGATTATCGACCAGTACGGCCTGCCGGGCAAGACCGAGGCGACCATCACGACCCGCGAGGAGCTCTTCGAGGAGTTGGAGACGATTCGCGACCGGGGCTACTCGCTCAACGACGAGGAGGAAATCAAGGGCCTGCAGGCCATCGGGGCGCCGGTGACGAACCGTCACGGACGCGTCCTCGGCTCCATCAGCGTCTCCGGTCCGGTCCGCCGGATGAAACAGTCCGACTACCACGAGCAACTCATCGAGAGCGTCGTCAACACCGCCAACGTCATCGAAGTCAACGTCAACATGGAGGAGTCCGACGACGATTTCCCGACGTTCAGTTAGCGGTCCGCGTCGTCCTCAACGCTTCTGCGGCAGTATCGCCTTCGCGCCGACCGCGCGTCGATACGGTTCACAAACGGAGAACCGACGGTCTCGGCCGAGTCGCGGGCGAGTCGGAGACCGCTCTCGGTACGATCGACGGGCCGAACGAGTCGCCAGTCCCCGAATCTCGGCGTATGCTGTCGAAGCCGCGCTCGGCCCCTCGATACGGCTTGCCGGACGAGATTGACGTTTTCGAACGTCGGACGGTCAACGCGCCCCGAAAAGTTTCGAGAACGGAACATCTGAGAGACGACACACGACAACGAGTATCGCGGTGTATTGACCATATATGAACACAGTCAGGACATCCGTTAGAGAAGATACAACGATACACCATATTACAGCTAGTTCCCCGTAGTTCTCGTCACTAGCGATACGCCTCACCGGAGGAACTGGCGGTGACTAACGCCACGCAAACGACCCACACTACATTACATAATTACTGGTGTAATGGAAGTGCGAACGTCCACAGCAGTCGGATGTCGTTCGCGGACGACCGAGTCGGCCGAGCGAGTCGCCGATGGGGAGACGCTCCGCGCCGACCGAGTGAGTCGAGGCGGGCGAGACCCGTCGGAGACGGTCGTCTGCCCGAGATAGTAATTCAGTTATTTTGCAATAATAATCGATTCCGAATCGACTGTCGATTGTACTCTGGATTCGCGGGAGAATCACGTTCGACAGGCCCGGACACTGATATCAAAGCATCATCGCCCCACACCTACAAACAATTTGAAATTTGTAAAATTTGTAGAAATTTTTATTCTACCTGTATTTTGTGCAGCTCTCAGAACAGTCGGTCCGTGTCGTGACAATTGGAACAATAGTACAATAGTGTCCCGTGTCGGGCCGGAGACGTTCGAGGGCGAACCGCCCTCACTCCGAGTCGTCGGTACCGCCGGCGTCGTCAGGTTCGGGGTCGAGCGGTCGCCGGACCACGAGCACCGGGGCGACGGTCTGCTCGGCGACCCGGTCGGAGGTCTCGCCGAACAGTCGGCCGCGGAGCGTTGGCTTCTCCTCGCCCATCACGACCACGTCGTGGTCGTCCGCGCCCTCGATGAGCGCCTGGAGCGGGTTCTGTGCGACGACGACGACGCGCGAGACGTGCTCGCGGTTGACGCCGAGGACCGCCAGGTCGTTCGCGACCTCGTCGAGGAGGGCTTCGCCGTCCGGGACCGCGCCGTCGTCTTCGACCGCGTGGAACAGCGTGAGTTCGACGTCTCCGTGCTTTCCGACCGCCGCGGCGACCTTGGTAATCGTCTCGAGGTTGATGGCCTCCTTTATCGGAACGATGACGCGGTCGATGGTCGGTGCGGGGTTCGAGAGTAGTACCGCGTCGCACTCCGCCTCCGTGGCGATGCGCTCCGTCGTCTGGTCCATATCGTGAGTGAACACGAGTCGCGTCTCGACGGTCGCACCGGCGGATTCGAACACCGAGACGAGTTCGTCGAGTTCCTCGCGGGCCTTCGGTTCGAACTGCTCTCTGGCCTGTTCGGGGGCCGTCTGCTCGGGTATCTCGTGGTACGCGAGCAGGACGACCGTCGTCTCCGAGAGGAGGTGAATCAGTTGGTCGGGAATCACTTGCCCCTCCAGTACCGCGACGGGGACGAGCACGCGAACGTCGGGAGCGTCACGCATCGGCGCTCACCCCCTTCAGGCGCACGTCTCGGGCGTAGACGAAGTACCACACCAGCGCGGCGAGCGCGACGACGACGCCCACCGCCTGCGAGAGCGGTTGCATGAACGCGACGAGGCTGAAACTCGCGAGCGCCCCGAGGACCGGGACGACGGGGTAGCCGGGGACGCGGAACGACGGGTCGTACCACGCGGGGTTCGAGCGACGGAGCCCGATGAGCGCCACGCAGATGAGCCCGTAGGTGACGAGGTGCAGGAACGACGCGACCTCGGCGAGTACCTCCGTCCGACCGACGGCGACGAGGACGACCGTCGGTCCGCCGACCAGCGCGAGCGCGACGTGGGGCGTCCCGTACCGGAGGTTGATTCGCGCGAGTTGCGGCGGGACCAGCGCGTCGCGGCTGAGCGCGTAGAGGGCGCGCGACGAACTGAGAATCGAGGCGTTCGCGCTCGACACCGTCGCCAAGAGCCCGGCGATGAGGATGGCGACCGCACCGGGGAAGCCGAGGTACGAGCGCGCGACCTCGACGATGGCCGTCTCCCCGAACGTGGCGAGTCGACCGCTCCCGAACGCGCCGGTCGAGACGAGGATGGTCACGACGTACAGCACCCCGACGACGACCACGGACCCGACCATCGCCAGCGGGAGGTTCCGCCCGGGTTTCGTTATCTCGCCGGCGACCGTCGCCACCTGTGCGAACCCGAGGTACGAGGTGAACACGAGCGCCGCCGTGGTGAAGATGCTGAGCGTCCCGTAGGGCATGAACTCCTCGGGGACGGTCTGACGGCCGAACAGCCCGAGCGTGTCGAGCGAGCCGTAGACGAGGAACACGAGGAGGATGCCGAGGAGCAGACTCACGATGCTGTTCTGGAGCTTCGTCGCGTTCTCGGTCCCGAACATGCTGAGAGCCGTCAAGACGACCCCGAAGCCGACTCCGAGGACCGCCACGAGCGGCAGGTCCGAGACCATCGACGCCGCACCCAACTCCGTCAGCACGGCGATGGCGTACTGCGCGAAGCCGACGAGGTAGAACGCCGAGGCGAAGACGAGCCCCAACCAGAGCCCGATGCCGACGACCGCGCCGAACGCCGAACCCATGCCGCGGGAGATGAAGTAGTACGCGCCGCCGCTTTTCGGCATCGCCGTGGCCAACTCGGAGGTCGGGAGCGCGACCAACAGCGCGATGACCGCCCCGAGCGCGAACGAGAGCGCGGCCGCGGGACCCGCCTGCCCGGCGGCGAGGCCGGGAAAGACGAAGATACCCGCGCCGACCATCGTCCCGATACCAATCGCCAACCCGCCGCGAAGGCCGATCGTCCGCTCCAACTCGGTCCCGCTTTCGAGGACCGTCACCTCGTCGGCCGCGGCACCGACGTCGACCGCCGGGTCCGCGTCGCCGACCCGTCCCCCCTCGCCGGGCGGGTCCGCCTCGAGCACCGAACCGCCGTCGTTTCCATCGGACATTGTGGTTTCCTGTTATCGCGTCTCCCCAATATATCTACTACCCGTCATATTGAGGGTCGACGGGTCGGTCGGCGGGCACAACTCACCGACGCGCCGTCGGTCCCAGCGAGAGAAAGTGTTAATCCGTCCGCGGCACGCCCTGCATGCAGAACGATGGCGCACGGAACGCGACGCGGCGGCCGGTTCGCGCGGGGTGAGCCGCGGTGAACTGGTCGCGGAAGTCGCTCGACGAACTCGAAGCGTTCTACTGGGAGACGATGGCACCCGCGATGGACCGCGACGGGATGGACCCGACGCGGGACGTGCCGACCTACTCGTGGTTGACCGAACACGGCTGGTCGGGCATCGCCTACGCGCTCCGCGAGAAACACGACCTCACGCCGCGGGAGTTCTTCGTCGGCGTCGTCGGCCTCGGCGACGAGGCGACCGACGAAGGCTACGACTGGGGTATCGACGACGACCGCACCGTCGAGGCGTTCGAGACGTACCTCGACATGCTCGAATCGCGGCGCGGCCTCGCGGACTCGACGCTACCGACCCGCCGGACTCACCTCGCGCGGTTCGCCCGGGTCTACCGCGACCGACACGGTTCGGCCGACCTGCTCTCACGACTGGACGACCGCGACGCCGAGCCCGACGAGATAGACCGCTGTCTCGCGGTCCTCGACGAGTTCGACGCCGAACTCGCCACCGACGGGACGAAGCTCAAGTACCTCCAGACGGTCCGGTCGTTCTACGAGTACCTCGTCGACTTCCGGCGCGCGCGGTACAACCCCGTCGGGAACGCCGCCAAACAGTTCCGCTGGGAACAGGGCCAGCCCGACAACCGCACGATGACCGCGGACCAAGTGAGCGACGTGTACGCCGTCGCCGACGACCTCGAAGACCGCCTGCTCGTCCTCGGACTCGCCGGCTGGGGGCTCCGCCCGAACGAGCTCGCGTCGCTCCGCGCGTCGCAACTCGTCCTCTCCGGCGACGACCCCCACATCGCGTTCGAAGCGCGGAAGAACGGGCCGGGAACCGTCGCGCTCCTCTACGGCGTCGACGCCGTCGCCGCCCGCATCGACGCGCTCGCCGAGGACGACGACTGGAACGGCGCTCTGTTTCCCTCCTCGCGGGCCGCCTCGGGCCACATCGCCCGCGAGACGGTCAACCGCCGGTTCAAGCGCCTCGCCGACGAGGCCGGCGTGACCGTCGACGGCGAGGTCCCGACGGCGAAGCTCTGTCGGCGCTTCTGGTACACGGCCTATCAGGCGGCGGTCGACGAGATGCTCGCGCAGCTGGAGGGCGTCGCCGCCGACCAGGGGTCGAAGAGCGCCGACGTCGTCATGTCGAACTACCTCTCCGAGGAGCGCCGGCGGTCGTTCCGCCGGCAGGCGATGCGCGAGACGCTGGCCGGGGTGTTCGAATCGACGGACGAGTCCGTGTCCGTCGAAGAGCAGATAGCGCAGTAGCTGTCGGTTGCGCCGCGGCGCGTGCTCTGCGAGCCGGCGACGATTCGGAGTGAACACCCGTATAAACTGCATGTCGCGATACACAACAATCGTGCGATGAGCCGAAGAGAGGAGTGACGTATTTCTGTACAAGAACGGCCCGGTGAGGGTCCAGAACGGCCAAACTGTTCAGCGGCGGACACCCGTTCTAGACGACAACGACCCTTCGCGGCCGGGAGAAGCCGACAGGTGACGCGATTATCGGAGGCCCGCGTTCCCCATACTGACGACCATCTAACGTTTTTGTTACACAGCTACCTTTGTAAAGTATAGTGAATCTCGTTCCGGGGACCAAGATACTGAAGAGCACCGGAACGTCCGCTTGAGTCGGGGACGCGGACGCCTCTCGCGCGTCTCCGAGAAAACCCCGAGCGAAATCGGGCGATTACGAGAGAATCGAGCCAACGGGCGGTTGCGGGGCGACCGCCGCCTGCTTCGACAGTCATGGGCGAAGCGCTCCGCTCCGCGCAGGCGCTCGCCACCCGTCGCACGTCGCGCCGTCAATCGAACACGGCGAGGCCACTATCGCGCCCGGTCAGACGGGGACGGGTTACCATCTATCCCGAAATTTCCTCGGCGGCGAACGCCTCACGGAGCCGGTCTTCGTCCTCGGGCGAGAGGTTCGTCTCGATGATCTCGAACTTGTCGTCGGACAGTTCCGCTCTGATTCGCTCCATCTGTGCGCCGCGGGACAGGAGGAACAGCGCGGAGTCGCCGGGTTCGACCGTGTTGGCGACCTCTTTGATGAACGCGTCGTCGATACCGATATCGGTGAACTTGCCGCTGAGCGCGCCCGTCACCGCCCCGACCGCCATCCCGAGCCAGGGCATCCAGAAGATGACGCCGATGAGGAGGCCCCAAAACGACCCGCCGAGCGCGCCCACGCCGACGAGGCTCTGGGCCTGTTTGACTTTCACCTGACCGTTCTCTTTTCGAACCGCGATAGCGGCGTCTTCTATCGTAATCAGTTCGCGCCGCTGGAGTTGGTACAGCTTCTCCCGCATGTTCTCCGCCCCGTCCATCGTATCGAACGCGAGTACTACTAGTGAACTCATCTATTCAACCCGGCTACACGTAAGCAGGAAAGCATAATAAACTGCATTTATCGGGTCGCTGAGAGTCTCACGGGCAGGAATTTGCTGGGAATCGTGAGAACGAAACGGAGTAGAAACCCCCGTGCAGAGAGGGATAGGCCCGCGCCAGCCGCCGTGGACACCAACCCCGTCAACTAGCCGCTCCCCAGTTCTCATTCGTCCACAGTCGGTCCGTCGCTCTCGACGGGGGCCGAAAGCGACTGGGTGCCTTCAGCCATCGAAATATCGGCGTCCCGAATTTTCGAGGGCGGCTTCGACGGTGTCTGCGCGCCCTCGGCTTGTCCGAGGCTGTCGGCGTCCACTCCCGACGGGTCGAGGAGCCAGGGGAAGAGTATCCGACCGAACTCGAACACCGCGACGAACAGGAGCGGTGCCAAGAAGATGCCGTACCAACCGAAGAGAAGCGGTCCGATGGTGTACGCGAGCATCACTGCGCCGACGTGGAGCGTCCGGCCGCTGACGTACGGACGGAGGAGTTGGTCGGGGACGTAGTCCACGATGACGAAGGAGACGGCGAAGAACGCGATGGGAAACCAGACGACGTCCGGGTCGAGCCAGAGTGCCCGTCCGAGGAGGTACGCGCCGACCGGCCACGTGACGAGCTTGATTCCGATGACCGGAATAAGGCTCGCCGCGCCCACGAGGAGGCCGAGGAACGCCGCCTCCGGGATTCGAGTGGCCGCGGGCGCGAAGACGTTGAGCAGGGAGTACGTCGTCGAGGCGAGCACTCCCGTAAGAAGCGCGTTCAGGATGTTTCCGAAGTAGACGTTGTGAAGGTCCCTGTCGACCCGAACGAAGTAGGCGTCCAGGTGGCCGTCCTCCTCAACGAACGTGTTTCGAGCCCACCGAGCGACGCGGTAGTCGTCCCTGAGCAGGTAGAAGACGATGATGAGGACGACGAACGCGTGGATACCCACGTTGACGGCGACACCGACCCAGCCAAGTATCGACCCGACGACGTCCCCGGCGAAGCTTCCGAGGTCGACGTCGGCGAGCCGACTCGGGTCTCTGATGACCGCCTCGGTGAACGCCCCCAGTTGGCTCAGCAGGGACGTGAGGTCGAGGTACGGCTGGACGAACGCCTCGACGTTCCCGAAGACGTCCGATTCGAGCAGGTCGTTCACCGACGTGACGAGGATGGTGAACGTCCAGCCGACAACGAACAGGAGCGGCAGCGCGACCGCGGTGAGCGTGAGAGCGACCGACACTGTGCGCGACTCGAACCGACCGTCGATGCGGCGTAGCACCGGGCGCGTCACGTAGTAGACAAACAGCCCCAAGACCACGCTGCCCACGTACCGCCACGCCACGTAAAGGAGACCGGTCACGGCGACGACGGTGATGAACCAGAGCGCCGCACGCTCGCGGTCGACCGCGGGCCACTCGACAGTCACGCTATCGATGGTCACGTTGATTCGCCCGAGTCGATTCGTATCGGGGGTATCGGACGCCGGTGAACTGGGACTGGATTCTTCGGCCATGGGACAGGTGTGAGACGGCGGTAACGGACGGTGTCGAGGACGCTGCGCGTGTCTCGCCTACGCGTGGGAGGATGCGAGGAGGTCAAATAGCTCTTTCTCGCGCCGTCTCTCGGCGACCTCCACGTCACCGGCGGCTGGCTGCCGCGGTTGAAGCGCCCGAATAGTCGGTCGGGGGCGACCCACGTCGCTATACTCGCCGCCCGCCAATCGTCAGAGCGCGGGCGACTGCGGCGGAGCGAAACGAGTACGGACAGTTCGTCAGATGGTGCGCCGAACGAGTCGCCGACGCCGGTGTCGAAGGCGGGCTACTCCGACTGGGCGGCCGGCGAGTCAGTCCCGCCGAACGGGCGTTCATCGACGCCATCGGAGAGTCGCTCTCCGTCGACGACGCGTCGAGCGAGACAATCGAGTAAGCTATCCTATCAAAGCACTCATATTTTTTGTCCCCTCGTGACGTTGTAGCCCGTATGCGACTCGTTCAGGTGCTGATACCACGGGGGAGACGAGAGAGCGTCCTTGAGTCGCTCGACGAGCAAGGCATCGACTACGCCGTCTTCGAAGAGGTCGGACGGGGCGACTTCGAGGCGATGGTGCAGTTTCCGGTCCCGCCCAGCGGCGTCGAGACGGTGATGGAGGAGTTGACGAACGCGGGTGTCCGAGACGACACCTACACCATCGTACTCCCCACCGAGACGGTCGTTTCGCAGCGCATCTCGGCCCTGAAAGAGCGCTTTCCCGGTCTCAGAATCTCCCGCGAGGAGCTTCACGCCCGAGCGGAGGACCTCGCGCCGGCGAACTCGACGTTTTTCAGCTTCTTGATACTCAGCACGATCATCGCCGCGACGGGCCTGCTGCTCGATTCCGCGGCGACGATTATCGGGGCCATGGTCGTCGCGCCGCTCATGGGACCGGCGGTCTCCGCGTCCGTCGGGGCGGTGCTGGCCGACCGACAGATGGCGTCTCGCGGCGTCGTCCTGCAGGTGTTGGGCCTCTTGGCGGCCATCGCGACGGCCGCGGTGTTCGGAGTAGTGCTCCAGGAGACGATACTCATCCCGCCGGGAATCGACATTCAAGCGATTCCACAGGTCGCAGAGCGGACCAGCCCGAACGTCCTGTCGCTCTTTCTGGCGTTGGGGTCGGGAATCGCGGGGGCGATAAGCATCATGCGTGGGTCCGGTTCGACCCTCGTCGGGGTCGCCATCGCCGTCGCGCTCGTCCCGCCGGCGGCGACGTCCGGCTTGGGGCTGGCGTTCGGTCTCCCGGGAGTCGCCGTCGCGGGCGCGGTGCTCGTCGTCATCAACCTCCTCGCAATCAACCTCTCGGCGCTGATTCTGTTCTACCTGTCGGGGTTCAAGCCGTTCGACACCGACCAACGGGAGCGGGTCAAGGCGTCTATCGCCTCCCGAATCGCCGTCATCGGGGTGGCTATCGCAGTCCTCTCGCTCGTCCTCGCCGGCGTGACGTACGCGTCGTTCCAGACCGCCTCGTTCGAGCAACAGACGCAGGTCGAACTCCAGCGACAGTTCGACGAGGCGGACATCGAGGGCGTCGAACTCGTCAGCGTCACGGTGGAGTACGAGCCCGCCGACCTGATTCTCGGGAACCAGCCGCGAGTCGACGTGCTGGTCGGGATTCCGCGCGACTTGCAAGCGCCGCCCGACCTCGCACAGCGGTTCGACGACCGACTGACCGAACAGTTCGACCGGGACGTGGTCGTCAGAGTCGGCTTCGTCGAGGCGCAGGTCTCCGACGACACGGCGACGAGAGCCTCGGTGAGTGGCTCCGCGTTCGACCGTACCGCGCGGTTCGACCGCACCACGCGGGGCCGCCATGCGTGAGCGAGGCGAACCGCGCGGCGTGAGCCGCCGCGGAAGGGTCTCGGCCCGAAACGGTCCGGAGGGCCGACCGTGACCGACTCGTACTACCTCATCAGCGACCTCCACATCGGCGGCGACGAGCAGCTGGGGCGCGTCGATTTCCTCGACGAACTGCTGTCGTTCCTCCGGACGCTCGAAGCGAGCGACGAGGACGCCGAGCTAATCATCAACGGCGACGCGTTCGGGCTGTGGGAGTTCACCGACGTCGACGGGCTCGACAAGTTCGACGCGCTCGTCGACCGCTACCCGGAGCTGTTCGAGCAGTTCGAAGCGACCGGCGACCGAATCCCCATCACGCTCATTCCCGGCAACCACGACTACGAACTCGCCGCCTACCCCGAGTACGTCGACCGACTGGCCGAGTTCAACGTCACGCTCCGACAGGAGGTCTCGCTCACCCGAAACGTCGGCGACCACGTCCTCTACGTCGAACACGGGATGCAACGGGACCCGAACAACCGGATTCCCGACTTCGGAAACCCCTACGCGAACCCGCCGGGGTACTTCGTCAACAGACAGCTCACGAGTCGCGCCGGCAGGCTCTCCGAGCGCGGGAAGTTCAACTGGCTCAAGGACATTCAGGCGGTGACGCCGATGACGCAGATTCCGGCGTGGATGCTGTCCAACTATTTCTATCGGGAGATGAGCCCGTGGCTCAGGTACGTCTCGGCCCCGTTTCTCCTCCTGTTCAACGTCGGGTTCCTCTACGTGCTCGCGTTCGCGCTCGACGCGACGGGGCTCTGGTCGCTTCCGATGGACCTCATCGAGCGGTTCCTCGGGCTGTTCGGCCCGGTTGGGCTGCTGGTCGACGTACTGCTGACCGCGAACCTCGCCGTCACGTTACTGCTGATACTCGTCGCGATACCGCTTTTCGTCTTCGCCAGAGACGTCCGAAAGACGCTCAGACGGTTCGGCATCGACCAGCCGGACGAACGGGACTCGGCGGACACCTATCTGGAGGGCGCGAGGGCGCTGTTCGCGTCGGACCCGGCAGTCGCCGTGTTCGTCTACGGGCACACACACCGACCCGCGGTCACCGAAATCGACGGCAGGGTCGTCGTCAACACGGGGACGTGGTTGAAGCGACTGCGACGCGTCGAGTCCGCGTTCGGCGTCTTCCCCCCGGTCTTCTACTCGTGGTACCAACTCAACTACGTGCGCGTGTCCGCGACGGAAGACGGCGGTGTCGCCGTCGACTACGAACTCGTCGCGAAGCAAGCGCCGGACGAGGAGACGTGGTTCCAGCGACTCGTCACGCCCGCACCGAAGCGGGACGACGCGATTCCGCCGCGGACCGTCGTCCGACCGACGGGAGAGCCGAGCGAAGCGGACGCCGAGTCCGACCCGAGCGGACGCTGACGGCTCGACTCGACCCGTCGGGTGAGAGGTAACGACATATTGCTCGGCGAACATAACTGTGGCATGGCACAGATGTCCAGAGACCAAGTGTGGACGGTGGTCGACCCGGAATCGGAAAACCGGTGGGGCGAGCGGTTCAGCCGACTCGTGTTCCTCTTGGCTTCGGCGAACGTCGTCGCCGTCGTTCTGTCGACCGTCGAGTCGCTTTCGGTACGGTTCGGCGTCTACTTCGACGGCCTGCTCGTCGTCTCCATCGCCCTGTTCACGGTCTTGTACGTCGTTCGACTCTGGGCCGCCGGCTCCGACGCCCCCGAGTCTGGTCGGCACAGTCGGGTCGCGTTCGTCCGCGACCCCATCGCGGTCGTCGACTGCTTCGTCATCGTAACGTTCTGGGTCGGACTCCTCTTCGAGATACGGCTGTTCGAGTCGGGACTGTTCCGCGTCTTCTGGCTGGCTCGCGTCCTCAATCTCTCGTGGTTCAGGCGCTCGCGGGGGCGGTTCAAGCGGGTCATCGACGCACAGCGCTCCGACCTCGGCGTCGCGTTCAGCGGGGCCGGAATGCTGGTCCTCGTCTCGTCGACGCTCATGTACTTCGTCGAGGGGAACGTCCAACCGGAGGCGTTCTCGTCGATTCCGGAGACGCTCTGGTGGGGCATCGTGACGCTCACCACGGTCGGGTACGGTGACGTGGTTCCCGTGACGCCGCTGGGCCGTCTGCTCGGGGCGGTGACCATGCTGGGCGGCGTCGCCTTCTTCGCGCTCCCGTCGAGCATCTTGGCCGCGGGATTTTTCGCAGAGCGAACGGGAGAGCGGATGCAACCGGGCGAACGGACACGACCGGGAGAGGGGCCGAGGTTCGAGTGGTGTCCGTACTGTGGCGAGTCGCTCGACGCGGAATCGTCTCACGGCTGAACCGAGCCGGCCGGGAGACCAGCGCCGCTCCGGTCTGTCAGAGAGATTTATTGAGTGAGGCGTGCTATCGAAGGGCAATGGACGCAGACGCGAACGCTCACGTTCTCGAAGGAGGAGGAGCGGCGGCGACCGGTTCGGCGGGAGGGTTGGCGTACTGGGGCCCCGCGGTGGCGGTGAGTCTCGCGATGTTCATCGGCGTCATCGATTCGACGCTCATGAACGTCGCGATTCCGTCCATCGTCGCCGACCTCGACACGACCGTCACGGTCGTACAGGGCGCGATTTCGTTCTACGCGATGGTCATGGCGGCGCTGATTCTTCCCGGCGGCAAGCTGTCGTCGATGTACGGGATTCGCCGACTGATGACCGCGACCCTACTCGTGTACGGCGTCGGGACGACGCTGGCGGCGCTGAGTTGGAACGTGGTCGTCCTGTACGTCGGCTGGTCGGTCATCGAGGGGGCCGCCGCGGCCGTGTTGCTCCCGCTGACGTTCACCGTCCTCCTCGTCAGCTACGAGGGCGCGGACCGGGCGAAAGCCCTCGGCATCCTCGCCGGGGTGAACGCGGCCGGGGCCGCGTTCGGGCCGCTTTTGGGCGGCGCGGTCACGACGTTCGCCAGCTGGCGATGGGGGTTCGGCGTCGAGGTACTGATCGTCCTCGTCGCGCTCGCGTTCGTCCGGTATCTCCCCGAGGAGTCCCTGAGCGAGACGCGGACGAAACTGGACGTCGGCGGGACGCTCCTCTCGGTAGTGGGGACGACCGCTCTCGTCGCCGGCGTGCTGCTGGCCGGGCGGTACGGCTGGATATCGGCCCGCCGGCCGTTCGCCGTCGGCGACGTTCGACTGGACCTGTTCGGCGCGTCGCCGACCGTCTGGCTCGTCGGCTTCGGAATCGTCGTGTTCGCGGCCTTCGTCCAGTACGAACGCCGCGTCGAGCGCGAGGGCGGGTCGCCCCTCGTCCCGGTCCGCCTCCTGTCGAACGGCCCGTTCACGGCCGGCATCGCCACGAACGCCGCGCGGTCGCTGGTCCTCGCGGGATTCATCTTCGTCGTTCCGGTCTTCCTCCAGTCCGGGGCCGGCTACACCGCGTTCGAGACCGGGGTGGCGATGCTTCCGTTCTCCGTCGCGACGTTCGTCGCGTCCATCTTCACGACCGACTGGCGGCGGTTCGTCGCACCGAAACTGCTGATTCAGGGCGGCGTCGTCCTCATGGGACTCGGCGTGCTCGCGCTCGTGTCGCAGACGGCGCTGGACGCGACGGTCGCCCAACTGGCGGTGCCGATGGCGCTCGTCGGACTCGGCCTCGGGTTCGTCATGGCACAGCTCATCGACATGACGCTCTCGTCGGTCGACCAGCGGGACTCGGCGGCGGCGTCCGGCCTCCTGAACGCGACGATGATGCTCGGCTACTCGTTCGGGACCGCTATCGTCGGCACGTACCTGCTCAGGGGGTTTTACGGCGGCGCCGTCGACGGGGTGTTGACCGCCGCGGGCGCGGGCGTGTCGGCGAGCGACCGAGGGGCGCTCGTCATCGCGCTCGAAGACGCCGCGGAGACGGCGACCAAAGAGACCCAGCGGGCGGTCCTCGACGGTCTCGCTCCGGCACAGCGGGAACTGCTGGCCGACGTGTTCGACGCCGCGATAGTGCAGGCACAGCGGGAGACGCTGCTGCTCCTCGCGCTGTTCGTGTTACTCGTGCTCCTCGTTTCGACGCTCCTCCCGGGCGGTGAGACCGACAGCGGACCGTGAGCGCAGCGGCACCGTTCTCCCGAGGAACTGAACGGAATAGACGTCCGCACGGCCCGACTTCAGACGGGGAGCCATCGATGGGACATCCGGCTAGCTAAAATCTTCAATTTGATAATTTTAATTTCATCAGTAGTGCGTGTTTTCCAAATTACCATCCACTATACAATAGTTTGTATTTCTGGAATGCAAGATAGAAACACTGTATTGAAGTAGCAGAGAAAAATCTATTTTCGTCACAGATAGTAGTGTCTACTACAGACATTAGTCATAATTTCTCTTGCTCGTCTGCTGTAAGATTTACACCGTATATTCCGTTTTTATACGAAATTATTATATCTTCATCCAGACAGTCTGAATCGCCTAATTATCGGTGGTGAAACCGAATTCGGCAGGGAAATGACATCGAAGGGAACCACAGGGAAGGTTGCGGCGGACAGGGAGGCGAACAGCAGGTGACGCAGAGACCACGGATAACGCGACAGCAGGCCAACACGCTCCTTCTGACGCTCGTGACGGTGATTTCGCTCGTCGCGTGGGTTCCGGTCGGCGCATCGGCGGTCGCGAACGGCGCGGATATCTCGTATACGAACCTCTCGGTGACGCCGACGACGCTCTACGAGGGAAGCGCCGTCACCGTGAACGTCACCGTCGAGAACACCGGCGGGACACAACAGTCGTACAACGCGACGCTCACCGTCGACGGCGACGTCGTGGCGTACCAAACCGGGACGCTCAACGCGGGCGCGACCGAACAGGTCACGTTCACGAAGACGCTCTGGGGGGCGGGCACGTACGACGTCGCCGCCGGGGGACTCGCCGCACAGACCGTGACCGTCGAGGAGGCCAACGCGAAATTCCACGGCGGACCGGGGAACCACGGCTACTACCCGAATCAAGAGGGGCCGCTCACGGAACCAGTCGAAGTGTGGAACATCTCGGACGGAGCCCCGCAGGTGATGCAACCGACCATCGTGGGCGACACGCTCTACACCGCCTTCCACAACGGCGGCAGTCTGTACGCGTTAGACCCCGAGACGGGCGAAGAGAAGTGGAACGCGACGCCCGGCGGCCTTGACGGGTCGACGTGGACCACGCCCGCCTACGCCAACGGCGTCCTCTACATCGGAAGCAACAACCACAAGCTACACGCGATAAACGCGACCGACGGCACCGAAATCTGGAGCTACGGGACGCAGACGAACGTCCGGTCGGCCCCCGCGGTCGTCGACGGCGTCGTCTACTTCGGAAGCAACGACGGGAACCTGACCGCGGTGGACGCCGACACCGGCGAAGAACTCTGGTACTACACGATGTACCAGCCGGTGCTGGTGGAGTCGAACCCCGCGGTCGTCGGCGGCGTCGTCTACGTGTCGGGCGACGACGACAACCTGACCGCGCTGAACGCCACCACCGGGGCGCGACTCTGGAACTACACGCTCATCGACGAAAGCCAGTCGGGCCCGACCGTCGCGAACGACACGGTGTTCGTCGGGAGCGATAGCACGGCGGGCGAAACCGGCGGAACCGGGAGAGTGTACGCGATAAACGCGACCGACGGCACCGAGCGCTGGAACTACTCGATGCCGGGGGACGTGGATTCGAGTCAGGTGTACGCCGACGGCGTCGTCTACGCCGGGAGCCGCGGCGGCGAGCTCGTCGCGCTGGACGCCGACGACGGCAGCAGACTCTGGAACGCGACGGGGAGCAGTTTCCGCGGCGCGCCGGTCGTCGCGGGCGACGTGCTCTACATCTCGGATTTCGGTAACGACACCGTCCACGCGTTCAACGCGACCGACGGCACCGAGCGCTGGTGGTACGACTCGCCGGTGAACACCCTCTACCCGACGCCGCTCGCGTGGAACGGCTACCTCTACTACGGCAGCGGCAGCCAGTTCCACGCGCTCGCGGAACCGGCACCGGCCGTCTCGGCGGTCAACGCGACGAACCCCTCGGGACAGAACCTCTCGGTGTCGTTCGACTCGTCGCAGGAGCTGGTGAACATCTCGGTCTCTGTGTCGGGACCGGGTTCGACGACGTTCACCGAGGGCGACTTCGCGGAGTCGGGAACCGGCCCGTACACGTACGCGCTCGCGTCGCCGTACGAGACCGGAACCGACGGCACGTACACCGTCACGGTCCGGACCGCCGAGAACGCCGACGGGAAAGACGGGGCCGGAAACGAGTCCGACAGCGTCACAATCGATACGGCCGCACCCGCCGTCGATGCGGGCGAGGACGCGACCGTCGACGAGGACGTCGCGCTCGACTTCAACGCGACGGCGACCGACGCCGTCGGCGTCACGAGCACGTCGTGGGACTTCGGCGACGGCTCCGCGAACGAGACGGGCGAGAACGCGACCCACACCTTCGCCGACCCCGGGACGTACACGGCGACGTTCACCGCCGCCGACGCCGCGGGGAACGAGGAGACCGACTCGCGGGTCGTCACCGTCAACGACACGACCACACCCGCCGCCGACGCCGGAGTGAATCAGACGGTCGACGAGGACACCGCCGTCAGTTTCGACGGCTCGGCCTCCACCGACAACGGAGCAATCGCCGCCTACGAGTGGGACTTCGGCGACGGCTCCGCGAACGTCACGGGCGAGGGCGTGACCCACGCGTTCGCCGACCCCGGAACGTACACCGTCACCCTGACCGTGACCGACGGCGGCGACAACGCCGATTCCGACTCGCTCGTCGTGACGGTCAACGACACGACCGCACCCGCCGCCGACGCCGGGGTGAACCAAACGGTCGACGAGGACACCGCCGTCGAGTTCAACGCGAGCGGGTCGGTCGACGCTTCGGCAATCGACTCGTACGAGTGGGAGTTCGGCGACGGCTCCGCGAACGCCACGGGCGAGAACGCGACCCACTCCTTCGCCGACCCCGGGACCTACACCGTCGTCCTGAACGTGACCGACACCGTCGGGAACACCGCGTTCGACACGCTCACCGTGACGGTCGACGACACGACCTCGCCGACGGCCTCCGTCGGAACGAACCAGACGGTCGACGAGGACACCGTCGTCAGTTTCGACGGCTCGGCCTCCACGGATAACGGGGCAATCGCCGCCTACGAGTGGGACTTCGGCGACGGCTCCGCGAACGCCACGGGGGCGACTCCGAACCACACGTTCGCCGACCCCGGAACGTACGACGTGGTGCTGACCGTGACCGACGGCGGCGACAACGCCGATTCCGATTCGCTGGTCGTCACCGTCAACGACACGACCGCACCCGCCGCCGACGCCGGCGACAACAGGTCGGTCACGCGGGGCGACGCGGTCGAGTTCGACGCCAGCGGCTCCGCCGACAACGGAGCAATCGACGCCTACGAGTGGGACTTCGGCGACGGGTCGAACTCGACGAACGCCTCCGAGACGCACAGCTACGACTCGACCGGGACCTACACCGTCACGCTGACCGTGACCGACGCCGCCGGCAACGTCGGGTCGGACACGGCGACCGTGACCGTGGCCGAATCGTCGTCCTCGTCCTCGTCCTCGTCATCGTCGTCGTCTTCGTCCTCGTCATCGTCGTCGACATCGGAGTCCCCCGAGGCGACCGGCGGTGACTCAGAGGTCGTCGTCGACACGAAGGGCGAAGGCACGAGTAAGCGGTCGAACGTGTCGGTCAGAAACGTCGACACGAGCCGCGCCGTCGTCATCGCGCTGGAACCGGTCGCGAACGACACCGAGACCGGGGCGGTCGAGAACGGAACGACCGGGACCGACGCGACCAACGACTCCGCCGAAGCGGCGGACGGGTCGGCCTCGCCCGCCCCGGAGAACATCTCGGTCGCACAGCTCTCGATGAACGTGAACAGCGGCGAGGACTTCACGCTGAACGTCACGACGTACGAGGCGGCCGACGACGAGGCCACGGGCGAGCGCTTCCAGCGCGAGACGGGCGCGACGTCCGCGGGCTACGTCGTGGTCAACCACTCGATACACGACGACGACATCGAGGACGTGACGTTCACCTTCAGCGTGCGAAAGCGCTACTTCGAGACGACGGGCATCAGCCCGGAGTCGGTCGCTCTCTACCGCGACGAGCACACGCAGTGGCGCAAGCTCGACGCAAGCCTCGTCGAGGAGTCCGAGACGCACTACGTCTTCGAGGCGACCTCGCCGGGCCTGTCGCTGTTTACCATCGGCTCGACCGTCCCCGTCTTCGAGACGACCGCCGCCGAAGTCACCGAGACGAGCGTGTCGGTCGGTCAAGCGGTCGAAATCGCGGTCGACGTGTCGAACCTCGGCGGCGCGGGCGGAGTCCACGCGCTCGACTTACTGGCCGACGGCGAGCGCGTCGCCGGCGGGACCGTCGAACTCGGCGCGTTCCAGAACGGGACGGCCACGCTCAGCTACGCCTTCGACGAGCCCGGGACGTACGAACTCGCGGTCGGCGAACAGGTCGTCGGCAGCATCACCGTCGAAGAGCCGCAAGCGGCTCAGACGGCGGCGTCGGTCGACGGGGCGGACCCCGACGCTGACGACAGTTCCGGAGACGGCGACAGCGCCGGGTGGACGATTACCGTCGTCGTCGCCGTCCTGTTGGCCGCCGGACTCGGCGTCGCCTACCGGCGGCGGGAGCGCGACGAGTAGCCGCGGAGCGGTCCACTCTTTTCGGCGGGTCGTGTACAGAACAGTTAGACAATTGGTACTATTGGACGTATAGAAAACCACAGCCGTCCCGGTCGAGTCCGTCGTCAGCGCTGCTCGCGGACGGCTTCGACCGAGGCGAAAAAGCCGAAGTACGCGACGACGCCGGCACCCAGACAGAGGTAGAAGGCCCACTGCGGTCCGTCGAGCACGTCGAACAGGACCGAGACGACCGTCACCCACGCTAGGGCGAACAGCAGGTCGGTCAGCATCCCCGAGCGGTGTTCGCGCACGTGGGTTCGAATCGTCTCCGCGAGGCTCATCGGCGGGTCACCCCGTCCGGAGCCGCGGGTGGCGTGGTCGTCCTCGCGTGGGTCGTGTTGTACATGGCTTACGCTTCCGCTTCTGTTTCCGCTTCCTTTTCGTGGACGTCGACGACGAGCACCGGGAGCCGAGTCCGCCGCAGGACGCGTTCGGTCACGCTCCCGAGGACGACACGGGAGAGACCGGAGCGGCCGTGAGAGCCCATCACGACGAGGTCGATGTCGTTGTCCTCGACGAACTTCCTGATGGCTCGCGCCGGTTCGCCCGCAACGACGTGTTCGCGGACGGCCAGACCGTGCTCGGTTGCGGCGTCGGCGACGTACCCCGTCGCCTTGTCGGCCGCCTCCTTCACTTCGGGCATGTCGTCGAGGCGGCCCTGTCGGATGCGGTCGACCTGTTCCGTCCCCAGCGAGTAGCTGGTGGCGTCCACGTCGACGACGTACAGCGCGTGAACCGTCGCCCCGTACTTCGACGCGATGTCGACTGCCTGTTCGACGGCGTACTCCGCCGCGTCGCTTCCGTCAGTCGGAATGAGGATGTGTTCGTACATTGGTTAGTCGTCCGCGGGGGACTGCCCTCCGTCTGCGCTCATGACCACGTCTTCTGCGGACTGTTGCTGACCCATCGGTTCGGGGCTGTGACACTGCCGAACCATCTTCTTGATTCGCTCCGGCGGTTCGTCCGTCGCCATCGAGACGGCGATGGTGATGACGAACACCAGCGGCGTGCCGACGAGCGCCGCGCCGATGGCCGGCACGAACTCGGCGAAGGCGTCGCTGAAGTGGAAGATGAGGTCGTTGACCACCGCGGCGACCCAGAGCGCGAGGCCGACGCTCATACCGGCGAGCGCGCCCTGACGGTTGGTGTTCTCCCACCAGAGGCCGAGGAAGAACATCGGGAACAGCACGATGGCCGCGAGCGAGAACGCGAGCGCGACCAGTTCGCCGACGAGCGCGGGCGGGTCGAACGCGGTTATCGTCACGATGATACCGAGCGCGACGATGGTCGCGCGACCGACGAACACCTGCTGGCGCTGGGTCGCGTCGGGGTTGATGATGTTCGTGTAGATGTCGTGGGAGACGGCGGACGAGGCGGTGATGAACAGCCCCGCCGTCGTCGCGATGGCGGCGGCGATGCCGCCGGCCGCCACGAGGCCGACGAACCACGTCGGTAGGTTCGAAAGCTGCGCCGCGAGCACCACGATGAGGTCGCCCTCACCGCCGCTCATGCCGCCGTTGGCCGCGAACGTCGGGCCGTACTGGGAGGCGTCGTAGAGGTCGACGCCGAACGTCGCCAGCGCCGGGGCGCTCCAGTACAAAAGCAGGATGAAAAACAGCCCCCAGACGGTCGACTGACGCGCCGTCTTTTCGTTTTCGACGGTGTAGAACCGAACCAGCACGTGCGGGAGCCCGCAGGTCCCGAAGATGAGCGAGAACGCCGTGGCGATCCAGAGGTAGAACCCCGCGTTGGCGAACGGTTCGGAGAACTCGGCCGATAGCTCGCCGATGAGTCGGCCGTATTCGATTTGCGGGAGGACGGTCGAGTAGCCGCCGGTGAACCCGACGACGTAGACGGCCGTCAGGAACGCCACGATGAGGATGACGTACTGGACGGCCATGTTCTTAGTCGCGCCCATCATGCCGGAGATGGTCAGGTAGCCGACCGTAATCGCCATCATGATGATGACCATCGTGACGTAGTCGGTCCCGAAGACGTACAGTCCGACGAGACCCATCCCGCGGGCCTGTCCGACCGAGTAGACGAACCCGATGAGAATGGTCGTCAGCGCGCCGATCGCCCGCGCCGTATCGGAGTTGAATCGGTCGCCGACGAAGTCGGGCGCCGTGTACTTCCCGAACCGACGCATCTGCGCGGCCAGGAAGATGAGGAGGACGAAGTACCCGGCCGTCCAGCCGATGATGAACGCGAGCCCGTAGAAGCCCGCGAGGGCGACCAGTCCCGCTAACCCGAGGTACGACGCCGCCGACATCCAGTTCGCGCCGATTGCCATGCCGTTTTCGACGTTTCCAATCGACCGACCGGCGACCCACATCCCTTCCGTGTCGGCGACTTTGAACACGTAGCCGATGGCAAGAAAGAGGGCCAACATCCCGACGACCATGATGGCCGGCACGAGTTTGAACGAGATGTTGAGCGCCTCGGGGAGCAGGTCGCCCGACTGGAGGAACACGCTCGCAGTCATTCGACGCTCCCCCCGTCGGTGACGGCGGCCTCGCCCTCACTCTTCGAGCGCGACTTCGAAGCCGCGTGGTCGATGCCGTACCGCCTGTCGAGTTGGTCGCGCTTGCGGGAGTATACGAACGCGAGGACGAGCGAACTGGTCGGCGACAACACGGCGACGAGGAAGTAGTGCGCCGGGAAGCCGATGACCGGGAGCTGTGCGGTCATCGTCGCCGGTGCGAAGTAGGTGAGAACCGGCGGTCCGAACGTGAGAAGCGCCCACGCGATGAACCCGGCCCAGATTATTTTCAGGTGGTCTCGCATGAACGGGGTGCTCGGTTTCAGCAGGTTCACCTCCCTCGACAGGTAGTCTACCTCGTCGTGGTCGGGAGCTGTGCTCCGGTCGGTGTTCGCGGCGTGTGAGTCAATTTCTGACTCGGTTGATTCGCGTGACATAGATTGTTGGTCGTCTCGTAGTTACACTCGATACGGGCGGCCGAAGGCGGCCGCTCAGTCGCTCTGCGCGCGGACCTTCGCTTCTATCTCCCCGACGATTTCGGGGTTCCGGAGCGTCGAGGTGTTACCCAGTTCCGCGCCGTTCGCCACGTCTTCGAGCAGGCGACGCATGATTTTGCCCGAGCGCGTCTTCGGCAGTTCCGGCGTGAACACGACCTGTTCGGGTCTAGCGATGGGCCCGATAGCGTCCTCGACGCCCTCGATGATGCGCGCGCGGAGGTCGTCTCCCTCCTCGTACCCGTCTTCGGTGATGACGTAGGCGTAGACCGCCTCGCCTTTCACCTCGTGGTTGCCGCCGACGACCGCCGCCTCGGCGACGCCCTCGACGCCGACGATGGCCGACTCGATTTCCATCGTCCCGAGGCGGTGCCCCGAGACGTTGATAACGTCGTCCACGCGGCCAAGTACGGTGATATAGTCGTCTTCGTCCACTTTCGCGCCGTCCTCCGGGAAGTAGACCCAGTCGTCGGGGTCGTCGCTGTCGGTGTCGGAGTACTCCTCCCAGTATTCGGAGATGTAGCGCTCGTCGTTGTTGTAGAGCGTCCGAAGCATCCCCGGCCACGGCTTGTTCACCGTGAGATAGCCCGCTCGGCCGGGTTTCACTTCGTCGCCGTTGGTGTCGACGATTTGGGCGTCGATGCCCGGCAGCGGCGGCCCGGCCGACCCGGGTTTCATGTTCTTGACGCCCGGGAGAGTCGTTATCATCATGCCGCCGGTCTCGGTCTGCCACCACGTGTCCACGACCGGGCAGTTTTCGTTGCCGATGTGCTCGTAGTACCACTTCCACGCCCGCGGGTTGATAGGTTCGCCGACCGTGCCGAGCAAGCGGAGACTCGACAGGTCCCGCGATGCCGGGTACTTGCTGCCCCACTTCATGAACGCGCGAATCGCCGTCGGCGCGGTGTAGAAGATGTCGACGGCGTACTTCTCGACGATGTCCCACATCCGGTCGCGGTTGGGGAAATCGGGCGTCCCCTCGTACATCACCGTCGTCGAACCGAGCGCGAGCGGCCCGTAGACGATGTAGGAGTGACCCGTAATCCAGCCGATGTCCGCCGAACACCAGTAGGTGTCTTCCTTCTCGATGTCGAGGACAGCGTGGGAAGTCCACGTCGCGTAGGAGAGATACCCGCCGGTGGTGTGTTTGACACCCTTCGGCTGGCCGGTGGTCCCCGAGGTGTACATCAGGAACAGCATGTCCTCGGCGTCGCGTTCGACGGGCTCGACGCGCTCGCCGCGCTGTTCGTCGAGGAGGTCGTCCCAGTCGTGCTGGTTACCCTTCAGGTCGTGACCGAAGCCGTCGTCGCCGAGGCGGTCGACGACGACCGTGGCGTCCACACCGTGGTCGACACTGTCGAGTCCCTCGTTGGTTTTGTCGAGGTGGTCGAGCGGGTCGCCGCGGCGGTAGTAGCCGTCGCAGGTGACGAGGAACCGGGAGTCCGCGGCGTTCATCCGCGTCGCCAGCGCCTCGGCGGAGAAACCGGCGAAGACGACGTTGTGGGGCGCGCCGATGCGGGCGCAGGCCAGCATGGCGATGGGCAGTTCGGGAACCATCGGCATGTAGAGCGTGACCACGTCGTCTTCCTCGACGCCGAGGTCGCGCAGCGCCGCCGCGAACTCGTTCACCTCGCGGTAGAGGTCCTGATACGTGTACGTTCGCGTCTCGCCGTGTTCGCCCTCCCACTTGATGGCGACCCGGTTCTTGTCCCCGTTTTCGACGTGCCGGTCGACGCAGTTGTAACAGGCGTTCAGTTCGCCGCCGGTGAACCACTCGTAGAACGGCGGGTTCGAGTCGTCCAGCACCTCGTCGTACTCTTCGTCCCAATCGAGCAAGTCGGCGGCCCGCTCCCAGCACTCGGGCCAGTTCTCCTCGAACTCGTCGTAGATGTCGGAGTCCGAGACGTTCGCTTGCGCGACGAACTCCTCGGAGGGTTCGAACTCGTCTTGTTCTTCCAGCCGTGCCTCCAGTTCGGTGTCACCCTGTGCCATATGTCGTGTTAACGAGCCACCACAAGGGGCATAAGTAGGGTAACTAATTATCGAAAATTAACATCACTATTATGAATAGCAGTCTAAACTCGGTTCGATAGGCTCCAGAGAGGGATACAGAAGATATAAACAACTATCGAGATGTATTGATAAAATTTCAGTCAATAATGAACGTTCGTGTGCTAACCGGTCGCACGCCTAAGGGTTTAGGGTCGAAGCGTGTTCGTCGCTGTCATCGTCGAAGAACGCGGTCATGAGTTTCTGCTGTGCGGTTCGGAGGTGCTGGTGGAGCGTCGGCGACGAGATGTCTATCGAATCGGCGAGGTCTTCGGCGGTACTACCGCGGGGCCACTCGAAGTACCCGGCGAGATAGGCCGCTCGCAGGACGGACTGTTGCTTGTCAGTGAGTCGCGCCACGAGCGACTCCCGAAAGTCGGCGGTGTTTCGCGTGGGCCGTTCGACCTCCTGTTTCGCGACGAGTTCGGTGGCGGGATACGCGTCGGTCAGGTCGGACATCACGTCTCGGAGCGGCGCTTCGTTCGAAAATTCGCCGACGAAACGGGCCACGCCGTCCTCCGCGACGAACCGCGAGACGGTTCCGTCGTAGGACGTGAGCGTCGTAATCGTCGACCCCGCGGAGAGCGCGACTTCGAGGAGCGACTCCGTTCCCCGGTCGCGGATCAGGCGGATGTGTTCGACGGCGTCCGTGGCTTGCAACTCGTCGAACACCGCGTCCGTCGTCGCCCCCCGAACGGTGAGAAAGCACAGCAGCGACCGCTCCTCGATAGGAACGACGCCGCGGAGTCGAACCGAACAACCGAGGTCCGCGGAGAGTCCGACGAGCACGTCCTGTTCGTCCGATGATTCGAACTCCAGTTGAACGACCGTGTCGGCGAGGAGTAGCTTCCGACGCTCCGCGGCGGCGATAGCCTGTCCGACGTGGCGGCCCAGCGTCACCAGTACGTCCGTCTCGGCGTCGGAGGCCGCTTCCTCAGCTAGCGCGACGTAGAGCGCGCCGTAGGCGGTTTCGCCGTGTACCAGCGGAACGACAGCGAGGTGGCCGCTCTCGGAGTTCGGCGGCAGGTCGATACGCACGGTCTGCACGGCACCGGTATCGCACGCGCGTCGAGCGAAGTCCGCGTCTCGACCGCCGAGCGAGCGACGAACCGCTTCGAGCGATTCCTCGTCGAGTCCGGCGACGGTGAGTTCCGCTCGCGCATCGGTTTCGTCCGACGCTATCCAAGCGAAACGGTAGTGGCTCGAATCGGCGAGTCCGTCACAGACGGCCTGTTCGACCTCGCCTCGCGTGTTCACCCCCGAGAGTGCCGACCCGACGCTTCGGGCGGTCTCGACGACCTGACGCACTCGGTCGGCATCGCCGCCCGCGGGACGCCCGCCGCTGTCGACGGCGTCCGGCGAGAGCGCATCGAGCACCTCGTCTTCGCTCGGTTCGTCGAGGAGCGGCGCGAGACTCTCGATGCGGTCCCAGCCGCCGATTCGCATGACGACGCTCGGCGGGACGCCGTCACCGAGCATCGTTCGGGCGAAGTGCCGACGCAGGTCGCGGGTCGAAACGTCCGCCAACCCCTCGCGGCCGGTTCGTTCGGCGGCCCGCGTTCCGACCGACGCCACGAGCATCTGCAGACGCCGCGGCGTGACCGGAAGTACCCGTTCAGTCTCGTCGATGTCCGTCGTCGTGACGTACTTGCGAACGTCGTGTTCGACCTCGTTCGGTAGGTACGCCTCCCGGCCGTCGGTCGGAACGGCGAGGAAGTGGAGCTCCGTTCCCCGGTGTCGCCGCTGGGTCACGTGTGCGGGTTCGAACTGACTCATCTCGGCCGGCGTGAGCCCGACTTCCGCGCCGAGTCGAAGCACGAGGTCCTCGCGGTACGTCTCGGTCGACCGTCGCAGTTGCTCGTACCCACCCGCGGACAACGGCGTCGGCTCGGAGTCTCCGCCCGGCATTCGTTTCGGAATAATATCGAAGAGCGAACTAAATCTTCCGGTAAAAGGAGAACGGAGACACAGAGAAGCCAGCGAGCGGGGAAGAACACCGCTCATCAGGGTAGAAACAAGATTTCGTAGAGAGAGTATTATCCGAAACGTCGTCAGCTGTCTCGGACGATGGATTCGAGTTCGCCGACGATTTCCGGGTTCTGAAGCGCGGACGTGTCGCCGAACTCCTCGCCGTTGGTGATATTCTCGAGAAACCGACGCATGATCTTCCCGGACCGCGTCTTCGGGAGGTCGGGCGTGAAGACGACGGCGTCCGGAGTGGCAATCGGACCGATGCGCTCGCGGACGTGCGAGCCGATTCGCTCGCGGAGGTCGTCGCTCCCGGAGACGCCCGTCTCCAGCGTGACGTACGCGTGGATACCGCCCGTGTCGGCGTCGTCGACGCTGACGACCGCGGCCTCGACGACGCCCTCGACGTCGACGATGGCCGACTCGATTTCCATCGTCCCGAGGCGGTGCCCCGAGACGTTGATGACGTCGTCCACGCGCCCGAGCACGGTGACGTAGCCGTCTTCGTCCACTTTCGCGCCGTCGCCGGTGAAGTAGTGCCAGCCGCCCACGTCGAGCTTCGCCGCCTCCTCGCCCCACCGCTGGCCGTGTCGCAGCGCGAGCGGCATGCCGGGCCACGGGCGAGTGAGAACGAGATACCCCGCCTCGTTCGCAGGGACTTCCTCGCCGCGGCCGTCGACGACCCGAGCGCCGACGCCCGGCAGCGGCGGCCCGGCGGTGCCGGGCTTCATGTTCTTGACGCCCGGGAGGGTCGTTATCATCATGCCGCCGGTCTCGGTCTGCCACCACGTATCGACGATGGGGCAGTTCTCGTTGCCGATGTGCTCGTAGTACCACTTCCACGCCCGCGGGTTGATTGGCTCGCCGACTGTGCCGAGCAGGCGTAAACTCGACAGGTCCCGCGACGCCGGGAGCGACGTGTCCCACTTCATGAACGACCGAATCGCCGTCGGGGCCGTGTAGAACACGTCGACGGCGTTCTCCTCGATGAGGTCCCAGATGCGGTCCTTCTCCGGGTAGTTCGGCGTTCCCTCGTACATGACCGTCGTCGTTCCGAGCGCCAGCGGGCCGTAGACGACGTACGAGTGGCCGCTAATCCAGCCGATGTTCGCCGTACAGAGATAGGTGTCCTCCGGCTTGAGGTCCAACACCGCCTGCGACGTCCACGCGACGTGGGCGAGGTAGCCGCCGGTGACGTGTTCGACTCGTTTCGGTTCGCCCGTGGTCCCCGACGTGTGGATGAGAAACAGCACGTCGTCGGCCGTCCGCTCGACCGGGTCGACCTCCGCGCCGGCGTGGGCGTCGACCAGTTCGTCGTAGGTGTGCTGTCCCGCTCCGAGGTGTGCGGTCTCGCCGAGGTGCTCGACGACGACCATCTCTTCGAGGTCGTGGGCGGCCTTGAGACGGGCGTCGTCGGCCTTGCTCTTCAGGAAGATGGCGCTCCCTCTCCGGTAGTAGCCGTCGCAGGTGACGAGGAACGCCGAGTCCGCGCTCTCCAGTCGCGTCGCCAACGCGTCCGCCGACAGTCCCGCGAAGACGACGTTGTGGGGCGCGCCGATACGGGCGCACGCGAGCATGGCGATGGGCAGTTCGGGAATCATCGGCATGTAGAGCGTGACCACGTCGTCCTCCTCGACGCCTTGCGCGCGGAGCGCCGCCGCGAACTCGTTGACCTCGCGGTAGAGGTCCTGATACGTGTACGTTCGCGTCTCGCCGAGGTGGCTCTCCCACTTGATGGCGACGCGGTTCTTGGCCCCGGCTTCGACGTGCCGGTCGAGGCAGTTGTAGCAGGCGTTCAACGTCCCCCCGGCGAACCACTCGAACGGGGGTTCGTCGGCCGGAAGGACCGACTCGTAGGGGTCGAACCAGTCGAGCGTCGCCGCCGCTCTCCCCCAGCAGTCGGGCCAGTTCTCCTCGAACTCGCCGTAGACGGAGTCGTCGGTAACGGTGGCCTGTTCGACGAACGACGCCGGAGGCGGTATCTCCTCGTCTTCGGCCATCCTCGTTTCGAAGTCCGGCCCACGACGGTTCGACATACAGGAGGTACGTCGGCCTCATCGCATTAAAACGTTCGTCGGGGTGTGCGACTCGGGCTCCCGATGGCGTCCGCCAAGCTTCTTGTGTCAGCCAGTCCCAGCCCACGTATGCCACATCCGACCGCGTTCTCCCGGCCCATCGGGAGCGAGCGCGTCGCGGGAACCCGCGAGTCCGTCATCCGGGAGATGACCCGCGAGGCGCACGAACACGACGCCATCAACCTCTCGCAGGGCATTCCCGACGAGGACGAGACGCCGGCGAGCGTGAAGGAGGCCGCCAAGGAGGCAATCGACACGTCGAGCCAGTACACCATCACGTGGGGGCTCCCGGAACTCCGCGAGGCGGTCTCGGAGCGCTACGCCGAGTGGAAGGGCGTCCGCTACGACCCCGAAACAGAGGTCACCGTCACCACCGGGACGAGCGAGGCGGTGGTCTCGACGCTCCTCGCGCTCTGCGACCCCGGCGACGGCGTCATCTACTTCGAGCCGACCTACGAGAGCTACATCCCGGCCGTCCAGTTCGCCGGGGGAGAGCCGATGCCGCTCGACATCACCGACGGCCTCGAACTCGACGCCGGCGCGCTGTGGGACGCCGCCGAGGACGCGTCCATGCTGATTCTCAACCACCCCCACAACCCGACGGGGAACGTCTTTTCGCCCGCCGAACTCGAACTCGTCGCGGAGGTCGCCGAGGCGGAGGACCTCGTCGTCGTCACCGACGAGATATACGAGCACATCGTCTACGCCGACGACTACGTCAGTCCGGTCGAAATCGACGGACTCGCGGGCCGGACCGTCGTCTGCACGGGGCTGTCGAAGACGTACTCCGTGACGGGCTGGCGCGTCGGGTTCGCGCTCGCGCCCGAGCCGCTGTCGGCCGAACTCCGGAAGGTCCACGACTACACGAGCATCTGCGCGCCGACGCCGTTCCAGCGGGCGGGGGTGGAGGCGCTTTCGCTCCCGGCGGACTACTACGACGACCTCTCGGACTCGTACGAACGCCGCGGCGAACTGCTGTACGACGGGCTCCGGGATGTGGGCCTCGACCCCGTGAAACCGGACGGCGCGTACTACATGCTGACGCGCTATCCGGGCGACGCCGACGACGCCGAGTTCGCGCACCGACTCGTCCGCGAGGCCGGCGTCGCGGTCGTCCCCGGGAGCAGTTTCTACACCGAGGGGTCCGCGGACTGGGTCCGGTTTACCTTCTCCCGCAACGAGGCGACCATCGAGGAGGCGCTGCGACGGCTCGACGAGAACCGCTTCTGGTAGGTCCGGTCGTCCCGGCTCGGCGGTCCGCAGGCGGCGGTTAGGCGTCGTCGGACGACGCCGAGCTCGACGCCTGAACCGGGTCCTCGGCGCGTTCGACGCCCCGAATCACGAACCGAGCGCCGGCGTCCGCGGCGTCCTCGTAGCCGACCGACCAGTCGTGGGCGTCGGCGATGGTGCGGACGATTGCGAGGCCGAAGCCGGTGCCGTCGGCCGCGGTCGTGAAGCCGGATTCAAAGAGCTTCGGGCGGTCTTCCGACGGGACACCGGGCCCGTCGTCTTCGACGTAGAAGCCGTCCCGAGTCGCGCCGACGGTGACGGTCACGCCGTCGCCGGCGTGCTCGACGGAGTTCCGAAACAGGTTCTCGAACAGTTGGAGGAGCCGAGTCCGGTCCGCCATGAACGACGCGCTTTCGGCCACCTCGAGCGCGGCCGATTTGGTGTCGACGTTCGCCCACGCCTCGGTCGCCACGGCGTCGAGCGAGACCGTCTCGCGCTCGTCGACCGTGCCGCCGCGGGCGAGCGCGAGCACGTCGGTGATAATCTCGCCCATGCGGTCGTGGGCCGCCTCGATTCGCTCGACGTGGTCCGGGTCGGGGCGCTCCGCCCCCTTCACCAGTTCGAGGTAGCCCTCCGCCACGTTCAGCGGGTTGCGCAGGTCGTGCGAGACGACGTTCGCGAACGTTTCGAGCTGCTGTTCGTGCTTGCGCCGGTCGGACACGTCGTGGGCGTTGACGACGACGCCGCCGACGACGGGGTCGTCCAGAAGGTTCCGACACCGGACGCTGAAGACGCGCCACCCGCGGGTCGAACTACGGAACCGGAGTTCGGCGGTGGCGTCCTCGTCGGGGCGCGCCAGCGCCTCCCGGAACGTCTCGACGGCGGCGTCCTCGTCGTCGGGGTGGAGGAACCGCGCCAGCGACCGAACCTCGCTCGGGTCCGCGTCGGCGCCGAGCGTCTGCGCGGCCGAGTCGCTCAGGTAGCTGACCGAGCCGTCGGCGTCGAGGACGAAGATGAGGTCGGAGGCGTTCTCCGTGAGCGCGCGGAACCACCGCTCGCGGACGCGGCGCTCGGTGATGTCGTGGAGGATGTGCAGGTGGCCGCGAACCGCGTCACGGCCGTCGGTCACGGCCGACCTGTCGACCTCGAAGTAGCGCGCCTCGCCGTTGTCGTCGACGACCCGGAGCTCCCCGTCGGTTTCGAGGGCCTCGGCGACCTCCGCGTCGAACACGTCGGCGACGGGCGTCCCCAGCGACGAGGGCTCCACGTCGAAAAGCGCCCTCGCCGACGGGTTGGTGTCGGCCAGCCGGTCCTTTCGGTCGACGACGATGACGGGGTCTGCCATCCGCTCGATGACGAGGTCCCGCGCGATGGGGCTGATGTCGAGGATTCGGTACCGCGAGAGCCCGATGGCGAGCAGCGACGACGTGGCGGCGAACGAGATGGCGATGGGGTTCGCGGGCGAAAACGGCGTCCAGAGATACACCGCGCCGACGATGGGGGGAACGAGAACCGCGACGAACAGAAGGAGCGCTTGCTTTCGGTATATCTGTCGGCTCCGCAGGCAGTGGATGCCGAGGACGACGAGCGCGGCCCCGACCGCGACGTAGCTGTAGACAATATCCACCCAGAACAACGGTCCGTAGACGACATCGGCCGTCGTGATTCCACCGGTGGTCGAAAACGACAGCGACTCCCACAGCAGCGTGTGGAGTCCGAGCGCGTTCGTTACCGCCCCCACGACGGTCAACGTGGGCCACACGGCGAACAGCGCGGCGGTGCGGCGAGAGACCAACCGCTCGTAGCCCGCGATTTCGAGGGCGAAAAGCAGGGTGAAAAAGACCGCCGCCTCCGCGGGTATCAAGATGAGAACGTACCACAGGAGGCGGGCGGACGCCGAGTCGGCGAGGAGGTAAAACGCCTCGACCAGCGCCCAGCCGCTGGCGCTCAAAGCGAGGGCGATGAACCACCGTCCGGTCGGTTCGTCGCGGTACTGCCAGCCGTAGCTCGCGACCCCGGCGGAAATCGCGGTCGCGAGGAGAAGCGCACCCACGTACGGTGACAGCGAGAGAGGCACTACACTCGGGTACCCGGCTCGGCCACTTAGAAACTCTGGCAGACGGCCGGCCGTGAGTCGCCCTGACGAAGGGGTTCGCGGTCCAAAGTCTCTTAACTGACCGGTCAGTAAGCCGGGACAGAAGATGGACGCAGAGACCAGGGCCGAGATACTCGGGGCGACCAACCGGGCGCTCTGCGAACACGGGTACGCCGGCCTCACGGTACAGCGAATCGCGGACGAGTCGTCGGTGACGAGCGCCGCGATTCACTACCACTTCGACACGAAAGAGGAGCTCCTCAACGCCTTCCTCGACGACCGAATCGAGCGATTCGAGTCGAAGTTGTCGTGCGGCGCGTCCGACCCCGGAAAGCGGCTCGACGCGGTTCTCGACGCGGTGTTCAACCCCGAGGACCCCGACGTCGACGGCTTCCCCGTGGCGCTCATGGAACTGAAGGCGCAAGCGCCCTACCACGAACTGTTCCGCGAGCGCTTCCTCGACCTCGACGACGTGATGCGCGGAACCGTCGCCGACATCGTCCGCGACGGCGTCGAAACGGGGGTGTTCGATGAGACCGATCCGGCGGAAATCGCGCGGCTCGTCACGACCATGAGCAACGGCGCGCACGCCCGCGCCGTCGCGCTCGGCGAACACCCCGCTGAGACCCGGCGGGTCGTCGAAGACGCCCTCGAACTCCACCTCGGCTGGACGCCGGGGTCGGAGGTGGACGAATGAGCCTGTTCAAGGGACAAGAGGAACTCAACCTCACCGAGGGCGGCATCGTCAAGCCGCTTCTCTACCTGTCGCTCCCCATCGTCGTCACGAACCTGCTCCAGACGGCGTACAACCTCGCGGACACGTTCTGGCTCGGCCAGTACTCGACAGAGGCGCTCGCGGCCATCTCGTTCGCCTTCCCGATGGTGTTTCTCCTCATCTCGCTCGGGATGGGGCTGTCCGTCGCCGGGAGCGTCCTCGTCGCCCAGCACACCGGGGCCGAGGAGACGGACAAAGCCGAGTACGCGGCCTCCCAGACCGTCACGTTCGCGTTCCTCGGGTCCGCGATGCTCGGCGCGCTCGGCTACCCGCTCGTCCGCCCGTTCCTCGATTTCCTCGGGGCCTCGCCGGACGTGCTGCCGGGCGCGACGGCCTACATGCAGGTCATCGCGCTCGGTCTGCCGTTCATGTTCGGCTTCTTCGTGTTCATCTCGCTGATGCGCGGAGCGGGCGACACCATCACGCCGATGCTCGTGATGTTCGGGACCGTCGTCCTCAACGTCGTCCTCGACCCGTTTTTCATCAACGGGTGGGCGCTGGGCCCGATTCAGTTCCCCGAACTCGGGATTCAGGGCGCGGCCATCGCCACCGTCATCTCGCGGGTCCTCGCGATGGTCGTCGGCATCGCCATCATGGTATCGGGCACCAGAGGCATCCAGATTCACCTCACGGACATGCGACCGGACTTCCGGTACCTGCGGAAGATTCTCCGCATCGGCATCCCCGCCAGCATCGAGGGGACGGGCCGCGCGCTCTCCATCAACGCGCTTCTCATCGTCGTCGGCCTGTTTTCGACCTCCGTCGTCGCGGCGTTCGGCATCGGGACCCGCGTGTTCTCGGTCATCTTCCTCCCGGCTATCGCCGTCGCCCGCGGCGTCGAGACGATGTCCGGCCAGAACATCGGCGCGGGGAAGTACGACCGCGCGGAGCAGGCGAACTACGTCGCGGCCAAGGGCCTGTTCTTCGTCCTCGGCCTGCTCGGACTCGCCATCTTCCTCGTTCCTGAGCCCATCGTCTCGGTGTTCACCACCGACGCGGCGGTCCTCGACGTGGGGGCGCAGTTCCTGCGGTACGTCTCGCTGTCGTTCGGCTTCATCGGCATCATGCGGGCCTTCACCGGCGGCTTCCGTGGCGCGGGCAAGACGCTCATCGCCGCGGTGATATCGGTCGTCACGCTCGCCGGTATCCGGCTTCCGGTCGCCTTCGTCGCGTCGCAGGGGCTCCTGCCGACTGACTTCTGGTTCCTCGGGAGCATCGACGTGCGAGGAATCTGGATCGCGTTCTTCGTCTCGAACGTCGCGGGCGCGTTCATCGCGTGGCTCTGGTTCCGCCGGGGGACGTGGCGCGAGGGCGACGTGCGCGGGACGCCGGCCGGCGGCGAGTTGGAGAACGACGACGTGGAACTATCGAGCGGGATGGACTGATTCGGAAAAAGGAGGCGGTCCGAACCCGCTACTCCGCCGAGATGCTGAACCCGGAAAGCGAGTCCTTCGCGTCTTTGACGAACGTGTGTTTTCCCGTGATGCGGGCCGAACCGGTGATGAGCGGCGTCGTCAGCGTCACGCCGTCCCGCTCTTCGGCCGCGACGAGTCTGCCTTCGAAGCGCGTGCCGACGATGCTCTCGTGGAGGTACGACTCGCCGATGTCGAGCGCGCCGGCGTCGTGGAGGAGCGCCATCTTCGCGCACGTTCCGGTCCCACAGGGCGAGCGGTCGACCTGTCCCTCGCCGAAGACGACGATGCTCCGGTCCACCTCGTCAGGCGTGCCGTATATCTCGGTAATCGAGACCGAGCCCGCCTCGCCGGTGAGCGGGTGGACGATATCGAGGTGCTCGTTGACGGCGTCGCGGATTTCGAGGCCCCAATCGACGAAGGTCGATGCGTATCGCGGTTCGACGGGCAGGTCGAGCTGGTCGCTGTCGACCAGCGCGAAGAAGTTGCCCGCGTAGACGACGTCGACGCGGAGCGGCGAGTCGAGAAACGAGACCGGGACGGTCGCCTCGTCGTAGACGAACGACCGGACGTTCTCTATCGTGACGCGCTCGACGCCGCCGTCAGGCGCGTATTCGGGCGTCGCCTCGACGAGTCCGGCCGGCGTCTCGACGCGGACGGTCTCGCGTCGGTCGAGTCGCCCCAGTTCGAGGAGCGCGGAGACGACGCCGATGGTCCCGTGGCCGCACATGTCGAGATAGCCCCGACTGTCCATGAAGAAGACGCCCAGGTCCGCGTCGGGACGGGTGGAGGCGACGACGACCGCTCCGAACATGTCGTCGTGGCCGCGGGGCTCCCGCATCAGCAGGTCGCGTACCCAGTCGTGGGTCTCGGCGAACGAGTCGCGGCGCTCCCGAACCGAGTCGCCCGCGAGCGCGGCGCGGTCGATGCCGTCGACGACGATGCGGGTCGGTTCGCCCTCGGTGTGCGTGTCGATGGTCGTGAACGACGCGTCCGTGGTGAGGTCGTCGAACTCGAACTCACTCTCGTTCGCGAGTTCGTCGGCGTCGTTTCCGTTCATTCGTCCACCAGTTCGAGCCGGGCGATTTGCTCGTCTGACCAGTCGTAATGCGGCTCGTCAATCGCTCGGAGCGACCGCACGCACTCGTTGTAGCGGCGGCGGGCAATCGGCGCGTAGGGGTCGTCGGGGTTCGCGCGAATCCACTCGCGGAGGTCGGATAGCGCCCGCGGCGAGTAGCTATCGACGTCGTCCTGTTCCCGTAAGAGCGCGAGTTTGCGCTCCTCGGTTCGGAGCGACCTGACGAGGACCGCGGCCGCGACGCCGGGCAACAGGAGGAGCGAGACGAGCATCGAGACCCACGTGAGCGTCGAGAGGGCCATCTCAGTCGTCACCCCCCGGGACGGCCGCGGAACCGGACGGCGGCTCGTCGCCGACGACGCTCATCACGACCGTGCTCACGACGACGAGCGCGGCCATGAACGCGACGCCGAGCAGCATCAGCCGCTGGTTCGACGTACCGATGCTGGAGTAGACGCCGTAGCCGAGGATGAACACCATCACGACGGGGATGACGTACTTCACGACCGGATTCCACCACGGGCCGACGTAGATGCCGGCGTTACGGTTGAGGTCGAGAACGCGGGCGCGCTCGGGACCGAACTTCCACGCGACGAGCGCGATGATGGAAAGCGTCGCGAGCGGGAGGCCGAAGCTCCCGAACATGAAGTCCATCCGCCCGAGGAACGCCGACGAGTAGGCGCTCGGGAGGCCGAACAGCCAGATAGCGCCGCAGGACGCGAGCACGGCACCCGTCCGAGAGAGCCGCGTCTCCTCCGAGACGGTGGTGACGGCGACCTCGGTGATGCCGAGGCCGGAGGTGAACGTCGCGAAGAAGAAGGAGACGAAGAACACGATGGCCCACAGACTCCCGCCGGGGAGTTCGGGGAACACCTGCGCCATCGAGATGAAAAGCAGGTTCGACCCGGCGCTCGGTTCGAGTCCGAACGCGAAGACGACGGGGAACGTGGCGAACACCGCGAGCAGGCCGATGCTCGTGTTCCCGATGGCGGTGAACAGGCCGCCGCCGAGCGGCACGTCGTCGTACCGGCTGAGGTAGCTCCCGTAGGTCAGCGCGATACCCCACCCGAGACCCGTCGAGAACAGCGCCTGACTGAGCGCCGCGACCCACGTACTGCCGCGGGTGAGGTAGCCCCAATCTGGCGTGAAGACGAACGCGACGCCTTCCATGCCGCCGGGGAGCGTGATGCCGCGAATCGAGACCGCCACGAGCGCGACGACGAGCAGCGGAATCATCCACTTCACGACGCGCTCGATGCCGCGGCGGATACCGAACACGAGGACGCCGGCCAAACCGGCCATCGTCACCGTGTGCATCCCGACGACGAGCGCCGGGTTGTTGATGAAGCCATCCCAGAACGCCTGCGGCTGGAACCCCGGCTGGGTGAACGTCATGAGCACCGAGTGGCCGGCGTAGTAGAGCGCCCAGCCGATGATGGGCGCGTAGTACGACATCAGCGCCACGTTGACGATGAGGACCACGAGGCCGAGACCCTGCGCCCGCTTGCTCCCGAGGACCTGCTTGAACGCCCCGATGACCCCGTTGTTCGTGTAGCGGCCGATCATCGTCTCGGCCATCAGTCCGGGAACCGCGATGAGGTACAACAGGAGGATATAGGCCACGAGGAAGGCGCCGCCGCCGTTTTCGCCCGTCGTGAACGGCATGCGCCAGATGTTGCCCGCGCCCACCATCGCGCCGAGCATCGCCATGAGGAAGCCGAACCGGCTTCCCCACTCCTCTCTCGCCGTTCTCGCCTCTGAGTCTGACATGATAATCCTACCCAGAGCCTTGAACAGGAGGTAGTTATACGGATGTGCTACTATGGTCGGGGTCGTCAATGGAAAATATATATGAACGCTGTTGTAATGGGTTTGATAGTCCCACGATATTCCGAAATTAATCCTCATCAGGAGGTCTCTAAGGGTTTTGAGGATTAGGCACCAAACATCAACAGCTGGGAAGTTTCGACCCGAATCGTCGGCCGGACCGTATCATAGTCGGGGATGGGTATATAACCGCGAAGCGAACACCACCGGTATGGTCACGACCAGCGACGAGCGAGTCGAAGACGACCGGACGCCGAGAGACGAACGCCGGACGAAACGCGACTCGGAAGCGCGTCGGTGTGCGTGAGAGAGCGGGCGGACGAGGTCGAGCGGGCGGTGCTCGCGCTTCTCGACCGCCGCGGACCGACGCCGATAGACGAGATACTCGCCGGAGTGGACGGACATCCGATCGAGATAGAACACGCCTGTAGCCGACTCCAGCGGGCGGGCGAACTCCGAAGCCGGAGTTGCGGCGTGTACGCTCGCCCGACCGCTCACCAGGGCCACCCTCCCATGGACAGACACTAGTATAACTCGCCCTCCGCCGAGGACTCAGCCATGACGAACTCAGTCACGGGGCGACTGTCGGCCCAACGATGCCCGGAGTGCGGTTCGGAGACGCAGACGCGACACGGAATCGAACGCTGTACGGACTGTACGTGGCGCGCGCCACAGGGGGCCGACTGAACGGAAAGACGCTGTCGGTACCGCGGGCGCGACCCGTCGAGCCGACACCACCGTGTCCGGAGTAAACCGGGGAGAAAGTTATCGAATCGAATAACGAGCGGGGTCGACGGCGTTACGGAGTTGACTCCGCGTACTGGTTGAGGAGTTTCGCCTCGGCCTTCCGGAGATGTTCGAGCAGCGTGGTCTTCGAGATGTCGAGTTCGTCGGCCAGTTCCCGCGTCGTCGTCGCCCGCGGCCACGTGTAGTAGTCGCGCCGGCAAGCGAGTTCGAACACCTCGCGCTGGCGGTTCGAGAGCTTGTCCAGTTGGTGCGAGACGTGGTTCTTCGCGCCGGCGACGGAGGTGACCTTGGTGACGATGATTTCGGCCTGATTCGCCGCCTCCAGCGAGTCGAGGCGCTCGCGGAGGTCGGCCCGGTCGTCGGTGTCGATGACCGGCCAGTACTCCCATCCGTCGTCGACGCGGACGGGCGCGTCGTGGACGAAGCCGTGCGACAGAAGCGAGTCGGTCATGCTGTTTTCGGGGTCGTACTCGACCATCATCTCCCGCGTCGTGTTACCGACGTTCGACGCGCCGTTGTCGAACTCGTGGCGGGGGCTCAACTCGGAGACGGAGTCGGTCAACCGCGACCGCTCGGTCGCGCGGACGAAATCGTCGATGTCCTCGACCCGGTCGGCGTAGACCGTGAAGTGTCCCTTGACCGTGTCTTCGGGCGTGTTGTACACGGTGTGAGCGGTGACCCCGGCGTCGACGTTCTCCGTCACTTCCAGCGTCCAGCAGTCCGGGTGCCAGACCTTGAGCGTGAGTCTGGTCGGGCCCGTGAGTTCGGAATTCGGTGCGCTAGCGTTCGACATACGACGACGGTTTCGTCCCCGCGGCGTATATATTCAACCGACCATGGGAGGGCGGTATAGCCAACGCTCCCACCCGCGTTCGCCGACGGCTCCGAACCGAAGCCACGCATCAAACCCGAGAACAGACCGCTCGAATAGGGGCGAGTGAATTGCCGCAGACTCCCTAGAGACGGTACTGGACAACCCGGCGATGCGGGAGGCGCTCTCGGTCGTCGTGGAACGGTCGAAGGACACGACATCGACCCTTCGGGGTGGTCGGTCGTCTCGGACTCGACCGCCGCAAAGGAAGCCGAGTAGCCCCCGAGTCGACGGCGTTGGCGGCGTCGACGGTCGCGTTCGGTACCCGCGGCCCTCACTCCAGCGTGAGCGAGAAGCCCCACGTCGCCTCCCGTCTGTCGTCGTCAGCGGACCCCGAGAGCCCGCCAGTGGCGAAGTCAGCCTCGAAGCGGAACTCGCCGACCGGGAGACAGCTCGCTTCCTCGTCCTCGGACTGGGCGACGCCGTAGAGGTTCAGCAGCTCCGACCGCGACTCGCCGGGTTCGAGCGAGAGAATCCGGTACTCCTCGGTCACGGCGATGTGGTCTTCGAGCCGCCAACAGCCCGCCTCGGCGGGATACTCGCCGTCCGCGGGGAGGAAGATGAGGTCGTTCGTCGTGTCCGAGACGTACTGGAAGAAGACCGTTCTCCCCTCGCCGACCTCGACGACCTCGTCGCCGGTGTTCGTCAGCGTGATGCGGACCTGCGGCGGGTGGTCCTCGGTCGCGAGGTCCTCCGTTATCTCGATTTCGTGTTCGACGGGCACGTCGGGAGTGTCGTCGACGCCGACGAGCGAGATGCCGGGACCGCCGGACGGGCGGGTGCCGCCGGTGCCGTCGTCGGTGCCGTTTCCGTCCGGGAGGTCGTCCGTCGTGTCCGTCGGCTCGTCGGTCGTCTCGTCGTCAGTCGTCGCGCCGTCGTCCGACCCGCCGTCGCCGACGCAGCCGGCGAGGAGACCGAACGAGAGGAGGGCGGTCGAACCGAGGAAGGTGCGTCGTGTCAGGGACATACCCGTTAATCGTCGCGGACGGGAATAACCCTACGCGAGAGTCAAATCGCGATTTGAGTCACGGGGCGGCGTCGCGGTGGCTGCGGTAGTGCTCCCACTCCGCGTCGGTGCCGTAGTGGACGAGCAAGTCGGTCGCGGTCTGCTCTGCGACCCCCGACGCGCGCCTGAGCGCGGCGGTGTTCCGTTCGAGCACCGCGGCCGCGACGGCGTCCGCGCCCCCGAAGTGCTCGAAGAGCGCCCGCGAGACGCGGTCGCCGGCGTTGGGAACCGGCGCGCAGGCCGCCCGGATGCGCGCCCGTTCGGCCCGGTCGTCCACGCGGTCGACCCACGTCCGAACCCACGCGGCGACCGCCTCGCGGTCCTCGTCCGACGCCGGCGGCTCGAACTCGCGGACCGAGTCGTCGACGACGCCGCCGAACCGCGCCGAGACGGAGAGGCCGCCCGGATGCGGGAGGACGTGGACGCCCAGCGAGTCGCCGGGGTCGATACCGACGAGCACCGCGGGGACGGCCTTCTCGAAGCGGAGCGCGAAGTTCGCCGGCCGCGGCTCGCCGGGGGGATAGATGACCCACTCGTCGCTCGGCAGTTCGACGCGCTCCGGAAGCCAGCCGAGCGCGTCGCTCTCGGCGGGGGCGGCGTCCTCGGTCGCCGGGTCTGTGTCGCGTGTCACGTCGGTCCCTCGCTCGGGGGCGTCGGAAATCGACGCCGTTCGTCGCGTGGACGGACTGACCGGGCGCTGATAAGACACGCGGTTACGACTGCCGGGCGACGCGGACTGTCACGCGGAGCGACCGATTACCACGCTCGGCACGAACTACTCACACCCGGCCGCTCAAGTACATCGAGCACGAACGCGTCTCTATGCCCGTCGTAGAAGTCAATCTCCCGGACGAACTGCTCGTCGAGTTCGAACAGCTCGTCGACGAAGAGTTCATCAGCGAAGAACAGGCCGTCGAGGAGCTCCTCTCGATGGGAATGGACGCCTACGGTGCCCCCGTCGACGACGAGGACGGCGTCCAGTCCGACTTCGTCCAGAGCGCCCAGAACAACCTCTTCGACACCGCCGGCGACCCCGGCGGACTCGACGACGACGTGCTCTGAGGCGGCGACGCTCCGCCTGAACCGTCGGCACCGCGGCACCGCGCCGAACCGAACCGTTCTCGGACGAGAGCGTCTGCCTCGCCGACTCGGCAGGTCCGCTGACCGTGGAGACCATCTCTCTCGCCCCGGTATGCTGTGGATAACCGAGCCGAAACCGTCGGTTTTCTCGACTCTCACGAATCGAATCCGGTCGGGCGCGTTCGAATCCGCAGTTCGGTCGGCGACGCGACGAACCCCCGACGGCGCAGTCTGACCCCGTCGCGGACGGCCGCCCACGCTCTGACCCCCGAGTCGAGCGGTCAGAACCGACTCCCGGCACCGACCCCGAACCCGTTAGCGGACCCATACTAATTCCGTCACCGCGCGACGGTTCAGGCATGTCCAAACGCGCGCACGCCCGGAACTCGGTGCTCGTTCCGTCGGGCAACTACACTTGCATCCGGTCGCTCGGCGAGCGGGGAATCCACACGGTGATGGCCTCCGAACACGACGACACGCCGGCGGCCTCGTCCCGATTCTGCGACGAACTCGTCCGCATTCCCGCCCCGAAAGACGACCTCGTTGCCTACAAGGACGCCCTCGTCGGCATCGCCGCCCGACCGGACGTGAAGACCATCATCCCGACGCGGCCGGAAGACGGCTACATCTTCTCGAAGTACCTCGACGAGTTCGAGCAGTACGTCGACCTCGTCGTCCCCGACTTCGAGACGCTCCGCCGGGTCCACGACCGAAAACTCCTCTACGAGGCCGCCGTCGAGGCCGGCGTCCCCATGCCGCGGACCCGCCTGTTCAGCGAGGTCGAGGCGTTCGACGAGCCCTCGATTATCAAGCCGCGGTACAACGTCGTCGCCGGCGAGTACGTCGACAGCTACGACCCCCACGAGTACGACATCGTCAAGAGCGTCCGCCACGTCCGCCCCGGCGACCGCCCGGACCCCGACGAGATATACGCCGAGATGAAACACGACCCCATCGTGCAGGACTACGTCCCGACCGAGGACAAGTACATGTTCGCGGCGCTGTACGACCACGGCGAGCCCCTCGCGACGTTCCAGCACCTCCAGATTCGCGGGAACTCCTACACCGGCGGCGGCGGCGTCTACCGGACTTCGGTGTACGACCCCGAACTCGAATCCGTCGCGCGGAAGCTCCTCGGCCACATCAACTGGCACGGCCTCGCGTGCATCGAGTACCTCAAGGACGCCGAGACGGGCGAGTTCAAACTCATCGAAATCAACCCCCGGATGTGGCAGTCGCTCCCCTCGACCGTTCGCGCGGGCGCCGACTTCCCGTACTACTACTGGCTGCAGGCGACCGGGCAGAAACACCGCATCGAACCGGGGTACGAACTCGGCGTCGGCACCCACTACCTCTGGGGCGAACTCGGCTACGTGATGAGCGTCCGCCGCGACGACTCGCCGCTCGTCGAGCGCCCGTCGCTCGCCAAGACCGTCTGGGAGGTCGCCGCCTCCATCTACCACGAGCCGAGATTCGACCTCGCGCGACTCGACGACCCGGTTCCCTTCGCCCGCTACGTGCACCACGCGCTGTTCAACCGGGGCGGCGACGAGACCGAAGAGGAACCGACCGCCGACCGCGACGGAGACGGAGATGAGTCGGACGAACCGAGGACCGGCATCACGCTGACGCCGGGGCTCAACTTCAGGGGTCGCTGAGCAGACTGGGTGTCGCCGCGTCACCACTCGCCGCGAGGCTGTTTGAATTCCGAGCGCGTGCCGAAGTGGCGTGCTGGGCGGAGAGGATGTCGTCAGACAGTAGTGATTTTATTCCGCGTAGAATTTTATGGAAATCCAGTTGATAGGTATGTCAAAGAGTAGGTGAGCCGCCAACGACTCGGCTCGAACAGGTCGGAGAAGACACCCCTAGTATCTCGGTTCGATGCGGTCGACGAGTCCATCGAAATCCGTGTCGAAACTCAACACGGCGTCGATGCCACGCGACTCGCACAGCGAGACGATGGTCGCATCGGTGAAGCTGAGGTCGTGGTCCTCGTATCGACGGAGCGTCTCCAGCGACGCCCGGACGTCGTCCGGTTCGACGTGAATCAGCTCGAACACGTTCGGAAACGGTTCCTCGCCGAGAATGCGACTGGCGACGGTATCCGCAGCCTCGAACGAACCCGTTCGAGCGCGCGTGAGCGTTACCGTCTCGTCGAGGACGTAGTCGTTCGTGTACGGCTGTCCGAACTCCCCGTCGAACAGTTCGTCGAACGCGCTGACGGCTTGGTCGTGCCGGTCGGCATCCGTATCGTGGTGCGCGAAGAACACGCCGGTATCGACGAGGACGCTCATCCGTACAGCACGTCGTCGATGTCGTCTTCCGTCGTCGTGACGCCGGACGAGACCATCCCGTCGTGGAACTGCTCGCGCTCGGACTCCGAAAGCGGGACACGCTTCTCGCGGAACGAGTCGATGAGGTCCGCCTTGGACTCGACGGCGTTCTCGACGAGCCGCGCCAAGACTTCCTGCTGCGTCACTCGCGTCCCGGTCTGCAGCCGAATCTCGGCCTGTAACCGTTCGAGACGAGATTTCGTGTCGTCGTCCATCTTCACCGACGTGGCCATGTTCGCTGGTAGAACATGCTACTGGGTAAGGTTTGCTACCAGTCTGACTGGAGAAATACGGACCGGCGTCGGCTCACTCGTCGCGGAACGCGCAGGTCGCGGTGTAGGACACGTTATCGAGCAGGAGTTCGACGCCGCGGGTCCGGGTCGGCGGGCCGCTGACGTTGATGCTGGATGACTCGACGGCGCAGTTCGACGCGCGGTTGACGAGCACGCCACCGACCCGGCCGTTCGGCAGGTGGATACAGCTATCGACGATGCGGGAGCCGTTTCGGTTCTCGTCGACGACGACCGCCGAGCCGTAGGGTTGGCTCTCGCACGCCCCCGAGATGGTGACGTTGTCGAGGACCATCCCCCACGGCTCCCGCGCGATGTCGGTGTCGACCGGTCCCGCGTAGATGGTCTGGACGCCGGTGTCGTTGACGATGCGGCAGTTACGCAGGGTGAAGCCGCCGTGGCTCCCGTACGTCGGGGCGGTGATGATGCCCGGAGAGGAGGGACTCGACCGGAAGATGAAGTCGCAGTCCTCGATGAGAACCCCCGTGTAGCCGTGGCCCGTCGAGTCGATGCGGAGGCCCTCGGGACTGTCGAGTCTGTCGCCCTCCCGCGCGTGTTCGTTGAGGTTGTCGGCGTCGACGATGACCGTCGCGCCCTTGATCCACGAGGTCTTCGTGGGGTGGTCGCCCGCGGAGATGCGCATGTTGGTGTTGTCGTTGTTCTTGAACAGGCCGCCCTCGACGCGGAGGACACCGCGGGTGTGGGTCGCGCGGAACGACGACGACCCGCGCTGTTCGATGTGGCAGTCTATCATCCTGACCTCGCCGACCGACCGCTCGGTGATGCGAATCCCGGCGACGCCGTTCGGGTAGCCGGGGAGCGCCGCGCCCTCGCGCATGTAGACGCGACGGATGACGTTGACGCCCTCCACCGAAGTGCAATCGAAGAGGAGCAGTTGGTCGCGCGCGTGGCTGTCCGTGGGGGTTCGACCGAGCCACTCGACGTCCTCGATGAGCGCGCCGTCGTCGTTGGCGAGCCAGATGTCGGCGCTCGTGGTGTCGTCGTCGGTCTGCTGGACGGAGAAGTTCTTCAGGACGTGGTGGTCCCCGCTCGTGATTCGGAGCATCCGGAACCGCTCGCCGGGGTCCGCCGGCGGGAAGACGAACTGCACGTCCTTGTGGGAGTCGCCGAGGCCGACGAGTCGGAAGTTCGAGACGCCGCGGTCCCAGTCGTGCTCGCGGGTGATGAGGTAGTCTCCCGGCGGGAACTCGACGGCCGTGTCGTCGCCGTACACCCCGTCGAGGATGTCGTCGACCGGCTCTTGGCCCGTCGGGTCCATCCCGAGGTCGTCGACCGCGTCGAAGACGGTGAGGTCCGGTTCGGGCGTCGGCGTCTCCTCGGTCGTCGGCGTCTCGGTCGGCGTCTCCTCGTCCGGCGTGTTACAGCCGGCGAGCGCGGCACCGATGCCGACCGCGCCGAGCGTCTTCAGGTAGGTTCTGCGATTCACCGGCGACCACCCGCGTGCTCGGGGCGTTCCCGGTGACTGTCGGGCGTCCGTCGAGCGTCGGGGCCGGGTCGCCTCGAAGGGCGAGACGAGAGTTGGAGAGAGAGGGACCGACGTCGGTTACACATGTTTCCCGTCAGTTGGACCGGGGAGGTGATTGGTAAACGGTGTGTAACCGCGGGTGGCGGGGAGAAAGCCCCTGAATTCGGGCGGGTCGACGGCGGCGAAACGGGCGAGAGACTGTGCGAAAGGACGGGTCAAAATCGGCGACAGTCGCGGTTTCCGACGCCGTCAGTCCGTGGCTACGGAAATTACGAGTGGCATTACTATCGACTCGTGACGACAGTTATCCGTATGAAACTATCACGGCGTTCGTATCTTGGACTGAGCGCCGCCGTGCTCAGCGGCTGCGTCGCGAGGGGCGGTGAATCGGCCGGTACTCCCGAGGCGACCGCGACGAGCGAGCCACCGGTCCCGACGCCGCGGTTCAGCTACGACGACCCGAGCGTCGACGCGGCGGGCGACCCGCTGGCGGTCGCGTTCAACAGCCGAGAGCGGTTCAGAGACGTTGGATGGCTCGTCGACGACTTCGAGGACGAACGGCTCTGGGGGACGTTCGCGGGGCGGTACGCCGTCGAAGAGGACGTCGTCTACTGCGGGACGCAGTCGCTCCGGCTCGAAGCGACGCCGGACGACGAGCGGGTGTGGATTTACCGGACGTTCGAGGACGGTATCGACCTCTCGGAGGCCGACCTCTCGCTGGCCGTCAACCTCGAAACGCCCGACACCGAGGGCATCACGGTTCGCCTCGCCGCGCCCGACTACGACAACACGCTGCTTCTCGGTCGGCACATCTGGAAGGCAGGCTGGCAGCGCCTCGACCTCGGTCCGCAGCGCGTCACCGGGTCGCCGGACCTGACGAACGTCACCGAGATAAGCATCCAGCTGTACACCGGCGGTGGCACCGCGGCGCGGTTCTACGTCGACTCGCTCCGGGCCAAACCGCGGGCCGGCGCGGGGTCGGTGATGATAACGTTCGACGACAACACCCTGAGTCAGTACGACACGGCGTATCCGATACTGGAGTCCCACGGCTTCCCCGGCGTGGTCGGCGTCATCCCGTGGACCGTCGGGTCGAGCCACCGCATCCCGCGGTCGGGGATGGACGAGATGGTCGAGTCGGGGTGGGACATGGTGAGCCACCCCCAGCAGTCGGACTCGTTCCGCGTCCTCTCGCCGGCCGACCAGCGCGCGAGCATCAGGGAGTCGAAGGCGTGGCTCGTCGAAAACGGGTTCGAACGCGGGGCCGACTTCATCATCTGGCCGTACGGCCGGTACAACGAGTCGGCGCTCGACGTCGCGAGCGACTACCACTACCTCGGGTTCGTGACCGTCGGGGGGCCGACCGGCGCGATATCCGACCCGCAAATCGTCGGCCGGACCGACGGCGACGACGTGCAGAAGGCGAAGAAGGCCCTCGACTTCGCCGCCCAGTACAACCAGCTCGCGGTGCTCATGTACCACGACGTGACCGGAGAGGGACGCTCCGTCAGCCCGGCGGCGTTCGCCGAGACGATGGACTACATCGACGAACTCGGGCTGGACGTGGTCACCGCGTCGAGCTACTGGGACTCGATCCGAGACACCATCTGACGCCGCGGTTCGCCCGGTACGCCGGCCCGAGTACGGCGACATGCTGCTTTTCAAGACAGTCTCGACGGACGTGATACGGATTCGATTAGTCGCGGTTTCGTGAACGTTAGACAGCCGTTCTAACCGTCCTAAACGCCTGAAATTCGGCTTTACATACGTGTTGCTGACGACTAACAAAGACCCGAACGGCCCAATCACCGGATCGAAGTATCGATGTTCCTACGCACTCTCCAACTCGATTCGCGGCCGCGGGACGACACGCCCGGCGGCGGCGGACCGGTCGACACGCCGCGTTCAACACAGGGGTCGCACGCGAGGGGCGATGTACCGCGGTAACGCCGTCGGCGTCGTCGTGCCCGCGTACAACGAGGCGCGGTTCGTCGGCGGCGTCGTCGACACGCTCCCCGCGTTCGTCGACCGCGCGTACGTCGTCGACGACCGCTCGACCGACGGGACGTGGGAGGAGATTCGGCGGCACGCGGCGCGCGCGAACGAGCGAGCGGCCGAACCGGTCGTCGCCGCGGCCGACGGCGGCGCGTCGCTCGACGGGCGCGTCGTCCCGATTCGACACCCGGTCAACCGCGGGCGCGGCGCGGCCGTCAAGACCGGCTACGAGCGCGCTCTCGCCGACGGGATGGACATCGTCGTCGTGATGGACGGCGACGGACAGATGGACCCGGATATCATGCCCGCCATCATCGACCCCGTCGTCGACGGAGACGCCGACTACGCCGTCGGCGACCGACTCGCCGCGCGGGACACCCGCCGGGGAATGCCGCCGTGGCGACTGTTCGGCAACCTCCTGCTGTCCGGGCTGACGCGCATCGCCAGCGGCTACTGGCACATCCGCGACCCGCAGAACGGCTACACGGCCATCTCGGCGGAGGCGCTCTCGGAGCTGGATTTCGACCGGCTGTACGACCAGTACGGCTTCCTGAACGACCTGCTCGTGAACCTGAACGTCGCGGAAAAGCGCGTCGCCACCGTGCCGATGCGCGCGCGCTACGGCGACGAAGAAAGCGGTATCAGGTACTCGACGTTCGTTCCCGGGCTGTCGTTCCTCCTGCTCAGGGACTTCCTCTGGCGGCTCCGCGTTCGATACCTCGACGGCGGCGTTCACCCGGTGGCCGTCCTCTACGCGCTCGGCGTCGTGAGCGTCCTCGCCGGCGCGCTCCGACTGGTCGGCGGGGTCGCGTCGAAGGACCGACCGGGCCGGCAGTCTCTCACCGGACTCCTCGTCGGCCTCGGGTCACTCGGCGGCGCGATGGTCCTCGACAGCCGCGAGAACGAACGGTTGCGAGTCGCGGCGGAGCCGTCCGCGTCGTTCGAGCGGAGCGCGTCGAACGGGGCACAGCCGTCGTCCCGCGTCGACGGTGCCGACGAGACCGACGAGAGAACTGAGAAGGGGCCAGACGGCCGCGAGATAGTCGGGAGTTAGTCACCTCGTACCGCCGAAATCAGGGGTGTGAGGCGCTCAATAACAACAGCCTAGTCGCGTCATCTAGCCGGTAATGGGGTCTACATCACACAGCAAAGGACGGTTGAACCAGGCACTCGACGAACTCTCGTTGGACGTGCCCACTGCGCTCCTCGTCGTCGTCTCGAGTAGCCTCGTCGCGGTTCTCGACGTCGTTCCGACCGTCGAAGCCCTCGTCGGACTCCCCGTGCTGCTGTTTCTTCCCGGTTACGCGCTGTTGCTCGCGCTGTTTCCCGCCGGGTCGTCGGGCAATTCGGGCGAGGGACCGTCGTTCGGCCGGTTCGAGTGGCAGCCGGACCTCGGCCTCACGGAGCGATTTGCGCTGGCTTTCGGGATGAGCGTCGCGCTCTTGCCGGTGGTCGGGCTGGCGCTCCTCTGGGCTGGCGTCGGACTGAACGCCGCGCCCGTCCTGCTCGCGCTGTCGGCGATCATCGTCGGCGGTCTCGCCGTCGGCGAGGTGCGGCGGCGACGACTCCCCGAGGGAGAGCGCTTCCACGTCCCGATTCGGCGCTGGTACGCCGACGTGGTCCGGTCGTTCGACCAGTCCTCGCGGGTCGATTCGCTCCTGAACGTCGCGCTCGCGTTCGCCGTCCTCCTGGCCGTCGCGAGCCTGAGCTACGCGCTCGTCGCACCGGGGACGGGCGAGTCGTATTCGAGCCTGTCGCTTCTCACGCAGGACGCCGGCGGCGAGTTCGTCGCCGCCGACTACCCCGAGGAGCTGACGGTAGGCGAGCAGACCGAACTGTTCGTCTCCGTCGCGAACGCCGAGGGGGAGGCGACGAGCTACACGCTCGTGGCCGAACTCCAGCGCGTCGAGCGGACGAACGGCGAGACGACGGTCGTCGAGCGACAGGTGCTCGGGTCGCGGACGGAGACCGTCGCGGACGGCGAGACGTGGCGGACCCGCCACACGTTCGCCCCGGCGCTGACCGGCGAAGACCTCCGTCTCACCTACTTCCTGTACGAGGGCGACGCGCCGGCGGAACCGAGCACCGACACGGCGTACCGCTCGGCGTACGTCTGGCTCACCGTGACCGAGGAACCGACCGAAGACGCGGCCGCCGGCGACGACGCGGCATAACCGCGTCGTACTGGCGTCCGAACTCGGTCCTCGACGTACTGCGTCGCCGAACGCGGCGGTCGCTCGGACGCGCGGGGAAAACGGAGAAAACCGCGTCGAAGCGCGAAAATTGGGTGCCTCTGTCGCCTGCGGCGTCACCGCGCGAGCGACGCGCCGTCTACTGTTCTGCTATTCTGCCGTGCTGTCGTCTCAGCCGTCGTTGTCTTCGAAGGTCAGCGCCGCGTCGCCGGTCAGGTTCATCTTCCTGATATCACCCGAGAACCGGAAGGCGTCGACGCCGTCCGTGACAGAGCCCTTCACCTTGCCGCTGGTGACGCTGTCGTCGCTCTCGATCGCCCCGACGAGCGGGTCGTTCAGGATGTCGCCGGAGACCATGAAGTCGTACGTCGTCTCCGTGCCGTCGCCCTCGACCACGAGGGTGTTCGGCAGCGAGAACACGCTGGGGTCGACCCGCGTGCCGTTGACGTAGACCTCGGCCTCGCCCTGGAGGAACGACAGCGACGTAATCGTGCCCGTGAAGGTGTACGTGTCGTCGACGCCCTCGGTGGTCACCCACCCCGTCGCGGAGCTTTCGGACACGTCGTCCCACTCCTCGATGGTGTCGCCCGAGGCTTCGAGCGTGCCGCTGACACTGACTTCGTACTGCGTCTCGACGCCGGTGCCGACGAGGCGCAGTTCGTTCTGGCTGTCGGTGGAGTCGTCGGTCGAATCCGTCGAGTCGTCCGTGCTCGAATCCGTCGAGCCATCGGTCGAGGAATCGGTCGTGGCGTCGGTGACCGTGCTCTCGGTCACCTGCTCGTCGTCGACGTAAATCTCGGCCTCGCCTTCGACGAAGCCGAAGGAGGTGACGCTTCCCGCGAAGTTGAACGTGTCCTCGACGCCCTCGGTCGTAATCCAGCCGCTGGCGGAGGTGCCGTCGATGGTGTCCCACGTCTCGACGGTGTCGCCCGAGGCTTCGAGCGCGTCGCTGACGGTGAACTCGTAGTTGGTCTGCGTGCCCGTGCCGACGAGTCGAAGCTCGTGCGAGAGGTCGGTCGTCGAGTCCGTCGTCGAATCGTCCGTCGAATCCGTCGAGCCGTCCGTGCTCGAATCGGTCGACGAGTCGGTCGTGGCGTCGGTGACCGTGCTCTCGGTCACCTGCTCGCCGTTGACGTAAATCTCGGACTCGCCTTCAAGGAAGGAGAACGAGTCGACGTCGCCGGAGAACGTGTAGGCGTCCTCGACGCCCTCGGTCGTAATCCAGCCGGTCGCGGTGCCGCTGGAGATGTCGTCCCACTCCTCGATGGTGTCGCCCGACGCCTGCAGCGAGTCAGTCACGGTGAACTCGTACTGGGTCGTCGTGCCCGTGCCGACGAGGCGAATCTCGTTCGGGAGGTCTTCGGTCGTCGAGTCGTCCGTCGAGTCCGTCGTCGAATCGTCGGTCGTCGAATCCGTCGAGTCGTCCGTGCTCGACGAGTCGCCGCCCGTGCTGTCGTCGGCGCTCGGGAGCGGACAGGAGTCGCTGCTCGTGATGTTGCTCGTGTCGACGTCGGAGCCGCTGAACACCGTCGCCTGCCCGGAGACGTTGATGTTCGAGTCCAGAATCTCGCAGTTCGTGGCGTCGTTGACGAGGACGCCGTCCACGTCGCCGTTCGGGAAGTGGATACAGCTGTTCTGGACGGTCGAGCCGTTTCGGTCGTTGTCGATGCAGACCGCCGCGCCGGCGGGCTGGGACCGCGTACTCCCCGTGATGGAGACGTTCTCGAGGTTCACGCCCCACGGCTTGTCCGCGGTGTCGGTGTCGACGGAGTCGGCGTGAATCGTCTGGACCGACGTGTCGTTCTGGATGCGGCAGTTACGCAGGGTGAAGCCGCCGTGGCCGGCCCACGTCGGCGACGAGACGATACCGCGCGAGGTGGGACAGGACTTGAAGATGAAGTCACAGTCCTCGATGAGGACGCCGGCGTAGCCGTTGCCGGTGGAGTCGATGCGGAGGCCCTCGGGGCTGTCGAGGCTGTCGCCGTCGCGGGCGTGCTCGTTGAGGTTGTCCGCGTCCATGATGACCGTCGCGCCCTTGATCCACGAGGTCTTCTCGGGATGGTCGCCCGCGGAGATGCGCATGTTGGTGTTGTCGTTGTTCTTGAACAGGCCGCCCTCGACGCGGAGGACGCCGCGGGTGTGGGTCGCGCGGAACGACGACGACCCGCGCTGTTCGATGTGGCAGTCGACGAGGCGAATCTCGCCGACGGAACCGCCCTGCACGCGGATACCCGCGACGCCGTCGGGGTAGCCGGGGAGTTCGGCACCCTCGCGCATGTAGACGCGGCGGGCGACGTTGACGCCGTCGACGGAGGAACAGTCGTACGCGAGGAGCTGGCGGCGAGCGTCGTTGTCGGTGGGGGTGCGGCCGAGCCACTCGACGTCCTCGATGAGGCCGCCGTCGTCGTTTATCATCCAGATGTCAGCCGTGGTGGTGTCGTCGTCGGTCTGCTGGATGGAGAAGTTCTTCAGGACGTGGTGGTCCCCGCTCGTGATTTCGAGGAACCGGTACTTCTCGCCGTTGTTGCCCGACGGGAAGACGAACTGCACGTCCTTGTGGGAACTGCCGGTGCCGACCATCCCGAAGCGGGAGACGTCGTCGTTCCAGTACTGCGTCTCGGTGGCGAGATACTCACCCGGAGGGAATTCGATGAGCGTCCCGCTCCCGTACGCGGCGTCGAGTTGGTCGTCTATCGGTTCGTTTCCGTTGGGGTCCATTCCAAGGTCGTCCACCGCGTTGACGACGCGGTCCCATTGGATACCGAAGCGCTCCTCTGGTCCAGACGCAGCCGACGCGACGCCGGCAGAGAGGGCAGTCGATGCGGCCATCGCACCGAGTTTGAGGTAGTTCCGCCTGTTGAGTTGCGATTCGAGGATGGAGTCTGAATCCGCCGCAGATTCGTCGTCATCTCCATCGGTTAGTCGTACCATACCCGAGGAAAGCCCTCGTTAAGGTGATAATCATTATTGCGAGGTATAATCAGGTTGGCTACGATTACTTGCGGGATTGATTCGGATGGAGGCCAGTTAGTTACCAGTTGCATTCCAAAGACACACCTTATATTCTTGCGGAAAAATATCAACTAGATATGTATATTCGACCAGTTCGGCAGTCAAAAACGACCACTTAATCGGTACTATACGGGTCAAATCGGCATCCGGTGTCGAATCAGAATCGGTCCGTGAAACGTCTCTCCTCGTCAGATAATTAATCTATGAACTGGTAATTACGCTCCCACCGAATCTTGCGAGGGCGTTCGTTTCACCGCACCCACATATTCTGACGGGGTTCTGATAGTTTTGATTCACGGTCGAGGTTCAGCTAGCAATGAGAGTCAGTCGAATCGACCACTCGCCGGGTTCCGGTGGGGCGGCCGAACGCCCGCCTCACTTCGACATCACCGAGACGAGTTCGCGGAGGTTCTGTTTGACCCGCCAGTCGAAGAGCGTCATGAGCGACGCCGCGCTGACGGCGTAGGCGACGACGCCGATGGCGACGAGGAGCGCGAACTCGACGAGGGGCGACCCGACGCGGTTCTGCGCCGCGAGGACCGCCAGCGCCATCGCGCCGCTGGCAGCGACGGGGTACGAGAGTTCCCGGAGGAACCGTCGGTACGTCGTGCCGAGCGTTCGTTTCATCTCGCGCGCGTAGAGCGGGACCATCGGGAACGCGAGGATGCCCGTGACCGCGAGGGCGGTCCCTTCGATGCCGTAGGCGCTCGTCGCGGGGACGATGGCTATCGCGAGCAGGGCGACGCGGAGGAAGCCGAGTTTGGTCTGGACGTCGGGGCGGCCGACGGCGCGCCAGACGGGGTTGAACGTCGCGAAGAGCGTCCGAAAGAGCCCGTAGGCGACGAGAATCTGCATGGCGAGCACCATCGGGAGCCAGTCCTCACCGAGGAACGCCCCGACGAAGGCGGGCGCGACGAGGTAGATGCCGACCGACATCGGCAGCGCGACGAAGGCGGTGAGCCGGAAGGTGCTGAAGAACGCCTCGCGGAGGGCGCGTTGGTCCTCCTGAAGCTTCGAGTAGGTCGAGAACATCACGCTGGAGACGACGACGGCGATTTCGGTCGCCGGCGCGTTGGAGATGCGGTAGGCGAGCTGGTAGTAGCCGAGCGAGGTCGCCGTCAGGAGCCAGCCGACGACCGCGTCGTCGCCCTGTCCGTAGAGGAACTCGACGATTGACGACCCCGTGACCCACTTCCCGTAGCCGATGAGTTCGGCGGCGTACGCGCGGTTCAGCGCGGGGCGCGGGCGGTACGGGTGCAGGAAGTAGGTCGCGACCGACCGGACGCTGGCGTCGGCGAGGTAGCCGAAGATGAGCGCCCAGACCGTCGGGCTGACCGCGGCGTAGCCGAGCGCGACAACGACGTAGGCCGTCGTGCCGCTGACCCGGTAGGCGAACTCCTTGTGGAACGCGAGGTCCTTCTTGAAGTAGACCATCGCGGGATTCCGCAGCGCGAGGAAAATCGGGACCAGGGCGATGGCGCGGATGAGGTCCCGCGCGGCGGGCTCGCCGAACAGCGAGGCGAGCGACGGGGCGGCGAGGTAGAGAATCGAACTCATCAGCAGGCCGCGGAGGAGTTCGAGCGTGAACGTCGTGTTCAGGTACTCGTCCACGTCGTCGTCGACGCGCTGGATGAGCGCGGCGTCGATGCCGAGGTTCGTCAGACTCAGAAGCGCCGAGATGGTGAGGAGCGCGATTCCCATCAGCCCGATCGCCTCCGGGCCGAGCAACCGCGCGAGGACGATGAACATGACGACCTTCAGCACCCGGTCGAGGACGTTCATCGCCGAGACCCACATCCCGCTTTTCACCGTCCGCTCCGTGAGGTCGCTGTCGTCGTCGCCGGGGACGAACCGGCGGCGAATCGTCCGGACGACCGAGCGAATCTTATCTCTCATCGAACGCACCTCGCGGGTCGCCGCTTCGGCGAGGACCCGGCGTATTCACGAACGGTAACACTCGGCTACACATCGGCTCAGGAGCCGATTAATTATTGACTCGCTACTGGATTCCGGCGGGGTCGCGGTTCCCGCAGGCGCGAGAATTAGGCGCCGTTTGACGGGGGAGGAAACGAGCGGTCGGGCGGTGGGGGGCGACGAGCGGCGAGACCGAGTCGGCGGCTCGAAGCCGTGCGGTGACATTCAGCACACACCGATGAGCGCGAGGAATATGCGTGCCGGCTCGGAAGTTGAAAATCGCGGTGTTTTAGGGTGCTCGAAAAGTGATAAGAATCCGAGTTCAGAAAGTTCGTGTGGCCTAAAACTACCACACAAGCCCTGAATCCCTCGTGTTTAGGTACCCCTAATAGCCCAGATTTATTACAAATGGGGCCGTATCGACGAACGCCTATGAGCGCGCAATCACTCGAACGGCAGACACGGAACTACCTGAGCAACAACGTCCCGCAGATTCAGGAACACGGCGGGCACTTCGAAATCGAGGACGTGAACGACGAGACCGGGGAGGTCACCATCGCCATCGGCGGCGCGTGCTCCGGATGCGGCATCGCGCCGATGACGATGAAGGCCATCAAGAGACGCATCGCCGACGAGGTCGACGACGTGTCCTCGGTGACCGTGCGGCGGGCGGGCGGCCCGCGGGCCGCCGTGATGCCGTCGAAGACGGACGAGATGGACCAGATGGAAGAGTACGAGGACTACAGCCCGCCGTTCTGAGCCGGTGGGCCGTCGACTTACCTCACCGTTTTTCTGACCCGCCGCTCGGCGGTGGCCGCGACGCGACCGCGACGCACTCGAATCCGAGAGATGCGTCTCCGGTTCGAAGCGGAGGAACCGAGGGAGAGAAATAGCGGCAGCACCGGCAAATCGACGGTCTCGGCACCGGTGTCGGCGTGAAACGAAAAATCGGACTCCGTGCCGCTACCCGGACACGTAGTAGAGGTCGGCCGAGCCGTTCGACATGACGCGGTTCACGTTGGGCTGATTCTGAACGGCTGTGAGATTCGCCGCGGAGTACCGGAGTTCGCGGTACGCGACCACCTCGCGGTCGTAGTCGGTCTTCGAGACCATCAGATACCGCGGCCCGTCGTAGTAGCTCGGCAGGTCGGTGAGCGCCTCGTCGGGCGTCGTGAAACCGAGCGCCGGCGTGGTTCGCTCGGGAAGCGCCTCGGCGAAGCGGTCGGGGTTCCCGCGGATACCCACGTAGCGGATGTCCTCGTCGGACATCTCGAAGGCGGTGTCGTACGCCCCCATCTGCTGGGCGGGGACGTGGTTCGAGGGGAGGTAGATGTACGGCGACGGGAACATCACCATGAGCGTGAGCCCGATGACGAGCGCCGTCGCGACGGGCGCACCCGCCTTGACCGCCGTCCCGTACTTCGACCAGTAGCTCGTCCCCGCGAGCCACTCGAACGCGTAGAACAGCCCAACGCTCCCGACGATGGTCGCGATAATCATCGCGAAGCCGACGTGGCGGAAGAAGAAATTCGTCTCCGAGATGACGCCGAGGAGGTGCGCGAAGAAGTACGGCACCAACACGACGAGGCTGAACGTCAGCGTCCGCAGGACCGACCGGCCCTGACCCGACAGCTTCGGGAGCCGCCCGAACAGGACGCCGAGGAAGACGCCGAAGGTAATCAGGGCGTACACCGCGTTCACGAGGAACAGCTTCACGAACACGTCGAAGATGCCGCCGCCGACGGCGGTCACGGAGCCGGTGCGTTGGGAGATTGCCGTTCCGGCCTCGGAGCTTCCCGAGAGAATCCCGAGCACGCCCTCGACGAACAGGCCGCCCGTCGAGAAGCCGACCGTGTACTGGGTCAGCCAGTAGACGAACGCCGCGGCGAAGACGAGCGTCAGACCGTAGACCGGTCGCTGCTCGGCCACGGCGTCCGGGGTCCGCCAGCGCTGGACGAGTTGGATGGCCGCGGCGACGGCGAACAACACGAGGTAGTTGACGGCGACCTGCAGGTGGTACGACACCAGCGCGACCGTCCCGATGGCGAACAGGACGGAGACGGGCGTGACGTGGCCGCGCCACCGGCTCTCGACGGCGTCGGTGCCGGAGAACTGGTGTTTGAAGAAGAGGTACAGAAGCACCAGTCCGAGGAACGACGCCAGCGAGTAGGGGAAGAACATGAGCTTGAACCCGTTGAGGTTCACCGGCAGGAACAACAGCGCCGAGAACACCGCGATGAGGACCGCCCGGCGGTCGGGGACGACGAGCGAGACGATGAGCGGGACGAACACGAGGTAGACGACCGAGACGAAAAACACCACGAGCATCATCGCGGTGGTGATTTCGACGCCGAGGGCGGCGCTGAACATCCCAGCGGAGACGTGACCGCTCGGGTAGACGATTTCGAGCGGCGTCAGCGTCTCCGAGACGAGCGACTTCGCCCAGCCGAGGTGCGTCAACGAGTCGTTGAACCCGTAGAAGTAGTACTCCCGGACGAGCGGAAGCGCTGAGACCGCGGCTATCGCGAGGGCCGCCAGCCCCACCCCACCGACCGCGAACCGACTGTTCGGGGCGCGAACGACCACGACCAACGCGGTCAGCACCGCCACCGCCACGCCGACCCAGAAGACCACCGGAGTCGACTGGTAAATCGAGACCTCGTACGCGCGCGCCGGCGACGCGCGAGCGACGAGGATACCGACGGCTATCGCGAGAAATCCGACGAGGAGGAGTGTTCTCGTGAGCCGCGAATCACGTTGCTTCATCCCGTGAGAGAAGGCGAGTAGCGTAGTTTGTTATTGAGAATGTAATCGGTGTCTGCGGACGGTATGGGCGTTCTTCCCCACGTCTCGCGCGGTCAGCAACCGAAGCGTCGGGCGTCGAGGGGGCCGTCCGAGACAGAGACCCGTTCGAGCCTCGGTTCCGGTCGGTTCGACGCCGCTCGACGCCGCCGCGCGACGTATAGGCGCGTGATAACAAAACCCGACGCACGCGGATATCGGGCAACGATGTCACTCACAGTAGTCACGCCACAGACCGCCGAGCGAACCGGACGCGAGGGTCTTCGATGACCGGCTTCGTCGGCGGCGCGCTCGACGCGGCGACGCTCGACGCCTGCGCGGCCGAACTCCACCACGAAGACTGGTACGAGTCGGCGACGCGGTCGACCGGCCGCTTCGGCGTCTCGGTCCTCCACCACGGCGCGAGAGACCCCAAGGGCTGTACCGTCTGGGAGGACGGCTCGCGCGTGGGAGCCATATACGGCGCGGTGACGAACCTCGACGAACTCGCCCTCGACGCCGACGGGCTGTTCGACCGACTGTTCGAGGACCCGCACGCGCTCCTCCCCGAGCTCGACGGCTCGTTCCTCGTCGTCGGCGTCGACGGCGACGACGAGCGCGTCGTGCTCGCCAGCGACAAACTCGGGACGCGACAGTGCTTCTACGTCGCGGGCGAGCCGTTCGCCTTCGGGACGGAAGTCGGGGCGCTGACGACCCTCTTGGACGACCCGCAGGTCGACGAGCGCGCCATCAGCGACCTCCTCATGATCGGGCACGTCTGGGGCGACAAGACGCTCGTGCGGGGCGTGAAGTTCCTCCCCTCGGGGTCCGTCCTCGACTACCGGGCCGACACGGGCCGCGAAATCGAGTCGTACTGGCACCACACGTTCGAACAGAGCCCCGACGACTCCTACCTCGACGACCTCACCGCGGCCTATCAGGACGTCATCGCCGACATGGCCGACACGATAGACGGCGACATCGGCCTGTGGCTCTCCGGCGGCCTCGACAGCCGCTCGATGGCGGGCGAACTCAGCCGCTACCACGACCTCACGACCTACACCTACGACTCGAACCCCGCGAACGGGAGCAACCTCGAACTCGCCGCGAAGGTCTCCGAGGTGCTCGGCCTCGAAAACAGGCGCGTGCCCGTCGAGTCGAACGCGCTCGTCGACTCGCTCGACAAGTCGGTCCAGCTGACGAGCGGGATGGTCGGCCTCTCAACGTTCGTCAACCTCGCGAACGTGTTCAACATCGAGGACATGCCCGACGTGCTCATCGAGGGCTGCGGACAGGGCGGGATGATGGGCGACGGCATCGGCCGGGCCGCCGTCGAGGGAAGCAAATCCCCCGAGGCGGCGCTCTACCGCGCGAAACACCGCATCGACGTGGACGACGCCCGCCGGCTCCTGCGGACCGAGTTCGACCCGATGACGACCTACCGCGAGGAGGTGCGCAAGAGCGACCAGCCGGACCTCTACAGCACCGCGATGGACTGCTACTACCGCAACTACTTCCCGCGGTGCGACTTCGCCAGCAACCCCATCGCCGAGAGCCAGGCCGGCACGCGGGTCCCGTTCAGCGACACCGAGTTCCTCCGAGCTGTGACGCGGATGCCGCTGTCGCACCGCGTCGGCTCGATTCCGTTCACCAACGGGAAGATTCCCGCCGGGACGGCCTACCCGAAGGTCGAGCTGGTCCGCCGCCTCGACGGCCGACTCGCGGACATCCCCTACGAGCGGACGAAGGTCCCGCCGGCGCGCCCGATGTGGCAACACGCCGCCGGCTTCGTCGTCGGCACCTCCGTCGACCGCATCCGCGAGCGACTCGTCGGCGACGTGCACACCTACGGCGGCCGCTCGACCATCGGCGACTGGTACCGGACGAACCGCGCGCTCCGCGAGCGCATCGACGACCTGCTCGACTCCGCCTGCGAGCGCCCGTACTTCGACGCCGACGAGATTCGACGCCTCCAGCGCGAGGAACTCACGGGCGAGGCCGAACACATGAGCGCCATCTCCGGCATCATCACCGGCGAACTCTGGGTTCGCAAGTACATCGACCGCGAGGGCCGCGGCGTCGGAGAAGGTGCCGCGAGCGCGACGGAAGCCGAAGACGCGCCGCAGCCGGCCGACTGAGGCCGGGCGGGCCTCTCAGAACTCTTTTTAGTCTGTCTTCGGTCGTGAAGAAAGATGATCCGTGTCTGTCGACGGCATCAACGCCCTCGGACGTAGGCAGTAGACGCCGACGCCGAAAGCGAGATGAGGCTTGCCCCAAGAGAAACAGTTGCTCATCGGGTAAACTCCCGAGGGGAACTCCTGACATCTGAGCGACGGTTTCAGCAGAAACCTTGTTGACTGAAGCCATCAGTCGCCGAACTCCTCGCGTGCGCCGTCAGCCGCGTGTCGCGGAGCCCGCGTGTCGTCCACGAACCGAGCCCGGAGAGAACTATCTACGGCGGGAAACGGTACCGACGCAAAAACAGACTCCGACGCTACGCCGCCTCGGCGTACATCGCCACCAACTCGTCCGCGTTCGACTGCCACGAGTAGCGCTCTTCGATGACCGCCCGATTCGTCCGGCCCATGCGGACGGCCTCCTCGGGGTTGGAGACGAGTCGCGCGAGCGCCCGCGCCAGCTCTTCGGCGTCGCCGGGTGCGACGAGAATCCCGCGGTCGTCGGTGATGACCTCGGGGATGCTACCGACGGGCGTGGTCACGATGGCGTTGCCGCCGGCCATCCCTTCGAGCATGGCGATGGGGAGCCCCTCCGCGTAGGTCGGGAGGACGAACACCGTCCCGCGGCTGATGAGGTCGCGCTTGTCTTCCTCGGAGAGGAAGCCGAGGTACGAGACGTTGTCGTGGGCGGCGGCGACCGCCTCGGCGCGGTCGGCGTGGGGGCCGCGACCGCCGATGCTCACCTCGAAGTCGAGGCCGGGCGTCGATTCGAGTATCTCGATGGCGTCGAGGAACTCGCGGATACCCTTGCGCTCGATGAGGTTCGAGACGAAGACGAGGTGGACGGGGTCGGTCGGGTAGGTCGGGTCGTACTCCGCGGGCTCGACCGCGTTGGCCATGACGTGGACTTTCTCCTCGCCGGCGAGCCGGGAAACGAGGCCGCGCCAGTACTCCGAGAGGACGACCACGTCGTCGACGGCGTCGAAGACGAGCGATTGGAGTCGGCGGACGGCCCGCGAATCGGTCGCGAGGAAGTCGTCGAACGACGAGCCGTGGATGTGGAGGACGACGGGAACCCGCCAGACGTACTTCGAAAACAGCGTGAAGAACGCCGCGCGGTAGAACGAGTAGGTGTGCGACGAGTGGACGTGGACGATGTCCGGGCGTCGCTGGAAGGGAAAGAGAACGACGGCGATGAGCGACGAGAGGAGCATCCGTGCCGCGAGTTCGAGTCCCTCGCCCTTCGGCGCGGTGTAGCGCGTGTAGACGCGAACGTCCATCCGGTCTTCGAGGTAGCGACGCTGTTCGGTGATGTATCGGTCGATGCCGCCGGTTCCTTTCGGGCCGACGATGAGGAGTGTTTGCTTGGGCTTCATGGATTGGTTCTGGTTGGTTCCGCGGGTCGTGGTCGGGGTATCCCGAGTCCGAGTCACGAGACGCGTCGAGGCGGGCACGGGCGCGCGCCGGCCGATGCGCGAAAATTGGGCGGTTCGGCGGTTAGTTATGGGTCGATTGACCGCCTCCGAGGGCGTGGGGGAATCAGAGGCGGTTTCGATTACGCCGGACGCCGGCGGCGTGAAGTCGGCGATGGCGCGACGGCGACTACGCCGGGACTGTGTGTCGCGTCAGCGAGTCGACCGTCTCGACGGAGCCGTAGTTCAGCGCCACCTGGACGATGACGTCGGTGAGATTGACCTTGTCCGCGAGGAACGCGTCGCGCTTTTCGGCCCAGCGGGTCTTCGCGCCGTCGTCGTCGAGGAGTGCTTCGGCGCGGGCCATCACGTCGTCGAACGACTTGAGGTTGGAGATGAGCCCCTGTCGTTCGAGTTCGACGAAGTTGCCCATGTCGTCGTCTCCGACGAAGGAGTTCGACCGGATGGCGGGCGTCCCGAGCAGCGCCGCCTCGGTGACCATGGTCTGAGTGTCGGCGACGAGCAGGTTCGCCTCGGCGAGCACGTCGTGGACGAGCGCGGGGTGGAAGTCGAACGGCCGGGTGTCGAGGTCGCCGTCGCGGCGCTCCTCGCTCTCGTCGAGGACGAAGACGGTCGCGCGCTCCCCCAGCATCTCGATGAGTTCGCGGCGGCGCTCGGGGGTAAAGCCGCCGTGGCCCACGTCGTGGTGCGAGCCGAACGCGTTGAACCGGACGACGACGAACTTCTCGTCGGGGTCGAGACCGAGTTCGGCGCGGATGTCCACCGAGGGCTCGTACACGTCGGGGTGGAGGTAGGCCGTCTCTTTGAACCCGCGGAACTGGTAGTGGTTGTCCGCGAGGTCCTTCCCGAAGGTGTGGGGCGTCAGAATCGCCTTGGCGAACGGCCGGGAGACGACGTGGTCCAACGAGGTCGGCTCGGAGTCGAGGACGAGGACCACGGGCGTCCGCGAGACGGCCCCGGCGTGGGCCGCGTAGCCGCCCATCCCGAAGATGAGGTCGGGCTTGAACCGCCGCACGGCGCGGAAGATGTTGACGTAGTGGAACGGGAGCGACTTGAAAAGCGAGTACTTCGTCGTCCCGCAGGAGCCGTACATCTCGTGCGGGAGGTCGTAGTACTCGAGCAAGTCCTTGGTACAGCCGTAGTCGCGGCCGAGGACGAGCACGTCGTGACCCATCGCCTGAAGCTCTCTGACGGCGTACTTGTAGAGGTGAACGTGCGCGGGCGTGTTGGTGAAGAACAGGTATCGCATACTCTCTGGAGATGCCACGCGCCCCGCGGGAGTAGTTATACGGCGTCTACCCGCCGCCGCCGCTCGAATCGACGCCGACTTCCGGCGGCGAAAACCGCCCCGAGGCGGTTACAGTCGCCATAACAAAACCCGGACGAGCACACGGGTCCCCTGACCGGGCGCTCGCGCGCCGTTTCGCCCAACACCGCGTCCGACGCGGACGGAAACCACGTCCTCCACAGCCGACCCGACGCGCCCGACACACACCAGATGTTTCAGACACGTACCCCCACTATCACCCCGCGACGACGAACCGCCGACAGAGAACCGCCGACGCGGACGCAATCGACCGAGACCACGGGCCAACCGACCGGGAGCGACCGCTGATGTTCCCGTGGGAGCACGCCGCCGTCGGCTACATCCTCGTCTCGCTGTGGGCTCGGGCGACCGGCCGAAAGCTCGACGGCTGGGCCGCGCTGGCGGTGCTCGTCGGGACGCAGTTCCCCGACCTCGTCGACAAGCCGCTTGCGTGGTCGTTCGGCATCCTGCCGAGCGGTATCTCGGTTGCGCACTCGATTCTCGTCTCGGTGCCGGTCTCGATACTCGTCGTGGCCGTCGCGCGGCGCTACGGGGCGGCCACGGTCGGCGTCGCTTTCGCCCTCGGCTACCTCTCGCACATCCCCGCGGACCTGCTGTACAACGGCTTTTTCTTCGGGAACTACGACGTGATTCGGGCGTTCCTGTGGCCGCTGTCCCACGGGAGCGAGTCGTCGATGGGCGGCTTCTTCGCCCAGACGTGGTTCTACCTGCGCCGCTTCGTCGTCTTCCTCGGCCGACCCGAGGCGTGGGTGCTGGTCGCGTTCGAGCTCGCGTTGCTCGGGAGCGCCGTCTGGCTCTGGCTCGGCGACGGCGCGCCCGGCGTGGAGCTTCTCAAGCGCTCCGTGACCGGAATCCGCCGCGGCGTTACGAAGTGACTGCGACCGGATTTCGGGCGGCAATCACTCCATAACAAAGCCCTCACCGAGACTGAATTTCGCTAAGGCAGGCAGACTCCCCGCCGACATGATATGAAATTCCAGATTTTCCAGTCGATTCGGCCGTTCGCCGAGTCGACACAGACAGTCGATGGAGCGCGACCGACGCGAGGTGGACGACGATGAGCGCCGAGATGGGCGTCGAATCCCACGTCGACGACGGCGTCACCATCGGCTACGGCGACGGCGACGACCCGGTCATCGGCGACCGGGCGCGAATCCGCGCCGGAACCATCGTCTACCACGACGTGAGCATCGGCGACGACTTCGTCACCGGCCACAACGTCCTCGTCCGCGAGCACACGACCATCGGCGACCAGGTGCTTCTCGGGACCGAGACGGTCGTCGACGGCACCACGACCATCGGGTCGCGCGTGAGCATCCAGACGAACGTCTACATCCCCACCAACACCCGCATCGGCGACGACGTGTTCGTCGGCCCGGGCGTGGTGATGACGAACGACCCCTACCCGGTCCGCGCCGACGCGGAACTGGTCGGCCCGACAATCGAGAACCACGCCTCTATCGGCGCGAACGCGACGCTCCTCCCCGGCGTGACCGTCGGCGAGGGCGCGTTCGTCGCCGCCGGCGCGCTCGTCGTGAACGACGTGCCGCCGCGAACCCTCGCCGTGGGCGTCCCCGCCGTCCACCGCGAACTGCCGGAGCAACTGCGGGGAGAAAACAGGATACGACGATGAGTTCAGACCACATTGCCATCGCCGCGCCCCAGCTCGGCGCGGCGGAACGGGACCGAATCGCGGCCGTCCTCGAAAGCGGCATGATAGCCGACGGCCCCGAGGTTCGGGGCTTCGAGCGGGAGTTCGCCGACTACTGCGGCGCCGACCACGGCGTCGCCACCTCGAACGGGACGACGGCGCTCCACGCCGCGCTCCACGCGCTCGGCGTCGGCCCCGGCGACCGCGTCCTGACGACGCCCTTCACGTTCATCGCGACGGCCAACGCCGTCGCGTTCACGGGGGCCGAGGTGGGTTTCGTCGACATCGACCCGCGGACGTACAACATCGACCCCGACGCGCTCGAAGCGCGGCTCAGGGCCGGCGAACAGGTGGACGCGGTCATCGCGGTCCACCTCTACGGTCTCCCGGCGGACATGACGCGCCTCACGGAACTCGCCGAGGAGTACGACTTCCTGCTCGTCGAGGACGCCGCGCAGGCCCACGGCGCGGAAGTCGAGGGACGGCGCGTCGGCTCCTTCGGCGACGCCGCGTGCTTCTCGTTCTACCCGACGAAGAACATGACCACGAGCGAGGGCGGGATGATCACCACCAACCACGCGGACGTCGCCGAGCGCGCCGCCCGATTCGTGGACCACGGCCGCGTCTCCGGCTACGAACACGCCGAGGTCGGCCACAACTTCCGCATGACGAGCATCGCCGCGGCCATCGGCCGGGTCCAGCTCGAACGCCTCCCCGAGTTCACCCGCGCGCGACAGGCCAACGCCGCCGCGCTCACGGAGTACCTCGAAGACTCGCCGGTCACGACGCCACACACGCCGTCGGACCGAACCCACGTCTTCCACCAGTACACCGTCGCCTGCGACGGCATCGAGCGCGACGCCCTCAAGTCGTACCTCGACGCGAAGGGAATCTCCACGGGCGTCTACTACCCGAAGCCCGTCCACAAGCAACCCGCGTACGAACACCTCGCGGTGTCGGCCCCCGTCGCGGAAGAGGCCGCGGAACGGGTCCTCTCGCTGCCGGTCCACCCCGGACTCAGCGAGGCCGACGTAGAGCGCGTCGGGACTGCGGTCGCCAACTACGCGGAGGTGGCGAGGTGAGCCGAGAAACCACCGGATTGCGAACAGACGGCGGCCGGGAGCGCCCGGTCCGCGCGGGCGTCGTCGGCGTCGGGTCGATGGGAACCAACCACGCGCGGGTCTACGCGGAGCTTCGCGGCGTCGAACTGGTCGGCGTCGCCGACGCGGACGCGGACCGCGCCGCCGAGGTCGCCGCCGACTTCGGCACCGACGCGTACGGAATCGAGGAACTCCTCGACCGCGTCGACGTGGTGACGGTCGCGGTGCCGACGCCCTACCACGAGTCGGTCGCCCGGCAGTGCATCGACGCCGGCGTCCACGCGCTCGTCGAGAAACCCTTCGTCGACGACCTCGACGCGGGCGCGGAGTTAGCCGCGCTCGCCGAGGAACGCGGCGTCGTGCTGCAGGTCGGTCACATCGAGCGGTTCAACCCGGCCGTCCGCGCCCTCCCCGACCTCCTCGACGGCGTCGAACCCATCGCCATCACCGCGAACCGGCTCGGCCCGCCGCTGAACCGCGAGATGGGCGACGGCGTCGTCATGGACCTCATGATTCACGACATCGACGTGGTGCTCTCGCTCGTCGACGCCGCGGTCGACCGCGTGGCCGCGACCGCCACGCCCGACGAGCAGTACGCGACGGCGCAGGTGACCTTCGAGAACGGCGTCATCGCCTCGCTCACCGCGAGTCGGCTCACCCAGCAGAAGACGCGGACCCTCGACATCACCGCGCGCGACCGGCTCATCCGGGTCGACTACCTGAACCAGTCGGTCCAGATATTCCGCCAGTCGCGGCCGGACTACCTCCGTGACAACGGGGGCGTGCGCTACCGCCACGAGGTGGTCATGGAACAGCCGATGATTAACACCGGCGAGCCGCTGAAACGCGAGCTACAGGCGTTCGTGGACGCCGCGACCGACGGCGGCCCGGTCCTCGTCACCCCGGCCGACGGCCTGCGCGCAATCGAACTCGCCCGGCGCATCGAGGCCGACGCCGAGTCGGCGATTCGGAGCGTCGAGACCGCGGAGACCACGGAAACCCCGGAGGGCCGGCAATGAGCCGCGAACGACCCGGACTGTACGGCTCCGACCGCTCGCCCGAAGAACAGACGCGGGCCCTGCGCGCCGGCGAGGTCCCCGTCGCGGTGTACGGCCTCGGGAAGATGGGCCTCCCGCTGGCGGCCGTCTACGCCCGCGCGACGGGCAACGTTACCGGCGTCGACATCAGCGAGGACGTGGTCCGCGGCGTCAACGACGGCGAGTGCCACGTAGCGAAGGAGCCGGGACTCCCCGAGTTAGTCGCCGAGCAGGCCGAACGCGGCGCGCTTCGGGCGACCACCGACGGCGTCGCCGCGGCCGAGGGAGCCGCGATTCACGTCATCATCGTCCCGACCCCGCTGACCGACGACCGCGAACCCGACCTCGCGGCGTTCGAGGCCGTCCTCGACAGCATCGCGCGGGGCCTCGCGCCCGGCGACCTCGTCGTCGTCGAGTGCACCGTCCCGCCGGGGACGAGCAAGGACCTCGTCGTGCCGTACCTCGCGGAGCGAAGCGGCCTCTCGGCCGGCGAGTTCGGCGTGGCGTTCTGCCCCGAGCGGACCTCGTCGGGCCGGGCGCTCCGCGACATCACCGAGTCGCACCCGAAAATCGTCGGCGGCGTCGACGCCGAGAGCACCCGCGTCGCGGCGCTCGTCTACGGCGAACTGACCTCGAACGAGGTGATTCCCGTGCGCGACGCGACGACCGCGGAGGCCGTGAAGCTGTTCGAGGGCGTCTACCGCGACGTGAACATCGCGCTCGCGAACGAACTCGCGCGGCTCCGCGACGACCTCGGCATCGACGTGACCGAGGCCATCGACGCGGCCAACACCCAGCCGTACTGCGACATCCACGCGCCCGGCCCGGGCGTCGGCGGCCACTGCATCCCGTGGTACCCGTACTTCATCACGAGCCGAGTCGAGGCCGAGACGCCGCTGCTCCTGACCGCCCGCGAGGTCAACGACAGCATGCCGGCGTTCACCGCCGACAAGCTCCGCGACGAGTTGGCCGCGACGGGACGCGACGTCGAAGGCGCGACCGTCGCCGTCCTCGGCGTCACCTACCGCCCCGGCGTCGCCGAGACCCGCGCGACGCCCGCCGCGGGCGTCATCGACCGACTGAACGAACTCGGCGCGACCGTCCTCGCGGTCGACCCGATGCTCTCCGACGAGGTCGTCGCGTCTTTCGGCGCGACCCCCGTCTCGCTCGCCGACCTACCGGCTCGCGCGCTCGACGCGGCCGTGGTCGTCACGCCGCACGAGGAGTTCGACGAAATCGACTGGGCCGCCTTCGACGACCTCGTCGTCGTCGACGGCCGCGGCACCCTCGGCGACATCGGCCACCGCGTGTACGAAATCGGCGGTGGACCGCGAGGCGAGTCGTCCGAGGCCGACGCCGACACCGATCCCGAGATTGCGGCCGACGCGCCGCACGGAGGACCGGGCCGATGAGCCGTCTCAAGGTGCTCTCGGTCGTCGGCGCGCGCCCGCAGTTCATCAAGGCGTTCCCCGTCTCCGACGCGCTCAGACGCGACCACGACGAGGTGCTCGTCCACACCGGCCAGCACTACGACGAGTCGATGTCGGGCGTGTTCTTCGACGAACTCGACATCCCGGAACCCGACTACAACCTCGGCGTCGGCTCGGGCGGCCACGCCGCCCAGACCGCCGAGATGATGACCCGGCTCGACGCCGTCGTCGCCGACGAGGAGCCCGACGTGGTGCTCGTCTACGGCGACACCAACTCCACGCTCGCGGCGGCGCTCGTGGCTTCGAAGCGCGAGCCCGCGCTGGCGCACGTCGAGGCCGGCCTGCGGAGCCACAACTGGGAGATGCCCGAGGAGGTCAACCGCGTGCTCACCGACCACTGTTCGGACCTGCTGTTCGCGCCCTCCGAGTCGGCCGCCGAGACGCTGGCGGCCGAGGGCATCCGCGACGGCGTCTCCGTGACCGGCGACGTGCAGTACGACGCGGTCCTCCGGGTCCGCGAGGCCGCCCGCGAGCGGTCGTCGATACTCGCCGACCTCGACCTCCGAGACGGCGAGTACGTCCTCGCGACGGTCCACCGCGCCGCCAACACCGACGACTACGACCGCCTCGAAGGTATCGTGGAGGGGCTCGCGTCGTCGGAACTCCCGGTCGTCTTCCCCGTCCACCCGCGGACCGAGGGGGCGCTCGAAGCCAGCGGCCTCTGGTCGCGGCTCGCCGACGCCGAGAACGTCGTCCTCGTGGAACCGGTCGGCTACCTCGACTTCGTCCGCCTGCTCGACGGCGCGGAGCGCGTCGCCACCGACTCCGGCGGCGTCCAGAAGGAGGCGTTCTACCTCGACACCCGGTGTCTCACGCTCCGCGACGAGACCGAGTGGACGGAGACCGTCGACGCCGGCTGGAACGCCCTCGTCGGCGCGGACGCCACGGCGATTCGGGCGGCGCTGGCCGACGACGACCCGCTTCCCGAAAAGCCCTCGCTGTACGGCGACGGGAGCGCCGCCGAGCGAATCGTCGCCGCGCTCTCGGAGTACGAGTATGCGTGAGACGAAGGGAGATTCGGATGCGCGAGCTGACCACCGCGTGACCGCCACGGAACCGAGCGAACCGGGGTTCGCCGTCTGTCTGACCCACGACGTGGACCGCCCGTACAAGACGTATCAGGGGCTGTACTACGCGGCGAAGTCGAACCCCGGCTACCACCTCCGGACGCTCCTCCGGCGGGAGAACCCCTACTGGCAGTTCGAGGAGGTCATGGCGCTCGAACGCGACCTCGGCGTCCGCTCGTCGTTCTACTTCCTCAACGAGCCGAGCCTCCTCGAGACGGGGTCGCTTTCGGACTGGCTCGAACCGAAGAACTGGGTCGAACACCTCGGCCGGTACGACCTCGACTCGGAGTCGGTCGCCGCCGCCGTCCGCGCCCTCGACGACGGCGGCTGGGAGGTCGGCATCCACGGCTCGTTCCGGTCGTGCGACGACTTCGACCGCCTCCGGACCGAAAAGCGCGAACTCGAAGCGGTCCTCGGCCACGAAATCGTCGGCGGCCGCCAGCACCACCTCAAACTCGGGCCGAACACGTGGCGCTACCACCGCGAACTCGGCTTGAAGTACGACGCCAGCCCCGGGTCGAGTTCGGAAAACGGCTTCCAGCACGGCTACCAGCCGTTCCGCCCCTTCGACGACGACTTCGTCGTCTTCCCGCTGACGCTGATGGAGGTGTCGCTTCCCGACCCCGGGTCGGCGTTCGACGAGGCGTGGGCCGAATGCGAGCGCCTCCTCGACGAGGCCGAGGCGAACGACGCCGTGATGACGGTGCTGTGGCACCCGCGGTACTTCAACGAGGACGAGTTCCCCGGCTACCGCCGGCTCTACCGCCGCATCATCGAACGGGCGCTCGACCGCGGCGCGTGGGTCGGCCCCCTCGGCGACTACTATCGCGAGTTCCTCGCCGAGCGCGATTCCGGCGACGATTCGGAACAGCGGGCGACCGACAGCGCGACCCACGCCGGCGCGAATCACTCGTTCTCCCGGTAGAATACGGCGGCGTCGGCCGGTATCGGCCCCATAACAAAGCCACCAGCGGGCTACCTCTCGGACAGCCAATACCCCTCAGAGAGGCTATTCTATATCATGAATCCACCATCGAAGACACAGTATCGCCGCGACGGCGACACCGACGCCGACACGGAGCGACTCCAGCGGTACGTCGACGTGCTCGACGACGTGCTCGACTACGCCCGCGAACGCGACTACAAGGGCTGGGACTACGGCGACGGTATGAGCAGCAGGCTCCTGCTGTCGGTCCCCATCGACAACCGCTGGTTCAACCTCGCGGTCCAGGAGTTCATCAAGCGCTCGCCCGTCAACGTCCGCCCGCTGTTCCTCGTCGAACAGCGACGGAACTTCAAGGGCATCACGCTGTTCGCCATGGCGAACCGGACCCGCGCCCAGTTGGCCGGGTGGTTCGACGGGGACCGCCCGGCGGAGACGTACCGCGACGACGCGGAATCGCTGACCGAGTGGCTCGTCGAAAACCAGGCCAAGGGCTACAGCGGTTTCGCCGGCAGCCACCGCCACGTCATCCAGCACATCTCCGGTCGCAACGGCCCGCGGTCGGGGATTCCCCACTCGCCGAACATCGTCTCCACGTCCTACGGCGTCAAGGCGCTCCTCGCGGGACGGGAGTTCGACCCGGACTACCCGGACATCGCTAAGACCGCCGTCGACGTGATGCTCGACGACCTCAACTACCGGCCGAAGGACGACGGTGCGGTCATGGACTACTACCTCTCGCACCCGAAGGACAGCTACACCCTCAACGCGCTTGCCATCGGGGCGCGGCTGTTCGTCGAGCTGTACGACCACTTCGGCGACGAGGAACTGCTCGAACGCGCCGAGAAGGTGTACGACTTCGTCGCGTCGAAGCAGACCGACCGCGGCGGGTGGTACTACCGCGAGCCCGCGAGCGCCTCGCACCTCTCGATGGACAACCACCACAACGGCTTCATCGTCGAGTGCTTCCAGCGCTACGAGCAGCTCGTCGGCAGCGGCCGGTACGACGAGACGCTCGAACGCGGCCTCGACTTCTACGCCCGCGAGCTGTTCGACGAGGACGGCGCGCCCAACTTCGACGAGGAGCACCCCTACCCGCGGGACATCCACGCGACGGCGCAGGGCATCCTCGTGTTCACCTACGCCGGGCAGTACGACCGCGCCGAGCGCGCCATCGACTGGGCGCTCGCGAACATGTACGTCCCGTCGGAAGGTCGGTTCTACTTCCGCAAACACCGCTTTTACACCAAGCGCATGACGCTCATGCGGTGGTGCCAAGCGTGGATGGCCTACGCCATCGCCGAGTACGTCGCCACCAGAATCACCGGCGAACCGACGCACGGCTACGGCATCGACGCCGACGGTATCGAGCGCCTACGAGCGGCGGCAGAGCGCCCCTGACGGGGAGCAGGCCGGCGCGAACGCCGGCTAGTCGCTTCATAACAAATCCCCATCCTCCCGTCACAGTAGTTCGAGAATGTCTTTTCGAATGATACACGCCGACGCGGCCCGACCGAATCGCGGGTCGATTTACGGGGCTGCCGCGTCGGCCGGCGATTCGGCTGATTTCGGTCGGTACGGTCGGGCCGAGCGGACCGGATGCGTCGACCGCAGCCGGCGTTGTCGGTGGCAACGGGCGCAGTACGAACTCCCTTCACCCCTCAGCCCATGACCATCGAGATTACCGAGTTCGACCACCGCGACCGCGACGAGTGGGACACGTACGTCGAGCGGTCGAGTCAAGCGAGCCTCTTTCACCAGTACGAGGCGCTGCGGCTCCAGGCGAAGTACTCGAACTCGAAGCTCCACCTGCTCGTCGGCTTCAAAACCGAGGAGCCGGTCGGCCTGTTCCCCGTCTTCGAGATTCGGAAGGGACTGGTCAAGACGGCGTTCTCGCCGCCGCCGCACATCGGCGTCCCCTATCTCGGGCCCGTGATGCTCGACGCCGGCAACATCAAGAGCCGGAAGTTCGAGCGCCGCCGCAACCAGTTCATCGACGGCTGCACCGAGTGGATAGGTGAACACATCGGCCCGAACTACACGCACGTCCGCGTCGGCGACTACTACACCGACATGCGGACGTTCCTGTGGGGCGGCTGCGACGTGTCGCCGAAGTACACCTACAACGTCGACCTGACCCGGGGCGAAGAGGACCTCCTCATGTCGTTCAGCCGGAGCGCCCGACGGAACATCCGCGACGGTCGAAAGCTCGTCTCGGGTATCGAGGAGGGCGACCGCGACGACATCTGTTCGATTCTCAGGCTGGTCAAAGACCGCTACGAGGAACAGGACCTGTCGTTCGACGTGCCGCCGCAGTTCGTCATGGACCTGTACGACTCGCTCCCGGCGGGGCAGGTCCGGCCCTACGTCTTCCGGTACGACGGGACGTTCGTGAGCGGGATTCTCGTCCTCCAGTACGGGGACACGCTCTACCGCTGGCTCGGCGGCGTCCGGCCCCAGCGGGACTTCGGCATCGACGTGAACGACCTGCTGGACTGGCGCATCATGCGCGACGGCATGGCCGCCGGGATGCGCCGATACGACCTCGTCGGCGCGAACAACCGCCGGCTCAACCGCTACAAGAGCAAGTACAACCCCGAACTCGTCACGTTCTACCAAATCGAGCACGGCGCGCTCCCGGTCAGAACCATCGCGCACCTGTACAAGAGCCGCCTCGGACCCGGCATCGAGATGCTGTCCCGGGGAAACGGGACGAGCCTCCCGTCGCGACTCGTCTCGGGCTTCCTCCACCGGTGACGACCCGCCCGACGTACCGCCCGACGACCATCCAATCACACGACCACGACACATGTCACAACTCCGTATCGAAACCCTGAGCCTCGACGAGTGGGGCGACGCGCTCCCCTCGTCCGGCACCGAAGTCTTCCACACCCCCGCGGTGCTCGCCGCCATCGACGAGCACTTCGACGGCGAAATGCACCTGTTCGGCGTCTTCAAGGGCCAAGAACCGGTCGCGCTGTTCCCGACGTTCGTCCGCCGCAACCCCCTCGGGCGGGTCGTCGTCTCGCCGCCGCCGTCGATGGCGATTCCCTACATCGGCCCGGTGATGATGCCGAACAGCCCGAAACAGAGCGCCTACGAGTCGGTGAACCGCGAGTTCGCCGACCTCGTGGTCGAGGAGCTCGGCATCCGCTCGAACCGGACGTTCGTCCGCCTGCTCTGTTCGCCGGCGTACCTCGACCCCCGCCCGTTCGAGTGGACCGGCTTCGCGGTCAAGCCCTCCTTTACCTACCGGCTCGACCTCGGCGGGCGCTCGCTCGACGAGATACAGGCCCAGTTCAGCAGCAGCCTCCGCCGGGAGATTCGGCAGGCGCGCGAACTCGACATCACCATCGCGGACGAGGGGCTCGACGGCGCTCGCGTCGTCTACGACGACGTGGTCTCTCGGTACGACGAACAGGACGAACCGTTCGGAATGCCGTGGGAGTTCGTCGAGTCGCTGGTCGAGAACCTCGGCGACCGGTGTCGCGTGTACGTCGCCCGCGGCCCCGACGGCGAGTACCTCAGCGGGATGATCGTCCCCTTCTCGGACGAGGTGGGCTACTTCTGGCTCGGCGGCGCGCGCGGCGAGTACGACGGCGTCAGCATCAACAGCCTGCTCCACTGGACCATCATCGAGGACATCGTCGAGGACGAGGCGCTCGCGTCGGTCACGAAGTACGACCTCGTCGGCGCGAACACGGAGCGGCTCTGCAACTACAAATCGAAGTTCGGCGGCGAACTCGTCCCGTACTACGTCGTCGAGTCGACCGGCGTCGGGATGAACCTCGCCAAGCGGACCTACCAGCTCCTGAACAAGGGGACGGAGCGAATCGCGACGAAGTAGTTACCGGGTCGAACGACGCGCCGCACCGTCCGTGAGAAAACTGCGAGACGGCCGCGCTCACGTCATCTGCTGTGTCTGGATGACGTCCCAGATGTTCTCGGCGTCGTCGGTGATGCCGTACACACGCCCTTTTCGACGCTGTTCCGGGACGAGCAGTTCCACGAGCGAGCGGTCTCTGAGTTCCTGCAGCGCCCGCGAGACGTGAGCGACCGCGCTCTCGGAGTCGGTGGCGATTTGCGTCGGCGTCGCCGGCCCCTCGGAGAGCCGATCGAGGACCGAGACCCGGTAGCGAGAGCTGATGACGAAGCCCACGTCGTCCCACGGCACGTCGTCGGTCTCACCGACGTGGCTCACGCAACGCCCACCTCGCTTGGGGAGACGGGTCGGTCGGCGTGACAGTCGGGGCGCGCTCTCGAGGACGTACGACGGCGAGTAGAGAAGGCGGACCGGCGGAGGCGACAACCCGAATCGCTCGCGGCCGTCGTGGCGGTCGAAGACCGAGGAGCCGTCGACCACGACGGAGTCGAATCTGCCGAAAACAGACGAATTAACGGGAGATTAACCGCGATGTCGGCGGGTGCCCGGCGTGCCGGCCGCATCGGTTCGGTGCGCATTCGTTCGTTAGTACGAACTTAATTACATAAAGTCATCGTTTGAATTATATTCACGCGTTCGTGAGTATCTCGATTTTGTGGACGAACCGTTGACAGAAGTCCGGTGGGAGGCGCCGTTAGCGACGGTTCGCCCGCGGCCCGAAGGTGGTCAGTGTCAGTCCGTGAGAGTCACGACGAGACTCATATCCGTCTCTCGCGTATCGTCCGGTATGTCACGGACGCGAACCTTCGGACAACTCGGCATCGCGCTTGTCGTCGGTGTTCTTGCCGTCGGCGCTCTCCTCGCCGCGGTTCGGGCGCGAGCCGACGATACGGCCGCGCGACTGCTCGACGTACTCCAGCGAGAACACGCCGAAACGACCACGGACGACAGCGGGAACGGCGAGGCGCTCGACGAGGCCGACCTCAGCGACCTGCCCGCCCCAGTTCGCCGGTATCTCGAACGCGTGCTACCGGACGAGTCCCGCCGGGTTCAGTCGGTCCGGCTCCGCCAGACGGGGGCGTTCAGGCTCGGCGACGCGGACTCGCCGTGGAAATCGATGACCGCGACCCAACACTACACCGTCGACCCGCCGGGGTTCGTCTGGGACGCCCGAATCGACCTCGCGCCGTTCCTTCCGATTCGAGTCGTCGACGCCTTCGTCGGCGGTTCGGGGTCGCTGGAGGCGAAACTACTTTCGGTGGTCACCGTCGCGGACGCCCCGCGGTCGCCGGAGTTGGACGAGGGCGAACTCGCCCGCTACCTCTCCGAGATGGTCTGGTTCCCGACCGCGTTCCTCCCCGGCCACGGCGTCAGGTGGGAGCCGAGAAACGACCGCTCGGCTCGGGCGACGCTCGCCCACCGCGGCTCGACCACGACCGTCGTGTTCCACTTCGACGAGAACGACGAGGTAGCGCGCGTCACCGCGGACCGGTGGCGCGACACGGGAGACGGCGAGTACGAACGGTGCCCGTGGACGGGACAGTTCAGCGACTACCGCGAAGTGAACGGGGTTCGCGTGCCCGCGGCGGCCGAGGTTGCGTGGAACCTCCCGTGGGTCGACCTGCCGTACTGGCGGGCGACTATCGACGACGTGGAGTACGACCCGCTGCCGACGGCGACGCGGCGGTCGAATACGCCTCCGGGTCCGAATCCGGAATAGCTACGGCGACCGACAGAAATTCCCGAGTAGATGACCGATTCCTCGTCTCCGCTCCGAATCCTCCTCACCAACGACGACGGCATCGACGCGCCCGGCATCGCCGCCATGCGCGAGGAACTCACCGCCGTCGGCGACGTGACCGTCGTCGCGCCCGCCGAGAATCAAAGCGGCGTCGGCCGCGCCCGCAACGAACACGCGGTCCGCCGCGACCACCCGTGGGGGTACGCCCTCGAAGGGACCCCCGCGGACTGCGTCGCCTACGGGCTCCGCGGCCTCGACGCCGACTTCGATATCGTCGTCTCCGGTATCAACGACGGTCCGAACGCGGGCAACTACGTCGTCGGCCGGTCGGGGACCGTCGGCGCGGGCGTCGAGGCCGCGTTCCTCGGGACGCCCGCCATCGCCGTCTCCGGCTACCACGCGCGGGACTTCTTCTGCCACCCGCCCGAGGAGTACGACTTCTCCCGCCCCGCCCGGGTCGCCCGCGCGCTGACCGAGCGCGTCTTCGGAACCGACGTGTTCGACGAGGTCGACCTCCTGAACGTCAACGCTCCCGCCGACGTTCCGAGTCCACGGATGCGCGTGACCCGCCCCTTCGCGGACTACGACCAGCAGGTCGACCACCACGCCGACGCCGGCGCGCTCCCGGACGGCGACCGCGAAGGCGGCCTCGACGACGACGAGGTCTACGTCCGGCTCCAAGACGTTTCGTGGCCCGACGCCGTCGGCTTCGAGAACCCGTTCCCGCTCGGCGACGAACACCGCGACCGCTATCCGGTCGGGAGCGACCGCCGCGCGATGGTCGACGGCGAGGTGAGCGTCTCGCCCCTGGCGGTCCACCACGGCCACGCGACGGACCCGCGGCTGGCGAGTGTCGTCGAGAGCCTCTCCGAACAGGTGGAGTAACGCGGAGTTACCGGCAGGGAAAAGACCGCGTTACGACCGCGCCAGCTGTCCGGTCTGCGAGAGGTAGGCCGCGAGGTCCGAGGTAGTGATCATCCCGATGACGCCCTCCTCGTCGTCGACGACGGGCATGTGGTGAAAGCCGTGTTCGGTCATCGACTCCGCGACGGTGACGATGGAGTCCTGCGCTCCCGCGGTAATCACGTCGGTGGTCATGTAGCGCTCGACGGTCGTCTGCGCTTTCGGCTGGCTCTTCGCGACGATGTCGACGAAGTCGGTCGTCGTCAGGATGCCTTCGAGTCGGTTGTCCTCGTCGACGACGATGACCGAGCTGATGTTGTTGTCCAGTATCAACTGCGCCGCGTCTTCGACGAGCGTGTCTGGGGTGACCGTGTGGAGGGTCGTGGACATGAGCCTCGCGACGAATACATCTTCCATAGTAATTGCTGACAGACGGGGCGGTTAAATGTTGGCTTCGGGTACACTCCGGCCGGGAAAACCAACGGACGCGTCCGGGGCTCGCTCGCCGGAGCGCCGGCGTGGGTCGGCGGTCGTCGGCGAGCGCCAGCCCTCGGCCGCGACTGCCCCCGCCGCGGGGCTTAATTCCTCGGCGACGTAACCGGGCCTATGGGAAGCACACAGACTGCGACGTTCGGCGGCGGCTGTTTCTGGTGCGTCGAAGCCGCGTTCAAGGAACTCGACGGAATCAGCGAAGTCACGTCGGGTTACGCCGGCGGGAAGACGGAGAATCCGAGCTACGAGCAGGTCTGTTCGGGGAACACCGGCCACGCCGAGGTCGTGCAGGTGGAGTACGACCCCGCGGCCGTCGGCTACGACGAACTGCTCGAGGTGTTCTTCGCGGTCCACGACCCGACACAGCTCAACCGACAGGGCCCCGACGTGGGAACGCAGTACCGCTCTATCGTCCTCTATCACGACGACGAACAGGAGCGACAGGCGTCCGCCTACGTCGAAGCCCTCGACGAGGAGTACGACGACAAGGTCGTCACGGAGTTGGCCCCGTTAGAGACGTTCTACGAGGCCGAGGAGTACCACCAGGACTACTTCGAAAAGAACCCCAACGACGCGTACTGCCAGTTCCACGCGAGCCCGAAAATCGAGAAGGTCCGCGAGAAGTTCGCCGACAAACTCGCCAACTGAACCGAGACGGCGGACAACACCACTGTGTCCGCAGTATCTGCGGACGAGAGACGCTGAATGTCGCTTTCTTCGGTTCGGTTCGAATCGCGCGACGGTCGGAACGGAGTTCGCACAGTCGACACCGGGCGGACTGCGAGGAGGGTGTAAACCGCGGTGACAGTGCGGACTGCGAGGAGAGCGTGAACTTCGAGCGCAGTGGAGACAGCGAAGAGAGTGCGAACTTCCGAAGCAGCCCAAACGGTTCGAACGGTGGACGAATCTGAAACCGTCTGGGAAGTCTGCACCGCTTACGAGTCTCGAACCGTGCAGAAATTGTACAAATTGTGGAATTTGTACGGATTGTAACGGTTGTAGAGTGTTGAAGGAGTCTACACCGCGAAAGATTCGCACAGTGTGAAAGCTTCGCAGAACGCGAGCGATGTTCGGAAACCGAACGCCTCGGACGAAGCTGAAACCGTTCACAAACCGAGAGCGCGGACGAATCACCGGTCACCGACAGGCGACAGTTCACAATTTTTAAAATTTGTAGACATTGTGGAAATTATAGAATGTGGAAGCAGTCCCAACGGTTCAAAAGTCGTGGATAAAATTATGTGGTACGCCGCGGAAGGTCCGGTCAAGTCCCTCAAATGTCCGCACAGTCCACAGTTCAAACGGAGTTTGCACCGCTCAAACAGCAGACACAGCGTAGACTGTGTACAATTTGTGAACATCGCGCTCCGCAGGAGGCCCGATAGATGTCGCGAGCCGTGAGCGTCTCCCTCCAGAAAGGCGGCGTCGGAAAGACGACGATTGCCATCAACCTCGCCGACGCGCTCGCCGCGCGGGGGAACGACGTGCTCTTAGTCGACCTCGACCAGCAGGGGAACGCGACCGAGGGCGTCGGGATGAAAGACGCCTACGAGTCGTCGGAGCCGAACGTCGGCGACGTGCTGACCGACGACGAGCCCGTGGACGTGCGCGAAGTGATACGCGGCCGCGAGGGCTTCGACGTGCTTCCCGCCCACGTCGACCTCGACGACATCGAAGACCGAGTCCGGAACTCGACGTTCGGCGTGCTCTGGGTCCGCCGCCGAATCGTCGACCCGCTGTTGGACGACGACTACGACTACATCGTCATCGACTCGCCGCCGAGCCTCGGCCCGCTGTCCGACGCGGCGCTCATCGGAACCGGGAACGTCGTCGTTCCGCTCCTCATGAGCGAGCCGAGCGTGAGCGGCTTCGAGCGGATGTTCGAACAACAGATCGGGCCGATTCGCCGCGAGGTCGACCTCGACATTCTCGCTATCGTCCCCAACGACCTCACCGGAAACAACGAGGAAAAGCGCATCATCCGCGACCTCGAAGATTCCCCCTTCGAGCAGTTTATCCCCCCGTTCGCCCGCTCGGAGCTGTTCGACGACCCCGACTCCAAGGGGCCGGGAATCAGACACCGAATCGCGTTCAGTCGCGCCTGGCGCGACGGGAAAACCCTCCGGGAGTACGACCCGTCGAACGACATGCTCGACCGACTCGACCAACTCGCGGAAATCGTCGAGCGCGGAGGGACCGACGATGCCTAAGGAAAACCGGTTCGCCGGCCTCGGCGAGGCGATGGAATCCGAATCCGAATCCGAATCGGAACCAGAGACGGAACTCGACGACGAGCAGACCCCCGACGAAGAAGCTTCCGACGGGTCCGAGAAGTCAGCCCCCGAACCAGCGGTCGAAGCCGAATCCGAGGGCGACGCTGCGCCCGACTCGAACCCCGAAACCGCCTCGGAGTCGGAGTCAGGCGAAGCGAGCGAGAGCGACGACGCGGGCGAAAGCAGCGAGGGCCCCGAGAGCAGCGAACGCGACGAGCCCGGAGAGCCGGCCGAGTCGACCGCGGAGGAAGACGGTGCGGAAAGCGCCGGCGAGACGGAGCAGGCGACGGAGGCAGCGGGCGGTCCGGCGTTCGAGTTCGAGGCGACGACCGCGAAGAGCATCTACGTCCGGACCGCGACGCTCGACCGACTGGACGACGCCGAGTTCGAAGTCGAATCGCACCTCCGCCGAGAATACGACGTGCGCGACCTGACCGGCCGCGAGTTCCACGACGCGCTCGTCCGCGTCGCCGCCGAGTACCCCGAGGAAATCGCCGACGCCGTCCTCGAAACTCGCGAGGAGTGAGAAGCCGAAGAGTCGAACAAAACCGGCTCGAACGTCCGGAGAACAGCGGACAGTGTGGTGTTCGAGACCGACAGTCCGCGGCCCGGTTATCGAAACGCACGGTGACAATCGACAGCGGAGCGGAGAAAACGACGGCTGAGCACCGCGGCGTCCGCTGTTGTCGCAGACGCGGAGTGAACGTCGCGTTCGAACGTGGAAAGACGCGACACCGAACACCGGTATGTCCGCTGTTGTACCGCTGGCGAGCCACGGAGATGGCCGCTACCTGGTGAATAGCCGGTCGCGTAAGTTGGGAACACCACACTGTCCGCTGTTCGAACAAGCGGCGAAAATAGCCGATTTACTGCGGACATCGTGGTGTTCCGAACGGCCGGAAACCGGTAACGAAATCGGCCGGCGAATCCGAACGAACGCATGCTTTTGAGGAACGAGTCGAAGTCACAACCGCCTCCAAAACACGGCAGAGAGCCGTTTTGACGGGGGTTGGTTCGAGACTAACACCATCATGTCCGCAGTAATTTCAGTCGGGTCACCTACTGCTGGATGAAATCGTCGAGCGTGCTCGTCTTCTCGCCGTCGAGGAAGGGTTCGACCGTCTCGTGGACGCCCACGAGTTCGATGGTGTCGCGCATGGCCGAGACGATGAGCCCGACGTCCATATCGAGGGCGTACTCGCGGTACGTCCCGCCGCGTCGGCCCTCGTTTCGCTCGGTGACGGAGACGATTCCGAGCATCGCGAGCTCGCTGAGGTGGTCGCGCATCCGTCGCGGGACGAGCGGGTCGCGGTTGGCGAGTTCGGTAAAGCGGGTGTAGCGGGGGCGGACGTCCCGGGAGCGAATCGGCGTCTCGTCTTCAAGTTCGAGCGTCAGAAGCGAGTAGAGGACGAGGTGACCGTGTTCGGTCAGTCCGTTGATTCCCTCTTTGATGCGGCCGCGCTCGAGGGCGCGCCGACCGCGTTTCACGTGCTCTTCCTCGATGCGGTCGGTGTCGTCGTCGCGGGCTAAGTCGCCGGCTTTCATCAACAGGTCGATCGACTGGCGGGCGTCGCCGGCGTCTTTCGCGCCGTAGGCGGCACAGAGCGGAATCACCTCGTCGGCGAGGACGCCCTCGCGGAACGCAACCTTGGCGCGCTGTTCGAGGATGGCGCGGAGGTTCTTCGCGTTGTACGCGGGGAAGTGAATCTCCTGTTCGCACAGGGAGCTTTTGACCTTCGGCGAGAGGTCGTCGCGGAACGAGAAGTCGTTGGAGATGCCGATGAGCCCGACTTTGGCCGCGTCGAGGTTCCCGTTGGCCCGCGCTCGCGGGAGTTGATAGAGGATGCTGTCGTCGTTGACGTGGTCGATCTCGTCGAGAACGATGATTATCGTCCCACCGCAGTCGTCGAGCTCCTGCCAGAGCATCTCGTAGACGGACCCGAGCGGGTAGCCCGTCGTGCTAATCTGGTTCGACTCCGACCGGAACTCGTTGACGAGTCGGGTCGCGATCTGATACGAACTCGTGAGTCCGTCGCAGTTCAGGAAGACGACCCTGAGGTCGATGTCGTCGTAGTGGCTCGCGTCCTCGCGGAGGTGCCCGAGTAAGTACCGCGACGCGGCGGTCTTGCCGACGCCGGTCTTCCCGTAGAGGAAGATATTGTTGGGCTGTTCGCCGTTGATAACCGGTTGCAGCGCAGCCTGAAAGGTACGGAGTTCCTCGTCGCGCCCCACGAGTTCCTCGGGTTGGTAATCCTCGCGGAGGGCGTCCCGGTCCCGATAAATCTCGGTGTCCCGCTCGAATAGGGGCATACTACCACGGTTCGACCACTTCGTTGATAAAACCACCGCGTCCGGAGTGTCCGCTGTTCTCGTGTTTTATATACTCGGGCGGGGACACACCCCCTCCACTTTGTCCGCTGTTCTGGGAAACGAAGGTAACCGGTGGAACAACTGGACGGAGCCGCGTGTTCTGATATAGAGAAAGATTTAATATACAATAGTTTAAACTAAGTCCGTAATACAGTCAATTATAATAGTTGAATGAGTGCTGTATGAGTACTAGATGAATGCTGTACGAGGACACCTATTTTATTCTCCCTTCTAAACCACTAAACTAAATCGGTCGGCACGGAACCGACAGTAAAGGACCGGTTCACGGTGACGGGGGGTTCCGTCTCACACCGAGAACAGCGGACAAAGTGGTGTGAGTGTTCCCCGTTTCGCACCGCCTCGTCCCTACCGTTCACACGCCCCAAGAACAGCGGACAAAGTGGTGTCCGTGTCAACCACTAACCATCGAACGTCAATCCAATTCCGATCAACCACTCCCAGGTCATACCCACGGAACGCGTACTGAAGCGATTACCACACGCGTCGTCGGTTCTCACACGACCGGGCCGACCCGACTGCTTCGCTCGCCTGCTCACCCGAACACCCGTACTCTCGACTTTCGACTCTCGTTTCCCGCTCCGCTTGACTATGAACGCTCTGAGAGAGGACACGTGACCGAGAAGGACGTGGGCAACCGCGGCGGTGATAGCAGTGATACTGTGGCGGTGACTCAGTCTCCCGACACCTCGTCTCCCAACGCCTCGTCCCCCGACGATATCTGTCCTCCGTGGCTCGGAGGAACCTCACGACTCGAAGAAAGCGTCTTTGCAGGGGCTGAGACGACGAACAACTGCGGACATAGTGGTGTTCCCGGGGAATCCTCGAACCCTCGCGACGCGTCCGACCGCTTCAGCGACGACTCGGTGATGACCGACTGCGACCGGTATCCCAAGATGAAGCCTCGGGCGAAACTATGTCGTGTGTGACCGCGAACCACTCCCTACTCGTGGTCAGTCTGTCAAAAACAGCGGACAACGTGGTGTTCGAACCCGTCGCCACCGCGATTTCAACGTCATGACATTTGGTATCACGAGTATCCGATAAGTTATCCGTCTCCGTCCCCGAGCAAGAATGTGAGTGAAAATCAAGGGCGTCGAAACCTTCGAATGCCCAACGACAACGAGCTGTTCGCAGTCGTCACAGAGCACAACGGTGGCAATCACGTCCGAATCCGCTGTGAAGACGGAAAGAACCGCATGGGCCGCATCCCCGGCCGCATGAAGTACCGCACGTGGATCAACGAGGGCGACGTCGTGCTCGTCGAACCGTGGGACTGGCAGGACGAGAAAGCCAACATCGAATGGCGATACACCGGCGAGGACGCGGACCAGCTCCGGCGCGAAGGCCACATCCAGTAATCATTTTCTCCGAAAGGAGAGTTTATCTCGCCTGACGAACCAGCCGTGGCTCCCCGATAGCCCCGTGTTTTCTCTCCAGCGATTCCCGATTAGTACCGACGGAACGGAACAGAACAGAACAGCGGACATAGTGGTGTTGCTCTCGTCGCGCCCGGCAAAATAGAACGAGGGCGCGAGCGCGAACCGCCTCCCGGAGGTCCGCTCGTTTCGCCCCCGTCTCACTCGAACACGTCGACGAATCGCGGCGCCGACAGTGTCTGCAGGTCCTCCGGCGTGAGTCGGAACACCGCCTCGGGCGTTCCCGCGGCGGCCCAAATCCGGTCGAACGACTCGAACGTCGGGTCCGCGAGGACGGGACAGTCGGTCGCGTGGCAGGTCGGCGGCACGCCGCCGATGCTCCAGCCGGTCGCCTCCTTCACCTCGCCGGGGTTGGCGCTTCGAACCGAGCCTCGTTCGACGTCGAACTCGGAGGCGAGCGTGGCTTCGTCGACGCGGTTCGCGCCGCTCGTGAGGACGACAACCGTCTCGTCGCCGACGCGCATCACGATGCTCTTGACGATTTGGGCGACGTCGCAGCCGACGGCCGCGGCCGCGTCGTCGGCCGTCTTGGTTCCCTCCGGAAACTCCTCGATAGTCACTTCGAACCCGTGAGAATCGCGTACTTGGTCGGCGAAGTTGCGTGCCGTGGGATGCATACTCAGGGGTACCCCCTCGCCGGATATGAACGTTCGCTGACCAGGCAGATTCTGCGAGGGAGTCAACGACCGCACGCGAATCGCGTTCTCGACACCCCCGCGAGCTACGGAGCTACCACTCCCCGTCGAGTCCGTCGCGAAGCGCCGCCACGTCCGACTCGTCGTTGAAGTTGTGGAACGACGCGCGGACCGCTTTCGGCTCGGGGAGCGTCCGGACGACCACGCCCGCCGACTTGAGACGCTCGACCGTCTCCTCCGGGTCGGAGACCTCGAACGAGACGAGTCCCGATTCCGGGTCGTGGGGGCTCAACAGCCGCCCCTCTGGGACGGTCTCGATGAACCGGCTCGCGAGATTGCGAATGTGCGCTTCGGTCCGGTCGAGACCGACGCGCTCGGCGATGTCGATAGCCTCTCGGAGCGCGACGTGCGGGGCGGGATTGGTCGTTCCGACCTCGAAGCGCTTGGCTCCCGGCGCGAAGTCGAGCCCGTCGGCGTTCGGCTCCGTGACGCCGCGGTAGCCGACGGCGTGTGGCTCGATTTCCTCCGCGATTTCGCGCCGGACGTAGAGGAACCCCGCGCCCCACGGCCCGAGCAGCCACTTGTGGCCCGCGCCGGCGACGATATCTGCTCCCCAGTCTTCCACGTCGACGGGATACTGGCCGAACGACTGGACCGCGTCGACGACCGACAGCGCGCCGGCGTCGCGGGCGATATCGGCGAGTTCGCGCACGGGGAGCCGCGTCCCGTAGTTCCACGTCAGGGCGCTGAAGCAGACGAGTTTGGCGTCGGCGACGGCCTCGGCGTACTGGTCCATATCGAGCCGCCCCGCGTCGCTCTCGACGACGCGGACCTCGACGCCCTCGCGTTCGAGCCGCCGCCACGGGAGGATGCCCGCCGGGTGTTCGAGGTCGGTCCGGACGACCACGTCGCCCGGTTCCCAGTCGAGTGCGGTGGCGATTCGGTTGATACCGTCGGTAGTGCTCTGGGTCAGCGCCACCTCCTCGGTCTCGGCACCGATAAACGCGGCCACGTCCTCGCGGACGGCCTCGTAGGCGTCGAACGCAGTCGGATAGGGGCCGTCGTCGCCCGGCGAGTCGTACTCGTGGTATTCGAGGAACTCGGTCGCCCGCTCCACGATGGGGCGCGGGCTCGGGCCGTGCGCGCCGGTGTTGAGATACGTGACGTCGTCGAGGGCCGGAATCGTCGTTCGGAGTTCGTCTGGTGTCATAGTTCGTTATCGGGTGTCATCGTGAGTTGTTCTCTCGCCGTCCGCGTCGCGAAGGAGTCGTGCCTGCTGGTGACACGTCCGTCGAATCAAACGTTCTGGTACCACTATCGAATTGCCGCAACAGCTCGTCGGGGAGTCGGGCGTACACCTCGGCGTTGCCGGCGAGCGCCCCGGCCGTGGTGAACTCGTCAGCCGCGTGAGCCGTCTCGGTCCCCAGACCGAACTCGACGGTCGGGACGCCCGCGTTCCGCATCCGTTTCGCGTCGCCGCCGCCGGTCGCGCTCCGGCGGTACACGCGCCCGCCGGTGACGCCCTCGGCGACCGAGCCCACGGCGTTCGCCAGCGGGCCGTCGGGGTCCTCGAACGTCCCGACCGACCAGTCCGCGTCGACAATCTCGACCCCTTCGTGACCGGCGACCACCTCCCGAACACCGTCGAGTATCGTTTCCGTGTCGACGCCAGCGGTCACGCGAATATCGAGTTTCGCCCGCGCCGCGGCGGGAACGACGTTCACTCGGTCGCCGCCCGACAGGACGCCCAGATTGACCGACGGCCGCTCGAACAGCTCTCGCGCCGCGTCCGCGCCGAACCGCGGCGCGTAGTACTCCGCGGACTCCTCGACGAGCGCCCGGACCGCGGGGTCGAACTCGAACCGCCTGTCACCGAGTGCGGATTCGATGTCGCTTACTGCGCGGTAGAGGCGGTGAATCGCGTTTTCGCCCAGCACCGGCCGGGAGCCGTGGGCGGCGGTCCCCGTCGCTTCGAGCTCCAGCCAGATGCTCCCGCGGTCGGCGACGGTCACCGAGTGTCGGTCGCCCTCGCAGGTCGTCTCGCCGATGACGCAGGCGTCGGCCGAGAGCCCGCGCCGGTCGAGAAGCGTCGGCAACCCCGCCTCGCCGGCGACTTCCTCGTCGCTGACGAACGCGAACACGAGGTTCGTCGCCGGCACCGTCCCGGTTTCGACGTACGCCTTCGCCACCGCGAGCATCGCGGCGATTTCCCCCTTCATGTCGGTCGCGCCGCGCCCGTAGAGCCGGTTTCCCTCCCGCTCGCCGAGCGGGTCGCGCGTCCACTCGCCGGGCTCGAACGGGACCGTATCGAGGTGCCCCAACAGGACGAGCGTCCGGTCTGTCGCACCCGGGAGCGTCGCCACGATGTTCGGCTTCGTCGGGTTCGAGGCGACGCGCTCGGTATCGATACCGAGTTCGGAAAAGAACGATTCGACCCACGACGCGAGCTCCCGCGTGTCTCCCGGCGGGTTCTGCGTGTCGTGGCCGACGAGCGCCGCCGCGAGGTCGACGATATCCTCGCGGTGCTCGCGGAGGTAGACGACGGCGGGCGGGTCGCTGGGCATGGGGTCTCTGTCCGAGCGTACGCTCCGCGGACGGATAAGTTTGTGCTAAAAGTACAATACTATAGATGCGAGGTGGATGTCTCTCCGTGGGATGGTTCCGAAAGAAATCGTTATTCCGAATCAGAGGAGGTGGGGCTCGTTGCCAATCCGACCATCAGGCGTTGTAGGTCCACTTCTGGAGGGTCGCGGAGTTGGAGCCGGATTCCGAGGTCCAGACGACGCGGACGACATCACCGCTGGCAAAGCCGTCCTCACCAGAGTCCTGGACAACTACGGACTGACCCGCCGCGATGGTGTCAGACCCGAGGGTAGACCACTTGTTTGCGTCACCAGTAGCGGTGACGTTAACATCTCCAGCGATAGTGACTAAATCGCCGTCAATCTGTGACCCACTCTCGTGAGTGATGGTCAGTTCCGTTCCGTCATAGTCGAACGCGAAACTCGCCTGTGGGGCGGTGTCGCCGACCTGGTCGCCGAGGCCGAGAACGAACGTCCCGATGACGGCCGCGAGGATGACGGTAATCGCGACTATGAGGATGACGCCGATGACCGGCGAGACTGCGCGGGACTCTGTGAAGATTCTCTTGATTTGCATAGTTGTTTCTCCTAGGTGTGCCGGACGAGAGGCGACCGTTGAGAAAAATTCGAATCGGTCCTCGAACGCTTGCCTGCTAACCTAACAGATAGTCTGACGTTCTCCGAGGATATAAACTAGTACTGAGAAGACGTTTCACGTATCATGCGTGTTCCGTACCAGAACCGGAGCGCACCGTCGCTCTCGGGGTAACATCCGAAAAAATTGAGGTTCGTTGGCTGTGACGCTGCGGACCGTTCAGGCGTTGTAGGTGTACTTCTGCAGGGTCGCAGAGTTGGAGCCCGATTCGGAGGTCCAGACGAGGCGCACTTCGTCGCCGTTGTCAACGTCGGTGAGAGTGACGGTAACGCTGCTTCCTGCCTTCACATCCGTGCCCGCGAACGCGTCGGGGGTATCAACGGTAAGGCCATTTCCAGCGATGGTCAGCAGATCTCCGTCGATCGCATCACCGCTTTCGTGGGTGACGATGAGATCGCCGCTCGTTTCGTTGTAGTTGAAGCTGAAGCTCGCCTGCGGGGCGGTGTCGCCGACCTGGTCGCCGAGACCGAGGACGAACGTCCCGATGACGGCCGCGAGGATGACTGTAATCGCGACCATGAGGATGACGCCGATGACCGGCGAGACTGCGCGTGATTCGCTAAGGAATTTCTTGATATCCATTGTTCTACCCAGGACCGGCCTCAGACCCACCTCGTGCCCACCTGCACGGGACCTCGAGCGGCCACATGTTCCGGTTCCTGTTGGCCTTTCGTATGTTCCGGATATATTTAATTTCGCAGCGACTTACCGGTCTATTCGGGGGTTTAGGGCGCTCCTAACGTCCGAATTCGGGATTTAAGCCGTTCAATCCCACCTGCATACCACCGGCGGGTATCTTCGGTGGTAAACCGCCGCGCTGACGCTCTACCCCTCGGATTCGCTCCGCGACCCGCACGGCGCGTCCGTCCCAACCGTGTCGCACTCGAATTTCTGCGGACACGGTGGTGTGGGTTCGGCCGGGTCGTCGCTGCGGCGCGCGCGCGTTCGCACGCGCCGCTGACGGTCGTGAGAGCGCTGAAAACGCAGAAAAACGTCGCTGAACGACCTACTGCGGGGCGTTCCAGAATCGCGGCGTCGACTCGAAGTCTATCTCAGCGTCGGAAGGCGCGCGCTCGTAGAGCGCGTCGTGGACGGCCTCGTAAGCCGCGCGCGGGCCCTCCTGTGCGAGTTTCGGGTGGTCGCGGGTGTCGAAGACGACGCGCCACGTCCCGTTCGTGAGGTGAAGCCCGAGGATGTACTTTCCGCGGACGTTCACGACCAGTTGGTAGGCGTGCTGAATCGTCTCGCCGTCGCGTTCGAGGTTGTAGCCGCGGACGGCGACGGCCTGCTGAATCGCCTCTTTCGTCTCGAGTTCGGCGACGAACGACTTGGGGACGGCCCGTCCGGGGAGCGATTCGACGAACGGTTCGCTCACGGCCGCACCACCTCGCATCGCGTGCCTGTCGGTTCCATCGTACCCTATCTGGGCGGCCCAGCGGGTATATGCGACACGGTCTCTGCTGGGCGACGGGGCCCCGACCCGCGTCGCGCCTCGCGGGCGCGCACGAGAAGCACTAACCCAGCGAACCAAGGTGGAGGCATATCCAACGAACCGAGAGGGAGGCTCATCCAACGAACCGAGAGGGAGCGCACCCAGCGAACCAAGGTGGAGGCATATCCAACGAACCGGGACGGAGGCGCGGCGAACGCGGGTCGGAATCGGTCGGCCGCCGTCTGCCGACCCGCGTTTCGAACGAAGCACCTTTGACGCTCTGCGCGCGCAGACGAACCGTGAACACCAACGCGCACCACGTCGGTATCACCGTTCGCGACCTCGATTCGACGCTCGAATTCTATCGCGATGCGCTCGACCTTCCGGTCGTCTCCCGTTTCGAAGTCGCGGGCGACGAGTTCGCCACCGCCGTCTCCGTCGACGGCGCCTCGGCGCGGTTCGCCCACCTCGACGGCGGCGACGTACGCATCGAACTCGTCGAGTACGACCCGGTCGGAGCCGACACCGACGAACCGACGCTCAACCGCCCCGGCGCGACCCACCTCGGACTCTCTGTCGACGACGTCGACGCCGCGGTGGCGGAACTCCCGCGCGATACCGAGACGCTCAGCGAGCCGCAGACGACCGAAAGCGGTACGCGAATCGCGTTCGTCCGCGACCCGGAGGGGAACCTCGTCGAACTCCTCGAGGCCTGAATCGGACGCTCGACTCGACGGGCGTCACCTCTCGGCTGGTCGGACTTGTGGTGTGTGAACAATCACGGGTGCGCGGTCACTCCCCGCTCGGGAACCACGTTCGCGGTCGCTCCGCTCCGACCGGGAGTTTCAGCGTCACGGCCGTCCCCCCGAGGGGAGACGGTTCCAACTCCATGCTTCCGCCCGCCTTCTTGACGACCCAGTGGACCAGCCACAGCCCCATCCCGGTCCCGTGTTCGAGCGGCGTCTCCTCGCCGCGCTTGATGACTCGCCACTCCTCGTCGGGGATGCCGGGCCCGTCGTCGGCGACCCGGACGACGAGCTTCGAGTCGTCGTCTTCCGTTCGGTACACGTCGACGTGGACCGTCTCGCCGCCGTGTTTGAGCGCGTTCGCGATCAACTCGTCGAGCGCCGCGCCGACGCGGCTGTCGACCCGTGCGAAGACCCCCGTCTCGATGTCCGTTCGTATCGTCGCCTCGGGATACGTCGATTCGGCTCGCGACACGGCGGACTCGACGAGCGCCGAGACGCGCCGCGGGGTCGCCTCGGATTCGAGGGCGTCCGAGACGGTCTGGGCCTTCTCTGAGAGCGCCACGAGTTCGCTCGCCGCTTCGACGATGGTCTCGGCGGCGTCGGTGAGGTCCTCGTCGGCGACGCCGGCCGCGCCGGTCGCGTCCTGGCGAATCATCTCCGCGTAGCCCTCGATGACGTTCATCCGGTTTCGGAGGTTGTGCCTGAACATCCGGTTGAGGACGCCGAGACGCTGTCTGGTCAGCTCCGACTCGGTGATGTCCGACTGGATGGCGACGTAGCCGTGGATGTCGCCGTCGCTCGCGATGGGTGCGATAGTCTGTATCGCGGTGTAGAGCTCGCCGCCCTTCCGCCGGTCGATGATTCGCTCCTGCCACGTCTCGCCGGACTGGACGGCCCGCCACAGTCGCTCGTAGTACGCCTCCGGCATCTCGCCGGAACTGAGCAGCGCGGCTGACTCACCGACCGCCTCCGCGGCGTCGTAGCCGGTAATCTCTTCGAACGCCGGATTGACGTACGTGATTTCACCCTCCGGCGTAGTGAGGTAAATTGCGTGCCCCACCTGTTCGACGGCCAGTTCGAACTCGCGGAGGCGACGCTCCCGGCGCTGTTGTTCGGTCACGTCGACGAACACGCCGACGATTTCGGCGGGTTCGTCGTCGGCGTCGCGGACGACCGCTGTCGAAAGTCGGAACTCACGGAGGTCGCCGTCCGCCCGTCGTCGCTCGACCGAAACGTCCGAGAGGCCGTCTTCGTCGATAGTCCGCCGGATAATCTCCTCGCTGTTTTCGCTGTTCTCACCCGCGCTGTAGGGGAGTGGCTCGCCGAGCACCTCGTCGCGCTTCCAGCCGAACGCCTCCGTGGCGGCGTCGTTCCACCTCGTTACGCGCCCCTCGGGCGTGACCGCGATAATCGGAACCGGGGAGGCGGCGACCACGGTTCGAAGCTGGTCCAGCGACGACCGAATCGACGTCTGTTGGCGCTCGATTCGCCGGTCTTTCCGGGAGGCGAGCGCCCAGACGAACGCGGTAGAGACGGCGACGAAGGAGAACCCCTTGATAAGCTCGGCCTCCGGGGCCGGGGGCGCACCCAGCGCGGCCGACAGGAGCAACTCGCCGCCGAGGATGCCTGCGGTCCCGAAGCCGAGGTACGCCAGCGCCATCGTGCGGGCGTCGAGACCGTCGAGCGGCGAGTCGTTCATCGTCCGAACGGAGCGCGAGCGGAGATATAAACGTGGTGCGGGAAACCGGCAGTTGATAACGAAATCACCACCCCTCGAAACCCGACGCGGAAGCGCAACCGACATTGGCACCGGGCCGCTAGCTGCGGTAACTCGACCGCTTCGCGGAGACGCGCGGCGGTCTCTCACCATGAGCCGACGAGACGCTATCGAGACACCATGAAACGACGCGACGCCATCAAGACGCTCGGAATCGGTGCTATCGCCGCCACCGCGGGGTGTCTCGGCGGGTTCGAACGGCAGTCGGCGTGGCGCGACCCGCCGCTCGTCGAGGACCGTCCGGCCGCGGTCTACCTGCCCGCCATCACCGAGGGGATGAAGATGTACGGGAAGACGACGGCCGGCCCGTACGGCGTCGCGCTCACCTACTCGTACCCCCACCGATTCTGGACCGCCGCCGGTTCGGAACTCGGGAAGACCGTCGTCGAGGCCGACGACTCGATTCACCTCATGGCGTCGCTGTGGGACGCCGAGACGGGGACCGTCCTCCCGCTGGACGCCGGCGTCTCCATCGAAATTCTCCGCGACGGCGACCTCGTGAGCGAGGAGGTCGCCTACCCGATGCTCTCCCAGCAGATGGGGATGCACTACGGCTCGAACTACGTCCTCGACGGCGAGGGCGACTACGAGGCCCGCGTGCACGTCGGCGGCACCTCGCTTTCCCGAACCGGCTCGTTCGCCGGGCGGTTCGACGCGGCCGAGACGGCGACGTTCGAGTTCGCCTTCGAGACGGACGACCTCTACGACGTGGAACTGCGTCGGCTCGGCGACGAGGCCGGGTCGCGCGGCGCGGTCCCCGCGATGGAGATGATGGGCGTCCCGACCGGGAAAGCGCCCGCCGTCGACGACCTCCCCGGTCGCCACCTCGGCCGACGGACGAGCGCCGACGCCCTGTTCGACGCCCTCGTCGTCGACGACGGTTCCCGGTTCGGCGTCGACGGCTCGTACCTCTACGTCTCGGCGCGGACCCCGTACAACGAGTTCGTCCTGCCGATGATGGGCGTCAGAGCCACGCTCGAACGCGGCGGAACCGCGGTGCTCGACGGGGCGCGACTCGACCGGACGCTCGACCCCGACCTCAGTTACCACTACGGCGCGGGCGTCGAGGGCGTCGAATCCGGCGACGCGCTGACGCTCTCGGTGGACGTGCCGCCGCAGGTCGCTCGCCACGACGGCTACGAGACGGCGTTCATGGAGTTCGAATCGATGCGGTTCGACGTCTGAGGCGTCGCCCCGCCGCTGTCGTGCGTCTCGCGCCTCGCACTCGCGACCCGCCGCCGACTCCGCCCCCGTTCGGTGCCAACGGCGCGAACACCCGCGATAGAAACGTTCAGAAGCCACCCTCCCCGAACTTCGAGTGACTATCGGATGACCACGGACACCGACGCGACGCGCGACCGCCACACCTGCACAGCGTGCGGCGAGGCGTATCCGACCGAGCGACTGCTGGTCCTCCACCGGGGCGCGAGACACCCCGACGACCTCGACGCCGAGGAGGTCGAGGCGTACCGCGAGGCGTACTACGAGGAGGAAGACGAACTCAAGTCGTTCCGCATCCGCGCGCTCGGCGTCCTCGTCCTGCTGTACTTCGGCTTCCTCATGCTGTTTATCGTCTTCGCATCATGACCCGACTCCGACACCTCTCCCTCAGACGATTCGGTCTCGGTCTCCTACTGGCGAGCCTCCTGTCGCTTCTCTCCGACCCGGCGGCCGCGAGCAACGCCGCGGTCGGCCTCGCGGGCGCGTCGGAGGACAACCTCGCGGTCCCGCAGTGGCTCTATCTCGCCACCGGCGGCGCGACCGTCGGGGCCTCCGCGCTCCTCGCCAGCTTCGTCACCGACCGCCGGTTCATCGAGCGCGTCCACCTGTGGCAGACCGGGTCCGAAGCGGGCGTCTCAGACAGCGTCCTGCGCGCCCTCCGGGTCGCGGGTGGCGTCCTCGGCCTCGCGCTCCTCGCGCTCGTGGTCTATCTCGGCTACACCGGCCCGCAGGTTCCGACCGTCAGCTTCGCCGTTATCGTCGTCTTCGCGGGGCTCCGGGCCGGATACACGATGTTCTCGTACCTCGTGACAGACACGTGGCGCGCGCTGAACCCGTGGCGAACCGTCGTCTCGGCGGTTCCGAACGGGTTCGTCTCGTATCCCGAGCGACTCGGTCGCTGGCCGGCGGTGGCTGGGATTCTCGCGCTCGTCTGGGTCGAGACCGCGACCGACGTCACGACCCGTCCGTCGGTTCTCGCGACCGCGCTCGTCGCCTACTCGGTCGTCACGCTCGCCGGCGCGGTCGCCGTCGGCGCGGACGCGTGGTTCGACAAGGTCGACCCCGTCTCCGTCTTCCTGCACTTCTACGGCCGCGTCGCACCGATTCGCCTCGACGACGACGGACTCTCTTTCCGCCTCCCGGGGATGCGACTCGTCACCGACGACGACCTGACGGACCTCGGCGACGTGGCCGTCGCGGTCGTCCTCGTCTGGGAACTCACGTTCAGCGGCTTCGTCACGACCGAGCAGGGCGCGGCGGCCGTTCGGGCGCTCGCGGGCGTCGGGCTTCCGCCGCTTCTCGTCTACGGACTGCTCTACCTCGGCGGCTTCGCGGTCTTCCTCGGCCTTTACGTCCTCGCGGCGCGGGTGACCGCCCGCCGCATCGACACCTTCGAGACGCCGCTCGACCTCGCGGTCAAATTCGCGCCCTCGCTGCTCGCTATCGCCGCCGGCTATCACCTCGCGCACTACGTCGGCTTCTTCGTCTCGCTGTCGCCGATGTTGGTGGCGGCGTTGTCGTCGCCGCTGTCGTCGCCGGCGAACCCGGTCGTCCTCACGCTCCCCGCGTGGTTCGGCGGGCTGAACGTCGCGTTCGTCCTCGTCGGCCACCTGCTCGCGGTGTGGGTGGCGCACTCGCAGGCCTACCGGACGTTTCCCAGCCGACTGCAGGCCGTCCGGAGCCAGTTTCCCTTCGTCGCCGTGATGATTCTCTACACGGTTCTCAGCCTGTGGCTCATCTCGCTGCCGACCGCGAGCCCGCCGTTCCTCTAATTATTAACTCAAATCGATTGAGTTATGAAATCACAACAGTAGAACCCCGATTTCTAACAGGTGAATTATTAACCTGTCCCTGACTACTGCCGAGTATGAGCGAACACGACGGACGCGAGCCCGGCCCCGACGAGGCGGACGCGTCCACTACCTCGCCAGACGGCGACGGATGCGGGTGCGACGACGCCTGCGGGGTCGAGGGTGCGTCGGAGTCGAGCGCGGCCGGCGAGACCGGGGGCGGCGACTCCGCCGGTGGGCCCGCCGATTCGACCCGCGCGGAGTTCGGCGTCCCGGACATGGACTGCGCCTCCTGTGCGAGCAAGGTCGAATCGAGCGTCCGGAAACTCGACGGCGTCGGCGACATCGACCCGCGGGTGACGACCGGCCGACTCGTCGTCGAGTACGACCCCGACCGGACTACGCCCGACGACATCCGGGGCAACATCGAGGGCGCGGGGTACGCCGTCGAGGACGCCCCGTCGACCCGCGAGGTCTCGTTCACCGTTCCGGACATGGACTGCGCCTCCTGCGCCGGAAAGGTCGAAAACGCCCTCCGCGGCGCGCCGGGCGTGCTGTCGTACGAGACGCGCCCGACGACCGGGACCGCCGTCGTCACGCTCGCGGCCGACGCGGACCTCGATTCGGTCGTCTCGGCCATCGAAGCCGCCGGCTACGAGGTCACCGGAACCGACGCCGACGGGGCGGACACCGACGCCGACGCTGACGCCGGCGGGGACCGCGAGAGCGTCTGGCGTAGCACGCGCGCGGTGAAAACGTGGATAAGCGGCGGCTTCCTCGCGGCGGGCATCGCCGCCGAGTACCTGCTCGGGCTGGAACTCGTCGTCGCGAGCGTCCTCGGCGTCTCGTTCACGGTCGCCGAACTGCTCTACATTCTCGGGGCCGCGCTCGGCGGGCAGGCCATTCTCCGCAACGGCTACTACTCGGCGAAGAACCGCAGTCTCGACATCGACTTCCTGATGTCGGCGGCGATTCTCAGCGCCGTGACCGCCAGTCTCATCTCCGGGCCGACGAGCCTCTACTTCGAGGCCGCGACGCTCGCGTTCCTCTTCAGCGTCTCCGAACTGCTCGAACGCTACTCGATGGACCGCACGCGCGACTCCCTCCGAGAGCTGATGGACCTCTCGCCCGACGAGGCGACGGTCCTCCGAGACGGCGTGGAGACGGTCGTTCCCGTCGAAGAACTCGACATCGGCGACGTGGTCGCCGTCAAGCCCGGCGAGAAGATTCCCGTCGACGGGACGGTCGTCGCGGGCGACAGCGCGGTCAATCAGGCTCCCATCACCGGCGAGTCCGTCCCGGTCGACAAGGCCGAGGGCGACGAGGTGTTCGCGGGCACCGTCAACGAGGCGGGCTACCTCGAAGTCCGCGTCGAGTCCGCCGCGGGCGACGACACCCTCTCGCGCATCGTCTCGATGGTCGAAGACGCGCAGGCCAACAAGACCGAACGCGAGCAGTTCGTCGAGCGCTTCTCGTCGTACTACACTCCCGTCATGGTCGTCGTCGCGGTCGCGGTCGCGGCGATACCGCCCCTCGCGTTCGGCCTCGACTGGGTGACGTGGTTCGTCTACGGCATCACGATGCTCGTGCTCGCCTGTCCCTGCGCGTTCGTCATCTCGACGCCCGTCTCGGTCGTCTCGGGCATCACGTCGGCCGCGAAAAACGGCGTGCTCATCAAGGGCGGCACGCACCTCGAAGCGATGGGCTCGGTCGAGGCCATCGCCGTGGACAAGACGGGCACGCTCACGAAGGGCGAACTCACCGTCACCGACGTGGTCCCGCTCGACGGGAACTCCGAAGAGGACGTGCTGCGGTGCGCGCGCGGCCTCGAATCCCGGAGCGAACACCCCATCGGCGAGGCCATCGTCTCCCACGCCGAGGGCACGGGCGTCGCCGCCCGCGAGGTCGACGACTTCGAGAGCGTCACCGGCAAGGGCGTCCGCGCCGACCTCGACGGTGTCCCGCACTTCGCCGGCAAGCCCGGCTTCTTCGAGGAGCTCGGATTCGACCTCGAACACGTCCACGTCACCGCCCCCGGCGAGGAGCTTTCGGCGGAGGTCCGACAGCTCTGTGACCGCCACGGCTGTCTCAACCTCGTCGAGGACACGATTCCGCGACTCCAGTCGGAGGGCAAGACGGTCGTCCTCGTCGGGACCGAAGACGCCCTCGAAGGCGTCGTCGCCGTCGCCGACGAGGTCCGCCCGGACGCCCGCGAGACGGTCGCGAAGCTCCGCGAGGCCGGCCTCTCGGTCGTCATGCTCACCGGCGACAACGAGGGGACCGCCCGCGCCATCGCCGAGCAGGTCGGCGTCGACGACTTCCGCGCGGGGCTCCTCCCGGAGGACAAGGTCGCGGCCGTCGAGGGCCTCCTCGACGAGTACGGCTCGGTCGCCATGGTCGGCGACGGCATCAACGACGCCCCGGCGCTCGCCACGGCCACCGTCGGCGTCGCCATGGGCGCGGCCGGCACCGACACCGCCCTCGAAACGGCCGACATCGCCCTCATGGCCGACGACCTCTCGAAGCTCCCGTACCTCTACGAACTCTCCCACCGCGCGAACGGCGTCATCCGGCAGAACATCTGGGCGTCGCTCGCCATCAAGGCCGTCCTCGCGGTCGGCGTCCCCTTCGGCTACGTTTCGGTCGCGCTCGCGGTCCTCGCGGGCGACGCCGGGATGACCATGGGCGTGACGGGCAACGCGATGCGGCTCGCCCGGATTCGCCCGGACGAGTGAGGTTCACGGGGCTCGTCACCTCTCACTTCCAGATTTTCGCTCTCTCGCGGCCCGATTCGCGCATCCGTGTTACTTAGTGGCGTGACACCATCAACGCGTCCGCAATTCTTGCCGCATGGGAACCGGCTGGCTCGGTTTTACCGACGCCGCGCGTCATAAGTTGGCATGGGAGACGACGAGCGGACGCCACGCCGAGACGCGACCGACCGACCGACGCGGAGTCGGGATACCCGCGACACCGGCCGCACACGGAGACGGTTCATCTGGCTCACCGGGACCGCCGCGATGGCCGGATTGGCCGGCTGTTCCGGCGGCGGTGGCGGCGCGACCGAGACGACGACGGCGACCGCGACCACGACGCAGTCGTCGGGGTCGACCGGGGGCGTTCCCGAGGCGTACGCGACCGCCACGTCCCTCGACGGCACCCAGCGCAACCCCGACAGCCTCTCGTCGCAGGAGGCCGTCTCGTACCAAGACGAGCCGAAAGACGGCAAGCAGTGTTCGACCTGCCGGTACTACATCGAGGACAAAAACGGGGACGGCGTGGGCGCGTGCGCCATCGTCGCGGGCGAAGTCGCTCCCGAGGGGTACTGCGTCTCTTACGTCGAATACGAGGGGTAACGCTCCGAACCGCGGTCGCGGTCAGGAGTCGTCGCCCGTCGGCCCGACGGCGCTCTGAATCCGACAGCGGATGGACTCCTCGACGCCGTCGCGCTCGACCGGAATCACCCACTTCTCGCCGCAGCCGAGGACGGTCACCATCTCGCCGTCCTGTCGGTGTTTCACCGAGACGAACACCTCGCCGCGCTCGGGGTCGTAGTCGACGAGTTCGACGAGCACGTCCTCGCCGGCGATGAGGAGGTTCTTCGCGCCGTCCAACTCGGTGACGTAGGACTCGGTGTTCCCGGCCGGGTCGGTGACAAACAGTTCGACGACCGGCACGTCCTCCCCGTCGGGGTAGCTCGCGTCGACTTCGAGCGCCCCGTCTTCGAGCCGGATGCCGTGTATCTCGACGAGCGACGCCGCGACGCCGAAGGTGTCAGCGACCTGCTGACGGAGGTCCCCCAACGGGATTCGAACCGACTCTCGAATCGTTCCCATGCCCGCCCCTACGAACGGGGGGTGTATGAGCGTGTCCGCTAGTCGTCGCCCCAGAGGGCGTCCGCGAGCTGCGACCCCGACGGGACGGCCTCGCGGAAGGGGACCGAGTCGAACGCGAGCGGCCCGTTGAGCGAGAGAAAGCCGAGTTCGCCCTCGGGTGCGCGGTCGAGGTTGGTCAGGAAGGCCACCTTTCGGACCGCCTCGACGCCCTCGACGGTCGCGTCGGGGTCGACCGACTCGTACAGGGCGGCGTGTTCCCGGACGTGTTCGACGCAGCGTCTCGTCGGCGCGAACAGCAACAGCGCGTGGACGCCCGGCCCCTCGCGGCCGAGTTTCGTCCGGATGGCGTGCTCGTCGTCCTTGTAGAAGTAGCGCTCCATGCGGCGGTACTGGCGGAGTATCTCGTTCGCGCCGGTGGCGTGGCGGACGGCGGCGTCGGCCTTGAGTTCGATGAGGTAGTCGACCGGTTCGGGCGTCCGAACCCGGACGTACACGTCGGCGACGCCGCGGTTCCCGTAGTGGTCGTACGGCTCTTCGAGGTGAATCTCCACGTCGTCGAAGGCCGCCCGGAAGTGCTCGACCACCCGCGTCGCCAACTCGTCCTCGCGCATCTGTCGGTCGAGACGAGGCGGCCGTCGGGGAAATGTCCCGCGGTTCGCCCGGCGCGACTCGGCACATCGGAAAACACATACCGTCGGCGTTCGGTTGGGAAATCGACATATGTCCCTGCCGACCCGCAGACAGGTCCTCCAGGCTGGCGGCGCGTCCCTTGTCGCCGCGCTCGCCGGGTGTTCCGGCGAGGGGTCCAGTTCCAGTTTAGACGAGCCACGCGGTCCCTCCCCGGACGCGCTCGTCACCGACTACGACGCCCTGACAGTTCGCAACGACGCCGAGACCGGCATCTTCCGGGACGCCGCCCGGGAAGACGAGGACACGGGGTCGTCGTATCTCGACGATTTCCTCGTCACCACCGACGAGGAGCGCGAGAACGTCGCCGTCGCAGCCGAACCCGACGGCATCGACGAGGCCCGCGCGTTCATCGACGAGACGGAGTTCGACGCGCAGACGCTCGTCATCACCCAGCACCGGACGGACGCCTGCCACCGCGTGAAACTGCTGTACGTCACGCACCCTCCGGACAGCGCCGTCCACCTCGACTTCTGTCACCCGCTCCGCCCGGCCTCGGTCGAGTGTTCCGTCGACGACCGCCACGTCGTCGCCTCGCTGGTGCGACTGCCCTACTCGTCGAAGGGCGAGTCGAGTTGGGGACACGGCGGCGGAAGCAGTTGTCGCCTCCCACCGTCGCTCCGAACCGAGACGGAGGACGCCTGAGATGCCCCGGACGCGACGCGACGTGCTCGCCTCGCTCGCCGGGGTCGGCGTCGCCGGACTCGCGGGGTGTACCGCGCTCGACGCTGGCGGCTCCGAAACCGAGGACCCGTCTCTCGACGCGGCGACCCTCCGCGAGGTCAGAGAACTCGGGTCGCCGGCGTTCCCGGCCCGCGTTCCGGCCCCGATTGCCGATTCGTTCCTCGAACGGGGCCGCGCTCGCGCCCGCGAACTCCTCGATTCCTGTCCCGAGAGGATGTCCCCGGAAGAAGTCCCGAACGAGGCGGTCCGGGAAATCTACGCCGAGGCGTACGCGGACGCCGCCGAGGACCTCGAACGGACGGCGGCTGACGAGTCGCCCTTCGAGGCGCTTCGGGGACTGCGCTACGCCCGCGGGGCCGCGGCGATGGCGAAGGGGACCTACGAGGCCGCAGTCGGCGGCTTCACCGAGTCTGACGTGCGTGACGAGGCCGAGGCGGTCCGCGCCGACATCGAGTCGTTCCGGCTCGGCACGCGTTATCTCGGCGACGAACCCGACCGGGCGCTCGTGGTGTACGAGGCCGTCGAGAACCTCGTCGCGGCCGCGGTCAGGTATCTCGACAACGCCGGCGAGTACGGGCGCTACGCCGACAGCGCCCCGCGGGTCGGCGAACTCTTCGACGCGGTCGAGTCGGCGCGGGCGTCGCTCGACGGCGCGCGCCACGTCCGCGACCGCTATCTCGCGACGATTCCAGACCCGGTGGACTTCACCGGCCCGTTCGAGGCGACGGCCTCCTCGCTCGCCGAGATTATCGCGGACCGCCTGTCCGAGTATCCCGAGGAGGAAAGGCTCGAACCCGTCGTCGAGGCCGAGGGATTCGACACGGAGGAACTCGAATCCATGCCGGCCAAAGACCTGCTGGTGGAGACGTTCGTCGAAGTCGAACGCGGGCTTCAGGACGCCCGTGACGGCCTCCGAAGCGACCGCTTCGCCACCGCACTCGTGGGCGCACACACCGCCGAGACGCACCGCCGCGCGTTCGAGGACGCAGTCACGGCGGTCAAGCGAGGCCGCTACGAGTCCGTCGAGTCCGCAACCGCGGTCAGAGACGCGAAACTCGGCGCGCTCGAAGCCCTCGAAGCCGCCCGGTCGGACGGGTCGAACCCGCACCTGACGCGGCGCGCGCTGGTCGATATCGCCCACATGGTCGGCCGCGGGGACCGTTCTCTCGGCGACGACTACTATTCGGACGACGACCCTCGGGCCGCGCGAAACGCACTCGCGCAGTACGCGACCACCGAGTTCGCCGCGCGCGAGACGCCTGATGTGAGCGCGTGGGTGCTCGGGACGCTCGCGGCCGAGCGCGGCGGCGTCCGCCGCTGACGGGCCGTTTCCTTCGTTTTGGGCGCGTTCCCGCGAACTGTTTGGACGGTATCGACCGGTCCGACTGCCGCGTCTCTGCATCGACTCTCGGAAACTCTCGAGACGACCGCTTCGATAACTCGCGGGCGGCGAGTCATGGGGGCGCCCACAGGTGGTTCATGCAATCCACGCACCACCATCGCGCTCGACCGAGTCGAACGCTCGATGGACGAACTCCGGGTGAGGTGCTCCTTAGATAGCACCACCTCGCCTCGGTGAAACGCGGGAGATTGGCAACGTTTGGGTGTCCTCCGTCGCAACGCTACCCCACCCGATAATAAGGTTTAATATTTGATGGCGGTTTGATTGTTATATGGCCGTCGTTAGCGTCTCGATGCCGGAGGAACTACTCGAGCGAATCGACCAGTTTTCCGAGGACCACGGATATACTGGCCGGAGCGAAGTGCTCCGAGAGGCGAGTCGGAACCTCCTCGGTGAGTTCGAGGACAAGAAACTCGAAGACCGCGAACTGATGGGCGTCGTAACTGTCGTCTTCGATTACGAGACGACGAGCGTCGAAGAGAAGATGATGCGACTCCGCCACGAGTACGAGGACATCGTTGCGTCGAACTTCCACAGCCACGTCGGCGGGCACCACTGTATGGAACTGTTCGTTCTCGAGGGGTCGCTCGAAGACATCTCGACGTTCGTCGGAAAAATCAGAGCGACGAAAGACACGCTCACGATCGATTATTCGGTGCTTCCGGTCGACGACTTCGGTCCGCTCGCGGATATGAGCTGAATTCGCTGTCCCACGTTCGGACCCCACGCTGTCGACTCACCCGAACAGATTGGTCGTAGCGCTGGGGTAGTCTGTTATCGGAACTCTCTCTATCAGTGGACCGCTGTAGCGGACGCTGAACGAGTAGATGCTCTGTTCGACCGGCGAGAGGCGTCGCCGTCGGTGTATCGTTCAGCCGAGGAAGTTAGGTGTTGGCGGGCGTACCACTCTCACATAATGTCTGACGAACCATTCGTCGTCATCGGCGGCGACGCCGCCGGACTTTCCGCCGCGAGCAAGTTCGCCCGCGCCGACGCCGACCGCGAGGTCGTCGTCTTCGAGAAGGGCCGCTGGGTCTCCTACGCCCACTGCGGCACGCCCTACTTCGTCAAAGGCGAGGTCGACAAGCTCACCGACATGCTCTCGCTGTCGCCCGAGGCGGCCGCCGACCGCGGCATCGACCTCCGGCGCGAACACGAGGTCGTCGCCGTCGACACCGACGAGCGGGTCGTCACGGTCGACGGCCCCGACGGAGCGTTCGAACAGCCCTACGGCGACCTCCTCGTCGCCACCGGCGCGCGGGCGCTCCGCGACCCGATAGACGGCATCGACCTCGACGGCGCGTTCACGCTCCACGGGCTGGACGACGCGGCGGCGATTCGGTCGTTCCTCACCGACCCGGACGAGGCCTCGGTCGCCGACCTCGGCGGCGGCGGCTTCGTCGACGAGGCGCGAGCGGCCCGTTTCGGCGCGATGGAACCGCCCGAGTCGGTCGCCATCGTCGGCGGCGGGTTCGTCGGCGTCGAGATGGCTGAGGCCTTCACCGCCCACGACCTCGACGTCCATCTGTTCCAGCGCTCCGGGCACGTCCTCAGCACCTTCGGCGACGCCGTCGGCGAGCGAGTCGAAGAACACCTCGAAGATAACGGCGTCACGCTCCACCTCGGCGCGTCGGTGGAGCGACTCCGCGGCGACGACGCGGGCCGGGTCGAGGCCGTCGTCTGCGAGGGCGACGAACTCGCGGTCGATGCGGCGATGGTCGGCATCGGCCTCCGTCCCAACTCGGACCTCGTCGCCGACGCGGTCGACCTCGGCGAGACGGGCGCTATCGCGGTCGACGACTACGGGCGGACGAGCGCGGAGCGCGTCTACGCCGCGGGCGACTGCGCCGAAATCGACCACGTCGTCACCGGCGAGCCGACGTGGAACACGCTCGGCCTGCCCGCGAACCGCGCCGGGCGAGCCATCGGCCAGACCGTCGCCGGCGACCCCGAACCCATCGGGACCGTCGCGAACACCTCGGTCGTGAAGGCGTTCGACCTCGAGTGCGGCCGCGCCGGCGTGACCGACCTCGACGAGGCGCGCGACGCCGGCTTCGACCCCGTCTCGGAGACCATCACCGCCGGCTCGCGGTCGGGCTACTACCCCGGGTCCGCCGAGACGACCGTCACGCTCGTCGCCGACCGCGACACGGGGCGACTGCTCGGCGGCACCATCGTCGGAGCCGACCGCGCCGCCGTCAGAATCGACACCGTGGCGACCGCGCTCGCCTCCGAGTTGACCGTCGCCGAGGTGGAGCGTCTCGACCTCGGCTACGCGCCGCCCTTTAGCCCCGTCTGGGACCCGATTTTGACCGCGGCGAAGGTGCTCCGCGGCTCGCTGTAAGCCGCGAGCGGTTCGAAATTCGAACCGAACAAAACGACTATTATCGATTGTGTGGTAACGATACGCCCACGTGCTGAATATAACTCCAACAGAGCGCGGGTGTGTCGAAACGAAACCGACGCGGCCGACGAGTCCGGCGGAGTCGCATCGGCGTCCGCCGAGCGGAGCGTGGTGTCGGTGAACGGCCGGGTCGCCGCCGGACTGTTCGTCCTTCTGGGACTCCTCTGGGGGAGTTCGTTCGTCGCCATCGAAGTCGGTCTCGCGTACTTCCCGCCGCTGCACTTCGCGGCGCTTCGGTTCTTCCTCGCGGGGCTCATCGTCCTCGGCTACGCCGCCGTCTCGACCGACTACTGGCGGCCGCACAGCCGGACCGACTGGACGCTCGTCGGCGTCTCCGGCGGCCTCCTCATCGGCGCGCACCACGCGTTTCTCTACCTCGGACAGGAGCACGTCCCCGGCGCGGTGGCGGCCATCGTCATCAGTCTCGGCCCGGTCCTGACCGCGCTGTTCGCGACGGGCATCCTCGGCGACCGCATCTCGCCGCTCGGGGTCATCGGGTTCGGTTTCGGCTTTCTCGGCGTCGGCCTCGTCGCCCAACCGGACCCGAACGCGCTCCTCTCCAGCGACGTGGTCGGCGTCGCCATCGTCTTCGTTGCCTCGGCGTGTTTCGCCCTCGGTGCCGTCCTGACGCGCCCCTTCTCGTCGGACATCCCGGCGCGGACGCTCCAGGCGTGGGCGATGCTGTTCGGGGCCGCGCTCCTGTCCGTCGCGGGCGTCGCCACCGGCGAGTCGCTCGCGGCTATCGAGTGGTCCGGCGTCGCCGTCGGCTCGCTGCTCTATCTCGCCGTCGTCAGCGGCGCGGGCGCGTTCCTCATCTACTTCGAACTGCTCGGCCGGTTCGGCCCGACGCAGATAAACCTCATCGGCTACGTCGAACCGGTCTCCGCGACGCTCCTCAGTTGGGCCTTCCTCGGTCAACTCATCGACTCCGTGACCGCGCTCGGCTTCCTCTCCATCTTCGCCGGCTTCGCGCTCATCAAGCGCCGGGCGCTCGGCGAGTTGGTCGCGGGAGCGCGCGGTCGGTCTGCGGAGTGACCGTCGTCGAGTCCCGCGTTTCGCCCGCGGAGCAACGGACACAAGTAGTCGAGCGAGCGAACACTCACTCACCATGCCCGCCGACTCCGTGCCGCCCGAGCAGAAAGCACAGATTGCGAACGCGGTCCGCGCGGCGCTCGCCACGCACGGCTACGCTCGGCTGACGACGAAGAAGGTGGCCGCGGAGAGCGAAAAGAGCGAGGCGGGGCTGTACTACTACTACGACTCGAAAGACGAGATGATCGTCGCGTTCCTCGAAACGTCGGAGGACTACCTCGCGCGGAGCCTCGACGAAATCGACGCCGAGGGCCCCGAAGAACGGCTTCGGGCGGTCTGCGACATCCTCATCGTCGACGAAGACGACGCGGCCGCCGCCGGCGTCAACATCGCCGTCATGGAACTCCTCTCGCACGCGCCACACAACGAGACGCTCCGCGAACCGCTGCTCCGGATGGAGCGCCACACCCTCGACGTTATCGCCGACATCGTCCGCGACGGCGTCGAGCGGGGCGTCTTCCGCGAGGTCGACCCCGAGGGAACGGCCGCGTTCGTCCTCTCGGCGACCGACGGCTACACCGGCTTTGCCCTCGCGCTCGGGATGGAGGGCGTCGGCGACGACCTCCGGGAGTCGCTGTCGGCGTACATCGACTCGTTGTTGGTCGAGTGAGGCCCGCCCGTCTGTTTCCGTCGTCCCCGCTCGGTCCGGCACTTATCTACCGAAACGGCCGTAAGCGGGCGGACGAATGTCTTTCGAAGGGTCGTGGTACCTTGACCCTCGGAAGGGTTATCCGTCGCCCGACCTTCGATTTGTTCGTAATGGCACACGGCAAAGTTGATTTCTTCAACGACACTGGCGGCTACGGTTTCATCTCTACTGACGACGGCGACCTCGACGACGACGAAGACGTGTTCTTCCACATGGAAGACGTCGGCGGCGAAGACCTCACGGAAGGTACCGAAGTCGAGTTCGACATCGAGTCCTCGCCCAAGGGCCCCCGCGCGGCGAACGTCGTTCGGCAGTAACACCGAGACGCGACTGCTGTTTGTAGCGGCAGACGACACCTCGACTTTTCAGACGATTACACGGCGAGCCGAGGCTCTCGACGGAACCGAGCCTCTCGGCCGTGGTTCGCTCCTCCCGTTTCTAAGTAAGTACTCACTCAGTAGATTTATATCGCTCCTCGAACGACTCGATTCCATGCCGAGCCTACACAGCGTCCACGCCCCGCCGAATCACGCCGAGCGTCCACGCCTGCCAACCGCCTCAATCGAGGTCTCGCGATGACGCTCGTCGAGGACGCGACGCTCGGCGTCCACATCCTCGCCGGGTTCGCGGCGCTGTTCGCCGGCTTCGGCGCGATAGCCACGAAGAAAGGCGGCCGTCGCCACCGTCGGGCGGGCCGGGTCTACGTCGCGGGGATGACCGTCGTCGCGGTCACGTCGCTCGTGCTGTTCGCCCTCGCGCCGACCCGCGGGCGGACGTTCCTCGCGCTCGTCGCGGTGTTCAGCTACTACTTCGTCTTCTCGGGCGACCGCGTCCTCTCGCGGAAGCGCCCGACCGACAGGCCGGAACTCGTCGACTGGGTCGCGGTCGGTCTGCTCGCCACCGCCGGAGTCGGTCTCCTCGCCATGGGCGCGCTCCGGTTCCTCGCCGGCGACAGTTTCGCCACCGTGATGCTCGTCTTCGGCGCTGCCGGCGCCGGCTTCGGCGTCCGCGACCTCGCCGCCTTCCGCCGGAAGCGCGCGGAGTCTCGGGAGTGGTTCTTCGAACACATCGGCCGCATGGGCGGCGGCTACATCGCCACCGTCACCGCCTTCTCGTCTGTCAACTTCGACTTCCTCCCGACCGTCGCCGCGTGGCTCTGGCCCACCGTCGTCGGCACACCACTCATCTTCCTCGCCATCCGGAAGTACAAACGCGGGTCGCCCGGCGCGGCCGCCTCGACCGCGACTGATTAGGAACCGCGGGCGACCGCTCTTTTCCCCACCTTCCGACCGCTATCTCGACGGCCTCTCGCCGCGGAGTGTGACGGCGCTCGACGAATTCCGGGCCGACATTGAATAACAACGGTGAACGATAGAATAACAGCACTTATTATATCGAATGAGTTTTCTAATAACATGCGAACGAAAACCCGACGCAGGTTCCTCGCGACAGTCGCCGGAAGCGCCGCCGTCGGCCTCGCGGGCTGTCTCGGTGACGGCTCGTCCGATTCGACCGACTCGTCAGCCGAATCGGAGACGACGGCCGCGGCCTCGTTCTTCGTCTTCGGCGACGTGGCCCGACGCGTCGCTGGCGACGTCGCGTCCGTCGACACGCTCGTCCCCATCGGTCAGCACGGCCACGGCTGGGAGCCCGGCCCGGACGTGCAGGGCCGGGTACTCGAGTCCGACCTGTTCGTCCACGGAATGCCCGGCTTTCAGCCGTGGGCCGACGACATTCGGTCGTCGCTCGAAGCCGACGGGTCGGATGTCACCGCGGTCGACGCCTCCGCCGACGTGGAACTCCACGAAATCGGACCCGACGGCCACGTCCACGACGACGAGTCCCACGACGAGGCGGAACAGCACGACGAAGAGGCGCACGCGAACGAGACGCACGAGGAGACGCACGCAAACGAGACACACAGCGAAGAGACCGAACACCACGAAGAGACCGAACACCACGAAGAGACCGAACACCACGAAGAGACCGAACACCACGAAGAGACCGAACACCACGACGACGAGCACGCCGAGGAGTCGGAGAGCCACGACCACGGCGAGCTCGACCCGCACTTCTGGCTGGACCCGACGCGGGTCGCCACCGCGACCGAGACGCTCCGCGACGCCTTCCAGTCGGTCGATTCCGCGAACGCCGACGCCTACGCCGCGAACGCCGAGTCCTACCGCGAGACGCTCTCGGAACTCGACGCGGCGTTCGAGGACGGCCTCGCCGCCCGCGACCGCGACGTGATTCTCGTCGCCGGCCACGACGCCTACGGCTATCTCTCCGACCGCTACGACCTCGAAATCGTCGCGCTCACCGGTATCTCGCCGGACGAGGAGCCGTCGCCACGGGACATCGAGCGGGCGCAGGCGACCATCGAGGAACACGGCATCCGACACGTCCTCGCCGACCCGCTGGAGTCCGACCGCGCCGCACAGCAACTCGTCTCCGAGACGGACGCCGAGGACGTGCTCCCGCTCACGCCGCTTCCCGGCGTAATGACTGAGTGGGAGGAAAACGACTGGGGGTACGTGGATATCATGCGAGAGGTGAACCTCCCGTCGCTCCGGACGGCGCTCGGCGCGCAATGACGGCCGTCTCGCTCAGCGACGTGTCCTTTTCGTACGGCGACGTCCCGGTCGTCGACGGGGTTTCGCTCGACGTGGCCGAAGGCGAGTTCCTCGGCCTCGTCGGCCCGAACGGCTCGGGCAAGAGCACGCTCCTGACGCTGATGCTCGGGCTCCGCCGTCCGACCCGCGGCGAGGTGCGACTGTTCGACCGCCCCGCCCACGACTTCGCCGACGGCGAGCGCGTCGCCTACGTCGCACAGGACGCGACGGACGCGGCCCGGGACATGCCGGTCACCGTCCGCGAGGTCGTCCGGATGGGTCGTTACCCGCGGAACCTGTTCGGCCGCTTCTCGGCCGACGACCGCGAGGCGGTGGCCTCGGCGCTCGACCGCGTCGGTATCGCGGACCTCGCCGACCGCCGGGTCGGGGCGCTCTCCGGCGGCCAGCGCCAGCGAGTGTTCGTCGCCCGCGCGCTCGCCGCGGAGGCCGACCTGCTCGCCCTCGACGAGCCGACGGTCGCCCTCGACGCCGAGTCCCGCGAGGCGTTCTACGACCTCCTCGGCGAACTGAACCAACAGGGGATGACGGTCGTCCTCGTCGAACACGACATCGGCGTCGTCACGGCCCGCGCGTCCCGAATCGCCTGTCTCAACAAGCGGCTGTACTTCCACGGCGACACCGACGACTTCGCCGAGAGCGACGCGCTCGCCGCGGCCTACGGCGCGAACCAGCGCGTGCTCGACCACGACCACGGCCATCACCACGGCAACTCTCACGACCACCAGCGGGGTCACTCCCACGGCGACGCCCGCGCCGAACCGGAGGACGAGCAGTGAGCGGCCTCGTCGCACTCGCGGCGACCGACCTCCTCGCGGTCGATTTCTTCGCGGCCGACTCCCTCGCGCCGCTCCTCGTGGCCGACGCGTTCACGGGCGTTTTCGACTGGTTCTTGACGGCGGTCGTCGGCGGGGCGTTCTCGTGGCTCGCCGGCGTCACCGGTCTCGACTTCCTCGGCTACCCCTACATGCAGCGGGCGTACCTCTCGGTGCTCTGCATCGGCGTCGTCGGCCCGCTGGTCGGGTCGTTCCTCGTCTACCGCGACCTCTCGATGGTCGGGGACACGCTCGCCCACACCGCCTTCGCGGGGGTCGCGCTCGCGCTCTTCCTCGACGCGACGCTCGGCCTCGCGGTCCCGCCGCTCCTCGGCGCGCTCGTCGTCGCGGTCGTCGCGGCGCTCGTCGTGCAGGCGCTCATCGAGTACACCGACGCCCGGAGCGACGCCGCGCTGGCGATGGTCCTGACCGGCGGCTTCGCCCTCGGGAGCGTGCTCATCTCGCTCACCGGCGGCGGCATCTCGGTCGGTATCAACCAGTACCTGTTCGGCTCGCTGGCGACCGTCTCACGGGCCGACGTGGGCCTCCTCGTCTCGATGGGACTCGTCGTCGTCGGCTCGGTCGCGGTCGCCTACCGGCCGCTCGTGTACGTCACGTTCGACGAGACCGCCGCCCGCGCGTCGCGGCTCCACGTCCGCGCCGTCAACACGCTCCTGTCGATTCTCACCGCGTTCGTCGTCGTCAGCGCGATGCGAATCATGGGCGTCATCCTCGTCGCGGCGCTGCTCGTCATCCCCGTCGTCACCGCCTCGCGACTCGGGCGGAGCTTCAAGCAGTCGCTCCTCTACGGCGTTCTCGCGGGCGAACTCGCGGGCGTCGCCGGCGTCACGGTCGCGTACCTCTACGGGCTCGCCGCCGGCGGCTCCATCGTCCTCGTCGCGCTCGCGGGCTTCGTCGCCGTCGCCGCCGGACACCGACTGTCCTGAGCGGTTCGCGTTTCCGCCCGGCTTCCCCGCTTCGGCCGTAGTGGTTCGGCACCCCCGCGCCTGTCTCCGGCCTTGTCCGGACAAGTGATTTTTAAACCGGCCGACGATTTCTGGTTCTATCAGCCGCTGGTAGTGTGGTATCTATCCTGCAATATACCTCCCGAATCTGTTATTTTTGGCAGTTTCGAGCCGGTTAGCGGCAATGTGGGGTTATCCGATTTGATACTGTTCGCGAATACTTATCACATCACTCCCACACGTTTTCGTATGGCAATCGAGCGAAACAAACGCGAACCGGCCGCCGGTGACGGGGCCGCCTCCCGACAGCACGACGCGTATTCCGGTCGCGGTGCCGCCGGCGCGGCGACCGACGAGGTTCTCGACGACGTGGACGACGTGGACGACGCGACCGACGAAATCGGCACGGCCGTCGCCGAACTCTCCCGCGCCTCCGAGAGCGTGGCCGTCAGCGCACAGGAGATAAGCGACCTCGCGGGCGACCAGTCGACCAACATGCACGAGGTCGCCGGCGAGGTGTCGAACCTGAGCGCCAGCGTCGAGCAGATAGCCTCCAGCGCCGACCAGACGAAGGCGATGAGCGACCAGGCGCGCGACCTCGCCGCCGAGGGACGAAGCTCCGCGGACAACGCCGCGGACGCGATGGAAACCGTCGACGACGTGACCACCGACGTGTACGACGAAATCACCGACCTCCGCGCGAAAGTCGACCAGATAGACAGCGTCGTCGAAGTCATCAACGACATCGCCGACCAGACGAACCTGCTCGCGCTCAACGCCTCCATCGAGGCCGCCCGCGCCGGCGAGGCGGGGGCCGGGTTCGCCGTCGTCGCCGACGAGGTCAAGAGCCTCGCGGAGCAGTCCCGCGACAGCGTCTCCGAAATCGAGGCGGTCGTCGGCGACATCCAGGAGACGACCGAGACGACCGTCGGCAACATCGAGGAGGCGAACGAGGAGGTCAACGACGGCATCTCGGAGGTCGACGCGGCCGTCTCCGCGCTCCGGAACATCGACGCCGCGGTCGGCGAGGCCGCCGCCGGCGCGGAGGAGGTCGCCCGCGCGACCGACCAGCAGGCCGCGAGCACCGAGGAGGTGGCGAGCCTCGTCGACCAGACCGCCCGGGGCGCAGAAGAGGTCGCCGGCGAGATAGACCAGGTCGCCGCGGCCACCGAAGAGCAGACGGCGAATATTTCCGAGGTCGCGCTCCTCGTCGGCCACATCGACGACGAGGTGGACGAGCTTGAGGACGAGGTGGACGACCTCGAAGACGAACTCGACGCGACCGAAGACGGGCTCTCCGCCCGGGGCGCGTAGATGTCGCTCACGGACGCGCCCGACGCGGCGCTCGACGAGCCGACGCAGGTTCTCGAATTCGACATCGGCGCGGAGCGCTACTGCGTGGCCCTCGACGTCGTCACCGAGATTATCGACCGCAAGCCGGCCCGCTCGCTCCCGGACTCGCCGCCGCACGTCGTCGGCGCGATGGACTACCGGGGCGCGACGACGATGCTCGTCGACACGGCCTCGCTCCTCGGCGTGGGTTCGAACCCCGACGCCTCCCGCGTCGTCGTCTTCGACGCCGCCACCGAGGACGCGACCGTGTTCGGCTGGCTGGTCGACGAGGTCGACCGCGTGACGACGGTCGACCCCGAGACCGTCGACGACGCGCCGTTCGGCGACGACCTGACCCGCGGCGTCGTCAGGGGCGACGACGGCCTCGTCGTCTGGGTCGACCCGCCGGTCGACGAATAGGCCGACCGCACCGTACTTTCTTGAACGCTCCCGCGAACCACTCGGACGATGAAAACACGTCGGGACGCCGTCGATAGCTTCGATTCCTTCCGGCAGTTCGTCGGGCTCGAACGCGACGTGTTCGTCCTCTCGGTGGCGATGTTCGCGTTCAGCCTCTCGTTTCAGATGACCGGCCGGTACGTCCCGGAGTACCTCCGGGTGCTCGGGGCCGGCGCGACCGTCGTCGGCCTCTACGGGAGCGTCGGCAACCTCATCGGGGCGCTGTACCCGTATCCGGGCGGCGCGCTCTCCGACCGCCTCGGGTCGCGCCTCTCGCTCACGCTGTTCGGGACCGTCTCGTCGGCGGGCTTTCTCTTCTGGTTCGTCGCCCCGCAGGTCCCCGAAGTGACCCTCGCGGGCGTCTCGCTCGAACCGTGGCTCTGGATTTTCGTCGGGCTCTTTCTCACGCAGGCGTGGAAGTCGTTCGGCCTCGGCGCGACGTTCGCCATCGTCAAACAGAGCGTCCCGCCGGAGCGACTGGCGATGGGCTTCGCCAGCACCGAGATTTTCCGCCGCGTCGGCTTCCTCCTCGGGCCGCTCATCGCGGCCGCGCTGCTGGCGGCGACGGCGACGTTCGTCGAGGGCTTCCGGTACGTCCTCGTCGTGGCCGCGGTCTTCGGCGTCGTCGCCACCGTCGCTCAGCACGTTCTCTACGACGCGGGCGAAGACTCGCTGGGCAAGTCGTTCGAGGGGCTCGCACAGCTCCGCGACGACCTCCGGTCGCTCCCGGAGACGCTCCGCCCGCTCCTCGTCGCGGACACGCTCGTCCGGTTCGCCAACGGGATGGTGTACGTCTTTTTCGTCATCGTCGTCACGGAGTTCCTCGAAGTCGGCTTCACCGGGTTCGGCGTCTCGCTTCGGCCGGCCGCCTTCTTCGGCGTCCTCCTCGGCGTCGAGATGGTCGTCGCGCTCCTGACGAAACTCCCCGTCTCGAAGCTCGCCGAGCGGACCGGGCTCAAGCCGGTCGTCGGGCTCGGGTTCGCGGTGTACGCCGTCTTTCCGGTCCTCCTCATCTTCGCGCCGGCGGACCAGTGGGTCGTCGTCGCCCTCTTTGCCTTCTCGGGGCTCCGGTTCGCCGGTCTCCCTGCGCACAAGGCGCTCATCGTCGGCCCGGCGGAGCGAAACGCCGGCGGGCGGGTGACGGGCGCGTACTACCTCGTGCGGAACACCATCGTCATCCCGAGCGCGGCGCTCGGCGGCTGGCTCTACGCGCGGGACCCGACGCTCGCGTTCTCGGTCGCGTCGCTCGTCGGCGTGGTCGGCGTGGTTTACTTCGCACTGCGCGGAAAAGAGTTCGAGGCGTACGCCGGCGGGGCCTGACGCTCAGTTCGGGACGACGAGGTCGACCTCGAAGTAGTACATCGCCTCGAGGTCGCCCTCGAAGACGAGGTGGATGAGCGCGTTCTTGTCCGCCGGGACGTTGTTGCTCACGTCGGTGTCCTCGGCCACGAGGTCGCCCTCGGCGTCGTACACCCGACCGACGACGCTCAGTCGCCCGATGCGCGAGGAGGTGTCCACGGAGAGACCGACGCGGTAGGTTCCCGCCTCCTCGTCGGTCTCGGCGTAGTTCTGCCACGTCTTCGCGTACGGGAGGTCCGAGGAGACGACGACGCCCGGCACGGGTCCCTTCGTCAGGAGCGTGCCCACGACGTCCGGGTCGTCGTCCTCGCGCTCGAAGTCGATGCGGTCCTCGGGAGCGTCGGTCGTCGGCTCCGGCGTGGGTTCGGGTGTCGGTTCGGCGGGCTGTTCGGTCGTCGGTTCGGGAGTCGACTCGGGCGAGTCGGTCGCCGGTTTCGCGGGCTGTTCGTCGCCCGCAGGGTCGTCGTTCTGGTCGGCCGCCGGGTCGAGCGCGTTACCCTCCGCACCGAGGCAGCCGGAGAGGAGCACCACGCCCGCTCCGACGCCGCCGAGGAATGTTCGTCTGTTCATGTCGCTTCCAACGACACATATATACTAAATTATGATTGTACTGAATGGCTGAAGATTCCGGGATAGAGAAGGTCTGTGGCGGTTATAGGGGTCATTACGATTAGTGACCCACGAGTGAAAGGGGGGTCCGTCCCACGTCGCCGACCACGCAAAGATTCAACTTTGTTAACATACATCTTTGTTCATGGACATCGGAATACTCGGCGCTGGCCGACTCGGCGGGACGTTGGCCCAGCTCCTCGTGGAGTCGGACCACGAGGTTGCGATAGCCAACGAAAGCGGGGTCGAGTCGCTCGCGGACCTCTCCGAGACGCTCGGCCCGCAACTTCGCGCGGTTGAACCGACGCGGGCGATTCGGTTCGGCGACGTGGTCTTCCTCGCCGTTCCGTTCCGAGAGCGCGAGTCACTGCCCGACGCGGACCACTTCGCGGAGAAGATAGTCGTCGACGCGATGAACCCCTACACCGAGAACTTCCACGTTATCGACCTCGGCGACGACACCTCCTCGGAACTCGTCGCGGCTCAGCTCCCGGACGCGAAACTAGTCAAGTCGTTCAACACCATCCACTGGGAGACGCTCCGCGACCTCGGACATCCCGACCTCCCCGAATCGGAACGTCTCGCGGTCTTCCTCGCCGGCGACGACTCGGACGCCAAGGCGCACGTCGCCGACCTCATCCGCGACATCGGCTTCGGCCCGGTCGACGTCGGCGACCTCGTTCCGGGCGGCGAACTACTGGAACCCGGTTCAGCGCTCTACAAGCGCGAAATCACGGTCGAAGAGGCGCGTGAGACCGTCCGAACGCTTCGTGCTCGGCAGGGCTGACCGTCGTACCCGTGGAACTATCACGATTTTTGATTGTGTATGGTGAACACCAGATTGCGCTCGCGGAGTACCACGGCCGTACCCGTCCGTTTCCGTGACGTTCACGAATTACAACTGTTCACAAATAGCATGGATTTAAGGGCCATCATCTCACACAGACGCCTGTTAAGGCACCCATGATGGCACAGACGAACGACTGGAAGGACTCGCGCGTGACGTACGACGAGGCGACCGGGTCGTACCGCGTCGACCGCGATTCTTCCGAGCTACTAAGTACGAACGTTGTATTGAGTATTGCGGCAATCGAGGGCGTCCGACCGACGCAGCTCCCGCCGCTCGCACAGACTATCGACCCCGACGCCCTCGAAACGGTCTTCGGCCGTTCTGAGGACGCGCTCCTCTCGTTTTCCTACGCGGGCTACCGCGTGACGCTCGACGCGCTCGGTTCTATCGAAGTGGTCCCCATCGGCGACGCCCAGCCCCTCCAGTGAGGCGACTCACCGCCTAATCGCCGACCACTTACCGCTCATCTCCCCCGGCGAGTGGCGACACGGTCCCGCGATTCGTTACGCCGGCCTCGCGGTTCGCCACGGTCCAGTAGGTGCCGCCTGACCGCCCGCTCGTGACAGTAGGCGAAACATACCAAAACGTCCTGTCACCGTCTCCCACGGTATGTTCGGAACGAGTGGAATCAGAGGTCCGGTTGGCCGAACCGTGACCGCCGAACTCGCCCTTCGAATCGGCCGCGCGGTCGGCTGCGACGCCTGTACCGTCGTCGTCGGGCAGGACGCCCGCCTCAGCGGAGACGTCCTCGCCGACGCCGTGAGCGCAGGCGTCCGCGAGTGCGGCGCGAACGTGGTCCGACTCGGCGTCGCCTCGACCCCGACGGTCGCCCGCGCGGTCGGCTGGGCCGGCGCTGACGCCGGTATCGGTATCACGGCGTCTCACAACCCCGCGTCGGACAACGGGCTGAAGCTCTGGACGCCGAGCGGCCGCGCCTTCGACAAGGCCCAGACGCGTGACATCGTCCACCGGCTCAACCGCGACGAGGTGTCGCTCGCCCCGTGGGACGAACTCGGCGAGGAGCGCGAGTGGCCCGACGCCGCGGCCCGCCACGTGAACCACCTCGTCTCGTCGTTCGACGACCTTGACGACGTGTCCGTCGCGTTCGACCTCGGCAACGGTACGGGTCGCGTCTCCGTCGACGCGCTCTACGAACTCGGCGCGACGGTCAACACCATCGACGGCCAGCAGGACGGCCGGTTCCCCGCCCGAAAGAGCGAGCCGAACGCGGAGACGCTCACGGCGCTCCGGCGGACCGTCCCCGCGCTCGACGTGGACGTGGGGCTCGCCCACGACGGCGACGCGGACCGACTCGTCGCGGTCGACGAGACCGGCGCGTACGTCGCCGGCGACGCGCTCCTCGCGCTGTTCGCGCGGGACGCCGTCTCCCCGGGCGACGCCGTCGCCGTCCCCGTGGACACGAGCCTCCTCGTACAGGACGTGGTCGAATCCGCCGGCGGGCGCGTCACCTACACGCCGGTCGGCGACGTCCACGTCGCCGAGGCGGTCGCCGAACCCGGCTACGTCTTCGGCGGCGAGCCCTCCGGCGCGTGGATTTGGCCCGACGAGACGCTCGCGCCCGACGGCCACTACGCGGCGCTCAAACTCGCCGACCTCGTGGCCCGCGGCGAACCGCTGTCCGAACAGGTCGCCGACCTCGGCGGGGCGGCGTACGCCACCCGCCGCGCGAGCCTCTCGTTCGACGACAAACACCAGGCGATGGACCGAATCGCCCGCGACATCCACGCGACGTACGACGAGGTCGACACCATCGACGGCATCCGCGTCGACACCGACGACGGCTGGTTCCTCGTCCGCGCCAGCGGGACCGAACCGCTGGTCCGCATCACCGCCGAGGCCCGCGACGAGGCCGACGCCGACCGCCTGTTCGAGGACGTTCGCTCGCTCGTCGAGGGCGCGCGCGTCGTCGCCTGAAGCACTCCCTTTTGTGACCCGCCCGCCTCCTCCGCGGGGGTAGTTCAGTTCGCGCACGCGAGCGACCGTTCTCACGGTTTATGTACCATGGCGCCCGACCTCCGCACAGAGCGACGATGCACGACGACTCTCCGCCGCGCGACCGCTCGAACGGTTCGCTCACGCGCCGAGCCGCGACGAAAGCCGTTTCACTCGGCGCGCTCGCGGCCCTCGCGGGCTGTCTCGGCGGCGGTTCGAACGCGGAACAGCGGCCCGACCCCGTCGATCTCTCGGGCGGGAAGGAAGACGACCAAGGCGGGATGGTCATCGGCCTCCACGCCGGCCCGAACGGACAGATTTTCTACCGCGAGAACGCGCCGGAGGGCCACGACAACCCGGCGTGGTTCCACACCCTCAGTATGGGGCTGTTCCCGTACTACTTCGAACACCGAGAGCAGGGCTGGGAGGCGACGGCGGTGTACGTCACGGACTACTCGACGGTCGACTACGAGCTCTCGACCGAGGGTGGCGACACGTTCATCTCGACCCACACCGACGCCGAGACCTTCGGCGACGCCACCGAGATGACGTACGTCGTCGAAAGCGACGTGCTCGGAGGCATGGGTAAAGACCTGATTCCCTTTTCGTCGGACTCCGACGCCGACGGGTTCGTCGCCGAACACGGCGGAGAAACCGTATCGTTCGACGGCGTGACACCCGAGTGGCTCAGCGGCTACATGCGCTCGTAGCGCCGCCGCTGTCGGTCGCTTCGAAAACAACGGAGTTTCCGACGGCCTCAGAACGAGTCGTTGGGGATGCGGACGCCGTCGACGTAGACCGACACCGCGTCGGTCGACTGGAAGTTGGTGATGTCGCCCGCGAACTGGTAGCGCCGCGAGTCGTCGTCGACGGTTCCCTCGGCGGCGGGACCGACCGTCCCGGTCGTGCTGAGCGCGCCGTTCGATTGGAGCGGTGAGATCGAGCCGCTGACCGTCACTTCGAACGAAGAGACGGGACCGGTGCCCGCGACGACGAGCGTGTGCCCGTCGTCGTCGACCGGTTCGTCGGCCTGTTCCGTCGCCGAGCCGAGCCCAGAGAATCCCGCGAGTGCACCGGCGGCCGATACCGACCCGCACAGCGCGAGGTACTTGCGTCTACCGACGTCGTCGTCAGTCGTCGTCGTTTCTGGGTCCTGCCCGGTGGACCGTTCACTTACCATGTCTCAGGGGTTGCGGATTACACCCATAAATGTTGCGATAATTACATTAGTTGGAATACATGAATATCTATCGACGATACTATTGAGATCGTTACTGTTCGAATCGACGACGAGTTCCGACGATTCACTTCGACCGAAAAAACGACCGACAGCGACCACTTATTCTCGAATTAATCCGTTTCTTATGGCTGCATTAATGGCTGATTTGCGGTGTCGATTTGATTATCCTTTTTGTGATATTTTTGACGGCGACCGAATGTACTAACTTCTGATAAATATCTCAGTGGCGTGCGCAGCGACCGCTCTCTCGGTCGTCCGAGCGTCTATGAACCTCGAAACCGCGGCGGACGAGTCGGGAGTCGCGGCGGGCGTCGCGCTCGGCCTCGTCGAACGCGGTCGGCTCAGCGCCGCTGCGGTCGCTCGACTCGAATCGGCGTCAAAAAGGGGAGAGGACCGGACGAGACCGCGGGGACCGATGCGGCCACCAGCGACGAGCTGTTCTCGTCTTCGTTTCTTCCGGGGCGAGCGTCCCACTCGCGCCCTCGGGTGTTCGAACGGACGGTTCGTCGCTCCGCTGTGGGGACGGCGGCGTGCTATCCGAGGAACCCGACGTGGCGGTCTTCCCAGTCTCGGCGCTCGACGATGGACTCGCGACCTTTCTCGGACATCTCGTAGAAGTTCGTTCGGCGGTCGTGCTGTCCCTTGTTCACGTACCCCTGTTCGACGAGGGCGTCGAGGTTCGGGTAGAGCCGACCGTGGTTCACCTCCCCGACGTCCTTGCTGATCATCTCTTTAATCTCCTGCCCGGACGGGCGCTCTGCGCCGGCAATCACGTACAGCAGGTCTCGCTGGAAGCCAGTCAATTCGAACATTGTAGTCTCGAATCTAAGTATCGCCGCCATCGGGTATTGTTAGCCACCTCTATACTGGACAATTGGGTTCCTTACCGCCGCTGTCGCGAGTTTGCTCCCATTCCGGCGCGAGGACTTTTCTCGAAATCGACGAGATACGTAATCATCTCCGAGACCGAGATAACTCCCTCCCGCTGACGGTCCGTCTCCGAGTAAATATCGCGTGAAGATGAGCTTAATCCCCGTTAGAAACCGGTCCGGTGCCTCCCGGAAACGTCACGATAACAAAGGTCGGTTGTGGTGTACTACGACTCAACCGGGTCGGCTCCCCCTTTCGCATCGCGTGCGAGGACCGCCCCCGAACACGACGATGACAACCCTATCAAAAGACGAGCTCTTTCGCATCCTCAGTAACTCGCGCCGGAGGCAGATTCTCTACTTCCTCCACCGCGCGGGCGAAGCAATCTCGTTGAAGCAACTCGCGGCGATGGTCGCGGCTCGAGAGAACGGCACGGCGGTCGAGGACGTGACCGACGAAGAGCGACAGCGCGTGTATATCTCGCTGTACCAGACGCACCTCCCGAAACTCGAGAGCGCCGGGCTGGTCGATTACGACGACGAGGAGCGCTCCGTCGAACTCGTCCCGAACGTCGCCAAGCGGGGGTTCTTCTGGATGCAACCCGACGCGCGCGAGTCGTGGAGCCGGTACTACGCGCTTCTCGGCGCGCTCAGTTGGGTGCTCATCCTCGGGGTGTGGGCGGGGCTCCCGGGATTCGCGCTCGTCTCGTGGAGCGCAATCGCGGTGTTCGTCTCCGCGGCGCTCCTCGCGCTGGTGTTCGCGCAGTACCTCTCCGAGCGACGCGAGGGCACCTCGGCCGACGCCTTCGAAGCGCTCGTGGAATAACCCCCGGATAAATCGTCATCTCGCGACCGCCGTGGGCACCCGCTCCGGCGCGCTCGCGTATTCTCAGTCGGTGCTACTGCCGAATCGTCGTATCCGTGAGTTTAACTGCCAGTCGAGTTTGATGTCCCTCTCGATAACGGCTTCCTTAGACGGAAAACCGGGACACTCTGCCACTTCGCGGTAGGACTACGCTACTATCGGATACATTGAAAGTCTGAGTTAGTATAGATTGTTACAACCAGTTTACTCGCAGATTTTGCGTCCCTAACAGTCGGACAAATCAGAGTGTGGGATTCTCAGACAAGTATATATCCTCGTTTAACCTATTAGTTGATTGACCCTCTGAATCTGGGGCGCGCTTGGTGGGGCGCATCCAAAGGTTGTGGTCTGTGCTAAACGTCACGTGGTCTCCCCTCTCGACTGACCACGTCACTCGGTAGCACCCGACTACACAGTGGGGGAGGAAGGAACAATGGTTACCGATTCATTACAAGCTGACACCGATGTTGTTGACCAGACGACGAACGAACAACTCGCGGAGACGACTGGTGGGTCTCACGCGGTTTCCGAACAGCAACAACAACCCGAAATCGAAGCGCTCTCGAAGGACGTCGTCTTCGAGATTCTGAAGAACCAACGCCGGCGCGACGCGCTCCGGTACCTCAAGGAGAACGACGGCGAGGCGAAGCTCGGCGACATGGCCGAGTTCATCGCCGCGAAGGAAAACGGCATCGAGATAAAGGCGCTGTCGTCGAGTCAGCGAAAGCGGGTGTACATCGGTCTGTACCAGTGTCACCTCCCGAAGATGGACTCGGCGGGCATCGTCGACTTCGAGAAGAACCGCGGTGACATCACGCTTCTCGACACCGCGAAGCAGCTCGACCAGTACCTCGACGGCGACGTCGTCAGCACCGAGACCGACGACGAGCAGGCGGCGCCGCTCGCCGCGTCGCCGAAACGGAACCTCGCCATCGCCGCCGGCGTGGCCGCGACCGTCTCCGGCGGCCTGCTCGGCGTCCCCGGTCTCGAACAGATTCCGGCCGCCGGCTGGGCCGTGCTGAGCACCGCGACGCTCATGGCCATCACCGCGATGGAGTCGTACAAGGGCCGCCTCAACCTCTGAGCCGGTCTCGCGCGCCCGCGTCGCGAACGATACAACGAACAACTCGGATCAACGAACAACTCGGATTTTACTTCGATCTGCGTTCGAACAGCGGCGGCCTTGGTCGCCGCTCGCACGTCGACGTCCGTTCTCTCAGACTCTCTCGTTCCCACTCCGCTTCTGGCTCTCGCGCTCCCGTTCTCGACTCGCGGGTGTGATTCGCAGACCGTGCAACCGACGTGGCGGCTTCGGCCGCTCGGCGACACCATCGGATGAATGCCCACCGATTAGGAGCGGCCGAACCCGCCTGCCTCCCGATTTAGGCCGGCTTTCGCCGCTTGCAACAGTCTCACACGCGACCCTAACGCGCGACCGGTTCGGGGAACCCTCTGTATAACAATCCCCGTCGCCGTCCCTGTTCCCTCTATGACTCACTCACCGTCACGGCCACGTTCCGAACGTCCGTCGCTCGCGGGAGGGCGCGAATGAACGACCGCATCACCGAGGCGGTCGTCCTCGCGGCCGGCGAGGGGCGACGGCTCCGCCCGCTCACCACCTTCCAACCGAAGCCGATGCTCCCCGTCGCCAACCGGCCGGTCGTCGAGTACGTCCTCGACGCGCTGTTCGAATCGGGTATCGAGCGCGTCGTCGTCGTCGTCGGCCACCGCGCCGACCGCATCCAGTCGCACCTCTCTGCGACCTACTCCGACGCGGACATCGAGTTCGTCCACCAGGACTCGCGTCTCGGCAGCGGCCACGCGCTCCTCCTCGCCGAGGGGCTCGTCTCCGGCCCCTTCGTCGTCTGCAACGGCGACAACGTCGTCGACGCCGACATCGTCTCGTCGGTGCTCGAACGCTTCTCGACGACCGACTCGGTGGCGACGGTCGCGGTCGCCGAGTCCGACACGCCCGAGGAGTACGGCGTCGTCGTCGAGGACAACGGCCGCATCGCCGACATCGACGAACACGCCGTCGACAGCGAGGGCTACCTCGTCAACGCGGGCGTCTACGTCTTCGACGACGCCGTCTTCGAGGCGCTCCGGCGCATCCCGCCGCACGACGGCGAGACGCGACTCCCCGACGTGATTCACTACCTCGACGGGCACGTCACGTCCGTCCTCGTCAACGGCGGCTGGCTCGACCCCTCGCACCCGTGGGGGCTCCTCTCCGTGACGGAGACGCTCCTCGCGCGCAGACACGACTCCGCAGTCGCCGAGTCGGCGCGGATTCACGAGCGCGCGCTCGTCGGCGACCACGTCGTCGTCGGCGAGGACTGCGACGTGGGGCCGGGCGCGGTCATCAGCGCCGGCTCGTGCCTCCAAGACAACGTCTCGGTCGGCGCGAACAGCGTCATCGAGCGCTCCATCCTCTCGACCGACGCGCGGGTCGGCGCGGGCGTCGTCCTCCGCGACTCCGTCGTCGGCCCCGGCGCGACCGTCGGCGACGGCGTCGTCTCGCCCGGCGGCCGGGCGGACGTCATCCTCGAAGGCCGGCTCTACACCGACCGCCGGCTCGGCAGCATCATCGGCGACCGCGCCGAGGTCGGCGCGAACGTGACGCTCACGGCGGGTAGTCGCGTCGGCGCGGAGGCCGTCGTCGGCCCCGGCACGGTCTTACACGGCGACGTTCGCGAGCGCGTGGAGGTGACTCACTGATGTGCGGAATCACCGCCTGCATCGGCGCGGACAACTCCGTGGACTCGCTCGTCGACGGACTCCAGCGGCTGGAGTACCGCGGCTACGACTCGGCCGGCATCGCCGTGAAGAACGGCTCGGGCATCTCGCTGACGAAGCGCGTCGGCGAGGTCTCCGAGCTCGTCGCGGCCGTCGAGCAGAACCCCATCGCCGGCGACTACGGCATCGGCCACACCCGCTGGGCGACCCACGGCGGCGTCACCGACGGTAACGCTCACCCGCACACGGACGAGTCGGGCCGCATCGCCGTCGTCCACAACGGTATCATCTCGAACTTCCAGTCGCTCCGCAGCGACCTCGAGTCCCGCGGCCACGTCTTCAGCAGCGAGACCGACACCGAAGTCGTCCCGCACCTCATCGAGGAGAACCTCCGCGACGGCGCGACCCCCGAGGAGGCGTTCCGCGCCGCGGTCGGCAGCCTCTCGGGGAGCTACGCCATCGCGGCCATCATCGGCGACGAGGAGGCCATCTTCGCGACCCGCTCCGGGTCGCCGCTGGTCCTCGGCGTCGGCGACGGCGAGTACTTCCTCGCCAGCGACGTGCCCGCGTTCATCCAGCACACGGCGCGCGTCGTCTACCTCCACGACGGCGACTTCGTCGTCACCCGCGCGGACGGCTACGAAATCACCGACTCGGCCGGCCGCGCGGTCGACCGCCCCGTCGAACACGTCGAGTGGGACCCCGAGACGGCGACGAAGGGCGGCTACGAGCACTACATGTACAAGGAGATTCACGAGCAGCCCGGCGCGCTCCGGCGGACCACGCAGGGCCGCCTGAACACCCACGCCGGCGGCGTCGAACTCGAGGAGTTCCCGCCGGAGTCGTTCGCCGACGTGAAGCAGGTCCACCTCCTCGCGATGGGCACCTCGCACCACGCCGGAATGTACGCGGCGTCGCTGCTCAACTCCCGGGGCATCCCCGCCTACGCGTTCATGGCGGGCGAGTACTCGGTCATCAAGCCGCCGGTGACGCCCGACACGCTCGTCGTCGCGGTCAGCCAGTCCGGTGAGACCGCCGACACCCTCGACGCCGTGCGCCGCGCCCGCGCCGCCGGCGCGCGGACCCTCGCGGTCACGAACGTCGTCGGCTCGTCGATAACCCGCGAGTGCGACGACGAACTGCTCATCCGCGCGGGTCCCGAAATCGGCGTCGCGGCCACCAAGACGTTCTCGTCGCAGGTGACGGCGCTGACGCTCCTCACGGAGCGCATCGTCGAGGACGTGACCGGCGCGAAGTCGCCCGCCGCGCGCGACCTGATGGAGGCCCTGTCGCGGCTCCCGGGCGACGTGCAGGAGGTGCTCGACACCTCGATGGCCCGCGAGATTGCCATCGAGTACGAGGGCAGCGACGCGTACTTCTTCATCGGCCGCGGGGTCGCCCACCCCGTCGCCCTCGAAGGCGCGCTGAAGTTCAAGGAGATATCCTACGAACACGCCGAGGGGTTCGCCGCCTCGGAACTCAAACACGGGCCGCTGGCGCTCGTCACGCCGCTGTCGCCGGTGTTCGCCATCTTCACCGGCCACGACGACGAGGCGACGCTGAGCAACGTCAAGGAGGTCCAGGCTCGCGGCGCGCCCGTCATCGCCATCACGAGCGACCGCTCGGGCGAGGTGACCGAGTTCGCCGACCACGTGCTCCGGATTCCGGACACGCACCCCGACATCGCCGGCGTCCTCGCCAACGTCCAGCTCCAGCTCGTCGCGTACCACGCGGCGGACCTGCTCGAACGGCCCATCGACAAGCCGCGTAACCTCGCCAAGTGCGTCACCGTCGAGTGAGAAGCGCGGCGACGTGACGCGGCGGGTAACCCCGCCTGCCCTCCGTATTTTGCGCCCATTAATCCGCCGTCGACGCTCGATTCCGGCGTCCGACCCGTCATTTTCAGGTGTTCGCGAACGTTCGGCGATAAGTGAATATTATCTCGACTGTAGGCACCGATTACATATTACCTGCCCGCGTCAGGTAACACGCGATGACCCGACGCGACCTCGTGGACGACGTTCTTTCGGCCGCAGACGACCCTCCGGGCCCGCTGACCGACGAGAGCGACGCTCCCCCGGCGACGGACGAGACCGACATTCCTCCCGAGTCGTCGGACGACGACCTCCTCGACGCGCTCGGTGACGAGGTCTCGCGGGACGTGCTGTTGGCGTGCAACCACGCGCCGATGACCGCGGAGGAGCTCGCGGAGAACTGCGACGTCTCCGAATCGACCATCTACCGCCGCCTCGAGACGCTTTCGAGCCTCGGGCTCGTCGAGCGAACGCAGCGAATCGACGCGCCGAGCAAGACGTGTTACGAGACGGTCGTCGACGGCCTCTCGATTCACCTCGGCGACAGCCTCCGCGTCGAGGCGGGGTCGAGCAACTACGTCGTCGACGCGATGCGAACGCTTCTGGCCGCGATAGACGTCCAACAGCTCGCGTACGACCGCGAGCAGAACAGCGTGGACGTTCGGTTCCGACTGGCGCCGCACCTGCTCGATTCGCTGGTGGAACTGTACGTCAGAGACACGAATTCGCGTGAGGAGTAGTCCGCCGACCGCCGATGTCGGTTCGTTCGCCGCGTCACCTTCTCGCGGGCTCTCGCCGTCCTACCGCCGCCACGACCCGTCGACTTCGCCGAGGACGAGCGCGAGCGCGTCTCTCGCGCGTCCGACCGCGATGAGTTCGCGGGCGGCCGCGGCGGTGAGCGGTCCGATGGACTGCGAGGATTCGAGCCCGGCGACGATATCGGGCACCTCGGCGGTGAACCACGAACTGGCGTCCGTCCCGGGTTCGTCGTCGACTTCCGCGGACGGGCGGGTGTGAGGGGCGTCGGAAATCATACCGAATATACACCCCGAAACTGGTTAGTTAGGAATCCGCGGGCCCCCGGTAGCGACTCCTTACTCACCGGGGTGCCGGCCGCGTTCGGCTCCGGAATCGCTCCGATTCGCATACCACATTATTGCAAAGAATAATAACCCGGTGTAGCGTTTCCCCGATAATGTCTCTCAGCGAACTCATCTCCGGCGTCGCCGCCTCGGAGCGAACACTGACGGTGTTCAATCCGACCCCCGGCGTCGTCGAGCGACTCGCCGAGCACTTTGCGGATCGAAACGTCTCGGTGGAGTCTGCGAGTTCCGACGAGGGCCCTTCGAACTACGCGGTGCTGGGTACCGGCGACAAGTTCCACACGGCGGTCTCGGTCGACGACCTCCTCACGCGCCCCGAGGACGTCGAACCGGGGTTCGAACGCGACTCGTACGCGCCGATTCTCGACCACCTCGACGAGACGCTGTTTACCTCCTACGACCGTCGGAAGATGCTCAACGCCACCCGCGAAATCGAGGACCGCGCGTGGCGCGTCGGCGCGGGCGAACTCCACTCGGGCTTCCAGTCCGGCGGAAACCTCCGGCCGCAACTCGAAACGTACCGCCGTCTCGGCGACCGCGACGACCTCTCGGTCCACGCGTACATCTACCCGAACGGCGAGGTCCCGCAGGCCGACCAGTTCCAACTCCACCTCGCGCGCTCCGACGAGATTCGGCGCTCCTGGTTCGTCGCCTACGACGGCAACGGCGTCGGCGACTACAAGTGCGCGCTCGTCGCCGAGGAGTCCGAACCGGGGTTCGGCTTCACCGGCTTCTGGACGTACGACCCCTCGACGGTCGACTACATCGTCAACCACCTCGTCTCGTCGTACTCGATTATCGAATCCGATGGCTCGGGCGACGTCGGTCCCCGTCGTCAGATGACCGTTCGACCGAATTTTAGCCACTGACTCGGGTTCGCTTCTTTGTACTCGCCCACAGAATCAATTCGGAGAACTGGGCGCGAATACTTACCAACGCCCGCCCGGAACCGGGCGGTATGGTTGACGGAATCCTCCTCGACGCCTCGAACCTGAAAGGCAAGGTCAAAGGCGGCCGCGCCGGGGCCGAAATCGCCGGGATGAGCTACATCGGCTACGAACTCGCGGTCACGGAGCGGAGCATCCACGTCTACGGCGACCACTGTAACGCCGACATCCAAGACGAAGAGTACCGCTACCTCATCGTCCCGCTCGACTCGGTCCGAGGAATCGAACTCAAAGACCTGTCCGACCGAGGTCGGTGCCTGCAGATTCACGCGTTGGACGATGAGGTGATACTCTTCTCGGAGAACCAGTCGAGCCTCTCGAAGAATCTCAAGCGCGTATTTCTCCTTCTCTCGCGGTTGCTCGCCTGAACGGACCGGTCGGCTAGTCGGCCGGTCGACCGGCCAACTGGTCAACCGGCCCGGTGGCGAATCAGGTAACGTTTCGAAAGCAGGTAAACTAACCGAACCGCTAAAGAGGGTCGGAACCGAGGTGAGTGTATGGCCACGGATATGAACCTCGACGACGCCCCCTGTCCCATCATCGACTCGCTGAAGCAGATCGGGTCGCAGTGGCGTCTCATCGTCCTCCACGACCTCCAAGACGGTGAAAAGCGGTTCAACGAATTGAAGCGCTCGACCGGCGCGAGTTCGCGGACGCTCTCTCGCGTCCTCGACGACCTGCAGGAACACGGCTTCGTCGACCGCCGGATGGAAGAGGACGCGCCGGTCGCGACGTACTACTCGCTGACCGACAAGGGCGTCTCGCTGTGCCCGGTGTTCGACGAGATACAGGAGTGGGCCACCGAGTGGCTCGACGCCGAGCACGAAGAGTCGGCCGAAGCCGAGACGGTCCAGTCGACGGTCTGAGCGGCGCTACACTACACTTCGAGCGGGTCGCCGTCCGCCGTCTCGAAAATCGCCTCGTGGACCTCCGCGACGGTGACCGAGTCGAGTTCGTCGAGCATCGCCTGAATCGCCGGCTCGAGCAGTTCGCCGAGGACCGGCTGGATGTGTTCGCCGACGGTGCACTCGTCGTTCGGTTCGTTCGTGTGGAAACAGAACGGCTCGGCGTCCTCCACCGCCTCGTAGATGTCGCGAAGCGTGATGGCGTCCGGCTCGCGGGCCAGCGTGAAACCGCCGGTCGGGCCGCGCTTGGAATCGACGAGGTCCGCCTCCCGGAGCGAACACAGAAGCTGACGGATGACCACCGGGTTCGTGTTGACGCTCCACGCGAGACGGTCGGAAGACAGCCGCTCGCCGCTCCGCACCGCCAAGTTAGTCAGCACGTGCGTCGCGACGACGAATCGGCTGCTGTTCGACATACACGTTCTTTGGAGCTACGGGCATTTTAGATTTCACGGTGATGCGCCGATTTCGCCGGATTCTCCGCGGAATCGACGTTTTTCAACCCCCGAACCGAATCGGGGGTTCGATATTCGAATTCGGTCACGAGAACTGACCGGATGGGGTTCCGAACGGACGAAAAGTAGACCCGGAGTCGGCCGACTCGGGCGGGTCGACCCGTGCGGCGGTCGGTTCACTCTCCGTTTTCGTCAGCGCTCTCGTCTGCGTTCGCCTCCCCCGCCCCGTCCCCCTCGTCGTTCGGCGGGAGCGCGTCGACGTCGGTCGCCCGCATGAGCGCGATGACCACGTTGTCGGCGACCTCCGCGGCGAACCGCAGTTCGTCGGTCCGCCACTGCCGCGGCTCGCCGACGTGTTCGTGACAGACGACGCCGACGACCTCGCCGCCCGACCTGACTGTCGCGTCGAGCATCGACGTGATGCCCTTCGGTTCGAGGTAGCCGTTCCGTAGTTCGGCGGTCGCGGGGTCGGTCTGAACGTCGTCGACGCCGAGCGACCGATTCGCCTCCAGCGCCTCGAAGTACGACGGGTAGTTTGACGCAGTTAGCGTCCCCCCGGCCGTGTGCTCGCCCGACACCTGGTCGTACTGGTCGACACAGCGGAGCGTCTCGGCGTCGTCGAACAGCCAGACGCTCGCCCGCTCGACGCTCAGCACCGTCGCCATCGTCTCGGTGATGCGCGGGAGGGCGTCTTCGAACGACCCCGCGATGACCGTCTCGTCGGTCGCGAGGTCGATGAGCGCCCGCCGTTGGCGCTCTCTTCGTTCCCGCTCGCGGTACGCCTCGGTCACGTCGCGGAACACGACGACGACCCCTTCGACTTCCCCGTCGTCGGTCCTGATGGGCGACATGCTGTCTTCGATGTACCGCTCGTCGCCGTCGCTCGTGACGAGTTTCGTTCCCGCGCCGAGTTCGACCGGCCCGCCCGCCTCGGCGACGCGCTGCATCGGGTCGATGCGTTCGCCGGTCTCCGCGTTGACGAGGTGGAACGCGTCAGAAAGCGGCTTGCCGACGGCGGCGTCGGCGTCGTAGCCGGTTATCTCCTCGGCCGTTCGGTTCAGCTGGGTGACCGTCCCGCCGGCGTCGGTGGCGACGACGCCCTCGGCGATGGAGTCGAGGGTGACGCGGAGATGCGCCTCGCGCTCCCGGAGGCGCTGCTCCGCGCGCCTGTGTTCCGTGATTCTGACGAGCGTCTGCCGGAGGACGCCGTACTGCGCCGTCGGGTCGCCGCCCTTCTGGAGGTAGCTGTCCGCGCCGAGATTCAGCGCCTCGATGGCGACCTCCTCGCGGCTCCGTCCGGTGAAGATGACGAAGGGAATGTCGGAGCCGCGCTCGTCGCGGAGCACCGACAGGAGTTCGAGACCCGACATCTCGGGCATCTGGTAGTCGGAGACGACCGCGTCGAACGACTCCCTTTCGAGGAGCGCCAGCGCCCGCTGCGGCGAGTCGGTCGTCTCGACCTCGATACCGTCGTCCGTCGATTCGAGAAACCGCTTCGTCAGCGCCAACAGCCCCTCGTCGTCGTCGACGTAGAGCACGCGTATCGTCGGTGACTCCCCCTCGGTCCCGTCCATGTACTGTCGTGATTCTTCGCTATTGTGTCTGATAACTGTTTGGTGGATTAACTGTTTTCATAGTGTCACGAACCGGCGAGACGGGCGCTCTCGCGGCGTCTCGGTCAGTCGTCGTCGGCGGTCGGCGAGTCGCCGTCCGTCTCGACGCTCGCGCCGTCGCCGTCGCCGTCGATGCGGTCGTAGAGCACGGACTCGCCGGGTTTGACCGTCCCGCCGGTCGGGATTCTGACACCCGCGTTCAGCGAGGCGTTGATGCCGGTTTTCACCCCGTCGCCGAGGACGACGCCGTACTTCCGGCGGCCCGAGGAGACGAGTTCGCCCTTGAGCATCTGTCGGACGGGCTCGCCGTCGTGGCGGAGGTTCGCGACCTTGGTCCCCGCGCCGAAGTTCACGTCGCGGCCGAGGAGGCTGTCGCCGACGTACGAGAGGTGACCGACCGTCGCGCCCTCCATCAGGACGCTGTTTTTCACCTCGACCGCGTGGCCGACCTTGGCGTTCTCGCCGACGAGCGTGTGCCCGCGGACGTAGGCGTTCGGTCCGACGGTGGCCCCGCTGCGGACGAGCACCGGCCCCTCGATGACCACGCCGGAGCGAACCGTCGCGCCCTCCTCGACGACGACCGGCCCGTCGAGCTCGGCGCGCTCGGACACGTCGCCGTCGATTCGCGGCTCGAGTTCGCCGAGCTTCCACTCGTTGGCTTCGAGAAGCTCCCACGGTCGCCCCACGTCGAGCCAGCGGTCGAAGGCGACGCCGCGCACGTCGTAGGCCTCGCAGGTCGCCGCGAGTACGTCGGTCAGTTCGAGTTCGCCGCGGTCGCTCTCGTCCACGTCGAGCCAGCCGTGGGCCTCGGCCGGGAAGACGTACGCGCCGGCGTTAACGAGGTCAGACGGCGGGTGTTCGGGTTTTTCGACGACGCCGGTGACGAAGCCCTCGTCGTCGGTGTCGAGGACGCCGTAGGAACTCGGGTCGTCGACGCGGAACGACCCGACTGCGGGCGTCCCCTCGTACAGCGTCGAAAGCGACGGCACGTCGTACAGCGCGTCGCCGTTGAGGACGACGAACGGTTCGTCGGGGTCGAGATGGGGGGCCGCGGCGCGGACCGCGTCGGCCGTCCCGCGCTGTTCCGACTGCACGGCGAACTCGACCGGGACGCCGGCGCGCTCGTCGCCGAAGTAGTCGCGCACGTCATCGGCCTCGTAACCGACGACGAGCGTGATGTCCGTCGCGCCCGCCTCGACGGCGGCGTCGGCGGTGTGCGCGACGAGCGGCCGGTCGGCCACGGGGAGCATCGGCTTGGGTCGGCGGTCCGTGAGCGGACGCATCCGGGTGCCGCGGCCGGCGGCGAGAATGACAGTCTGCATACCTGCGTAAGGAACTCCCCGGAAGAAATTCCTTCGGTCCGGGAAGTACGAGACAGGGACCAATCGCGACGCTGTGGGTTGCCTCTGGTCCACCTACCGTGACCGACTCGAGGTGGTACGGTCGGTACGGCACGTCTCTGTCAATATCAGTCTAACAAAACGCTTGCGAACCCTGCCCCGGATTCGAGTTCGATACTTCGCTCCCGCGCGACGCCGTCGCTCGCGAACGGTTCGAACCACACGGCCCGCGAACGGCGAACGTCTTGGGGTTACGATGGGTTGGAGATTCGCACGACACGCGGCGCCGTGTGTTAGTTAACAGACGAGCGCCAGCGCGTAATAGTTTCGTTCCGCGGCGACGCGAACCGCGTTCGTGGGCGTTATTACCGTCCCACCCTTCGGCTGTGGAGGGTTACGATGGAGATTCGCACAGGACTCTCTTACGGAGACGTATTGCTGGTCCCACAGCGCTCCCCGGTCGACAGCCGGAGCGACGTGGACCTCTCGACCAACGTGACGCCGGACTTGCGCCTCGACACGCCGCTCGTCAGCGCGGCCATGGACACCGTGACCGAAGCGGACCTCGCGGCGGCGCTCTCCGGCCTCGGCGGCCTCGGCGTCGTCCACCGCTTCCTCGACGTGGACGAGCAGGCCGAACAGGCCCGCCGCGTCGCCGAGGCGGGCGGGACCGTCTCGGGCGCGGTCGGCATCAACGAGGACTACCTCGACCGGACCGAGGCGCTCCTCGACGCCGGCGCCGACGCCGTCGTCATGGACATCGCTCACGGGCACATGGAGCGGTGTCTGGACGCCGTCGAACGGATTCGCGACGAGTTCGACCCCGAAATCGTCGCGGGTAACGTCGTCACGCCGGCGGCCGTCGAAGACCTCTGGGAGGCCGGCGCGGGCTGTGTGAAAGTCGGTGTCGGGCCGGGTTCGCACTGCACGACCCGCGAGGTCGCGGGCGCGGGCTATCCGCAGCTCACGGCCGTCTCGGAGTGCGCCGAGCGGGCGCACGACCTCGGCATCCACGTCATGGCCGACGGGGGGATTCGGACCTCCGGCGACGCCGCGAAGGCGCTCATGGCCGGCGCGGACACCGTCATGATGGGGAGCTTCTTCGCCGGCACCGACGAGGCACCGGGCCGCGTCGTCGAGGTCGACGGCGAGACGTACAAGCGCTCCCGCGGGATGGCCTCGACAGAGGCCGCCGACGACCGCGACGACAAACAGAGCGACGTCGACGCGGGCGAGGGCGTCGAGGCGCTCACGCCCCACAAGGGGCCGGTCGAACCGCTCGTCGAGGAGTTCCTCGGCGGGGTTCGCTCGGGTGTGAGCTACTGCGGCGGTCACACTATCCCGGACGCCCGCGAGAAGGCGTCGTTCGTCCGCGTCGCGGCGAGCGCGAAGGAGCGAGAGGGTGCCCACGGCGTCGTCTTCGCCGAGGGTCCCGTCGAGGTCGACGACGAGGTCGAACGCGAGTTGCAGGCCCCGATGGCCGACTGACTCGCTCCGCGGCCGGCGACCGGGACACGTGCGGTCCCCGCCCAGCCGACCGCTTCGAGCGGCGGCGCTCTCGGCTGCCGCCGCTCTCGACCGCCGCCGCCGCCGCATCCCCTCTCGGCAGTCGCCGGAGCCGAACCGGACACAACAGTATTTATCCGATATATTTGCACATGTATCGGTTTAGTTATCTGTCTGTCTATCCATGACTGACCGCGTGACGAAGCGAATCGAACGGACGTTCAGCGTCTAATATACGGAGATGAATCAGTGATGCTGTTGTGGGCTCGATGCCACAATGACGCCGTCAGATAGTGATTTGAGGTGATTAGCTCAGGCTGACGAACGTATTCCCTCGGCCGGTCACAGTCGTGTCGCTACGGTTGACTGGCCACCTTTCTCGCGTTTTGATTCCCGTTTCGAAAAGAACTATCAAATTGTGGGCTGTATCTGATTTTCTTATATATTCGTCAGGAGTGAATCGCCTTGAAGCCACCGGCTCGCGAGTCAGTCGCCCCGTGTTACGAATGTCGGGGCCGACTCTCTCGGAGGTGCGTTACAAGCATAAGTATGTAATCTGATTCCGCGCCCGGTCGACTCGGTCTCCGGGCACCGGATGTCGCGCACGTCAACCGTCAAATATCGCACGAAATACAGCACAGCCGAACGGCCGTTCGTCACTGCGAGGCGATTACGAGTACGTCGCGCGGATGCCGATGACGCGGGCGGCCTGCGTCACCATCTCCGGCACTTCCGTGTGGTACCACTCGCCTTTCATCCGGGTGGTGGGACCGGAGACGCTGATAGAGCCGAGAATGGTCCCGTCGTCGGAGAGAATCGGCGCGCCGACCGCCCGCATGCCGGTGATGCGCTCTTCGTCGTTGAAGGCGTAGCCGCGCTCGCGAATCGTCGCCAACTCGGCTTCGAGGGCGTCGCGGTCGTCTATCGTCTTCGTCGTCAGCCGCGTCAGTTCGCCGTCGAGAATCTCGTTTCGGCGCTCCTCGTCGCAGAAGGCCAGGTAGGACTTGCCGACCGACGTGGTGTGGAGGTCGACCGTCGTGCCGATGTGCGAGTCGGTCTGGAGGCCCTGTTCGGACTTCACCTGATAGATGTAGACGCCGCGGCCGTTCTCCTCGACCATCACCTGTCCGCGCTCGCCGACGGCCTCGACGAGGTCGTCCATCTCGCCGATGGAAGCGTGATACAGCGCGTGTCGCGTCCGTGCGTGGTCGCCGAGGTCGAGGAACTTCAGACCCAGCGCGTACTCGTCGCCCTGCCTGACGACGTAGCCGAGCTCCGCGAGCGTCTTGAGGTGGTTGTGGGCCGTGCTCTTCGAGATGCCGAGGTCGTTCGCTATCTCCGACACCCCGCTCGCGTCGTGGTCTCTGATGTGTTCGACGATGCCGAACGACGTTTTCGTAGCGCCGATTGTCCCGGCCGTCTCGCGCCCGTCCGTGTTCATAGTTATCAATGACTGAGTGCGGTAATAATTGTTGGCGTTTCGTTCGGGGAAACCGAACGAGCGTTCGGACTAGTCCCGCATCAGCGCGGCGACGGTCTCGCGGACCGGACTCGAATCCACCGCCGAGAGCGCGTCGAGCGCCTCGTCTGCGGCGTCGTCGCCGAGACCGAACGCGAGCAGGTCGCGGTTGCGCGAGGCGAGGTCGGCCCCCGAGAGCGGGTCGCGGTAGTCGCCGCGGGGGTACTCGCGCTCGCCGACGTAGCGGCTCCCGTCGCGGGCGGTCACTTCGACGCGCGCGCCCCAGTCGTCGGGGAACGCCCGCTCGAACGCCTCGTCCGCGTGCAGGTGGACGCGCTCCGAGAGCGCCTGTACGGCCTCGTCGCCGAGCGCGTCTTCGAGGAAGTGGTCGAGTTCGACGCGTCCGTCCGCGACCCAGCGGGCGAGGACGTACGGCGTCGAGAACTTCGCCGCGGTGAGCGTCTCGGGTCGCGCGTGGCTCATATCGACGCCGTTGCGGTAGGTGTACACGTCGATTCGGTCCACGTCGGCGGGCGTGAGGTCGTCCGCACCGGCGTCCCGCAGGGCGTCGAGCGGGGCGTGGGTGTAGCGACACGACGGGTACGGCTTCTGGTAGGCCTCGGTAATCCACCAGTCGTCGCCGAGCGAGTCGAAGAGGGCGGCGAACTCGCCGTCACCGAGGAGCGTCTCGAACGGGTCGTAGACTGCCTCCATCGCTGCGGGCGACCCGCGGAGTCCGGCGGCGGTCAGCGTCGCGGCGCTCACGCCGGCCTGCGCGGAGAAGCCGGCGGTGACGTTCCGCGACGGCGCGCCCTCGGCGAAGGGGTCGTGCATGGAGACGACCGCGAGGTTCAGCGCGGTGCGGACCGTCTCGCGCACTTCGTCGGGCGACTGCCCCGCGCAGACGGCGGCGGTCAGCGCCGGTCCGAGCGTCGTCCACGTCGAGTGCGGGTCGCGGACGAGCCACGGAATCGCCTCGTTCATCCGGGCCTTCATCGCGAAGATGGCGTACTCGAAGCGCGCGCACAGCTCGTAGGAGCGGACGCAGGCGTCCACGAACGTCTCGCCGTCGACGTCGTGGGCCTCGGCGACGCCCACCGCGCCCGCGACGATGCTCGCGCCCACGTGGCCGCCCCGGTTGTGGCCCTCCTCTATCTCCTGTGTTATCGCCGCCGTCGCGTTCAACAGCGCCGCCTGCGACGGGTCGACGCGGCGGTCGGTCCCGAGGACGGACGCCGGGCCGTCGGCCAGCGCCGCGTCGCGGAAGACGCCCGCGTGCTGTGGTGCGGCCGCCCCCGCGACGGTCGCCGCGAGCACGTCCGCGACGATTCGCGCCCCGTCGGCGCGCACGCCGTCGGGTATCTCGTCGGTCAGAAAGCGGTACACCTGTCGTTCCCAGTCTCGGACTGGCTCCTGTGAAATCATGGTCTGAATGCGTGGTCGAAAGGGTGCTCAGGCCCGTGTGAGGGCGCAGAGCACGCGGGGGGCGGCGGGTTCGGTCGCCGCGGTCCAGAGGTCGTCGACGCCGCCGTCGCCGATGACGGGCGCGACGAGCCGGTCGAACTTCGCTCGGAGTTCCGATTCGGTGAAGGGGTCGCGCTCGCCGCCGCGGGCGGCGCGCACCTCGCGGGCGTACCGCTCGCCGTCGCTCGTCTCGACGGTGACGCGCGCGCCGCGCTCGTCGGGGGCGCGGGCCGCGAACTCCTCGGTGGCGACCACGTCGACGCGGCGGGCGAACCCGAGCGCGGCCTTCGTGAGCGCCTCGTCGGTGAACGCCTCCTTGCCGGTCTCACCGGTCGTCAGCGCCGAGGCGACGGCGAAGGGGAGAGAGAACTTCGCCTGCAACGCGTTCTCGGGCGCGGGGTCCGACAGCGCCGCCGCCGCGGGGTACGTCTCGACGCTGACCGACTCGATGTCGGACGCGTCGACGCCCGTCTCGTCGACGAGGAGCGCCACGGCGTCGAGGGCGGCGTGGGTGTAGCGGCAGGCCGCGTGGACCTTGAAATAGCCGCGCTCGAGTTCCCAGCGCTCGCCGAGTCCGTCGGCGAGGGCGCTCCGGTCGGGACCGTCCGCGGCCACGGGTTCGAGGTGTCGCGCCACGCCGTCGTCGAGACCGGTGAACCCCGATTCGGCCTGGTCGACCGCGAGGAGACCCGAGAGGTTGCTCATCCCGACGTAGCCGTTCCTGACTGTCGCGCCCTCCGTGGCCGCCTCGAACCGGGTGTGCTGGGCGTAGTTCGCCGCCATGCGCATCGCGTCGAGCGTCGTCTCGGCGTCGAGGCCGCAGAGCCGGGAGACGGCCGCGGCGGTGCCGACGCCGCCCCAGACGCCGTGGGGGTGCAGGCCGTCGGCGAGCGGGACGACCGTCTCGGCGGCGCGGACCGCCGCCTCGTAGCCGGCGACGAACGCCGTCAGGAACTCGTCGCCGCTGCGGTAGGCCGACTCGCCGTCCGCGAGGAGCGCGGGGAGGACGTGAATCGCGGGGTGGCCGGCCGCGAAGCGGTGGCCCTCGTCGAGTTCGAGGACGCTCCCGGCGGCCGCGTTGACGAACGCGGCGCGGTACGCCGAGGTCCGCTCGCCCGCGGTCCCCATGATGGTCGATTCGCCGCCGTTCTCGTCGGCCCACCGGCGCGCCAGCGCGGCGACCGCGGGGTCCGACGCGCCGCCCAGCACCGCGCCGATGGTGTCGGCGACGACGAGGGACGCGCGGTCGGCGACCGACGCGGGGAGGTCGCCCCGGTCGAGGTCGGACACGAACGACGCGAGCGCTTCGTCGGTCATCTCACACCCCGAGGTACGCCTCGACGACGCCCTCGTCTTCGAGGAGTTCGTCGCCGTCGGCGGTCATGCTGATGCGGCCGTTCTCCATGACGTAGCCCCGGTCGGCCAGCTTGAGCGTCTGCTGGACGTTCTGTTCGACCATGAGGACCGTCATGCCCTGCGCGTGGATGTCCTCGATGACGTCGAACACCTCCTGAACGAGGTGCGGCGCGAGCCCGATGGAGGGCTCGTCGAGGATGAGCAGGTCGGGCTCGCCCATGAGCGCGCGGGCGAGGGTCAGCATCTGCTGTTCCCCGCCGGACATGGTGCCGGCGCGCTGGTTCTTGCGCTCCGCGAGCCGGGGGAACAGCTCCAGCATCTCGTCGAGGTTCTCCCTGCGGTCCGCCTTCGCCTCCTCGGTCTGCGCGCCGAGAAGCAGGTTGTCGATGACGGTCATGTTGGTGAACAGGTCGCGGTTCTCGGGGACCTGCACGATGCCGCGCTCGACGATTTCGTGGGACGCCTTCGAGTGAATCGCCTCGCCGCGGTAGGTTATCTCGCCGCGGCTCGGCGAGAGGATGCCGCAGATGGTGCGCATCGTCGTCGTCTTGCCCGCGCCGTTCGAGCCGATGAGCGCGACGATTTCGCCCTCGTCGACGTGCATGTCGACGCCGTGGAGCACCTCGATGTCGTCGTAGCCGGCGCGGACGCCGCTCAGTTCAAGCATCGACGTCGAACCCCCCGATGTAGGCCTCGATGACGCGGTCGTCTTCGACCACCGTCTCGGGCGCGCCGAAGGCGATGCCCTTCCCTTGGTCCAGCACTTTCACGTAGTCCGAGATGTTCATGATGGCCTTCATGTCGTGTTCGATGATGAGGAGGCTCGTCCCGCGCTCGCGGAGTTGGCGGAACAGGTCGAGCATCTGGTTCGACTCCGACGGGGTGAGCCCCGCCATAATCTCGTCGAGGAGCAGGATTTCCGGCCGCGTCGAGACGGCGCGGGCGAGTTCGAGGCGCTTCTGTGCGCCCACGGTGAGTTCGCCCGCCTCCTCTTCGGCCTTGTCCGCGAGCCCGACGAATTCGAGGGTCTCCATGGCGATTTCGCGCGCCTCGCCCCGGCGGCGGGTGTGGATGTGCGCGCCGACCATCGCGTTCTCGACGACGGTCAGTTCCTCCAGCGGGCGCGTGATTTGGAACGTCCGCGCCAGCCCCGCCCGCGCGATTTTGTGCGCCGGGAGGCCGGAGATGACCTCGCCGTCGAGCCTGACGGTCCCGCTCGTCGGCGGGAACGCCCCGCTGATGCAGTTGAACAGCGTGGTCTTGCCCGCGCCGTTCGGCCCGATGAGGCCGATAATCTCGCCGCGGTTGACGGTCATGTCCACGTCGTCGAGCGCCTGCAGGCCGGAGAAGCGCTTGCCGACGCCCTCGACCGACAGAATCTGCTCGCCGTCGCGGTCGATGTCGGCGTCCGCGTCGTCGACGCTCTGCGCGTTCGTCTCGTCTGCCGACATCACTCGTTCACCTCCTCGTCACCGCGGACGCGCTCCCAGAGCGCGCGCGCCTGGCTCGGCCAACTGACGACGCCGCGCGGCGAGTAGATGACGATGGCCACGAGGAACGCGCCGTAGATGATGCGGTCGAGGCCGTTGATGTCGGAGAACGTCGTCCGCGCGATTTCGCTGACCGGCGTGACGATGAACGAGCCGACGATGGGGCCCAGAAGCGTCCCCGGCCCGCCGACGACGGCGGGGAGGAGCAGTTCGACGTTCTTGAACAGCGCGAACACGGTGTCGGGGCGGATGGTGTTGAAGTACATCGACCAGTAGGCACCGCCGAGGGCGGTGAAGAAGGCGCTGACGGCGACGCCGATGAGCTTGTACCGGAAGCTCGGCACGCCGACGCTGGCGGCGGCCCGCTCGTCCTCGCGGATGGCGAAGAAGTACAGCCCGACCCACGAGTTCTTGATGAGCCACGAGACGAGCGTCACGACGAGCAGGAAGCCGACGATGAGGTAGTAGTACGGCAGGTCGTTCTGGAACTGGAAGGCGACGAGGCCGTACTCCGCGCCGTAGTCCCGCGGGAACGCCTTGAAGTAGCCGTTGGCCCCGCGGAGCTCCGACATGTTGGTGACGACGAAGCGGAGCAGTTCCGCGAACGCGAGCGTCGCCAGCGCGAAGTAGTGGCCCTGCAGTTTGAAGCGGAACGAGAGCGCGCCGATGATGAGCCCGTACCCCCCGGCCAGCACGCCGCCGACGAGCATTCCGATCCAGGGGTTCACCGCGGCGTCGACGACGAGCGCCTGCGTGGCGTACGCGCCGATGCCGAAGAACGCCGCGTGCCCGAAGGAGAACTGCCCGGTGTAGCCGGACATGATGTTCCACGCCTGGGCCGTGTAGGCGTAGATGACCGTGAGGATGAGCACTTTCAGGCTCAGCAGTGCCGCGAGTTCCATCCCGGCGACGTCGATTTCGATAATCGTCGGGAGCGCCGCGAGCAGACCGAACAGCGCGACGCCCTTCACCAGCGGGGCGTACCGCTGGTCGTCGAACGTCCGGTAGCGGTCGCGGACGGTCTCGATGGCGCTCACGCCTCAGCACCTCCGAAGAGGCCCTCGGGCTTGACGAGGAGCGTCCCGATGAAAAGCAGGAAGATGAGCACCTGCGCGGTGGTCCCGGGGAGGTAGTAGCCGCCGAACACCTGAATCATCCCGACGATGAGGCCGCCGACGAACGCGCCGGGGAACGAGCCGAGGCCGCCGAGGATGACGATGACGAAGGCGTTGATGAGGTACGTCTCGCCCGTGAAGGGGTCGAACCGCTGGAACAGCGCGATGGAGCCGCCGGCCACGCCGGCCAGCGCCGCGCCGATACCGAAGGTGAGGTAGTTGATGCGGCGGACGTTGATGCCGACGTAGCGCGCGCCGTCGCGGTTGTCGGCCGTGCCGCGAATCTTCCGGCCGAGGTCGGTCCGGTTCAGGAACGCCCGCACGGCGAGCATCGTCCCGAGCGCGATGACGAGCGCGTAGAACTGCCCGAGCGGGATGAAGACGCCGCCGACCTGTATCGACCCGAGCGAGAGTTCGACCTGCTGGGGGTCGGGCGTGAACACGATTTCGATGGCCGACTGGATGATAAAGAGGACGCCCAGCGTGGCGATGAGCTGGTTCTGCTGGGGGGCCTCGATGATGGGTTCGACCGTGAGTACGTGGACGACCACCCCGAGGACGAACAGCACTGCGGCGGCGATGGGGATGCCGAGGAACGGGCTGATACCCGCCATCTCGGAGACCAACCACACCGAGTACATCCCGACGACGAGGAAGACGCCGTGGGCGAAGTTGATGACGTCCATCACGCCGAATATCATGGTCAGCCCGAGCGCCGTCAGCGCGTAGACGCCCCCGAGCAGGAGGCCGAACGCGAGCAACTGCAGGAGGACGGGCTCCAGGTTGGTGATGTCGGTCAGGAACTGTACGAACGGGTCGATGAATCGGCCGAGGCCACCGCCCTGCAGCGGCAGCGGCGCGACCGATGTGACTAGGTGTCCCATGCGGTTTCTACGCTCGGGAATTGTTGGCAACCCCCATAAAAGGTGGCTATCTTTCGAGACGGTTCGTTGACGTGACGGGCGCGAGGGTCGCGGTCAGACCTGCGGGTCGGCCTCCGCGTACTCCTCGGGGTAGACGACCTTGACCGAGAGGTCCTGAACCTGGTTCACCGGGCCGAGCGCGTTGACGTTCTCGCCCTGGTCGTCGAACTCGATAGCGCCCATCGCGGAGATGTGGTCCTCGTAGCTGAGGCCCTTGAGCGCCTCGTTGATGTCGTCGGGTTCGACGCTGCCGGCCTCCTCGACCGCCTGGATGATGACCTCGGCCGCGGTGTAGGCCATCCCGACCGACGCCGAGAACTCCTGGTCGTAGTTGTCGAGGAACTGCGAGCGGACCTCGGCGGTCTTGTCGACCGTCGGGTTCAGCGCGTAGTTGTTGTCCAGCACGCCGTTTGCGAACTCGCCGATGTCGCTGACGGCGTCGTCGTCGGTGAACGTCGCGGACGCGGACGCGGTCAGGTACGGCGGCCGGTAGTCCTGGTCCTGCAGCGCCTGCGCGAGCAGGACGCCGCCGGCGACGTAGGTCGTTGCGATGATGGTGTCGGGGTCGGCGCTCCGGAGCCGTGACACCTGCGTGTTGGCGTTCGACGCGCCGAACTCGATGGCGGTCTCCTCGACGATTTCGACGTTCTGCTCGGGGAGGAACTCGCGGAGGCTGTCGCGAATCGCCTGTCCGTAGCTGTTGTTGATGTAGAACAGCCCCGCCGTGTCGATGGTGCCGCCGCCGTCGCGGATGACCGACGGCACGAGGTCCGCGTAGTCGCTCGCCAGCCGGCGCGCCGGGGGCTGGGGCCGGTAGACGTAGTTGAAGTCGCGGCCCTGCAGGATGTTGTCCGCCGCCGCGATGGAGATGACGAACGGGACGCCCTGCCGTTCTGCGACCTGCGTCGCCGCCGTCGTCACCGGCGAGGAGTAACAGCCGGTGAGGACGTGCGCGCCCTCGCTGAGCAGTTCCTCGCTGACCTGTCCGCCGAGTTCCTGTGCGCCCTGGTTGTCGCCCTCGATGACGGTCACTTCCGCGCCGTCGAGCGACTCGATGCCGCCCTCCTCGTTTTTCCGCATCGCGGCGAGTTTGATGGCGTTGCTCATCCCGACGCCCGTCGCGGCGAGACTGCCCGAAAGCGGGTGGTTCGAGCCGATGATGACCTCGTCGACGGACTGCTCGGGCGTCCCCGTCGTGGTGCCCGTGTCGCCGCCGGACCCGCCCGAGTCACCGCCGGAGTCGCCGCCCGAATCGCCGCCGCCGTTTCCGGCGTCGTCGCTCGCACAGCCGGCTAATGTCAATGCCGCGACGCTCGCGCCCGTTGCTTTGAGGAAGCGCCGCCTGTTGCTCGTCGAAGACTTGAGAGTCTTACCCATGGCAATCAATCACGAGGTTGGTGCCAATTGTAATAAATGCTATCGTACTCGTGTTGTCACGTTCCGAAGATATTCCCGCGTCGAGTCGGTTGAGCCGGTCGAGTCGGCCGAGTCCGCGCGTCAGTCGAGCGACTCGCGTGCGTGGATGCCGGCGAGGCGGCCGTAGCCGAGCGCGGTCGTCAGCCCGTTACCGGAGAGGTAGCCGCCCGCGCCGTGGCCGCTGATACCGCAGGCCGTGCCGCCGCCGGCGTAGAGATTCTCGACGATGCTCCCGTCGGTCCGGAGGACGCGCCCGTCTCCGTCGACGACGAGGCCACCCTGCGTGTGGAAGAGCGCGCCGGTGACTTTGGTCCCGTAGAAGGGCGCTTCCAGCGGGTTCGCGCCGTCGACGCGGCCCACCTCGTCCGGTTCGCCCGCCGCGGCGGCCTCGTTGTAGTCGGCGACCGTCTCCGCGGCGCGCTCGCCGTCGGCACCGAGTCGCTCGGCGAGGTCGGCGACCGAGTCGTCGCTGTGGTAGGTTCCCTGCTCGATGGCCTCGTCGAAGTCCTCGAACTGCCCGCGGAGTCGTTCGAAGATGCGCTCGTCGAACAGTTGAATCGCCTGCCCGCCGGGCTGTTTGAGCACCGAGATGGCGAACTCGCTGTACCCCGCGGACTCGTCGCCGAACCGCTCGCCGTCCTGATTCACGAGGATGCCCCCGTTCATCGTGACCGCGTAGGTCGAGAGCATGCCCGTCTGGCTCGCCACCGTCGCGTGGCCCTGATAGGCGTCCATGCAGGCGAGTTCGCCGCCGAGTTCCGCGCCGAAGCGGACGCCGTCGCCGGTGTTGCCGTCAGCGCCGAAGTACAGCGCCCGTTCGATGTCCTCCTCGCAGTAGTCGGTGACCATCTCGCGGTTGCCGGCGAAGCCGTCGGTGGCGAGGATGACCTTCTCGGCCTCGATGGCCTCGTCGTGGCCGAGGCCGGCGACGACGCCCCGGACCGCGCCGTCGTCGGCGACGAGTTGCTTCACGGGCGCGTTCGTCAGGAGTTCGATGTTCGGCGTCGACTCGACGCGCTCGACCAGTTCGGCGACGAGGTTCTCGCCGTTTCGACCCTCCGGCGCGTGCATCCGGTACTCGGAGTGCTTGGGATACTTGAAGTCGTCCACGATGTGGAGCGTGACGTCCCAGTCGTCGACGAGCCAGTGGATGAGGTTCGTGCTCTCCTCGCAGAGGTACCGCACGCGCTCCTCGTCGGCCTCGTAGTCGTTTTTCTCCAAGATGTCGCGGGCCATGTCGGCGGGCGTCTCCTCGATGCCGGCCTCGCGCTGGAGTCGCGTCCCCGCCGCGGGAATCATCCCCGTCGAAAGCGAGGTGTTCCCGCCGCATTCGGGCGCTTTCTCCAGCACCGTCACGCGAACGTCGGGGTTCTCGCTGGCCGCGAGCGCGGCGACGAGGCCGGTCCCCCCGCCGCCCGCGACGAGCACGTCCGTGTCGATGTCCCACTCGATGTCGTCGACCGAGACGACTTCGGCGACGCCGTCGCTCGGCGTCCGCCGGGCTAGTTCGTCCATGCACTCTGCTAGGTAGACTCTATCGTAAAACTACCGCCTCCGGCGGTGACGGTTCCCCACGAACCTCCCGATTCCGCCGGGCTCGGCGGTGCGTGCGTGAGTAGACTCGTTCGCTGTTGCATCAGTTCGCTGTTGCATCATCGTTCGCCGTTGCGTCGTCCGCTGTCGCTCCGTCTTGGACGTTCAGGAATAATAGATAGTCAGGAATACCGGAGTGAAAAATTATGTGGGTTGAGAACACGCATAGCGCATGGACTCGCCACGAGACATCGTCGAGGAGTTCTTCGACCGGATGGAAGACGACCGCAGGGACACCGTCGGAGACCTGTTCGCCGAGGACGCCGTCATCTCCCTGCCGGGTGCGACCTTCGAGGGACCGACCGCGGCCTACGACTTCCTCGCGCACCTCGAACCGCGGTACGAGTGGGCGGCCAAGGAGTTCGACCGCTGGATAGCGGCGGGCGACACCGTCGTGAGCACCGGGTCGCTCTACGGCGTCGACAACGACGGTGAGGAGTTTTCGGACGTTCGCTACGTCGATATCTACGTCGTCCGCCGGGGCCTCATCGAGCGCCTCGACATCTGGAACGACCTCGCCGTCGACGGCGTCGTCCCGGTCGAGGACGCGGCCGCAGTCCCGGCGGAGGAATGAGCGACCGAACCGCGGTTCTGTTCGCGCTCCGCGACGACCCCTCGCTCGTCGTCCGCGCCGAGGAACTCGGCTACGAGTCGGCGTGGGCCGCCGAGGGGCAGGGAAAGACCGCCTTCGGAAAGCTCGAACGCTGGGCCGTCCACACCGACGAAATCGGCCTCGCGACGGGCATCGTCAACGTGTTCTCGCGGACGCCGGCGGCGCTCGCGGCGGCCGCGGCGACCCTCGACGACCACTCGGACGGCCGCGCGATTCTCGGCCTCGGCGTCGCCCACCCCGGCGTCGTCGAGACGTTCCACGGCGTCCCCTTCGACCGCCCGCTGTCGCGCCTCCACGAGTACGTCGAACTCGTGCGGCGCTACCTCCGCGGCGACGCCGACTCCTTCGACGGGGAGTTCTTCTCGCCCGAGCGCACGAGTTTCTGGGACGCCTTCGAACCCGTCCGGGAAGAGATACCAATCTACAACGGCGCGCTCGGGCCGGCGAACGTCCGACTCACCGGGCAGGTCGCCGACGGCTGGCTCCCGAACCTCTACCCCCGCCCGCAGTTCGAGGAGGCGCTGGAGTGGCTCGACACCGGGGCCGCCCGAACCGGCCGCGACCGGAGCGACGTGGACGTGGCGATGTACGTCCTCACGGCCGTCCACGACGACCCCGACGAGGCGCGCCGGGCGGCGGCCGAACACGTCGCGTACTACCTGCGGGACGTGCCGGGCTACTACGACCGCGCGGCCGAGCAGGCCGGCTTCGGCGACGAGGTCGAGGCGGTCCGCGCCGCGCCGACGACCGAGGCGGGGGCGCGCGAACTCTCGGCCGACTTCCTCGACCTCGTGGCGCTCGTCGGCACGCCCGACGACGTGCGGGGGCGACTCGCCGAACTCCGCGAGATGGGTGTCGACCTGCCGGTCGTCCGCGCGCCCGCCGGCGTCGACCGCGAGTGGGTGGCGCGGACGCTGGAGGTGTTCGCCCCGTAACATGACCTCAGCGAACCGTGCCGTACTTTTATGCTGGATGCCACCGCATCTCAGGCGAAGCGAGTCATGACAGACCGTATCTGGGAGGACCTGCTATCTGAACAGGATAAACAGGTCATCACGAAGGCTGGTTACGACAAGGAGGGCGCCTCGTCGTGGGAGTCCCGCGGCATGGGCGAGAACCCGATGGTTCTCGTCATCGACATGCAGCGGCTCATCGTCGGCGAGAACGTCCCCATCCTCGACGCTATCGAGGAGTATCGCACCGCGATGGGCGACATCGCGTGGGACGCCATCGAGCACATCGACCCGTTCCTCGATTTCGCGCGGGAACAGGGGCTTCCGGTGACGTACACCCGGGTCGTCCCGTCGAGCTACGACGACCCCGACCACCCCGACCTCGACATTGTCGACCCGGTCGCGCCCGAGGAGGGCGACACCGTCGTCGACAAGTCCTACGCGTCGGCGTTCTACGGGACCGACCTGCTCTCGCGGCTCGTCCGCGGCGGCCACGACTCGGTCATCATCGTCGGCAACTCCACGAGCGGGTGCGTCCGGGCCACCGCGGTCGACGCCAAGCAGAACGGCCTCAGCGTCGTCCTGCCGCAGGAGTGCATCTTCGACCGCATCGAGGCGTCGCACAAAATCGGCCTCCTCGACCTGTGGATGAAGTACGCCGAGGTGCTCGAGACCGAGGCGGTCGAGGAGTGGGTCGAGACGCTATGACCCACGACCTCGTCATCTCGAACGGCACCGTCGTCACCCCCGAACACGGCACCTTCGAAGCCGACGTCGCGGCCGACGGCGAGACCATCTCCGCCATCGCCGCGCCCGGCACGCTCTCGGGCGAGACGGAAATCGACGCGACGGGCAAGCACGTGCTCCCGGGCGCGATCGACCCGCACACCCACCACGGCATCTACCGCGGGCTGGAGGCGGACGCCGAGTCCGAGTCCAAGTCCGACCTCGTCGGCGGCGTGACCACCATCGGGAACTACTTCCGCCGGGCCGGGGCCTACGAGGACATCATGCCGGGCTACTTCGACGAGGCGGAGCCGAACTACTACCACGATTACTTCTTCTCGCTCGGCCTGCTCTCGATGGAGCATATCGAGGAGATTCCGACCATCATCGAGGAGTTCGGCATCACGACGTTCAAGTGGTACATGAACTACAAGGACGCCGCCCGCGAGAAGTTCGGCGTCGACTGCGACATGCACGACGACTTCGGCGACGCGTTCGTCCGGAAACTCGCCGAACAGGACGTGCCGACGACGCTCGGCTACCACTCCGAAAACGTCGAAATCACGAACGCGCTCGCCGGCGGCAACGTCTACGTCACCTCCGAGTCCGACGACACCGACGCCGACGCCGACGAGGGCTACGAGGTGATGGTCGAGGAGTTCCCCGGCTACGCCGAGACCCAGAGCATGGTCGCAGGCGCGGCGCTCGCCAAGGTCCACGGCTACGACGACCGCTTCTACGCGGTCCACATCTCCGCCGGGGGCACCGCCGACGAACTCGCCGCGCTCCACGACGCGGGCTACCGGGCGTGGGGCGAGACGTGTATCCACTACCTCGCGCTCACCACCGAGGAGTGCGACGAGCGCATGAAAGTCAACCCGCCGGTTCGGTCGAAAGCCGACCAAGAGACGCTCTGGGAGCGCCTCGCCGACGGCACTATCTCCACTATCGGGACCGACCACTGCGCCAACCTCGCGGAGAACAAGTTCGGTGAGGGCATCCGCGACAGCCTGCTCGGCTTCCCCTCGACGCCGGTGATGCTCCCCCTCATCCTCTCGGAGGGCGTCAACGAGGGCCGCATCTCGCTCGAACGCGCCGTCGAGGTGACGAGCACCAACGCGGCGAAGGCGTTCAATCTCTACCCCAAGAAGGGGACGGTCAGAGTCGGCAGCGACGCCGACCTCGCCGTCGTCGACCTCGACGAGACGAAGACGGTCACGCCGGAACTGTTACACAGCGTCAGCGGCTACTCCCCCTACGAGGGTCGAGACGTCACCGGCTGGCCGACCCAGACCGTCGTGAAGGGCGAACTCGCCTACGACGACGGTGAGATTGTCGGCACGAAGGGCCACGGTACGCACATCGACCGACCGGTGTGAACCGGCCACCCGCCGCGGCGACCGAAAAGGGAGTCGACGACGCTGACTGACCGGCCACGCGGGAGCCCGGGGGCGCGGCCCGACCCGCCGCACAGACGACCGGGCGCGCGGACACGCACACGCACCACCTGACGACCACCACACGCGACACAGAACGAGAAGACACACACGACATGACGAACGACACGAACGGACCACTCGACGGCCTCGTCGTCCTCGAAGCCGGGTCGATGATATCCGGCCCGACCGTCGGCCGCTTCATGGCCGACTTCGGGGCGACGGTCATCAAAATCGAACACCCGGCGTTCGGCGACCACATCCGCCGGTTCGGTCCACAGAAAGACGGCGTCGGCCTCTGGCACAAGTACCTCTCGCGGAACAAGCAGTCTATCACCCTGAACATCTCCACCGAGGAGGGCGCGGCGGTGTTCGAGGACCTCGTGAGCGAGGCCGACCTCCTCATCGAGAACTTCCGACCCGGCACGCTCGAACGCTGGGGCGTCGGCTGGGAGCGACTCTCAGATGTCAACGACGACCTCGTGATGCTCCGGATGTCCGGCTTCGGCCAGACCGGCCCGTATTCCGAGCGCCCCGGCTTCGGGACGCTCGCGGAGGCCATGTCCGGCTTCGCCTACCTCAACGGCTTCCCCGACTCGCCCCCGCTGCTCCCGCCGACCGGTCTCGCCGACAACATCGCGGCGCTGTTTTCGACGTTCGCGGTGATGTTCGCGCTCTACCACCGCGACGTCCACGGCGGCGGCGGCCAGTACATCGACACGAGCCTCATCGAACCCATCTTCGGCCTGCTCGGCCCGCAACCGCTCCGCTACGACCAACTCGGCGAAATCGAATCGCGGTCGGGCAACCGCTCGACCTCGTCGGCCCCGCGGAACGTCTACCGGACGGGCGACGACCGCTGGGTCGCCATCTCCGCGAGCGCGCAACCGCTCGCGGAACGGACCTTCGACGCCATCGACCGGCCCGACCTGAAGGACGACCCGCGGTTCGAGACCAACGAGGACCGACTGGAACACGTCGACGAACTCGACGCCATCATCCAAGGCTGGATGGACGACCACAGCCGCGAGGAGGTGCTCGCGGCGTTCGAGGAGGCCGACGCGACGCTCGCGCCGGTGTACAACGTCGAGGACATTCTCAACGACGAGCACTACGCGGCGCGCGAGGCGTTCCTGACGGTCGACGACCCGGACCTCGGCGAGGCGGTCGTGCAGAACGCCTTCCCGAAGTTCTCGGAGACGCCGGGGCGGGTCGACCACCTCGGCCCGTCGCTCGGCGAACACAACGACGCGGTCTACCGCGACCGACTCGGCTACGACGAGTCGGTGCTTTCGGACCTCGAAGCGGAGGACGTGATATGAGCCTCCTCGACTCGCTTCCCGAGCGCGTCCACGTCGTCGAGATGCTGCCCCGCGACGGGTTCCAGCGCCTCGACGAGTTCGTCCCGACCGACGAGAAAGTCGAGATAATCGACGCCCTCTCGGAGACGGGCGTGGACGAAATCGAGATTTCGTCGTTCACCCACCCGAAGGCCGTCCCGACTCTGCGGGACGCCGACGAGGTGGCCAAGAGAATTACCCGCCGCGACGGCGTGACCTACCGGGCGCTCGTCCCCAACCTCCGGGGCATGGAGCGCGCCGTCGAGGCCGAGGTGGACAAGGTGAACGCGCTCGTCACGGTGAGCGAGACCTACACGAGGAAAAACCAGAACCGTACCCGCGAGGAGGTGCTCGCGGAGATGGACGACATCGTCGACCTCGCCCACGACCACGGCATCGAGGTCGAAGCCGGGATGGGGACGAGCTTTTATTGCCCCTACGAGGGCGCAATCGACCCGGCGGAGACGCTCGCGGTCGTCGACAGCGTCGTCGACTCCGGCGTCGACGAGGTGACGCTGGCGACGACGATGGGCCTCGCCAACCCGGTCGAGATCACGGAGCGCTTCACCGCCGCGTTCGATGCGCACCCCGGCCTCGACATGGGCCTGCACCTCCACGACACGAACGGGATGAGCCTCGCCAACACGCTGGCCGCGATGGCCGTCGGCGTCGACCGCTTCGACGCCTCGGTCTGCGGCCTCGGCGGCGGCGTCGTCCTCCCCGGCGACATGTCCGGCGTCGGCAACACGCCGACCGAGGACCTCGTCCAGATGCTCGAACGAATGGGCGTCGGCCACGGCGTCGACTTCGGCCGCATCGAGGCGGCCGCCCACGACGTGTCCGACCGACTGGGCCTCGGTCTGACGAGTCACGTCCTCGCCGGCGGCACGGTCGAGGGCGTCCTCGACACCGTCGCGGCCGACCAGGAGGTGGACTGAGATGTCCGGCAAGACCCTCGCGGAGAAACTGCTCTCGGCGAAGTCCGGCACCGACGCCCGCGCCGGCGACTACGTCGAAGCCGACGTGGACGTGGCGATGGCCCACGACATCACCGGGCCGCTCGCGTTCCGGACGTTCGACGAGGTGACGGGCGACGACGGCGAGCTGTTCGCGCCCGACCGGACCGTCTTCACCATCGACCACCACGCCCCCGCGGACGGGGTGCAGGCCGCGAACAACCACAACGCGGTCCGCGAGTTCGCGGCGAAACACGGCGCGCACCAGTTCGACGTGGGCGACGGCATCTGCCACGCCGTCCTCGTCGAGGAGGGCTTCGTCGGTCCCGGTGACCTCGTCATCGGCGCGGACTCCCACTCGACGACCTACGGCGGCATCGGCGCGTTCGGGACCGGCGTCGGCTCGACCGACCTCGGGACCGCGCTCGCGACGGGCGAACTCTGGTTCCGCGTCCCGAAGACGCTGCGCTTCGAGGTCGACGGCGACCTCCAGGACGGCGTCTACGCGAAGGACCTCATCCTGCGTTTCATCGGCGACGTGGGCTTCGACGGCTGTACCTACATGGCCGCCGAGTACGCCGGGAGCACCATCGAGTCGCTCCCGATTCACGAGCGCCTCGTCCTGTCGAACATGGCAATCGAGATGGGCGGCAAGACGGGCCTCGTCGCGCCCGACGAGCGGACCGAGTCGTACCTCGAACGCCAGACCGGCAACGAAGTCGACCTCGCCGACGCGTTCGTCTCCGACGACGACGCCGACTACGAGGCGGTCCACAGCTACGACGCGGCCGCCCTCGCCCCGCAGGTCTCGAAGCCGTCGAACCCCGAGAACGCGGTCGACGTGACCGAGGTCGCGGGTACCGAGGTCGATCAGCTGTTCGTCGGCACCTGCACGAACGGCCGGTACGAGGACATCAAAATCGTCGCGGACATCCTCGCGGGCGAGACCATCGCCCCGAACGTCCGGATGGTCGTCGTCCCCGCCTCGAAGTCCGTCTACCAGCACATGCTCGGGACGGGCGTCTTCCAGACGCTCACCGACGCCGGCGCGGTCATCCAGAGCGCCGGGTGCGGCCCCTGTGCGGGCTACCACCAGGGCGTCCTCGGTGACGGCGACGTCTGTCTCGCCACCGCGAACCGGAACTTCCCCGGCCGCGAGGGGTCGATGGAGTCGTCGGTCTACCTGTCGAGTCCGGCGACCGTCGGCGCGAGCGCGCTGTACGGCGAAATCACGGACCCCCGCGAGGTCGAGACGAAACGCTACGACGACACGGTGTTCGCGGAGGTGCTGCCATGACGGACGCGTTCGCCGGCGACGGCGGCCGCCCGGACCCCGCTGAACCCGGTCGCGCGTGGGTCTTCGGCGACAACATCGACACCGACCAGATAACTCCGTCGCGCTTCATCGTCTCGTCGGACCCCGACGAACTCGCCACCCACGCCTTCGAGGACCTCAGACCCGAGTTCTCCGAGTCGGTCGAACCCGGTGACTTCGTCGTCGCCGGCGAGAACTTCGGCAGCGGGTCGTCGCGGGAGCACTCGCCGCTGTCGCTCGTCGGCGCGGGCGTCTCGGCGGTCGTCGCGCAGTCGTTCGCGCGCATCTTCTTCCGCAACGCCATCAACCTCGGCCTGCCGGTGCTCATCTGCCCCGGCGTGGACGCCATCGAGGACGGCGACGAGATTCACGTCGACCTCGACGCGGGCGTCGTGACGAACCACACGCGGGACGAAACGTACGAGGCGGAGGCGCTCCCCGAGTTCCTCCAGTCGCTCGTCGAACAGGGAGGGCTGAAAGCCTACACGAAGGCGAAACTCGACGGCTGAGCGGGCACTCGGCTCACGTCACACCGCCGCCGCCGCACCGTCCGCCGACCGAACAGAGGCACCCGCGAACGCCGCTCCGATGCGGTTATCGCTTTCTGCGTTTCACCGCTTCCGCGCGTCCCAGTAGAGGAGGCCGGCGGCGACGACGAGACAGACCGCGAGCCCCGCGAACGCGGCGACGTAGCTCGCGTAGGTAGCGACGATGCCGACGTAGGCCGGTCCACTCGCGTTCGCGCCGAGGAACAGCGCCCGCGCGGCCCCGAGGTCGGCCCCGCGGTCGGCGTCGGGCGCGTTGTCCATGATGATGGCGTCCGCGAGGGGGAACTCCGTCTTGTAGCCGGCCGCGAGCGCGACGACGGAGACGTAGATGAGCGGGCGCGCCTCCACGGCCGAGAGGACGGCGAGCGCCCCCGCGGCGACGAGCATCCCGACGACGGCGATTGACTCGCGGCGGAACCGGTCGCTCAGGCCGCCGGCGACGGGTTTGATGGTGATGCCGACGGCGAAGACGATGGCGAACGTCGCGCTCGCCAACTGCTGGTCGAAGCCTTTCGCCTCGATGAGGTAGGTCGGAAAGAAGTTGATGAAGCCGCCGACCATGAAGTAAAACAGCCCGAACGCGAGGAGCGTCCGGCGCTGTTCCGCGCTGGCGAAGAGGCGTCGGAGCGTGCCCGAGACGTGGAGTTCGGGCGACCCCACGGCGTACCCGTCTCTGGACCAGAGCGCGTAGAGGAGGGTGAGCCCTGCGAGGGCGACGGCGACCGGGAGGAACGGCGTCCGCCACGTGGCGTAGGTCAGCGCGAGGATGGCGAGCCCCGACGAGACGAGGCCGCCGAGGTCGGTCCCGGCGGCGTAGAGACCGAGCGCCCGGCCGCGGCGTTCGACGAACAGGTCCGACAGGAGCGCCCGCGAGGGGATGGCGAACAGCCCCTTCCCGAGTCCCGTGACGACCGCGGCGGCGACGAAGCCCGCGAGACCGCCCGCGAGGCCGAACGTGGCGAACCCGAGGACGAGGATGCCGAGTCCGGGGACGATGAGCGTCGTCCGGGTCCAGCGGTCCGAGTACTCGCCGCCGGGATACTGGGTGATGGCGTAGACGCCCTGAAACAGCGCCAGCGCGATGCCGGCGGTCGCCTCCGTTATCTGTAGCTCCTCGATGATAGTCGGCAGCAGCGGCGACAACAGAAACCGACCCGTCTGGAGGACCGCCCACGCCAGCGACACGGTGACTAACATCCGACCCGGGTAGCCCGCAAGCAAGCGCTCGTCGGATGTCGGCTGTTGGTTCACACCCTCCGTACACCGACCTGCTACCAATGGGTTACGATTGCGGAACGCCGGTTCCGCTTGTCGGCGGCGCGGTTCCCCGTGACGCTGAGCGACTAGTAAACAAATATAAGTTTATATTGATTAGTCTAAAGGAGATACACCGAAAGTAGAAGCACTATGTTCGTTCCTAGAACGACACAATTTTTACAAATTCTACAATTTTTAGAAATTGCACAGTTTTAAACTCTACTGAGTTTATCTCTATCCGGTTCAGCGCCCCCCGTCCCCGATGGCCGCCGCACAAATTTTTACCACCCGCGGCCGCGACGGTCCGGGCATGGACGCGACGGCAATCGACCACGTGAATCTCCGCATCCCCGCCGACGGCCTCGACGCCGCGGTCGAGTTCTACCGCGACGCGCTCGGCTTCGAAATCGAGAACCGCGACCTGTACGAGTCGGGCGAAAAACCCTTCTTCTCCGTGCGACTCACCCCAGCGAGCGTCATCCACCTCCGACCGGCCGAGAACTTCGAACCGCCGACGGAGACCGCCTTCGACCACGTCGCCATCGAGTTCGCCCACGACATCGACGAACTCCGCGGCCACCTCGACGCCGCGGGCGTCGAAATCGACCGCCAACTCGAACCTCTCGGGGCGACGGGCGTCGCGCCCGCGGTGTACGTCACCGACCCGTTCGGCTACACGCTGGAACTGAAAGCCGCGCCCGACGACGACTGAGCCGACTCTACAGCACGTACTGCGCGACCGAGTCCATCACTTTCCGCTCCGCCCGGCGCAGGTGCTCCTCGGCGGTGCGCCGCGAGACGCCCATCTCGTCGGCGATGGTCGCAGTCTCGATGCCGCGCGGGAGGTCGTAGTAGCCGCCGGCGTGGGCCAGTCGCAACGCCTCGCGCTGGCGGCCGGTGAGCGCGGGCATCGCGTCGGCGGGTGCCAAAAGCGGGCCGCTCCCGCTGGCGAACGACACCGCGCGCTTGGACTCGACGCTCACGTCGAAGCCGCTGTCCACGAGGTCGCGGAAGCACGCCGTCAGGTCGTCGGCCGAGACGGCGAGCAGGCGACAGACCTTCGCGCCGTCGCGGTATCGAAGCGGCGGGACGAGCAGTAGCCCGTGTTTCCGAACGTAGCCCTCGATGTGGTCTATCTCGTGGTCCCGGAGGCAGTCGGCGGTGACGACGACGAGTTCGTCGCCGCGCTCGACCGACGCCGCCACGCCGACGGTGTCGTCGACGCGGTCGAGCACGTCGCTTCCGACCCCGCCGCTCACGTGGAGCATGTCGCAGTGCTCGTTGCACCACAGTTCGACGCTCGCGGCGTTGCCCGCCGTCGCCGCCGCGTAGGCGCTGTCGTCCCTGATTCGGAGGCTCGCCTCGTACATACGCGGACCGTACTCTCGGCGTGAATATATAAACCATGCACCGCATGGTGGGGGAATCGCTACCCGTCTCGCGCCCGAAGTCTGTGGTATGCACGACCAGCAATCGTCGGCGCGTCGGGACCGGCTCGGCGACCCGAGCGACGAGTGGCGCGCGTATCAGGGCGCGCCCACCGGGACGGACATCGAGTGCAAGGGGTGGCGACAGGAGGCGGCGCTCCGGATGCTCAACAACAACCTCGACCCCGAGGTGGCCGAGCGCCCCGAGGACCTCGTCGTTTACGGCGGGACCGGCCGCGCCGCCCGCTCGTGGGACGCCTACGACGCGATTCTCGCCGAACTCCGCGACCTCGACGACGACGAGACGCTCCTCGTCCAGTCGGGCAAGCCGGTCGGACGGTTCCCGACCCACGAGCGCGCCCCGCGCGTCCTCATCGCCAACTCCAACCTCGTCGGCCGCTGGGACGACTGGGAGCACTTCCACGAACTGGAGGCCGAGGGGAAAATCATGTACGGCCAGATGACCGCCGGCTCGTGGGCGTACATCGGCACGCAGGGCATCATTCAGGGCACCTACGAGACGCTGGCCGAACTCGCCCGCCAGCACTACGACGCCGACCTGCGGGGCAAACTCGTCGTCACGGGCGGCCTCGGCGGCATGAGCGGCGCACAGCCCCTCGCGGTGACGATGAACCACGGGGTCTGCATCGCCGCCGAAGTGCAGGCCGACCGCATCGAGCGCCGGGTCGAGACGGACTACCTGATGGAGTCCGCCGACTCGCTGGACGAGGCGCTCGAAAACGCCAAGGACGCGATTGAGGCGGGCGAGCCCTACAGCGTGGGCGTCGAGATGAACGCCGCCGACATGCTCGAAGAACTGCTCGCGCGCGACGAGATTCCGGACGTGGTCACGGACCAGACGAGCGCCCACGACGAACTCGAAGGCTACTACCCGAGCGGCTACACCGCAGCGGAGGCCGACCGACTCCGCGAGGACGACCCCGAGAAGTACGTCGAAGAGAGCCTCGACACGATGGAGCGCCACGTGCAGGCGATCCTCGATTTACAGGACGCGGGCGCAATCGCCTTCGAGTACGGCAACAACATCCGCGGGCAGGTCCAGGACCACCGTGGGATGACGACCGCCTTCGACTTCCCCGGCTTCGTCCCGGCGTACATCCGCCCGATGTTCTGCCGCGGGCGCGGGCCGTTCCGGTGGGCCGCGCTCTCCGGCGACCCCGCCGACATCCACCGCACCGACGAGGCGATTCGAGAGCTGTTCCCCGACCACGAGTCGCTCATGCGCTGGATAGACCTCGCACAGGAGCAGGTGTCGTTCCAGGGGCTCCCCTCGCGCGTCTGCTGGCTCGGTTACACCACCGACGACGAGGGGCTCACGGAGCGCGCCCGCTTCGCGCTGAAAATCAACGACCTCGTCGCCTCGGGCGAGGTTTCCGCGCCGGTCGTCGTCACCCGCGACCACCTCGACGCCGGGTCGGTCGCCAGCCCGTACCGCGAGACCGAGGCGATGCGCGACGGCACCGACGCGGTCGCCGACTGGCCCATCCTGAACGCGCTTCTCAACACCGCCGCAGGCGCGGACATCGTGAGCGTCCACGACGGCGGCGGCGTCGGCATCGGCAACTCGCTGCACACGAACAACCACGTCGTCCTCGACGGCTCGGACCTCGCGGCGAAGAAGGCCCGCGCCGTCTTCACGACCGACCCCGGCATGGGCGTCATCCGCCACGCCGACGCCGGCTACGAGGACGCGCTTGACGAGGCGGCCCGGTCGAACGTCCGAATCCCGATGCGAGACCACGACGCGGCCGACCGCGCCGAACGTGCCGACCGCGCGGCCGAAGACGGCGGCCACGCGACCGAGACCGGCGAATCCGCCGCCCGAGGTGACGAATGAGCCGAACCGACCCACCCGCGTGGGAGGGGACGTCGTCGGACCCGAACGACGAGCAGTTTGGCCACGTCATCACCCCGACCGAAATCGAGGACGTGGGCGACTTCCGCGCCGTCCTCGTGGGCGAGCCGTACGACGGGGCCGTCATCGGTCGGCGCGGTGCCCGCGAGGGCCCCGCTGCGATTCGGTGCGCCCTCGCCGGCGTCAAGACCCACCACTTCGACGAGGGGCCGGTCGCCGGCGTCGCCGACCTCGGCGACCTCCCGGTCGAGGCGTACAACGACGCGGACGACCCCGAGAACCACGTCGCGGACGTGCAGGCCGTCGTCGCCGACGAGGCCGCGGCCGTCTACGAGCGCGGCGCGCTCCCGGTCTTCCTCGGCGGCGACAACTCCCTGACGGTCGGGAACGTCACGCCGCTTCTCGGCGGCGACGACTCGGTCGGGGTCGTGAGCTTCGACGCCCACCTCGACTGCCGCGACCCCGCCGACGGCCCGACGAGCGGGACGCCCTACCGCCAGCTGTTCGACGCCGGTCTCGACCGCCTCGCCGTGGTCGGCGCGCGCCACTTCGAGACTTCGACCGCCTACGCCGACTTCCTGCGCGACTCGGGCGGCACCATCCTCACCGCCGACGAGGTCGGTCGCGGCCCCGTCGAGACGGCCGACTTCGCCCTCGATGCGCTGGCCGCTTGCGACCGCGTCTTCGTCAGCCTCGACGTGGACGTGCTGGACCAGACGGCCGCGCCGGGCGCGAGCGCGCCGACCCCCGGCGGCGTCACCACTCGCGAACTGTTCTCGATGCTCCGCCGCGTCGCGGCCGACCCCCGCGTCGTCGGCTTCGAGGTCGTGGAGTGCGCGCCGCCGCTGGACGACGAGGACGGTCGAACCGTCGGCGCGGCCGCCCGTGCGGTCGCCCACTTCCTCGCGGGGGTGACGTCGCGTGACTGACGCGGGTTCCACGGCCGGCCTCACGGTCGTCCACGACGCGGCCGAACTGGTCGTCGGCCCCGACGAGGGAACCGGCGTCGTCGTCCTCGAAGACGCCGCGTTCGCCGCGCTCGACGGCGAGGTAGTCGCCGTCGGGTCGACAGACGAAGTGCTCGCGGACTACCCGCTCGCCGACGCCGACACCGCCGTCGACGCGACCGGCAAGACGGTCCTGCCGGGCTTCGTCGACCCCCACACCCACGCGCTGTTCGCCGGCGACCGCTCCGACGAGTTCGTGGCGAAGCTACGCGGCGCGACCTACGAGGAGATTCTCGCCGACGGCGGCGGCATCCTCCGCACCGTCGACGCGGTCCGAGAAGCCTCCGACGAGGAGTTGGCGGCGAACCTCACGGAACACCTCGACGCGATGCTCGCCCACGGGACGACCACGGTCGAGGTCAAGAGCGGCTACGGCCTCGACACCGAGACCGAACTGCGGATGCTTTCGGCTATCGACGCGGCCGGTTCGGACCACCCGGTGGACGTGGTTCCGACGTTCATGGGCGCGCACGCCGTCCCGCGCGGCGTGGACACCGAGGAGTACACCAAGTCGGTCGTCGCCGACCAACTCCCCGCGGTCGCCGAACAGGGCATCGCGGAGTTCTGCGACGTGTTCTGCGAGCGCGGCGTGTTCACCGCCGAGCAGTCCCGTCGGATTCTGGAGGCGGGCCGCGACCACGGCCTCACGCCGAAGATTCACGCCGACGAGTTCGCCGCCATCGGCGGCACCGACGTGGCGGCCGCGGTCGGCGCGGCCAGCGCGGACCACCTGCTTCACACCGACGGCGGGGGCCGCGAGACGCTGGTCGAAGCCGGCGTCGCGCCCGTGATGCTCCCGGGCACGGCGTTCGGCCTCGGTGCCGACTACGCCGACGCCCGCGCCTTCCTCGACGCGGGCCACGAGGTCGCGCTCGCCACCGATTTCAACCCGAACTGCTTCTCTCGAAGCATGGGATTCGTCGCCACGCTCGCCAGCGTCGGAATGCGAATGACTCCACACGAGGCCATCCGCGGCGTCACGAGCGCCGCCGCGGGCGCGCTCGACCGCGACGACGGCACGGGCACGCTCCGCGCCGGGGCTCCCGCCGACGCCGTCGTGCTCGACGTGCCGACCGCGTCGCACCTCTCGTACCGGTTCGACACGAACCCCGTTTCGACCGTGCTGAAATCGGGGGTGGTCGTCCGTGGGTGACCGCACAGGCCTCCCCGATTCGGTCGTCCTCGACGGCGAGTCGCTGACCCCGGAGGACGTGGCCGCCGTTTCACGCCACGACGCACCCGTCGAACTCGCCGCCGAGTCGCGAGAGCGGATGCGCGAGTCGCGCGAGCGCGTCGAGTCCGTCCTCGACTCCGGCGAACCGGTCTACGGCGTCAACACCGGTTTCGGCCACCTCGTGGAGACCCACATCGACCGCGAGGACATCGAGCGCCTCCAGACGAACCTCGTCCGCAGCCACGCCGCCGGCGCGGGCCGCGAACTCACCCGCGAGGAGGTCCGGTCGATGATGGTCAGCCGGGCCAACACGCTCGCCAAGGGCTTTTCGGGCATCCGACCCTCGGTCGTCGACCTGCTCGTCTCGATGCTCAACGAGGGCGTCCAGCCGGTCGTCCGCTCCCGCGGGAGCCTCGGCGCGAGCGGCGACCTCGCGCCCCTCGCGCACATGGCGCTCGTCCTCATCGGGGAGGGCGAAGCCCGCGTCGACGGCGAGCGACTCCCGGGCGACGAAGCCCTGCAAGCGGTCGGTCTGGAGCCGGTGACGCTCGCCTCGAAGGAGGGCCTCGCGCTCATCAACGGGACGCAACTGACGGTCGGCCTCGCCGCGCTGTTCGTGGTCGACGCCGAGCGGACCGTCGAGGCCGCCGACGCCGCGGGCGCGCTCGCGACCGAGGTGACGATGGGGACGACGGCGAACTGCGACCCCGCCATCCACGACGTTCGCCCCCACCCCGGCCAGCAAGAGAGCGCGGCGGCGATTCGCCGCCTCACCGCCGGTTCGACCGTCCTCGAATCGCACAAGGACTGCGAGCGCGTGCAGGACGCCTACTCGATTCGCTGTCTCCCGCAGGTCCACGGCGCGGTCAGAGACGCCGTCTCGCACCTCCGCGAGGCCGTCGAAGTCGAACTCAACAGCGTCACCGACAACCCGCTCGTCTTCCCGGCGGGCGCGGTGGACGAGCGCGCGCCCGGAACCGACGTGGCCGCCGTCGTCTCCGCCGGCAACTTCCACGGCGAACCGCTGGCGCTCCGCCTCGACTACGCCGCCGGCGCGCTGACGGAACTCGCGGCCATCTCCGAGCGCCGGACCGACCGGATGCTCAACCCGGACGTACAGGAGTCGTACCTCCCGCCGTTCCTGACCGAACGCAGCGGGCTCCGTTCGGGTTACATGATTGCGCAGTACACCGCCGCGGCGCTGCTCAACGAGTGTCGGTCGCTCGGTCGCCCCTCCATCGACTCGACGCCCGTCAGCGGCGGGCAAGAAGACCACGTGAGCATGAGCGGCCAGAGCGCCCTCAACGCCCGCACGGTCGCCGAGAACGTTGCGACCATCGTCGGCGTCGAACTCCTCTGTGGCTCGCAGGCCGCGGAGTTCCTCGACGAGGGCCTCGAACTCGGGACCGGAACGGGGGCCGTCCGCGACGCGATTCGGTCCGTGGTTCCGCCGCTCGACGAGGACCGCCGACTCGACGGCGAACTGGAGACGGCGGCCGACCTCGTCCGGTTCGGCGCGATTCGCGCGGCCATCGAGGACGCCGGGCTCTCCGGCTGATTCGTCCGCACCCACCATCGGGAGGCGGTGAGTGACCGTCGCCCCCGACTGCAAAAAACAGCCACCACGTCGCCGGTGACACGCCCGGCGCTCGCCGCGGTTGCCGACTCAGAGGTTCCCGTTGACCATGTCGGCGACGCGCTGCCGGTCGAACAGCTGTTCCTCCTCGGGAATCTCGGGGTACGGCCCCTCGCTGTACTGGGGCCACGCGCCGAACTGGTCGGGGTAGAGCTGTTTCGCGGTCATCTCCAACTGGAACAGATTGAGTATCGGTCCCTGGTAGCGGCCGCCCTGCGCGTAGATGCGGTCGTTCTTCACGGCCGAAATCTCGGCTCCGACGGGGTCGTCCTGGAAGCCCGTCCGGATGTCGGGCATGCTCGTGTTCGGGTGCATCCCGCCGAGCGTGAGAATCACGTCGGGGTCGGCTTCGAGGAGCGTCTCGAAGTCGACGGTCGAGCCGGATTCAACGTCGTCGCCGAACGCGCTGACCGGCCTCAGCGGGCGGGTGTGGGCGGTCAGGAAGCCCGGCGTGCTCAGGTTGTAGGCGTAGATGGACTCCAGGTCGCTCGGGCCGAGGAGCACGGCGGTCGGGCGGTCCTCTTCCGTGGGGAGGTCCGCCGCAATCCCCGCGAGCAGTTCCTCGCGGACCGTAGTGAGCGCCTCGTACTTCGCCTCTTCTTGGAGCACCTGCGCGACCTTGGCGAATATCTCCCAGAGGCCGTAGTACTCGTAGGCGTCGGTCCACTCGGTCGGCGGCGCTTGATGCCGCGCGCTGAAGCTGTTGCCGAACCACGGACTGACGTTCTCCTCGATTTCGTCGAGGTCGTCTTGGCTCCAACTGCCGAGCGCCGAGACGCTGGCGGGGTCCGCGAGGTGCACGTCGCTGTCGAGTTCGTAGAGCCGCTCTTTCGACGGCTCCCACGACGAGTACAGGCCGGTCCAGTCGAGTTCGACGCCGGGGAGCCGCGGCGTGAACTGGTTCCACAGCGCGTCGTAGTAGTCCGGGGCGTGCATCGAGTTGACGGCGTCGCCGTGGCCGAGGGCGAACGCCATCCCCGCGTGGTGGGTCAGCCGCGTGAAGATGCTCTCGGGGACCGATTCGAACGTCACCTCGCCCATCGGGGCCATCGACACCGTGTACGAGTCCGCCTCGGCCGTCGATTCCGCGGTCGACTCGGTCGCCGTCGATTCGGTCGCGGCGGTCTCCGTCGCGGTCGCGCCGGTCGTGGTCGCGTCCGACTCGGACGAACCGGTACAGCCGGCGAGCAGTCCGCCGGCGGCGACCGAACCGCCGTAGGTCAAGAACTTCCTGCGCGTTGGTCCGTCGCTGTCTGCCATCGTACTTTTAGGCCCGCCTAATACATATAGGCGTACCGATTTAGGCCGGCCGAAATTCCGAAACGGATTTATCCGTTTGGGAGTGGCTAAAACCATGGACCAAGACCTCGTCGACCGGGCGGCGCGCACGCGCCGAGCGTACCTCAAGGGCGGCGGCGCGCTTCTCGCGGGCGGCTTGCTGGCCGGCTGTGCCGGGCAGAACGACGCGGAATCAGCGACGGACGCGACCGAGACGGCCGCGGCGACGGAGGCCACGACCGAAGCGTCTCCCGAGGCAGAGACCGAGGCCGAACAGGCCGGGTACACGGTGTCGATGTCGCCGGCGGGCGACGTGACGTTCGATTCGGTTCCGGCGGACGTGATGGTGTACAACCTCGTTTACGCCGACGCGGCGGTCGCCTTCGGCCACGGCGACGCGGTGAACTCCCTCGGCTTCGACAGCGACGCCGGCGGCCGGACGCTCGACGCCTACTACGAGCGCCTCGACGGCGTCTCGTTCGACCGGAGCGAGCTCGCGCAACTCAACTCCGGGTCCGGGAGCGTCAACATCGACAAGGAACTCGTCTACGAACTGGACTCCGACCTCCACCTCGTCGACCCGGCGCTCGTGGCCAGCTTCGACGGTTGGGACCAGTCGGACGTCGAGGAGATTCGCGAGCAGGTCGGCCCATGGTTCGGCAACGCCTACAGTCGCACGCACGCCCAGCCGCCAGAGCCGTACGCCGCCGACTACCAGTACTACACGCTCTGGGAAATCGTGGAGAACGTCGGGCAGGTGTTCCGAGAGGAAGACCGCTACGCGGCGCTCGAGTCGGTCCACAGCGACCTCCTCGACACGATTCAATCGGACCTCCCGCCCGAGTCGGAGCGCCCGACGGTCGGCGTCGTCATCTACATGGACGAGACGTTCTACCCCTCGAAAATCAACGTTCCCGGCTTCGCCACCTCGCACATCCGTCCGCTCGGCGTCACCGACGCCTTCGCGGCCGGCGACGTGACGTTCGAGACCTCCTACGACTTCGAGACGATGCTGGAAATCGACCCCGACGTGTTGCTCCACAGCTACGGTATCGACTCGTACTACGACGTGGCGTCGACTCGCGAGACCCTCGAAGACCACCCCGTCGGGAGCGAACTCAGCGCGGTCCGGAACGACCGCGTCTTCCCCTCGGGCACGCCGGTACAGGGGCCGATTATGAACTTGTTCCAGTTGGAGATGACCGCGAAACAGCTCTATCCCGACCGCTTCGGCGCGTGGCCGGAGTACACCGGCGGTGCGTACCCCGAGATTCCCGAAGAAGAGCGGCTATTCGACAGGCAGCGCGTCGCCGACATCGTCACCGGTAACTGAGCCGGCCGGTTTTCCCCGGCCGTTTCTCTCGCCACCCGGCGCTGGCGGGTGGCTCGTTCGACCCGCTCGGCCCGCTCGCCTCCACGGTGGCTCGTCCGCCTACCAGAGCTGGACGGCCGGCGTCCCGCAGTCGTCGCAGACGATGGCGTCGTTGTCTTTGTAGCTCCCAGTCACGAGGTCACCGTCGCAGTAGGTGCAGTCCTCTTCGTCGAACGAATCGAGCAGGTACGCGGATTCGGGCATATCCGACGATTCGGCTCCAGTCGTAAGAACATTTCTCCGGTTCGATATATCGCGGTCCGTGACACTCCCGAGAACTGTTCGGTTCGAACCGTCGTTTTGTCGGCGACAGTCGCGACTCGGGGCGTGGGACGCGCAAAACGGGGAACCGGGAGAACGGTGGTGGGATGCCCGGTGAGGTGGTGGTGGTGGTGATGGATTGTCCGGGCGCAGGAAGCTCCCCGGAGGAGCGTGGGAACGCGTCGAGGGGGGAGGCGAGTCGGACTTAGTAGCCCAGTTGCTCGCGGATGAGGACGACGGTGGTGCGGCCCTCTTCGACTTCCTGCCGGAAGATGAGTTGCTTCGCAATCATCGACTCGACGCCGTAGGCCTCCTTCGCGCGCTCGTTTTCGAGGGGGTACGCGACGGATTCGAGGCGGTCGAGCGCGTCGTCGAGCGTCGGCACGATTTTGTTGACGCCGCTGACGATGACGACGTTGCTGGCGGCGAAGGGGTACGCGCCGATGCGACTGCCCGAGAGGTCCGCGGCGACGAGTTCGCCCGTCTGGGCGATGGCGTTGATGCCGCCGAGGAAGTAGTCGGCGGTCTGGGAGTCGCGGCGGGCGGCCTGTCGCTCCGCGTCGTCGTCGATGCTCCAAATCTGGTCCGGCAGGCTCTCCCACTCGTGGTCGCCCTCGCTCAGGTAGTCGTCGAACCCGATCTCTTCGAGAGTGGTCGAGTGGCCGTTCATCACGGAGACGCCCGCGGGGATGTGCGACTGCAGGGTTTCGAGCGCCTCGTCGGCCGTGTCGACGACGACGACGTCGAACCCGCTCGCTTCGAGGTTCTCGACGGTGGCTTCGACGACCTCGTCGTCGGGGAGCTGGTCGAGTTCGGCGTCGATATCGGCGTCGTCTGCGTAGTCAGATTTCTGTTGAGACATGTGTGAGTGTGGTGGTGGAGCCGGTGGGTACTCCGACGCCCGAGTGTAGCGGCTAACGGGTGTTAAACGCTCGCTGACGGCGGTGTCAGGTGGTTACGGTCGTGTTACCGCCCCCGCCGCGACGGGTCGCGGTTTGGTCACTCCGCTACTCCAGTCCGAGCGCGTCGCAGAGCGCCGCCACGTCGAGGTTGTCGGCGACGAGCGCGGCGGCGCGGTCGTAGGGGTCGCCCGACGCGCCGGCGTCCGCGTCGGCCTCGGGCGTTCCCGCTGTCTCCGCTCGTTTTCCCCCTGTCGCGCCCGCCGCTCCCGTCGCCGGACGGTCGCGCCCGGCGGACTCGTACACGGCGTCCACGAACGCGTTCCGCGGCGAGTCGTTGGCGAACAGGTCGTGAATGTACGTCCCCGCGACCCGTCCGAGCGCCGCGCCGTCGCCCGAAACCGGGGTCGCGTCGCCGACGATTCGGCTGTCGCCCATGTGTATCTCGTAGCCGTCGATAGCTCCCGTCGCGCCGGCCAAGGGTCCCGCGCCGTCGAACTCGCCGGAGACGGGTTCGACCCGCTTGTCGCGGGAAAAGCGCGTGACTATCGGCAGCAGGCCGAACCCTTCGACCGTCTCGTCGGCCGCCGTGCCCTCGACGTCGGCGTTCTCGATGGTCTCGCCGAGCAGTTGGTAGCCGCCGCAGATGCCGACGACCGGGCCGTCGAAGGCGGCGAGTTCGTCGCCGAAGCCGGCGTCGCGGAGCGCGAGCAGGTCGTCGACCGTGTTCTTGCTGCCGGGGAGGACCACCCCGTCGATGCCGTCGAGCGTCGCGTCGAGCGGGAGGTAGGCGACCCGGACGCCCGGCGTCTCGGCCAGCGGGCCGAAGTCCGTGGCGTTCGAGATGCGCGGGAGTCGCGGCACGCCGATTGTGACGGCGCGCTCGGCCGCGACGCCGTCGTCGTCGCCGACGGTGGCGCGCTCGCCTTCCGCGGGGAGCGCGAGGCTGTCTTCTTCCGGGAGACCGGGGTCGTCGTAGGGAAGCACGCCGAGGACGGGCACGCCGGTCCGCTCCTCGATTTCGTCGAGCCCCGGTTCGAGGAGGCTCAGGTCGCCGCGGAACTTCGTGATGACCGCGCCGACGACCCGCTCGCGCACGTCTTCGGGCAGAAGTTCGAGCGTCCCGAGCAGGCTGGCGAAGACCCCGCCGCGCTCGATGTCGGCCGCGATGAGGATGTCGGCGTCGGCGAAGCGGGCGGTCTCGATGTTCGCCAAGTCGCGGTCGTGGAGGTTTATCTCGGCGATGGAGCCGGCCCCCTCGGCGACGACCACGTCCGCCTCGGCCGCCAGCCGACGGTGCGATTCGACCGCCGCGTTGCGGGCGTCCTCCCAGTGGGTGGCGTAGTAGTCGCCCGCGGAGTTGAGGCCGACCGCCCGGCCGTGGACGACCAGTTGCGACGTGCCGTCGCCGTGGGGCTTGAGCAGGACCGGATTGTGGTCGGTCGTCGGCGCGACCCGAGCGGCGCGGGCCTGCACGTACTGCGAGACGCCGATTTCGCCGAAGCCGTCGCCGTCGGCGGTCGCGACCGCGCGGGCGTTGTTGCTCATGTTCTGCGCCTTGAACGGCGCGACAGAGAGGCCGCGGTCGGCGAACAGGCGACAGAGCCCGGCCGCGACGGTGCTCTTGCCCACGTGGCTCGCGGTCCCCGCGACGAGGAGGGTCGGCGTCGTCATCTGCCGGGAGTCAGGGCCGCGCGGTTCAAAGGTGTTCGTTTCGGGCGCGGGAGGGCGGCCCCATACCGCGACCGACGGCGTCTTCGAACGCCCCGACGACGTTCCCCGCCATACTGTGGTGGTCACGTCGATTCTGTGAAATGTTGCCGGAAGTGGTGCGTTTAGTTCGCTCGCCCGCTCGGTCTATCATGAATGAAGAAACAGTTACTCGTGACGGACTTCCTCGACCGGGCCCGGACGTACTACGGCGATTACGAGGCTGTCGTCGGCGTCGACGGGGAGCGCTTCACCTACGCGGAGTTCGGCGAGCGGGTGGACAGGTTTTCGGCGGCGCTCCAATCCCGCGGCGTCGAGAAGGGCGACCGGGTCGCGGTGCTCGACCCCAACACGCACTGCCACCTCGAAGCGGCCTTCGGCGCGATGCAGTGCGGCGCGCTCCACGTCCCGCTGAACTACCGGCTCACGACCGAGGACTACGAGTACCTGCTTTCGGACTCCGGCGCGAGCGTGGTCTACGCCGACTACCAGTACGCGGGGAAAATCGAGGCCGTCCGCGACGACGTGCCCGCCGAGGTGTTCGTGACGAACGACCCCGCCGCCGTCGACGGCGACTGGCTCGACTTCGAGGCGTTCCTCGACGAGGCCGACGCCGACGACTACGAGCGCCCCGAGATGTCCGAGGACGAACTCATCACCATCAACTACACCTCGGGGACGACCGGCGACCCGAAGGGCGTCTGCCGCACCCACCGCACCGAGTCGCTCCACGCCCAACTGGTGACGATTCACCACCACATCGCCGACGACGACGTCTACCTCTGGACGCTCCCGATGTTCCACGTCAACGGCTGGGGGCACATCTACGCCGTCACCGGCCGCGGCGCGAAACACGTCTGCACCCGCGGGGTCGACGCCGAGCAGGTGTTCGACGCCATCGCCACCGAGGACGTGTCCTTTTTCTGTTGTGCGCCGACGGTGCTGTCGATTCTGCGGGAGTACGCCGAGGAACACGACCCCGCGTACGCCGGCGACAACCCGGTTCGCGTGACCGCCGCCGGCAGCGCCGCGCCGAGCGCGACGATTCGCCACACCGAATCCGAGTTCGGCTGGGAGTTCACCCAGCTCTACGGCGCGACCGAGACCGGCCCGCTCATCGCCACCTCGGACGCGAACCGACTCATCCCCGACGAGGGGGGGCTTCGGTTCTCGCTCAAACAGCGGCAGGGCGTCGCCCCGCTCGGGACCGACCTGCGCGTCGTCGACGAGGACGGCGAACGGGTCCCGCGCGACGACGCCACCATCGGCGAGGTGGTCGTCCGCGGCAATCAGGTGATGGAGAAGTACTGGAACAAGCCCGACGAGACCCACGACGCCTTCAACGACCGCCTCGAAGGCTGGTATCACACCGGCGACCTCGCGGTCGTCAACGAGGACGGCATGATAGCGATTCAGGACCGCAAGAAGGACATCATCATCTCCGGCGGCGAGAACATCTCCTCGGTCGAACTGGAGGACACGCTGTTCGACCACGACGCCGTCGGCGACGTGGCAGTCATCCCCGCGCCGTCCGAGAAGTGGGGCGAGACGCCGAAGGCGTTCGTCGTCCCCGCGAACGGCGACGTAGAGAATCCCGGCGTCACCGCCGAGGAACTGAGCGAGTACACCCGCGACCGCCTCGCCGGCTACAAGGCCATCCGCGAGTTCGAGTTCGTCGAGGAGATTCCCAAGACGGCGACCGGTAAGATTCAGAAGTACGAACTCCGCAAGCGCGAGTGGGACGACGAAGAGCGGATGGTCGGACAGGGGTAGGTGGCGACCCGACGCCCCGGCGACCCCTGACTCGGCGGCTCCCCCGACCGTTTCGACGCTCGTCTCCCGGTGAGTCGGCCGCTTCGCCCGCAAGATATTATTGGCTCACCGAGTATCTCGTATCTAACATGTTTTCTCCGAGTTCAGGAGGCACCTCCGCCGGCGCGATTCTCTACGTCGCGGCCGACGGCGCTGCCTCCGATGCGGTCGTCTCGGCGCTTCGGGACGCCTTCGAGCGCCCGGTCACGCGCGCCGAGAGCGTCGACGCCGTGCGGTCGGCGCTCGACGACCGCACCGTCTCCTGTCTCGTCGCCGCCGCCGACCTCCCCGACGGACTCGAACTGGACGCGCTCGTCTCCCGCGACGGCTCCCGCGCCGAGTTTCCGGTCGTCGTCTACGCCGCCGCGGGCGACGAGGCGTTCGCCGCTCGCGCCGTCTCGCTCGGCGTCGACGACTACCTGATCCGCGACGACGCCGACGACTCCCACGCGGCACTCGTCGCGTCGGTTCGGTCGCTCGTGGACCCGGACACCGACGACTCCCGCCCCGGCACTCGGAGTCACCGCGTCATCGTCGAGGCGATGGAAGACGGCGCGTTCGTCCTCGACGACCGACGTCGCGTCGAGTACGTGAACCCCAGAATCGAGGAGATAACCGGGCGCGCCTCCGAGACGCTCCGCGGCGAGCAGTTCGAATCGCTCGTCGACGCCGGCCTGTTCCCCGCGGGCGAGTACGAGCGGTACCGCGACGCCGTCTCGCGGGTTCTCTCGGAGGGCGTCACCGAACGCCTCGACGTTCGGTTCGTCGACGCCGAGGGCGACCCGCGGCTGTTCGAGCTCCAGCTCTCTCCGGCCGTCGACGGCGAGAAGGCCATCGGCGTCGTCGGCATCCCGCGGGACGTGACCGACCGCGAGGTCGCCACCAACCAGCGCGGCGAACTCCTCGAACGCATGACGGACGCCTTCTTCGCCCTCGACACCGACTGGCGCTTCGTCTACTTCAACGACCGCGCGAAGACCATCTTCAGCGAGGTTCGCGAGCCCGAACTCGGCGAGCGCATCTGGGACCTGTACCCGTCGGTCGTCGACACCGAACTGTTCGACAACTACCACGAGGCGATGCGGACCCAAGAGCCGGTGACGTTCGAGACCTTCTCCGAGGTCTACGACGGCTGGTTCGAGGTCCGGGCGTATCCCTCGCCGTCGGGCCTGTCGGTCTACTTCCGCGACGTGACGACGCGGAAGCGCTACCTCCACGCCCTCGAATCGACCAACCAGCGCCTCGAAACCGTGTTGCAGAACCTGCCGATCATCCTCTCGGCGTTCGACTCAGAGGGCGTGTTCACCATGTCCGAAGGGGCCGGTCTGGAGTCGCTCGGCCGCGACCCCGGCGAGGTGGTCGGCCGGTCCGCCTTCGAACTGTACGACGACACGCCCGCGGCCACCGACGCCATCGCCAGCGGGCTGTCTGGCGAGGCGGTCGACACCCGAGTCGAGTACCACGGCGCGGTCTACGACGTGTGGTACCGCCCTGTCTTCGACGACGACGGCGAGGTGTCGAAGCTCCTCGGCGTCGCCATCGACGTCACCGACCGCGCGCGGTTGGAGGACGGTCTCCGGTCGCTACAGGCGGTCACGAGGGACCTCATTCTCACCGAGAGCGTCGAGGAGGTCGCGGCGCTGGCGGTCGAGGCCGTCCCCGAACTCGTCCCCGAGGCCGAGGCAGCCATCTGGCTCGCCGACGACGGCGGGGGACTGTCGCCGGCCGCCTCGACAGGCGACGGGTTCGAGTCGACGGTTCGAATCGAGACCGTCCCGGGCGGCCCCGAGTCGGACGCGGTCACCCGAGTCGACTCCGCGGCCGTGGATGACCGGCTCCTTCCCCCCGAGTCGGACGCGGCGTCTGTCCTCCGCGTCCCGCTCGGGAGCCACGGTCTCCTCGTCGTCGCGACCGACGCCGACGCGTTCCTCGACGTGGACGTTGACCTGTTCGAACTCTTCGGCTCGACGGTCGCCACCGCGCTCTCGGGAACCGTCCGCGAACAGGAACTCCGCAACCGCGAGGCGGACCTCGCCGCGGCCAACGAGCGACTCGACGATTTCGTCTCTATCGTCGCCCACGACCTCCGAAACCCGCTCGCGGTCGCCACCGGCTACCTCGACCTCGGGATTGAGTCGGGCGAGCGGGCGCACCTCGAACGCGCCGCCAACGCGGTCGAGCGGATGTCCGAACTGGTCGAGGAGGTGCTCGACCTCGCTCGCCAGCGGACGCCCGTGGTCGACGCCAAATCCGTCGACCTCGCCCGCGTCGTCGACCACGCGTGGCGCTTCGTCGACACCGGCGACGCGACGCTCGTCCGCGGGGAACTGTTCGTCGTCGAGGGCGACGACGGCCGCCTGCTCAGGCTCTTCGAGAACCTGTTTCGGAATTCCGTCGAACACGCCCGTCCCCCCGACGACCCGCTCGCCGTCCGCGTCGGCGCGCTCGACGACCGGACGGGGTTCTACGTCGCCGACAACGGCGTCGGCATTCCCGAGGAGATACGCGAACGCGTTTTCGACCACGGCTACACCACGACGCCGCGGGGCACCGGCTACGGCCTCGCCATCGTCCGCGACATCGCCGACGCCCACGGCTGGTCCGTCTCGCTCGCCGAGTCGGCCGAGGGTGGTGCGCGGTTCGAGTTCGTGACGCCGTCGGAGCGATCGACGGCGACTGATTCGGGAGACCTCGACGAATGACGTACACGATTCTCGTCGCCGAGGACGGGAACCACCTCGATGGAGCTCTCGCCGAGAGGACGGCCCCCGTGTCGGCCTCGCGCCCCGCTGTGCTCGACCCGGTCCTCGACTGAGCTTCGACCTCTCACCGAGCGACCGAATCGCACGGTATCGCGTCGTACACCCCGATTTTCGGTCGTTCTCGATTCCTTAGATTCGGAAATCACGCTCTCTTTATATGCTATGGGGGGTCGTTCGTTCACTTGTTAGGTGAAAGACAATGGCCGCTAACTCACAAATCGAGATGCTGGGGAACAGGATGGACTTCGACTACTCGCAGGGCGTCACGGGCTACGTGCTCGTGCTGACCCGCCTCATCACCGGTTACTGGTTCTTCCACGCCGGTGTGACGAAGCTCGGCGGCTTCAGCGCCGCGGGCTACCTCGCGAACGCCCCCGCCGCCTCGCCGCTGCAGGGCTTCTTCGCGTGGGCCGCCGCGACCCCGTGGCTCCTCGAGTTCACGAACTTCATGATTCCCGTCGGTGAGACGCTCATCGGCCTCGGACTCATCGTGGGTGCACTCGTCCGGCTCGCCGCCTTCTTCGGCGGCGTCCTGATGGTGTTCTTCTACCTCGGGAACGCCGACTGGGCCCACGGCGTGGTCAACGGTGACCTGTTCGGGCTGATGATGTTCGCCATCGTCGGGACCCTCGCGGCGGGCCGCATCCTCGGCCTCGACGCTATCATCGAGAAGATGGAGTTCGTCCGCCAGCGCCCCGCGCTCAAGTACCTCCTCGGCTGAGCGGGATATCCTTCCCCCTCGCGGCCGTGTCGGTGCGCCGCGGTGACCCACCAACTCTACCGCACCCGGCGCGCTTCGGCGAACGAAAGAACACTACGAACGACGAGACTGCTTTTCTCCGATTACTTCCTGTCGAGCCTGCTGAGGCCCTGCCAAATCGCCTCGATGAGCCGCGCTTCTCCGTCGAGTTCGCTCGTCTCGTCGTCCCCATTCGCAGAACTGCCCTGTTCCGCCGCTTCCGCACCGTCGACGTCGTCCCAGCCGCGGGCGATGGCGTCTTCGAGGACGGAAAGCGAGTGGTTCTCGAAGTTGTTCATGCCCCGGAAGGATTCGAGCGCCGCGACGGCCTCGTCGTCGAACTCGCCGCTCGGCGTCCCGTCGTAGAAGCCGAGGTCGGCTAACGTTTCGAGCACCGATTCGGCCGTCTCGCCGGATAGCGACCGGGACTCCTCGGGCGCTTCGCGCTCCAAGAGCGTGATGTCGTACAGCTTGAACACGCGTTCGAGCTCGTCTATCGGGTGGTCGTGGTCGTCGACGCGAACGTCGACCCAGCGGTCGTTGCCGCCGTCGTAGCCCCCCTCGGGCTTGGCGATGTACATCGCCGCCGACTGTTCGCCGCGCTTGTCGCCGCCGGCGTCGTTGCCGGCGTGGAGCGCCGCGAGCAGGCGCTCGGGGAGGCCGCCGTCGGTCGTCTCGAACGCCTCGGCCATCGCTTCGAGCGTCGCCTCGTTTTCGAGGATGTTCCCCTGGACGGTGTAGTGCTCTCCTTGGATGTCGCCGGCCACGTCGAAGCACTCGTCGCCGGTGAAGGCCGCGATGCTCCCGTCCGCCCCCACGACGCCGACCTGCCTGCTCGGGGCCTCGCCGTCGGCGTCGGTCAGTTCGGCGACGACCTCCTCGGCCGAATGCCCCTCGCGCAGGAGGTCCAATCCGTCGGGACCGTAAGCGACGTTCGCGAAGCTCTGGGTGGCGATTGCGCCGGCGTCCGCGCTGACGAACGGGACGACGGAACCGACGCTCACGAACTTCGACTGGACGGCCACGCCGACGGCGTCCTGTTCCGGGTCGCGGGCGACGATTGAGAAGGTCGACGGTCGCGGTGTCATGGTCGGAACCGACGGACGCCGGGCGAATAAGGGTTCACGTCCCGGCGGAACCGTTGGGGAGGTCGGGTCGCCCCGCGGCCGGCGCGGCCGGCTCGGTGGCCGCACGCCTCGGCGGCGACTACGCCGAGATGCGGTCGATGTGCGACTCGATAGCCGCCCGGAGCGACTCGATGGACTCGTCGGGCTCGAACACCGTCAGCCGGCGGGCGCGCGTCCCGGTCAGAATCGAGAGAAACAGCTCGGCCTCGGCCTCGGGGTCGATTGCCTCGAACTCGCCGGCCTCGATTCCGCGGACGAGGATATCCCGCAGCAGCTCCGTGAGTTCGTCGTCGATGTGGCGATACTCCTCGCGGTAGTCCTCGTCGTGCCGAGCGTTCATCCGCAGTTCGAACATGGACAGTTGGAGCCGGTAGGCCTCCTCGGAGAGCGTCTCCGGGAGGAGCGTCTCGACTACCGTTTCGAGTTCCTCTCTGGGCGTGCGGTCCCCTCGGGGGAGGCCGTCCAGGAACTCCGCGAGGACGTAGTCGAGGAAGTCGACCAGTAGCTCGTCTTTCCCGTCGTAGTGGTAGTACAGGAGTGCCTTGCTGTTCTCGAACTCGTCGGCGATGTCCTGCATCGTCAGGTTGCCGTAGCCGTGTCTCTGTAGCGCCCTGTACGTCGCCTCCATGATGCGCCGCTTCGCCGGCTCCAACTCCTCGGCGCGCCCGTCCCGCGTCATGTTCCGGGAGTTCGCGTTCGGCGGACGTGTCGCTTTCGGGTCGTCGCGGGCGGGCGCTTGGGTCCCACATCTCACTTCCGTGCCTGCAACGCGAACAGGAGCGCCACCGACCCGACGAGAAGCGCGAGGAGCGCGACGACCGACCGTCCGCCGGTGACGCCGGCGTATATTCCGTAGCCGAGCGTCGCCCCGGCCGCATACACGAGGGTGCTGCTCAGCCCGTGGACGGCCTCGATTCGGAACGTCGAGGGCTCCCGCCCGACCTCGCGCGCGATGCTGAACCCGTGTTTCCCCACGTCCCACGCGAGGAGTACGAGGAACGCGGCCGCGAGCAGGAACGGCGGTGTCAGACCCAAGACGCCGGCGAGCACGACTGACCCCGCGAGGAGCGCGATGCCCGGCGCGTAGGCCGACTCGACGCCGAACGTGAGTGCACCAGCGAGCGAGAGCACTCCCAGCGCGCCCATCGCGAGCGCGGGGACCGAGACCGCGGTAATGACGGCCGCACCGGTCGCGGCCGCGAGCGCACCGCCGCTGCTCCGGAGCGGCGGGGCGCTATCTGGACGTCGTGGCACGGCTTTGACCACCGCGCGTCACCTCCCGTAGCGGTTCGGTCGGGTCCCAATCGCTCGCGGGGATACCGGCCGCTCGAAGCCGCCGCAGCCGTCGCTCCCTCGCGAGCGACGCGTATCCGGACTCGTAGCCGCGAGCGTGCGTCCGAGCCGTCGGGTCCGGACTGAGAACCGAAACGGGGTGCCCGTGCGCGTCGAACCGCCGCGCGGCGGTCACGCTCGCGTCGTCGGAGAGCGGCGAGACGAAGACGACCCGCGTGTCCGCCCGAACTCGCCGGTGAATCTCGTGAACTGCCGCGGACGCGTCCACCTCGCCGTCCGGAGGCTCCCATCCGAACGCGGGGTTGGCCACCAGCGCCTCCCGAAGCCGGCGGTGGTGGTCGCCTCCGCGGCCGGGCGGGAGCCGACAGGACCGCGGTGAGAGCGCCGCGAGACCGACCGGCACGCCCGCGGAGCGGAAGCGAGAGGCGAGGGCGTCAGCGGCGGCGACGCCCTGCTGGACGACCGGCTCACCGTTGCCGTCGCCGTCGCCGTCGCCATCGCCCCCGCCACCCCATGCGACGTAGGCCTCGGTCCGCGCGTCGACGACGACGAGCACTCGCTGGCGTCGGTGTTCGTGAAACGCCACCGTCGAGAACTCCCCCGTCTTGGCCTTCCGTCTCCAGTCGATTCGCGATGGGGGGTCACCCGGTCGATACTCTCTGACGGAGTGGAACTCGACGCCCGGCCCCGGGGCGTCCGACCGCGACCGACCCGCTCGCGTCGTCGTTCTCGCGGGGGCGCGACCGGAAAGCGGTTTTGCCGGCGGGCGGCACGAAACCGTCGTCTCGGTGTCGACGAGCGTTTCCCGCTTGCGTACCCCGAGGGCGTCGCGCGTGACGACGAGCGCAGGGTCGAACGCGTGGTCGCCGCGGACGGCTTCGACCGTGTACGTGACGCTCGCACGCTTCCCCGGTCGGAGCGCGGTCGCGAACTTCGGCGACCCGTCGACCACGGCGAGCCCCGGCGGAACCCCGTCGACGAGTCGGAGGTCCGCGAGCGTCGCGTCGCCGACGTTCCGAACCGAGAGGGTCACCTCGACCTCGTCGCCGACCGCGGGTTCGGCGTCGCTGACCGCTCTTTCGACCGCCACCGCCTGCGATGGGGTCGGAACCGCGCGGGCGTACCCCGAGACGGTGATTCCGAACAGCGCGAGGAGGAGCAGTCCCGGTCGCAGCGTGACGATTCCGAGCCCGCCGACTGCGAGCGCTGCGGCGGTCACGCCGTGGACCCGGTCAGTCGCCGACTCGCGTTCGAGGCTCTCTTCGCCGTCCGGGAGATATCGGCTCGTCCGCACGGCGGGTTCGTCCCCGAACGCCGCCCGAACGTCGGCCGACGGGGCCGGTGTCACGTCGCCCGCGCCGGACCGCTTCGACAGCGCGGCAGCGGCGCGACGCGCCCGACGAGCGAACGGCGGCTCGCCGCGGACCAGCGCGCGGGCGTATCCCGAGGGCGACAGCGACGGGACGAGGTCGCCGGCGAAGAACGCCGATGCGAGCGGGTCGTCCGTCCAACTCCCGTCGCGGAGCCGCGTTTCGACCTCACTCGGGCTCGGCCCGTCACCCCGAGAGAGCACGCTCGTCGCCGCGCCCCGGAGGTCGTCGCGGAGCTCCCGGCGGTTCGCCGGCTCCGCGTCGCGCCGGTCGGTCCACTCGATTGCGTTCACTCGCCGGGCGAACTCCGCCCCCGACGGGTCGTACTGCGGACGACGCTCCGGCGAGGGGAACGCGTCTGCGGTGGCCGCCTTTCCCCCACTGTCGCTCGCGGCGTCCCCGCTGAGAGCGTTCAACAGCGAGCGGGCGGCGAGGGCGGCGGCGGCGACGCCGACGACGGCGACGGGTGCCGTTCGGGCGGCCCCTGTAAGTGAGACGCCGCGGGCGACGCCCGGAGAAGCGACGAGCAGTACGCCGACGAGGCCCGACGCGAGGCCGACGAGCAACAACCCGCGGCGAGCGCGGCTCACGGTTCGCGCCCGTCCGGCCAGTTCTCGTCTCGCCGCAGCGCGTCGAGCGCGTCTTCGGCCCGTCGCTCGCGCTCGTCGGTCGGCCGTTTCCCGCCGTACCGAACTGCGCGGAACAGCTCGGTGAGTGACTCGACTGTGCCCGCGGGCAAGCCGGCGTCGGCGGCCGTGCGGGCGAGTTCGGCCGGCGTCTGTCGCGGGGTGGCCGCCGCGCCGAGCGCGGACACCATCGCGAACCAAGCGCGGGAGATGCCGTTCGCCGGCGGGCCGCCCCAGTCGGACGGCGCCGGCGCGTTCCGTTCCGACGGTTTGTGGTCCGCGCCTCCCCGCTCCTCCGTCGTCTCGGCCGCCCGCGCGTCGTCGTCGGTGAGTCGGCGGAAGACGAGCACCACCGCACCGACGACGAGTGCGCCCCCGACGGCGAGGCGCGAGCGCAGTCCGCCGGCCGGCGACGACTGCTCCCCGAGACTGCCGAGTACGCCGTCGTCCGGAAGCACCAGCCGACCGACTGAGGGTCGGTCCGGACGGTCGGGTTGCCTGCTCGGCCCCGACTGCTCGCGGGGCGCTACCGACCCATCGGCCGACTCCGCGACGGCCGGTCCGTCCGGTCTCGCGGCGTCGAGCGACCCCGCGGCGAGGCCGAGGGTGATGAGCGCGAACGCGGTGATGGCGAGGGCGGCGACGTGGGTGGTTCGCATGGGTGTGCGGACTGTGTCGGGTCGTCACCGCCTCGCGACGAGGCCGATGAGGGCGACCAGTGCGACCAGCGCGCCCCCGAGCAGTACGCCCGAGAGGTCCGACGACGCGTCCATGCTGAGCCAGAGCCCGCTGACGAGACAGGCCAGCGCACCGGCGGCAGCAGCTGTTTCGAGGGGTCTGACGGCCGCCGGGCCGTCGCCGAGTCGTCCGACCACAGAGCGTCCGAGCACGACGAGCGGGAAGACGCCCGCGACGACGACGCCGAGGTGAATCGCCACGACGCCGGCGATTTCGAGTGGTGGGACGATGCCACTAGTGGCCGCCCCGAGGGCATACGTTCCGAGGAGCCCGGCGAGGAAGGCCGCGAGGAATCGTTCGACGCTGTCCGTCGAGACGCGGGGGAGGGTGTCCGTAACGGGAGCCATGCGCAAACATTTCAATTCATTGCTAAAAATACCCGAGGTTCCCCGACCGCGGGCGAGCGGTTCCGGTCGGCTGCGACCGAAGGTACTTTATGATTTTAGGTTGGCCTAAAAATATGGGAGAAGACGACGCCTCTCGAATCGGGCTGACGCGGCGACGGTGCCTCAAACGTGGCGGTGCGGCCGCCGCGGGCGGATTGCTCGCCGGGTGTACGAGCGACCCGTCGGGGTCGACAGACTCGACGGCGACCGAAACCGCGGACGCGACCGCGACCACGACGACGTCCCCCACCGAGACGGAGACGACGACCGACGGTGAGGGGGACAGCGGTTCGTACTCGGTGTCGATGGCACCGGTCGGCGAGGTCGAGTTCGACGCCGTGCCGACGAGCGTCCTGACCTACTACCCGGTGTCGGCCGACGCGGCGGTCGCTTTCGGCCACGGCGACGCCATCACCGGTATCGGCTACGACAAGGAACTGTTCGGCAACACGGTCGACTACTACTACGACGCGCTCGACGGCGTGGAGTTCGAGTGGGAAGAGCTCGGTCGCGTCACGCCGGCGTCGAACCCGAACGCCCTCGACAGAGAGCTGTTCTACGAACTGGACAGCGACGTTCACTTCCTCGACCCGGCTCTCCTCCGGAGTAGCTCGTTCGATTGGTCCGAAGACGAGGTCGCGTCGATCGCGTCCGACGTGGGTCCGTGGTTCGGCAACTACTACAGCCGGACGAACGCCGAACCGCCGGAGCCCTACCGCGACCGCTACGAGTACTACACGCTGTGGGAGTACCTCGGCCACATCGCGGCGGTGTTCCGGGAAGAAGAGCGCTACCGAGCGTTCAAGTCGCTTCGCGACGAGCTCGTCGCCCGGATACAGGCCGACCTCCCGCCGGTGTCCGAGCGGCCGTCGCTCGCGGTCGTCGCCTACACCGGCGGGACGTTCTGGCCGTACGACTTCACGCAGGAGGGCTACCTCTGGGCGCACCTTCGACCGTTCGGGATGCCGAACGCCTTCGCGGCCACCGACGCCGAGACCGGGTCGGGCGGGTCGTACGACTACGAAGCGATGGTCGAAACCGCGCCCGACGTGGTCTTCCGGTACTGGGGGACCGCGCTCGGCGACTCGTTCAGTTCGAACCGCGAGGCGGTGCTTTCTGACCCCCTCGCGGACGAGGTGCCCGCGTTCCGCGACGGGCGGTACTTCCCGTCCGGAAACGGGATGCAGGGGCCGATTATGAACCTGTTCCAGCTGGAGATGACTGCGAAACAGCTGTTCCCCGACCGGTTCGGGGAGTGGCCCGGCTACGGCGATGGCGAAGCGTACCCCGAGATACCCGAGGACGGGCGGCTGTTCGACCGTGACCGCGTCACCGATATCGTCACCGGCGAGTTCTGACCGTCGGTCGGGCGACGGCCGGACAATCTCGGTCGGCGACGCCGCACCTCGAACCGAAATTATTAGATTCGAAACCGAGCGCCGTCTCGCTCGGTCCCTAACTATAGAGGTCGAACCTATGTGTCACCTCGGGAGTTATCATTTGATAACTACCGATGACGACCTCGAAATCTCCGCACATCGTCTACGTTGACGACGATTCGGCGCTCTTGGACCTCGGCGAGACGTACCTCCGAAAGCTCTCTTCGTTTGAGGTGACGACCTGTGCGGACCCCGAAGTCGCTCTCGATATCGTTCGTGATTCTGATATCGACTGCGTGGTCAGCGACTACGACATGCCGGCGATGACCGGCGTCGAACTCCTCGAAACGGTCCGCGAGGAACACGGCTCGCTCCCTTTCATCCTCTTTACCGGCAAGGGGAGCGAGGAGGTCGCGAGCGACGCCATCTCCGCGGGCGTCACCGACTACCTGCAGAAACAGCCCTCCTCCGAGCAGTACGAACTGCTCGTCAACCGCATCGAAAACAGCGTCTCGGAACACCGGGCGACCCGCCGCGCGGAGCGCTACGAGACTGTCCTCGAAGCCCTCGGCTACCCCGTCTACGTCGTCGACGAGCGCGGCCGCTTCACCTACGTCAACGACGCCTTCGCCGACCTCTCGGGCTACGCCGTCGACGAGATTCTCGGGCGCGGCCCGGAACTCGTGAAAGACGACGGAGACGTGCGGAAGGCCGCCGACGAACTCGGGGGGATTCTCTCGTCGCGCGGCCCCGACACGACCCAGTTCGAAATCGAGATACGGACGGCCGACGGCGAGGTAGTCCCGTGCCGCGACCACATGGGGTATCTCCCCTACGAGGGCGAGGCGTTTCGTGGCTCGGTCGGTATCCTCCGGGACATCTCCGGTGAGCGGGCGCGCCGGGACGAACTCGCCCGCGACGAGCACATCATCCGCGCCGCGGGCGACCCGGTTTACTCGCTCGACTCCGACGACCGCTTCGAGTACGTCAACGACGCCTTCGTCGACCTCGTCGGCCACGACCGCGAACGCGTCCTCGGCTCGCACCTCTCGTCGTACCTCCCCGACGCGGACTACGAGACCTACGAGTCGCTCCGGGCGTCGCTCGGCGACGGCGCGGAGACCGACCGGCTCACCTTCGAGACGCAACTCCTCGCGGCCGACGGCGACGGCCGCGACCGCGTGCCCATGGAGTGTCACCTCACGCTCTTACACGACGACGGCTGCGAGGTCGTCGGCACGACGGGCATCCTCCGGGACATCTCCGAGCGACTGGCCCAGGAGGCCGAACTGTCGCTGATGCGCCGCGCCATCGACGAGGCCTCGGTCGGCATCACCATCACGGGCCCGAGCGAGGACGACTGTCCCATCGTCTACGCCAACGGCGCCTTCGAGGACCTCACCGGCTACGACGCCGAGGAGGTTCTCGGCGAGAACCACCGCGTCCTGCAGGGACCGGACACCGCCGAAGAGGACTGCGAGCGGTTCCGCGAGGCCATCGCCGACGAAGAGCCGTGCAGCGTCGAACTCCTCAACTACCGCCGCGACGGGACGCCGTTTTGGAATCAGTCCGAGATAACGCCGGTCCACGGCGACGACGGGAGCGTCACGAACTACATCGGCTTCCAGCGCGAGGTGACAGAGCGCAACGCCCGCCAGCGCCTGCTCGAACGCCAGAACGAGCGCTTCAGCGAGTTCACGCGCGTCGTCTCCCACGACCTCCGGACCCCGCTGACGACCGCGCGGGGGTACTTCGACATCGTCGCCGAGTCGCCCGGCGACGCGGACGCCGAGGACCTTCGAAAGCTCGGACAGAGCCTCGACCGGGTCGAGGAGTTGCTCTCGGACCTGACTGCGCTCGCCGCGCAGGGTGATGCGGTCGCCGAGCCGGAGCCCCTCGACTTCCGGCGCGTGGCCGAACGCGCGTGGGAGACGGTCCCGACCGCCGACGCCGAACTGCGGTTCTACCGGACCGACGGCGGCGCGTCGCGGACGATAGCGGCCGACGAGAGCAGGCTCCGACAGCTCCTCGAAAACCTGTTCGAGAACGCCGTCGTCCACGGCGGCGAGGACGTGGTCGTGACGGCCGGCTGGACCCGAAGCGGGTTCTTCGTCGAGGACGACGGCGAGGGCTTCCCCGACGGCACGCCCCCTCACGAGTGCTTCGAAGCCGGGGTGAGCGAGCGCCGCAGCGGCGGTCTCGGCCTCGCCATCGTCAAGCAAATCGCGGCCGCCCACGACTGGACGCCCGCCGCCGAGTACGGTTCGAACGGGGGCGCGCGGTTCGTCTTCACCGAGTCGACGACGGTCGCGAGACCGCCCGCCCAGCGATAGCGGGGCGACGCCTGACACCCGCGCCGCCGATTACAATTTCTAAAATTTTCACACTTTTTGGCCGAATAGTCCCGGTTCGTCACTCGTTCGAGGCTCGCGGCGGCCGTCCGCACATCCTTAAGAACCCCTCGGAGAGTTAGACACCCATGGTCACGAATCGCATCACGGTGTCGCTCGACGAGGACGCCCAGTCGGCGCTCGACGGCCTCGCCGGCCGGACCGACAAGGCGCAGAGCGAACTCGTCCGGGAGGCGCTCGTCTTCTACGCGGCCAACTTCGAGGCGGCGACGACCGACGCCGGGCCGAACCTCGAAGCCTACCACCAGATGCTGTCGAGCGGCGAGCACGTCCTCCTCGACGTGGATTTCCTGCACACGTTTCTCGACTACGTCGAGGACGACGACGGCGACCCCGACCCCGCGTTCCTCGACGCCGTCGACCGGGTGGCGTCGTTCCACGCCCACGAGTACCGCGACCGGTTCGAATCGCTGGGCGAACTCCTCGACTGGCTGTCGTTCTGCGGCTTTCTCACGGTCCGCGCCTCCGAGGGCGACACCTTCCACGTCGTCTTCCCCACCGAGTCGGTCAAGTGGTTCATGTCGCGGTTCATCGCGCTCAGCACCGAGCAGTCCCCGTTCGACATCGAGGTCGAAGAGGGCGTCTCGAAGGTGCTTCTCACCGAGGTTCGGTGAGGTCCACACTCGCCGCCGATTTCACACTCGTTCATACTCCTTCATACGCGCTATCTCGGCGGTACACGGCCTTCTCAACGGGGATTTATCAATCAGAGTTTGATACGTCAATCCACCTCACAGGTAGAACCATGAACTTCATCGAACGCTTGAAATCTATCGGCCCGGGCGCGATGGTCGCCGCCGCGTTCATCGGTCCCGGCACGGTCACGACCGCGAGCGTGACGGGTGCGCGATTCGGCTACGCGCTCGTCTGGACGATCGCCTTCTCCATCGTCGCCACCATCGTCCTTCAGGAGATGAGCGCCCGACTCGGCCTCGTCTCCCGCGAGGGGCTCGGCGAGGCGCTCCGCAGCCAGTTCGACAACCCCGTGCTGTCCGGGGTGAGTATCGTGCTCGTCGTCAGCGCTATCGGCATCGGCACGGCCGCCTACGAGACCGGGAACATCCTCGGCGGCGCGGCCGGACTGGAGGGCCTGACCGGTATCAGCGCCAATCTCTGGGGGCCCGCGATGGGCCTCGTCGCCGGAGCCCTCCTGTGGTCCGGCAAGTACAAACTCATCGAGAAGGCCCTCGTCGGTCTCGTCTCCATCATGGCCGTCTCCTTCCTCATCGACGCCATTCTCATCGGTCCCGACCTCGGCGCGCTCGCCCGCGGGTTCGTCCCGAGCGTCCCGGAGGGGTCGGCGTTCCTCATCACCGGCCACATCGGGACGACCGTCGTCGGCTACAACCTCTTTCTCCACGCCGGGAGCGTCCAAGAGCGGTGGGCCGGCCCCGAGGAGCTAAACGAGTCGCGGGCCGACACGATTCTCTCTATCGTCCTCGGCGGCTTCATCACTATCTCGATTCTCGTCACCGCCGCGGCGGCGTTCCCCGTCGGAACGAACATCCAGAACGTCAGCACGATGGCCGAACAGCTCGAACCGCTCGTCGGCACGCAGGCTAAGGTGTTCTTCGGCATCGGACTGTTCGCCGCGGGCTTCACCAGCGCGACGACCGCCCCGCTGGCCGGTGCCTACGCGACGGCGGGGGCGCTCGGCTGGGACACGGACCTCAAGTCCACGAAGTTCCGCGCCGTCTGGGGCTCCATCCTGCTCGTCGGTATCGTCTTCTCCGCGGTCGGCTACAGCCCCGTGCAGGCCATCGTCTTCGCGCAGGTCGCGAACGGCGTCCTCCTGCCCATCGTCGCCGTCTTCCTCATCTACGTGATGAACGACCGCGACATCCTCGGGTCGTACGCCAACACCACGCTCCAGAACGTCGTCGGCGGGCTGGTGACGCTCGTCGTCGTCTGGCTCGGCCTCCGAACCCTCTATACGGTCGCCGCCGATATGGGGGTGTTCTGATGGACGCAGAAACCCGAATCGGCGTCGACGTCGGCGGCACCTTCACCGACGTGGCGCTTTTGACCCCAGAGGGCCGCCTCGTCACCGCGAAGGTCCCGAGCACGGACGACCAGAGCGTGGGCGTCGTCCGCGGCATCGAGAAGGCCTGCGACGACGCCGGCGTCGACCCGGCCGAGGTCGACGCGTTCACCCACGCGATGACCGTCTCCGTGAACGCGCTCCTCGAAGACGACGGCGCGAAGACCGCGCTCGTCACCACCGAGGGCTTCCGCGACGTGCTCGAAATCGGCCGACAGGCCCGTCCCGACCTCTACGACGTGACCGCCGACAAGCCCGACCCGCTCGTCCCGCGACGCCGCCGGTTCGAGGTGACGGAGCGCGCGACGGTCGAGGGCGTTCAGACCGAAGTCGACGAGCGCGAGGTCCGCGCGCTGGCCGACGACATCCGCGACTGCGGCGCTGAGAGCGTCGCCGTCTCGCTCTTACACGCCTACCAGCACCCCGAAAACGAGCGCGTCGTCGCCGACGTGCTCCGCGAGGAACTCGACGCGCCGGTCTCCGCGTCCCACGAGGTGCTCGCCGAGTTCCGCGAGTTCGAGCGTACCTCGACCACCGCGGTCGACGCCTACGTGACGCCCGCCATCGACAGCTACCTCGGCCGCCTCGAATCGCGGGCCGCGGACCTCGGCGTCCCGGTTCCCAAAATCATGCAGGCCAACGGCGGCATCGCCCCGGCCTCGACCGTGCGCGAGCACGCCGTGACGACCACGATGTCCGGCCCGGCCGCGGGCGTCGTCGGCGCGGCGGAGACCGCGACCGACTCCGGCGACGACCTCGCGGGGCTCGTCACCTTCGACATGGGCGGCACCTCCAGCGACGTGAGCCTCGTCCGCGACGGTGAAGTCGAGCGGACCACCGACGCCGAAATCAACGGCCGGCCAATCAAGACGCCGATGGTGGACGTGAACACCGTCGGCGCGGGCGGCGGTTCCATCGCGTGGGTCGACTCGGGCAACGCGCTCCGCGTCGGGCCGCGCTCGTCGGGTGCGAACCCCGGCCCGGCCTGCTACGGTCGCGGCGGCACCGAGCCGACCGTGACGGACGCGAACGTCGTCCTCGGCTACATCGGCGGCAGTTCCGCCCTCGGCGGCGAACTCTCCCTGGACGTGGACGCCGCCCGCGACGCGCTCGCGGGACTCGCCGACGAGACCGGACTGGACGACGCGCTCGCGGCCGCCCGCGGCGTCTACCGCGTCGCCAACGCCAACATGACGCGGGCGATTCGCGCCGTGACGGTCGAGCGCGGCCGCGACCCGCGGCAGTTCGGCCTCGTCGCCTTCGGCGGTGCCGGCCCGATGCACGCCGCCGCCCTCGCCGAGAGCCTCGACATCGAGACCGTGGTGGTCCCGCGGGCCTGCGGCGTCCTCTCGGCGTACGGCCTGCTCGCGGCCGACCAGAAACACGACTCGGTGCGGACGCTCCGCCGACCCCTGTCCGGCCTCGACGCGGAGGCGGTCGACGCCGCCTACGCCGACCTCGAAGCCGACACCCTCGAAGACGTGGCCGACCCCGCCGACGCGGCGGTCCGGCGCGCCGCCGACCTCCGGTACGTCGGCCAGAGCTTCGAACTGACCGTCCCCGTCGGCGAGACGTTCGACGCCGAGGCGGTCGAAGCGCGGTTCCACGAGGCCCACGAGAGCGCCTACGGCTACCGCCTCGACGACCCGGTCGAACTCGTCAACGTCCGGGCGACCGCCGTGGTCGAGCGCGACCCGCTCGACGTGACCTACCGCGGCGGCGGCGACGCCCGCAAGGACACCCGCGAGGCCTTCTTCGACGGCGAGTTCCGCGAGACGCCCGTCTACGACCGCGACGGCCTCGGCGCGGGGACGACCGTCGAGGGGCCGGCCATCCTCGAACAGCACGAGAGCACCGTCGTCGTACCTCCGGCGTGGGGTGGGACGGTCGGGGCCGACGGGACGCTCGTCCTCACCAGCGGGGGTGACGGCGAATGAGCGACCGCGAGGTCGACCCCGTGACGCTCGAAATCATGCGCAACCAGTTCGAGAGCGTCGCCGAGGAGATGGGGCAGGTGCTCATCACCTCGTCGTACTCGCCGAACATCAAGGAGCGCCGCGACTGCTCGACGGCGCTGTTCGACGCCGACGGCCGCCTCGTCGCGCAGGCCGAACACATCCCGGTCCACCTCGGCGCGATGCCCGAGGCCGTGGACACGGTCCTCGACTACGACCCGGAACCGGGCGACGTGTTCGTCCTCAACGACCCCTTCGAGGGCGGGACGCACCTCCCCGACGTGACGATGGTGTCGCCGCTTTCGGTCGACGGCGAGGTGCTCGGCTACGCCGTCTCGCGGGCGCACCACGCCGACGTGGGCGGGATGACGCCCGGCAGCATGCCCGCCGGCGCGCGCGAAATCTATCAGGAGGGGCTTCGACTCCCGCCGGTCAGACTCGTCGCCGGCGGCGAGACCAACGACGACGTGCTGTCGCTGCTCCTCGCCAACGTCCGCAACCCCGGCGAGCGCCGCGCCGATATCCGCGCCCAAATCGCGGCGAACGAGCGCGCCGAGGAGCGACTGGCCGACCTCGTCGGGGAACACGGCCGGTCCCGCGTTCTCGCGGCGTTCGACGCCGTGATGGACTACTCCCGGAACCGCGTCACCGCGGAACTGCGCGACCTGCCCGACGGCGAGTACCGCGCCCGCGACGTGCTCGAAGGCGACGGCGTGACCGACGACGACATCCCCATCGAGGTGACCGCGACGGTCGACGGCGACACCGTCGAGTTCGACTTCGCGGGGACGGCCGACCAGGTCGCCGGCAACGTCAACGCCCCGCTGGCGGTCGCGAAAAGCGCGGTGTACTTCGTCGTTCGCTGCGTCACCGACCCCGAGATTCCGCCGAACCAGGGCTGTTACGACCCCATCTCGGTCGAGGTCCCCGACGGCTCGCTCCTCAACCCCGACGCCCCGGCGGCGGTCGTCGGCGGCAACGTCGAGACCAGCCAGCGCGTGACCGACGTGGTCTTCGCGGCGCTCGCCGACGCGGCCCCCGAGCGCGTCCCCGCGCAGGGACAGGGGACGATGAACAACCTGACCATCGGCAGTCGCGCCGGCGGTTCGGACGGCTTCACCTACTACGAGACTATCGGCGGCGGCTTCGGCGGCCGCGCGGGCGGAGACGGCATGGACGGCGTGCAGGTCGGAATGACGAACACGCTCAACACGCCGGTCGAGGCGCTGGAAGCCGAGTACCCGCTTTTCGTCGAGGCGTACGGCCTCCGCGAGGGAAGCGGCGGCCGCGGCGAGTTCCGCGGCGGTCTCGGCATCGTCCGGTCGGTCACGGTCGAGGCCGACGCGACCGTCTCGCTTCTCACCGAGCGCCGGCGGGTCGCGCCTCGGGGTATCGCAGGCGGCGAGGACGGGGCGACGGGACAGAACCTCGTCGACGGCGAGGCGGTCCCGTCGAAGACGACCCGCGACGTGCCCGCCGGCACGACCGTTACAGTTCGGACGCCGGGCGGCGGCGGCTACGGCGACCCCGACGACCGCGACGCCGACGCACGCCGCCGGGACCGCGAGGACGGCAAGGCGGAGTAGCGCCGGTCGGCCAGTCGGGCTCTGGCGGGGGACACGAGGGGTCCCCGCGCCGGCGTAATCAGCCGTCATAGAAATTACACACTACTGACTAAACGGTTCGACATTCAAGCTGTACTCTCTCTTGACGAGGTGTGCCTCCGGTGGATGTGTGCTTAGATGGATTCGAGCAACAAATTTTACAATTTTTAGAATTTGTGAGCCTTTCGCTCATCGTGTCAGGAATCAGTAATCGATAACCGTTATCTCCTCGACGGGCCACTGGCTGAGCAGTTCGACGCCGTCGTCGCGGACGACGACCATTTCCTCGACGCGGACGCCCTGTCTCCCCGCCGGCTCTTGGGTCTCGACGGCCATCGTCATCCCCGCCTCGATTTCGATGGGGTGGTCCGGCGAGAGGCCGCGCCAGATGAGCGGCACTTCGTACAGTTGGAGGCCGAGGCCGTGGGCCCAATGGTTGGTCGTCAACTGCCAGTGGTCGTCCGCGCCGTACCAGTCGGCGTGTTCGCCCGCCATGTCCGGGAACGCCGCCGCGATTTCGTCGGTGGTCTTCCCCGGCTCGATTTCGTCGAGGACGGCGTAGAGGTTGTCGCGGGCCGTCTCGTAGGCGTCGCGCTGTTCGTCGGTCGGTTCGCCCATCGAGAAGGTCCGGTAGTAACACGACCGGTAGCCGAGGTAGCCGACGTTGTAGAAGTCGGCGTAGACGAGGTCGCCGGGGCGAATCAGTCGGTCCGTGGTGTTCGCCTGATGCTTCGGCCACGTGTTCGGCCCCGACGTGAGATAGCCGCCCTGCGCCATCGCGCCGTGCCGCCAGAGTTCGCGGACGGCGTCGCCCCACACCTCCGACTCCCGCGCGCCCGGCTTCGCGTTCTCGACGATGGCCTGAAAGCCCGCCTCGCAGACGGCCGCGACCTGCCGCAGACACTCGATTTCGTCTTCGGTCTTGGTCTTTCGGGCGTCCTCCATCACCGCCGCGCACTCGGCCGGTCGGGCGTCGATGCCCTTCGATTCGAAGGCGTCGAGCAGCCCCGCGTGGCCGGTGTCGATACCCATCGCCTCGTTCGCGAGGCCGTACTCGTCGAGGGCGTCGACGACGGTCTGGGCCATCTTGTCGAGGAGGAACGACCGGGCCGAGTCGCGGCCGGAGGCCCGCGGGACGTTCCCCAGTCCGGGACAGGCGTAGCGAACGTCGGTCAGCCACGGGCAGTTGTACCGCTGGTTGCTCGCGTGGTCGGCGGTGTCCCAGTGGACGACCGTGCCGTCTTCCAGAAGCAGCGAGTAGTGGTCCGCGCCCGACCCGCCGGTCATCGCCAACCCGGTCACGTACCGGATGTTCGGGTCGTCGATGAGGAGCATGCTCCCGAGGCCCGCCTCGCGCATCCGCGAGAGGGCGCGGTCCTTCCGCTCCTCGCGCATCCGCTTCACGTCGATGCGCTGTTCCCAGTCGACGGCCATCGTCCCGCGGGTCCCGCTCATGAACCCCCGCTCGTGGAAAGGCATACGCCCACCACTCGTGACTGTCACATTAATTTGTTGTAGACGGGCAGTGCGAGCATACCTCATGATTTATTGTCTTATACGTGAATCGGCAGGTGTACGCATGTACAAGCACGTAGCCCTGCTTGTCCGCAAGGCGGGGATGAGTCACGACGAGTTCGTCACGTACTGGCAGGACAATCACACGCCCATCGCCCGCGACATCGAGGGCGTCGTCCGCTACCAGACGGTGGTTCCGGTCGACCCCGAGGCCTCCGAGTTCGACGGTCTCGCGGAGTTGTACTTCGACGACCTCGGCGCGCTCCACGACGCGCTCGGCGGCGAGGGCTCGCGCGACTACGACCCCGCGAAGGGGACGGCGAAAGCGGCGAGAGCCGACGTGGACAACTTCCTCGACGTCGAGCGACGCCCCCGGTTCATCGGCGAGGAGGTCGTCGAGAAAGACGAGACCGGCGGCGACACGACGGGCCTCTACAAGCACTCGGCGTTTCTCGTCCGCAAAGACGGAATGAGCCACGACGAGTTCCTCGACCACTGGGCGAACACCCACGTCCCCCTCGCCCGCGAGATTCCCGGCGTGGTCCGGTACGCCCGCGTCGTCCCGACCGACCCCGAACGCGCCGAGTTCGACGGCGTCGCCGAACTCTACTTCGAGAGCCTCGACGCGCTCCGGGCGGGCCTCGGCCACGAGTCCTCGCGCGACTACGACCCCGACCACCCGAAGGCGAAAGCGCCCCGCGAAGACGTTGATAACTTCCTCTCCATCGGCGACCGCCCGCGGTTCGTCGGCCGCGAGACGGTCCAGAAAGACGTGACCGGAGGCCGCTGAGCGATGTCGCGCGACTACCGCGCGCAGGTCGAGGCCGCCTTCCCCGAACTCGCCGACATCGAGGACGCCGACCTCCGCGAGCGAGTCGTCGAGGCGTGGTGTCTCGGTCTCGCCCGCGGCGGCTGGCGCGACATCGACGACATCCCCTACGCGTGGAACATCCACGAGGTGACGAACGTCGAGCACGTCCGCGGCGTGACGCGAATCGCCGTCCGCGCCGCCGAGGAACAGCGGGATTTCCACGGCGCGGACCCGGAGTTCGACGTGGTCCGCGCGGCCTGCCTCCTCCACGACGTGGGCAAGTGCTACGAGTACGTCGATTTCGTCGACGACGACGTGCTCGACGCCCCCGACCCGGAGTACGCCAGCGGGGAGATTCCGCACTCGCTTTCGGGCTACGCCCTCGCCCACGAGGTCGGCTGCCCGCTCGCGGTCCAGCGCGCCATCCCCCACTTCATCGGCGAGATCCCGACCCGGACGCTCGAAGCCGAACTCGTCAAGAGCGCGAACTCGGCGTCCTCGAACGCCATCACGCAGGCCGCGATGGGAATCAGCCTCCAGGAGTGGGTCGAACGGTACTCCCAGACCCAGTAGTCCGACGCGAACCGCCGCGACACTCGTCAGCATACCTATTACCCCGCGCTTCGTAGCTCGCGCCGATGTACGAGCGCGTCAACCTCGCCGACCTCGAACCGCACGACGTGGAGAACGCCGACGCCCGAGTCAAGGCCGTCGGCTACGAGCTTCGCCCGCGGAAGATGCGCCCGTCGGTCTGGTCGTTCGACGCGGGCGGGTCGGGACCGATGCACTACCAGCGCGAACAGGAGGAACTGTACCACGTGCTCTCCGGCGCGTTCGAACTCGCCTTCGCCGACGACGACGGTGAGGTGACCGACGCGCTCGACCTCGAACCGGGCGACTTCGTGGTCGTCTCGCCCGACGAGGTTCGGCAACTGCGCTGCGTCGAGGACGGCGAGGTGTTCGTCGTCGGCGCGCCGAACGCGAAGGACGACGGCGTCGTCGTGGAGTGAGCGGGCGGCTCACCCTCCGCACTCGTCGCGTTTCCGACGAGTGCCGGATTATAAGGGCGCTCGCGACGATTCGGTGATATGGTCATCCCCGGTTACGACCCGGACGACCTCGACGACAGACTCGAGGAACTGCTCACAGAACGCGACCTCGCGGACTATCTCACGCCCGACGAGCGCGAGCGCTACGACTCGGGCGAGAGCCTCGTCGACCTGCTGTCGCCCGACGATATCCGCGACCTGCTGGACGGTCCCGAGACCGAGGGTGCCGACGACGCTCGGCGGCCGTGACCGACTCCGCGGCGGCGTTTCGGCCGGTCGGACCTTGGCCCGTCGGGTCTCGGCTCAGACCGGCTCCAGTCCGTGTTCCTTCCGAAGCACGTTGAGGTAGTCGCGGAACCCCGTTTCGAGGTCGTACTCGGGGTCGTAGCCGAGGTCGGCTCGCGCCTTCGTCATGTCGAGTTCCTGGGTCCACGGGAGTTCGCCCTCGTCGGAGACCGTGAGGTCGGCGTCGGGGAGGAGTCGCCGCACCGTCTCCGCGGCCTCGCGAATCGTCGCCAACTCCCCGCGGACGTTGTAGACGCGTTGGGTGAGGTCGTCTTCGGGGGCGAACGTCGCCTTGCGGAACGCCTGCGCGATGTCGCGGACGTGTTGCCAGTCGATAACTTGGTCGCCGTAGTCGACGCTGAAGGGCTCGCCGAGCGCCGGTTTCTCGACGATGTTCGCGAGGAACGCGGACCCGCCGGTCTCACGGTACGGACCGTAGGCGACCGTCGGCCGGAGCGCGACGTGCGAGACACCGAAGTCCTCGTAATAGACCCGGGCCTGGTGCTCGTTGTACTCCTTGGTCGCCCCGTAGAGCGTGTCGGGGTAGACGAGGTCGGACTCGGTCACGAAGTCGCCGCCGTAGTTCGCGGGCGGGGCGTACACCGCCGCCGACGACGCCCACGCGACGCGCTCGACCTGTTCGGGGAGGGCGCGCGCCGCCTCGAAGACGTTGTTCGTCCCCTGGACGTTCACGTCGAGCGCGGCCCGCGGGTTCTCCCGCGCCGTCGTCGTCAGGAGCGCCGCGAGGTGGACGATGTGCGTCGAGCCGGTCTCTCGAACCGCCCGGAACACGTCGGTCGGGTCGGTCACGTCGCCGCGGCGTATCGTCACGTCGTCGGCGACGCCGAGTCTGTCGAGGATGCGCGGGTCGGTCGAGCGGTCGTAGGCGACCACGTCGTGGCCGGCCGCGACGAGGTCCGACGCGACGTACGAGCCGATGAACCCGGTCCCGCCCGTGACCATCACGGTCGATGATGACATGCTATCGTAGTTCTCCCTGCGTGCGAGAAAAGTGTTTCCCGGGGAGCGGACCACCGGGAGGGCCGGCGACGGCCACTCACCGCGGCCGGCGCTACTCGTGGAGTCCGCCGACCGACGCGTAGAACGACGACTGGAGCGTCGCGGCCATGTCCTGACTGCGGTCGATGCGGGCGTCGATGACCGTCGGGAGGCCGTGCGTCTTCGCGTCGGCGAGTGCATCGCCGAGTTCGCCCGGCGTCTCGACGCGGACGCCCGTCGCGCCGAACGCCTCCGCGACCCGCGCGAAGTCCGTGTCGTGGAACTCGACGCCCGCGATGTCGTCGGGCGCGTGCTGCATCTGTCTGACCATCCCGAGGCTGGTGTCGTTGAGGACGACGAACGTCGGCGCGACGCCGTGTTCGACCGCCGTCTCGACGCTCGTCATCGTCATGGCGAAGCCGCCGTCGCCCGCGACGCCGACGACGCGCTTGTCTGTCGCCAGCGCGGCCGACACCGCGGCGGGCGTCGCCCAGCCCATGCCGCCGACGCCGCCGGAGCCGAAGTAGGTCCGAACCGCCGGCGTCTGGAGGTAGTTGAGCAGCCAAAAGCGGTTGTTGCCGGAGTCGGCGGTGACGATGGTGTCCTCGTCGACGACGCGCTCGATTTCCTTGACGGCCCGCTGGGGGAGGATGGGGGCGGCGTCCGACTCGCACTCGGGCGCGTGGAACGACTCGCGGGCCTTCCGGGCTCGGTCCTCGGCCCAGTCGTTTTCGGAGCCGCCGGCGGCCGCGAGTTCGCGCAGCGATTCGGACGCGTCGCCGATGAGCCCCACGTCGGCGGGGTAGACCCACCCGGCGTTCCGCGGGTCGATGTCGGCGTGGATAATCGTCTGCTCGTCGGGGCGGATGAAGTCGGGGGCCTGCCAGTTGGTGTCCATCGGGTTCATGCGACAGCCGACGACGAGGAGCGCGTCGGCCTCGCTGACGAGCCGGTTCGCGCCCTCGTGACCGAACGAGCCGATGACGCCGCCGGCGAGGCGGTGCGTCTCGGGGACCGTCGATTTCCCGAGGTAGGAGGTGACGACGGCCGCCTCGTAGGTCTCGGCGACCGCGGCCAACTCCTCGTACGCGCCCGACGCGTGGACGCCGTTGCCCGAGACGATGACCGGTCGCTCGGCCGCTTCGAGCGCTTCGGCGGCGGCCGCGACGTCGCGGGCCGTCGGCGCGGCGGTCCACGTTCTGGTCTGCGTCTCGTCGTCCCAGACCGGCGGCACGGACTCGGCGGGGAACTCCTCGGTGACGGCGTCGCCGTCGAGCACGACCGCCGTCGGACCGGGTCGCCCGGCGACGGCGTGTTTGAACGCGAGTTGGAGGCTCCGAACCGTCTCGGTCGGGGTACGAGGGAACCAGTGTTCCTTCGTCACGGCGTCGAGAAGCTTCGGGAGTTCGAGGCCGCCGTAGTCGCCGCGGGACTGCTGGTAGGGCGCGAGCGTCGAGTAGTTCCCGCGCTCGGAGGCCTCGGTGATGGCGACCATCGGCGACGAGGCGAGGCGCGCTTCCATCTGTCCGATGAGGCCGAGGCTCCCTATCCACGGCCCCTGTCCGGCGAGGACGCCCGGTTCGCCCGTCAGCCGGCCGTGCATCTCGGCCATGACGCTCGCCTCGCGCTCGTCGCGGGGGCGCACGAGGTCGATGTCCGACTCGGGCAGCAGGTCGAACAGCTCGATGACGCGGCCGCCGGGATAGCCGAAGATTCGCTCGACGCCGAGCCGTTCGAGGCTCTCGACGAGTCGTTCGCTCGTGTTCATGGATTCAGGACCTGTCGAGGTGGACCGTCTCCTCGACGTAGAGCGTCGGCCCCTGCTCCATGTCGCTGAACTCGGCCGCGTCGGCGTTCACGCGCTGGCCGACCTCGGAGTCGAACGCCGCCTTCAGAGCGGCCATGTCCTCGAAGTAGAGTTCGACGATGCCGTCGTACTCGGACCGCTCGGGGTCGGTCGGGACGCTCGTCGCGTACTTCACGAGCCCCGGTAGCTCCGCGGCGAGTTCCGCGTGGCTCCCCCGCCACCGCTCGACGAACTCCTCGTGCGTGTGGTCGTCGTCCCGGACGAGCATATTCACCAATTTAATCATGCACGTCTGCTATCCAATCGGACGCTACTTTGCTCTATCGCCGACTCGCGGTTCGAGCGTCCGCCGCGGTCGTTCGAGCGAGTGGAACTCCCGTTCGAACTGTTCGAACAAGATTTATCACGAACGAACACCGAAGATAGGTGATGACAGACGACGAACAGCGCCGACCGGTGACGACGGCCGCCACGTCGCTCGGCATCCTCGAACGGCTCAAGTCGGGGGGCCCGATGGGGCCGACGGGACTCGCCTCGGAACTCGGGTTGGCCAAGAGCACGGTCCACCGGCACCTGAAGACGCTCGAACGCGAGGGGTTCGTCGTCCCCGACGACGACGGTTATCGGGTCGGGCTTCGGCTCCTCGACTTCGGTATCTACGCGCGAGACCAGCACCAGCTCTACGAGGTGGCCAAGCCGAAACTGGACGAACTCGCCGAGCAGACCGGCGAGAAGGTGTGGTGCGTCACGGAAGAGCAGGGCCGCGGGTTCCACCTCTACGGCGCGGCCGGCGCGCACTCGGTTCGGACGCCGGCCCGGGAGGGGACGCGCTCGTACCTCCACCAACTCGCCGCCGGCAAGGCCATCCTGTCGGCGTTCCCGGACGAACGCGTCCGCGACATCGTCGACCGACACGGCCTCCCGGCGAAGACGCCGCAGACGATAACCGACCCCGACGCGCTCTTCGAGGAACTGGCGACGATTCGCGAGCGCGGGTTCGCGCTCAACCGCGAGGAAATCGTCCCGAAACTCCACGCCGTCGGCGTCGCGGTCACCGACAACGAGGGCCACCCCGTCGGGGCGATAAGCATCTCGGGGCCCTCGAACCGGCTTCGGGGCGACCGACTGACCGGCGACCTCGCCGACCTCCTCCTCGGCGCGGCCAACGAGGTCGAAATCAACCTCAACTTCTCCTGACCCGGTCGCTCGCCCCGCCGGCGAGCCGAGTATGCGGACCGTTCGTTCGAATGATTCGAACCCGCTCAGCGGACGCTCTCTCGCGCGAAGTCCGATAGTTCCGCTTTCGAGGGGTCGAGACGACGACTCGATTTCGACAATCGCTGTTCGAATCCCTCGAACAGATTGTGATTATATACTTATTATACTATCGTAGACTGACGCGGCGGGAACGCAAACAATTACAGAATTAAACCTGTCACGGACCGCGGCCAGCGGACGAACCGCCCGTCTGCCGTCCTGTGGACCGGACGCGTCGTCGCTGGGTCTCGTTCGCCCCGAAACCGCCGTATCCCCGTCATTCGAGACTCGGTGTTCGGTTCGCGCGCGAGACGGTCATCGATAGCGACTGCCGATACGGCGGCGTCGCTCGATCACGGACTCGCGTTCGAAAGGACGGAACGCTCGGTCCTCCACCGGCGCGCCCCCGATTCGGCCTCGCTCGCGGGCGGGTCGCTCTCGAAGACGTGTTCGCGTCGTGAAACTAGCGCTCGCACCTGCGCTGTGAGTTCTCGCCGGGCGGCGACGGCGGTTTCGAAGCCGTTCGAGCAGTTCGAACGGTTCGAGCGGGGGTCTATCGTTCGCGCTCGTGCCACTCGGGCTCTCGGTCCTCGAAGAACGCGTCGATACCCTCGTCCTTGTCGGGCGAGCCGAACAGTTGGGCGAACAGTTCCGCCTCGTACTCGATGCCCTGTTCGAGGTCCGTCCGCGAGGCGGCCTTGACGGCCTTCTTGGCGAACTCTAGGGCCACGGGGCTCTTCGTCGCCATCATCTCGGCGAGTTCGTACACCCGGTCGTCGAAGGTATCGTCGCCGTGGACCTCCTCTACGAGGCCGATGTCCGCGGCCTCCTCGGCGGAGATGAGCTCGCCCGTCAGGATGAGTCGCATGGCGTGGCCCTCGCCGACGAGTCGCGCGAGTCGCTGGGTGCCGCCCCCGCCGGGCATGATGCCGAGGTTGATTTCGGGTTGGCCGAGCTTCGCCCGCTCGTGGGCGATGCGCACGTCGCAGGCCTGCATCAGCTCGCAGCCGCCGCCGAGCGCGTGGCCGTTGACCCGGGCGATGACCGGCTGTCTGAGGTCGTCGACGCGCTCGTACACCCGCGGTCGTTTGCTCGCCTCGCGCTGTTCGAGCATGTCGCGCTCGCGGAGCTCCGTCACGTCCGCGCCGGCGACGAACGCCTTCGCCTCGTCGGACCCGGTGAGGACGACGACGCGCGCGCTGCTCTCTCCGATGGCGTCGAGGACGCGCTTGAGTTCTGCCCGGAGCGTCGCGTTGAGCGCGTTCCGCGCGTCGGGGCGGTTCAGCGTCACGGTGACGACGCCCTCGACGCGGTCGCCGACGACGGCGTCGACCGTCTCGCACTCGGCGGCGACGGACTCGACGGCCGACGTTCCGCCGTCGGCTCGGGGGCCGCCCGTCTCTCGGTCGTCGGCGCTCGGACCGTCGGCGCTCGGGTCGTCACCGCTCATCGGTCCATCACGTCCTCGCTCGCGCCGACGATTTCGCCGTCCTCCCAGACGTAGAACCCCTCGCCGGTCTTCTTGCCGAGCTTGCCGGCGCGGACCTTTCGCTTGAGAATCTGCGGCGGGCGGAAGCGCTCGCCGAGTTCCTCGCGCAGGTACTCGAGGATATCGAGTCGAACGTCGAGGCCGACCACGTCGCCGAGTTCGAGCGGGCCCATCGGGTGGTTGTAGCCGAGTTCCATCGCGGTGTCGATGTCCGCGGGCGAGGCGACGCCCTCCTGCACCATGCGCATGGCCTCGACGCCGAGGGCGACGCCGAGCCGCGAGGAGGCGAAGCCGGGCGAGTCACCGACCTCGACGGCCGTCTTGTCGATGCCCTCGACGAACTCGGTGGCGAACGCCAGCGTCGCCTCGCTGGTCTGTTCCGCGACGACGACCTCCACGAGCCCCATGATGTGGACCGGGTTGAAGAAGTGGAGCCCGAGGCCGCGCTCGGGACGTTCGAGGGCGCTCAGTATCTCGGTCACGGAGAGCGACGACGTGTTCGACGCGATGACGGCGTCGTCGTCGACGAGGGATTCGACCTCCGCGACCGTCTCGCGCTTGAGCCCCATGTCCTCGGGAACCGCCTCGACGACGAGGTCGGCGTCGGCGACCGCCGCCTCCAGCGAGGTCGTCCCCGAGAGTCGGTCGAGCGTCGCCGCCATCTCGTCGGGCGTCACCTTGTCGCGGTCGACGCCGCCCCGGAGGTTTGACTCGATGGCGTCAAGCCCGTCTTCGACGTACGCCGCTTCGATGTCGCGCATCGTCACCTCGTGACCGGCCATCGCGGCCACCTGCGCGATGCCGTGGCCCATGGTTCCCGCGCCGAGTACACTCACTTGCATCACCGGAAGGGGTTCGGGAACCATCATAATCGTTTGCCCTCGTTTCGGCATCGGTGACCCCGTCCTGCTCCCGCGCCCCCGGACGGTTACTCCCGCCGCGCCTCGGTCGGGACGACCTTGAAGCCGTATCTCACGACGCCCTCCTGCTCGTAGATGCGGCGCGGGACGGCCTCGACGCGGTCGCCGATTGCGGGCGTTCCGGCGGGCGAGTGGACGACCTGCGCGGGCGCGCTCACGGCTCGGTCGTCGGCCTCGCCGTCCGGGCCGTCGAAGGCGACGACGGCGACCGGGAACGACCCGGCGCGCTGCTGCTGCTCGACGAACTCCGGCGGCGCGCCCCCTTGTCCGATGGCGGTCGCGGCCTCGACGGTCCCCGTCCCGGGGAGCGTCGCGTCGTCGTAGCCCGCGAGCGACCCGCAGTCGGGACACGCGCCCTCCGGCGGGAACGAGAGCGCGCCGCACTCGGTACACTCGCCGGCGACGAGGCGGTGGCGCTGCGGAATCGTCCGCTTCCACGTCGGCACACTGACGTACGCGCCCCCGCCGGCCGGCTCCCCGCCGGTGATGGTCCCGCGCCGCCGGAGCGCCTCCGCGTAGGAGAGTTCCACGTCGCCGTCGAGGGCGGCCTCGACCGGGACGGCAGAGGTGGCGGAGGTGGCGGAGGCGTCGGAGGCGGCATCTGACGCCCTCGTACTGAGCGCGAGCGCGGTCGCCCCCGCGCCGCCGCCGTAGCCGACGAGGAGCACCGAGGTCGCGGGGGACCGGCCGTTCGACTCGTCGCCTGCCGCGTCGTCCTCCGAGTCGGCGAGCGCCGACGCGAGTCCGAGAAACGGCCCGGCGGCCCCGGTGTCGCCGGTTCGCGAGACGACGGTCCCGGCCGCGATTCGCGCCGGTTCGACGCCGAGCGCGGCGGCCGCGCGGTACGGGAGTTTGCCGTCCGGCGCGGTGAGCGCGACGGCGTCGGGGTCCAGTTCGGCGTCGTCGACGCCGAGGGCCTCGACCGCCCCGCCGACCGCCCGCGTGTAGGCGTCGCGCTCGTACTGCGTGACGCCGATGGAATCCGTCTCGGCGCTTCCGAACTCTCGGAACCGCGTGCCGGGCGCGGGGTCGCCGAACTCGCCCACGGCGTCGACGGCGAGCGGAGCGTCGTCGGTGAGGACGAGCGCGGCCGCCCCTGCCCCGGCACCGGCCGCCTCGTCGCTTTCGGGCGCTCCGCGCGGGCTGTCGGCGACGACGACGAGCGCCGGACCGCCGCTCCCCGTCCCCGCACCTGCGTCCGAGCCTCGGGTCGCCTCGACCGTCGCCGCCAGCGCCACCGCGCCGGCGCGGGTGCTTCCGCCGAACTGCCGGGTCGGAACCGACGGGTCGACGCCGAGGAGCGAGACCAGTCGGACCGCGCTTTCCTCCTCGTCGTTCGGCGGCGTCGTGGTGGCGAACGCGAGGTGTCCGATATCGCTCGCGTCCACGCCGGCCGCGTCGAGCGCGCGCCGGCCCGCTTCGGTCGCCATCGTCAGCGTGTCTTCGTCCGCGTCGGCGACGGCGACCTGCTCGACGCCCGGCGCGCCGCCTTTGCCCCACGCCTCGCGGTAGGCCGACGCGGGGAGGGAGAGTCTGGGGACGTACGCGCCGACGCCGGCGATTCCGGGGGTCGCTCGCGCCGAGTCGTCGGCGCTCATAGCGCCCCTCCTTCGAGGACGTGGACGACGGCGGCACCGCCCGACCCGCCGACGTTGTGGGTGAGGCCGACGTTCGCGCCAGAGACCTGTCGGTCCCCCGCCCGGCCGCCGAGCTGTTTGAACGCTTCGACGACCTGTCCGGCGCCCGTCGCGCCGATGGGATGGCCCTTCGATTTCAGGCCGCCGGAGGGGTTGACGGGCAGGTCGCCGCCGAGTTCGGTCGCGCCCGAATCGACCAGTTCGGGCGCGTGTCCGCGCTCGCAGAAGCCGAGGTCCTCGTACGCCAGCAGTTCGGCGATGGCGAAGCAGTCGTGGACCTCCGCGAAGTCCACGTCGTCGGGGCCGAGACCGGCCATCTCGTAGGCGGCCGCGGCGGCCCGCTCGGACGATTCGACGGCGGTGTAGCTGTCGCGCTGGAAGAGGCCGACGCGCTCGGAGGCGGCACCCACGCCCGCGACGCGGACGGCGTCGTCGCACGCGCTGGCGACGTCCTCGCTGGCGACGAGGACCGCGGCCGCGCCGTCGGAGGTCGGACAGCAGTGATAGAGGTTCAGCGGGTCGGCCACGACGGGCGCGCTCCGGGCGTCGTCGAGCGAGCACTCGAAGCCGAGGTGCGCCTTCGGGTTCTTCGCGCCGTTCGCGTGGTTCTTGACGGCGACCTTCGAGAAGTGGTCCGGCGAGGCGTCGTAGGCGTCGAGGTACGCCGAGGCCATCTGGGCGTAGACGCCCGCGAACGTCGTCCCGGTGAGCCGCTCCCACTCCGTCTCGCCGCTGACGCCGAGCCAGTACTTCGCCACGTCGCCGCTCATGTCGGTCATGACCTCGTAGCCGCCCGCGAGGGCCACGTCCGCCATCCCGCTTTTGACCGCCTGCACCGCCTGTCTGACCGCGTAGCCGCTCGCTGCGCAGGCGTTTTCGATTCGGGAACAGGGGACGCCGTGGAGGCCGACGTGCTCCGTCACGGCCGGCCCCGATAAGCCGAGTTGCCGCCCGCCGACGCCGAGCGACCCGACGACGGCCTCGTCGATATCGGCCGCCTCGACGCCGCCGGCGCTCCCCAGCGCCTCCTCGAACGCGGTCGCGAACAGCGACCGATAGCTCTCGTCCGGAAACGCGCCGTACTTCGATTGGCCCGCTCCGACGATGTATGCGTCTCGCATGGTAGTCGATTGCGTATCCCCCGCGAAATAGGTTCGCCCCGCGGCGCGGTCGTCCGACCGCATCATTTTTATCATATTCTATCATCGACTTCAAACGTACATGGTATTCGATAGCACGGAGACCGCCTCGCGGGAGGAACTCCGCGAGGTCCAGGACGGTCGCCTGCGGGAGACGGTTCGGAACGCGTACGAGAACGTCGAGTTCTACCGCGAGACGTTCGACGAGGCCGGACTCTCGCCCGCGGACATCGAGAGCGTCGAAGACCTGTCGAAACTGCCGTTCACGACGAAAGAGGACTTCCGCGACCACTACCCCACGGGGATGTTCGCGGTCGACATGGACGACGTGATTCGCGTCCACGCGTCGTCGGGCACGACCGGCAAGCCCAAAATCGTCGGCTACACCCGCGAGGACCTCGACGTGTGGAGCAAGGCCGTCGCGCGGTGTCTCGTGGCGGCCGGCGTCGGTCCCGACGACGTGGTTCAGAACGCCTACGGCTACGGCCTGTTCACCGGCGGTCTCGGCCTCCACCAGGGCGTCGAGGAGCTCGGCGCGACGGTCATCCCCATCGGCGGCGGCAACACCCAGCGACAGGTGGAACTGCTCTCCGACCTCGGAAGCGACGTCATCGCGTGCACCCCGTCGTACGCGCTCTACCTCGCCGAGGTCGCAGACGACATGGGAATCGACATCCGCGACCTGCCGCTTCGGACGGTCATCTTCGGCGCGGAGCCCTGCACCGAGCCGATGCGGAACGAAATCGAAGCGCGGCTCGGCGTGACCGGCATCGACATCTACGGCCTCTCGGAAATCGTCGGCCCCGGCGTCTCCGTCGAGTGCGAGGCGCAGGACGGCCTCCACGTCTGGGAGGATTACTTCTACCCCGAGGTGGTCGACCCGAACACCGGCGACCCCGTCGAGGAGGGCGAGGAGGGCGAACTCGTGTTGACGACCCTCGCGAAGGACGCGCTGCCGGTCCTCCGGTATCGGACGGGCGACCTGACCACGCTGGACTACGGCACCTGCGAGTGCGGCCGAACCTGCGTCCGCATGGACAACATCACGGGCCGGTCGGACGACCTGATAATCGTCCGCGGCGTGAACTTCTACCCGAGCGAGGTCGAGTCGGTCGTCCTCGAGTTCGACCAAATCGCGCCGCACTACCGCATCGACCTCCGCCGCGAGGGGAACCTCGACCGGGTGGAAATCACGGTCGAACTGGTCGAGGAGTTCGGCGGGTCGCTGTCGGACCTCGAAGGTCGGATTCAAAAGCGGCTCTCGAACGTGCTCTCGTTCACGCCCGACGAACTGAACCTCGTCGAGTACGGCGACATCGCGCGCACCGAGGTCGGAAAGGTCCAGCGCGTCTACGACCACCGCGGCCAGTAACGCGCGCCGTCAGCGACCGCCGGGTTTGTAGACGCGGCCTCGAAACGTCGCGATTCGCTCGCCGTCCCCGTCGGAGACGACGACCTCGTACTCAGCGGTTCGCCCCCCGAGATGCGTCTCCTCGGCGACCGCGCGGAGCGTCTCGCCCACCTCGGCGGCCGCGAGGTACGAGATGTTCGTCTCCAGCGCGAACGCGGCGTCGCCGTGGCTGTTCGAGGCGGCCGCGAAGGCCGCGTCGGCGAGGCTGTACACCGCGCCCCCGTGGGGCGTCCCGTGGAAGTTCAGGTGGTCTTCGGCCACGGTCAGCGTCGTCTCCGCGTACCCGTCGCCGACCTCGGCGAGGTCGATACCGACGCGCCCGCAGTAGGGGTCGTTCGAGGCGCGCTCCCGTATCTCCGCGTAGTCGTCTTGCTCCGACATGCGACCACACGTCGTCCTGCGCTCCCCAAGTAGGCATCGACTGTCAGGAAAGATAGGTATGTAAACTACTTTATCTGATGGCGGTGACGGTGAGATATGGCATACAGCTACGAACCGCACTACTTCGAGGACTTCGAGGAGGGCAAAGAGTTCCAGAGCGTCGGCCGCACCGTCACCGAGGCGGACTTCATGATGCACTCCGCGCTCTCGGGCGACTGGACCGAACTCCACACGAACAGCGAGTACGCGGAAGACACCCAGTTCGGCCAGCGAATCGCCCACGGGCCGATGACGTTCGTCCAGTCGACCGGCTTCGTGTATCGCTCGGGCATCGTCGAGCGCACCGCCATCGCCTTCCTCGGGATGAACTACATGGACCTGCCGAACCCGGTGTTCATCGGCGACACGCTCTCGCAGACGATGGTCGTCTCGGAGCGAAAGGACCTCGGGAGCCGCGACGACGCCGGACTGGTCGTCCTCGAAATCGAGATGACGAAGCAGGACGGTACCGTCGTCCTCGAAGGCGACATGAAGTTCCTCATCAAGACGAAGTCGGCCGAGGAGTAAGCCGGCTCCCCGACAGGAGACTCACGAATCCACCCGCTCGCCGCGGACGAACAACGCGTCGTCGGCTCCCTTCTCGCCGTAGTCGTCGTGGTACTCCATCAACTGAAAGAGCGCGCCGGTCGGGTTTCGCGGCGAGACGAACGCCTCGGTCCAGCCGTCTTCCACCGCGCGCCCCACGACGCGCTCGCCCGCGGCTTCGAGGGCGGCGACCATCGCGTCGACGTCCGACACCTCCAGCGTGACGTGGTGGAGGCCGGGGCCGTGCTCGTCGAGGAAGGTCGTCAGAAACGACTCCCCTTCGACGGGCGCGACGAGTTCGATTCTGGAGGCGTCGCCGAGGACGTAGGTCGCCCACTCGAACGAGCCGTCCGCGACCGTCTCGCGGTGGACGCGCTCGCAGCCGAGCGCGAGCAGCGTCGGCTCGGCGGCCTCGACGTCTTCGACGGCGATGCCCACGTGGTCGACGCGCGCGGCCGGCGGCGCCGGCTCCGTCGCGGTCGCGGTCGTCGAATCCGGGGGTACCGAGTCGTCGGGAACCATCTCCGACGAACTCGGTGTTCCTAACTATTAATAGCTAAGGTGCGAACTCCGAGTCATGAAACTCGGGACGGGACTGTTCACCTGCCAGCGGCGGCCGGACGACGACCGGCCGATGGCCGACCTGTACGACGAGATGCTGACGCTCGGGCGCGCGATAGACGACGCGGGCCTCGACAGCGCGTGGGTGTCCGAACACCACTTCATGGCGGACGGCTACCTCTCGGGGACGATGCCCTCCCTCGGGGCGCTCGCGGCGGCGACCGAGTCGGTCGAACTCGGCACGTGTATCGCGCTCGCGCCGCTGTACGACCCGATTCGGCTCGCCGAGGACGCGGCGACGGTCGACCTCCTCTCGGGCGGCCGAACGACGCTCGGCCTCGCGATCGGCTCCAACCCCCGCGAGTTCGACGCCTTCGGCGTTCCGCGAGACGAGCGCGTCGACCGCCTCGCCGACACGGTCTCCCTCCTCCGCGACGCGTGGTCGGACGGTCCGATAGCGCACGAGTCGCCGTTTCACGAGGGTGCGACCGGCGTCGACGTGACGCCCAAACCGGCACACGACGTGCCCCTCATGCTCGGCGGCGCGGCCAAGCCCGCGGTTCGCCGGGCGGCCCGGACGGCGGACGCGTGGTGTGCGCCGTCGTCGCTCTCCCTCGGGGGCCTGCGCAAGCGCGTCGAGGACATCCGGAGCGTCCGGGAGGCCGAAGGACTCGACGGTGAGTTCACGATATACGTCCTCCAACACGGTTTCGTCGGCGACTCGAAGGCCGAGGCGTGGGACGCGATGAGAGACGGTTACCTCTACCTCCAGCGCCGGTACGCCGAGATATTCTCCGGCGACGAGGTCCCCGAACTGTCCGACGAGCGCCGGGCGGAACTCAAGGCACAGGCCGTCTTCGGCACGCCCGACGACGTGGTCGCGGAACTCGACCGCTACCGCGACGCCCTCGGCGACGATATCCACTTCATCTTCCGCACCTACCACCCCGGAATCGGCACCGACCGGATGGTCGAGTGCGTCCGCCGACTCGGCGACGAGGTCCGCCCGCGACTCGTCTGAAGGGGCCGAATCGGCGGTTCAGGGCCGAACGCGACGTTCTTGTCGCCAGCGAAACGCAAACATTTAAACGTGAAGTTTTTCATGTTACATGTGAACATACATACCATGAGAGACGATTGTTCAGCGGACAGCGGCGCACAGCCGCGTCCGTCGCGGCGACGGTTCGTACAGGCGGCTGGGTTGGCGGGCGTGACCGGGCTGACGGGCGTCGCCGGCTGTCTCGGCGGCGGTGGGGGCGGCGGGTCGAACGCCATCACCTATGGAGTGATTAGCCCGATGACCGGCCCGTACGGCGGTCTCGCGGTCGGCCAGCGAAACGGGGCCGAGTTGGCGATACGACACGTCAACGAGAACGAGGACATCGACGTGGAGATAACGGGCGTCTACGAGGACACCGAGGCGGACCCCTCGACCGGCCGGCGGAAGGCGCAGTCCGTCGTCGAGCAGGACGGCGCGTCGTATCTCATGGGCGCGATATCGTCCAGCGTCGCGCTCGCGCTCAACGAGTTCGCGGCCGAAGAGGAGCTCATCTACAACCCCGGCGGGGCCGCGGTTCCCATCACGGGGTCGAACTGCAACGAGTGGGTGTTCCGCGCCGAGACGAACACGGCGCAGATGGCCGAGGCCGTCTCCGACTACACCGCCGAGAACCTCGGGACCAAGGTGTGGTTCCACATCGCCGACTACGCCTACGGCGAGTCGGTGATGCAGCGCGTCGAGCGCCGCATGCGCGACGGCCACGACATCGAAGTCGTCGGCCGGAGCCGCTCGCAGCTCGGCTCGACCAACTACAACTCCTACGTCAGCCAAATCGCCAACTCCGACGCCGAGGTGGCGGTTCTCGGCATGACCGGCGGCGACCTCATCAACTTCGTCAAGCAGGCGGCGAGCCAGGGGCTCAAAGAGAGCGTGAACCTCATGTCGCCGACGATGACGTTCTCGGTCGTCCGCGGCGCGCTCGGCGAGGCCGCCTACGGAACCTACGGCGGGGTCCGCTACCTGCCGACGCTCGAAACGGGCGACAACCAGTCGTTCGTCGAGGCCTACCAAAGCGAGTACGACTCCCTGCCGGACAACTTCGCGCGGGCCGCGTACATGTCCATTCGGATGACGGCGCGGGGCATCGCGGAGGCCGGCTCGACCGACCCCGCGGAGGTCAAGGAGGTGCTTCCGGGCCTCGAAATGGACACGATTCTCGGGCCGAACCAGTTCCGCGACTGCGACCACCAGGCGATGAACCCGGTGTGGCCGGGCGAACTCGTCGCGCCGGACGGCGGGAGCGGTCCCGCGACCGTCGAACTCGGCGAGATGATAGCCGGGGCGGACGCGCTCCCCGACTGCGGCGAACTCGGCTGCTCGCTCTAGCATGTCGGTCGCTAGTGCCGTCGCCGAGCAGGTCCTCAATGGGCTCGTCGTCGGGATGGTGTACGTCCTGCTCGCGGCCGGGCTCTCCATCATCTTCGGCGTCATGGACGTCATCAACTTCGCCCACGGAGAGCTGTTCGCCCTCGGCGCGTACTTCGCGTTCGCCATCGCCGGCCCCCTCGGCGGCGCGGGCTTCTGGGTCGCGCTCGTCGTCGCGCCCCTCCTCGTCGGCGTCGTCGGGATGGGAATCGAGCGGCTCACCGTCAAGCGGCTGTACGGCCGCGACCCGCTGTACCACATCCTCCTGACGTTCGGACTCGTCCTCATCATCAACGACCTCATCACGTCGGTGTGGGGCAAGTCCGCCCAGCCGTTTCCGGTTCCCTCGGTCCTCGACCAGCCGGTCGCGCTGTTCGGGTTCAACTACTCGCTGTACAACTACGGCATCATCGTCTTCGGGTCGGCGCTGGCGCTCGGCACGTGGCTCCTGTTGAACCGCACCCGCTTCGGGATGATAATCCGCGCCGGCTCCGAGGACCGCGAGATGGTCCGCACCCTCGGCATCGACATCGACCGCTACTACACCCTGACGTTCGGATTCGGCGCGGCGCTGGCCGGCGTCGCCGGCATCGTCCTCGGCGCGTACCAGAACGTCAGCCCGACGATGGGGAGTTCGGTCATCATCCCGGCGTTCGTCATCGTCGTTCTCGGTGGCCTCGGGTCGTTCCGCGGGGCCGTGGTCGGCGGGCTGTTCGTCGGCCTCGTCCAGACGTTCGCCCGGACGTACGCGCCGTTCCTGGAGGGACTCATCGTCTTCCTGCTCATGATCGCCGTGCTCGTCGTCAAGCCGACGGGGCTGTTCGGCACGAGCGTCGGCGCGGGCGACCACCACGACGGCGCGCTCCTCCACGGCTCCGGCGGCGGCGTGCTGTCCGCGGAGACGCGCGCGAAACTCGGCTACGCCGGCGTCGGCGCGCTCCTCGTCGTCCCGCTTCTCGCGGAGGTGACCGGCGTCACCTACTCCGTGACGCTCCTCGAAGACATCCTCATCTGGGCGCTGTTCGCGCTCAGCCTCGACCTCGTGCTCGGCTACGCGGGTCTCGTCTCGCTCGGTCACACGCTGTTTTACGGGGTCGGCGCGTACGCCTCGGTCCTCACGCTCATGCACGTCTCGCCGTCGGTGTTCGTCGCGCTCGTCGTCGCCGTCGCCGTCTGCGCGGCCATCGCGTGGGGCGTCGGTTACCTCTCGATACGCGTGTCCGGGGTGTTCTTCGCCATGATAACTCTCGGGTTCGCGGAGCTGTTCTACAACGCCGTGTTCAAGTTCGACTTCACCGGCGGCTCCGACGGCCTGTTCGGCGTCGACGCGTTCTACGGCCTCGCCGGCCTCGGCATCGACCCCGGCGAGTTCGCGGTCCCGCTGGGACCGGTCGTCCTCGACGGCGGCGTCGTCCAGTACTACTTCCTCCTCGCCGTCGTGGTCGGGTCGTACCTGCTGGCCCGCCGCCTCATCCGCGCGCCGTTCGGCTCGGTGCTGCAGTCCATCCGCGAGAGCGAAGAGCGCGCCTCCTTTATCGGCTACGACGTGACCGCCTACAAGCGCCGCGCCTTCGTCGTCTCCGGCGGCCTCGCAGGGCTCGCCGGCGGACTGTTCGCCGCCAACAACGGCTACGTCGCGCCGTCGTTCCTCCACTGGATAAACTCGGGCGAGGTCATCGTGATGACCGTCCTCGGCGGCATGGGGACGCTCTACGGACCGATGCTCGGCGCGGGCGTCTTCGTCGCCGCGGAGGACGTGCTCTCGTCGTACATCGACCAGTGGCAGCTCGCCATCGGCGTGCTGTTCGTCCTGTTCGTCATCTTCGTGCCGCGGGGGCTCGTGTCGCTCCCGCGGACGGTGGCCGACCACCCGCTTTTCGAATCGGCCGTCGGCGACCGGTTCCGCGACCGCGTCGGCGAACAGGCCGGTGTCACCGACCCGGAGGTAGACCGCCATGAGTGACCCCATACTGCGGACGGAGAACCTGACGAAGGAGTTCGGAAAGCTCGTCGCCGTCGACGACGTGACCCTCGACGTGGAACGCGGCGAGTTCCGGAGTCTCATCGGCCCCAACGGGGCCGGCAAGACGACGACGTTCAACCTCCTGACCGGCGCGCTCCGGCCGACCCGCGGCACCGTGACGTTCAACGGCGAGAACGTGACCGCGCTCCCGCCGCACGAGCGCGTGCGCCGCGGCCTCGGCCGGTCGTTCCAAATCACGAACGTCTTCTCGGGGCTCACGGTCCGCGAGAACGTCCGCCTCGCCGCGCAGGCGGCCCGCGAGGGCGGTTTCACGCCGGTCGAAGAGTACCTTCGGCGAAGCGACGCTTTCGACGACGTGAACGAGCACACCGACCGCGTGCTCGACCGGTCCGGCCTCCTGGGCCGCGGCGACGAACCCGCGGACGTGCTCGCCTACGGCGACAAGCGCCGGCTCGAAATCGCCATCGTGCTCGCCACCGACCCGGACATGGTGCTTCTGGACGAACCGACCGCCGGCATGAGCGCCGAGGAGACGCGGGCCACGATGGACCTCATCGACGAGGTGCTGTCGGACCGGACGCTCCTGCTCATCGAACACGACATCGACCTCGTGATGCGGGTGTCCGACCGCATCACGGTCCTCCACCGCGGCGAGGTGCTGGCCGAGGGGACGCCCGAGGCCGTCTCGGAGGACCCGGAGGTCCGCGAGGCCTACTTCGGGGGTGTCGAGGCGTGAGCGACGAACCGCTCTTGTCCGTCCGCGGACTCGTCTCGGGGTACGGGTCGACCCGCGTTCTGCAGGGCATCGACCTCGACGTGCCGCGGGGGTCTGTCGTCACGCTCATCGGGCGCAACGGCGTCGGCAAGACGACGACGCTCCGGAGCATCCTCGGGAACGTCCCGCCGTCAGCGGGGACCATCACCTTCGACGGGACGGACATCACGACGCTGTCGCCGGAGAAGACCGCTCGCGAGGGCATCGCGCTCGTCCCCGAGGAGCGCCGCGTCTTCCCCGGCCTGACCGTCACCGAGAACGTCGAAATCGGCCGTATCGGCGGTCGGCGAGACGTCGAGAAGCCGAGCGTCGACGCCGTCGTCGACGAGTTCGAGAACCTCGCGCGCCACCGGAACAGCCGGGGGGCGAACCTCTCGGGCGGCGAACAGCAGATGCTCGCTATCGCCCGCGCGCTCGTCTCCGCGCCGGACCTCCTGTTGCTCGACGAACCGACCGAAGGGCTCGCGCCCGCTATCGTCAAACAGGTCCAGCGAAAAATCGAGGAACTGAACGACGACGGCGCGACCATCCTTCTGGTCGAACAGAACGTGCAGGTCGCCCTCGACGCCGCGGACTACGTCTACATCCTCGACAAGGGCCGGGTCGTCCACGAGGGCCCCGCCGACGAGGTCGCGGCCGCCGACGAGGTCCTCGACCGGTACCTCGGCGTCTCGATGGCCGACTGACTGCGACCGGCGTCTCGCCGGTCGCTCGGTCGGGGCCGACCGACGAAACGAACTTAACGCACCTGTGCGAACTGGTGGCATGGACATCGAAGAGTTCTTCGAGAGCATGCCGTTCGCGCGGCTCTTGGGCGTCGAAGTCACCGAGGCCGCAGACGGGCACGCGGAGGGCCGCATCGAGATGCGCGAGGAACTGTCGTGGAACGCCGACCGGGTGATGGCCCACGGCGGCGTGACGTTCACTCTCGCGGACACGGTCGGCGGCGCGGCGCTCGTCAGCGAGGTCGACCAGCCCGTCCCGACTATCGACATGCGAATCGACTACCTCAACGCGGGGACCGGTGACCTCCGCGCCGAGGCCGACGTGGTCCGACTCGGCGGCGACGTGGGAACCGTGGACGTGGACGTGTACGCGACGGACGGGAATCACGTGGCGACTGCGAGGGGAGTCTACAAGACCGGTTGAGTTCCCCGCCCGTCGCACAGTTAGTAATCAACAATAGTTAATATTATGCGCGAAAAGGGTATTTCGTAATGGAATACAGTGGCCCGACCAGTCTCTACATCGACGGGGACTGGGTAGCCGCGGCATCGGACGAGACCATCGAGACGCGCGACCCGGCGACCGAAGCGCCGTACGCCGAGGTCGCCCGCGCGGGCGAGGCGGACGTCGACGCCGCGGTGCGGGCGGCGAACTCGGCGGGCGCTCGCGGCGGCGAGTGGGAGACCACGAGCGCGGCCGAGCGCGGCGAGAAACTGCGCGCGATGGCCGACTTCATCGAGGCGCGGAAAGACGAGATAGCGCTCGTCGAGTCCCACGATAACGGCAAGACGCCGTTCGAGGCCGGTATGGAGGTCCAGATGGTCGTCGACACCTTCCGCTACTACGCCGGGTGGACCGACAAGGTGACCGGCGAGTACAACCCCGTCCCCGGCGGGCGCGTCAACTACACGACCCGCGAACCGCTCGGCGTCACCGGACACATCGTCCCGTGGAACTACCCCTTCCAACTCGCGGGGCGCAGCCTCGCGCCGGCGCTCGCCTGCGGCAACACGGCGGTGGTAAAGCCCTCCAGCCAGACGCCGCTTTCGGCGCTCTACTACGGCCTCGCGGCCGAGGAAGCCGGCCTCCCCGACGGCGTGGTGAACGTGGTTCCCGGGAGCGGGTCCGAGGCGGGGTCGGCGCTCGCCTCGCACCCCGACGTGGCGCACGTCACCTTCACCGGCAGCACCGAAGTCGGTAAGGGCGTCATGGCCGACGCCGCGGCCACCGTGACCGGCGTCACGCTCGAACTCGGCGGGAAGGGCCCCAACGTCGTCTTCCCCGACGCCGACCTCGACGCCGCCGCCAAGGGCGTCCACTACGGCATCTTCATGAACGCCGGCCAGATGTGCTGGGCCGGGTCGCGCCTGCTCGTCCACGAGGACGTGGCCGACGACCTCGTCGAGCGAATCGTCGCGCGCGCCGAGTCGACCCCGCTCGGTTCCGGCATCGACGACGACGGTCGGATGGGGCCGGTCGTCAGCGAGTCCCACCGCGAGGACGTGTTGGAGTACATCTCCCTCGGCGTCGAGGAGGGCGCGACCATCGCCTGCGGCGGGGGCGTCCCCGAGGACAAGGAGACCGGCTACTTCGTGGAGCCGACGGTCCTCACCGACGTGACGAACGACATGACCGTGGCCCGCGAGGAGATATTCGGCCCGGTCCTCGTCGTCACCGAGTTCTCGGACCGGACGGAGGCGATCGAACTCGCCAATGACTCGCCGTACGGGCTTCTCGCCGGCGTCTGGACCGAGGGGCTCTCTCGCGCCCACCGCGTCGCCGACGCGCTCGACTACGGAATGGTCAGCGTCAACGAGTACCCGGTGACGTTCCCGCAGACGCCCTTCGGCGGCACGAAACAGAGCGGCCACGGCCGCGAGCAGGGCGCGGAGGCCGTCCGCGAGTTCACGCAGGCGAAGAACGTGAACCTCAACATCGGCTGACTCGGCCGCCAATTCGGCCCGTAATCCGCTGGACGCTTCGGCCCTCAACTCACTTCCCACTGAACGCTTCGGCCCTCAACTCACTTCCCACTGAACGCCTCGGCCCTCGACCCACTTCCCACTGAACGCTCCGGACCGCGACCCGTCGTCCCCGGACCGACCGCCTCGGCTCTCCGCGGAGGTCGTTCCAGAAAAACCGCTCTTCTCCAGTCTCTCCGCCGATGCTATTCGAACCGCTGGAACGGCTCTTGACAGTCGTTACAGAAGTGCATCGACCGGCACAGTCCCGGCCCCTTCGGATGCTCGCGGACGGTGTTCGTGCCGTCGCAGTACGGGCACTCCGCGCCCGACGTTTCGCCCGTCGTCTCGGTGCTGGGGTCGAAGCGGCGCATCGCTCACACCCCCAGTCCGAACTCGCGGAGGGCCTCGCGGCCCGCCTCGGTCACCATGTCGACGGTCCACTCCGGCGTGAACCGGAGTCGCACGGACGCCTCGTCGACGCCGGCCGACAGAATCGCGCACTGCACGTCGTTTTCGAGGTAGTCGCGCGCCGGACAGCCGGTGTAGGTCAGCGTCATCTCGACGATGCCGAGCGTCTTCGCCTCGCCGTCTTCGCCCTCCCGCTCGACGACGCGAACGTCGTAGATGAGACCGAGGTCGACGATGCTCACCGGCATCTCTGGGTCCTCGATTTCGTAGAGGGCGTCCCAGATGTCGGCTTCGACGCCCGCGGCTCCGACGCCCGTCTTCGGGAAGCCCTCGGGGACCTCGCCGTCGGCGTACTCCGTGTAGCCGCAGGCGGTCGCCTCGGGCGCGTCGTCGGCGCTCACGTCAGACACGCTCCCTGCCGATTCTCGCCGGCTCGGGCGCTTCGAGCTCATCGTACGTCCGCCGGAACTCCGCGGCCAGTTCGTCCCAGTGGTCGGTGTGGGTGCCGTCGCGGCCGCGGGCGCTCGGGCGCTCGACCTCGTCGGGTTCGGGCACGTCGAGCCCGAGCGATTCGAGGTACGGGATGACCGTCTCCAGCCACTCGATGCGGAGGTCGGCGGTAGACATCGTCCGGAAGCCGTTGTCGACGATCGCCGCCTCGTGTTCGGGCTCGGCGAAAAGCGAGAGCGCGTGGGGGAACAGCCGGTCGAGCGCGTCCTGCACCCGGTCGCGGCTGTCGCCCTCGGCGAGGCGGTCGAGCCAGCTCTGGGCGTTTTCGAGGTGGTAGCGCTCCTCGCTCAGCACCTTGCCGACGCGGTCGGCGAGCGGCGCGTAGCTGGTGTCGACGAGCGCGTCGAGGCGCAGGCGCTCGGCGGCGTCGTAGAGGTAGCTCCGCAGGACGACGTCGGCCCAGTCGCCCTCCGCGAACGGGAGTTCGACCAGCGTGGCGTGCCTGAACTCGTCGGCGGGGCGCTCCCAGATGAGTTCCGCCTCGGTGTGACCGAGCTCTTCGAGCAGGTCGTACCACAGCCGAGCGTGGCCGAACTCGTCCTGTGCGACGTTCGCCAACGCGAGGTCGGATTCCAGCGTCGGCGCGTAAATCTGCCACTCGATGAGGCGCTCGCCGTGGACGTACTCGTCGTCCGCGAGGCGGAACAGCAGCTCTTCGAGCGCGGCGCGCTGTTCGGCGTCGAGGTCTTCGGGGTTGAGCGTCGCTGGCATGGTTAGCTGTCCGCCTCGAGCGATTTCTCCACGTCGGCCTGCTCGGCCTCGCTTTCGGCGACTTCCGGCGCGGCCGGTTCGATGTCCGTGTACGAGGTGGCCCAGCGGTAGGTCTTGTCGGTCGTCCCGCCGAAGCTCGTCTCGTCGGCGTCGATTTCGCCGATTTCGTCGTGCGGGACGACCCACAGGCTGTGGGTCTTCATCCGCCGGCCGTGCTGGACGGCCGCGAACTGGAGCGCCAGCTCGCGGTCCGGCGCGTGGACGTTGCCGCAGTGTTTGTGGTACGCTCCCGGTTTGTCCTGTCTGAACACTTCCCAAATCATGGTTCTCAGTCCGCCGCCTGCGGGGTTCCGGCCCCCGACGCGCCCTCCCAGCCGTGCATCGATTCGCGCACCCACTCGACCGCCTCCTGTGCCTGTGCCCGGGAGTTGATCTGCTCGTGGCTCCCCTCGGAGGCGTTCTTGGCGATGGTCCAGAACTCGTCCCAGTTCAGGTCGTCCTCGTTGACGTGGTAGGTGTCGAGTTCCTCGTCGTACTCGATGCGCGGGTACTCGGGGACGACGAGGCCGTACTTCTCGGCCTTCGGGACGTACGTGTCGAGGAAGGTGTCGCGCAGTTCGTCGTTGGACTTCGTCTTCAGGCCGACCTCCTGGGCGAAGTCGTTGTGGACGGACTTGTCGTTGGTCGGGCCGAAGAACTGGATGATTCGCGGCCACCACGTCTCGAAGGCGGCCTGCGTCTTCTCTTGGGTCGCCTTCGACCCGTTCATCAACTCGGAGAGCATGGACTCGCCGTGTTTGACGTGGAAGCCCTCCTCGAAGCACACTTTGTCCATCGCGTGGGCGTACGGCGTCCACGACGTGTTCTTGAGCGTCGCCTGCCGGTGCATGGCCGCACCGTCGACGAAGAAGGCTATCATCGGCACCTCGTGCCACGACTCCATCGGGTAGTGGAAGCAGTTGAGGAACTTGCCGTCGCCGCGGGCGAGTTCGTCCAGCATCTCGTCGCGCGTCTTGACGCCGAGGGACTCGGCCGCGCGGTAGAGCAGTTGCGCGTGGCCGATTTCGTCCTGTACCTTCGCCGAGAACGCCAGCTTTCGGTCGATGCTCGGCGCTTGCCGGATGAACGGCTTTTCGAGGTAGCCGCCCATCACCTCGCTGTTCGCGTGGAACTGAATCATCCGCGTCGCGGCCTTGCGGTACTCCTCGGGCATGTCGTCTTTCGGAGCGAACTGCCGCGGGCCCGCTCGTTCTTTGACGGTTTCGAGGTCCATTGGTCTATCAGGAACTATCATCTATAACTACTTACGAATTGACCCGTCCATGGCCTGCCTTTTTATATCCGTGCCGCGTATGCACACGCCGATGATAGCGGAGTGCCTGGTGGCCGAGTTCCGAATCGACGGCGACGACTGCCCCCTGGCGCGGGCGACCGACGCGGTTCCAGTCGCGGTCGACGCGAACGCGCCGCAACTCCGCGCCGACGGCAACGTCCTGCTTCACTTTTCGGCCCCCGCGGACGACCGACTCCCCGAGGCCCTCGACGCCGACGACGCCATCCGCTACCTCCACGTCACCCGCGGCGACGACACGTACACCTTCCGCTGTCTCTCGAAACACCCCTGCGTCGTTCACGAGCTCGTCGACGCCGGCTTCCTCGTCGAGTCGATGCGGTACGACGACGGCGGCGCGACGATGCGCGGGGCGGTCGTCGGCTACGACGTGCTCCGCGGCGTGATGGAGACGGCCGGCGGCACCGTCGGTATCCAACTCCAGCGCGTCTACCCCCTCCGGGCGGACGAGGAATCGCCCATCGGTCGGGCGTGGGACCTCACGCCCGCGCAGGAAGCCGCCCTCCGGGCGGCCGTCGAGATGGGGTACTTCGACCTCCCCCGGAGTATCACGGCTCGGGACGTGGCGGACGAACTCGGAATCAGCAAGTCGGCGTTCCTCGAACGGCTCCGCCGGGCGCAACAGTCGGTGTTCGGGGCGCTGCTCGCATGAGCCGGGACCGCGGCCGACTCGCTCGGCTCGCCCGGCGGTCCGCCGGCGAGGCTATTTACCCCGCGTCCCCGTAGCGCGGGTATGCGAGTCGACGACGCCGACGGCGTCCGGACCGTGACGTTCGACAGACCCGAGGCGAAAAACGCGTTCACCGCCGACGTGGCCCGAGAGCTCTCGGCGGCGCTCGAAGAACTGACGCCCGAGGCGTTCGACGCCGCGGTGATAACCGGCGACGGCGACGCCTTCAGCGCCGGCGGCGACATTCGGGCGATGGCCGAGCGCGACGAGACCGCCCGCGAGGCCTACGAGCGCGTCCGCGGCACCCTCGGCCGCGTCGCCGAGGCGATTCTCACCGCTCCGGTGCCGGTCGTCGCCCGCGTCAACGGCGACGCCGTGGGCGCGGGGACCTCCGTCGTCGCCGCCTGCGACTTCGCCTACGCCGCCCGCGACGCTCGGTTCGGCGCGTCGTTCGTCAACGTCGGTCTCGTCCCCGACGCGGGCGCGACGGTGACGCTCCCCCGGTTGGTCGGCCTCCGGGCCGCGAAGGAACTCGCCTTCACCGGGAAACTCATCTCGGCCGAGCGCGCCGCCGAACTCGACCTCGTGAACGAGGCGGTCGCCACCGCCGCCCTCGACGCCACCGTGGACGAGACGGTAGAGACGCTCGCCGCACAGCCGACGGAGACGCTCGCGCTGGCGAAGGAAGCGATACACGCGAATCTCGGCCGGTCGTGGACCGACGGCCTCGAACGCGAGGCGCACGCGCAGACCCTCGCCTACGACACCGACGCCCACGAGGAGGGCGTTTCCGCGTTCTTGGAAAAGCGGCGGCCGGAGTTCGACTGAGGACGCCGGTCCCGGCCCGTTTCGTCTCGTCTCGGCCGTCCCGTTCTGTCCCGCCTCAGTCGAGGCCGAGGAACCGTTCCGCGTTCTCCCAGAGGAGCTTTCGCTTCACCTCCTCGGAGGCGTCGAAGTGCTCCTCGAACGACTCGAACCACCGGCCCGGCCGAATCATCGGGTAGTCGGTGCCGAACATCACCTTGTCCTGCAGGACGGTCTTGGCGTAGTGGAGCACCTGCTCGTCGATGTACTTCGGGAGCCACCCCGAGAGGTCCATGTAGACGTTGCCCTTCTGCTGGCAGATGGCGAGTTGCTCTCTCTCCCACGGGTACGCCGGGTGGGCGATGAGAATCTGGAGGTCCGGATGCTCGGCGGCCACGTCGTCGATGAGCATCGGGTTTCCGTACTTGATTTTCAGGCCGCGACCGCCGGGCGAGCACGCGCCGAGGGTGGAGTTCCCGCCGTGGAAGACGACCGGCACGCCGAGGTCCTCGATAGTGTCGAACAACTCCGCGTGCTCGTCGTCGCTCGGGTCGAACCCCTGTGCGATTTGCTGGAACTTGAACCCCGAGAGACCGAGGTCTTCGACGCACCGAACCGCCTCCTCGACGCAGTCGTCTTTCAGGGGGTCAACGCTCCCGAAGCCGACGAAGAAGTCGGGATGGTCGTCTCTCACTTCGGCCACGTAGTCGTTCGGAACCGGCGGATTTCCGGTGTTCGTCTCGGCGTCCCACCCGAGGAGCACCGCCCGCCCGATGTTGTGCTCGCGGTACTCGGCTATCATCTCCTCGTAGCTCCACGTCTCCATCTCCGCGCCGAACCTGTTCGCCGCGTCCCGCATCATCTCGCCGCCGGCGTCTTCGAGGAACTCCGCGGTCGGCTGGTGGGCGTGCGTGTCGATGATGCGCGGCTCGTCGAGCCAATCCAACACGGTCATTCGTGTATGACCGTCGCGGAGCGATAAAAATCGAACGGACGGAGCCAACCGAATGATGGCGCGGCGGCGTTGGCGTACCGCCACGGGAGGCGATTCGACGCGCAGCCCAATCAGTCACCGGCCAATCCGGTTAGGCTCGCCGCTCAGTCGTCGTCTCGGTTCGAACCCTCCCTTTCGTCCTCGGCGAGGGCGCGCGTTCGCGGGTCGATGGCGGGGTCACGCTGCTGTTTTCGAGCGCGACGCTTCGCCGCCCCGACGAGCGAGTCGTCGCCCGATTGCGTCTCGACGAACGTCTCGTCGCCGATGGCGCTCTCTGCGATGTCTCGAAGACTTCCGAGTTTCTCGCGGTCGCCCGGTGACCGACCCCGGTCCCGCCCGTCGCCGCGTCCCGACCCGTGGACGCCTTCATCCGACGACGCGAGCTGAGTGAACTGCGTCGCGTCCGTTATCAGCAGCTGTACTTGGTCTTTCGCGCGGTAGTGGTGGTCCTTCGCACCGGCGAACTCGAACCGCGCGCCCTCGCCGAGGTACGGGTGGCTCACGCCCTCGGGGACGACGAACACGACGCCTTCGGGTGCGCTCTCGTCGGTGAGGTAGCCGAGGATGTCCGGCGTCTCGGGGTCGTTCTTGTTGACCCACGAAACCTCGTCGACGGTCGCCTCCACCGTCACGTACGCCCCGCTCCCGGTGAGTTCCGAGAGCGTTCGGGTCGGATTCCGAGTCTCGGTGTCGCCTGAATCTGTGTTCGAGGCCGCAACTCCGTCCCGATTCGCCGACGATTCCGTGGCCTTGGAACTCGAGCTCGATGGGTCGTCTCCGATTGAGGCGAAAAGGTAGTTCACCTCGTTGCCGCGCCCTCTCATGTAATTCGAGACGGTGATACTGACTCGTTGGGGGCCCGACGAAGCCGAGAGCGAGCTGTCGTCCTCAAAGATACATTTCACGTCAGATTCGGACTCGGCTGATTGTAGAAACCACGCACCGTCGCGCTCTTCGACGGTCACCTCTCCCGTCGAACCCGATTCAGCGAACCAGTCCGTTGACATACCATCGGTTCGAACCCGAAAGAACATATGTGTTTCTCAGATTAGAGAACCGAATCCGGGCGGGCCGGTAGTCCGACTTCGTGTCCGGGACATCGATCGGACCCTATCTTCTCGCCGACCGACTGGTCCGGGGGAGCGTTGAAAAACAATATTATTCGAACACTTTCTCAAAAGAAGACAGCGCGTCGCCGGGCAGTCTCGCAACAGATATTTAGATAAACTACCTTTCAAACCTATATTATGTTTCTGACTCTACTGTCGGTGCCCTGAAAAAGCGGTCTGATATCGGGTGTGAGCGCAATTCAACTCGGAATAAAAAGACGAGTGTTTCAGAAACTCTCTATGATTTATTTTACTTCGGTCGTTATAACGCGCATCAGGAATCCTATGCCACTCCCGATTTGGTGTGTCGGTTTTATTATTGCTCTATTCCTCTCTCCGGGTACGACTGCGCGCCACCCCTCGTGTTCCGCGCGATAATTGTCGCTGTCGCGGAGCGTCGGTCGTCGCGGAGTTCGGTCGACTCGTCGTAGTAGAGTACGGTGAGGTCGAGACAGGCCCGGAGCAGTTCGTTGGAGTCGAAACGGTATCTGTCGGTGCTCGGCCCGACCGTCGCCGGCGGGTCGGCCCGCAGGTGGTGCTGGTAGAACAGGACGCCGCCGGGTTTCAGCGCCGCTTTGATGTCTGCGAGGCGGTCCAGCGTCCGGAAGTAGCTGATGGTGACGAGGTCGTACGTCGACTCGGAGAAGTCGTAGGCCGTCGCATCGGCCTGAATCGTCTCCACGCGGTCGGCGAATCCGCGGGACCGAGCGCGCTCGTCGATGATACTCAGTCCCTCGCTCGACTGGTCGAGCGCGTCCACCCGGTAGCCGTTTGCGGCGAGAAAAAGCGCGTTGCGGCCGTTTCCGGCCGCCACGTCGAGGGCGCGACCCTCGGGCAGTTCGTCGAGGTACGACCGTAACACCGGCGACGGCTCGGGGTCGGTCGGGTACGTTCCGGTCCGGTAGCGCTCGTCCCACTCCATAGGGGCGCTACGCGGACCGCCGTGTTCAAGCTACGGCGTCGTTCCCGGCGGACGGGACGGCGTCGAACGCCCGTGCGACCGACGACGGTCGGCGGGCCGTCGGTAGAGCACCGGGCCGCCGGAAGCACCAGCGCTTTCCGCGCCAGCGACGTGGGGAGAGCCGTGACCACGATTCGCCCCGACGAACTCGACGCCCGCCTCGCCGACGGGGACGACCCCTTCATCCTCGACATCCGCCCGGAGTCGAACTACCAGCGCGGCGCAATCGAGGGGAGCCGCAACGTCCCCGTCTACGACGACCTCCGGTCGGGCGACGACGCCTCGCTTCGAGGTCGGCTGGACGAGATTCCGCGGGACCGCGACGTGGTCGTCGTCTGTAAGATGGGCATCGTCGCGAAGCGGGCGACGGGGCTCCTCCGCGAGGAGGGATACGACGCGGCGACCCTCGCGGGTGGCATGAGCGGGTGGAACGGCTACCAGCGGGGGTCGCTGGGCTACAAACTCCGGTCGCTCATCTGGCGACTGTTCTGAGGCCGTCGAGGAACTCCCGAAGAGCGTCCTCGAAGAACGCGGGGTTGTCGAGGTTCGACGCGTGACCTGCGCCGGGGACCGCGCGGACCGTGACGGTCGGAATCCCGTCGCCGAACGCCGCGGCGTGCCTGCGCACGAACGGGAGTTCGTTCTCGCCGTACAGGACCAGCGTCGGGACGTCGATGTCGCCGAGGACGACCGACGAGTCGGTGAACCGACTGACCGCCCGAATCACCTTCGCGAACTCGTCGGTCGCCATCGGCGGGCCGCGCTCCCGAAGACGCTCGACGTTTCCGTAGTCGCCGCCCGCGGGCGTTCCCGACAGCCGCTCTTGGAACCAGACCATGACCTTCTCGACGCGCTCGTAGCCGACGAGTCGAACGAACGGAATCGTCAACCGAGGGACGACGAGTCGCTGGAACCGTTCGAGACGGTCGAAGACGACCGGGGAGAACGTGTCCGCGAGGACGAGCCCCGAGAGCCTATCTGGGTATCGCATCGCGTACGCCTGCGCGACACAGCCGCCGGTCGAGAGTCCGCAGACCACGGGCCGGTCGAGGTCCAACTCCGAGACGAGCGCCGCGAGGTCGTCGGCGAACAGCTCCATCGAGTACGTCGCCGGCTCCGAGCCGCCGGTCCGGCCGTGTCCCCGGATGTCGTACGAGATTGTCGTGTAGTCGTCGCGCAGCGCCTCAGTCTGGCGGTCCCACTGGCCGTGGTCGAGAACCGCGCCGTGAACGAAGACCACCGGCGGTCCCTCGCCCCGCCGTTCGTAGTAGGTGTCGATACCGTTTGTTCGAGCGAACGCCATGCTATCTAGTGGCGTGCTGAGAGCATGAGCGCGCGCCTCGATGTAACAGATAAATTATACTCTCGCCGGCAGTACGGTCACTTATCCGTCTCCGGCAGAGAGTAGGCGGTATGACGATAGAAACCGGCGACTCCGTTTCGCTCGAATACGTTGGAAAGCTCCCCGACGGCACGGTCTTCGACACGTCGCGTCAGGACGTGGCCGACGCCGAAGGACTCTCCGAGGCGCAGGGCGACCGCGACTACGAGCCGCTCGTGGTCGAAGTCGGCGCGGGAACCGTCATCGAGGGCCTCGACGAGGCGCTCGTCGGCATGTCCGTCGGCGACGAAGAGAGCATCGAGATTCCGCCGGAGAAGGCCTACGGCGAGCACGACGAAGACCTCGTCCGCGAGCACGAGACCGAACAGCTCCGCGAGGTGCTCGGCGACGAGCCCGAGGAGGGACTGTACGTCCAGACCCAGCAGGGCGGCCTCGGCGAAATCGTCCACGCCGACGACGACGTGGTCCGCATCGACTTCAACCACGAGCTCGCCGGCGAGACGCTCGTCTTCGACGTCGAAATCGTCGACGCCAACTGAACTGAACTGAGCCGCGGTCTCGCGGTTCGACCGTTCTTCTCCCGCTACTCGCGCCACCACGCAACGGCGTACAGCACTCCACCGACGAGAATCAAGACCGCGCCGACGCCGGCGACGCCGAGTCCGACGACGAGCGAGACTCCGAAGCCGAAGTCGTCGACGTGGCCGTAGACGGTGATGCTGTGGAGCGTTCCATCCTTCTCGACGAGCGCCGGGAGGCGGTCCACGAAGGCGTCGTTCACCCGCGGTCGGTAGCCGAAGTCCTCATCTGAGGAGTTCCGAAGGATTCTATCGACCGTCTCTCTCGCCCCCGGCGAGAGGTTCTCGTAGCGATACGCCCCTCGCTCGACGGTGGCGTTTGCGACGCGCTGGAGCGTGGCGTTTCGCGCGGTGACGACCGAGCCGTTTTCTTCCACGCTGAACCGGTAGTACTGCTGGCGCTCGCCGTAGGCGTCGTGGACGTACGTGTTGTTCCGCGCTATGGCTTGGAGGTCGGCTCTCGCGCCCGCCGACGCTGTCCGGGCGGTGCCGTTCCGCATCGCCGCCGCCAGCGTCTCGCGGGTCTCGTTCGGCGCGCGGTACTCGCCGGCCGAGTACCGGTGGCTGATCTGGTGCACCGAAATCGAGACCGTCCGCCCGTGGCGACTCACGATAGTCTCGATGTCCGATTCGTTCGCGAGCGACACGGTCTCGGCTCGGTACGACTGCGAGGTTTGCGGCGGCGGCGACGTCGCCCCCGCGAGCGCGGGCAGGTACACCGGCGCGGGGAGACAGACGAGGCCGACCACCGCGAGGAGGAGAGCGAGTTTCCGGAGACGCATCGTCGGCAGTTCCGCCGAGCGCGGTAAGTGTTTTTTGTCGCCGTCTCGCTCGCCTCACGGTTTCATCGCCGCGGTCGCCGGGCGACGCTCAGTTGTCCAGTCGCGGGTGCGCGTCGAGGCAGTCGGCGACCCTCTCGCGCTCCTCGCGGGCCGAAGCCAACTCGTCGGCCACGACGCCCCGCCGGAGGCGGTCGCGCTGGTCGTCGGTGAGTTCGGCCCGGGCGACCGCGGCGTCGCGGAGGCGGTCGTAGGACTCCTCGTACGTCAGTTCGTGGACCTCGCGGGCCCGCGAGACCGTCTCGTCGCCGGCGAACCGACTCACCACGGAGACGAGTTCCTTCGTCCGCCAGCGGAGTTCCGAGGCGGGCTCCGGCGGCCACGACACGGTCAGCGGGTCGGCGTCGAGCGTCTCCAGAAACCGCTTGTTCGTCCCGACGGCCGCGGAGAACCGCTTGGGGTCGTCCACGTAGTGGTCGAGTTTCGACCGCGAGTAGCCGGCGTACTCGACGAGCGTTGGAATCGGCTCGTCGCCGATGGCGGCGGTTTCGAGGTACTCGCGCAGTCGCTCGGGGGGACTGGGCGTCTCGACGAGCGGGTACGACTCGGCGGCCGCCAACCACGCGAGCACCTCGCGAGCGGGCGACTCGGCGCGGAACCGGCCGAACGCCTCGGCCACGGCGTCGTCGTACCGCTCGATGGGGTCGCGGAGTTCGTCCACCGGCGCGTCGATGTCGACCTCGCCGAGTCGCTCTACGCGTTCGAGGCGCTCGATTCGGGCGTCGAGTTCGTCCGCGCGCTCGCGCAGTCGTCGTCGGGCGCTCCGGTAGTCGTCTCTCGCCTCGTCCAGTTCGTCGAGCAGCGCCGCCTCCTCGCGGGCGGGTTCCAACTCGCGTCTGGCCTGCTCGAAGTCCGACGCCGACAGCGACGAGGTGATGCCGGTCGTGAGCGAGTCGTTGGCGGCGATGAAGGCGTCGCTGTGGCGCACGTCGGCGGGGACCTTCTCCAGCCGGTTCGACAGCGTCTCGCGGAACGCGACGTAGCCTTCGAGGTCGTCGGTCGCCCGCTCTTCGAACCGGTCGAGAATCCCCGTCACGTCGCTGACGGCCGACGAGAGCGTCCGAAGCTCCTCGCGGCCGATTTCGTCGACCGTCTCGCGCCGGTCGCTGAGGGTGTCGGCCGCCGTGCGGAGCGCCGCTACGGGGTCGTCGGCGAGCGCGGCGTCAGTCACGCCGCGGCACCTCGGGAGGGCGGCCCGTGCGCGGAATCGGTGTCATGCCCGACGAGTCGGTGCGCGAGGGTTGAAAACTTGGTGACCGAGGAAGACGGGACGGCGGTGGGTCGAGGAAGCCGAGTCAGCGCCGGTCTCGGCCGGTCGCCACGTCGAACGCGGCGGCGAGCGCGACCGCGAGCACGCACAGCGCGACCGACGGCGACAGTGAGAACAGGTCGACCATCCCGGGGAACGTGGCGACGACGAGGAGCGAAACGGCGTAGTAGACGCCGGCCACCGCGGCCGACGTGCGGGCCGGCGCGGCGCGCAGCCGAGGGAGCGCGAGCATCGCACAGAGCGCGACGCCGCCGGCGACGACGACCGAACCGGGGAGCCCCGCTCCGGCGAGGTCGGCGCGCGCGCCGAGGAACGTCCCGAGGCCGAGCGTCGCGTTCAGATAGGCCGCCCGCCGGACGAGAAAGCCGTAGCCCGCGTCGGGGCCGAGACCGATTTCGTTGTCCTCGATTCGGTGCCACGGCGCGCCGACGGAGACGGCGTTCATGCGGAGCGCACCGATGGCGAGGCAGGCGACCGCCAGCGAGACGACGGCCGCGGTCGTGACCGCCACGGGCGTCGAAACGGTCATGAAGGCGACCCAGAGCATCGGAAGCGCGAGGAGTAGGTGCTGTCCGAGCCCGAAGTAAACCGTCGCGTCGAGCCACGCGTCGACGCCGGTTTCGTCGTCGTCGCCGCCCTGTCGGCGGTGGCGCCGCGTCCGCGCGCCGCCGTGCGGAGACTCGTCTGTCGGTGCCATGACCGTCCGATTGTGACTGTCGAGTGATAACTGTGTGGTGCGGGTGGAGCTAGCGCCCCCGACGATGGCCGGTCCGCGGTCGCCGTCCGGCGAAAGGACTTACCGGCGACCGGGTGTATGACAGGCTATGTACGAGCGCATCCTCCTGCCCGTCGACGAGAGCACGTCGTCGAGCGCGGTTCTCCACCACGCCAGCGAACTCGCCCACTGGGACGACGCGGAGATACGACTGCTCTTCGTCGCCGACACGACCCGCGACAGCGTCACCGTGGTCGGGAACGACGTGGTCGACGCGCTCGAACGCGAGGGCGAGAGCGTCGTCGAGGAGGCGGCGGAGACGCTCCAGAACCTCGGCGTCGATTACTCGACGGACGTGGTGCAGGGCAACCCCGCGCCCACCATCGTCGAGTACGCCGAGGAGTACGACTACGACCTCGTCGTGATGCCGACCCGCGGGCGCAAAGGCATCTCTCGACAGCTCCGCGGGAGCGTCACGGAGAAGGTCGTCCGCCTGTCGGACCGGCCGGTACTCACCGCCCGCATGAAGCCCGACGAGGAGCTGACGTTCCCCTACGAGCGCATCCTCATCCCGACCGACGGAAGCCGCTCCGCGAAACGAGCGACGAGCCACGGCCTCGCACTCGCAGCCGAACTCGACGCGACGGTCCACGTGCTGTCGGTCGTGGACGACTCCGCGCTCGGCTTCGACGTTCGGTCGATGCTCTCCGGCGAAGAGAGCGAGCGCGGCGCGAACGAGGCGATTTCGAAGGTCGTCGAGGAGGCGAACGAGCGCGGCGTCACGAAGCTCGCCGAAACCATCGAACACGGCTCGCCGAGCGAGTCGATTCGGGAGTACGTCGAAGGCAACGACATCCACGCCGTCGTCATGGGGACCACCGGGCGGAGCGGCGTGGACCGAATCCTCCTCGGGAGCGTCGCCGAGCAGACGGTTCGGAGCGCCCCCGTCCCCGTCATCACGGTGTCGCCCGACGAGGAGTAACTTGGTCGAACTGGCGGCCGCGAACCGTCCAACGCGAGCGGGTGGCCCGCCGCCAGCCACCCGACTCGGGATACAGCTATTACCCGCGGGCGACGTATCGGCGCAGTAGCCGTGGTCGAACAGGACCGTCTCGGACGCCCGCCCAGCCCCGACAGCCGGAGGGTCCGGTAGCCGATGCTTCGCGCGACCATCCTCCTCGAACTGAACGAGGACTACGTGCTGTCGCACGTGAGCGACCTCGTCGACGGACCGGTCGTCGTGACGAACTGCGAGGTGCTCGGCGAGACGGACATCCGCTTCGTCGTCGACGCCGGGGAACACCGCGACGAGATGGCCGAACGGCTCGCCGCCAGCGAGGTCGTCCGCGACCTCGAACTCGTCGGCGACGACCAACTGCTCATCACGAAGCGGTCGTCCGGGGCGCTCCCCGTCATCCGCGAGAACCACGGGATGCTCCAGCGGATGAGCCAGTTCTACGGGCGCTCGCGCGTCTTCGACGTGGTCGTGTTCCGGCGGGCCGACCTCAAGGCCATCATCTCGGGGCTCCGGTCGCTCGGGACCGTCGAACTCCGCCGGCTGAAGCCCTTCGTCGGGCCCTCCACGCGGCTCTCGAAGCGGCAGGCAGAGGTCGTCGGCTACGCGCTCGAACGCGGCTACTACGACTGGCCGCGGGGCGTCACGGTCGAGGAAATCGCGGCGGCGTTCGAGGTGAGCCGACCGACCGTGTTGGAACACCTCCGGCGGGCGGAAAAGAAACTCCTCAGCGACGCGCTCGCCGACGCGACGACGCCCGCGAACCCCGACAGCACCTGACCACGACCGGACCGGTTCGGCCCCGGCGCACGTTGCATCCCGAATTTCAAGCACCTAGTACACCTGAAACGCGTCATCATATCCGCGGATTCCGATATAAAGAGCCAACAGGGGTAGGCGGTACTCCCGTGCCCTCTAGCGGTGTACGTATTGTTTGCAATTACCATGATAAATGGGAATCACTCTCGTGGTGGTGACGGGCGGAAAACGCGCGGGTCGTCGCGCCGGACGTTCCTCGCGGCGGTCGGGAGCGCGGCGGCGGTAACGACGGCTGGCTGTCTGGGCGGCGGCGGTGGCGGCGGCTCCAACGAGCCGATTCGATACCTCTCGGACCGGGGCGACTCGAAGGACGTGATGGACGAAATCATCGCCGAGTTCGAGGAGGAGACAGACCACACGGTCGAGATGATTTACACGGCGAAGGGGACCTCCTCGGACGCCGAGATGCAGAAGATGGTCGCCGCGGGCAACCCGCCGGACCTGCTTTTCGACACCTCGACGGACGCGTACCGGCTCCAGCGCGACGGCGTCCTCGCGCCCGTCACGGGGGCGGTTCAGGACAACGACCTGCCCGACCCGGTCAGCGTCGGCGGCGAGTCGTACTTCGCGGCCGCGATGGTCGAACCGCTCATGGGCTGGTACCGAAACGACGTGTACTCGGAGATGCCCGCGTCGTGGAGCGAGTGGGTCGAGGCGGCCGGCGAGGTGTCGGCCAACGAGTCGATGGAGGGCTACGTCATCCAGTCGGGCCAGACGAACAACGCCGACACCCAGATGACGCAGTACCTCTGGCAGAACGACGTGGAGATTTACGGCGGCCCCTCCGACGGCATCGAGGTCAGACTCGACAACGACGACAACCGACAGGCGGCCGTCGAGACGTTCGAGTGGGTCCAGTCGATGGCCGAACACTCGCCGAACGGCTCGGGGTGGGCGTGGGGCGACGCCATCGGCGCGCTCCAACAGGAGAACGCCGCGGCTATCGCCAGCGTCGGCGGCCTCCCCATTCTCACGATTCAGGCCAACCGCCCCGACCTCGTCGAGAATCTCAGCCCGATGCCCTTCCCCGTGCCGAGCGGGGCCGCACAGGACAGGTGGTGGGCGTACATGGAGGGTCACCTCGTCCGCAACGACGGCCAGAACACCGAGGGCGCGCAGGCGTTCGTCGACTTCTTCACGAGTTCGTCGCGCTTCTTCGACTTCGTGCTCTCCGCGCCGCTGTTCCAGTTCCCGCCGACGCGGGAGCAACTCGACGCGCCCGAGGTGGCCGAAAACGAGGTCATCCAGCAGCACCCCGACGTGATGAATCTCGTCCGCGACAACTGGGACGCCTTCACGAGCGTCCTCGCGACGGGCGACGGCGGCGCGCCGAACATCGTCGCGGCCGACGCCTACAGCGAACAGCTCTTCGGACAGGCGGCTGACCAGCTTCTCGTCGGCGGGCTCACACCCGACGAGACGGTCGACTGGTTGGCCGAAGAGCTCCGCGGGTTGCAATGAGTACGGCCCTCAAATCGCGGTTGGCGGCCGCCGGGTCGGCCCTCCGAGAGCGCGACGTGGACGGCACGACGCTCCTGTTGGCGGCGTGTTTCGTCCCGATGCTCGCGTTCTTCGTCGTGGTCTGGGTCATCCCCATCGTCTACGCGCTCGGGATGAGCCTGTTCGCGTCGCCGGTGCGGAACCCCGAGTTCGTCGGCCTCGGCAACTACGCGGAACTCCTCGGAAACGGTGCGTTCTGGGGCTTCCTCTGGAACAGCGTCGTCTACGCGGTGGCGACGACGGGGCTGAGCCTCGTCATCGGGCTGGGGCTCGCGCTCGTCATCAACCAGCGTATCCGCGGCGGCGACGCCCTGCGGACGCTGATGATTTTCCCGTACCTCCTGCCGACGCTCGTTGTCATCTTCATGTGGAAGTTCATCCTCGACCCCAACATCGGGATTCTGAACCAGTTCCTCGTCGACGCCGGGCTCATCGACAAGCCGATAGCGTTCTTCTCGACCCTGGAGTTCGCCATGCCGGCGGTCGTCGTCACGAGCGTCTGGAAGTTCGCCAGCTTCGCCTTCTTCATCCTGCTCGCGCGCCTGCAGGCCATCGACCCCGACCTCTACGAGCGGGCGCGGGTCGAGGGCGCGACGACGTGGCAGGCGTTCCGCGACATCACCTTCCCGCACCTCCGCGGGGCGATTCTCATCATCCTCCTCGTCAGGGGTATCTGGATGTTCAACAAGTTCGACATCATCTACCTCTCGACCCGGGGCGGCCCGCTCCAGCAGACGACGACGCTCCCGATTCGCGTCTACCAGCTCGCGTTCAGCGAGGTGAACTTCGGTATGGCGACGGCGCTCGCCGGCGTCATGTTCTTCCTCCTCGCCGGCGTCGCGGTGGTCTACTTCCGGGCGTTCGCCCCCGAAAAGGAGGTGGCGTGAGATGGCGACGTCCGCCGGTCGCGGCCTCGTCTCCCACGACACCCAGAAACGCCTCCAGCGAATCGCCGTCTACCTGACGGCGCTTCTCATCTCGGTGTTCACCATCATCCCGGTGTACGTGATGGTGGTCATCGCCATCCAGTCGCCGGCGACGACGTTCGCCGGCGGGCGGGTGAACCTGCTGCCCACCGAGCCGTCGCTCCGGAACTTCCTCGTCCTCCTCGGGTCGACCGACACGGTTCGGTACTTCATCAACAGCCTCGTGGTCACTCTCGGGTCGACCGTCCTCTCGACGACCATCGCGGTCGCGGCGGGCTACGGCCTGACGCGCTTCGACTTCACCGGGAAGTCGCTGGCGGCGCGGGCGGTGCTGTTCTCGTACATGTTCAGCCCCATCGTCCTCGCCATCCCGCTGTACGTCGTCTTCTCGACGCTCGGCCTGCTCAACAGCCACTTCGCGCTCACCCTCGCGCTGACGGCCATCTCCGCGCCGTTCTGCATCTGGCTGATGTGGCAGTACTTCCAGACCGTCCCCATCGCGCTCGAAGAGTCCGCGTGGGTCCGGGGCGCGAGCCGCTGGCGCACCGTCAGAGACGTGGTCCTGCCGGTCGCCCGGCCCGGCTACATCTCCGCAGCCATCTTCGCGTTCGCCGTCGCGTGGAACGACTTCACCATGGCGCGCGTCGTGATGAGCCGCGACGAGATGTACACCATCACCGTCGGCGCGTCGCTGTTCTTGGACCGCGTCAGCATCGGCTGGGGCGAGACGATGGCCGTCTCGCTTCTCATCTCGATTCCGCCGTTCCTCATCGCACTGTTCCTGCAACGATACCTCCTCCAGGGCTTCAGCGTTGGAGGCCTCGAATAATGGCAACCAGCATCCACCTCGACACCGTCAGAAAGGAGTTTCGCACCCTCGGAAACACGCACGTCGCCGTCGACGACCTCAGCCTCGACATCCCCGAAGGCTCGTTTACGACCTTCGTCGGCCCCTCGGGCTGCGGGAAGACGACGACCCTGCGCATGTTGGCCGGGCTGGAGACGCCCACCTCGGGTACCGTCTCGTTCGGCGACGAGGACGTGACCGACCTCCCGCCGCAGGAGCGCAACGTCTCGATGGTGTTCCAGTCCATCGCGCTCTACCCGCACATGTCCGTCCGCGAGAACATCGGCTACGGCCTGAAGATTCACGGCGTCCCGAAGGCCGAGCGCGACGAGCGCATCGACGAGGCCGCCGAAGTCCTCCAAATCGAGGCGCAGTTGGAGAAGATGCCCGCCGAGCTCTCCGGCGGCCAACAACAGCGCGTCGCCCTCGGCGGCGCGTTCGTGCAGGACCCCGACGTGCTGCTGTTGGACGAGCCGATGTCCGACCTCGACGCGAAGCTCAAATCCGACCTCCGCGTCGAGATTCAGCGGCTCCACCAGGAGCTCGACACGACCGTCGTCTACGTCACCCACGACCAGACCGAGGCGATGACGATGAGCGACCAGGTGGTCCTCCTGCGCGACGGCGAACTCGCGCAGGTCGACCCGCCGAAACAGCTGTTCGACTACCCGAACTCGGAGTACGTCGCGCAGTTCATCGGCATGCCCTCGACCAACGTCGTCGACTGCGCGGTCGAGCACCGCGACGGCGAGACCGTGCTCGTCGGCCCCGGGCTCACGCTCTCGCTTCCGGCGGGCGTCGACGTGCCAACTGACGGCCGCGTCAGACTCGGCATCAGGCCGCAGTACCTCGACGTGGGCTCCGCCGGGGCGTGTCGGCTCTCGGTCGACGTGGAGGTCGTCGAGACGCTCGGGACCGAGTCCGTGGTCCACGGCCGCCTCGAAGACGGCACCCCCTTCGACGTGGTCAGCGACGCCGTCGACGACGCGGTCGCTGGCGACCGACTCGACGTGTCGTTCGACCTCGCCGACGCGTTCGTCTTCGGCGAGGACGGCGAGACGATACTCTTCGGGTCTGAACGCGCCAGCGAGCGCTCGTCGTCGCCCGCGGGGGCGGGGGGCGTCACTCCATGAGCGGCGACAGCGCCGAGCGCGCCGAGAGTAGCGAGGCCGCCGCGGACGCGACCGGCTCTGCGACCGCGTCGGCGACGCGCGGGCTCCCGCTCGACGGCGTGCGCGTGCTCGAACTCGGCCACATCATCGCCGGACCGTTCTGTTCGATGCTCCTCGCCGACCTCGGTGCGGACGTCATCAAGGTCGAACACCCGAAGGGCGGCGACCTCATCCGCGGGTCGTCGCCGGTCGGTAACAGCTCGTTCAACTACGTCAACCGGGACAAGCGGAGCCTCACGCTCGACCTCAAGTCCGACGCGGCGCTCGACGCGTTCTTCGACCTGCTCGACGAGACCGACGTCGTCGTCGAGAACTACGCGCCGGGAACCGCCGAACGGCTCGGCATCGGCTACGAGCAGTTGAAAGAGACGCATCCGGGCCTCGTCTACTGCTCCATCAAGGGGTTCAACCCCGGTCCCTACGAGTCGTACCCCGCGCTCGACCCCATCGCCGAGGCGCTGTCGGGGCTGATGAGCGTCACCGGTCACGAGGGAATGCCCCCGGTCCGGTCGGGCACGAGCATCGCCGACATGGCCGCGTCGTTCTACGGCGCGATAGCGGTCCTCGGGGCGCTCTACCGCCGCGACCGGACCGGCGAGGGGTCGAAGGTGACCGCGCCGCTGTTCGAGTCCACCGTCTCGATGATGGGCTACTGGCTCGCGTACACCGAGGCCTACGACGACGTGCCGGGACCGATGGGCGCGTCGCACCCCAACTGGGCACCCTACGACGTGTTCGAGACGGCCGACGACGAGTGGGTGTTCATCGGTCCTTCGGGCGAGCGCCAGTGGACGGCGCTCTGCGAGGCGCTCGGCCTCGACCTCCACGAGGACGACCGGTTCGACACGCTCCCCGGCCGCCGGGAGAACCTCGACGAACTCATGGACCTGCTCCGCGCCGAGTGCGAGACCCACGACGCGGCCGACCTCGTCGCCGGACTGCGCGAGGTCGGCGTCCCCGTCGCCAAGGTGAACTCGATGGACGAGGTCGCCGAGGACCCGCACCTGCGGGCGACCGACTTCTTCACCGAGGTCGAGACCGCCGAGGGAACGTCGCGGTCGGTCAGCGTCCCGCGGTTCCCCGTCGTCGCCAGCGGCTTCGACCGCCCCGACTCGACCGACCCGCCGAAGCTCGGCGAGCACACCGAGGCCATCCTCTCGTCGCTCGGCTACGACGCCGCCGACATCGACGCGCTCCGGCGCGCGGGAGGGGTCTGAATGGCCGCCGCGGAGCCGGTCCTCCTCGACGTGACCTGCCGCGAGGGCGAACAGCGACCCGGCGCGTCCTACACGACGGGACAGAAAGTCGCGGCCGTGCGCGCCCTCGACGACCTCGGCGTCGACTACGTGCAGGTCGGGTTCCCGATTGCGGGCGAACAGACCGGCGAGGTCTGCGACGCCGTCGACGTCGAGACGAAACTGACGGGCATCGCCCGGGCCGTCCCGAAGGACGTCGAGGCCGCGGTCGACGCCGGCGTCGACGTCATCGACGTGTTCGCGCCGACCAGCGAGCGACAGCGGACCGAACTCCTCGGGAAAGACGAGGACGAACTGCGCTCGCTCGTCGGCGAGACGGTCGACGCCGCGACCGAGACCGGGCTGGAGGTCCACTTCACCGCGATGGACGGCTTCCGGACAGACCCCGCGTTCCTCGACGACCTGTTCGACTCGATAGACGCGACGTACCTCACTATCGCGGACACCGTGGGCTCGAAGACGCCGTTCGAAGTCTCGTCGTTCCTCCACGACCTCGACACCGACCCGACCCGCCTCGGCGTCCACTTCCACGACGACCTCGGCGTCGCGACGGCCAACGCGCTCACCGCGGTCGCCCACGACGTGCAGAAAGTGGACGTGTCGGTCGGCGGTATCGGCGAGCGCGCCGGCAACGTCCCCGTCGAGGAGTTCGTCGTCGCGGCCGAGACGAGCCGCGCCGTGAACCGCCCGGCGCTCGACCCCTCGACGCTCATCCCCCGGGCGAACGACGTGCTGACGGCGCTCGGCGAGTCGGTGCCGGCGGAGAAATCGGTGCTCGGGTCGGACGTGTTCTCTCACGAGTCCGGGCTCCACACCGCGGCGATGCTCGACGACCCGGCGACGTTCGAGCCGTTCGACCCGGCCGCGTTCGGCGGGTCGCGGACGCTCTACTTCGGCCCGCAGAGCGGGACCGGCGCGGCCCGGCGGCTCTTGGAGCGGGTCGGCGACGACCCCGACGAGACGAAGGTCGCGGCGCTCGTCGAGACGCTCCGGTCGCTCGACGAACCGGTGCCGACCGACGAGGCGCTGGATATCGCCCGACGGCTCTGAATCGGCGCTGTCTCACCGCTCAGTCGGCGCTCAGTCGGCACTGAGCCGGCACCGACTCGGCGTCAGTACTCGGTCCCTTTTCTCGCGCGCTGGCCGGCGTCGATGGGGTGTTTCTCCTTTCGAACGTTGGTCACGAGGTCCGCGGCGTCGTAGACGTAGGTCGGCTCCTCGTGGCTCCCGGTCAACACGAGTTCGAGATGCTCGGGCTTTCGCTCCACGAGGTCGAGCACGTCTCCCTCGTCGAGCAGTCCCATCGCGACGGCGTAGAGGAGTTCGTCGATGATGAGGAGGTGGACGCCGTCCTCCGGCGGGCCGTCGAGGGCGAGCGGTTCGGTGAGGTCGGCGTCGGCCGCGGCGTCGACGAGTTCGCGCGCCCGGTCGAGACCGGCGGCGACCTGCGCCTCGTGGTCGGCGTCGTCGCTGCCGTCGGCCATGCCGGCCCAGCCGTAGTGGCCGAGGTTCTCGAAGGAGAAGCCGGGCATCGCCGCGATGGCGTTGTACTCGCCGCGGACGGCCTCGACGGAGTCCGCGCCGCCCTTCAGGAACTGGAGCATGTGGACGCGGTAGCCGTGGCCGGCGGCGCGAAAGCCCATGCCCATCGCGGCCGTGGTCTTGCCCTTGCCGTCGCCCCACCACACCTGCACGAGGCCGAAGTCGTCGGGCGCGGCGGGTTCGATGGCGGCCGCTTCGGGGCGGACGCCGCGGCCGGGGGTGTTCGCCCGAACCGAGTCGGGGGTGGTCTCGTCGTCTGTCTCGGGATTTCCGTCGGGTGCGTCGGTCATCGTTGAGTGTGAATCGGTGTCGCGTCGGGGTCGGGTCGGTGCGGACCGGACAGGTCCGTCCCGCCCCGCGTGGGTCGGTCGTCGGTCGGTGCTTGTCGCGGCTTCGTATATAGGGGTTCGCCGCCCTCGCTCCCGCGCTCGCACGCTCTCGCGCTCTCGCCGCGGTCAGTCCGTCAGCCGCGAGACGAAGCGGTCGAACGCCCCGCTCTCGGGGTGGACGTGGGCGTAGGTGCCGAGGGTTCGGTACTCGGTGAGTCCCTCGCGGCCGTCGATGCCGGTGCCGCGCTCCACGTCGAAGGCGAACCGGGCGTCGGTCGCGGGGTCGGCCGACGAGTAGTGGAACTCGTGGCCGCGGAGCATCTCGCCCGCGTCGGCGGTCAGCGTCCCGTCGGTCGCCCGGAGCTCCACGTGGTCGAGCGCCTGATAGCGCTCTTGCATCGTCACGTCGGCGGGGAGGATACCGGCCATCTCGTGGGTGTCGCCGTCGGTCGTCGTCAGCGACTCGGTGAGCGCCATCAGGCCGCCGCACTCGCCGAACACCGGGAGGCCGTCGGCGGCCCGGTCGGCGAGCGCCGGGAGCGTCGGCGACGACGCGAGTTCCGCGGCGAACCGCTCGGGGTAGCCGCCGGGGAGATAGACGCCGTCGCAGTCGGGGAGGCTGTCGCCGGCGACCGGCGAGAAGTACGAGACGGTGCCGAGGGATTCCAGTCTGTCGAGGGTCGAGGGGTAGACGAAACAGAACGCCTCGTCGCGGGCGACGGCGACCGTCGGACCGTCCGAATCCGTAGCTTGGGACGACTCGGCTCGAATGCCCGATTCGAACTCCTCGGTGTTCCACTCCGACTCTCGCGCCACCTCGGCGAGCGCGTCGGCGCGAATCCCGTCGGCCGCGGCGTCGAGCGCCTCGTCGGACAGCGGAGCCTCGTCGCCGAGGTGGAGTCCGAGGTGGCGCTCCGGGATTTCGAGGTCGTCGCTCGGCGGGATTCGGCCGAGGTACGGCAGTTCCTCGGGGAGCGCGTCGCGGATACCCTCGGCGTGTCGGCCGCCGTGAGCGCGAGAGGCGATGACGCCGGCCACGTCGGCGTCGATTCCCATCCGGTCCGCGTAGGTCCGGAAGCCGTAGGCCGTCGCCGCGACGCTCTGCATCCCGGCTCTCGCGTCCGCGACGAGGACCACGGGGAGGTCGAGGAGGGCGGCGACCCGAGCCGTCGAGGTGTCGCCGTCGTAGAGGCCCATCATGCCTTCGACGACGCAGATGTCGCCCTCGCCGCGGGCGTAGGTCCGGCGCATGCCGTCTTCGCCTTCGAGCCACGGGTCGAGCGTCCGCGACGGTTTCCCGGTGACGGCGGCGTGGTGCGAGGGGTCGATGAAGTCGGGACCGGCCTTGGCCGGTTGGACCGCGTAGCCCTCGCGTTCGAGCGCGCGGCACACCGCGAGCGTCGTGACCGTCTTCCCGACGCCGGAGGCCGTGCCGGCGACGACGACGCCTCTCATCTGGTCACCGCGGTCCGGGTCGCTGGCGGCGCTTCCGGCGGGTCGCTCGCGAGTCGAGACGGACGTTCGGCAGTCATATCAACAAGTGGAATTTCAGTAGTCAAAGTTGTGTTGGGTCGGGTCGCCCGGGACGGCGTCGGTCGGCGACCCGCGTTCGGCTCAGTCCCAGAGTTCGTACATGTCGTCTTCGACGCCGTCGGCGTAGTGGGTCCCGTCGTAGACGACGCCCGCGTCCGAATCAACGTCGGTGTCCGCGGCCGCGCTCGTGTCGTCGCTCGCCGCCTCGACGGTTCCGACGACCGTCGCCTCGATTCGCTCGTCGTCGAGCGCGGCAAGAGCCGTGTCGGCCTCGTCGCCGGGGACCGCCGCGAGGAGCGCGCCGGAGCCGAGAATCCGCATCGGGTCGACGCCCATCGCGTCGCAGAGCGCCCGGGTCTCGGGGCGGACGGGCACGTCGTCGCCGTCGACTTCGATTCGGACGCCGGAAGCGCAGGCGAGTTCGACCAGTCCGTTGAGGACGCCGCCCTCGGTCGGGTCGTGCATCGCGGTCGCGGCGGACGCGAGCACGGCGGATTCGGGGAGGACGCTGATGTCGTCGAAGAAGCCCGCGGCGCGCTCGACCGTCTCGGCGTCGACGCCGGCGGTATCGAGGTCGGCGCGGAAGTCGGTGGCGAGGACGGCGGTGCCTTCGATGCCGGCACCCTTGGTGAGAATCACCGCGTCGCCGGGCTCCGCGCCGCCGGTCGGGACGTAGCGGTCGGTCGGTCCCATGCAGGTGAGCGAGAGGAGCGGGCGGGAGAGGCCGGCGACCGTCTCGGTGTGGCCGCCGACGATACTGATGCCGAGTCGGTTGGCCTCCGCGTCGAGTTGGGCGGTGATGTCGTCGAGCAGGTCCACGTCGGGTTCGGGGAGGAGGACGGTGCTCACGAGCCACTCGGGGGCGCCCCCGCAGGCGGCCACGTCGTTGCTGGCGATAGCGACGCCGAGGGTGCCGATGCGCTCGGCGGCGAGCGAGATGGGGTCGGTGCTGACGACCATCGTCCCCTCGCCGGTGGCGACGGCGGCGGCGTCCTCGCCGTAGCCGGCCCCGACGAGCAGGTCGTCGTTGGGGGCCCCCGTCCGCGAGAAGACGTAGCGGTCGAGGTCCGCAGGTGAGAGTTTGCCCATACACGTGGGTGACGGCGAGGGCGCTTTTGTGCCTTCCCGTCCGCCGCCGACGCTGACGGTCGCGCTCGCCGGCCGCGTCCGCCGCCCGCCACCCCCGCCGAGCAGGCCGTGGTCGGGCACCCGCCGCGGATGCCGTACTGCTAAGACGCTCTGTTCGTAACGGGAATCCATGCTGATGACACCCGGTCCCACGGCCGTCCCGCCGCGGGTCCGCGACCGACTGAGCGAGCCGATGCCGAACCCCGATATCGAGCAGTCCTTCTTCGACACCTACGACGGCGTCTGCGAGAAACTCCGGCGCGTCTACGACACCGACGACGACGTGGTCGTCATGGGCGGCGAGGGTATCCTCGGTCTCGAAGCCGCCATCGCCTCCACGGTCGCCCCCGGCGACGACGTGCTCTGCGTCTCGAACGGCCTCTACGGCGACGGCTTCGCCGACTTCGTCGAGAGCTACGGCGGCGAGCCGACCGTCGTCGGTGTCGACTACACCGACCCGCTCGACGTGGCGGGCGTCGAAGCCGCGCTCGACGAGGGCGAGTTCGAGGTCGCCACCATGGTCCACTGCGAGACGCCGACGGGGACGCTCAACGACATCGCGCCGGTCCTCGAACGCCTCCACGACCACGGCGTGTTGACCGTCGTCGACGCCGTCTCCTCGCTCGGCGGGACGCCCGTCCCGAGCGAGCACATCGACATCAACCTCGGCGCGTCGCAGAAGGCGTTCAGCTCGCCGCCGGGTCTCACCACGGCCGCCGTCAGCGACCGCGCGTGGGAGGTCATCGAGGAGCGCGACCCCGACTCCCTCTACACGAACCTCCTCCCGTGGCGCGACACGAGCGAGGGCTTCCCGTACACCCACCTCGGCGCGAACGTCGCCGCCCTCGACGAGTCGCTGTCGATGCTTCTCGAAGAAGGGCTCGACGCCGTCTACGAGCGCCACGAGGAGGCCGCCGCGCACTGCCGCGAGCGCGGGGCCGACCTCGGACTCGACCTCTACACCGACGCCGAGCGGAGCGCTCCGACGGTGACGGCGTTCCACCTCCCCGGCGAGGCGAAGCGCGTCCGGAACGAACTCGAGGCCGAACACGACATCGTCCTCGCGACCGGCCTCGCCGACCTCGCCGACGACATCCTCCGCGTCGGCCACATGGGTTACAACGCCGACGCGGAGAAGGTCGACCGCGTGATGGACGCGCTCGCGACCGTCGTCTGAGGACGCGGGTCGGCCGTCGGCCGGCTGTCAACGCTTTTACCCGAAGCCGACGACAGTCTCGGTGAGAACAACCGTGACCGAGACGAGTGATTCAGCGGGACGGCGGCGACCAGACGACGGAATCAGGGCCGCCATCGTCGCCGTGTTCCTGACGGGGCTCCGCCGCCGCAACCCGGCCGCGATGGTGAACGCCGTGTTCGCCCTCGCGGGCACGTTCCTCCCCGTCGCCGTCGAGCGACTGGCCGGCGTCGAGTTCCGTCCGTGGCAGCGCCTCTACGTCGAGTCGGCGATGCTGACCCACTCGGTCGGGATGCTCGGCCCCTACGACGACGTGTGGTGGTGGGACCACCTCACCCACGCCCACTCGGCGACGATTCTCGGCGGGGTCGTCCACGTCCTCTCGCGCCGCCGCGGCCGCGACCCGTCCACTCGCGTCCTCGCGGTCGTGGTCTGCGCCGGCGTGCTCTGGGAACTCGCCGAGTACGCCATCCACCGCGGGGCCGACGCGCTCGGTATCGACCCCGTGCTCGTCTCCTACGGCCGGGTCGACACCGCGCTCGACCTCGTCTTTAACCTCGTCGGCGCGGCGCTCGTCGTCCTGCTCGGCGACCGCGTCCTGACGAACCTCGTTCCCGAAGACGCGTGAGGCCCGGTCGGAACGCGCCGGGCACCGGAACGGTGATGTGACTCCGTCGGAGTTACAGCGTCGTGAACCGGCGGTCGCTACTCGCAGCGCTCGGGCTCGGTTCGGTCGCCGCGCTGAGCGGCTGTCTCAACGTCGAAGGAGTCAACGGGGGCGTGCTCACGGTGATGCACATCTCGTCACCGGAGGCCGCGGCGGTCGTTCCCGCCTCGGACGACCGACTCGACGGAGCGGAGTTGATACAGCGGGCGCTCGACCGAGTGACCCGACGAGACCCCTACAGCGTGATGGATTTCAGACTGGCCAGAGACGAGTACGCGACCGTCACGACCGCACTGGAGGACCTCCCGTACTACGACCGTTCGGAGCACGATGCGTCGATTCCGTCGGGGTACTACGTGAGCCACGGCGAGCTCGTCTATCGACTTGCGAACATACCCCTCTGTTCTGATACTCCGCTCGTCTCCGCTGACAACGCTCGGAATCGGTGTTGGACGTCGGTTCCCGAGGACACCACCACGTTGTAGCGACGCTCTCGTCGCCTCCGTCCACTCGTTCTCTGCTACGGGACGGGGTCGCTCGGTTCTCGCCGGCTGAGACGGCAGATGCTTCGATATTGCAAATAATTATTCCGTCTTGCGCCACGAGTAGCGTATGTCAGCAGGCAGTTTTCGAGTCGCCGTTCTCGGGGGAGGGGTCGGCGGGCTGAGCGCGGCGCACGAACTCGGAGAACGCGGCTTCGACGTGACCGTGTACGAGGCCAAATCGCGACTGGGCGGGAAAGCTCGGAGCTTCTCGGTCCCCTCCGGTGACGACGGTCACTCGCTGCCGGCAGAACACGGATTTCGGTTCTTCCCGGGTTTTTATCGGAATCTCCGAGACACGCTCGGCCGAATCCCGCGGCCGTCCGGGGGCACGGTCGCGGACAACCTCGTCGAGACGGACGAAACGCTCATCGCGACGACGACGGGCGAAGAGATGCGGTCCGAGACGCGGACGCCGAACACGATTGCGGAGTGGGTCGCCGCGCTCAAACCGACGATCGGGGGCGGCGAAATCACCCCCGCCGAGACGAACTACTTCTTACGACGCCTGCTGGTGCTGCTGACGAGCTGTCGAGCGCGCCGCGAGCAGGAACTCGACCGCGTGTCGTGGTGGGAGTTCGTCGACGCGGAGGCGCAGTCACCGGCCTACCGCAAGCACCTCGCCGAGAGCACGCAGGCGCTCGTCGCGCTGAAGCCCCAGCGGGGGAGCGCCCGTACCATCGGACAGATCTACGCGCAGTTGATGCTCGACCAGATTGACCCCAACCGACCGACCGAGGCGGTGCTCAACGGCCCGACGAGCGAGGTCTGGATTACGCCGTGGGAGTCCTATCTGGAATCGCTGGGCGTGTCCGTCCGAACGGAGTCGCCGGTCGCGAAAATCGACTCCGACGGCCGTCGCGTCACCGGCGTCGAACTCGCCGGCGGGGAGCGAGTGACCGCGGACTACTACGTGGCGGCGCTTCCGGTCGAGGTAATGGCGTCGTTGGTGACGCCGGAACTCCGGCTGGCGGCCCCGTCGCTCGGAGCCATCGGGCGACTCGACACCGCTTGGATGAACGGGATTCAGTTCTACCTCACCGAGGACCTGCCGCTCGCACGCGGCCATCAGGCGTACACAGACTCCCCGTGGGCGCTGACCGCGATTTCGCAGCGCCAGTTCTGGGACGACGGCCCGTTCGACATCGAGACGTGTGCCGACGGCTCGATTCGAGGGGTCCTCTCCGCGATTATCTCGGACTGGGAGACCCCCGGGCCGGTGTACGACAAGCCGGCCCGCGAGTGTAGCCGCGAGGAGATCAAAACCGAGGTCTGGCACCAACTGACGGCTCACCTCAACCGGGATGCGGAGCGGCTCTCGACCGAGTACCTGTACGACTGGGTGCTCGACCCCGCAATCGTCGAGACCGGCGACGGCATGGAGAACCACGAACCGCTGTTGATCAACACGGTCGGCTCGCTCCGAGACCGACCCCCCGCGGTGACCGACGCACCGAACCTCGTGTTGGCGGCCGACTACGTCCGCACGGACACTGACTTGGCGACGATGGAGAGCGCGAACGAGGCGGCCCGCCGAGCCGTCGGTGGCATCGTCGAGCGCACGGGGGCCGGAGCGCCGCCCCCGACTGTCTGGGGGCTGTCTGAGCCGCAACTGTTCGACCCGCCGAAGCGGCAGGACGAGGTCGCGTTTCGGCTGGGACTCCCACACCCCGGCGAGGCCGAGCGCGGACTGCGGTCGACGTTCCGGGGACTGCGCACGAGCGGCTGGGGATTAGATGACTGACCGTTGGCGACGACGCTGGGCACCTGCCGCTACTCCGGAAGCGGCCGGTCGATTGCCGCGCCCCCGGAGTCGTCCGTGACGGCGTCCACCGGGACCGACCGGATTCGAGACGCCGTGTACGACTCGCTGACGGCCGAGTTCGCGACGGCCCGCGACGACCGCCCGGCGGTGGTGCCGGTCACGCCCTTTTTCGACCGCGAACGGGAGGTCGTCGTGGTAACGGCCGCGCCGGCGTTCGCGGGGAAGGCCGAGCGAGCGGCGGCCAACCCGCGGGTGTCGCTCCTGCTCCACGAAGGCGAGGGTCGATTGCACCTCACTGGACGCGCGACGGTTCGAGACGACGACCTGGAAGCGAACACCGCCGTCGTCGAGCGGCTCATCCGCGACGAGCCGCCGTCGCCGAAACGGAAGGCGATGGTCGAGGCGGCAGACTTCCTCGGAACGCGGCTCGGGCTGCTCCTTCTGGACTGGTACGGGCTTCGGATTCTCATCGAGATTCGGCCGACTGCGGTCGATTCCCGCCCGTCCGATGGCACGACGACGGTCCCGACGTGGAGCGCGGCCGGCGTCGACGGCGGAGAGGCGGAGACCTACGACCGGGTGGTCGCGACCGTCACCGACGACGCGGGGTATCCCCGAAGTTGGCCGGTTTCGTCCGCGACCGTCCGCGACGGTCGGCTCCGGCTGACGCCGCCGGACGACGTGACGCCGGTCGACGGCCAGCCCGCGTGCGTCCTCGTCCACTGGCACGACGCGGACCTCGCGAAGCTCGAACAGCGACTCATCCGCGGTCGGTGTCGGAAGGACGCGCGCGGACTCGTGTTCGACCCCGCGAGTTCGTTCCACCTGCGGAACCGAACGCCGCGGGACCGGCTTCGGTTCATCGTCGACGGTAAGCGTCGGACGCGGGCCTACTTCGACGACCGCGGACGGACGTACAGACCGGTTCCTCGCCTTCGGACGCTCCTCGAATGGTGAGGTGCGCGTCGTTTGTATCCTCGACGAGAGCGAGCGATTCCCCTGCGCGAACGCGCGTCTCGACGCCCGCGCGTTAGTTCACGCGACATGGGAGCGACTGAAGCCCGTAGTGTCCGTTGAGCGGGTGGAGGTCCGACAGGTCGGCTTCCAGACTGTCGAAACGCGCGAGGAGTCGGTCGAGTGCGGTGTCCGCTTCGAGGCGCGCGAGCGGTGCGCCCAGACAGTAGTGGACGCCTTTCCCGAACGCGAGGTGTTGGTTCGGTCTGCGCTCCGGGCGGAACGTCTCGGGGTCGTCGAAGACCGCCGGGTCGCGGTTCGCGGCACCCACCCAGACGTTCACGACTTCGCCCGCCGAGATGCGCTTTCCGCCCACTTCGACGTCTTCGCTTGCGATGCGCTGAATCTCCTGTATCGGGGAGCGATAGCGGAGGACCTCTTCGATGGCTTTCTTGCGGCTGACCTCGCCGGACCGGACCGCCTCCGTGAGGCCCTGTTCCTCGAAACACCAGATGGCGTTCGTGAGGAGGTTCGTCGTCGTGATGTTCCCCGCGAGGAGGAGAATCATACAGAACCCGATTTTCTCCTGCCGGCTCAGTTCGTCTGTCGTCGCCGCCAGCGTGATGAGGTCGTCTCCGTCGCCTCCCTGTCGTTCCGTGAGGAGTTTGGCGAAGTACTGACCCATCTCCTTTTGCGCCGCCCCCCGCTTTCGTTTCATCCGCTGGACTGCTTCGTCACTCGGCTCTTCGGGGCGAGCGATGAGCGCTTCGGACCACTCCTTGAACTGGTCGCGGCGTTCGGCGGGGATGCCCAGTAGTTCCGCGATGACCGTCACCGGGAGCGGGACGGCGAACGATTCGACGAAGTCGAATTGGTCCCGAGTTTCGAGTCCGTCCACTAACTCGTCGGTGAGTTCTTCGAGTCGAGGCCGATACTCGCGCAGCGCGCCGGGTTGGAAGCGCTCGTTGACGAATCCCCGCAGGCGCTCGTGCTCCGGCGGGTCCGTGCTAATCATCGTTTTGAGAACGGACATCTCGCCCCCAGCGTCGTCCCCTAGGCTGGCGCTACTGCCGGAGCGGTCCGCCGAGAACGTCTCGTGGTCGCGGAGGACGCGGTCGACGTCCTCGTAGCGGAAGACGTCCCACGTTTCGCGCTGTTCGTCGTACTGGACTGGGGCATCACGCCGCATCTCGGCGTACCACTCGAACGGTGCGAGGTGGGCGTCGCGACTTCGGAGCGCGGCCGGTAACTGGCGAGCACTGTCGACTGAATCAGTTGACTGCACGCGTTAATTGACCAATTAATCAGTTATAGGCTTGTTGGCTTCTGCTCTCGAGAGAGAGAGTGACGGCACACAGCGTTTGGAGGCGGCGCTACGGGGTGGGAGAGGCGGAAAGGCCGGTTACCGGCGGGGTACCGGCGGCACCGAACCGGTGTCAGCTGTCGGCGGAGATGTCGGCGATAATTCCGTCGATGAGGGCCCGTGCCTGTTCGTCGGCGTCGGCCCAGTTCGTCGTCGACCGGGTGTGCAGTCCCTGCTTGAGCAGAAAGAGGACGTGGGTGGCGGTCAGTTCCGGGTCGACGGGGCGGAACTGCCCGTTCTCGATGCCGGCTTCGATAACGTGCGTGAGCGCGTCCCGCATCCGCCCGTCGACTCGCGTCGTCTCTTCGCGGAACGCGTCGTCCCACGTCGCGTGTGCCCACAACTCGACGAACACTCGCGCGGTGGCCGTCTCGATATCGGCCGGCGGGGAGTGCATGGCCGCTTCGAGCTGCGCGGTAGACGGGTGGAGGACCTGTTCGACGAACGTCCGAAGCTCTGCCCCCGCGTCGGTCACCGGTCGCTCCAACCGTTGTCCGACGAATATCCCGACGAAGTCGTCGAGCATCGAGAGCAACAGTTCGTCTTTGCTGTCGAAGTAGTGGTAGATAATCGACGGGTTCTGTCCGAGTTCCTCACCGATGTCCTTGATCGTGAGGTCCGCGTATCCGTGCTCGGAGAGCGCGCGGAACGCGGCTTCCCTGATTCGCTGTTTCGTCCCGGGATTGTCACTCATCGCGTCTGTGGTTCGAGTTCGTCCACGGCCCGTATTCAGTATTCTCATCGACGCAGTCGCAACCGGCGTCCCGCCGTTTGGGTCTCATTCGTCCTCGCTCCAGTACGAGGCAAGCGAGACGGCGAACAGGACACCCGTCCCGAACGCGGTGGCGAGCGTCCCTCGGGTGACCGCGTCTCGGTTTCGCCACCCGAGTCCGACGGCAATCGCGGCGTTCGCACTCCCCCAAACGACGTTCGCGACGGCGCTCGAATCCTCTCCGGCCGGGGTCTGGTGTCGTTGCCCGGTGATGCCTTTGACCAGGTGCGGGACCGCGTTCGTCCCGAACAGCCCGAGGAGGGCGAACGCGACGTACTCTCGGCTCGTCGCCATCGGCTCAGTCGGCCGCCTGCCCGCCATCGACGGGCAACGTGTGTCCGGTGATGAACGAGGCGTCGGACGAACAGAGGAACGCAACTGCCCCGGCCATCTCCTCGGGTTCGGCGACGCGACCCATCGGAACGTCCCGCATGGCGGACGTGTCGAATTCGGCCCGCATCGTCGAAATCGCCATCTTGAGCATCTGAACCACCCTGTCGACCTTACTCAGGAACGGTATCGAGGACAGGAATCCGTCGTCGAACATGCTGGACGAGATGTTCGTCTTCGTCGGGCCGGGCGCGATGGCGTTGACGCGGACGCCCTGTTCGGCGTACTCGAGCGCGACCGACTTCGTCAGGCCGACGACGCCGTGTTTGCTCGCCGAGTAGCTCGACAGCCCGCCCATCCCGACCAGACCCGCCTCCGACGCCGTGTTGACGATGACGCCGCCGTGCCGTTTCAGCACGGGGAGTTCGGCCTTCATGCACGTCCAGACGCCCTTCAGGTTGATGTCGATGAGCCGCTGCCACTGCTCGTCGCTGATGCTCGTCGTCTCCGCGAACCCGGTGAGGATGCCGGCGTTGTTGAACGCGATGTCGAGGCTCCCGTACTTGTCGACCGCGACTTTGACCATTCGCCGGACCGACTCCGCGTCGGTGACGTCGACGGCGACGAACGTCGCTTCGTTCCCGGCGGCCTCGATGCGGGCGACCGTCTCCCGGCCCGTCTCCTCGACGACGTCGGCGACCACGACGTTCACGCCCTCCGCGGCGAACCGCTCCGCCGTCGCGCGCCCGATTCCCGAACCGCCACCCGTTACGACTGCCGTCTTTCCGGTTAGTCCCTTCATGGTCGATGTCTCGTTTAATTAATCGGTCAATTAATAAGCTTTCCCGGATGGCGACCCCGGCGATAACCGCGGGCTCCGACAGACGCGGGACACCGACCGCGTCAGGCGCTCTGGGAGTGTCCTGCGGACTCGGTCCCGTCCTCGCGGGTCGGGCGCTCGTCCATGTTTCGGGTTCGGACCGCCGTCCTGAGCCCGACCTCGGCGACGTTACCGGCGTGTTCGGCAGTTCGTTCGAGCGCGTGGAGCGCGTGCGCGAACCGGTAGTTCGCGTCAGCGTCGACCTCCTCGAACAGCCGTCGCTCCGCGTCGGCGACGCCCTCGCAGACCCGGTCGCGCGCCGCCAGCGCCTCCCGCGCCGCGTCGGGGTCGTCGCCTTCGAGGGCGACCTGCACCGCTGATTCGAGCGACGCCGGGACCAACTCGGCGAGTTCGGACACCTCGTCGGCGACTGCGGGAGGAAGCGGGTCGGGAACCGCCGACGCGACGGCGGCGATTCGCTCGGCCTGGTCGGCGACGCGCTCTAACTCGCGGGCCGCGGTGTGGAGTCGGAACAGCTCCGGGCGCGTCTCTCCGAGGGCGTCCACCTCGTCGAGGCGGTCGAGCCCGCGGGTGAAGTGCCGGTCGACCATGGCGAACAGGCGGTCGGCGCGGTCGTCGCGCTCCGCGAAGCCGTCGAGGGGGGCGGCACCGGTGAGCGCGGCGGTCGCGTCGCGGTGCATCGAAACGGCGACGAACTGGAGCTGTCGGACCGACTGGCGGATAGAGACCTCGTTCGCGTCGAGGACGTTCCGCACCGTGACGGCGGTGTCCGACTCCTCCGTGATGGTCACGCCGACGAGGTTCCGTGCGACCCGCCTGACGGCCTGTCGCTGTTCGGCGTCGAACGTCCCGTCGGCCTCGATGACGACCTGTTTCGACCCGGCGGCGTAGGCCGCCCGGAGCGTCTGTTCGAGGAAGTCGCCGCCTGCGGGGTCGACTCCGCCGTCCGCGCCGTCCGCGTCGCTCCCACCGACAGTCACCGTGAACTGCATCGACGAATCGTCCTCGCACTCGGGAGCCTGCACGACTAACATCCCGTCGAGGTGCGTGTGGAGGTTGACGACGGTTCCGGCGGTGATGCCCTCACCGTCCGCCCACTCTCGGGGGAGCGAGACGGTGAACGTCCCGTTGCTGACCTGCTGAATCTTGCGTGTCTCCATTGTGTTGGCTGTCTGAGTTCGTGTTGTCTGAATGCCAGTTCCGCGGTGACGCCGACCCCGCCTCGACGGGTAGCTCGACTGGCGAGAAGCGAGCGTTGCCGGCCGCGGGGACGGGCGGGCGGGTCGGCGGTCTGTCCGGGTCGAGACGGCGGGTGTGAGTCTGGCGTCGACTACCCGAACTTCCCGCTGATGTAGTCCTCGACGCGCTGGCTCTGGGGGTCTTCGAACACCTGGTCGGTGTCGCCGTACTCGACGAGTTCGCCGCCGGTGAGGAACACCGCCGTCTGGTCCGAGATGCGCGCCGCCTGCTGCATGTTGTGGGTGACGATGACGACCGTGTACTCCTCGGCGAGGTCGTGGACGAGGTCCTCGATTTTCGAGGTCGCGATGGGGTCGAGCGCCGAGGCGGGCTCGTCCATGAGCAGCACTTCGGGGTCGGTCGCCAGCGCGCGGGCGATGCAGAGCCGCTGTTGCTGGCCGCCGGAGAGGCCGAGCGCGTTGTCGTCGAGGCGGTCGTTCACCTCGTCCCACAGCGCCGCCTGTCGGAGGGAGCGCTCGACGAGTTCGTCGACCGCGTCGTCGTCGCTCCGGCCGAGTAAGTTGGCGAGCAGGCCGGTGTCGAGGTCGCCGTGCTTCCGCGGGCCGTAGGAGATGTTGTCCGCGATGCTCTTCGGGAACGGGTTCGGCGACTGGAACACCATCCCGACGCGCTTGCGGAGTTCGACGAGGTTGACGCCGTCCTGGTAGATTTCCTCTCCTTCGAGTCGGACCGAGCCGTCGATGCTCGCGGCCTTGATACGGTCGTTCATCCGGTTGAGACACCGGAGGAACGTCGACTTCCCGCAGCCGGAGGGGCCGATGAGCGCCGTGACGCTGTTTTCGGGAATCTCCATCGAGACGCTCTTCAGCGCGTGGTCGTCGCCGTAGTACACGTCGAGGTCGGAGACCGAGAGCTTCGCCTCGCCCTCGAACTCGTGTTCGACCCACTCCTCGCGGGTCCGCTCGCGCGTCTCGCCGCTCGTGACTTCGAGCGGCTGGTCGGTGCCGGGGCTCGCGCCGCCGGCGAGTTCGCTGTCCGTCGTCGCCTGTGCGTCGTCCGTCGTCTGTCTGGTTTCACTCATGGTTAGTCGTGCTGAAGTTTACTCCGGAAGTAGTACCGCGTCGCGATGCCGACCGCGTAGAAGCCCAAGACGACCACGAGCAGGATGAGCGCCGTCGCCCACCGGAACTCGTCGATGGCGCTGATGTTCGACGACTCCCCGACGCCCGCGGTGATAAGCGAGTAGAGCTGATACGGGAGCGCCGAGGTCGCCTGCATCAGTTCGGGGTTGGTGACGAACGGCGGCGCAGACTGGAGCTGGAAGCCGCCGAGCACGTCGACCGTCTGGCTGCCCGGCGGGGCGACGCTCCCCGACATGGTCAGGAGAATGGGCGCGGTCTCACCGGCGATGCGGCCGACCCCGAGGATGATACCCGTGACGATGCCCGGAAGCGCCGCCGGGAGGACGATGCTCCGAACGGTCTGCCACTTCGTGACACCGAGGGCCGCGCTCGCGTCGCGGTACTCGTCGGGGACCGCCAGCATCGACTCCCGACTCGTGATGACGACGAGCGGGAGGAGCATGAAGCCGAGCGTGAGCATCCCCGCCAGCAGCGACTTCCGGTTGCCGAGCCGCGGGACGAGGAACGCCAGTCCGAACAGCCCGAAGACGATGCTGGGCGTGCTCCACAGGCCGTTGGTTGCGATTTCGACGACCTGCGTGAAGCGCCCGCGGTCCGCGTACTCGGTGATGAAGACCGCCGCGCCGATACCGAGCGGAACGGCGAACAGCACCGCGCCGACGACGAGCCAAATCGTGCCCACGATGGCCGGGAGGACGCCGTTCACGTCGTTGAGGAGCGCGACGCCGTTCATCACGAACGGCCACGAGACGGGAAGCGAGAACGTCACGCCGACCAGCGTCACTTCGGGGCCCGCACCCGCGCCGAGCGCGAGGCCCTTGAACAGCCCCGGCAGGCCCTTCAGGACCGTGAACGCGACGAGAAGGAACAGCAGCGCGATGATGGAGATGGCGTTCAGGTAGACGAGGACGTACGCGCCGATGTGGCGGCCGCGCGCGCCGAACCCGCCGTAGGCCTTCGCGGCGGCCCAGCCGACGAGCAGGGAACAGAACGCCGTCAGGACCGGAATCGTGAACTCGGCGTTGAACGACGCCTGCTGTTCCCACCCGAGGTCCCAGACCCACGACGGCCCGATGACGCCGGTGAGGAAGACGACGCCGGCGAAGACGGCCAGCGCGCCGGCGGGGAGCGTCGAGCCGATGTCCTCGCGGGGGACCGCGCTCACCGCGAACGCGGCCCCGCCGGTGACGAGCGACGCGACGACCCACCCGGCCGTCCCGAGCCCGAGCGTCTGCGAGGCGACCAGCCCGCCGACGACGAACCAGATGAGGCCGAACGTCCCAGAGGCGAGAAGCCCGGCGGTCGGTCTGGGGTCGGTGGCGACGTAGCCGAGGCGGGAGCCGACGCCGAAGGTGACGACGGCGAAGCCGAGAACGACCAACAGTCCGCCGAGGAGCGCGACCATCGGCACGCCCGCCACGGGGTCGGTGATGGTCACGAGTTCGAACACCGACGCGAGCGAGAGGGCGAACAGCACCGCCGCCAGTCCCACCGCGCCGGCGGCGACCGCTTCTGTCTCGGAGGTGTCCTCGCTGACGAGCGCGGTGTCGGTCGCACTCGCCATTATTCGGCACCTCCGAGCTTCCGGCGCATGCGCGCCTCGATGTACTGCGAGCCGATGCTGAGGAACAGCACCGTGACGAACAGGATGACGCCCGCGACGAACAGCGCCGAGAGCTGGAGGCCGTCGGCGTCGCCGTAGTTCGCCGCGATGAGCGACGTGAGCGTGTCGTTACCGTAGAAGACGTTGTACAGCGGCTTCGTGAGCCCCGGACTGCCGCGGAGCATCACGGTCGCCGCCATCGTCTCGCCGATGGCGCGGCCCACGCCGAGGAGGACCGCGGCCGAGACGCCCGAGAACGCCGCCGGCAACGTGATGGAGGTCATCGTCTGCCAGTCGGTCGTGCCGAGAGCGAGCGATCCGCTTTTCATCGACTCGGGGACGCTGTTGAGCGCGTCTTCGGCGACCGAGACGACCGTCGGGAGCGCCATCAGGCCGACGACGATGCCGACGAACAGGTACGTTCCCTGCCCGAGGATGTCGAACTGGTCGGCCGCCCACGGGCTGAGGATGGTAAAGCCGATGAAACCGTAGACGATGGATGGGATGCCCGCCAGAATCTCGACACCCGGTTTGACGAGTTCGCGGACGGTCCGCGGGGCGATTTCGCTGAGGAAGAGCGCCGCGGCCACGCCCAGCGGGGCGGCGACCGCCGTCGCGATGATGGTGACGAGCACCGTCCCGTGAATCATCGGGACGAGCGAGTACTGAATCGGCGGCGTCACCGGACTCCAGCGCGTCTCGATGAAGAGTCGCAGGCCCGGAATCGGCACGCCGAAGACGTTCACGGTCGCGTACTGCACGGTCGGCCACGCCTCCGCGAAGATGAAGACGAGGATGAGCCCGAGGACGAGGATGGTCGAGACCGTCGTCGTCAGCGTGAGCACGCGCGCTGTCAATTCTTGGTGTCTGAGCCAGCCGTAGCCCGTCGCGACGAGGAACACCGCGAACGGGATAGCTGTCAGCGAGGAGACGGCCAGAAAGCCCGCGAACGCCGCGAGGAGCGACACCGCCGCGACCGTGACCGTGACGAGCGCGTCCGGTGGCGTCTCGTCGACGAAGTCGCGACCGCGCCGGAGCCCTCGCCGAGCCGTCGCTCGGAGGCCGGCACCGTCGGAGTCTGGAAGTACGTTCATGATTGGAGCGTCGATGAATGGAAAGAACGAGGTTCAGGAACCGCTACCGCGTCCGAGTCGCGTTACGCTTGGCTCGGAAGCTTGTCCTTCTCGGACTGAAGGTCCTTGTCGGGAAGTGGGATGTAGTTGTTGTCCTCGACGAACAGCTTCTGACCGAACGTGGTCAGGAACATGTTCATGAACGCGGCTTCGCGCATGTCCGTCCCGCTCGGGGTGTCCTCCGTGATGGTCGTGTACTGGTGGAGGTCGCGGTTGAGCGGGTAGTCGCTGTCGAAGATGGTGTGCTCCGCGCTCTTGTCCGGCGCGTAGAGCGTGCCCTCGAATTCGATGCCGATGGGCTGGACCTGCGGGCCGGTGAACGCGAGTGCCATGTACGCGATGGCACCGTCGTTCTGCTGGACGACGGTCGCGACCTGCTGGTTCTGGCCCTTCCGGGTGTCGACGCCTTCCATCGAGGCGTCGGCGCTGCCGAGCATGTTGAGGCGGAACGAGGTGTCCGTCCCGGAGCCTTCCGCGCGGCCGACCACGTAGATTTCCTGGTCGTGACCGCCGACTTCGCTCCAGTTGGTAATTTCGTCCTGGTAGATCTTGCGAACTTCTTCGCCGGTGAGTTCCGTCACGCCTGCGTCGGAGACGTCCTTCGAGACGACGACGGGCTGGCCGTCGCGGCCGAGGACGTGGTCCACGTAGTTCGCGTCGCGCTCTTCTTCGCTGATGCCGAGTTCCGCCGTGATGGGACCCGACGAGTTACCGATGTCGACGAGGCCGTCGCGGACGGACTTACAGCCCGTTCCGGAGTGGCTCAGGCCGATGCTGGTGGCGAACGGCGGGTTCGCCTGCGTGTCGGTCGGCTCGAAGCCGTAGAGGCTCGCGAAGTAGTCGGCGAGGCGGAGGTCCGTCTCAATCTCGTCCCACCCGGGGACGGACGCCTCGTCGGTCGAACCCCAGTACTCGCCGTCGCTCGGCGGCGCGTTGGAGTTCCAGTAGGAGCTTCCCTTGTTCGCGATGGGATACACCGTCGAGGAGCCCTCGGCGGTGAGCATCTGCGGCGCGCTCGATTCGGTCGTCTCCTCGGGGGTCGAGGTCGTGGTCTCCGGAGCGTCCGTCTCTTCTTCTTCGGTCGCCGGCGCGTCGGTCTCGGGGTTCGACTGCCCCGAACAACCGGCGAGCCCCGCGACGCCCGCCGCGCTCGATGCGACGAGGAACTGCCGACGTGATACGCTGCCTGCCAACTTCTTGGAATCTTGCGCCATCACGTGGTCAGACCCGGTTTTAAATAAAATGCGTTTATAATACCACTTTAGTTCTATCAGAGTTCAACGTAACACTAAGAGTCGAAATAGTCCGATATTAGCGCACACATCGGTACCGAGACCTATATACTCGAACGTAATCGAGACGACAGAAAATATAACGGGTCCCGAGATACGTACGCACGATGGCCCAGCAGGACGGAACCACCGGCTCAGAACGTATCGTCGGTCTGTCGAAACCCGCGGCGGTCGAGCGCGTCGTGGACGCCGACGAGTCCCGAGACCCCGACACCGTTCGCGCGGTGCTCGACCACGTGACCGAAGACGGCATCGTGACGGCCGACGGCGTCGACTCGGCGGTCACGGACACGTCGATGATTCTCTCGACCGCGGAGACCCGCGTCGAACTCGCGTCCATCGACCTCGACGACGCCCGCGAGGCCGCCGGCGACGACGCGGCCGTCGGTGCCGTTCGCTCCCGTCTCGACGTGTTCGAGGCGAAGGTCTCGAACGCGACCGAGCGGGTCGAATCGCTCGGCGAGAGTGTACAGGGGCTCTCCGGGTGGCGCGGCGACCCCCGGTCCGTCTACGACACCGTGCTCGGGCTCCGGGAGGTCGCGTCAGAAGCGCAGGCGCTCACCACGCACGCGGACAACGTACAACTCGACATCGAGGAGTTCGAGCGGTGGCTGTCGACCCACGACGTTCGCGTGCGCGGGCTCGACGGCGACGTGGCGGCGCTCGAACAGTCGCTCGACGGGCTCGCCGACCGAGTGGCGTTCGTCGCCGACGGGAAGGACGCCGACACGCCCGAAGCGGGAGGCGATGACCGCGCGACCGAATGGTACAACGCCGCGCTCCGCGCCCGCGTTTCGGACCTGCTGGTCGAGGACGTGCGAGCCGAACTCGCCGACCTGCGGGAACTGGCTCCCGAGTCGGCCGGGGAGGACGACGGTCTCGGCGACGCCGCCGTCGACCTCGACGAACTCGACGCCCGCGTGGAACGGCTCCGCGGGCGACTCGGCGACCTCGCCCGGCCGTCGTGGACCGACGAGTACGGGGCGCGAATCGAGTCGTTCGAGGCGACGCTGGCCGCGTTCGAACCGCCGGTGTCGTGGGGCGCGGTGCAGGCCGAACTCGACGACGCTCGGGTCGGCGACGACGGGTGAGTTGAGGTCCCCCACTCACTCCAAGAGGAGAACAGAAGGAAGTTGTTCGGGGTTCTCTAATCGTAATAGCGAGTAGACGACGCCGGAGAGACCGTGGAAGAACATCGGGTTCGGAAAGGTCGCCGTGTGTCCAGTCATCGAAAACTCGCCGTGGGCGTCTCTCCGAGTGAGACACCGGCGGGCCAGTCCGATTGCGTGTGATCCGTCGAGGGTCCCGCGGCGCGCACCGACGAGAAGCGCTTCGACCCGCCCGAAGTTCCCGCAGCAGACGTGGTCCATGTTCGACGGCTCGGCTCGCGCGGTCTCCGAGAGCGCGTCAATCGCGGCGTTGTGGAGGTCGCTGTCGTCGAGTGCGTCTGCGATGCCGAGCCGAGCGAGTGCCATCCCCGACCGACCGTGGCACCACTTATCATCATAGCTCGTGTCCTCGTGCGATTTCGCCCAGTTGTTCCGGTTCGGGTCGTACAGCGCCGATTCGAAGGCGAGTGCCTCGCGCGTTGCGTCCAAGAACCGTTCGTCCCCTGTCGCCTCGGCGAGGCGGGCGAGCGCGTAGCCGATTCCGCACGCGCCGTGTGAGAACCCCGTGAGTGGCGGCTCGTCCTCGGCAGTTCGCCACACTCGGTAGCCGTCTTCCAGCACGCGGCCATCAAGGAGGCGCTCTCCGCACGCGACTGCCCGGTCGAGAACGGACTCGTCGCCGTGCCGGTCGTAGTACGCGAGGAGGCCAAGAACGGTCCCACCAACCCCCTCCAGTACGTCGAACGTTTCGTCGTTCATTACGTGGGACTCCGTGACGACGTCCGCGGCGGACCGCGCGGCGCGGCGGTATTCGTCGGCGTCGAGAAGCTCCGAGATGACCGTAAGCGTGTATACGACCGACCCGACGCCGAGCATCCCACCCAGGTTCGGCGGCGGGCCACCGTCTTCGATGGCGTCGAGTATGGGTGATAAGATTTCTTCCGCCACGGTTCGATAGCGCGTCTCGCCCGTAGTCTCGAAGAGCGCTGCGGCCGCCAGCGCGATACCACCGCGCCCGTGGTACAGCGAGAAGTCCGTCGGATAGAGGTCGATTCCCGTCTCCGTCGGCGAGATCGACACCCAAGCGTCGCCGTCTGGCGTCTCAATACCGGCGTCCAGAACCTCCTCGAACAGGGTCCTCGCGGTCGCCTCGAACGTATTGGCGGAGACGTCGGGCTCGGGTGCGGGACCCGGTACTTGCGGCCCGAACGCGTACTGGAGCAGCCACGCCTGCCGGTCGCGGTCGTCGTCGTTCATCGAGTCGACCCGCTGTCGACATCGGTGAAAGCCGGGCGTATCGACGTCAACGGGTAACTCCTTCCCATCGTGAACGACTGTGCTGCTCGTCGGCGACGACGCGAACCGCGGGAAGTCGCGGCGGCGGAGCGCCCTCCGCTCGGCCGCGTACAGCGGCCAGTACTGGTCGGCGTCGATTCGACCGTCGAAGAAGGGAACAGCGAGCTTCTCGTACTCGACCGAGAGACGGGCCCCGTCTCGGAGCGGGTCGCGGGCGGCCGCCGACCGGAGAATCGAGCCGTATCGAGCCGTCGCCCGGTACACCAACCGGTTCTCAATGCCGTCGACGAGGCTGGAAGGCAACACCTCGCCGAAGAACGCGCCGTTTTCGTGTAACGAGCGGATGGCGTCGTACGCTTCGGTGAATCCCTCGCCAAGCGCCTCGGTGTACGAAACCGGCGGGTGGTCACCGTCTGTAGTACTCGCGGTGTTCGTGGTCAGGTTGACCTCTGGCCGGACCTCCTCTACCGTCATGACGTCCGTGTTCGCCGCTTCGATACCGGGTTTGGAGACGTCTTTGAACGCCCGCTCACTCGAACTACCGAAACCGGCGTGGGGAACGCCTGCATCGTCGTCGCTCGGGGTGCGCGGGTCGCCGACCGACCACGGTGCCAAGAGCGTAGAGAGTATCGTACTGTGGGCGACCGTGGACACTTCCGTGGGCGTCGGCATGGCCGCCGGATCAACGTAGGGGTGGAAAACCGTCTCGCCGTCGACGACCATCGGGCTCTCACCGTCGACGAGCAGGTTCTCGTACTGGCAGTCGGTCATGTTGAGCGCGTACGCGACGCAAGTGAGGACGCCCGCTTGCTCGTAGTACCGCCGTACTGCGTCGGTATCGGCTAAGTCGTCGTACGCTATCGGCTCCATCCACCCGTAGCTGTCTCTGGGGAGGTATTCCGGCGACCGAAAGGTCGTGACGGACGTGCGTTCGCTTACTCGTTCGAGCACTTCGTACAGGGCCACACCCCCGTCGACGCCTCTCGGTTTGTAGATGACGTCCGTCGAACCGAACGAAACGCGGACCGGAATTCGGCCCTTGGCGTGCGCGTCCGTCGAGAGCGGTTCGAGCGAGGTCACCGAACCGTCGATGCCGAACCGCTCCCTGAGCGAGGGAGCGTCGTCTCGAATCCGCTGGCAGAGTTCGGAAATCGCGTCGACCCAGTTGTCGATAATGACGGCAATTTGTCGGGCGAGAACAGGGTACTCGACGCAGAGGTTAGATATCCCGTGTGCGAACATTGCGTCGATGAACTCCTCGTAGTACTCGGTCGGCGGATCGTCGAACTCGTCGGGGTCGGCCGCAGCCAGTTCGGGGTCGAAGTGCTCTACGAAGCTCTTGAATTCGACGTACAGCGGCCGGACACAGAGCGCGTGGAACCGTCTGGTCAGCCCTTCGACCAGCGGCTCGACCGACTCGTCCGGAACGGAGAGCGTACCGAGCCGACCGCGCGCGAACTCGCTGAACCCGGTCAAAAGCTCCCGGAACGGGACGTCGTCCGGCGTACTCGAGTAGCGCGTCGGGTCGGAAGCCCGGAGGTACTGGATTAGTTCTTCGATCGTCTCGATCCACGCCGGGAGCGGCACGTCGCTTGGCCACTTCGTGGCCGCCAACTGGGCTTCGGCATCTGCCCGCTGGATTCCGTCGGCCGCCAACCGCTCGGTGAACTGTTCTTCGTCGGCGAAAAGTCCCTCCCACTCGTCCAGAATCGTCGTCGGAGATATCTCGGGGTCGGGGCCGGAGTCATTGGAGGGACCTTCGAGACGCTCGTGGAGCGTCCGGGCGCGACCGGCGATTTCGCGACGTTGTTGTTGTGTGAACACCATCTCGTCAGCTGTCGATGTCGTCATAGTGGATGTGAATCGGTACGCTACGGAGTGAATCGGAAAGCGCCTGCGAGCCGTCAGAAAAACCGATGGGCTTCTCCGCGGTCGAGCGACGCGGAGAAGCTTCGGGAACACCTCAGTTGGTGGTGTCGCAGCAGGGGAGCTTCGAGGCCGTGTGGCACGGGAGGTAGCACGACGCCGTCCCGGTGCTGTCGTGGGACATCTCGAACTTATCGGAGATGATCGACCCGAAGAGGCCGTCGTAGTGTGATTTGTCAACAGTACGTGCAATGCCGATGTCCAATGCAACTGACATCAAATTGTATATCTAAACGACATGTTATAAAACTAATGGCAATTAGTTATAAATTCAGCTCGTGTCGTCACTGGGGAGAGTTGGCCGATACCCCGTCGGTGGGTGTCACTCAGTAGTGTCCCATGACACCGCGGCGACGAGCGACCCGCGAGCAGTACTTGAAGACGACGTATCCGCAGACGAGATAACCGACACCGACCCCGAGGAGGACGGACAGTTCTTCGGCCGAGAACTCCCACAGCCGAATCCCGCGGCGCATCGATTGCTGGAGGAGCGCGGACCCCTGGACGAGCGGCAGTAGCCGAAGGGCCGGTACGTCTGCCGTTGGGGCTCCCACGAGACCGACCATCGCGAACTGCATGAGGTTCGAAACCGCTCCGATTCGCTTGTAGATAAGCGCGAGGCCCGCGAACACAAACCCGATTCCGACGACCGAAAGTAGCGAAGCGATTACCACGGGGGCGATAGTGAGCAGGTCGACCGAGAGCGTCCGTCCCGTAGTCACCAGCATGAGCACGAGGATAACTCCGCCGATAGCCATACTCTGAATCACGTTCGAGGCCGCTTTCAGGAGCATGACGCGGCCGAATCCGAACGGAGACATGTATAGCTGTTCGAGGGTTCCCCACTGGGACTCCTGTGTGATGTTCCCCGAGAGACCGGAGTACGCGCCTTGCGCCATCGTCCAGAGGAACCAACCGACGATGACGCCGTTGAGCGTCGAATCGAGCGATTGTGGCGACCCACCGATTCCGCCCACCACCGCTTGTCCGCCGAAGAAGACGATGGCGAAGAACACGTACATCGTCGCCACGTTGATGGCGAAGTTCACGCGGTACCGGAACATCACGGTGAACTGTTTTCTGATGACCTCCCAGAGGAGGCGACCAAGGCCGACGAGTGTCCTCGTCCCACCGAGGCTAGTCGAGTGCGCTGGCTCCGAACTCATGTCTGCGTGTCCATTTGTGGTGGGCGGCCAGATCCGAGTGAGCCCTCCGAAGACTGGTTTGTCAGTTGGATGAATATCTCCTCGAGGTCTGGTTCGACCGAAGTGAACGACTCGACTTCGCACCCGACCTCGCGCAGTCCGTCGACGAGTCGGTAGAACTCGTCGCCGCTGACGCGGACCGAAAACTGGGTCGAATCACCTCTCGTCTCGAACGAGTCCGCGTCGAACTGAGCTGAGAGGTACTGACGGACCCGCTGTGAGAGCGTCCCATCGACTACGATACGATACGACTGTATGTCGAACACATCGAGGAGGTCCGAGACGCTCTGGTCAGTGACGACCTCACCGTCATTCATCACCACAACTCGATCGCAGATGTCCTCGATGACGTCCATGTCATGGCTCGACAGGAGAAGCGTCGTTCCTTGGTCCGTGACCAGACGACGAAGCTCCTTGCGCAGCTCGAGCGAACTCTCGACATCGAGTCCGAGCGTCGGCTCGTCCAGCAGAACGACGTCGGCGTCCCTCGCGAGCGTGCAGGCGAGCGAGACTTTCTGCTTTTCGCCCCGTGAGAGTTCTCTGACGGTCGAGTCAGCTTTGTCTGTGAGCCCAAACTTCTCGAGCAGTTCCTGTTGACGTCGCTCTGTTTGCCCCGTCGACTCTCCGGCGAGTGCCGCGAAAAACCGCATATTCTCCCGAACCGTCAACCGCCAGTAGACGTTCCGAGCGCCCTCCAGCATCGCCCCGATGTGTTGGTACGCGCGCTCCGGTTCGTCATGTACGTCAGTCCCGTGAATCTGGACCGTTCCGTTTGTGGGAACGATGAGGCCGAGCAACGATTTAATCGTGGTCGTCTTCCCGGCACCATTGGGTCCGAGCAACCCGACGGCGGTGCCCCGCTCGATGTCGAAGTCCACTTGCTCGACTGCCGTGACCCGACCATCGCTACCCTCGTACTGCTTGTGGAGGTCTGACACCGAGAGTGCGATAGGGCCCGGTTCAGAGGGAGGAACCGCTCCATCAGATTGTAATGACGAATAGTTGAACTCTTCGAGCACGTCAGTTCGTGACGGCGGTCTACTATAATAAATTGTTGGCTACCAAACACGAACGACAACTCCGCGAAACCACGGTTTTATTCCGCCCGCAGAGTGCGTCTTCCCAAATCTCGAACCAGACGAACGACTCGGATTCGTCTGTTTGAAAGCGTCCTACTCGTCGGCCCGCAGACACTCCCCCAAGAGCTAGTAAATCGTGGGTCGAGGTGCGAGCGCGAACTATCACATCCACTACGTAAATCGCGTTCAGCGAAAGTACATGTGTGTTCGGTCCCTCGGTCTAGCTGCGAACACCAATGTCAGACTACGAACTTGACCCCCTCCCGTACGAGTACGACGCACTTGAGCCCCACATCTCCGAGCAGGTGCTGACGTGGCATCACGACACCCACCATCAGGGCTACGTCAACGGCTGGAACGCGGCCGAGGAGACCCTCGCCGAGAACCGCGAAGCAGGCGAGTTCGGCTCGTCTGCCGGCGCGCTTCGTAACGTCACCCACAACGGCTCGGGACACATCCTGCACGACCTGTTCTGGCAGAACATGTCGCCGGAAGGCGGCGACGAGCCCGAGGGTGCGCTCGCAGAGCGCATCGCGGAGGACTTCGGCTCCTACGAAGCCTGGAAGGGCGAATTCGAAGCGGCGGCCGGCGCGGCCGGCGGCTGGGCGCTTCTCGTCTACGACTCGTTCTCGAACCAGCTTCGGAACGTCGTCGTCG
>NZ_PSYY01000003.1:0-477855 GCF_003383025.1 Haloferax sp. Atlit-4N | reverse complement strand
TGTCGGGTTGTACGATTGCAATAGATCTATGACCTACCCATCATCCACACCAGAAGATGTCCTTGAGCGGTACGAGAGTCACCCAGACGTCGACAGTAAACATCTCGAGACAGCAAAACAATTCTGTCTTCGACGTATCCAAGAAAATATCGAGCCGTTCGCTGATCACTTCCCAAGTGCATCAAGTGAGAATCTCTACTACGAGGCGTCTGATCTCGAAGGATGGACACCCTCGTTCTGGTCGGGTATGCTGTGGCTGGCCTACGAAACGACGGACAAAGACGCGTATCGATCGGTCGCTGAGTCACAACTCCCAAGATTTGCGGATCGGCTAGAAACCGAAGATGTCATTGGTCATGACATTGGGTTTCTCTATACGTTGTCTGCCATCGCGTCGTCGATGCTGACGGATAACCCGGCAAGCGAACAAATGGCACTCGATGCCGCTGACCGGCTCACGGAGCGGTACTGGCCGGATCCAGGAATCATCCAGGCCTGGGGTGATCCAGCGGAACCTGAGGCCACCGATTGGGGACAGTGGGCCCACGGTCGGATTATCGCCGACACGATGATGAACCTGCCACTCCTATTTATGGCAAGTATTGCGACCGAAGACGACCAGTACCACGAAATCGCGACCAACCACGCCGAGAACACGGCAAGGTACCTCGTTCGTGACGACGGATCCACGTTTCATACGTACAAATTCGACGTGACAACCGGGGCACCAATCGGCGGTGAGACCTTCCAGGGATTCGCAGACAACTCGTGTTGGTCCCGAGGACAAGCCTGGATCATCTACGGCTTAGCACTCGCAGCTAGGTATACCGACGAGGAGGCATTCCTGCAGACGGCCGTCGACGTCGCGGATTTCTACCTCAAACATCTCCCCGAGGACCACGTTCCGCGATGGGACTTTCGCGCACCAGAAGCGGACGATGTCCGAGACAGTTCCGCCGCCGCAATTGCAGCGTGTGGACTGTTTGAACTTTCATCCCACTTCGATGTCGGGACTACTCAGCGGTCCGTGTATGAAAACGCCGCAGTAACAACACTTGGATCGCTAACCGAGTCCTACACCACGGAATCATCTGACTCCAACGGGATCCTGAAGGAGGGCACGTATAACAAGCCGAACGGAGACTACGGCGAATGCTGCATATGGGGCGATTATTTCTACTTCGAGGGACTCGTGCGTGCGACCTCTGACTGGGAATCCTATTGGTAGGGTTAACTAACCCTACTCCTCGCAAATCCTGTTTTGAATCACTCGTAGCACCGTGAACTATTTGCCATCCGAGTATCTCTATGAGTATAGATGAGCACAGACCAAACGGCACGGCAAGACTTTCGGGGGTCCCTTACTACGTTTGCCCGCGTCTTGTACAGCGATCTGGTCACGATCATTCTCCAGAACGTTTTGTTCGTGCTCGGGTCGGTTCCCATCATTACTGTCGGTGCCAGTCTTTTGGCGCTTTCAACTGTCCTAACCGCCGTTGTTAGGGGTGAGAACCGTGGTGGTCCGACAACGGAGCGCGAGCGGGTGCGGTTGTTCACGACGGCGTATCGAGAGAACTTGACCCGCGGACTGCCGTATTCCCTAGCCCTCGCCTCGGTCGTTCTTGTGACGACGATCTACGTGACGGCGTACACACTTGATGGCTCGCTGTTCCTCTTTCTCACTACTATGGTCGGATTGTATCTACTTGTGATATTTCCACTCTGGTTGTTGCGGGCGGCGAGCGTGACGGTCCGAGCGCCCTCGAACCCGGGCTTTCGAAAAGCCATGCAGGACGGCGCCGATATTGCTCTCAACCACCCGTACTTTTCGGTGCTTCAAATCGCTATAGCCGGGGTATTGGCCCTTCTGATGGTGTTTTTCCCCGGACTTACTGTGATTTTCGTCCCAGGAGCAATTGCCTTGCTAGAAGTCATTATGTACGAGGAACTCGTCGGACGCGGGGCCAGCGATGTCGCGAACGCCTACAGGGGTAGAGCATCATGGTGACATATGGGCTACTCACAATTGGTGTATCGAAACCAGCGCACTTCCGCGCACAATTAAGAGGAACCGGCCTATACCAGCCCGGTGATCAAGTATGACAGACAGACGTCTCTGCCTCGGTGTCTCAATCGCCGCTGCAGTGCTCGCCATCCTTCTTGGTTCCCACCCTGCCATGGCAGCAGCGATCGTTGTCGGTGTCTTCATCCCCGATGTCGATTCGCTTAGTGAGCGGTTCCATCGCTCCTGGCTCTTTCACACGTTCTTAGCGCCGACAATAGCATACAAGATTATCGTCGATCTGAATGTCCCCCACTCACCGCTGCTCGTCGAACTGGTACACTTTGCAGCCCTCGGCATGGCAGTTCACTTGGTATTCGATTACGTGTATCCACGGAAGAAACAGCACCCCGGATCCGAGTGGCCGATTCAACCATCGTTTGGTTCCGACCCCTGGGGGATTATTCTGCTGGGTCTCACGTGGCCAGTACAGTGGTTTCTCTACGTTGCACCAGCGTTTCTCCCGTGGCTATTTATTGGATAATCCATATCTGAGCTCCCTCTACGTTGTGACACTGCGATCCCGACGTGCCACGACCCTCTTGTTCTTGTCCACGTTGGTCACGTCCGCCCCTGGTGGCCGCAAGAAGATGTCGCGACAGCGTTGTAGACTACTTCATTTCCCTCATTCATTGTGGCTAGTGGTGCTCGAAAGGTGAGACTCAGTCGATTGGGAACGAGCCGAGTGTCTATGGATGGCCATACTGTTCCCAGACAATCACACTCGGATCAGACAGCAAATCTCCAGACATGATATCAAAGGAGCGCCTTTAGATAGGCAACATCGGCCGCAAGCGCAACCTCGTAGGGTGCTGATTGAGTAACGAACTCAATTTCGAGAAATCCATCGTATCCGATGTCATCGAAGATTTCGATGACGTTGGGGACATTAAAATACGCATCAGATAGTTGGCACCTCTTCTGTTCATCAGGGGCAGACATCGCTTGGAGATGGACGTTGTTTGTGAGAGGTGCGAGTCTGGTTGCGTCGGTAGCTATTGTGTCCGGATCGTGTTCAAACAAAGGCTGCCAGTTAAGACCAATGACTGGTGAATCGACAGCCTCAATCAGCGCTTTCGCACCTTCCGTCCTGTCTGTCACGGTTCCAGCGTGTCGTTCCACAGTTACTGAGAGTCCCCTCTGTTGGGCCGCTCTGGCGAGTTGTTCGAGATCACTAACGACCTGGTTCCAATACATTTCGTCACACTCTGCGTATTCTCGATTCCCGGCCCAGACGCGAATCTTGTCAGCACCGAGCCACTCTGTCACGTCAAGCTCGGTTTCCATCTTCTGGTCAAAGTCCTCTCCGCCTACGCGGAGGTAGGATCCGTACACGGGAATCGTTACTTCCCACCGACTTCCGGCGGCAGCGATTGCTTGACACGTCTGTTGGGACCTATCGGGAATATGGTCTTTGCCCCAAATCTCGACACCATCGACCGATAGATCGTGACAGATTTCCAGAACTGATTCGATAGAGTGGGATTTTGAGGAGATCGTACAGACTCCGATTTCCATTATAGTATACTTTGGACGGCGAACAGATATGTAGATTGCTCTTTTTTGAGCCTTCCTTCAGAATCCGTGAGCGTTCTACCACCTTCTAGTGGACTCAATGCTAGTTTTCAACTATACCGAAGTGTGGGGTGAAACCTCCTCGAAGATGTATACGGGACTCTTCAGGAGTCACCTATACAGCCCATTCTGACAGATCTTGGGGGGCCAGTTGTTGAAATCTCTACCCTCATGTGCGTACTCAATCATTGGTATTCGACAATGTATTTCTACCAGGGGTCAAAGAGTACCCCTTTGTAAAACTCCTCGTGGGTGAGGAAGGCCTCTGCATCTTTCTTTTCACCCCGGTAGTACTCCTCAAGGAAGGTCCGCGCCTCCTCAGAGACGTCGAGATCGAGCGTCTCGTAAAAATCAGATTGGACTTCCAAGTTTCGCAGGATCGTTAAGTAGCTCACCGTGGGGAACACGGCGCTGTCGATCAAAGGCGTCTGACCAGTCTTGGGTGTTTGTATGGGATCGATTTTCACCGCATAGCCACAGCTCTCGAAGTGATCTTTGATGCGAGTGACGCGTTCGCTGACGGGCATTGACTGGACCTGTTTCCAAAAAGGTGTGTCGCCGTTGGCGTACTTGTAATGTACACTAATGAAGTCATACACCGTCTCCCACTGACGCGTGACCCAACCATTGTAGGTTTCCCTCGCAGCTGGGTAGTCCGCTGAACCGTACGCAGACAGCAGGTGAGCCAACTGAACTGCGTTCTTGGTATTTGAGGTGAGACCGGTCGATTGAAGCGGCTCGATGAACCCCCCAGCGTTACCGATAGCCACCAGGTTTCCGGTCCAAGTTTGTTCGTAGTACCCCGATTGGAACTCGTGGCACTCAAGTTCGTCAGCCGATATGTCGCCATCGACGTACTCGACGAACTCCGCTTTTGCGGACACCGCATCCACAAAATCCGTAGCGTAGACATAACCAACATCACGGAATTCGTAGGTGTCGATCTGCCAGAACCAGCCGTTGTCTCCCGACTCGATAACTGTCGCAGGTTCGACTTCCGAGAGTGGGCGCTCGAACTTGGTGCTGAGGGCTGCATCTAGTGGGAGGTCGAAATTTCTGAATGGTACGTCGAACTCGTCCAGAAGCACGCGTCGAAAACCCGTGGCATCGACGTAGAGGTCTGCCTCGTAGGTTTCCTGATCGCTCTGAACCCGTGTGACCCGACCATCCCCAGTTTCAACGGTTTCGATGATATCGTCGATCAGGTTGATTCCCCGCTCCCCACAGATCGTTTGGAGAAACTCGTTGAAGCGATTCAGATCGAGGTGATACGCACGTGGTCCATACCGACTCCACTCGCCCGTCATCTCGAAGTTGATCGGCGACTTGCCGAGTTCAACTAACCACTCATTGATAGTCTGACACTCCGGGTCTGAATACAATTCATGGTAGTACAGATAGGCCTTATCCAAGAAGTGAGACGTATTGGGGTCCGGGTACTTCTGGATGTCATCGAAGCTATAGTGGAACGGACCATATTCCGTCCAGTTCCGGAAGAATACCGAGGACTTCCAGATTGGTTTGACCTCTTTTAAGAAGCGCATTTCATCGATTTCGAGGAACTCGTGGAAAATATCAATTATCTCTTGATAGGTGCTCTTTCCTACCTCGGGGGGATCTTCGGAAAAATCATCAACGACTGCTACGTCAATGTCGGGGTTGAGTTTTTTTATACAAAGGCTAGTCAACAGACCAATATCACCGCCTCCGACGACGAGTATCTCGTTAATTGTGCGGTCGTAATCGCTCATATTTATATTACAGACGAAGTCAGGATAATTAAACTTTGTGTCGAGAGCCAATAGTATTGAGATGACGCCATTCCGATAACGGGAACACTATGTAATTAGGATTGCCCTTGAGAAGAGGATTGTTGATACTGTTCAGCGTGGCTCTGGAATCAAAATGGACAAGCCCACCGCACTAGCGATGTCCGACATGAATGATCCCACTCGATTTATCTGACTCGGAATCGTTCGCAGCGAACCTGCTCCAACAGGTTCGCTGGCGTGACGGTGGCTTTCGTCGCACCAAGGCGTCTTGAAGGATAAGTTGACACAGTATCTCCACGTCTTTTAGCTACCTAGCGAACTCTCCAGAACCCCCCTCGACCAAGAAGCATTCAAACATCTGTCAATGCGACTCTCTGAAATCAACAATGTGTTACATACGAGCGTCCCGAAAAGTCTATTCTTGGCATGACGCTCAATCTCAACGCTGCCAAAGAACACATGATTGAACGAAAGAGACTGTTTGATGAAGTCTCAATACCTCACAAAGCATCCTCAGCTAGCTGATTCTGAGTCGTGATCTATTGGATTTGGTTACCTACAGGTCGACGAGGAGACTGTGTTTCCGCCGGACCACTAGACCGCGACCTTCCAGTCGATGTTCAGTTCATCTTTTGCGAACTTAGTGAGACCTCTGCTAGCCGCCACCGCCGTGTTGAAGTGGCTGATCGAAGACGCCGAAAAGAGGCACCAGCGACGACCCATATTGCAGGAGGTGTTCGCTACCGTTATGCAACCGAGATGCGCCTTATTTAACTCTGCAGACATATCGATAATGTCTGCCGAAATACTTAATAATCGTCTGTGCCTCATTGAGGCTGCGTCGTCCGCTAACTAGTCACAGTCCTGTGGCCGATTACCAAGTGGTAAGGCGATCTGCACAAAATAGTGTCAGAATTGGCCCTACACAGGTGTATCGTAGAAAAATATCTTCGCAGCACACGCACGCAACCAATGGATTCAAACAACGATAATGCTCGGAACAGCAATGAATCACAAAACAACCACACACCGTGTTCAAAATTGTCGACTGACCGACGGACATTTCTATCTGGTGTAGGGAGCATGGCCCTGACGACCGGACTTGGAGTAAGTAATGCAACTGCCAGCAGTCAAGAGGATCAAATCAGGACGGAATTAGGACCTGTCTCTGGTCCACTCAGTCGCCAGAACTTAAGCAATCGAGGGGAGGGACAGGCCGGAGCAAATACAAGCCCATACTGCCCTCGGTTGAAGACATACAACGGCCGTCAATACGTTGCATACTGGACCTACGAGGGCGATTTAGTTGTTGCTGTTCGAGATCTACCCGAAGGTGAGTGGACACAGAACAACACCGGTATTCAGATCGACAACTGGGATTCACATTGGGCTCCAGGACTCGGTATTGGGCCCGAAGGACATATTTTCATTAGTTATAACGTCCGGGTCTCTGAGGTTCGGTGGCGTCGAAGTGCAGAACCAGAAGACATCTCATCGTTTGGTGAAGAGCACTTCGGCATGACGGGTGAGAACGAGAAGACGGCGACATATCCAGAATTCACCCGTCTGAACGATGGTACACTTCTCTATGGATACCGCGACGGACGACCTACGAACGGACGGTGGACATTGAACAAGTGGAACAGCGAGGCTGAAGAATGGGAACCGCTTCAGCATCCGCTAACGTCTAGTTTCCACGATGGTGAGAATTCAGTCAATGCCTATATGTGGAGACTTGTTCAGTCGAATGACGACGTTCTGCATTACTTTTTCACTTGGCGGAACCTAGGTAACTTCGACAATCCCGGTCCGCCCAATGATAACCTGTGTTATGCCCGAAGTCCCGACGGTGGCGAAACGTGGACTCGAAGTGACGGGACCGAATATGACCTCCCAATCACAGTAGAAGAGGCCGAAGTTGTCGACGATACACCGTATGGTGGAATCACTAATCAGGGGTGGCTCTCGTATGACCCTCAAAATAACGCACCACACGTCGCATACACTCGTCTCAACGAGCCTGCCGAGGAAGGAGGTACGAGACAAATCTACCATGCCTATCATGATCCCGAAACTGGTGAGTGGGTGACCGAAGCTGCGACCAATTTTGGAGGGAAGGGCCCACTCGGCCGACCAGCAATCGTCGTTGATGATGATAGCAATGTCCATATTCTCGCTCGCGACACTCAGAACGGCAGTTGGCCCTTGTTAATCGAAAAGATAGACAATCAGTGGCAGACTTCGGTATTATATGACCGGAATATAGCGGCGGCTGATTTCCAAATAGACCCGGATCGGTGGCGCTCCGACCGTATCCTCAGCTACATTGACACTGCGAGAAGTAACGGGTTCCTGTATGATACTTCATTCGCCGGACAACAGCTGATTGGAATCACGGATATTGATTTTGATCGACTTGACAGGTCGGAGCGGCAGATCAATACACCATCTAACAAGGAAGACCTGATTACCTCATGGATCTCTATCGACTTGCCAAAGTCACCCGTTGAGTCATCGTCAACGGAATTCCAGGACTCACCACTGCAAGTACCATTTACGGAACTAACAGTGCCAGGAACTCCCGTATTTGCTCGGTTAAAAGATGTCGAGATTGAATCCGATTCGACCAATGCTGAAGCTGAAGCAAGGCTTGGGATTAGTGGTAACGATACTGCATATAGTGAGACGATCACGTCTAAGAGCGATGGAGCCAATACGACAGACTGGGTCCGTATCCCTGTCGGGTATTTGGCCGGGTCGGCCGCGCTTCAATTGCGAACCGTTCAAGAAAATGGAGTCTCTGATTCAACGGCGATCCTAAGCGCCGGGACTGTTGAGATTGCATATTACGACCCTCTAAATACTACTATAGAAACAAATAATTCATCGGGTATTCCATCTCATATTGACCGAATTGAGTCAACTGGACTGCAAAACGAAGCGCCTGTTTCGAATAACAGCGATGAGTTCACTAACACGCCAACGAGTCTCCAGATTCCATCTGACATAGGTGACGAGCCGCTCGTGACAAGATTGACGGCCGATGTGCCGGGTCCCGCCGCTCGTCTCAAAATAGTGAACGAGTCGAAAACCAGAGAAATAGTCAGCGACGAACTGGACGGTTCGGACGATATTGGAGCGAATAACGCGAGAGGAATGGATGATCCAGGAATTCGTTCGACGGGCTGGATTGTGATTCCACCAGAGTTCACAGGGGGAACCATTGCGTTGCAAATCTCTAATACAACTGTTGAAGGTGCCTTGCTGGAATTAGCGCACCGGCCTCAAATCGGCCCTGCAGATCCCGTCCTCTCTCATCTTGTACAGGCTTACGACTGGGTAGATGTCCTGCGAACTGAAGTGGAAAGTGCACAGGAGCGCGATATTATTGCCCAGGGGCAGGCAAACCACATATTCAAGCGGACGGATACCATTCTGAGCAGAATCAAAAATGCGTTTGATAACCGAACCTCTCCCAGAACAGCAGATGAAAAGATCCTCACAAGTATTGAAGGCGCGCTACGGTCCACTACTCAGCTAAATGACTGGGTTGATCGACAAGAACACGTTGGAAAATTAAATGATGACGTTGTAAACAACCTTCAGTCTCCAATCAATGACGCACATGTGGCACTCTCCTCTTCGCTTTCTCAACTGTTGAATATTGAAATGGATGTGGATGTCTATGGAGATGAAATAACTACTGGGCAAACAAACCAAGTCAAAGTGACGCTGGCGAATAACAGCGACTTCCAGATGCGGGATGCCGATATGTCGTTAAACGTTCCAGATAGTTGGACGGTGACTGAGGGTACCACAACTGTTGGAAGGATTAGCTCAGGGGGCCAATTTGTTGCTGAGTTCGACGTAATGGTTCCTCTCGAGACACCAGTTAGCAAGTATGAAAATAGTGGGATAGCAGGGAACATTGTAGGTGATGATAGAATCGATCTTGGAAGTAATGTGAGCTACTCTCTCCGGGGTGCCCCGGTTCAACAAAAATCAGCCACACAGGTCAGCACGGAATCGCTCGTTGACATTGTTTCTACCTCCGTAGAACCCGATCCAGTAGAAGCAGGAAATACCGCTACACTCAGAGTCGTACTACAGAATGGCTATAACGAGCAAGTGTCTGGAAAAATCACCGCAGAGGGACCAGAGAATTGGGACTGGGAAGTCAGTTCACGTCCTTTCAACTTAGGTGCGAATGAAGAGAGATCACTGCTATTTGATGTTGCTGTGCCTCGGTCGTCTGGTACAGATGCCATACTAACAGCTACAGCAACTCTCACCGGAGGACAGTTAATTGACACGTCTCGGGCGAGTGTAGAAGTCAATCAACCTGTGGTCAGTTCTTGGGAGTTTGAAGAAACCAAAGGTGGTTGGTATGGGAGCAGCAACGCTGAGACGACTCTTTCCGATGGGTCGCTCATCGTAGATCCGACAGGTGAAAACCCGAGAATTCAGATTAACGATATTCAATTAGATATTAGTGACCCTCGAAGAATTGAGCTGACCATGACCTCGTCCGCTCCAGAAGGTGGGCGAGGAAAGTTCTTCTGGAGAGTTCCAGAGATGGATAGCTTCTGGTCAAGTAGTAGGGGTGAATCCTACTATCTCGGTGAATCTGGAGCAGAGAATACCTATGAGGTGACAATCCCCGGAGAAAATACTACTGTGACTAATATTCGCTTGGATCTCCTCAGAGACAGCGGAGGTTCAGTTGGAGAAACCTTCGAGATCGAGTCAATTCGCATCTACTAATGATCTGTTGAACAAGTTCTATACCCTACATTTATTATATTTTTCTCTGGTGAACCACTAGACGGCGACGAATTCGTTCGTTAATTCAAAGAGTTGAAGCGGAAGACTGTTGATGATCCATGTCGAAAGTTTTTCGCTTTATGTTCCAAATTCTAACGGTCGAAGCCGACGCCATCTAATGGTTCACTAGAGCGATCTCAGGGTATACTAGTTCCTCGTTGACTCTTCAACTCGAGCGTCCACTCCGCGAAATCAAAATTACGTCGTGGTGAGAACACGAATCCTCACCACGGGGTAAGCATTCGTGATACTCTGGCGAGTGCTGCTCCGACTCTCGTCGGAGCTGCACGACCCCTCGGGTCACGCCGCCATCGATGCCACGTTTTTCGACCGTGAGAACGCGAGCAAGCACTACTGCCGCCGGACGAATTACCGCGTTCAAACACTGAAAGCGACCGCTCCCGTCGACACAGACACTCAAGCGGTCCTTGACGTTCACTGTACGACCGAGAAAACGCACGACACACAGCTCGGCTGGCAGATCACCTGCCGCAACGCAGACGACCTGCACAGCCTCGCCGCCGACAAAGGCTACGACTGGATACAATTACGCGAGAAACTACGGGAAGAAGACGTAAGGCCGCTCATTAAGCATCGCATCTTCCGGCCCATCGACCACGCGCACAACGCGCGGGTCGATGGGCCTAGATATCGCCAGAGATCGATGTGTGAGTCCGTCTTCTCGTCGATTCAGCACACGCACGGCGACGCCGTGCGAGCGCGAACGTGGTATCGTGAATTTCGTGAACTCGTCGTGAAATGTGTCGTTCACAACATCAAGCGTGCCGCGACATAGCCAAATCGACCGCAGTATGGCGATTCACCAGAGCCCTTTTGTCTACTACGTGCGTATACACCCTGTTGCAGGAACCGAGTGCTGATTAGTACTTGCCGCCCTCTTTCACGAGATATTCCATCTGTTCTAGCGTCCGTAGATGGTCGTGAATGGTACTTTTGGTTTGTCAATCTCTCGTGAGAGCTCAGAGACGCCCGCACCGTCGAGTTTCCGAATGAGGTCCACAACTTCGAGTGAGATTTTCACCGCTTTGACCGGTACGTTTTTATCCATACTGTGGTATGTGGTCTCATATGTGAAATGAATTTCCGTCATTGCCGGATTGTGTGCAGATCCGAACATTCCAACGCTGACACCCTCAACTGAACTGTGGAATTACTTCGTCTGCGAACAGTTCCGTCCCACCCATATCTGGGAAGTCGATGAACCAGCCTTGGAACTTCGTCACTCCGATATCGACTCGCTGTTGGATGGCTTCAGCGCACTCTTCGGGCGTCCCCATGATAAAATACTCCCGGACGTCTGCTTCGGTCCCGATGTTCGACTGACCCTGATACTCCTCTTCAAACTGGATGGGCGTCATCAAGTCAAGCAGGCGGTCGAACTTCTCTTCGTCACGGGTGCAGATGACGTGGCCGTCCCACGAGTACTCGATTTCGTCGGGTCGCGGTCGACGGTCTCGCTCCGCCATGTCGGCGCCTTTCTGCAGTTCCGTGATGCCGCCGACGCGACCCACATCAGGCAGGAAGATGTCGACTGCGCTCCCCTCAAGGAGGTCCTCGTGGCCCAGCGGTGAACTCGTGTTTGCCGCCGGAGATTGGCATCGGTGCGGCCTCGCGGATCTTGGTATAGCTCAGGTATATCAATACTATGCATAGGACTTCGGCAATACCGGATGCCATTTCAGAACAAGTTTCCCACTCGAAGAAATCGGGTACCCGATTTTTAGTCAATATCCAAATATGGAACATTGAGCCCGAGATGGGGAATTGAATTACAGACATAGTGTTGTTATCTAATGGGTTCACTAGTACAATAAGGAGTTTGTCGGTGCGTCTTCCTCAGACTTGAGTTCATTGTGATTCTACTCTCGCTCCATTCTTTATTTAGATGGTGCACGACAATTTACAATCTCGAAGATTGGGGTTGCACTAATGCCGTTTCAACCCTGAGATAATCCATCAATCCGGCAATATCGGAAATATCAAAAATTCAGCTATTACTACGAAGAAAAATATCTGGGATTAATAATTTATAGAACGGTCCAATAGTTGGGATACCGCCACTCTAGTCGGTGAAATCTGAAAGATTGGCCCTACGTCCTTTCGAGGGGTCAAGCGCACATTACTGGTCTTGGGTATTGACATTGTCCATGTCGAATCACCGCCAGGTATTGTGAGATTGTCTGACATCAAGGAAAATGTGGCACTGTCTATAGTAATCTCCAGAAGTATTTGCTCATCTCTCTTGACGTAAGGGTGAAAAGCGATGGATAGCAGCAGGTTACGCGTCATAGGGTGCAAAGACTTCCAGATTCTACTATAGTGGTGTTTCAACCCTATCTTCACTCTTGAGCCGTGACGGCGTCGCTACTTCCAGATTCTACTATAGTGGTGTTTCAACCGTGACGTGATACCGTTAAGCCGCTGAGCGACCTCTAGGACTTTCTAATGGGTGGTAAGGGCTGTGTTGAATCGCCATAAGGCGATGGATTTCACTGTTTCACAACCCGCTTGATGTTATAGACGACACACATCAGCGCGATTTCTCTGAACTCACGGAACCACGAACGCGCTCGCACGGCGAAGCCGAGCGAGCGCTTGACAGCCGAGTTCACGGTTTCTGTCATCGAGCGCTGATTGTAGCGCTGTTCGTCGATTCTGGCGTTGTGCGCGTGATCATAGGGTGCGAAGATGCGATGTTTGATGAGCGGGCGAATCCCGAGGTCACGATGGGATTCGCGGAGCGATTTCTTGTCGTATCCCTTGTCGGCGGCGAGAGACCGCAGATCGCCCGCGTTCCGGCGGGCGATCTGCTCGGCGAGATCCGCGTCGCTACCTTCACGGTTCGTTGAGCAGTGAACGTCAAGGCCGGCTTGAGAGTTTGTATCGACGAGTTTCGTGACTTTGAGCTTCTGCACGCGGTAGCTCGTCCGCTGGCAGTAGTGGCGGCTCGCAGCTGAGCGGTCGTAGAATGTAGCGTCGATTGCACCGTGTTCCGAGGTCGTGCAGCTGCGCCGACTGGCGCAGCAGCACTCGGCAGACGCTCATACTGATCCGGTCGAACGCTTTACACAACGTGGATGGCGAGGGGAGATCGGCCTTGACGCGGCCGATCTCCCCGGTTATTTGTGGCATCTCCTTCAGCACGTCGATGGTCATTCGGTAGGACGTGTCGAGGGAGATCCGGAGACAATGGAGGGAAACGAGGGCATAGTCGGCGAACCCGCCGCCACCTTCCGGGGCGGCGGATTCGTCTCCATCGCCAGTAACTCTTTGAGAAACCGGGACGATTTCGCTAGTGAAGCGGGAGATTTGGGTCATGAACAACTGAAGTCTCCCGCTTCAACTCCTTCGATTTAGCGACCTGTCCCGACGCCGTCTAGTGATTCAACACAGCCCTTCACTCCACCGCACGGAAGTTGGCTCAATATGGTAGAAATCGAACTCAGCGCACTCGCGTCTCAGTATCTCGATCGTCGGATACCCGACGCAGCGACCCTCCGTGTAGAGGTCGCTGCGTGGGAACGAACCAGGAACGAGGCGGATTCAACTATCGACTGGCAGTTCACGACTGACGACGCACGCATCAAACTCCGCAGGCTCTATCCCGTCTCAGTTGATGGTTGAAGCACCACTAGTTAAGCCAGTTTGAGAAGCGAGCAGGTCGTTGAGTTAATTTGGGATGAAGCTCGCAGACCTGCTCAGCGAGCTCTTTGCGGCGGGTTTATACTCACGGACATAAATCATAAAAATATCTGGTGGCTTGATGCTATCGAGCGCAGAGAATGCAGCATCACGAAGTTCGTCCAGCGTGTCGAAGAGGCGATTTCCGAGTTCTTGATTGAGTTGTTTCCAGTAGTCTTCCGTGAGGTTCAGCTCCGGTGAACCCCGCGGGAGAGAGCACAGTTCGATCGGTGATCCCTCGGCGAATTTCTGCACTGCGTTCGCCATGAAATACGACGCGTTGTCCAAGATAACGCAGATTTTCTCGCCGAATTCGGTCTGGAGAGCGTCCAAGAGACGGATCGTTGTATCGCTGTTGAAGTTCTCCGCACACGGAAGAAAGAACGTCTCGCCGGTATCGCTGACCACACCGAGTAGTTTGATGCTGTCCCACGTGCCCGTCACTGGCAGTAACGGGCGCTCTCCCTCTGGAAACCACGCATAGATCAACGTTGAGAGAACCTGCCGCGTCTGATCTATTGCGAGGAGCGTGTATTCGTCGACCAGGTCGTCGCGCTTTTTTGAACCCTTCCTGCTAGGCTTCCTGTGCTCGCTCGTCGGACTTGTAGTACCCCGGCCGGGCTGTCTTCCAGGACAGCCCGGCTCGGAGATCAACCGTCGGATATGGCGTTCACAGTACTCAACGCCGAATTCTTCGATGAGGTAGTGACGCGCTAGTGGCACAGACCACGCGGGCGCGTCGAATCCGACTTCCTCGGGAGATTGATGAAGTGCCTCGACGAACTGCTCGTGCTCTTCCTTGGAGAGTTCGGATGGTCTGCCCTCTTGTGGTTTGTCGTAGACGACCTCCTTGAACGGCTCGTCGGCGAGCGCAGACGCGTCAGTAGACGTGCGTGTGAATGGTGAGACGGTGAACGGCGACGGCTATCGGCCAACTACCGACAGTTGATCGCCGGGAGTCCACAGCAAAGCCCCACCCTCAACGAGCGAACCCGTCAGGGTGAGCGAAGTAGGTGGGGTAGTTTACTCGATTGCGTCGGGTTCCTCGCCGGTATCCATGTATGTCTGTAGGTCCTTGAGGTTGAACCCGGGAACTAGGGGAGCACCGGCCGGGTGCCGTTCTCCGAACAGGTCGTTCGTTTTCCGACACCACTCCAGGAGGTGGCGTCGGTGATCGTCAAGTACGTCGTCGTAGTCGGCGGCCACAGAGAGGTCAACCAGTTCTCCCCGGTCATCTTCCATATCAAACAGTTGTTCACGCTGGCGACCGCGCTTGTAGACAATATATTTGTAGCGGTCGGACCGGACCATTCTGCCCTCTATCGGGTCGAACGTCTCCGTCACGAGGACGTCGCGCCAGCCTGCGGGGTCCTCGCCCGTTACGAACGGACGGACGCTCTCCCCCAACAAGTCGGCTGGGGGGGTGATCGAAGCGTAATCACACAGCGTCGGTAACAGATCGAGACCGGTCGAGACGAGGTGGTCGTCGGTCCGGCTGTCGTCCGTATTGATTCGTCCCCCGTCGCCTTCCGGAGGACTCGATGGGACGCTTTCACCCGGCGGATTGACGACGAACGGAACTCGGGCTTGTTCCTCGTAGAGAAGCCACTTCTGGTTGATCTGGTGAGCACCGTTCCCGTCCCCGTGGTCGGACATGAACACGACGAGCGTTTCCTCGGCCGCTCCCTCTGCGTCGAGTCCGTCGAGGAGTCTCCCGAGCCGGGCGTCGACGCGCTCGACCAGCCGATAGTAGGCGTTCCGATACCGTCGCCATTCCTCGGGGCTCGCGTCGACCATCGCGCCCAGCGTCTTGTGTCGGTCCGCCATCTCTGGCCGGAGCGTCTCGGGTTCGAACGGTGGAACCGCGTGATTTGACGGAAGGGGAGGACACTCCTCGAGAGGGGGCTCGTTGAGTGAGCCCCACGGGAGGTTCTGACCGCGAGCGTACTCACAGATGTTGTGTGGGTCGTCGAAGGAGGCGACCAGCATGAACGGCGTTTCGGCGTCGCGGTCACGGGAGAGGAAATCCAGACACGGATCGACCACGCGGTCGTCGTCGTGCCCACTGAGACATTCAAATCCGTGCTCGGGGGAGACTTCGGAATCGGGTAGGTGCCACTTGCCAGCGTACCCGCACTCGTAGCCAGCTTCCTCGAACAGTCGACCGACAGTGTCGTCCCGGTACTCCTCGGGGATCGCGTCATTATTCTCCGTAATTCCAGTCTCGTGGGGCATCCGACCGGTCAGCATCGCCCCGCGCGACGGGGTACAAACCGGCGCGGCGCAGTATGACTCTGTAAACCGCGTGCCAGTAGCCGCGATCCGATCCATCGCCGGCGTATCGAGATATTCGTTGCCTGCACAACTCATCGCGCCAGCGAACTGCTGGTCGGTACAAATCACCAGCACGTTCGGATGTTTCGGGGTTGCCATAGAAATACCACTACTAATTGAAAGAAAAAACTTCCTCTCGAAGAGCCAGAAAGACTCTCGAATCGTATTGATATTACCTCATCTTCCTCTCTGATGCATCGTTAGATTAACACGACAGGCTCTAATCCTAGTCTCGCGATTAGCGACCTGTCCTTGGGTGTGAGTATTGCAGGACTGAAAATAGATCTCACGTGACTATCTCTGTGTCCGATGGTGGTCGCGAGAAATTCTTCTGGCGGATTCCCGAAATGGGCCGGTACTGGTCGAGCAAGCGAGACGATTCCTACTAACTCTACAAGCCGAGAGCGAAGCAACATATGTTGCCAGAGTTTCTGAAGAGGATACCGAAGTAGGCGTTTCGACTCGACTTGTTGCGGGCTGACGGCGTTGCGGAGGGGAGAACCTTTCGAGATCGATTTGCTCACGCTCAATGAGAGAGACTGACGTCGACAATCTGTCCGGTATCGTCGACGACTCGCTCGCCGAGTACGGTGCCACTCTCGACGCAGATTAACAGTACGAGTCGATCGGATCGCTTGAAGAACTCTGGCGCGAACTCGACTCGGAACCGTCCCTCGATAGGTTCGTTGACAATCTGATCTGCATCGAGCAGCCTCTTGACCGGGAGATCGCGCTCTCGGCGGAGGCGGGTGAGATGCTTGACTCGTGGGAGGGCCCACCCATCATTATCGACGAATCCGACGGCAAGATAGATGCATTCGGGAAAGCGGCTAGTTTCGGCTACGGCGGGGCGAGCGTCAAGAGCTGCAATGGGTTTTCGAGGCGATAATCAATGCCTGTCTCGCCACACATTTGAACGAACGGGACGAGAGGCAATACTTGCTTACCGCCGAGGACCTGACTACGACCGGTCCGGTCTCCCTCCAGCAAGACTTGGCGCTCGTAGCCACCCTCGGACTCGGCCACGTCGAGCGCAACGGTCACCACTACTTCAGGGGGCTCGACATGCTGCCCGCGGCCCTGCAGAATGAGGTGATCGAGGAGCACGACGGTATCTACCGACGTCACGAGCAAGGATTCCCATCGCTTGATATCGACGATGGCCGCCTCGCGCTCGAGAGTGTCACCGTGCCCCCTATGGCACGTCTATTCAACCGAACCTCGGAACCTTCACGCCAATCGAGGAATGGGGCGTGGACCAACTCGGCCTGTAAACTACCCGCCTTACCCTGTAGGCACCGCGATGGCTGGGATTCGCGTTCGTACGACGGAGTTTTTCAGTGCTGACGGCCTGTCTAGTTCAGAACTTTTTCGGGGGGCGTCCGTCTAGTGCCGGCAACTCAGATTTCGGTGACGCGTTCGTAATCGTCGTCGAGTGCTTGCGCGTCTTCCGGGAGGAGCTCGACGACGACGTACTCGGCGTAGTCGGCGACGTACTCGACCAGACGGGCGATCCGATCGGCGTCGATGGCTTCGATCGAATCGAGCAACAGGAACGGACAGGTTTCGTAGACATCGTGAGTGAGATAGCCCGCCAGCGCGAAGATCAGGCTAGTCACCTCGCGTTCACTCTCACTCAGATGGTCGATAGAGTCCTCGTAGGTGGTGCTGTCGTCGGTCGAACGTACGACGTGAAAGTCGAAGACCGACTGGTCGACTTTCCGGCGCCCTGGGTGACGGTCTCCTGTTTGCGTTCGATCCAGATGCGGTCGGGGTTCTCGTAGCCGAGCTTCTCTAAGACCGTCTCCATGTGCTCGTTGAACTGCTCGACCGATCCACCAAAACAGCAATGAGCGGTGACCTCTCAATTGAGAGCACCAGAGGCAAACTCTAGACCGCTTTGCGACGCGACCAAATGCTTGCGGATGAGAGACGCAAACGATCTGGCTAAGCCGGAGTAGATCGAGGAAGACAGGCACCAATCAATTCGAGTGGGCGACGCCACCGTCGACGACGAAGTCTTGACCTGTTATCCACTCACCCTCCCGCGAAAGAAGGAGCACGCAGAGGTGACCGACATCCTCGGGTTCACCGATTCGACCGACTAGGTGTCTGTCTGCAAGTCGTTCACCGTTGATGGTCCGTTCCGAATCTTCGTTTTCGGACTCATCAGCAAAGGCCGCCAGCATTGGGGTGTCGATAGCACCGGGATGGATCACGTTACAACGAATGTCGTGGTCTGCTAGTTCCATCGCCATCACTGTCGTCAGCGAACCGATAGCCCCCTTCGATGCGGCATACGCTGCCTGTCCCCGATTGGGACTCCCAGCACCAGCGAGGGAGCCGATGTTGACAATTGCTCCACCCTCGCCGTTATCAGTCATGTGAGAAGCGATAATCTGTGAACTAATAAATGTACCACCAACGTTGATATCCAAGTGCCGGGTCAATTCGTCTGTCGGCGTCTCGAGAAACGGTCGTTTGGTTTGGACGCCAGCACTATTAACTAATCCAGAAATTGGCCCACGCTTGTCGATAGCGTCTTCGACGGCTTCGGCGAGCGCTGACCGACTTGTGACGTCAACCTCGTAACCCCCCGCCTCAGACCCGGTGTCTTCTATGGCCTCAACCGTTTCATTGGACGGTTCAAGATCGAATACTGTAACGTTGGCACCCGCGATAGCGATGCGTACCGCGACACCGCGGCCGATACCGTTCGCACCACCTGTGACTACGCAGTGTTTCCCAGCTAGTCTGTTGTCATCCATAGACTTTGGTCACACTAAGGAATATTAAATCTTGGAGTTCTGCTTCACAATTACTCTGGCGGCTGTACGCCTTCTGTGTTGGTTGTGTCGATCTGTTATTGGCCTCTACACGGAGTAGGGCAGTAACCGGTCCCGGTCAAGATCAACTCCGAACCCAGGAGCATCATCAAGTTCAACGTATCCGTCAACTGGTTCCGGCTCACCGACGACAGGTGTATCGGGTGCAGTGAGTCTGTCACCTTCGAACACCCCTAGGAACTCCGCGTAGGGTGCGTTTGGATTCGCTATGGCGTAGTGGTAACTGTAGATTGAAGGCGCATGCGGAACGACCGGAACGCCATACGGTTTAGCCATCTCTGCAATCCGTTGCACCTCGGTTAGTCCCCCGGTCCAACGTAGATCTGGTTGCAGTATGTCTGCAGCCCCGTTGTGAAGCAATTGGTGGAATGCCTTATGACCAAACTCCATGTTTCCCGCGGCAAGCTGAATGGGTCCAACCCGTTCGCGAATGTCGGCGTACTGGTCTACACATTCGGGATGAAGTGCATCTTCGAACCACTTGATATCATACCCTCGAAGTCTGTCTGCGGCCCTGACCGTGAATTCCTTGTCCCAAGCCATGTAGCAGTCTAGCATTAGATCACGCTCGTCGCCGATGGCGTCTCGTGCGCTGGCAACCATCGACTCAGTACGGGCAAGCCCCTCGGCGTAGCCGTCTGCGGGTCCATAGGGGGCAGCCAGTTTCAGTCCAAAAAATTGTTCGTCTGAGACGCGATCCAAGATTGACTCGTGGGCAGTAAGGTAACAGGGAACCTCTGATTTGACTTTTCCACCGAGTAGGTTATAGACCGGTTGCCCTGTTAGATTGCCAGCGAGGTCCCACAGCGCGAGGTCAACGGCACTCAACGCGATCATTGATACGCCGCGTTGTCCGTAGGGAAGTTGTGAACGGTACATCTGCTCCCAGATTTTCCGTCTGTCGAAGGCATCCGAGCCTTCGATGAACTGACGGAAATGGCCATTGATTACTTCGCACGCAGGCGGCCCGCCAGCCGAGTTTACTGCGATGCCGGTTGTACCGTCATCCGCCGTGATTTCAATGGCGAAAGGATCGTTGCCGGGACCCATCCATGAGGAGCGTTGTTCCCCATAGGCTTCGAACTCTGACATCGGATTGGCAACGGTCGCTTCCGTTCGCCAGTCGTCTGATTTGCCACCGACCTGGTCATCAATGAGGTAAAGCCGAACATCTTGGATTTTCATGAGTGGCACATTGTTTGGGCCCATAGTTAATGGTTCGCTTGATGAGACGGCCACGTCGGCACCGTCTAGTTAAGGGATGAACGGCTCTGGTGAATCGCCATACAGCGGTTGACTTGTCTATGTTGCGGCACGCTTGATATTATGAACGACACATTTCAAGACGAGTTCACGAAATTCACGATACCAGGTACCACGTTCTCGCGCACGCACGGCGTCGCCGTGCGTGTGCTTAATCGACGAGAAGACGGTCTCACACATCGATCTCTGGCGATATCGAGGCTCATCGATCCGCGCGTTATGCGCGTGGTCGATGGGCCGGAAGATGCGATGTTTAATCAGCGGTCTCACACCTTCTTCGCGTAACTGCATCCAGTCGTAGCCTTTGTCGGCGGTGAGGCTGTGCAGGTCGCCTTCGTTGCGGGAGGCGACCTGCCAGCCGAGTTGTGTGTCTTGGTTTTCTCGGTCGTACAATGAACGTCGAGAACAGTTGGGTTTGCGTATCGACGAGAGCCGTCGCTTTGAGCGTCTGAACGCGATAATTCGTGCGGCGGCAGTAGTGCTTGCTAGCGTTTTCGCGGTCGAAAAACGTGGCATCAATGGCAGCGTGACCTGAGAGGTCGTGCAGTTGCGTCGACAGGCGCAGCACTCGCCAGACCTTCATCTGAAACCTGTCAAATTCCTTAACGAGCGTCGAGTGATCTGGGAGATCGCCCTCTTTGAGGCCGATCTCCCCACAAATATGCGGCATTTCGCTCAGCAGATCGAGGGCGTTGCGGTACGACTCATCGAGGTAAATCCGCAGATAGTGCAGCGAAACGAGAGCGTAGTCGGCGAAGCCGCCACCCTCTTCGGGGGCGGCGACTTCACCTCGGTCACCAACAACATTTTTAGCCAACGTGACCGCTTTTGTCGTGAAGCGGAAGATCTTCGACATAGGCATCGACAGTCTTTCGCTTCAACTCCTTCGAATTAACGACCGAATCCACCGCAGTCTGGTGATTCACCAGAGCCGAAGAATCGGACCACTAGGTGGTAGGACCCCCGATTCAAATCGAGGAGTCGCCGACAAGATCACCGAAGTCAGCGACGAATACCTTTCGGTGCCCGTCGGGACAAGCATTGAAGACAACAAACCTGTAGTCTGGTCCCCAAGCAGGGTGGGGGTCAACGCGCATCCGTTTGTCGCCTTCGCCCGTGTACACCGGTGTCGTCGGGATACGGAGGGCGTTGCGTTCGGTTCCCGCTTCGACGTCGACGAACCGGATTGGCACGGTTCCATCGTCGTACGCCATATCTTCCCAAGGATAGGCATCAGTAATGAGCGACCGGCCGTCCGGGTGGAGCGATGGGTGCCCAGAGCCGACGATGTCGTCAGCAAGTACGCGGAGGTCGCTACCGTCGGGGTTGAATGAGACAAACCGGATTGGTTCGCCCTCGGCAGGGGAGAGGTTCATCGTGACACGCGTTCCGTCTGGCGACCAGCGATGATGGTGGCCACCTCGTTGCCAGGGTTCAGATGGCATCGCAAGTTGGATATCCGACCCGTCCGCTCGCACCGAGATCAGATTTGACACCCAGCGGGTCCAGTCACCAGTTTCTGGCCAGTAACGTAGATGAAACAGGAGGTGATCCGCGCCGGGACACCACATCGTGTGCCAACCGTAGTAGTCGCCTGGCCCGTGATTCGAACAGTCGATATCGAGTTCGTCGACGATTTTCGCAATGGAGACGACCAGCTCTGTCTCACCTGTCTCTGTATCAGTAACAAAGAGGCCGTCGTCGTCTGGCGTCCCGTCATTTCGAGGGATTACCTCATCCGGGACGATTGAGCCGTATCCTGCCTGTGTCGTCCTTGTTTTCAATAAATCGGGGCTTGCTAGGCGGTCGCCGTTAGACGAAACATCGTAAACCGTTCCGCAGAGTTCCCGTCGAGTCCCCGTCGTGAGGTCTAGTTGTACACCGTATGGTTCCCACTTGGCCGTGTCGAGATCGTTGAAATATAGTTCGGCGTCGTCTTTCCCCCAGTGGACGTGCGCACCCATCTGAGTGTCCCATCCGGAAGTCGTCGCAACCGCTTCGCGCTCACCAGTCATCAGGTCTACAACTGCAATTCTGGCGGCTTCACCTGGTTTAGGGAGGCGGTCTTCGACCGGGAGTTTAGTAACTGCGAGATATCGACCGGACGGACTAATCGGCGACGTCTCGAAAAAGCGATGAATGAATCCAGTTTCCTCAGGGGTGACACACCACGCCGGAACTTCGGACCCGAAAGCGTCGTATCTGGGGAAGTTTGCATCTAACGTCGAGCGAGTAATCAACGACATTAACTGCGAATCGACAGAGCACAACAAAACTCTTTTTCTACACTGGCCGAAACGGGCCTCCAATAAACTCGCCTGAGAAACGACGTCCGCTCGACGAGTCTCAAGAAGGCTCGTAATCGATCACTATGACGCATAGGCATCACGGGATGTGCCTGATTCACTTTTCAGGGACCCATAAAATCGACGACTATGCGAAAAAGATTCAAATCCAAGATATGTTGAAAAATAACAAACTAATCAATGGTCTGGCTCGTGGTAAAGTATCAACTCGGCGCTCAGCACTAGAACTTGTGGGAGAGTACGCCACGGGTGCCTCCTCGACTACATCACCCGCACAACACCACTCATCCTCGCCCTAGAATCGGACAACCGTGGTTGAGAAACCAAGCTGTCTGGCAATAGTCCACCGGCAGTCCGACTGTGGTGGCAGCATCAACGTCAAATCCGTACCAGTAGCTTTGGAAAGGGGTGGCAAATAGGTTGAACCGGTGGCTAACCCATCTTCGTCGTCACATAGCCCCAGAAGTTGAGGATGAGCTGCTGAGTCGCATCACCGAAGACGGCCTTTCCCGTGGGTGACCGCGGGCTGCCGAGGGTGAAGACGTGATTACAGTGGTACTCTTCGGCGACGTCGATAATGTGCTCGGCCGAGCGCTCCTCAACTATGTCGGAGACGACGGACCACTCGACGTCGATGTCAGCCAGCGCGTTGTTCGCGAGTTCACGTGCGAACTGGAACGCGACACCAAGCGCTTGGTCGTCGCTGTACTGTCGGTTCTCCACACGCCCAATCTCGTTGAGCGTCTCGGCGGTCTCTTCGTACTGGTCGGTGGTCAACGGCGAATAGAGCACGAGTTTACTGTCTGTGCCTTTCGCGTACATGGCTGCCTCACGGAGCAGGTCGGCACAGCCGTCTCTATCCTCTAATACGACGAGTGCGTCGTCCATGTTCTTGTGTACGGCAGCCCATGTTATAACTACTAGGTTGATTCACACAAGCCGACGTTGCGAAAGGAATCTAGTGTAGAAACCGTGGTGGGGTGACCCCAGGTGCGGTCGGCGAGGGACTGTCACCGACGAGGTGGTACGTCGTTCGTGCTTCGCACACTAAACAGTAGCTCAGTAGTTGTCGTAGACGGTCTCCTCGATCGTGTAGAAGTCGAGGCCGGTGCCCCCTGTTCGCGCCACGTCTCCGAAGAGGAGCGCTTGAAGCCGCCGAACGGGACGTGCAGTTCGAGGCCAGTCGTCTTCTCGTTGACTTTCACCACACCGGCTTCCGCCTCGTCGACGGAGCGGTTGGCCTCGGTGTAATCGTCAGTGACGACGCTGGCCGAGAGACCATAGGGGACGTCGTTGGCGACGGCGAGACCCCCCTCGAAGTCGCTCACGTTCAGCACAGCAACGACCGGCCCGAAGACCACCTCCTGCGCGATGCGCATGTCGCTTTCGACGTCGGTGAAGACGGTCGGTTCGATGAAGTAGCCCTCTTCGACCGCTTCACCCTCGGGCTGGCCACCGCTCGCGACGAGTGTCGCGCCCTCGTCTAGGGAGATTTCGATGTAGTCGAGCGTCCCCTGGGGTTCGCTCTCGCTGGCCCGCGGACCCATCTCGTGGTCGTTACCGGGGCCAACGTCAATGGACGCCGCGCAGTCGACGAGCTCCGCGACGAAGTCATCGTAGATGCCCTCGTGGACGATGGCGCGGAAGCAGCCCGTACATGACTGGCCTGTCATCCCAAAGCCACCGGGGGCGACGATATCGGCCACCTCGTGGGGTCAGCCGAGTTGGTGACGAGCGTTGGGTTCTTCCCGCCGATCTCGGTCTGAACGCGCTTGCCCACGTCTGTGGCATGCTCGTAGACCATCTCGCCGACGTGGCTGCTACCGGTGAAGGAGACGGCGTCAGTACCCTCGTTCTTGATGAGCTCGGAGCCGACTTCGCTGCCGGGGCCGGTCACTGCGTTGAACACGCCGTCAGGAAGACCCGCCTCGTCCAACGCCTCGGCGACATCGAGGACGACACCGGAGGACTGCGACGCCGACTGGCTCTTGGCGGATGTAGGGGTTCTTTTGTCGGCTACTGGGAGACTTCATTGTCCCACCGAGGTCGGCGGCCTTTACGGCGAAGCAGTGGAAGATGTCGATGGCGTGCTGGACTTCACCGGCCGCCTCGGGACGGGCTTTCCCCTCTTCGGCGACCAGTAGGTCGGTCAGCTCGTCTTTCCGCTCTTGGAGGAGGGTACCTGTCTCCCGGAGGATTCGGCCTCGTTCCGGTCGGGGAGTCGTCGCCCAGTCATCGTGCGAAGCGACAGCGGCGTCAACCGCGTCGGCCGCGTCAGCGGCGGTTCTCGACGTCGATGGTGTCGCCGGTCTCCGAGGAAATCCACTCTCCGTTTACGTAGTTGGTTCTCGCTTTACTACCTACCGCTGCGACGCCGATCAAATCTGCGGGCCTCAACGACGAACGTGGTTGTCGGTTTCCGCCCTGTCCACTACACTTTTGCCGGTCACCGAGGACTCTCGATATATGTCATTTGATCACCTACTACAGAGTGTTCGCGCCTGTGGCTGAGAAACACTGGACTTCGGAACGGTCAGGCTCGCCATCGTCGGCCTCGGCTGGTGGTCCCTCCAACAGGTAATTCCAGTCATTCAGGCCTCGGAGTTCTGTGAAGCGACAGTCACCGTCTCGGGCCACGAGAAGGCCGGTAAGACTGTGACGGCTACACCGGCAATCACACCGGGGTCGCCTACGACGAGGTCGTTGAGGCCGAGGCACCCGGCGAGTACGACGCCGTCTACATCTGCACACCCAACGCACTACATCTCCCCTACGCGGCCGCAGCCGCCGAACACGGTAACGCCGTCCTGTGTGAGAAACCCGTTGAGGCGACACTCGAACGTGCCGAGGAATTCGTCGACACGACCGAAGACGTACCGCTGATAGTCATCTATCGGATGCACACCGACCCGCAGGTTCGACTGATGCGGGACCTCATCACCGAGGGTACGATCGGTGATCCGGTGACCGTCCACGGCCACATGAACCAGGAGATGATCGACGTCGTCTCCGCGACACCGACCAGTAGCAGCTGAACCCCGATCTCACGGGCTACAGCGCGACCGTGATGGACCTCAGCATCTACCTGCTCAACACCATGCGGTTTGTCTTCGGGGCTGACCCGGTGAGCGTGACCGTCCAGATGCACTCCGAAGACGAGGCATTCCGGAAGCTCCCTGACCAGCATGCCACCTTCACCATTCAGTTCGACGACGGCACCTACGCCGCCTGTACCGCCAGCCAAGACTCGTATCTCTCGGGCCATCTCCGACTGGTCGGCACCGAGAGTGAGATCCACCTCGAACCGACGTCCCTCGGCGAATCGTCACAGACATTGATTTACCGGACGCTCGACGGGCGTGAGGTCGAACTTGACGATAGCCGTCGCCATGTATCCGCCGATGAGATGACAGAGGAGTTCGACTATTTTGCGGACTACGTGCTGTGAGAAGAGACGCTGACGCCCGACAGCGACCACGCGCTCGTCGATATGTGGGCACTCGCCGCCATCTAGGAGACCGTCGAGACGGGGATCGAAGTGACACTCGACTCGCTGTGATCGGTCGGAGAAACGACGACAGTTCCACGCTGTCGACGCTCTAGGAACTGCCTTGTCGTTCGAGAATGTCGACCAGTTGGTTGGCGAAATTATACGTCCGGGTCGGCAGGCCGTACCTGTCCGTCGACATGTCGTAGTCGATAAGTTCCGCGACCGTCTCTCCGGTGTGTGGCAGGGTCATCATCGCCTCACGTACGTCAATCTCGAGCACGTTGTCGTCCGTCTGGAGCCACGGCTGGGTCCGCTGTTTGTCGTCGTATTCGATGACGTACGTCTCGCCGCCGACGGCGTCGACGATATCGTCGACGGTCCCGACCTCAAGTCGGTCGCCGTCGTCTTCGCTGATGAGAAAGAGTGTATCGTCCACGCGATTTGGGGTGTACCGTGTCATAATGTAAACTATACCAGCGTGGGTAGTAATAGCTTGTCGATGTCTCGGTGGGTAAAGCTATTGCCCAGCAAGCGGACAGCGCAGGCGGGTGTTTGGAGCACGGTCTCAGTGCTGTGGGTGATTCTCGCGTTTGGCGACCGCACCGTCGAGCGGTTCGCTGTTCCGCAACACCGGCGGCTCGTTCGCACGCCGAGCCGGTGCTGTCACACAACGACGACGGGCGTTCAAGCGCGAGAGTGAGGTCTTCCGGAACCCCGGGGCCTCGGAGCGTTACCTGACTAAACATGACGGTCGCGGGCTCGTAACGCCCGACTACTACCGCTACGTTGTCATCGTTGACGGCGCCGGCTTCATCGTCTACGGGGCAGAGATCTTCGGCATCGACGCTTGGCGAGCCAACGACGATTCAGTATACCGTGCGGTCGGACTTCCTTTCATAGGAGAATTGCGCCACCCTCCTCGGCCTCGGGAACCGCGAACAGGTCAATCTGACCGTCACCTGGCCCGGCAGGACTGGCCGTACCTACGAGGACGTCACGGCCAACCAACAGGTGCGAATTACCAAAGACGGTGTGGAGAGCGTCGTTGCCTACGATGAGTAGGCCAGTCTGCTCGTCTTCTGAACGCCGTTTCGCCGTCCGCGGTGACTCTAGCTGGGACGTGCCCGAGCCCGAATTAGGCATCGTTCTCCACCGTGGCGAAGTCGTTGGCTACACTATCGGCAACGACGTGTCCAGTCGCGACATCGAGGGCAAGAACCCGCGGTATCTCCCGCAATCGAAGGTATACGACCGCTGCTGTTCGACTGGTCCCTGCGTCTCTACCCCGAATTCGTCGAAGACCCGAACGACCTCACAATGTCACTCACCATCGAGCGTGACGGGAAAGTCGTCTAACGGGGTCTCGACTTCCACGAGCGAGATGGCGACTTCCTGTGAGAAACTGGTCGATTATCTCTGCCAACACAACAACCTCCCCGAAACGCTCGTGTTGCTCACGGGCACGGCGCTTGTCCCGCCTGAGACCTTCACGCTCAAGGAGGGTGACCGCGTCGCCATCGACATCGACAACATCGGCCAACTCGTCAACGACACGGTTGTCGTCTGAGCGCCGCGACAGCATCGGCGAACGCCGACACGAACCGACGGCACCAAGCCAACCGTACATTGCACCCCATCGTCGTCAAACACAGAAAGACTCGAAAATACGAAACCAGAACCAGCAAAGAACCGGTCACGAGACCCTATCCATGTAGTGACGGCTGTTTCGCTGAAGTAGGTCCGACCGTTCGACGGCACTTCTTTCGTCTCGTGATCGTGAGCGGTGCCGTTGAGGTGATATCGGCCGCCAAGTGGCCGATGCGGAACTCGTAGGGCTCTTCTTCGACCCCGTGGTCCACGTCACGGCCGTGATAGACGAGTTGGTCGGCAGCGACTGCGAAGCTGACCTGTGTCGTCTCGTCCGCCTCAAGGTGGACGCGCTCGAAGCTGACGAGTTCCTGCACCGGGCGTGCCTGGTCAGGGACCGTATCCCGGTATTGCGCCTTTAAGACGATTATTGAGCGACAGTTAGGGCGGATCTTGAATGCGCTGGACGACCTAGGACTGGCCGACGTTCCCGTAACCGGCGTGCGATGAGGGGTGCTCGTCTATCAGTTGGTCCTGTTCGTTCGGATCCGCGTCAAGGTTGAACCACTGTTCTCAACCCCATTCGCGATGCAGATGCATTTCAACTCTTTCTCTCGGACCATCAGGGTAAATTCTCGCCCCTCGACTCTCCGTGTTAACTGAACAAGGTTCGTTCACAGGCCGAGTTTGTCAACACTCCATTCCTCTATTGGCGTGAAGTCACCGAGGTTTGGTTGGATGGGCGTGCCATAGGGAGCATCAAGAACACTCTTGAGCACGAGGTATCCATCGTTGATATCCAGCGAGGGGAACCTCTGTTCGTGACGGTGGTAGAGACCATCGTGACTCGCGATTACCTTGTTCTGCAGGGTTTTGGGCAGCATGTCGAGCCCCCGGAAATAGTGATGACCGTTGCGCTCGACATGGTTGAGTCCGAGGGTGGCCACGAGCGCAAGGTCCTGCTGAAGGGAGACTGGGCCAATAGTGGTCAAGTCCTCAGCGGTAAGTAAGTATCGCCGATCGTCCTGTTCGTTCAAATGGTCGACGAGACAGGCATTGACTATCGCCTCAAAAACGCCCTTACAACTCTTGACGCTCGCACCGCCGTATCCAAGTTCGACTGCTTCGCCGAATGCGCCCATCTTGCCGTCGGATTCGTCGATAATGATGGGTGGGCCCTCCCACGAGTCAAGCATCTCACCTGCCTCTGCCGAGAGCGCAATCTTCCGGTCGAGAGGCTGCTCGATGCAGATCAGATTCTCAACGAACCTGTCGAGGGTTGGTGACGAGTCGAGTTCACGCCAGAGTTCTTCAAGCGATCCGATCGACTCGTACTGTTCATTTGCATCGAGAGTGGCGCCATAGTCGTCGAGTGCGTCGTCAAGGACCTCAGCGATGGCTGCCAGACGCTTGCGGTCCTCGATAACGTCACCGCAGAGCTTACACTTAAAATAACGGACGCCGTCTTCACGGACGTAGTCGGCAAGCGTCTCAGGAAGCCCGTCGTCGATCGAATCGTCGACTTCGTCGGCAGTGAGCGGGTCGTCGTGGCCCACAGTATGCCGGACTGCCACCGACTGGTTCGGCGTTTCTGGGAGCGAGTCTAAAGGGTCCATTCCTTCGGCCGCCTCATACACTGCACCGGGTTTAATGCCGAAAGTCCCATCACGAACTGCCTCACTAAAGGTCGTATTCTCGTATCTGCAGACAGCGTCAATCACAGCGCGCTCGATGAAACTCACACCAAAAGTAGCGACGAGCGATGGGACGACTTGACGTTCAGCCCAGTCCATCTGGGAATCGTGGACACGACGCCAAAATTCGAAAGGCGTCTCGGCTGACACCTCTTGAGAAAGATTACACGCCTGCTGTATAGCGGAGAACAACCTTTCAATATCATCCGCTACCGTAATTTCCGGATCTTTCTCAAACCACTTCGGGACAGCGTGGTCTGCCGACATGCCAACCACCGTTTCTCCGTCCACTTCGACACACAACTTGACGAGAACGTGCGGGAGCGCCTCAATCGTCACCGAACCAAACGAGAAGGGCATGCGGGTCTGGAGATGAGTGACTGCAACCCTCGCTGATTTAACAGAGATTGTCATGCATGGTGAATCGTCGGGAGACCGGGACTTAAATATTGACTTTTTGAGGTGTGAACCGATTCTAACAAGAGGGCTCTGTTGAATCCACAGAACATGTAGGGACCGTCTTTCGGGTGTTCTCCACGGTTGAGTTGGTCAGGCGGTATCGACCGCTTTGGGAGACCTGTCCGATGCTGGAAACCGTCAGTGCCGCAGTCCCCACAATGTCGACCGCAGACCGGTCGATGCAGAGCTGATACGGTCTCCCGTTTCGACCGTTAAATTGCGTCTCTATCGTGGTACGCCAGCTGTGGCCTCGACGGATCGAACGTGATGCGTTCTGATTCGTCGCCATCGATATCGTTGCGCTGGAAGCCTTTCAACCCCTGAACGGGCCGCGCGACGTTCGGCAACTCGGGGCTCGTATAGAACTGGACGACCTCGGTTTCGGGACTATCGGTGGCGTTCGTCACCTTGACCGTCGAATTGCACATCTTAGATTGGGTGGGTTTCACTGACGAGTACAAAGATAGATAGCGTTTCGGTCTCAGAGATGCGCCAAACGAGGCCCTTCTGGACGCCCGCCCCGAGACCGGTGACGTCGCGTCACTACCCTGATTTTCACGGTCGGCTTATTGGCGAGGTTGCCCCCAGCCGGAAGAGTCGACGGTCGACCGCACGTCGACGAACACGGCGGAGGAAGAGTCCGTGACGAACCGCCGCCAAGTCATCCGAGCATTATCGATAGAATAATTAACATAAAGAAGAACCCGTTTTGTCACGGGAACTCACTCGAGGTCCCAGGCTGTGACCCCAGAAAAAAGACTCGAGCGACACAATTTTCAAATGGGGAAAGCCAGACATACATACGTATGAGCCAATATACAGCCGCAGTGATAGGCACGGGTCCGGAACCAGACAATATCGTTTGGGGCGAGAGTGCAGCGATGGCGTACCGCCACGGGAATGGCTATCGAGAACTCGACCGGAGCGACTTGGTCGCCTGCTGTGACATCGTCCGAGAGAACGCCGAGGCGTTCGCTGACGAGTTCGAAATTCCCGACGAGAACGTATTCGAGGACCACGAGGAGATACTGCGAGCGGTCGAACCAGATGTCGTCAGTATCTGCACGCCGGTCCCGACCCATGCGGACCTCGTCGTGTCGACGCTGGAGACCGGTATCCCGCAGGCAGTTCACTGCGAGAAGCCCATGGCCGACACGTGGGCCGACAGCCAGCGCATGGCGGATGTCGCGGATGAAACGGGCATCCAGCTGACGTTTAACCACCAGCGACGACTCGCGCCGGAGTGGCAACGTGCGGGTGACCTGCTCGACGACGGCGAGATCGGCGACCTGACGCGGATCGGCGTCGGCGGAAAGAACCTGTACGACTTCGGCTCCCACCTCATCGATCTGGCGAACGGGTTCAACGGAGAACGGGGTGCCGACTGGGTCCTCGCGCAGCTCCATTACGACGACGAGAACGTCCGCTACGGTGTGCACAACGAGAATCAGGCAGTCGCGCTCTGGGGCTACGACAACGGCGTCCACGCGTTCGCCGGGACCGGGAGCGACACGGGCAGCGACGCGATGGGATGTCAACTCCGGCTGGTCGGCACGAACGGTGTGATTGAGGTGCACCCGGATGACGTGGGGCCACTTCGGTACCGAAGTGACGTGACGAGCGGCTGGGTCGAGGAAGAACCGATGGAGGCGGCCAACGACATCACTCTTGCGCTCGAGCATGTAATGGACTCGCTGACAACGGAGGAGGAGTCGGTACTCTCCGCCGAGCGGGCGCTGCGCGCAACCGAGATCATCTTTGGGGCGTGGGAGTCGGCCCGGCAATCCGAGCGGATTGACTTTCCGCTCGAGAACGGTGGAAACGCTCTCTCCGAGATGGTCAAAAATGGCGACCTCTCCCCAGAGTGACCCGGAACTGATGGCGAGGCCACATAGTTACGTACCCAGTAAAGCTACCGGGAGATCTACTGGAGACCCTTTGGGACCGAAACGCTATTTAGTCGCTCGGAAGAGGCACCGCATATGGCCCAGACAGCTATCAACCTCTACAGTGTGCGCGAGCTCGACGAACCGATGCTCGATATCCTCGACCGAATCGACGACGCCGGGTATGACGGCGTCCAGATCTCTGGCGGGTTCCGGGACGCGATGCCCGAGGAGGCAACCGAGCGGATCCGGGACAAGGGCCTCTCCGTCGCGCCAGCGCATATCAGCATCGAACAGCTCGAAGACGACCTCGAAGCGACGTTGGCCGACTACCGAGAGACGCTCGGAGCGCCTGGTGCGGTCGTTCCGTACCTCGGCGAAGAGCACTTCGAATCGACGGCGGCTGTCGACGAGACTGCCGCGCGACTCACCGAACTCGCCGATGCCATGGGCGAACACGGCTGGGACCTCCACTACCACAACCACGCCCACGAGTTCGTTGATCTGGGCGACGAGGACGCCTTCGAGCGATTCATACGCAAGAGTGGCGACGATGTCCTGATCGAACTTGACGTTGGCTGGGCACTCGTCGGTGGCGCAGACCCCACTGAACTGATCGAGGAGCACGCCGACCGGACCGACGTCCTGCACATGAAAGACATGGTGATCGACGAGGACCGGGGATTCCGCGAGATAGGCGAGGGCGACGTCGACATGGCCACCTGTTTCGAGGCTGGTCGCGACGCAGGGGTCGAGTGGTTCGTCTACGAGCACGACAATCCCGAGAACCCAGCGGCCTCGATTGAGGCCGGTGGGTCCTTCTTGAACGACCTGATATGAGCCGGCGATAGACGCGAGAACTCAGCTTTCAGAAGCCGCGTTCTGTCGGCGTCGCTCTCGGCCTTGGTCGCCCGATTCGTAGCCGCATCGAGGTCACAGTCAGCATTAGGAGACGAAGTATCGCGTCAGATCACCGACTCATGATATTGCTTCATTCTACCGGGGGCACTCCTCGGGCAACCTAGGTTCGTTATCCGTCTTATTCCGGCACTACCGTAAAACTTGATACAACATTTAGACAGGGGAATATAATATTACAACAATACAGTTGTAATATTCATCAAAATAGGTGGCCAGCGATGCCGGTATTACCATAAACAGCTAGAAGTAGGTCGGAGACATAGTTACGGTCTCATAGTGTAATAGACATTGAATAGGGTGAAGAATGGTTCCGGTATTACCGTAAATATTGTGGACAGTTGAAGACGTAGCTTACAGCATTACGCCAATGCGTAGGTTGCCTGCTGATAGGGTCGAATATCACACAGATATCTGCATAGGAATTGACGGACGACTTGCACCAACATACGGCCTAAGGCAAGGTCACTGGGGTAGTTGAGGGCCCGACCTAGTCAGCGTCAAACTGACGAGGCTCGACGTTTATCACAAAGAACCACTCCACGGCCTCAAGAACGTCTTGCTTACCTCGCATATCGGAGGCTCGCAATTCCGCCAGTCGCTCGCGACGGCCGTAGTCGACGATGTCGAACGTTTCGCAGCGAGCGACCCGCTCGAACACCGGATTACGCGGGAACAGTGAGAAACAATGACGCGGTGATGAGGCCACTACCCTCAACGATGCGGTAGCGCCTAGTTACGTTTCGAGAGTTACGAAACATTGATTTTCGAATTTATTATCAGTTGCACTATATTTGTTCAGACGTCCGCCGACTCGTCTCCATCCCCGGGGTATCCCACTCGAGAAGGTAATTTCACGGGGAACTGCCGGCGCTGGTAGAGCACCAATGTCGTTCCAGCGCGTCCCGTCGACTGCTACTTCAGGACGCGAGTCCCCGTCGTCGAATCCGACTTCGGTCCACCCGTCCGGCGTCTGTCTTGCGGTTTGCCAGGTATATACAGTGCACGAATGAAACATCAAACCATACTCTCACTAGTTTAAACAGCGGTTTGTCGCTCTCGGAGAAACTCACAACAAGATATCAACAATCTACTTCCCAGGAACGTTGTACATGAATGTAGAGATGGGTCGGTGCGCTCCGCTACTGCCCACCTTTTTATTGGAGACGCCAATTGTCGTGGTATGGACGTCGAACTATCCAACGAGTTTATCGAGCGTGACTGGGAGAAAGCCGTCAAGGGCGGTCCGGTCCGCTTCGCGGTTATCGGCCTGGGCTGGTTCGGACCTGACGTCGCTATCCCAGCTATCGAGGAGTCGAAGCATTGCGAGACGACCGCAGTCGTCAGCGGCGACCGGGAGAAAGCCGAACGGGTCGCCGATGAAAGCGGCGTTGACCACGCCTTGACATACGGCGACTACGCCGACGGCGAAGCTGTCGACGCCTACGACGCTGTCTACGTTGTGACGCCGAACGCTCTCCACCTCCCCCACGTCGAGACGGCAGCAGAGTTCGGCAAGGACGTCCTCTGTGAGAAACCGCTGGAAGCGACCGTCGAGCGAGCCGAGCGGTGTGTCCGGGTCTGTGAGGAAGCCGGCGTCGAACTGATGACTGCCTATCGGATGCATACGGCTCGGTCGGTCCGGTACGTCCGTAACCTGGTACAGGACGGAGTTATCGGCGATCCGGTACACACGCGGGGTGCGTTCTCCTACAACTTGGTTTCGGCCGGCGAGGAGATGGATCAGTGGCGTCTGAATCCAGACTTGGCGGGCGGAGGCCCGCTGATGGACCTGGGCGTCTACCCGCTCAACACGTCGCGATTCATCCTCAACGCGGACCCGACTGCGGTCCAGGCCACGACAGTCGAGGGGCCCCCTGAATTCAATGGCCTCGAAGAGTACTGCGCATTCACGATAGAGTTCCCCGATGGTCCGGTCGCCCACTGCGACACTGGCTACCGGGTCGCCGGCGACAACTACTTCGAGGTCAGCGGCACCCACGGGCGCATCCGGATCGACCAGCCGTTCGCAGTCGACGGTGACCGACGGATTACCGTCCGTGCCGGCGACGAGGAAACTGTAGTTGATGTCAAGGAGCCGTCGGAGATGGTCGAGGAGTTTGACTACTTCGCGACCGGCGTGCTGACCGACATGGAGATTGGTCCTGACGGTGAACACGGATTCATCGACGTGCGGGCGATGATGTCGATTTACGAGTCCGGCGACACAGGTCGGCGCGTCGAACTCTGAATCTGGACCCGACTCACAGCGACTGGGCAGTCTTCGACCAAATTCTCCAGTTCGGGGTCGAGCAGTCACATACTTCTATGGATATTGCCCCACTTATTGCGTGGTCGGCCGTTTGGGGTGGTTGCGGGAGTCGAACAGCAAAGAATCGCCACTCAGTTTCATTGACGAGTTATTCCCCGCCGACGAACCGATCTCCTTCGATTGTCCACTCTTCGGAGTCGAAGAGTGGCAGCTACTGCCCCAGACCGTCCAAGAGCCGCGGCCACCGCTGTGGGTCGGTTGTTGGGAAACAAACAGATTTCCCGCTCGATTGATTTCTCTGACACGTGGCTACCTAGTGTCGTCGCCGGTCTCGTCATCGTTGAGGTTCGAAAAGATATCCCACGAAATACGGCGACGAGAGTTACCAAGACCGAGAGGCGATTACCTGCTCATGCGCCAGACCGTCATCGCCGAAATCGGAAAAGAAGTCACGGAGCGAATACGACACCTCCACGACACCTACCTCGACGAATTCGGCGGGGGTTCTCTCACCATCTGGTGACCTCCGATGGCGTCGGAGGGTTCGGGGAGCACGCCGACGATTGGTCCATATACGGTACGCCTGAGAAAGTAACTGACCGGATCGACACTATCTGAGAGCAGCACTCACTCGACCAACTCACGCTTCGGTTGCGCCATTCCGGAATACCTACTGAGAGACTCAAACAACGTAAGCGTCTCCGCTCCCACGATGTTGAAGAATGAGTCTACCGAATGGCTTTTTTGCAGGGTTGCTGGACTCATACTATCTTAGTGATCTTCCTGTTCTCTGGTGTGCTAACTATTCTATGACAGTCTCGATATCGGCTAATGTATCTCAACGAGACAGTACCTAAACTACTGAGTCACTCCACTTGGAAGACGGCCTGGCGCTCGTTGCTCTCGGCGTAGCCATACCGGACAGCCTTGGTCCGGAGCAGAACGGTCTCGCCCGGCTCTAGGTGTATCGGGCCGCTGTATAGCTTCCAGCGTGGGTCTTCGCTGTCGCCAGTCGTGTAGGCGATCGAGGCCCCCTGGGTGGGACAGAACAGTTTGATGGCCATTGGCCCCTCGAAGGTGCCGCCATCATTAGTAGGCTCGAGTCCGCGGTTGCCCGGCGCGTTCGGGACAAACGTCGGCGTTGCGGTCTTTGGCTGATCACCATCTGGCCAGATGCGTTCTCGCATTTCCCACTCACCCTCCCGTGCGGCCGCGCGGTCGCCGATCCGCTCGCGCCAGTCGTCGAGCGCACCTCGCAGTCGCTCGAGGACGCCCCGGTACTCGAGGTCGTCGGCAAGGTTCTCGGTCTCGTGAGGGTCCTCTTGGAGGTCGTAGAGTTCTTCGGCGGGGCGGGTATCGGCGAACCACTGGTGCTGAATGTCGGTCAGTTCGCCGGCCGCGTCTCGCTCTAGAAGTTCTTCCATAGCCGGGTGGCGATTCCGGTAGGGGATCCACTGGACGTAGGGTCGTTCGGGGTAGTAGTTGCGGACGTAGCGGTAGCGCTCGTCGCGGACCGAACGCATCATGTCGTACTCCTCGTCGTAGCGGTCTCGCGTCGCGAAAACGTACTCGCGACACTCGTCATCGGCATCGGGGCCGAGAAACGGGCGGCCCTGGACATACTGGGGGACGTCGACGCCGGCGATCGAGAGGGTCGTCGGACCGAGATCCACCAAACTTACCAGGTCGTCCGTGGCATCGCCCCCCTCGATCTGGCCGGGCCAACGGACGATTAGCGGGACGTGAGTCCCTGAGTCGTAGGGCCAGCGCTTCTTGCGGGGGAGTCCTTCGCCGTGGTCCGACCAGAGCACGACAGCAGTGTTCTCGGCGAGGCCGTCGGCTTCCAACCGGTCGATGAGGTCGCCGACCCACGCGTCCGAGGTGGCGATGTTGTCGTACTGGCGGGCTATCGCCCGACGGGTTCGGTCGGTGTCCGGGAGATAGGGCGGTACGTCCACCGTGTTGGGGTCGGTGTCAACCGGGTCAGCCACACCACCCCCGTGCATATCTCTCATCTCAGGGTCCCACATACCGCTCTCATGGGTGACATTGTTGGTGAACATCGCAAAAAAGGGCTGGTCGTCACCACGGTCATCATCCCACCAACCCGCGCCCTCACCGTGGCGGTCCCACATGGTGAACGGTTCGCCGAACTGGTAGTCCGTCTTCGAGTCGAGCGTGCAATAATAGCCTGCGTCGCGCAGATACTCCGAGACTGCCGTGACGTAGTGGGGCGGAACGGCCTCGTATGAGTCGGGCAACCCCTCGTAGTCGTGCGTTCGCGTGCGCATGTGGTGAGCACCTATAGTGGGTGGATAGAGTCCGGTCATCACAGAGGCGCGAGACGGCGCACACACGCCCGCGGTACAGAACGCATTGTCGTAGCGGCGGCCGTCGGCCGCCATGTCGTCGATGTTTGGTGTCCGCGCGGTATTGTCGCCGTAGCACCCGAACCGGGGCGTCGTGTCCTCCATCGAGATCCACACGATGTTAGGATAATTAGTCTCGTCCATGAGGCTCTATATCCAGCCGCTTTTAAATCTTTTATGAGTGTCTGATTGTTAATAACACGGGACAAGACAGGATTCCAGTCCAGTACGGTCCTCTCATGGAATTGGCGTTGGATTACTACGCCAAAGATTGTGGTAAGGTACCGTCAGTTCTGCAGGACGAACTCGTAGACTCCGGAACCGACCGTCAGCGTCACGTCTCCGTCTTCGAGCGTCGCCTCCTCGACACCGGTAGGTAGCGCTCCGTCCTGGCCATCGTCCCAGAAGACCACTCCGTCTTCAGCGATAGTTACCCCGTCGCCTCCCGGTAGACGCACGGTCGCCGTCGTATTCCACGGGATCTCTATCTCGAAGGTGAGGCCGTCGTCCGTGCGCTCCCATCGCGACGCGAGACGCCCGTTCACGGTATCGATATGACCCTCCACCCAGTCGAGGTCGTCAACAATGGCCGGTGCAACCTCGACACTTCCGTGACCGTGCATCGAGTCATCGAATCGAAGCCCGACTAGGGCGTAATAGAACCATTCGGAGACGAAGTTGAACGGCGAGTGATTAAACGAGTTCATCCCGTCGCCGATTCGGTCGTCGCTGTCCCAGCGCTCCCATATGGTGGTTGCGTTCTGTCGGACCATGTACACCCACCCCGGTCGCTCGGGCTGGCTCACGATCTCGTAGGCAACCTCCTCGAACCCGTGGTCGACCAGCGTGTGGATGAGCGGACGAGTTCCCAAGAACCCTGTCTGGAGCTTCCCGCCATCTCCGCGGACTTTCTCGACGAGGTTGTCGACGACTGCGTCCACGTGTTCGTCGGGGACGAGTCCGAAGTACAGCGGGACCGCGTACGACGATTGCGTTCCCGGGCCGTATTGGGCGGCGTCTGCGTCGAAGAACTCGTTGTTGAACGCGGATTTGACGGTCTCAGCGCGTGAGGCGTACCGACGTGCGTCGTCCTCGTGGCCGAGCACGTTCGCTATCTGGGCGAACAGGTCTGTCGTGTGATACTGGAAGGCGGTGTTGAAGAGGTCCCTGGGCAGACCACGGCGTGATAACTCGGGGTCTTTGTTCTCGAAAGCGAGCCAGTCCCCGTAGGTGCCGTACTCGTCGGGAACGATCCCACCGTCGGATTCATCCTGCCAGAAGTCGACGTATTTCCGCATTCCCTCGTAATGGCGTTCGAGGACCCCGACGTCGCCGTAGTGGCGATAGAGGTGCCACGGGACGGTCACCTGCGTGACTCCCCAGGTCGGGTCTTCGGGGACTCCACCGTAGCCGTAGGGGATCGTATCTGCGATGTATCCGTGTTCGGATTGGATGTCCGCGTGGTCGTCCATCCACTTCTCGTAGAACAGAGACGCGTCGAAATTGTAGCACAGCGCCCGCGCGGCGATGTGGTTGTCTCCGGTCCAGCCGAACCGTTCGTCACGCTGGGGGCAGTCTGTCAACACTGAGTGGAGGTTCCCACGCAGTCCCCACTGGGCGTTCTGTTGCACCTGCGAGAGTTCTTCGTTCGAGCAGGCGAACTCACCGATCGGTTCGACGTCCGTGTGGACGACCTTGGCCCGGACGTCCTCGGGGTCGAGGTCACCGGAGTACCCGAGAACCTGCGCGTAGCGGAATCCGTGGTAGGTAAAGCGCGGCTCGTAGGTTTCGGTACCATCACCCTTCGCGACGTACGTATCCGTCGCGTCCGCGCTCCGGAGATCTTCCAGTGCGAGACTTCCGTCGTCGAGCAGTACCTCCGCGTGTCGGAGTACGATCTCGTCGCCGGCGTCGGCATCGTCGACGGTCAGTTCCAACCAGCCGACGAGATTCTGACCGAAGTCAAGGATCGGGCCCTCCTCGCGGTCGAGGACCTCCACAGGCGTTATCGTCTCGGTGACGCGGATAGGCGGCGTTCGCTGTGGAACCAGATCTCCCCCCGGTGACGTGACGATACTCGCGCCCGCCCAGTCGGCGTCGTCGAACCCCGGCTGTGCCCAGCCGTCTCGCTCCTCGTGCGCGTCGTACCGCTCGCCATCGTAGAGGTCGTTCTTCACGAGCGGACTCGACGCCGCGTTCCACGTGCTGTCGGTCGAGACCGTCCGCGTGGTTCCGTCCACGTACTCGATCTCGAGCTGGAGTATCACCCGCGGGGAGCCAAATCCGGTCCAGTCCCCGGCGTTGCGACCGAACCAGCCCTGTCCCAGCCACAGGCCCAGCGCGTTCTCACCGCTATCGAGCTGGTCGGAGACGTCGTAGCTGCTGTAGAGGACGCGCTCGTCGTACTGGGTCCAGCCGGGGTTCAGCACCTCCTCGCCGATACACTCGCCGTTGACGTACAGTTCACCGTAGCCGAGTCCGCAAACGTGCGCGCGAGCGCGCTCGATATCGCCGTCAAGGTCTACTTCGGTCCGGAGAAGCGGCGACTGCGGTGCCATCTGAGACCTGTAGTGGCCGTCGACGAGCTTCTCCCGACCCCACGCTCCGTCTTCGACGCTCGAAGAGGCCGTGACTGACCCGGACACGGCCAGATCCCCGTCGTCAGCGTCCCTGACAGAGAGCGCGGCCAGTGCGAACGTCTGCCAAGATCGTCGTTCCTCACGGACGTAGTCGGTGTTCAATCGAGCGCCGCCATGCGGTGGGTCGGCGGGGTCGAATTCGTACAAGTCTGTCGCCGTGACCCGCACGTACCGTGCTTCCAGCGAATCGATGGAAGAACTGACCGGATCGGCCCCCGGATTGTCCTGGTCTTCATCCGTTCGGTCCACCACCGTCCGGGCGTTCTCGAAGTCGGGGTCGTCGGAGACGGCGATACGGTATCGGACGGGAAATCCGAACCCAGCGGCGCGGTCACGGACACCTTCCGATTCCGAGTAGACAGACGAGACCGGCATACCGTCGGGCGTCTGGGGTCCGTCGAACGGATCGGCCGGATGAAGTTCAACCTGTTCGATCTCCTGCTTCGCACCGAGGTCGACCTGGACCCATTCTTCGGCGTCCACGTCCGTACTGTGCCAGTGACTGCGGTACCCGTTCGAGTCGCCGCCGTCTGGCTGGTAGCCGATCCACGACCCCTCCCAGTCCCGCTGGTCAACGAGCGCCGTCGAGAACGTGGCCGGTTGTGCCCACTCACTAGGTTCGTCGGATTCGTTCCAGCTCCGCACTGTCCAGTAGTAATCAGTCCCCGAGTCTAACGGAACGCCGTCGTAGGGGACGTTCGTCGAATCGGTGGCTTCGACCTTCCCGGAGTCCCACATCCCGGCGCTGTCCTGTTCGAGGTCCGATTTCGAACGGGCGACCAGTACCTGATAGGCTGTCTGGGCGTCGCCCCGCTGTCTGCCTTCGATCCGCCACGAGAAGCGTGGTTCGTCCGGAGCCACGTTGTTCGGCTCCACCTCGTATTCAACTCTAAGATCGATAGCAGTCACGCTGTTTGGTTCATCTGTGGCTTTCGACATAGTTCATTCCCAGTACACTCGTAGTTATTCTTTTCTGTGTCAATTTGTTACGCTTTGCACACTCCGTACGATGATGTGTGGCTGAATTATGACACCGCTCTTAGGTTCGCTGGGTCAGCTCTATCTGGTCCAAATCTAGTTCCTCTTTTGGCCGAATTTCTCTGCGCCGACATTCATCTACGAAGTGCGGGTTCACTAACGAAGACGACCAGCCACGGATGGGCAGGACATTTTGAATACCTGTTGTGCGGGTACTTTACTTCGAGAGGAGTTTCTTCCGCCAGATTTAGCAACGGTTTATCGGTGTTGATGGGAGGTAGAAACGCTGTTTCATGAGTTGAAGACGCAGTACAAACTGTACGAGTCCGACACGAGCAACCTGGATGTCGTGAAATTCCTGCTGTATGCAGCGTTGTTGTCACTGTTGGTGAGTCGTGATCTGTTGGATCTGGTTACCGAGCAGGCTGATGATGAGATCGTGTTTCCGCCGGAACGCTGGGCGGCGATTTTTCGGTCGCACGCCAAGCTCATCCTCCACGAACTCGGTGTACCTCGGCTACTCACCACCGCCGTTGCTGGAGCGACTGATCGAGGATGCACAGAAGACCCACCAGCAACGACTGATCTTACAAGAGAAGCTCGCTACCGCCACGCAACCGAGATGTGGATGTTAGTTAAGGATGAGTGCGGGAGTATCATAAGGAAAAATGTTTAATAATCAGGAGGTTCGTCGGGTTAATGGTTCATGCAACCAGACAATTCAACGAACGGAGAATCGTATTCTAGATCGACACGACGTACGGCTTTAAAAATAACCGGAGGCGCTATCGTGGGAGGGTCTGTTATAGGAGCCGCCTCAGCTACCTCATCAGCGCAAAAGCAAAGCAACTCTGGACGGAAGTATATCACCAATACAGCAGGTAGTCCAGCCCTGGGTAGCCATCGACAGCATGCTGTTCACTATAATGGCACAACCTACTTCGGATATCACGGAGGTTGCCAAGATAATCTGGATCCATTTGTCATGAGTTACGATCATGATACTGGTACTGCTAACGGTCCGGTCAAGGTCGGTGACAATCCTCTTGCACCATTCGACGATAATCACGGCTCACCAGCGATGACCGTCGATGACGCCGGCTATATCCACGTCGTGTATGGTGGACACGGCCAGCATCAGGGCAAGCAGATACACGCCGTCTCGCAAAACCCGGAAGATATCTCTTCATGGAAGACATTAGATAATATAGATCATTTAACTACGTATCCACAATTCATTAAGAAAAACGATGGAACGCTCTACCTGTTCTATCGAGACGGAATTCACCAGAATGACTGGGAATACGTCACGTCCACGGACAACGGCCGAACGTTCAGCGACCCGACTGTGATCGCGTCTGCTGGCAAAAAACGAACCGGAGGCTACGGGGAAGACTCCGTATACCTCGATTCGTGGTACCTCAGATTCAGGAAAGGCCGAAACGACTCCATTCACATGACGGGGATGTATCATGCTCATGGACCGTGGAAAACCGAAAGTAACCTTCCATACATTCACCCCTACAATCGGTTCAATCGCTATTATATGCAGATGACTTCGGAGGGAACATGGAAAAACGCCGCACGCGAGACTATCGATTTACCGTTCGATAAGCCAGAAGCCGACGATAAAATGCTCGTCTATGATTCTGGTATGGATTACGCCTTGCCACCCGCGAAGATGGCATATCATGATGTAGGAAACAGTAACGCTTCCCGGGGTGTCTTTCAGGTACCTCATCTCGTCTTTACCACCAAGCAAGGGTACTCGGGATTCACGTTCGCCCGGTGGGACGGCGATTCGTGGGAGATTCACGAGGAAGATGTCCCGTATGGTCCGATGTTCATGAGATCACCTCGAGACATTCGGATCTACAACTCTGGCAGGTACGGGGGCGATTCGGAACCTGGTATTGGTGTATATCAATCCACAGATCGTGGACAGACGTGGCGGAGAGTCGAAGACATGCCGAAAAGTCATCTGAAAAGACAGGAAGTCATACAGAACTATCACGATGATGCGAAGGTGTATGCATATACACCAACTTCGGACAAGAGTAGTGTCCCAGTATACATGTATGGTGATTCAGGATGCGTGACGTCAGATAATAACCCATCATGCCCTCCTAATTAACCGGACGAGAACACCATCTCGGTCAGTGATTTTGAAGATGAATACGCATGACGGTCCGGGTACTCGGATGGTGTACTCCCTGGCAGTCTTATCGTCTCGTTGCGGACGATCACGAAACCTCCTCGTGTTGAATTTCATCGTTATCTTGGACTCCCCTTCCGAGAACTCACGGCGCAGTAGCCCGTTTCGGGAGAGTTAATTTGCGAACAGGGACCACTACTGTCAGATAGCGTTAGACTCGCTATTCGACCAATTGTGGGCTCTCTGGGTGCCTCGATCGTTCGCGCTGGTTCCACGCCTCGACTAACTCAAGCTCAGCGAGGAGTTCATTCTCGGGGAGATCTGGGTCTCCTGTCTGTTCGACCCATCGGTCTACTTCTGCGTCTAGGCAGTCGACGAGGTCTGTTCCCTCCTCGGTACCGACGAGGTTTTCCTGTTGGTAAGGGTCGGTCTCGTTATCATACAGTAACCACGGCGAGCCGTCTGCTCGCCGCGCGTAGGTGTACCTCTCTGTGCGGACACCCCGCCACACTGGGAGATCATTGATAGCAGATATGTCGACTGTTTTGGGCAGGCCGATGAACGCCGAAGACGGCCCGACCTGAGTGCCCCCCAGGAGTGCGGATGCGAGGTCCGTCCCCTGTGAGTCCGGTAACTCGCCGACGCCGGCGAGTGAACAGAGGGTCGGGGCGACGTCGACTGTGCTTACGATCTGTCCCGGGGTCGACCCCGCCGGTACCTCCTTCGGGTATCGACAGATGAAGGGGACGTGAATCGACTCCTCGTAGGGCTGGCTTTTCCCGTAGCGGCCTTGCGACCCAATCATGTCCCCGTGGTCGCTCGTATATAATACGACGGTGTCGTCGGCTTCGTCCGCCTCGTCCAGCCAGTCGAGCAGGCGACCGACTTGTTCGTCGACGGCCGTCACGTGCGCGTAATAGTTTGCCAGATCCTGGGCCAGGTCACCGCTACTCTGTGGTGCCTCGGTCGCGTCGGTCTCGGTATTGGGGCGGAGGTCGATCTCAGCGGGATCGTATCGGTCGCGATAGCGCTGTGGTACGTCCTCGTACGGGTCGTGAGGGGGATGCGGTGACACGACAAGACAGAACGGGTCTTCGTCGGTTCGCTGCTCGTCAAGGAACTCGAGAGCCATGTCGGTCAACGCTACCGGTTCGTAGTCGTCGAAGTGTTCTTTCTCCGGGTCGTCTCGGTAGTAGTGTCCGCTGAAATAGTTCAGATGGCAATTGTAGACCGCCCAGTAATCGAAACCGTGACGACGTGGACCCGGCGGGGTGAACTTATCACGTGGGACGCCGTCGAGGTGCCACTTCCCGACGTAGGCTGTGTTGTATCCGCTGTCCCGGAAAGCCTCCCCGATCGTCCGGACGTCAGAACGCATGGGGAGATCGTTCGCGATGGCGCCGTGACCGTGAGGATACTGGCCAGTGAGGAAGCTCCCACGGTTGGGCGTACAGACTGGGACATTCGCATAGGCGTTAGGACAGTAGGCACCTTCCTCTGCGAGCCGTTCGAGTGTCGGCGTATGAATGTGGGTATTGCCTGCCGGAGCAGTTGCCATCCCACGATGTTGATCTGGTAAGACCACCAGGACATTCGGCTGGTCTGCCATACAAGACCTTATTCGAAAGTTTGGTTATACTTTGTGGTCACTCTGTGCATCCGGTTGGTACTCCGGTTTGAATACGATTGGGGCTACGGGGCAGCAAGTCGTTCGGTATGGACAGCGTGCTTAGTGTGGGTCCGAACAGTCCGGCCACCATATTATCGAATTGGTTGATCCGAGTGTCCCGTCACTATGACATCCGGTGGTGCGTCGATCTGTACTTCCCCGTCAGCTCTCGAAACGTGGATCGGACCCTCAGGCGTCGGAATCGCGACCTCGTATTCGAACTCGGTCTCCATGGGATCGAGAGCGACGGTGCCACAGCCGGGTTCGACGATCTCGAATCCGGTGAGATTGCGGATGAGGAACTCCGCGGGGTGTGCCGACCACGCGTGGGAGTGCGAGCGGGGGATGCCAAGGAACTCGCCGTTCCGTCGGCTTCCGTTTTCGGTCCACTCCTCGAGTGTCGAAGTGTACCCACGCTCAACCATTCGCTCGCCCCATCGCTCGCAGAGGATATCGAGTGCGAGGTCGAACCGCCCCGCCTCGTCGAGCGCTTGGAGGACCACGCTCGTGAAGAAAGGCTGGGCCTCAACGTAGTCCACAGACTCCGATTCGTAGAGCGTGTCGATAATCGTGGCCTCGATATCTTCGTCGACGAGTCCGAAATTGATCGCCGCCACGTTGCAGTGTTCGCTCACGTGATCAACCTGCTGACCGTCAACATTAGCATCCACGAAACAACCACGGTCCGCGTCGTACAGTCGCTCCTCGAATCGCTCGAAGATCCCCGACCTGAGCTCAATCGCAAGCTCGACCGTGTGAGCGTCGTTTTTAAGCCGTGCCATCTCACGGACGGCTTCCAATGCGCCGTAGAAGAGAGCGTTCAGCGGCCCGAACTCGCCACGACGGTCCAGATCTGCCCAATCCATGATGGCCCAGAACGGGACGTCTGTGAGCAGTCCTGCGTCGTCTACGTACCGGACGAACACCTGAACGACGCGTTGGACCTGCGGGTAGAAGTTGTGTATCCAGTGGTCCTCCCCGGTGTAGCGATAGTGTTCCCACAGCGCGATGATCCACCACAGCGAGTAGTCGGGGAGCGCTGCATCCCAGTCGTGGCTCGCTGTGTCAGTAACGTTTGCGAGGAGTCCTGTGACTTGCTGGTTCGCACCGGACTGGCGGAGGAACTTCGCTGGGAGTGCGGTGTCACCGAAACACGAGTAGATGCCACCGATGGTGACTGCGGAGGCATCGCCGAGCCACTGTCGCTGTTCACGCCACGGCGTGTCCATGATACACTCATTCGAGCACAGCCGGAGCGTCTCTCTCGATATCTCGAAGACATCGTTTAGTGTTTCGTCGTTGGATTCGAACCCTCCAAGTTCCTCAAACGGATACCGCGTCACCTCGGCGGTAACGCTGACATCCGTGGGCTCAAAGCAGTCCGAGAATCGGAGCTTGACGTAGCGAAATCCCTTCCAACTGAACGTACGGAACCGTTCTCCACCATCATCACCACACATGACGTACTGGTCTGCAAACGACCCATCGATGGCGTTGTTGAACTCACCGTCAACGAGTCTCTCGGCGTAGCCAATGTCGACCGTTCCGCCGGACGGACCGTTGAGTTCGAGTTCGATCCGCGCCGTAACGACGCGCCCGAAGTCAAGGACAATACAGGGATCATAAATACTGTTGAAGGTGTGGTCATCCAGATGATTAGTGCTGTTTTCCACCGTCGCCGTTCTCCCCTCACATAGTGCCTTGGCGTTGCTGACTGACGTGTGCGTAACCGAACCCCCTGATTGGGAAAGCGTGATAGAGCGGTCCTCCGGTCGCTGTCTGTTCGTCAGATGGACGCACTCGGACACGTCCTCTATCTGCTCGGGCGTACGCCGATTCGTCTCCATCTCCGGGATATCTCGTTCGACGAGATAAGTCCACGGGGGAACTGCCGGTGCTGGCAGGGTATCGTTATCGTCCCAGTGCGTTCCGCCGACTGCTACGGCAGAACGCCAGTCCCCGTCGTCGAATCCGACCTCGGTCCACCCGTCGGGCGCCTGTCTTGCGTCGTAGTGTTCCTGATGCGTGGTCACCAGATTGAACGACGTCTCGAACGTATCCTGCTCCCACGCATCGGCCTCGGTGATCCGCCAACTCTCATCCGTGACCAGACACTTGTCGCCGCCCTTGACCAGTTCCGCGAGGAATCCTCCCTGCGTATCCTCCATCGTCCCGGTGTAGTTGATCACCGCTGCGACACAGTTCCGCCCGGAGTCCAGAAACTCGTCGAGATTGTAGGCGTCATAGTATTTGTAGAATGGCTGAGACTGTACTGGTCCCTCGCCAACGTGTTCACCGTTCACGTACAGTTTGTACCGAGTGTCAGCAGTGACATAGAAGGTAGTGTCAGACGGATCGGTCAGTTCGATTTCGGTACGGATGTAGTAGTATGCGTTGTTTGGTTGTGGGTCATCGCCTGCCCAGATCCAGTATGCACTCCAGTTTCGGTTCGGCGGGATGTCTGCGGCTACTGTCTCGAATGCCATCGTTAAGGGGAGAATCTACGTAGAGTGATTTAAAGTGAAGTGATCAGGTGATCCTTAGGCAACTGATGGAGATCTTCGAATCTACTCGGACCGATAGCGTCACCGAGCTGCCTCTGAAAACACGTGAGAGGTCATTCCACGTCATAATCGAATGATTGCCCGAATTGAGATACCCTGAGAGTTAGTGATTATGTCCGTCATGTGCTGGACATCGATGCGGTCACCGAATAGCTCAGTTAGTGCATTGGTGGTGGACCTACACACAAGTTCCCACTCAACAGCGAGTCATAGTAGAGCACCGTCACCACTCAGGCCCATGAACCGGTCGAAGCCGTTTTTACGCAGAGGTCGACAAAATTGTGGGAATGGTTTTGAAATTGAAGATTCCGATCGAGGCTGGCGAAGCCGTCCGTAAGAGCCTCAAGTCAGGTAGCAGTATCGTCGACTACGATTCGATTCGGCTTCTCTGAACGTTGGTCCGGCATCCTAGCCGCTAATCGATATATCAACAAAAAATTCTGAAACGAATGGACTACCTCATGTAGTTGAAAAGTACTTTTTCCCCTCGAAGTAAAGACCGGCGGCATGGAAATGGGCAACGAACCTCTGGCGGGCGCCGCCGTCAACTCTCGCTGCCAATATTCAATCCTCGTAGTCTCTTAACCCCGCTTGAGAAGATCACTAAGTGGTATAGAAAACTAGCTCTTGGACCCGCTCGCTCCTAAATCAAATACCTCTGGTCTGGTTGAGGCACCAAGATAACGTCATCAGAACTTTCACTAGTCTTTGCCGATAGACCCCGTGTTTCTGCTCCCGAACGCACATTCATGGTCGAATGAGAACATGTGGGTGTACAGACAATCTTTAGCCATAAGGTCTAGCTAGTCTACTGTGTTGGGAATTGACCACAACTAATATTCAGTACGGTCATGTCTATGCTGTATGACCAATCAGCGGCCTAACGTCTTGTTTGTGATGACCGACCAGCAACGTGCCGATACACTCGGTGCACTGGGAAACGATTTGATCCATACCCCGAATTTCGATCGGCTCGTGGAGACCGGGGTTTCGTTCACAAATGCCTACTCGCAAACACCGGTATGCGTTCCCGCCCGGTATAACATCCGAACGGGGTGTGAGCCCCCGACGACCGACTACTATACGAACAGCGGTCCGGGCCCTAACACCGGAACTGTTGAGGAACGAGCGGGAACTTACCTTCCCCGTGCGATGCGAGATAGGGGCTACCGTACTTTCGGGGTCGGCAAGTTTCACACTAAACCTCCCTACGAGGATCTTGGGTACGAGACGCACCTCCAAAGCGAAGAGTTGTACAATACCGTGGAGAACCGCAAGGAACGAGACGCATACGGGTCCTTCCTCGCCGACGAATTCCCCGAGTACGATTTTCTTGAACAGCCCCACGGCGAGCGGACTGAAATGTATTACATGCCACAGATGAGCCCGTTACCGGCGGAGGTAACCGTCGAGAACTGGGCTGCCGACCGGGCGATCGACCTGATCGAGCGGGATAGTGAACGCCCGTTCTTCGGGTTCCTCTCGTTCATCGGTCCCCATCCGCCGCTGGCGCCGCCTGTACCGTTCAACCGAATGTACGACCCCGACGAGATGCCATCACCCATCCGTGGTGACATTGATGTCGACCACATGGACGAGCAGATTCCGTGGATGAACCACCTTATCTGGGCTTCCAATGGGGACGAACCGGTCGACGGTCTGCGAGTACGGACGCTTCGGGCGCGCTACTACGGGGAGATCTCATACATTGACCAGTGTCTTGGGCGCGTTCTCAATGCTCTTGAGGAGAGAGGCGAGCGTGAGAATACAGTTGTCTGCTTTTTTTCTGATCACGGCGAACACCTCGGCGACCATCATGCCTGGCAGAAGGAGTCGTTCTTCGAGCAGTCAGCGAATATTCCTTTTGTCGTTTCGTGGCCGGGCGAACTCCCGGCGGGAGAACGCAACGACAACCTCGTTTGCCTAACCGACCTCTTCGGTATCGCCACTCGGGTGGCGGGTGACATAGAGACCCGAGACGGGATTGACGTACTCGGTCTCCTGAACGGCGAAACTGAACCGCGGGAACGACTGCTGGGATACTACGGCGAACCTAAGACACGCCAGTTCAAAATCATGGTACGTGAAGGCGACTGGAAGTATATCTGGCTGGCGAACGGTGACCGCCAGCAACTCTTCCATCTAGCCGAAGATCCCGACGAACTCGTGAACCGTGCAACTGATGACGCAGATGTTGCGGCCCGCCTTCGCTCCGCCGCAGTTCGTGATCTCCAGGATCACGGGCTTGACCAAGTGTTGTGCGATAGTGATCTCGATGGTTTTTCGTTCGAGACCCGAGACTGCGATCGTGTCCATCAATTTGCGAGCTGGAAAGATGTGGATGGATTCCCAGAAGACCCTGTTGACGTCTTAGACAGCTGGGAACTCCGGTCTCTGGACAAGTTCGCCGACGAGCGCTGACGCGCATGCTCTGCGTCGGCCCTATGTACGATAATACATTTTGAGTGGTCCGCACATTGGTGAATCGCCATACAACGGTTGATTCGTCTATGCTGTGGCACGCTTGATATTATGAATGATACATTTCACGACGAGTTCACGAAATTCTCGGAATTGTGTCTGCCGTGTCTCTTAGGACCGGGCGGCTCAACGAAACAATAGTAAATAATATAATTCCAGCCTCTTTTCTTCCAGTAATCAGAATAATGAAATGGTCAGTCACACCGGAAAACCTCCTCACGGAGTATGAGCGTGAGCCAAGGAATATCGACCCAGCGACAACTCCACGATTCTCATGGCGGATTAGGTCAACGGGACGGGCAACAACTCAATCCGCATACCGAATTCTCGTCGCTTCGTCCTCGTCAATATTGAGTGGCAATACTGGTGACGTCTGGGATACGGGCAAGGTTTCCTCAAGCCGAACAACAGCCGTAGAATACAACGGGCCGCCGTTGAAACCGGAAACGACCTATCTCTGGAAAGTCAGGATATGGGATGAAAGGGGAGCGTCAAGCAAGTGGAGCGACGACCAGTTGTTTAAGACTGCGCTTGCGAACAGTAATAGCGCATGGGAGGGACGATGGGTGACGTACGACCCTACTCCCAGTAATCAAGAAAGCAGTCACAGTCCGTTCCTCCGAACTGAATTCACGCTCGATAGCAAGCCGATCGAATCTGCCTGTGCCCACGTATCAACGCTGGGATGGGGTGAATTGTACCTTAATGGGACAAAGGTTGGCACCGAAGTACTCAATCCCGGGTTTACTGACTACAAGGAGCAGAGACTCTATTCGTCGCATGACGTAACGGACCAGCTTCTCAGCGGTCGGACAAACTCGGTCGGGCTCTGGCTTGGTCGCGGTTTTTATAGTAAATCGATCCACGACTGGACGAGTCTGGGACCGCCATGCGGAATCCTCCAGTTGAACGTGAAGTACGAGGACAACAGTACCGAAACAGTCGTGACAGACGCGTCTTGGACCGCAGATGGGAGCCCAATCACGGAAAATGACATTTACGACGGAGAAACGTATGACGCACGAGCGGAACAGCCCGGTTGGGCGAGCCCCGACTTCGATGACGGCAGCTGGGAAACGGTGACCGAACTCCAAGAACCAAGCAGTAGTTTCGAATGGTACCCACAGCGTCTCCCGGCGATCGAAGTGACGAACTCGATTTATCCGGTCGATATCTACCAGGATGGGGGGAACTGGATAGTCGATTTCGGACAGACGCTAGCGGGATGGGTGGAGTTGACGATTGACGGTGCGAGCGAAGGACAAGAAATCACCGTGGAGCACGCCGAGGTTCTCGTCGATGACGACGGCGGAATTTCTCATGACTCCGGGTATCTCAATATGGAGGATCTCAGGGACGCTGACGCGACGGACACCTACATCGCGAAGGGTTACGGTACCGAGATCTACGAGCCACGCTTCACCTACCACGGGTTCCGGCACGTGCGCCTGTCTAACTACCCCGGCGAACTATCGACGAACGACATCGCTGCGAAGGTCGTCAGAACCGAACGCGAGGCCGACGGACGCTTCTCCACATCGAACGATGATCTGAACGACGTTCACCACATGGTCTCTTGGGGGCTCAGAACGAACACACACAGTATTCCGACAGATTGTCCAAATAGAGACGAGCGGCACGGCTGGACAGAGGTCTTCCGTGGAGCACCGGCGGAGTACTACGAGTACGAAACCGAAAAGACACACCGCTTCTACGAAAAGTGGCTTCGTGACCACCGTTACGACATGCGCTCGAAGGGGATGGTGGCCGTGACGACGCCAGACCAGGTCGACGAGCAGGACCCGAACTGGTCGAAGTCCTCAGTACAGTGTGTCTGGCACATGTACGAGCACACGGGCGACGAACGGGTATTGGCAGATAACTACGAGATGATGACACAATACGTAGATTACTGGCAGTCACGAGCGGACGAGGGAATTAGGAACTACATTGTCCCAGCCGAGTACAATACCTTCGGTGATTGGCTCGCACCAACGGAGGAAGAGATTAGAAACGACCCAGCGCTGCTGAACACCGTCGCACACTACCAGACGACAAAGACTGTCGCGAAGGCGGCCACAGTCCTCGGTAAGCCCGACGCAGCTCGAACCTACGACACGCGCGCACGTCGTATCAAGGCTGCCTTTAACCATCACTTCTACGACAAGACAACTAACACCTACGGCAGCGGTGACATGGGTACATTTGCTATGGCGCTGCACGGTGGACTCGTCCCAAGCAGAGCCGAACAGGCAGTCGCGGACGAACTCGCATCAACCATCAAAAATGAGTACGGCGGTAAAATCGGTACCGGCACGATCAGCACACAGGGACTCCTTATGTCATCACTGATGGAGTACGGATACGAGGATCTGGTGTACCACCTCGTCACCCAGCCCGAGAACCCTGGGTGGGTGTACATGAGCCGTAACGGGGCAACTACCCTATGGGAGCGCTGGGATAGCGATACCCGAATCGGCTCCGGTATGAACTCGTTCAACCACCGCCTCTGGATGGAGGTGAGCGAATGGTTTTACGCGAAGTTGGTCGGTATCCAACCGGCGACTCCCGGCTTTGAGCGGGTACTGATTAAACCTCAGGTCCCGACAGGGCTTGAGAGGGCGAGTGCGGAGACCGAGACAGTCCGCGGGAAGGTTGCAGCGGCTTGGGAGCAGTCCTCTGACGAGTTCTCAATCGACATCACAGTGCCCGGAAATACCACCGGTGAGGTCTGGATTTTAGCCAACCAACAATCAGCGGTCTGTGAGGGTAATATCTGTCCGGCAGAGGATGCCACCGGTGTCTCATATCTGCGTCGCGAGGATGACTACGCTGTCTACGAGGTTTCCTCTGGGTCCTACGCATTCACCTCGAACATCGAACCTGCAGACGAACAGCTGGACTCGTGACTGGGCACACGTTCGAAACAGAGACAGATGGGTGACGTTCTAATAGCAGGTTCCACAGCCAGGTTAGGAGAGACTGGAGCCAAGTAATCAAAGATCGGCCAAGAAATAGAAGCTGAAACATCTACAAGACCGGTCGACTGGAATAACCAGTAGGTATTCTGTAACGACAGGCGGGGTCGTTCAAGTTCACCGACTATCCACCTTGCATGGGCAACGGCGGCAACCTCTGCTAGCATCTCGAGAACAACTCCAACAGGGATATGACGACTGAATCATTGAGGAGCAGACGTCCAAGTAACACAGGCCTTTCCGAACAACTCAAACCGGCCCGAGTACATCGAGGATATCGGCACCTAAGCGAACGGCACCGAGGTCGGCTTTGACAACCAAATCTCCGAGAGTGAATACTACAATGTTACCGTCGGAATTTGGGATACTGCAACCCTCGAATTCGATATGTACAATGCGTCCTACGAGGTGGAACTGTCGATATGTCTGAGAACCGAGTTTGCTTCCGTCGAGGCGAACGTCGCCGAGGCTGGACAGATTCCCGAGATCACAGTTTCTCCACAGACCCTACACAGGAGCTACGTTCGCGTCACTTCGTTGTCCTCCCAGACGTCAACTCCGGGCCGTGAAACAGGGCCATCAAGCAGCGGGTCGTTGCTCTCGTGCATCCTGTCGTAGACGTATTGTCTGAGCCGTTGGATATCGTCGGCGTAAGCCGGATCTGGTTCCACACCTGTCCCCGGCGAATCGAACATCCCATCCGATCCGGGCGGAGAAAGCGGAACGCGACTGGCCGCGAGGTTGTCTTGTTCGTGTGGATCCTCGGACAGGTCGTACAGTTCCTCGCGCGGGCGTTCGGTGGTATAATACTCCTCACGGAACTCACGCCCCGCAGGACTGCCGAAGATGTCGGCTGGGAGGTGGATTCGCTGTTGTTTCCAGAAATTACGGATGTACTTGAAATCCTTTGTACGAACTACCCTCATTGGCACGTAGCGCTCGTGCCACGTCATCTCAGCTCGGACGTACTTACGGGGCGTGTATCTTTCCTCGCCGAGTAGATTCCGAAAGCTCCGCCCGTCAAGGTCGTCCGGAATCGGTAGGTCAAGCAAGTCGAGCACTGTCGGTAGCACGTCGACGTGACTGGTCAGACTGCTATACCGCTCGCCGCCATCCAGAACCCCCGGAAGGCGGGCCACGAACGCAACCTCAAGTCCGGGGTCGTAACCCGTTCCTTTGGCCCGCGGTACCGCGAGGCCGTGATCGGCGGTGAAGATTACGAGTGTGTTATTGGCTAGGCCGGTCGCTTCCAACTGGTCGAGGATCTGTCCGACTGCCTCGTCGAGCGAATGGGTAATGAGCGCGTTCAGGTTCGCGATCCCTTCCCTGACCCCGGGTCGGTCCGGAAGGTATGGAAACGGATCGACATCGTCGGGGACGTACGAGTCGAACAGGTCGTCGTTGAGGGACGGATAGGCGAACGTGGACGGAACGTCCTCACCCGGCCTGAGGTGGGGCTCTTCGAATCCGATTGATGCGAAAAACGGGGTGTGTTCGGCCATTTCCGGCAGGTCCGTCTCAATTATCTCAACGAGTTCGTCAGCAAGCGTCTGGTCGCGTACTTGGTCATACCTACGAGACGCATCCTGACAGAAGTGTTGGACGCCGAAGTGATGCGTTGAGTACCCGGCTGACGACAGGTGCTCGGCTATCGTCACCTCACCTTCGTTGAGGTCCCATCCCCAGGTCGTCTGCCCCATCAGCCCGTTAACGTGCGGGTGCCGACCGGTATGGAGGCTCCCCCGACTTGGACAGCACTGTGGCGCCGTACAGAAGTGGTTCTCTAGGAGGACACCGTCCTCGGCGAGACTGTCGACGTTTGGTGTTCGCACGCCCCTGTCGTAACAGCCGAGGTGTCGGCCGAGGTCGTGGCAACTCAACAAGAGGACGTTCGGTCGGTCGACGACACTCTGGTTTCGGAGAGACTGCATACAACACTCTCAAGCAAACATCGTATAAAATAGGAGGGGGCAGCCTGATTCGATGACGGGCATGCGTGGTTTCGAACTCAAGAAGAGATCAACACGAGGGTTCGTAGTCCTACAGTTCCTACTGTGCAGATGAATCGACTTTAGAGAACTGAGGCGCTCACTGTACCAAGCAATTAGGAACATGATTTCCTTGAAACCATCGCCACGAGAAAGCTACTGCTCTCCCTTGGTCCAACTGCACTCCGGAAGAGACACCGAAAAACACTCGACTGCGACCAGTAAAGCCAGGTTCCCACCCGCGCTTGGACAGGGAAGGACCAAATGTGGCTACCTGCCCTCTGTTCGGGATTTGACGAAATGCTGTGGGAGACGGTAAGGCACGTGCGTACTCGATCGAGTAACCTGGTTACTGTACGGTAAAATCGACGCTCCCGAGTATTGGGACATTCGGGTATGTCTCGACAATCGGCTCTAAAAGCTACTGAACGAGGCCGACGACCTTGCTTGGACGCAACCGATTCAGGAATACGTACGTCCCGAAAGCCCGATCGCTTCCGCGGAATTCTTGGGTATCCCCATCATGAAGTACTCCCGAGCGTCTTCTCTTTCTCGATGGGCGCCTAATTCTGGTACTCCTCCTCGAACTGGATCGGTCTCATTAGGTCGAGTAGTCGGTCGAACTTCTCCCCGTCACGGATGCAGATGATGTGTCCGTCCCAAGGTACTCAGTCTCGTCTGGATTGCGTCCGACCGTCTCACAGTGGTCTTCGATGATAGAGATCTTGGGCGTTGACGCCTGAACTCACGGTTAGACCCCTCGATCGCGCGTTCGATGTTCCGAACTGTCGGTTTCATGTCAATTTCTCGGAACTGACCAAATCGTATTCTCGCCCACAGCGTCTCACCGTACCGCTGCCGCAATTCGAAAAACACGGATTCAGCGTTTGAGCGTTGGTTGTACGCACGATCATAAATTAGTAAATTCCTCGCCCATCCTCCCATTCCGGGGCCGCATTGCGGAATCAGCGGTGTGATATTTTCAGAACGTAATTTCGTCCGAAGTGCTTCCCAGTCGTATCCTTTATCCGCCGCCACAGCCGTCAGATTCTCAAGATTCCGCACCAGCACTTGCCAGCCGACCTGTGTATCGTGCAGTTGTTTCATCGAACAGTGTATGTCCAGAATCGAACTCGTTTCGCAATCGATGAGCAGCGTCGTCTTCACCGCCTCAAACGTGTAGTCCGTCCGTTTCGCGTAGTGCTGGCTCGCTTGGACGCGATCCATCCCGGTTGCGTCGATCGCTTGAACATCACCGAGATCGTACATTTCAACCGACGCGTCGAGCATCGCCCGCCACCGCTTCATCGGAATCCCTTGCTTCCGCGCACAGATCGTAGAGAAGTGAGGAAGCGTCTCAACCGTCAAATCGAGTGATTTTAAAACTCTCGGCATTTCTCGCAGAACATTCATCAGCTTCCGGTAGTCGTGGTTGAGATACTCTTTGAACCCTTGAACGGCGAGAATTACCCAATCGGCATACCCCTCTTTTTCGGGTCGGTATGCCGGAGTTGGCTCGCCAGCGCTGGCTTTTCTGGCGAGCGATACAATCGTCTCTGCGAAGTGAGCTGTCTTAGTTTGCACACCCAATCTGTCCCGCTTCAGATTCTAGTAAATAGTACTTCTCCGAAGCTACTAGCTTGACGACACTAGTGGAACAACCCTCAGACAGACTGAGTTTAACCGTCTAAACAAGGCCGAGATCTTGTATTCAAGATCTCAACGTCGCCGTTGAAGCCTGCACCGTCACCGACCCCTCGTCGTCCCATATGCGCTTCATCAGTCGGATGACCTCGTCGAAGTGAATGAGCCATTCAAGACCGTCCCGGTACTCATAACCGTATGCGTCGCACTCGGATTCGCGCCAGCCAGCGCCGAGACCGAGTTCGAAACGCCCCTCAGAAATAAAACCGAGCGTCGCGATCATCTGCTCGACCAGTACCAGGTTGCAGTCATCGTTTTAGAGGACGAGCGACCTGAGGTTGGTTTCACTAAGGGTGTCATAGAACTCTTGTCACACCGTGATGATCGTATTTCCTGGATTGTCTCCACGTTCGTAGTTGGTGATAGCGACGACGAGGCGAAGGCACAGGGCAAGAAACACCTGCGCTCATGCGTGGACGCGGCCTCGGGCGAACGCACGCCCGAGGCCGCAGTCCTTCACTAATTCGTTGGTTCGTTCGACTCCAGTACGGCGGTTGCACGTCTCATCCGACGTGGACTGCTTCAGCTGAACGTCCTCGCTGTGTTGTTCGATGCGGTCTTCGACCCTGTAATCGATGTCTTTCGGGCCGTCGGTGTTTCACGCATTGTACGGAGCGACTGGCACGACCCCTGCGGCCAGCAGGTGGATCAAACTTAATCCATTTCAGAATATTAAATAGGTATATACTGATAGAAAGATGAGCACTGGGAGGCCAACTGCGAGTAACGAACCTTGGCGTGTTAGGGTGCTTGCTTCATACACGGCGTTATACCAGAGGTAAGTAGACAAGAGTACGAACAGAACTCCCACGATGAATGCAGTCTGGAAGATGACTGACGAAGTTGCCGAGCCCACATAGAGATAAATGTCTTCCATCTGGATTGCAATTGTCCCGATAAAGAGTGGGTCACAGACTAATGCAGAGTCACAAGGGTTTGTACTCCGAATCGCCAAGTATCGACCGAGAGACCAGCTTACGCCAGCACCGATCATCGGCAGAAATCCCCAGCCGGTCATGCGGAGTAACAGTCCATAACTGAGCCGGGCATTCACAGCTTTCCCGATTGCCCAAAAAGTGAATGTGAACGTTGGCCAGAGAACAAGAGGCAATGCTATGTACATCATTGATAATACGACGATAAGGCTCTCGTAGTGGTTGACTTCCATTCCAAAGGTAGTAATATAGACTCCGATCATATCCCCAGCAAACGCAAGTGCGGTCACAAGAATGATAATAGACTGTGCAGTCAGGGTTGGATATTTTATTCTCTCTTCAAAGAATCTATTAGGGTCCATGAACAAGTTGGCCATGCGCATAATTGACAAGTTCAGACAGAGTGGTTATAACTGTTACGGAGGGCGAATAACAAGACGCAATTCACGCCTCGATCTTCTCGCGGCTTAGATTGGCTCTCTGTTCACAGCTAGTAGGTTCGATCGCGAATCCAAGACATAGTAAGGGGTAGACGGTGATTACCCGGTATCCGTCATGCGCCGCTGTGGCGCAGTATCGGGTACAGCACTAGCGGAGATTACGTCTCTCTCGGACATACACAGATACCCAACCCCTCGTTTCGAGAGTCGATGTTAAACGCGCAAAGTCAGACACTCTCCATCGCGGGAGAGGAAGCTTCTTCAGAGGATGACGAAATGACTTGATGTCCATACAAAAACCCTCGTTGAGGAAGCGGTTATTAACGGCGGCATTCTAGGCTTCTGTTCAGACGGGGTCTCCCGAGGATTGCAATACCGCACCCCCAGTCGCCCCGTTTTTGGTGAGGAACCTTACTCGATGCATACCAATTGGCCCGGACACGCGCGGAACAGACTCACGTGCGCCCGTACGTACGAAAGGTGGATGTAGACAGATAGGTCCACAGTTGGCCCCGGTAAAAATACGCATGGACGTCATGATTCTCAAAAACCATCGACGACCGGGGTTGAACCCCTCCGGCCGCACTCACATTTCCCTTTTGATCAGGTCACGTGACTGGGTCGGGTAGAGGTCAAACAAACTAAGAGACCACAGACGATGGACAGCGAGAAGCCGATGCAGGCAGGAACGAAGCTGTACTAAGCGAATTAAGCGGTTGGCGTAGGGGGCTCTGGTGAATCACTAGACAGCGTCGGATTCGTCCGTCAGAACTAGGGAGTTGAAGCGGGAAATCAGCGGTGATTCATGTCGAAGATCTCCCGCTTCACGACAAAGGCGGTGACGTTAGCTAAAAATGCTGTTGGTGGGCGAGGCGAAGTCGCCGCCCCCGAAGGGGGTGGCGGCTTCGCCGACTACGCACTCGTATCCCTCCACTGTCTGCGGGTTTACCTCGATGCATCGTACCGTGACGCATTGGATTGGCTGAGCGAAATGCCACTAATTCTCGGGGAGATCGGCCTCGAAGAGGGCGATCTCCCTGATCACTCGACGCTAGTGAAGGCATTTGATAGGTTTCAGATGAAGATCTGGCGAGTGCTACTCCGACTCTCCTCGGAGCTGCACGACCTCTCGGGACATGCCGCCATCGACGCCACGTTTTTCGACCGCCAAAACGCCAGCAAACACTACTGTCGTCGGACGAATTACCGCGTTCAAACGCTGAAAGCGACTGCTCTCGTGGATACGCAATCTCAAGCGATCCTCGACGTACACTGTACGACCGAGAAGACTCACGACACACAGCTCGGCTGGCAGGTCGCCTGCCGCAACGCAGGCGACCTGCACAGCCTCGCCGCTGACAAAGGCTACGACTGGATGGAGTTACGCGAAAAACTGCGAGAAGAGGACGTGAGACCGCTGATCAAGCATCGGATCTTCCAGCCCATCGACCACGCGCACAACGCGCGGGTCGATGGGCCTCGATATCGCCAGAGATCGATGTGTGAGACTGTCTTCTCGTCGATCAAGCGCTCGCACGGCGACGCCGTGCGGGCGCGAGCGTGGTTCCGAGAATTTCGTGAACTCGTCGTGAAATGTATCGTTCACAACATCAAGCGAGCGCTAGACCAGTGAAATCACGCGTTGTATGGCGATTCACCAGTGCCGCGTAGGGTTTCTTGGATTCCAGTACGCCTTGTACGGGCCCAGTCGCTTACAGTTTAGATCGTTTCTCTTACGGCGACATCGATAACTCGTATAGTTCGAGGGTGCTCGATGGCGGCGCTTCCCAATCCGAATCAGCCCAGTGTGAGTTCCGTGCATCAACGGCCCATCGGAGCGCGTATTGTGTCTCTTCTGGAGAATGACCGCTGTCTTCAACCCACATCAGAGACCGGGTATTAGACTCGGAATCAGTCGAGCCAGCGTCCGCTGGATACTGACACCACGGGGACCGCCACTCAATCGGTTCGAACGTCTCTTCGTCGAGTACCCACATGCCTGAACCGTACTTCGGATGGCTGTACGTCTGGGTCAACTGGCCATCCGGTCCGGGCTCGACACCGCTGATTCTGATGCCTTTCCCGTCGAGGCCCCCACAACCTCCAAACGTGTATCGGTAGTCCCAGTCGCTCGTCTCATAGACTTCCCAACCCACCGGCCTGACGACACTATCGGGCTCGGCCCTGGCATTATATACCTGTGTGTTCCCGTCCCCGTCGAATTTGAAGTAGCTGACCACAGGGCGCTGCTCCGTATCGAAGCCGAGGTAGATCTGTGAGTTGATCATCCCTCCATGGGACGGAACCGGGTCGATAAGCTCTCCAGCGTGGAATCCGATCGGCGTTGAGATCGTGTCTCCACGGCTGTTCTCCCAGTGCTCCAGATCTTTGCTCCGGGCGTAGTAAAGGTCGTGATTCGTCTGTGCGGCGGGAGTATCGCGCCAACACCACGCCATGTGGTAATATCCATCTGGACCGACAACTGGCCCCTGCATGTACGCACTGGATTGGACCCCCCCAGCAATCAACGGGCTATCAAGCAACCGTTTCCATGTGGCTTGCTTGGGATCATAGACGTTGTAGATCCAATCACCTTCGCTGCAAGTCTTATAACGGTATTCGAAGACCAATTCACCGTCTGGGCCGGTAAAGAATCGCGGATACGTTGTTAAATCCTCCTCGGACCCTACCATTGAGTCGACCTGCTCAAACGTCGTCACATCGAGTGGTTCGGTCGTCCGGTAGTAGTTGAGTGCATCGACGTGGAGATCACCGACAAGGTGGAGGTAGCCGTCATCGTCGACTGTCAGCTCAAGGGAATTATGTCCGTCCCAGATGTCGTTTCGTTCCTCAGTGACTGTCGTGAGCGTCCAGTCAGTTTCACCGAGGTGTCGCTGACCCGCCACAATTGACTGATCTGCAGCGTAGAATGCGACGAACTGATGGTCCTGGTGTGTGTACAGGTCGAATTCCGCCGCTTGACCAGCCCATGCTTGGCCGATATCGTGGTTAGACTCTACCTCAAATTTTGAATTTGTCAGCACATACCATGGTTCGCACCTATCCTACTTAAATCACATCTCATGGGCAATCGTTGTTGATGAGACCATGCGGATTTTAGGTACATTGCTAACTCTTGGTCCTCGGTTTTGAGTATCTCGATTGCCATCGGGACAACCTTGACGCCAATTATGGAAGACGATAAGACAACACAAGGAACCCCAGCAAAGCCTCGGCGAGAGCCATAGAGTAATGTGCTCTGTAGGATCGCTAGACTGCGACGTGGCGACTCCGTTATCTCGGTAGAAAGCGAAGCGACAGATTGGTTTGAGTTCGGAAATCCGCCGCTTCACACGTGTTACGGTCGCTACTGCTAAAACAGTTGCCGACTGGGCGATGCTCACGCTTCATGCACTGAGAATTGAGCTTGGGAAGTCCTACCGCCAGACAATCGACTTGTTGAGCGAAATGCCGGGCGTTTTCGAAGAGATTGACCTCACGCGGTTGCCTCACGACACGGTGCTCCGCGATTGGTTTGAGAAGATTTCGACGAAGACCTGGCGTGCGTTTCTCCGCGTTTCGGCGGAGAAACGCACTGGCCACGCTGCTATCGACTCGACCGGCTTCGACCGCGACCAGCCCTCGCGGTACTACGCCCAGCGGGCGCACTACCGCGTCCGGTCGCTGAAAGTTACCGCTCTCGTGGACGTCGAAACGCTGTTCGTCACCGACGTCCACTGCACGACGACAAAGAAACACGACGCGAAGATTGGCCCGCAGGTCGCCCGCCGGAACGCGGACGACCTGCTCTCGTTGGCCGCTGACCGAGCGTACGACGGCAAACCGTTCCGCGACGAACTCCGCAGCTACGGAGTTCGTCCGCTCATCAAGCATCGTATCCACAATACGCTTGATTTCGCACACAACGCACGGATGAGCTCGATGGGCTACAACCGCCGCTGGATGGTCGAAACCGTCTTCTCAAGCCTCAAGCGCACGCTCGGCGCAGCCGTGCGTGCGCGAAGCTGGCATCTCGAACTCCGTGAAATGGTGCTCAAATGCACCGTCTACAACCTCCGCCGGAGCGTGAGATATCCGTGAAATCCAGCTCCGTATACCGATCCTACAGAGCAGAGTAATGAAAGGTCGAGCGATTCATGTGGCCGAGTCCGAAGATTGTGTAGTGGCTACAGTAGCGGACTCCAACTTGATGACATAGCGAACGGCGTTGACGTTACGGTTAGTATAGGGACAGAGTATCGCGTCAGGCCACCATCCCATAGATCCCATTATCTGACCAGAACGTACTCTCCGGGAGCTCCGGTTCGTCGTCAATATATGTCCGGTATTATCGTGGAGATCATATCTGGCGGAAAAACATCAGCATGTTATTACAATACTATTCTTGTAATACCCATTCGGTTTGGAGACCAACAACTCCGGCATTGCCGGAAATGTGTCTGACCTAAATTGAAGGAACCATTGGTCGCCTGCCGACGGTGTGGAATACCACAAAGATAGATGTGTACATGTTGTAAGATGACGCGTACGATCGTGCGGCACGTTCTGTAGCTTCAACACGGGTTTCAGAAATTCAGTTTGACACTCATAGATAAATAGGATATTCGTGGATCTTCGGTTTCCACACCAACATTCAAAAAATATATAAAGGGCCATTTGATAACTACATACCATGCCAAACAGGCACAATAAAGAGACGTCAGCGACGCGACGTCGTCTACTTGCAACGTTAGGGGCAATGGGCACAGCAGGAATCGCTGGGTGTGGAAGCGGAAGCAACGAGATCACGCCGACTTCAGAGCCCACTACTGAAAGCGGGTCCTCTAGCCCGACTAGTGACGCCAGCGATCATTTCCCTGTAGCTCCCGAAGGTGAACCCGTCGAACCTATCTTCGATATCATGAGCGTCCAACTTCCTGGGGAGGTTAACCTGCTCCCCGATCCCATGGGCCCCCAAGGTAGTGATAAATACACTCGAGTTACGTCCGCGCCCCCGTGGGCGAATCGGCAACGCCCGAACGCGGAGACGTACTGGCACCTCGTGACAGAGGACAGGCTGGATGATGACAACAAGACTCGGATTACGAAGTACAACGACGAGTTCACGTGGCACGACGGTAAGACAGTTACTGCCGAAGATATGTTCCTGCTTGAGGAAATAAATTATAAACTGGAAAAACTAGACCCTGATACGGAGCCTCAACAGATTCCCGAGATGGTCGATAAACAAACCATCAAACGGGTTCAAACGAAGGAAACCCGTGAGGACTACTTTTTCTCGTCTGGAGCGAGAGGTAGTGCTTTCCCGAAGTATGATCGAGATCTGATTCGTCCGTGGCACGAGAAAATAATGGATGCAACGACGGATTCTGAACTACAATCCATCATTGACGAGGCCACCAATCCGGAGAATAAAGTCTCGGTTTCGGATCGCATCGGGCACAGCATGTGGCAAGTTGACACGGTGAACGAACAGTCTGTAATTTACACCAAGTACGAAGACCACCCCTACGCCGACCAGCAGAACATTGAGAAGTTGCGAATCAACTTCGTCTCGGGTGATTCCCAGAAGCGCCTTGCAATAAAGAACGACCAAATCGATGGGTTCAAACGGCCCCCAAAAGGGACTACCTATCCAGATGGGGTCAAAAAATTTGCACGTCCGAGCATCTCAGGCAATAAATGGCGCCTGAACTGGACCGATAAACACCTCGGCAAGCGGGTGGTCCGCCGGGCACTAGCTTACCTCGTCGACTACACGAATATCATCGCCAATCGTGGTAGTGGATATCCGCCGGCACTCCAGAACGGAATGACCGCGCCCGGTCGAAACGCCTGGGTATCGGACAGCCACGTCGAAAGTCTGAATAACTACGGCGAAACCGGCCAGCTCGAGAAGGCGGCGGAACTTCTTAAATCAGCGGGCTACTCGAAGAACAGCGACGGGATCTGGGCCGACGAGGATGGCGACACTATCTCGTGGCGGATTGTCGACGTATATATCTGGGACACTCTCGGCCCATCTTTCCGGAGCCAGCTCAAACAATTTGGGTTTGAAATTGAGTACGATAACGTGCAGAACATTGGCGACTTCGTGAATATGAGCTTCGAGGGCCCGGACTACGGGCAGGGCTGGGATTTCATCATCTGGCACCAGAACGGAGGTGGAGCAGCTGCCAATCACCCCCACGGGTACTATCGGAGCGCATGGCACAGCTACATGATTCACGAAGGGTTAGATGATGAAGGTGAGCCCACGGAATTCGGATTTGCAGGCCACCCCAACGAGTACGAAGTTCCGACAGAGGTCGGCGACATGGAAGCCAGCGGTGAGACCAAAACGCTCAATCTCTGGGAGAATTATAAAGCCCTTCTGTCACCAAAGACGAGCGACGAAGAACTGCGCAGTATAACCGAGAAACTCTCTTGGTGGTGGAACTACGAAATTCCCGCGCTTCAGTCAGTCGAGTATCAAAAGCGCTGGAGCGGTGACTCAAAGAACTTCAACCCTGTAGATTATTCTCACGACGGTACCGAGAACGGGCATCATGTTCTTAACAGTCTCAGCGTGAGCTTCGATAGGGGATGGTACCACAGCAACGTCAAGTAACAGTCTCTCTGACCCTTCTATAGTAATTGGGTTATCATCAGTTCTAAGCCACTAAAGACCACGGCGAATCGAATACAGAGCCACTATCAGGATAATAATCACATCACCCCACGTACTCAACAATCAATAATGAATTACTACATCAAACGGTTTGGTCAAGCTGGCATCACGCTCATACTAGTGATCACGATTTCGTTCGTGATGTATCGCATGATGCCCGGAGGTCCAGTACAGTCATTGATGCAAGAGCGACTCACACAGTGTTTGGAGGCCCAAGGCAGCCTAGCACAGTGCGATATCGATGCGATCAGGCAGAGTGTCAAACTACAGGTCAACATTGACCCAAACAAACCACTACCGGTTGCATACGTTGACTACATGGCAAGGATAGTGCTCCACCAAGATTTCGGTGTGTCCACCAAGTATCAAGAAGGGGTCTTCAGTATTCTATTTAAGGCCATGCCATGGTCGATTTTTATCAGTCTATATGGGCTGGCACTAGGCTGGACGTTCAACGTCTTTTGGGGCGCTATGCTCGCGTACAAGGAAGGCGAACTGTTTGACAAGGCGGGGACTATCTTTGCGATGATTGGCAACTCAATCCCATATTACGTAGCTGCCATCATTGCCCTGTCAGTCCTCGCATACCAGTACGGTCTCTTCCCTCAAGGAGGACGGTATCAGGAATCTCTGAAGTTATTCTATCTTGGCTGGGACTTTGGTCCCCTGCAGATCGGGTGGCTGGTCAATGAGCCAGAGGTTAAACCAGGTACCAACATACCATTCATGCTAAGTGCGGGATGGTCTGCAGCGCTCCCCATCCTCACGGGCTTCCTATTAGGGATCAACGGACTCGGGATGCGTGGGAATGCTGTCCGTATCATGGAATCAGACTACATCCGGGTCGCACGGCTCCGGGGACTTAGCCAGAGCCGAATCGCGAGCCGATATCTCGGTCGTAACGCTATCCTCCCATTGTATACGGGATTCATGATCGGTATTGCAGGTATCTTCGGTTCGAGCATCATCACCGAACGCATTTTCAGCTACCCCGCTGTTGGATGGTACACATTTTCAGCATTAGTGACACGTGACTATCCACTACTCATGGGTGCGTTCATTTTCTACACGTCGGTCACACTTGTAGGGATACTTGTCGCAGAGTTTACTTACGGACTTATCGACCCGCGCGCAGGAGGTGGAGACAGTGAAGCTTACTGATTTCGAGATACAGCTCACAGAATCAAATCCCGATAAGATGTCACATCGGTCCGGTGTTGAGGAAATTTTCGGCATCAAATCAGGTGTCGAAGATGGCTCAAGAAGTCAGGAGCTCACGCGCAAAGAGCGCTACTACCGTCTGATCGACGCGTATGCTCTGGTTCCACTACGGATCATGTGGAATGACTGGCGAGCACGTCTGGGATTCTCGATCATGGCTATCTTCGTTTTCATGGCGACGGTGTGGTCACCGATGTACCCCAAGGTATATCGAAATGCCGCTCCGATTCTCGTTCGCCCGTTCAATCCGGAGTACACACAGTATATCTTCAGATTCTCGCTTGGTGGGTTCACATTCAATGGAATCGAAGTTTGGAGGTATCCTCTCGGGACCGATGGAGTCGGTAGACCGCTCCTCGCTCGTATCGTCAACGCTGCGCCAGACATGGCACAACTCGTGTTTGCCGGGGCCGTCGTATCCATCGCACTCGCCGTGATCATCGGTACTGCAGCAGGGTATTTCGGCGGGACTGTCGACGACGTACTCATGGGACTGACGGATATTGTCCTCACCATCCCGGGGCTACCCCTCATCATTCTGCTTACTGCGATAATCGAGCCAAATAACATGTTCGTTCTAGGAATGCTCCTTGCGATCGACAATTGGCCCGGGCTAGCACGTTCGTTGCGGTCCCAGGTCTTGACGATTCGCCAGGAGTCATATGTCGAAGCGGCGCGTGCGATGGGGATGTCGAAAGGCGACATCCTAGGCAAAGATATTGTCCCTCAGTTGATGCCGTTCATCATGATCAACGCAGCAGGTGCCGGGAAAGGCGTCATCACAGAGGCTGTCGGTCTCTACTTCCTCGGCTTCTTGCCAGGGGATGCACCCAACTGGGGGAAGATGATGGACAATGCTTGGAAAGGAGGTGCAATCCAGGACCCAACGCTGTTCTACTGGATGCTTGCACCCATGATTGTTCTCGCCGGTCTTTCGTTCGGGCTCGTAATGCTCGCACAGGGGATGGACCAGCTATTCAATCCTCGCCTTCGTGCCCGACACGCAAAGACTGTCGGTGGTGACGAGGATCTCGACGGACCAGCCGAATAGTGAATACCTTCGATAGGCTCTGTTGAAATCCTCAGCGTGGACATTGAGAAGAGCTACACTTCCCACTAACTTTCGTCGATCTGGTTAGAAACTAGCCTTTCATCAAATCGCAAGACGCGAAAAGGGATCAACAGAGTCCTTCGAGAGTATTTCGTTTATTTCTACTTCACGGCCATAACGAACGCTTTGGTCTCCCATTCGATCGGGAGATTGTTGTACCGTGTTGAATGGTGATCTAATCAATCAATGATATGGAGTATTCTGTTCTATAGGATCGCTAGACTGCGGCGTGGCGACTCCGTCATCTCGATAGAAAGCGAAGCGATAGATTGGTTTGAGTTCGGAAATCCACTGCTTCACACAGATTACGGTCGCTATTGCTAAAACAGTTGTCGAGGTCCCAGGCGAACCCGCCGACCCCGTCGGAGGATGCGGGTTCGCCGAATGGGTGATGCTCACGCTTCATGCACTGAGAATTGAGCTTGGAAAACCCTACTGCCAGACGGTTGACTTACTCAGCGAAATGCCGGGCGTTTTCGAAGAGGTTGGCCTCACGTGGTTGCCTCACGACACGGTGCTCCGCGATTGGTTTGAGAAGATTTCGACGAAGATCTGGCGTGCGTTTCTCCGCGTTTCGGCGGAGAAACGTACTAGCCACGCCGCTATCGACTCAACTGGTTTCGACCGCGACCAGCCCTCGCGGTACTACGCCCAGCGGGCGCACTACCGTGTCCGGTCGCTGAAAGTCACCGCTCTCGTCGACGTCGAAACGCTGTATGTCACCGACGTCCACTACACAACGACAAAGAAGCACGACGCGAAGATTGGCCCGCAGGTCGCCCGCTCATCAAGCATCGTATCTATCCTCGCTTGATTTTGCGCACAACGCACGGCTGAGTTCGCTGCACTACAACCGCCGCTAGATGGTTGAAACCGTCTTCTCAAGCCTCAATCGCACGCTCGTCGCAGCCGTGCGTGCGCGAATCTGGCACTTGGAGCTCCGTGAGATAGTGCTCAAGTGCACTGTCTACAACCTTCGCTGGAGCGTGAGATATCCGTGAGATCAACCGCCGTGTGTCGGAACTACAGAGCCGAGTATTCTTATATGTCTCACTTATCTCAGCAAAACCTAGCATCTCAAAAACAAGATGTCCAGAAACCCGCCAATGCGGACTTTCCGGGTTGTTGCGGCGCGTGGCACCCGTTCTGTCATGTACATAAATCAGCTCCTTTCACACTCGGACCAGTCAGTACCCTATTCTCCTCCAATGCTAAGATCTTTAATAGGACTAATATCTAAGAGATGGTGCCGAGGGATCAACCAAATGTCACTAGATCCAAATAAGTCCACTTTTGCTACCGAGTTGTATTTGCTATCGAAATTAACCAAAACTACCCCATTTAACGCTCGAAAGAGTTAATTAGAACTCGCCTCTGCACTCTGTATGGGGTTCTTATCTCACGTCTGTAACGAAGTACAAAAACTGCGGATCGTCTTCGGCGCAACTTCTTCTGCAGCAATTCTAATGCTCATCTGGTATCCGTTCGTTGATCAAGGTACTGCGACACATGCAATCGTGGTAATGAACTTGGGGCTTTCGACCGTTCTCACCGTAGTAAACGGATCAGCGATTTGGGCTTGCAGACAGTGGCGAAAAAAGCGGACTGAAGAAGCAGTACCTACTGATGATCAATGAATAGAGAGATTTGGTGCATCACCAGGCTGCGTCGTTTTCGATCGTCAGAACTTGGATGATGAAGCGGAAAGTCATCGATTATTCATGTGAAAAAGCTACCCCTACACGAAGAGTGTGGTCAAATTGGGTATAATGGTTGTCGCCAACTATGCTCTCCTGTCCCGATACTGTCTGCGGATTTACCTCGATGAGTCGTACCTCAACGCTCTCCATCTACTGAGCGAAATGCCGCATGTTTGTGGGAGGACCGGCCTCAAGAGGGATATCTCCTAACTACCCACCCCTGTTTAAGCCGTTTGAGGGTTTCAGATTAAGGTCTGACGTGTGCTGCTCTGCTCTCGTCGGGGCTGCACAACCTCTCGGGGCACGTCACCATTGATGCCGCATTTTTCGGCCGCGAAAACGCTAGCAAGCATTACTGCCACTGTACGAATCACCTCGTTCAGACACTCAAATCGACGGATCTTGTCGATACTCAAAAGCAAACTGCTCTATATGGTCATTGCACGACCGAGAAAACCCACGAAATACCTCGACTGGCAGGTCACCCGCCGCAACGCAGGCGACCGTGCGTGCCGAACGTGGGACCGAGAATTTCATGAACTCGTCGTCAAATATGTCGTTCACAACATCAAGCGTGCCACAGTATAGCCAAATCAGCCGTTATATGGCGATTCTCTAGAGCCAAAATAAGTGAAACAGCCCATTTTGCAGAATCACAAAAATATATATGGTTTGGAATTGGTTGATAACTTAGTATGAAATCAAAAGAAAGAACGTGTAGCTTTACATGTGATTTCGAGGTCAGTGATTGGTCATGATGGATCAGGAGACTGCATCTAAAGGTACGCAGAGTAGAGAGACAATCATCGAAGTAGAAAACCTGTCTGTAGAATATGACACGCCCAAAGGCGTTAATCGTGTAGTTGACGATGTTGATCTAACACTTGAGAGGGATGAAATTATTAGTGTCGTCGGGGAATCTGGATCCGGTAAATCGATGCTTGCCTCGGCGTTGCTAGACGCCGTGCCAGAGCCTGGTAAGACAAAAGGTAATATCACCTACTATCCTCCCGATGGGGGAGAACCGATCAACGTCCTTGAACAATCGCAAAATGATCTCAAGCGTTTCCGATGGGAGGAGATTTCAATGGTCTTCCAAGGGGCGATGTCTTCGTTTAACCCGACAATGAGCATTCGAGGACACTTCGAGGAGACTATCCAGGCACACGACATGGAAATCTCCCAACAGATGGAACGAGCACACCAGATCCTCGAAGACCTTCACCTCGACGCGGAGCGCGTTCTAGACTCGTATCCACACGAACTCTCAGGCGGAATGAGCCAGCGTGCACTCATCGCGCTGAGCCTTCTCCTTGATCCAGAGGTACTCGTGATGGATGAGCCTACAGCGGCGCTAGACCTGTTGATGCAGCGGTCGATCATCCAACTTCTCGCGGAGCTTCAGGAAACATACGACCTGACCATTCTGTTTATTACTCATGACCTGCCACTAATCGCCGGACTTGCGGATCGACTCGCGGTAATGTACGCCTTCGAACTGTTAGAGCTAGGGCCAGCCGATGAGCTCATTACTGATGCTGCACACCCATACACGCGAGCTCTACTTCGATCTGTCCCAAACCTCAACACACCGATCGACGAGATGACCCCTATTTCCGGGATGAGCCCGGACCCGATGAAAGTTCCAGAAGGATGTTCATACCATCCCCGCTGTCCCCTTGCTGAAGATAAATGTCGCACAGACGACCCAGAACTGTTCTCAGAGACAGAGGATCATCTGGTCGGATGTTTCTACACTAATGATTCGCGAGAACAGATCTCCTATACTGTTAGTGTCGATGAGAACAGACGTGACAAGGTTGCCGAACCAGCCTCGGTCGACCGATACGATGACGCCGACCCGATTGTCTCCCTCGAAAACGTAGAGGTCCACTTCGAAGAGAAAGGCCTTATCGACACGTTACTCCGCAGGGACGCAGAAACCGTATTCGCTGTCAATGGCGTTGATCTCGATATCTACGAAAATGACGTGGTAGCACTCGTCGGCGAGTCGGGCTGTGGGAAGACAACCTTGGGGAAAACCACCATCGGACTCCAACGACCCAGTAACGGGAGTGTCAATTACAATGACCAAGATATTTGGGTCGCAAAAGATGGAACTGGAAAGATAGATATCGCACACGAAGAGATTCGACGAGCTCTCCAAATCGTCCATCAGGACCCCGGGGAATCACTTAATCCCAACAACACAATCCTCTCCAATCTCGCACGTCCGCTAAAAAAATATCGCCCTGATATGGGGCCAGCGAAACGCGAGACCATCATCCACCGCCTACTCGAATCCATGGGGATCCAGCCAGCCGAGGATTATGCCTCAAGATTCCCGCACCAGCTCTCAGGTGGAGAGCAACAACGCGTTGCCCTCGGACGGGTGATTCTCATGCAACCAGATCTCGTCCTTGCTGATGAAGCCGTCTCAGCACTCGACGTCTCGCTCCGGGTAGAAATGATGGACCTCATACTTGAACTCCAGGAACAATTCAATACGTCATATCTGTTCATCTCACACAACTTCGCGAACGCACGGTACCTAACGAAGAAGGCAGATGGTCGCATCGGCATTATGTACCTCGGAAATATCGTTGAGATCGGCCCTGTTGACTCCGTCCTCAAGAACCCGAAGCACCCCTACACGAAGGCACTCACACAAGGGACATCAACACTAGACCCAGAAGAAGCCAAAAAAACGTTAGAGGGTGACGAAGAACTTCCCATACGCACGATTGACATCCCTGACGCGAAGAACCCACCTAGTGGGTGTAACTTTTACACGCGTTGCCCGGAAGTAATCCCTCCCGAGGACCTCGACATTGACCAGGACACCTACACCAAAATCATGGACGTCCGTCTCGCCATTGAGGACCGGACACTCGAGACTGAGCCAGTATGGGAAGGTCTTGGAATTGACTCCGACGAATCGAATCGCCGTAATGCGGCAACGGCTGAGTTCGTCGAGGAGTTACGAAATCGAACCATAGACATTGATCTTCCAAATCATCACCAAGAACGGATAGACACAGCGTTCGAACATCTCGCTAACGAAGATTGGGAGATGGCGGCCGAAAGTCTCAGAGAGCAGTACGAAAGCGTCTGTGAACGGGACGAACCGACACTGGATAACGAAGCACACCCAGCTGCATGTCACCTCTACGATGTCCCTGAGGTTAGCGAGCAACCCACTATCAAGGAGACTAGCAGATGACTCTCCCTGAGATTTACTGGGTCACGCAAGCAACTAGTCACATAGGTAAGAGCGGCGAATCTGAACAAGGAGTCTGATTCGAAAATGGTAAACATTCATCAACGTCGTGAAGGATCAACTGCAAGGTTAATTTTCCAAGCAATCAAGAGCTCATTCCTACTCACACTTACCTCTGCTGGGATTCTGTTGACTCTATTTTCCGCAACGGTCATCTCGTGGATCGCTTCTGGGACGTTAGCAGGCCTCCTTGCTCTTACTGGTATCAACTGGACTGCCATCGGTATTTTCGGTTTTCTCATTTATAATTTCCTTAGTGATCGATATTAACTTGTAGCGGTTTGTGTGAATTTTCTTGCTGTCTTGCTACTCAATATTGAGCTGGTTTCTACTAGTATCAGTACCTCACAAAGCATCCTCGGCTATCTATTTCTGAAGCATGAGTTCTGTGGCGGAGCGGTTGTACTGATGGTCTCGACGAGAGAATCAGGGACGAATCGACCGGGAGCTGTCGCTGTCGGCGCCAGCCGCCGCGGACGCGACAGCGTCGCCACTCCCGCTGGAGGCTGTCTGGGTGGTGATTACCGGGGAAACCGGTTGTCCGGTGGTCGGTCGTGGAGGTGGCCCTCGCTGTGCGTCGGGGAGTCCACACTACCCGTCGGCTCATGTTGATGAACTCCTTGAACGACCAGTCCCAGAGGCGACGCCCCTCACGGCGGGGCGTCGCCACGTATTCTCAGTGCAGATACCGCCAGACGTTCTGTATCAGCAATCTCACCGCGACGTATAACAGCCGTACGACCGGAGTCTGTGTCGGGGTTATCGCAATACTTTGTTCGGGGAGCCGATAGCTCGACTCGATATCGAAGCGTTTCGCGTATGATATCGAGCGTCACGTAGTGAGCCGATGAACGGCGCGTCAGCGGCGTAGCTGTGACGCGCCACCCCATGCTCGTCGCACCGTCCGTTCTGGCAGGCACAGTCGATGTGGACGGAAAATTCGACGGACCAGCTGTGACCGTCGAGTTTCGCCGGCAGACTGTGCTGAATCACGCGACCCCAGCCTTCCGAGATCTCTTGCTTGATTGATTGTCCCCAGCGGACGATCAGCATGACGTAGGCGTGGAACGCGGTGGTTCCACGCTTCGCTTTGGAGTGATAGAGACCGTCGGTGTCGTCTTCGTCTCCATAGTAGGGCCACAGGAGAAGCAGTTCGACGATATTTCGCCGAAGAAGCGTGTTAGCGGCTCGTTCGAGCCAGAACGGCTCGAATTTCGCCCGGAGATGATAGAGAACTGTGTTCGCTGATGGCGATTCTTCACTGGAGTTGCATAGCGTTGAGATCGAGTTCCTGTCGGTGGTTGCGTCGAGGAGGACCTCGTAGATGTCTTCTGCATCGATTTCAGCGTTGCTGGCGAGGTTCAGGGAAACTTTCTCGTCAAGTCGATTGGCGAGGAAGTTAAAGAGCTGGTCTTCGTGTATTATACTGTCTGCTTGCTGATGGTGCTTGGACATATCTTCAGCAAGCAGACGCTCTAACTAACCAGGTTTGTGAGGTACTGAACCTAGTTCGGTGATTGCTTTTGAGGAGAGGATTGTTGGTTAGCCCGTAACAGTATCTGAAAGTCGTAGCGCATGAGAATGGCACGAATGCGCAATCCCGGCAGAGCTCAAGTGCTTCAAACGTGGAACTGCCTAGCAGATTTTTTCGGCGTTAATGCGACGAACATCCTCATTCTTGAGTTGCCTCAGCCAAGATGAGCTGAATACCACCAAATCGTGGCTTCAAACCTTCGCTCACTGGCACAATACCACGAACTAAACACGACGTCGCAGACCTGGGCTGGAGGCATGACCAGTTGTTGATGAAATTATACAACGTTGGTCCACCACGATAGCGGATAAGATTGTACAATACCAAACCACTAATATGATGTAGTATATATTATCTTATTAGATCCTACAAACAAAACCGAAGAAGTGCTATCCTCACCACTTTCAATCTTTGGTTTCATAGGGCTATCAGGATCAGATTCCTCTGGTGATAAACCATGGCAGAGAAGGACAACACAGACGCACTCCACCACAAGTTCAGAGCAGGAGACGACACCGAATACGAGTATCCAGGGCGGTCCCCAGACGCAGACTGGCGAGAAGCCGCAACGGAACGCATCGACAAATACCGGAAGGGTGATCTTGAAGTCCACGTCACCGACGATGAGGGCGTGCCCATCGAAGGCGTCCCTGTCCATGTCGAAATGACCAAGCATGCCTTCGGCTTTGGCGTTGAAGTCGACTCCGACGCCCTGATCGGGCAAAACGAAGAGATGACCGAGGCAGATACCCAGCAATTTCAGAAATCCTTTCACAAACTGTTCAACAAGGGAACAATTAACGACGGGTTCCCCCCTTGGAAGTGGGATTGGGGCGATGGTACGAATCCAGAGACTCAGATCGGCTTCGATGGCGTCCAGTGGCTCGTCAACCGAGATGTCCCAGTTCACGGTCACACCATCCTCTGGATGTGGCCGGGTCGTGCAGCTCCTGAAGAAATCCTCAAGACTGACGACGACACTGAGCTTCGGGAGAGAATGACCGAACATGCTTTTGAAGTCGCGAGCGAACTCGCATGGGGAATCGACGAGTGGGACGTTATCAATCATCCCGTTAAGATGGACGGTGTCTGGCATGAGCGGTTTGATTCGGACCCATCGGCCTGGGTCGAGTGGCTCAATGCCGCCCGGGAGGGCGACCCCGAAGCGAAGCTATTTATCAACGAGGCTGCCTTCCGAAATGACGAAGAGACGGAGAGATACCGTGAGCGCTACTACGACATGATTGAGTATCTCCTCGAAGAAGACGCCGAAGTCGACGGTGTCGGTTTTATGGGTCATTTCAGCCCGGAGACACTGGTCCCCCCAGAAGAGGCACTCGATCGACTCGACAGGTTCGCCGAGTTCGGCCTCGAGATTCAGTTTACTGAGTACGACTTCTCGGACGACTGGAGCGATGACGAGTTCCCTATTGAGAAGGCCGAACAGTTGCAGGCGGACTACACACGGGACTTCTATATTTACACATTTAGTCACCCTGCGGTAACTTCGGTCATCACGTGGGGAATCTGGGAGCCGACACACTGGCGTGACCGCGCCGCCTTTTTCAGAGAGGACTGGAGTACCCGCCCGGTCCACGACGTGTACAAGGAACTCGTATTCGATAGGTGGTGGACTGAGGAATCCGGAGAGACCGATTCGGTGGGCTCGTACGAACTCCGGGGATTCAAAGGTGAATATATCGTACAAGCAATTGTCGACGACAAAACACGGACGGCAACTGTTACCGTTGATGCCGGAACGAACGTTGTCGAACTTTGACTCAGGGTTGCAGTCGTGACAACTGGAAGTTGGAGTATCGACATTTTCCATTGAAGATTTTATTGCCCGTCGAAACGTGTGAGACAAGCGCATCCATATCAACTACGACACCGAGGCCCGACTCGTTAGAGACGTTTATTTTTACGTTTCCGTCCTCAAAGCTCTGATGGTGAACAGATTGCTCCACTACCCCTCACTACAGGCGAGGATTTTGAGACCCGAGTGGTTCAGGACCGCGATCAGCGTCGACAGATCAACCGTAATGGGCGATTTTTTCAGAAAATATACGTGAATGTAGAGATATGCGTTCAACCCCGATGCTGCCTCGGCGCGCAGGATAAGTTTCACTACCTTCTCCACAGACTATGGGATGTAGGCTCACGACTCTGTCGTATATATCGACTTCACAACAGCGGCGGTGGCGAGTAGCCGAGATACCCACCGAGTTCATGGAAGGTCAGTTGGGTGTGCGACCGGAAGGTCGCCGCCCAGCGCTCCGGCGGGAAGACGATCTCATCATCCGCCTGCTCGGTGACCAGATCCAACAGATCACGGCTCACCAGCAGTGACAACAACCGCGTACAGCAGAATTTTCACGACATCCGGGTTGCTCGTGCCGAACACATCTAGTTCGACTGCGTCTTCAGCTCACGGAACAGCAACTCAACCTCCCAGTAACACCTACAGCGTCGATAGATCCGCCGGCAAGAACTCCTCTCGCGGGACATTCTGTACAGATGGTTGTCGTCGGTGTCCGCAACGAGGACGCCGACGACGCGGAACCGCTTCGTATCCGCGATCGCGTCACCTCGTACTGCCCGCGCTTGAACTCCGATTCCACCTCCACGTCGGTGTACGTCCGCGAGAGGTCATCGACCACATCGTGTATCTGCTTGCCCACCAAGGGAATGGCGCGCTAGTGGCTAGCGTGCTTTTTGAAGATAGTCACCGAGGTAATTGGCAGTGTTCAGATAAGGTCAAAGCATGAGTCGGACGTGGTTTCTTGATTCCTATGCCAGAAACCCGCCGCCTCACCGAATGTAGCGACTTCCCGGAGTTAGAATTTGTGGACCGAGAGGCGGCACCCGAGCCGGCGAGGAAGCTCGGTATCCAACACCACCTGGCGGGGCTGTCGCTGTCGGATACCGTGTCTTTCCTCGCTGGTCTGGGGGTCAACCGCTGTCGAACCACCGTTCACAACTGGATTCAAAAGGCAGGCTTACAGTCCACAGAGGGCTGAAATCCGAATCACGTCGTAGTTGACGAGACCGTGATTTGGGTCAACGACCACCGCTACTGGCTGTACGCTGCTGTCGATCCCGAGACGAATTATCTGCTGCACGTCCGGTTGTTTACGACGAGAACCACCGCCCTCACTGAGATGTTCCTCGCGGAACTCCGCGGGAAACACCTCGTTGACGACGCGGTCTTCTTGATCACTGGTTCGCCGTGGTTACACGCGGCCTGTCACAGTCACGGCCTGCGATTTCAGCATGTCACCCACGAAAATCAGAATGCCGTCGAACGAGTGTTTAAAGAACTGAAACGCCGCACAGAGTCGTTCGCAAACCATTTTAGACACGCTGACTCCGAGACCGCGGAAACATGGTTGCAAGCCTTCGCATACTGCTGGAATCAGCTAATCTGAACAATTCCTCTGGACGGTGGGCAAGGAATAAATACCTTAACCACAATTGATCTCCTATGCACGACCTGCAGATTGAGAGGCACAGAAAGAGCTCTGAAGGCAACGACAGGGCCATCTGTTCGACGCGGAAAGCGGCGAAACGATCAAGTACCGGGATAGACCCGACGACATGATATCTGAGTGGGCCTCGCGGTCTGGTTCTATGACGAGTGAGTACCCAATATGAGTGAGATAGAGGGAGTCTGCCCAATAATTGTCGTCCCATTCACAGATCAGGGCGCGATCGACTTCGATAGCTTCCGCAAGCAGATCCGTACACTTGCCGAAGGAGGTTGTCACGCCCAGATCCTCTTTGGATTCGCGAGTGAGTTCTATAAACTATCAGACGGTGAGCGAAAGGAACTGATAGAAACGGCCGTCGAAGTCGGCCGCGAGATGGACTGCCAGATTTGGGCGTCCGTGACGGAACAGTCGACACCTGTCGCCGTGGAGTGGGCGCAGTACTTCGAAGACGTCGGCGTCGACGGGTTGATGCTATTACCACCGTATACTGGTGAGACTGACAAAGAGTCGCTTCTAAGACATATGGAAGCGGTTGCCGACGGGGTCGATGTGCCGATCTTGATCCAGTACGCCCCTAACGAAGTCGAGACAACAATTAGTCCCGACACATTCGTCGAGTTGTACAATCGAGTGGACAACGTCACGTCATACAAGATCGAATGTAATCCACCTGGACCATACATGACCGAGCTACTTGAGCGAACAGACGGCGAAATAGACCTTCTAGTCGGAAACGCAGGCCACCAGTTCATCGAAGCGATGGATCGCGGTGCGGTCGGCGTCATGCCCGGTGGTGGGATGTCTGACTACTACCTTGACATCTATCAGAGCTACCAGGACGGCGACCGAAAGCGGGCGATCGAACTCCACAACGAAATTCTCCCGATGTTGAACCACATCACGCAGTCCGGACAACTGTTCATCCACTACGAGAAGCAGATAATGAAACGGCGTGGGATGCTCGCGACCGACCTGTGTCGTGAACCGACAGTAGCGCCTGACGCGTACTTCGACGGTCTCGTTGACGAGTATTACACGATGCTCGAAGATCGCCTCGATTAAGATAGATTGGCGTCGTGTCGTTCCGGATCGCGCTGCCACAGTGTCGTCACGTCAGGATTTCTAGCAGTTTTGTGGATATCTATTTATTGTAGGCTTCATATCAATCCGTATGGTAATTACCGGTGTCGACCTCTGGACGATAGACTACGACTCTATCACGAAAGAGGTCGGCAGCAATCCTACAGAGAAGTCCCGTCCACAGAACGAGACGTTCTGCGTCGAGATCCGGACGGACACCGGCGAGCGCGGGGTGGCCGTGAACCGCGGTGGTGGAGAAAGCGCCTGTAAACTCATCGACGACTACTTCAGACCAATTCTTGAAGGGAGCGACCCAGCGCGGATCGAGCACCTCTGGCAAGAGATGTACGACGCGCTACCGACGGCCCGCGGCGGGCTTTCGTACATGGCTTTGAGCGGGATTGATTTGTCCCTCTGGGATTTAAAGGGACGTGCAACTGACCGTCCGGTCTACGACCTTCTCGGTGGGGCAGTCCGCGAGGAATTGCCGTGTTACGTCACGGTGTTCCCGAATGTCATGGAGTCCCTGTCAGACGAGGAATTTCTTGGGGTAAAAATCCCGACTAAAGCGCTCCCCGAAGATGGACTTCGAGGCCTCGACGAACTCGAGACGAAGGTTGCCAGAGCCCGAGAGTTCTTCGGGGAGACGGCCGACATCATGATCGACTGCTTCATGGACTGGAACAAAGAGTACACGGTTCGAGCAGCTGATCGGCTTCAGAAGTACGATCTGAAGTGGATTGAAGATCCCCTACCAGCGGGCCATACAGTCCAGCAATATCGAGACATTCGCAACGAGGTGAAGCCGGTTCAACTCGCCGTCGGCAATGTTGAGTACGGTCATCGGAGTTTTCACCAACTTGTAAACCAGGGGGCAGCAGACATCATTCAGCCCGATATCCAGTGGGCCGGGGGGATGACCGAAATGAATCGGGTCGGCCACATCGCGAAACCAATGGGAATTCCCGTGATCCCCCACCGGTCGAACATCTACAGCTGTCACTACGCGCTTGCCCGCCACGACACGCCGTACGTCGAGTATATGTTGGGCCGAGGAACAGAAGTCCAACCGGTACGACCGGCGGCTGACGGCGAGCTAGTGCCTAGTGACGGAACGATTACTGTCCCCACGAAGCCGGGTTTTGGAATTGAATTAAATAAGTCGGTTCTCAATCGGTTCGTGGGCTCGGAGTAACATCCGGTATGGCCGAAAAGTCTAGAGAAACATTCGTGAAGAACGTGAGATGCTGACCCCTACGGTGAAAGACTAAGTGAGTAGCTGCCTAACATTACAGACATAGTAGCGTAAGTGATTCAGGAGTATTCAGAGACCACCCAACAGACCTCTGAGATCAAGGAAGAATGGTCTGAAGAGTCCATAGTGGAACAATATAGAGATTTACTGTTTCGGCATTACCGGAAATGGGCTGTGGAAATCTACAACTGGTTACGTGAGGTGGTATTTGTCGCCGAGTAGACGCAGTAAGAAATGTAGACAGCAGACCGAAGGTGAAAAGATAAAAAGTGCGAACAACTGAATGAAATGAATTCAAAGTCCGGTAGTACCGAAACTCGAAGCCAGTTAGTCGACGCAACAACACAGGCCCAATTGGGACACGAACGTTTAACACAGTTCGCTCCTAGATCGCGTTCATGGGATTTCCACTCGAAGGATCTCACTTCCTCGTAACGGGCGGAGCTAGCGGAATCGGTAAAGGAGTCACGTCTTGTCTGATCGAACAGGGTGCATCGGTATCTGTCGTTGACGTTGACGCGGAAACTGGAGCGACGTTCGTGGACGAGAATGATGCAGCCAAGTCACAGCTCCGTTTCTACGAGTGTGACATCACGGATGCGACACAGGTCCATACAACCGTTTGTGAGATTATCGAAGAGCTTGGACCCTTGCACGGATTGGTGAACAGTGCAGGTATCCAGGAGACGACACCGATCATGGATATACCTCTGGAGAAGTGGCAGCAGCACTTGGACGTGAACACGACGGGAACGTTCCTCGTCACACAGGAGGTCTGTAATCACATGATCACTGAGGAGATCGATGGGACTGTCGTGAATATCGGTTCAGTTGCTGCCTCGTTACGGCCGAGACCTGGACAGGGCGCGTACGCGGCGTCAAAAGCAGCAATGACGACATTCACGATTGTGTTGGCACAGGAATTGGCGGAGTTCGGAATCAACTGTAACGTTGTCCACCCTGGACCAATCGATACACCGATGTTCAGGAACGTCGAGGAAAAGCAGGCATCCGAAGAACGAGCGACACAGCTTCTGCTAGATAGAATTGGACGCCCAGAAGACGTGGGTTATCTCGTAACGTTTCTACTCTCAGATATGGCGGAGTGGATAACCGGCCAATCGTTCACGGTCGACGGCGGTGTGGTACACCGATAGGGTAATACTTCGGGCACTATCTAGTTAGTAACCTCCTCAACCGGCGTTCGTCCGTTGAGCGCTTGATGTGGCCTCTAAAAATTGTAGTATTGCACAATTGTATGAACCACTTGCGGACGCTTCCGTAACTGCCAACCCACGAATTATGGAAGCGGTCAACTCACACTTTGAGGGTGTGAATCCATTTTTCGATCAGGTTTCGGTCGACATGGTCAAGCCGACCACTCAATCCTAATCGAGAGAGTGAAGTCTGATAGCCGTAGCCATCAACGAGAAATACAGCATCTAAGAGATCGTGTTTCTTTGAGAGTCGATGGAGAAACGCAGCAGCCGGACCAGTCCCATTCCGTCCAAACAATTCGACGTCAAGAATCAGCTTTGTCTCGAGGTCTATTGCAGCGTACAACCAAGACCACTCGCCGTTGATTTTGACAGCGGTCTCGTCGACCGTAACCCGCTTCGGCTTCGCCTCAGGCGGGTTGTGACCGCTGTCAGCCATCCGATGTACCCACTGCCAGACAGCTTGGTGAGACCGTTCAATTCCGAGTAATCGAAGAATTTCTTTTGTTTCTCTAAGCGAACATCCGGTCGCGTGAAGCTGGACAGCGAACGCCCTGACGGGCGTCCCCAGAACGCTTTGCGTTCTGGTGTGCGAACGAGACGCAGAGCGTCTCGTCAACGTCGCTGTCCGCTCACGCTCCCCAGTTCCTTCTAAACCCGCCGCAAAGCACTCGCTGAGCAGGTCTGCGAGCGTCATGACCAATTCACTCAAGGGCCTGCTCGCTTCTCAAACTGGCTTAACTAGACAGCGCCTTTCTTGTAAGGATTTTTGAGTAAAAATTCTAACGGTTACTATATTCCGAGTCAGTATTGAATCGGTCAGGACCTTGGAGGATTCCTCAGCTGACCTCCCCATGCAGGCTTGTAGCCAAAAATTGGTAGAATTCAGGAGAGTGATCCGGGGGGTGTTATCTTCTTGACCGTCCATACGGCAAGTTGATAAAACACGTACGAGCCGACCATGATCACGAGTGCGACCCCAAACATATACCCCAAGTCGCCGGTCTTCCAACCAAGGACTATTTGGTACCCAATACCCGAGGACGAGGCAATAAACTCAGCAACGATGACGCCCACGATCGTGAGTTGTACTGTAGATTTGATACTACTCGCGATATTGGGAAGTGCACGCCAGAATCGGAAGTGTTTGACCATCTGCCACCTGCTCGCACCGAGCATCATTCCGAAGTGTTCGAATCGCTCCTCGAGTTCGTTCATGCCAGTGATGGTGCTGATAAACACCGGGAAAAATCCGACCCACGCACCGAAGGTACTGACGCCGTCGATGCCCAGTTTCAATTGTGCGTCGGCTGCCCCAACAGCAGGGAAAATGTAGGCTGTGGGACCAGTAAATGTGAGGAGCGTAATCTCCCCACCGACGATGAACCAAATAATAAACATCGGTGCGAGCACCGGGTGAGGGACGGCGTACGCGAAGATTATTAGTGGCATCGTCATCTGCCGAAGGGCATATATTTCGGCGACAATCACACCGAGGGCAACCCCGAATACGACAGCAAGGATGAACGCAACGAAGACCGAAGAGAACGTCTCCATGACCTGCATCGAGATCGTGTCTGCCTCTGTTACGAGGGAACTCACGGTGTATGGGATGTCCGCAACGATGCGGTTGTTATCGATTACACGGGCGATGATCTCCCAGAGCACGAGAAACAAGAACCCTGCAATCACCGTTGTAATCTGCCGTCGCATCCACTGTTTTGCTCTGACAGACTGGCGTGGTGAAACGAGTGACATGTTCACTCAGCCCCCATAATCGACGATTTCCGCCAGAAAATCATCTTGCTTTCGATGAGGTAGACGAGCAGCACGACAGCGGTACTGATGGCCCCGAGGACAAGTACGATTGCGAACGCGCGTGCCACGCTGGTCCGTCCAATTGCGGAGGCAGCCTGTGACCCAATGCCGAACGTTCCACTGACGAATTCGCCGACGACTGCGCCGATCATCGCAAGGACGAAACCAATCTTCATGCCATCGAAGATGAACGGCAGCCCTTTCTTGAATCGGACGTACTTGAACTCTTGCCAGGTAGTTGCACCGTACACGTGAAACATATTCTCTGTGTCCTCGTCGATACTCCGAAAGCCATCTATGGCGGCGATCAACATAGGGAAGAACGCGACCCAAACCGCCATCACGTAGTTTGCCAAGTAGAGCGCAGACGTGTTGTAGAAGCTAACCCAGTAGATCACGAGTGGCGTCATCGCGATACGTGGGACGGTGTTCGTCCCGATGATGAACGGCATCAGTGCGTCAAGGACCCGTGGGTTAGCCACGAGGAGTACCGCGACAGTAATCGACAGCATGAGTGCGAGCAGATAGCCGATGATGGCTGCCGACAGCGTGTTCGGCAACGCGGAGACGATAGCCGGCCAGATCCGAACCAATTCAGACAGTACTTCGAGTGGGCCCGGGAAGTATTTCGGGTTGAGATCCATCATCGCGGTGGCTGTGTGCCAGAATGTAAGTAAGAGGACGATGCCGAACCCGGATAGGGCCCAGCGCATTTGTCTAGAGTCGCTCGCGTTGGAGATGTCGATGTTAGGCATTCCTTCCCCGATTTTCTTTGTGGCGCTTCCAATCATTGCAATCTTTTGAAATGCTGGTGGAGCTTGGCAGACAGTTCGACGAAGCGCTCGCTTCCTCTCGTGTCTTCGTCACGGGGGCGTTCCAGGTCGACGTCGATGACTTCGGCAACCTGACCCGGCCGTGGAGAGAGCACGACGACGCGGTCCGAGAGGAAGATGGCCTCGTCCAAATCGTGGGTGATGAACAGGATGGTCTTTTCCGTCTCTCGCCAGATACGAAGGAGTTCGATGTTGAGGTCGTCCTTGGTCATGGCGTCTAACGAGCCAAACGGTTCGTCCATCAACAGCACAGAGGGGTTGTAAATGAGCGCTTGACTGATCGTGACGCGCTGTTGCATCCCTCCAGAGAGCTCGTTTGGATACGCGTTCGCGAATCCATCTAGACCGACGAGTGAAATGAGCTCCTCCGCACGGTCCCGGTAGTACTCCTTGTCGTGGTCTATTGCCCCGTTTTCTTTCAGGATTTGAACGGGGAGCATGATGTTCTTCCTTACTGTTCGCCATTCGAGGGCGACGGGGTGTTGGAACACGAGTCCAACCTCTTTCCGTTCGTGTTGCGGACTCTGGACGTCTACACCATTGATTTCAACAGAGCCACTCGTTGCGTCGAGAATACCCGCCGTCATGTGTAATAACGTCGTTTTTCCGCACCCTGAGGGGCCGACCACGGACACGAACTCACCGCGTTCGATGTCGATGTCAATTCCTTTGAGGGCTGTCACTGACTCCTCAGCAGGGGCATCTTCCCCGTACACTTTATCGATGTCGTTGAATGAGATCATACTACACTCAGCTGTGTCATCTTTCATCTCTGGTTCTTTGTTTGTTTGATTATTCATTTGGGTACAATGTCCTTATTGAAACGGCATAAACGTGCCTGCTGCTGTAACTCTACTTGAAGGCTGGTTCCCCTGTGTGAGGGTACTGTGGTGACGTCGATATGAGTTCATACGAGTAGCGTCGTCTACGATGTTGTTCCTCCCGGCTTTCGGTTGTCGCCCTGCTTCGGAGGCCAGACGACCGAATCGGGCGTTGAGGGCGAGATGCTGTTTTTGACGGGGAGTTGGATGACGCAAGATGTGACCTTGGTGCACTCGAACAGTTACACAGCGACGTCAGTTATCGGATTCTGCCTCTTCGAAGAGGTCCCAGATGAACCCTGCGTTTTTGGCTAGTTGGTTCCATTCGTCGTCGGTGAACGTCGCCGGTTCCATGTGTTCTAAGGGTTCCGTGATCACCATCTCACTCGCGGATGGGAGTGCGTCGGGGTTGTCGACCAGTGCCGGGCCGGCGTTCTCGAGGACGTTCGCGATGCCATCCTCAGTAAAGTAGCCCAATCCGTTATCTTTCATGTCGAGGGTGATAGCTTGCGCACAATTCACAGAGTGTTGGCCGGTGAGCTCCTCTTCTGTCCAGGTCTGTAGGTTCGGGTTCACCTCGTTCTTTAGATAGTCCAGATACTCCGATTGGTTCAGAAGGCCCCATTTCATAGCTTTGAAGTAGCCAGTCATGACCTGACCAACGAATTCGGCGGCGTTCTCTTTGTTGTCATACCAACTATTGTTCACCCAGATTGGGTATCCGGGGAACCCACCGAAGGCAGTGAGTGGAGTGACACCGAGTTCGGCATCAACTTCCTCCTGATAGACGGGAAGAAGGTCAATTGATCCCCAGACTGCGGCTACCTCACCATTGGCCAGTTTCGGTGCAGCAACTTCCTCGGTCCCCTCTTCGAGTGTCACTTCGCTCTGGTCAACATCGACGAGGTTGGGATAGACCTGTATCGTCGCCGCAGCAAACCCGGATGCCGCGAGTATGGTCTTTCCCGCGATATCGGCACGGTCCTCCATCATGTCTTTCCGCCAGATGAGAGACAGGAGAGGCCGGCCTCGAGCCAATCCCACCACGCTCATATCTAACGCTTCGGTGTTTTCGGTTTCGGGGTAGACACTAATTGCTGTGGTTATCGATGTGACCCCCATAGGTTTGTTGCCGACACCGATGTTCTGAGATTCTGTGTCAGAACCGTTCCCGCGAGTACCGTCGATGTTCGGGACACCGGCGTCTTCCCAGTACTCTCGCCCTTCGGCGACGTGGGTGTGGCCCCAAGATGGTTCTTTTTTCCACGGTGCTGTGAAGACAGCTTTCGTCTCGTCCAAGAACTCACCGTCAGAGGATTGGTCGGTGTCTGAACTATCGTTGTCTCCGTCACCTCCGTCGTTTCCTCCGCCTTGACCTGTACAACCGGCTAGCAAGGTGGCACCGATTGCCCCGAGTGAACCTTGCATAAACTTCCGTCGGTCGATAGACCCGGGAAGTGTACTATCAAGCTCGTCGAGTAATTCTGCTTTTGTTTCACTCTGTTCTCGTTTTGTCATGCTTCTGGACAGACTATTTTACCACATCATATATATAATTATTGTTCGTTTTGTCATGTGTTACCCTCATACGGGTGCTACACCGTCCTCGCTCTCCCACCCGCTGTGTCCTTCCCCCACCCCATCGAGATAGTATAGGGTGAAAATTCAAATAGAGATGTTCGTCCTCCGAAGCCACCGGCCCGTTTACTCGATCAAGGTAGTCAGAAAGCCACCTCGACCAAAAAATGACTCAATGTACACTATGCGAGCGCGAGTTCCAACTCGAACTCGTTAGCAATGTCAGTAACAGCGCTTGCTAGCTCGTCTTCCCTTTCGGGCCCCGTGATCGAGTGCTCCGGACCCGTAACGCTGAACCCTCCGATTACACCTCCCGAACGTTTGGTCGCTGCGACACCGATTGCGTAGAGTTCCTTGAAGTTCTCCGCGTGATTGACAGCGTATCCTTGGTCGCGAACGGTCCTCAATTCCTCGAACAACGTTTCTCTGGTGGTGATCGTGTTCTCAGTCTCTTTGGTGAGACCCCACTGGTCGATGATTTGTTCGACCCTCAGATTGGGGAGTTCAGCAAGAATTGCCTTCCCGACAGCAGTATCGTGAAGGTCAAGCCGATTCCCGATCTGTTCGTGTGCCCACCCCATCTTATTTCCCGAAGCGGTATGGAGGATGACTGCTTTTCCTCCCATCTCTGCGACGAAGACGGAACGAAGCCCGGTTTTTTCGAACAGTTGTTCTGTGAACTGCCGAGCGAGGACGAACCCAGACTCACGCGTCCGGACTTGACTCCCTAATCGAAGTAGCTCAGGACCGAGAAAGTAGAGGTCTCCTTTCTTCACAACGAACTGTTTCTCTTTCAACGTCGCGAGATGTCCGTGAATCGTACTCTTGGGCTTGTCCATTCTCGTCGCGATTTCGGAAACTCTAGCACCGTTGACAACATCGAGAATTTCGAGCACCTCTATAGACGTCGTGGTGGTCTGGAGTGTTTTCGAATCATCAGTTGTTGTCATGGCTAGGTTATGAACATCCCTATATAAAGTTCATTACGTTCGAACAATGACGACCGAGTGGTACCCTCGACGTTCGTTGGATTCAAGTCATCTATATAAGAGATGGATCTCTCTTTCAAGTGGACGATATGCAAAAACCGAACTCGATTCTGCAACGAGCAGGTTCAGTCTTCGACTTCGACCCACCCACCGCGTTCCCCTGATTCGTATGCCGCGTCGAGAACTCGAAGTAGTTGCACAGCATCATCGACCGTTGCCGGAACGTCCCCGGTTTCGTAGCCGGCGAAGTAGTCTTCGAAGTAGTCCTGCACGAAGTCCCCCCACGCTGGGAACCGGTCGTAGGTAAACCCGAACTCGATGGTTCGCTTCGGCGCGGCGGTCCAGTCGGGATGTTCCGACGTTAGGTCGAGAGAGACCGTCGGTTCGTGCTGGAGTGCGTCGTGGTGCAGAGGCGTCAGCGCCTGAGCGTTGGTCCCATAGAGACCGAGATGTGTGTCTTTGCCCCGGTCGCTCAGGTAGTAACCAGTGTGGTACGTTCCCAGGGTTCCTCCACGAGTTTCGAACTGCAGAACTGCCCCGGTTTCGACGTCCGCCTCGTCGGCTTCGTGAAATCGCGCGTTTATCCGAGAGATTGGATCGTCAAGAATCCACGGCATCATATCGACCCAATGAGGACCGATCCACTGGAGTGCGCCACCCCGGCTCGTCTCTTGATCGTAGATGTAGTGATCGGTGTTCCGATAGGAGAGCTGGCTGGCGTTGAACCGACCGTCGACGGTCCACACATCACCGAAGAACCCATCAGAAACTCGGTCACGAAGTTCTATCGCGACCGGGTTACGCCGGTAATACATTGTCGGCGAGACGGTTACGCCCCGTTCGTTGGCCTCTTGGGCTATCTCTTCGAGGTCGGCCGCTGTTCGGGCAATCGGTTTCTCACTGATAACGTGTACGCCGTTCTTCACGGCGGATTCGATAATCGCAGGCGTCTCATCGCTCCGGTAGGTGATCCATGCGACATCAACGGACTCGTCAGCGACGAGTTCGTGGGGGTCCTCGTAGACCGCTGCCCCCTCTACGAGGTTGGCCATGTCCTGTCCCTCCGTCGTTATCTCGTCTGGCCGTTCGTCCATGGCCGCGATGTTTTCGACGTCAACCACTCGACCGGGTTCACAGACCGCGGTGATAGTCACATCCAGTTCGCTCGCGACGGCGAAATACGGGTCGCGATGGTGGTGGTCGATACCGATGTATCCGATATTAGCACCCATGCATACGAATCGCCGAAAGTAGTATATAATGATTTGTATATCGGCAACAGAAGGGGATGAGCCCGATAGGTAGGTCTCGTTGCGGAACCAGGGGTGTCCCACTGACTCATCAGCTAACAACATTGCGTCTCGACAGACCGACAACCAGACGTATTTCAGAGTACATAATGGTCGACTATGTCGAACCAAACTTTTCGCTGTCAGAATGTAATGGTGAAATAGACGCCAGTATATTACAAGTGTAACTTTGTAATGTTTGGAAGGCACACATAAAGTTCGATATACTCAAACAGCATATCATGGAACCCCAGCCCGCGTGAGTCACAACCAGACACGAAACATAGGTGCGAAATTGGCAGATGTGAATGCGTATTTATGTGCTACGTTACATAATTCAACCATTTGTCACTTTACATAACCGGTCGAAACCAAGTATGCTATTCTCCATCCTCGAACGGCGTCGATGATTCGACGAGATAGACCGTACAATATCTACCCAAAACATTATTATCTTTCAAATTACATCGATTACCAGCGTATCAGATAATGCAAGAAATAGGTATCATCATGAACGGCGTGACCGGGAGAATGGGAACGAATCAACACCTCATCCGATCGATTTTGGCGCTGCGAGAGGAAGGTGGCGTGGAACTCCCTAACGGCGAACGAGTAATGCCAGACCCTCTGCTGGTTGGTCGAAACGAACGTAAACTCCGCGCTCTGAGTGAAGAACACGACATCGACCGTTGGGTCGCAGACCCCGACTTAGAGACCTGCCTCGACGGTGACGACCAGATATACTTCGACGCACAAGTGACCCCTCGGCGGCCCGCCAGCGTGATGAAGGCTATCGAGGCCGGCAAAGACGTTTACTGCGAAAAACCGCTTGCAGGCGATCTTGAAACAGCGCTCGAGGTCGCAAGGGCGGCAAAAGAAGGCGACGTGAAACACGGAATCGTTCAGGACAAACTATGGCTGCCCGGCCTGATGAAACTCCAACGACTCATCGATCAAGACTTCTTCGGCGACATTCTCTCGGTCCGAGTCGAATTCGGGTACTGGGTATTTACAGGAGAGGTTCAACCTGCGCAACGGCCGTCGTGGAATTATCGAGCAGAAGATGGCGGCGGGATAATCGACGACATGTTCTCACATTGGAGCTACGTATTGGAGAACCTGTTTGGTCGCGTCGAGTCGGTTCGTTGCCTTCAGAAGACGCACATCGACGAGCGAATTGACGGATCTGGGGAACCGTACGAGGCAACAGCCGACGATGCCGCCTATGCGATTATGGAGCTGGAAGGCGATATCGTCGCACAACTCAACTCCTCGTGGACTGTCCGTGTCAACCGTGACGACCTTTTCGAGATGCAAGTCGATGGAACCGACGGAAGCGCAGTCGCTGGACTGCGCGACTGCAAGACGCAAGACCACTCGAACACGCCTAAGCCGGAGTGGAACCCAGATACACCAAAAGAGCACGATTTCTACGAGGACTGGACAAACGTGCCAGACAATCAGACGTTCGAGAACGCGTTCAAACTTCAATGGGAAAAGTACATTCAACACGTCGTCGCAGACGGACCGTTCCCATGGGACTTCACGGCGGGTGTAAATGGTGTTCAACTGACTGATGCGAGTTACCGGTCATCCCAAGAAGGCCGTCGCGTCGACCTGGACGAGCTCGGGATCTGAAGACTAACCTCTATAGGATGAATAACGGTAGGAGGGTGATACCCCCTACGTCGTCGATCATCTCGTAAGCTATCCGACGGACAGTTTTATTTTGAACTCGTGCATCTTACCTAATATGTCTGAAAATACCGAGTCGAACCCTACTCGTTGGGTCTCTGTTTCAGAAGACGTTATTCTCGAGGCATGTGGGAATCCGCCACTCCCCGAGATGGGTGTCATCGAGCAGGTATGGGAAACGAACCCAATTCCCGAAGAAGAAATCTTGGCGGTCGCTAAGAGAGTTGTAGATTCGCTTTCGTTCGCGGAGGTCCAACATGGGGGAGAAGTCGCACTCGGCGTCGGAAGCCGCGGAATCGCTAACTTGGCCGAAATCGTAACTGCCGTGGTTGAGGCAGTCGCCGCGGAAGGCTTTGAACCGTTCGTCTTTCCCGCAATGGGGAGTCACGGAGGTGCAACCGGTGAAGGACAGCGAGAGATGCTGAACGAACTTGGGATCACCGAGGACCGAATCGGCTGTGAGATTCGGTCCAGCATGGAAGTGGTAGAAATCGGGCGAACACCAGACCGTGATGTTCCCGTTGTCGCCGATGCGAACGCTGTCGACGCCGATGCAATCATCCCCATCAACCGTGTCAAGCCGCACACCGACTTCGACGGAGAGGTAGAGAGCGGACTCTCGAAGATGTTGGTCATAGGTATGGGCAAACAGCGCGGGGCGCAGATCGCACACAAGTGGGCAGTCGACTGGTCGTTCCGGCGGATGATTCCCGAGATCACCGAGCAGCTACTCGACTCGCTCCCAATTGTTGGCGGTATCGCCATCGTTGAGGACCAGCACGACGATACCACGCTGATCGAGGGTGTTCCCCCGAGTGGATTCCTCGACAGGGAGCGTGAACTGCTAGAAGTCGCCTACGACTTGATGCCGAAACTTCCGTTCGAAGAGCTTGATTTAGTTGTGTTCGACCGACAGGGCAAAGAGATTAGCGGACAGGGAATTGATACGAACGTCATCGGTCGACGGCCGTTTTCCATCAACGAGCCTGCGCCGGAGAAACCAAACATCAAACGCATCTACACTCGCAGCCTGACGAAGAAGACGCACGGCAACGCGATGGGTATGGGATCAGCGGACGTCGTTCACGAAAACGTCGCTGCCGAGTTGGACGCGCAGACGACACTCATCAACGCCCTCACCGCGAGCACCATCCGTGGCGTGAAACTCCCCCCAGTCGTGGAAACAGATCGGGCTGGGATGGTTGCAGCGCTATCGACTATCGGCGTCGTCGACCTCGATACGGTCCGTGTCGTCCGCGCCGCGGACACGATGCATCTTCATCGTGTGTACGCGTCGACAGCGTTGGTCGAAGAAGCACGTAAACGAGACGACCTCCGCGTGGTCGAAGAACCCTCGCCGATAGAGTTCGAAGATGGGCAGTTTACCGCACCATCGCTCCGCGAATAAGGCAAGCACAGCTTCTCGTCGTTCTGAGGGCCACCAACAGGTAGTGTGGATCTGGACGAGGTGGTGGCTGTGAGAAGGTAACCTTCAGTTTCACAACGTCGGTGGTTTGGAAGGAGCTGATTCGCAAGGTCGATATCTCCACCCGTACTCCAGAGTCACAATGGCGACTGACCGATACCGGGGTTACCTATCGTGCTTCTGATCAGAGCGCAATAGTTAGGTATCTCGGTGAGACATACTTTGTCGATGCAGCTATAGTAACCGTTAGAACTTTTTGCACGGAGACTGTTGCAAGGGATAGTGAAGCATCTCGACGAGATCACCGTCGAGGAATTGCACCACAGCCTCGACAACGTGGACGGAAAGAAGCCGACACAACGGCTCTTAGCAGCTATCGCGTACAAGAACGGTGTCACACAGACTGAGCTAGCCGAGTGGTACGGCGTTCAGCGCCGGACAATCTACAGCTGGCTCAAGCGACTCGATACTGACGAGTCGCTTGAGCAAGCCGTCTCTGATGATAAGCGAACTGGGAGAAAACGAAAACTCTCAGAAACACAGCAAAAAGAATTCGAAGAAGCTCTTCACGAACCACCCCAAGAAGTCGGCATCGACGCGCCGGCGTGGACGCCGGCGCTTGTCCAAGATTTCCTCGAAGAAACCTACGACGTCGAGTATTCAATCCCGAGCTGTCGGCGGTTACTGAAAGAAGCGAGATTGAGCTATCAGAAACCACGCCGTACAGCCGCCGAAGCTGACGAAGACGACCAAAAAGCGTTCTACGAAGAACTCAAAAAAAGCGGCGGGAGATGGACGCCACCGTAGTCTGTATTGACCAAACCAAGAAATCCGTACAAGTTGAGCCGCGTGCCGCGCGAAAACCACGCGGCACGCGGCTCTCCGTCGAACTCTCTGGCCAACGCGACTGGATGTGTCTGCTGGGTGCGATCACCGAGGACGGTGATCGCTTCTTCTCGCGATTCGAAGAGTACGTTACCGCCGATCACGCGAAGCATTTCATTTTAGCACTATGTAAAGAAATTGAAGATGACTTGCACGTGGTGCTAGATGGTGCGCCGTACTTTCAAGCGTCGGCCGTCACGGACTTGGCGGCCCGTGACGACCTCGAATTCGTGACGCTTCCTTCGTACTCGCCGGAGCTAAACCCGGTTGAGGAGTGCTGGAGACAGCTTCAAGCAGCTCTGAGTAACCGGTTCTTCGACTCACTTGACGAGCTAACAACAGCGATTGATACTGCCCTTGAGCAACTTCAGTTCCAAACGTGAGTAATTACTTCTAACGACTACTATAGCTGCGGACAGCAAAATGCACGACTTGACCGGATTCCAACGCGATCTGCTGTACGTCACCGCCGGCTTGGATGAGCCACACGGACTCGCAATCAAAGACCACTCGAGGACTACTACGAAACCGAGATCCACCACGGCCGGCTGTATCCTAATCTCGATACGCTCATCGAGAAGGGACTGCTCGATAAAGGCGAGAAAGACCGCCGAACGAACGTCTACACGATCACAGCCAGAGGTCGCCGGGAGATCGAAGCCCGCGACGACTGGGAACAACAGTATACGAGCGAACTCACCACCTGACTGCTGTTACGAGACGAGTGACAGTTTTCTTCGACAACAGTACAAGTGAGGCAGGCACCTATTTGGATCTGAAATTCACGAACTCGTACTGAGGCGTTTGATTCCTAGTCCAAGTGAGCCACTGAGAGTTCCGGGTATAAGCGCAGCACTCAAACCAACCAGTCCTGCCCATGCGATGCGAAAGACTAGCCCTGGCGAAGCCCCAGTAATCCCAACCCCAGCGAGGTGAATCCCGAACCCAGCGGCAAAGGAGAATACGAACAGCCACGTTCGAACCAGTCTATCGTCTCAAGCAGCAAGGACAGCGCTGACTACCAGTAGCCCAAACGCAAGATACACCCATCGAAACACCGATACGAGAATCTCGATCACGCCGCCAACGCCAATTCGGGGTAGTTTAGGAATCTACGGACAGAGCTATGACTTCAGTCAAAAATCAATGACGGTCCTACTTCGGAGTGAAAGAGGGAGGGGTACCCTCTGACGTGTATCAGGCCGGGCATCCTGGAACACGCCAATGCTGGTGGTTTAGAGGCACTCAGCACGATTGTAGTGATCTACGACCATCTTCAACTTGGCGGTTACGTCTATCCTTGAGATGTCGATTAGATGTTTTGACAGGACGTCACCGGGGCATTTGCTGGACATTCGTTGGTAGCCCACCTTTTGTTTAGAACTGTGGAACTGCCGATGGCCACTGAGAAACATTTTCAGCTACCCCTCTATCGCTTTGAGGGTGCTGAGGTCCGCGTAGAGGACTTCGCCGTCGCGAACGACGTATCGCTTCGCCAGAACCGAACCAACACTTTGTGTACCCCGCGGTCTGGATGTCGAGTTCTTCACCGGACTCGAGATAGTTGGCCAGCTTTCGGAGGAACTTGTGATGACGAGACCACCTTCGTAGTCCGGAAGTCCATCCTCACGAGTTTCGTAGATCTCGAAGGCGTCGTAGCCCCAGATGATGAGCTCTCCTTCTTCGTCTACTTCCCAATTCAGGGTCCCGAAGCAATGTGCTTCGCAGAGTTAGTGGACTGCCTGTGCATCGGTTACGGTTGCACCGGTCGACGTCGTCGCTGCTTGGAGTGTTGCCATTGTTAGTCCTCGAGGGCACTTTCCTTCTCCCGTACCCCTTTGGGGAATAAAACCGACTGGAAGAGAAGCCGAACCGACGCTGTTCGACCGAGCCTTTCCTCAGGATTCGGCCTTGGTGTTTGCTTTCTCCTAAGCACCTAGCCGAGTGAGCAGCCCTACTTGTTCCAGAAGCGTGGTGGCCTCAACGATTCGCTCTCGGTCGGGAGAGTCCAGTTGCTCGGTGTCGATGCTGTTGAGGTTACTGAGTGCGCGATGCAGTCGGTATCCTGGTGTATCTCGTGGGTCCATCATGTACGCCTCCGCCTACTTCTAGCGCAGAAAAACTCTCTCTGGTCGGTCTTTCGACACTGCCCTCCGCGAATCCTTGACCTACGTAATGAGGTCGTGGCTGCGCGCGCAGCGGAGTCCTCGTGAGCATCGCGAACGAGGGCACGTGAGACAGCGAATGCGAGTCTCACGGAGCGAGCACGGAGCGGAGGGTGGGGAGGTGGGGTCTGGGTCGGTCCGGCACGTAGCAAAAAAGAAGGGTGCGACGACTGGCTATTCCCACCACCGTCCGCGCTCAGGGAGATGCACGGTGCTCCAGCCGGTCAGAGCTACCGAAACCCGCCCATTGTACCAGTTCTTCGCCGCTCCGTGAATGCGAACCGTCTCACCCTCTTCGATCCAGGGTTGGTCACTCGCCACCCACGACGTCAGCTTCGTTTTTCCACTGTAGTCTTCGATAAGTCCCACTTGGGAAATGGCTGAACTTGACGGCTCCCACAACTGCGTCACGGTACCTTCGATGCTCACCTCTTTGCGATTGACGTCCTCGAGCTTCCCGATGGGGACCACCTGTCCCGGCTCCGTCTGCAACTCCTTGAACACCCCGACAACTGCACTCGTCAGGTCTTTTCCCACTGACTACGGCTTCACCCAGCCGCCGACCAATCGCTGATCGCGACCAGCCATCCAGCTTCTTCGCCAGCCGCATCGACTGCTTGTTCACTGCCGCCAACTGCTCCTGCGTGAGTTCTGCACGGGGATCACCTCGTTCCGGGTCAGCCATCGGATTCACGCTCGCCGCCCGCTTCTGGAACTCTGCACGCCGCTCAGCGCTCCGCTTCGCTGCAATATCTCGCGTCCGCTTCTCCCGACCTTCCTGCGTCCCCAGTTCTGCCTGGGCACTGATGCGCTCCAGCTCTGTTTCCCGCGCCCGAATGCGCTCTTCCTGTTCGAGGGTCGCACCGTAAATCCGCTCGTCACTGGTGTCGACCATCCCGTCCGGGTGGTTCGCGTCGACCTTCGCCTGCACTTCCATCTGCACCGTCGCCTGGAACTCCGGCGTCTCATCGACGACCTCGAAGCCCTCTTCGTCGACCGCCGCGTCGTCCGCTGTTTCGAATGCCTGTTCATCCACCGAAACCTCATTACCAAAGACGTTCTTACTTGACATTGGAGTTCAACTCCTGAAGGCGCTCACGCGCCCGACACCGCGATGCTATGACATCGCGGTTCTTCGACGACACCGACCGACAGAACCATCTGCGCGCTCTCGCTCGCGCCTTCGCGAGCGCCCCCTGGGGCGCGAGCGAGAGCGCCATAGGAAGGCTACCCAACCAGCACCGCGCGCCGTCTCACCGAGCGCAGCGAGGTGAGGTACGAGGCGCGAGCGAAGCGAGCGACCCGGAAAGCCGCCCGGAGCGAGCGGCCAGCGCATTCCCCGTTCGCCGCGACGCAACCACGTCCGTCGCGGTCGGCTTCGCCGAGGTCCGGAGGACCCAAACGGGTGAAGCGCTGGCGTCGAGACCAGATTTACTGTAGCCCGGAACGCGATCGAGTGACGGAGGAACGAGAGCGCGTCAGCCCGGAATGGTCGGTCGCGAGCGACGCGGAGGGCGGAACGCGGCGAGCGGGGCGAGCCGTATCGTCCCACACCAGCCAGCCGATGGAGCGCGTTGATTCCGCAACGAACCCTAGGAGGGACAGAAAGAGGCCGTACGTTCGAAACCGCAAGCGAACGCATATGTCCCCGGCCGCCACAGCATCGCTATGTCTCTCTCGTTGAGCTGTTACCGTTGCGGGGAGCGCTATGACGACGGCATCCGGGTCAGGTGCGCCTGCGGGGAACCGCTCTGGGTCGACACGGACCCGGCGGCATTCTCATGGGGCGACTGTCGAGACCGGGGTGGGATGTGGCGGTACGAGGCACTGTTGCCGATCGATTGCCCCGAGGGTATCGCGCGGGCTGCAGGCGGCACGCCCCTCGTCAGGAGCCCCGGACTCGACGATGCTGCGGGCGCTCGGGTGTTCGTCAAAGACGAGGGTGAGAATCCAACTGGTGCGTATAAGGACCGCGGGAGCGCGGTGGCCGTTCCTCACACGGCCGCGACCGGTGACGACGTCGTTGGCACGGTCTCGTACGGCAACATGGCAATCAGCACCGCTGCCCACGCGGCGAGCCTCGATCGGCAGTGCGTCGTGTTCGTTCCGGAGCGGACCTCGTCAGTGCGGCTGGAGCTCATCGCTCAGTACGAGCCGACCATCGTACAGGTCGCCGGCGACTACGGGAAGCTGTACGGGGACGCGCTCGACCTGTCCGAACGCCTCCCGATCGACGTGCTCGTGAGCGACGCACCCACCCGCATCAGCGGGTACAAAACGGCACTGTTCGAGATCTACGAGTCGCTCTCCCCGGCGGCGCCCGACGTGATCGTACTCCCTGCGAGTTCCGGTGGATTCGCCTCGGGGGTCTGGCTCGGAATCCGGGACCTCGAGCGTGCGGGACTGATCGCGGAGCCGCCGCGCCTGTGTCTCGTCCAGACTGCGACCGCCGACCCGCTAACGCGGGCGTTCGAGGCCGGAGAGACGGATCCGACACCGCTGTCGCCCGACGAGATCGGCGACACGATCGCTCACTCGATCGGTAACCCGGACCCGCCGAGCGGCGCTCGCGCCCTCGCCGCGGTTCGCGAGACTAACGGCGCCGTCGTCTCCGTTACCGACGACGAGATACGGACCGCTCAGCGCCGGTTCGCCGCCGACGGCGGGTTCTGCGTCGAGCCGGCGTCCGCGACGACGCTAGTCGGCGTGTCACGCCTCGCGGAGCGTGGCGATATCGACGCTGATGAGTCCGTCGTCCTCGTGCCGACTGGGACGGGGTTCAAGGAGATGGGAACCGGTGAGGCTGAGGTCACGACCGAGACAGTCCGTAGGGACGCCCTTCGGGATCGGCTCGAATCGTTGCTCGCCCCGTAGCGCTCGCGGTTCGAGGCGAAGGAGATCATCCCAGCGATTGGCGTGACGTCCTCTCAATGGCTCTTGTCGAGATTGAAGCTCGTCAGCGTGCATTCTGGGGAGACTAATTCTGCATACCACTCACACGGTTCAGGAGAACGAGACCTCCGGGAGTACTTCCGTCCCAATCTCTTCGAGAACGTCCGCTGCTGGCCGGTTGTTGTATCGGAGGTTGATAGTGAGGTGGTCGACACCGACATCGTGCCATCGTTCAAGTCGATCGATGAGTTCGTTCCGGCCAAGCTCGACGCCTTGATGGATGCGTCGCGGTTCAGCGTCTGACTCTTCGGCCAGGAAGATGTGTTCAGACATCGCGAAGGGTTTCTCTACATCAGGTCCAGCCTGTTTTGCGACTCGCTGACGCCAGTCGTCGACGAGTGCCTGCTGTGTCTCGAAATCCTGTGTGTAAAACAGCCAACCGTCACCGTGTTCGGCAATCCAGTCGCGTTCTTGTCGCGCGTGGCCGGTAACGAGAAGTGGGATCTCATTGGTCGGTTTCGGGACGACGTCGGCAGTCCCCTCTAGTGTCGACCGTGCCGAATCAATAGTCGGGAACTCCGACCCGAGTGCTTGACGGAACACGTCGATGTGCTCGCGGAACAGCTCACCTCGCGACGCAGCGTCGACGTCGAACGCAGGGAATTCGACCGGTCGATCACCGCTGGCGACGCCCATCACGAGACGCCCGTCGGAGAGTTGATCCACAGAGGCTGCCTGCTTCGCGGTGTGAAGTGGGTGGCGAAGCGGGAGGACGACGCTTCCAGTTGCGAGTGCGATATCGTCTGTGTGCGCCGCGATATACGAGAGATACGTGAAGGTATCGTAGAGATGGCCAGCGTCACCGAACGACGGGTCCCACAGGGGGACATCACGGAACCAAAGCGCGTCAAATCCGAACGACTCGGCACGCTGTGCGAGCTTGACCTGGTTCTCCATCGTAGGTTTGCCCTGTTGGACCGACTCAATAGGAAAGAATAGGCCGAGTGTCAGGTTGTCGTCTCCAAACAGGCGGTTGTACCCGGCGTTGTAGCCGTGGTCGAAGTCGTATGTGGTCATCGCCTCCTCGTTATCGCTCGTTGTCGTTGGACCCTTGGTTGGTACATTCCGAACTGTGCGACTTCCAGGTACCAGCGGCTCAGTCGGGGCAGGAGTACCCTGAGAGATTCACGCCTTCAGCCTCGGCGGCGTTCCTGACCCCCTCCTGAAAGAACTCTACAGGCCACTCACCGTCCGCACCGGGCGGCAATCGGTGACCACAGACCTCGATTCGACTGCAGACTTGATTCTCGTCGTCCATACAGAACCGACATTGGAAGAGCCGCCCGGAATCCTCTCGGCCGACCAATTGGACGCCAGTCTCTGTGACGTCGCTACTGCCGACATTGCACTCATCAGGCTGGGATGTCACGATTCGGAGCTCACCAGCTGGCGAGACAAGTTGGGAACCACACCGAGGACACCGTCCGTCGTGGGGTCCACTTCCGAGGAACCAGTAGGTGTGGTCACAGTCGTAACACGACAGTTGTCCCTCCGGGGCTTGGTGGGGCATTCAAGGCTTCTGAGAGCTTGGTTGGGGTATTCCGAGTCCGTCACACGGCTCCCCTTCGAGTTGGAATATTCTAAACGAGGCTATAGGTGCCGACAAATAGGTGAGATATCATGCGCGAATTCGTCTTCACTGTCGAATACGAGAAGGGAGCCGACGAGGTCATGGATCTCTTTATCGGAAACCCAGATCTGCACTCCAAAACGATGGCCGTCCACGCGACGAACGAGTCGATGTGGCGTCTCGACAGAATCACCGGACCGACAGAGGCCCTCGAAGAGTTTGATGCAGTCGTCGAGAGCGTCACCCTCTGTAACGAAGTCATCGGTATGTGTGGGGCACCGGTTGTCGAGTGGAACTATGAGACGCTCTCCAGTACCTCGAACGGGCGTATTGTCTACTCGTGTCGTGAGGAGGGTGGGGGTGTTCAGTCGATTCCATACGTTGCGGCAAAGCACATTGGAGATGGTCTCATGATGCAAGCAGAACGTCGCGGAAAGCAGTACCAGTGGCGGCTCCTTATCGACGACGATACTGTCGGTGAGATCTACGAAGAGGTGAACGATGGCCTCAGCGAGGGACTCTCGCTCAGCGTCCAGCGCATCAGCGAACCGGAATGCTGGCTCGAGGAGGGATTCGACTCGGACGAGCTCCCACCGGAACAACAAGCAGCACTCGAAGCCGCAGTCGAGTTCGGCTACTACGAATCACCGCGTCGTAATACAGTCAAAGAGATTTCCGAGAAACTCGGCATCCCCAACTCGACGCTGCAGTACCGCTTGACTCGAGCGGAGGCGTGGTTAGCTCGTGAATTCGTCACGGACACACTCGGTACCGAAGTCGAACACCGTGTCGACCCTGACGAACTCGAAGTGAGTGCGTGAACTGCCTCGGGGTCAAGTGGTTCGAGACGCAGAGCGTCTCGTCATCACGGAAAGTTTTGATTTCCGTACGACCCCGAGGCACTCGCCTTGAGCCGCTTGTAGATTCGAATTGAGAATAGTCGTCTCCAATCGCGTGGTGTCGTCCGCTTTGTGTCTCACGAGAACCAGTTACGGTGGAACGGCTCTGTTGAAACCTCTGATCCTGACAGTAAGTGCGTGCTGAATATCGAGGGTGAGTTCAGCACGACCGAGGGATGACAGTCCGACCCGACGGGAACGGTTTGCGTAGCATTGTAAACCACGGTTAGGTGGAATCAGAATCGACGTATGACAGAGATAACGGCACTAACAGCGATGATACCGCCAATAATCCCAACTGTGGCAAACAGGAAGAAGTGTTCGTTGCCATCGGAAACGAAGTATCCAATGTCGGCAAGCACAATCAGTACGAGGGCATGAATCAACGTCTGTAGGTTTGTCTGGGTGCGGATTGACTGGAGTTTTTCAGCCGTTTCGGAGGGCATAATCAAAAAGCGGAGAGTACGCTTTTACAGGTTGTCCTTCAGCACACCACGCCCACAGACTGGATGCTGACTCTGCGCTCTTTATTCAGCACGACAATCAAAACATATCATGGATTGAGGATCTCAACAGAGCGGGTGGAACAGTTATCTCCCCCGGTTGTGTATGCAAAATCACACACCAGATGTGGAATTCAACCACTATCTTGCTACTATCTGTCCAACATTTGATGCACGCAGTCAGTCGTCCCGAACTTGCTTGCAGAAGGCGAGAAACAAGCGTCCCCAACGTGAACGGTCACAGATCAACGAGAACCGAAAGAACGGACTCACCATGATTTACTCCTCAGTCCTTCTCGACATCGACATCGAAGAAGCGAAAAAACTCGTTCGGAAGCGGAACCGTGGCCTCTCTCGCAGGGAGACCGATGGAGAGGTGGTGTACATGAGCCAAGCCGGGCATCGGTTAGGCACACTCACAGAAGCTACACTCCCGAATGGCCGGGTGGGGACACGACTTCGATATCGAAGCTCGATAATCTCACCAACTGAGGCAAACGCAAAGCGACAAGCGAGAGGAATATATGACGCAGTATCGTCTTCGAAGTACAGGTGACATCCTCCCAGAGATTACAATAATCACACCATGGTTGGGTATTGATCTACCGACGTATCCGTAGACTCCTGTGCAATCTCTTTCATACGTACACGGCCCCAGTAGTGGTGGCACTATCGGGTTTTAAACAGAGACGCGGGTTGTCATTCTCGTTACACTATTCTGGGCCGGGCATATCGGCACGGGCCGTCTCGTGGGCGATGGGTTGACGAGACGCCTCGCGTCTCGTTTGTGCACGAGTGCTTAGCACTCGTGAACGCTGTATCCCCTCCCTACTCGCTCCTTGAGGAAGCGAACTTAGCGCCTATTTTCAGTAAAAATAACTCACAAACACAGTACCTCTTCGCACGAGGCGGATGTCGCGAGCGGTGATTCAGTCGGACGTGACCACCGAGGTAGTCTTCGAAGATGACTGTCGACGGTCGAGCAACCAACTGATGGTAGTCAGTACCAGTCCACCGGCGACGAACACCGCACCAATCCACGGCGTGTCGACGAGTCCGAGGCCGTTACCGCCCTCAGTGACCCAGCCACCGACGTAGGCGCCGACAGCGATGCCGACGTTGAACGCGCCAATGTTGAGTCCGGAGACGACGTTGACCGCTTCGGGGGCGAGACGTTCGGCTTTATTGACGACGTACGTCTGCAGCGGCGGAACGTTCGCGAAGCCGACGACGCCGAGTAAGAACACCGTGACGATACTCCACGTCGGGTCGCTGGCGGTGAACGTGAACGCTGCGAGGACGACTGCCTGGACGGCGAACAGTCCGACCAGCGTCTGGACTGCACCGAACCGGTCCGAAAGCTTTCCTCCGCCGAGGTTACCGACGAACACGCCAGCACCGTAGAGGACGAGTAGTGCACTCACGGTCGCAGGAGCGAAGCCCGAAACTTCGCGGAGAATCGGTTCGAGATAGGTAAATGCGACGAACGTCCCACCGTATCCGATGGCAGTCATCGCGAGGACGAGCAGAATTTGTCCCTCAGCGAGCGCCGACATCTGATCCGAGAACGACCCTTGCTCTTTGTTCTTGAGGCCACGCGGGATGAGGACCCAACTGGAGACGAAGCCAACCAATCCGAGGAGGACGATGGCCCAGAAGGTCGTCCGCCAGCCGAAGTTCTGACCGATATACGTGCCAAGTGGGACGCCAGTCGCGGTGGCGACCGTGAGACCGGCGAACATGATGGCAATCGCACTCGACTCGCGTTCCTTCCTGACGATGTCGACAGCGATAGTGGACCCGATGGCGAAGAACACACCGTGGGCGAGCCCCGTCAGGACGCGTGCGAGGACGAGCAGTTCGTACGTAGGTGCGAACGCCGCGACGACGTTCCCCGCGACGAATAGCCCCATCAAGCTCAACAAGAGCTTACGACGTCCGACGCGACTCGCCAGTCCGGTGATCACCGGCGCACCAAAGGCGACGGCGAGTGCATAGAGGCTCACGAGGAGGCCTGCGGTTGCGACGGTGACACCGAGATCGATGCCGATCGGTGTCAACAGGCCGACGATGATGAACTCGTTCGTCCCGATGGCAAAGGCACTAATCGTGAGTGCGAGCAGCGCTGCCGGGTATGGGAAGAAGCGCGATACCGGCTCGCCTGCTGGTGAGTCATCACCAGTAGGTTCGTCGTGTGCTGTTTCAGCTTGATTCGATTGCACACGTTGGTCGATGTGAGCGGCCTGATTCAGCCCTCGTTCGGAATATCTTAACTGATGCCTAGGACCCAGTAACAACTAAAAGCGGCAGTTGAGACATTCCAACGTTGTGGGTTGTTCATGGACATTCCGAGTGCCCCGTAGTTGAACGAGTATCAGTATCGACCGAGTGTGACTGACGCCCGCTCGTGCCACGCTTTGCGGCAGAGACGTCGGCCTTCACGCCAGTCTTTAGGACTCCCTGTCGATGGACGATGATGAGTTCAAATCCACATCCGCGTGGCATAGCACACGTTGGCGTTTCTGTCCCCGAGGTCGAGAAGGCAATCGACTGGTACGAACGGGTCCTCGGATTTGAGTGTTTCATGGGTCCCGAGACAGTCGACGGAGACGAAGAGACGCAGATTGGCGAGTTGTGCCGTGACGTCCTCGGCGAGTTCGAGTCGGTGCGTATCGCACACTTGTCGACGGGCAACGGTATCGCAGTCGAACTGTTCGAGTTCGACGAGCCAGAGCCGTTCGAAGAACCCAATCCCAAGCGTCCGGGCTACTTCCACATCTGTGTCATCGATCCCGATATCGAGGGACTCGCAGCCGAAATCGAAGCAAGCGGTGGTGAACACCACACAGACATTTGGGAACTGTTCCCCGGCCAGGAGTACCGAATGACTTACTGCAAGGACCCCTTCGGGAACCTCCTCGAAATATACACGCACAGCCACGAACGAATCTACAGCAACCAAGGAGACTACTGATGGACGCCATCGTCCTCGACGAGCCTGATGGACCGACTTCACTTCGACAGGCGGCCGTTGAGACGCCGACCGCGAAGAGGCCGGCCGATGCCTCGGCGAAATCCTCGAACGTGAGCCAATTCTCCCACGACGGTTCCGCATGGGAGAACCCCTTGATCCCGTCAGCGGCGACTTTCGTCACGAGACGTGGGGAAGTCCATCGGCGGTAGAGCCTGCGGAGTACGCCCCACCCTCGCTGTTGGAGAGGTCTGGGCCGCCCCAGTACGCACCGGGCGTGCTACCGACCCACGAGGAGACGAGCGAGCCATCGAAGCCGAACTACCCGATATACGCGTTTTTGTTGCGTGACCGACGTGCGCTCTGTATTCAGCACGAACTCGGCAAACTATCAGCTGCTGAGGTTTTCAACAGGGCCGATTATCTTGAAACTGTATTGGCTACGCAGTCGGATGGTCACACTCAAGCAGCTCAGGAACACTCGTCTCGAGTGTGAATATTCGGATCCCAAGGGCGAAAAATGAGGAACGTCTTGTTCTCGGGTCGGTCATTGTTAGCACGTTCTTCATCGGATTCGGTGGGGGAGTGATTTTCCCCATCTTGCCGAACCTCGGTGCTATTCTCGGAATTTCCCCGTTTCTCGTCGGTATGATCTTGAGCGCGAACCGGTTTTCACGTCTGTTCGCGAATGCACCGGCCGGAAGCCTCGTGGACCGATTTGGGACGAGGAAACCGTTCGTCATCGGAATGTTCGTCCAGGGGATTTCGACACTCGGCTACGTTATCGCAATGATCGCACCACTTCCCGAAGCGTGGTTCATGACTGCCCGCATTCTATGGGGTGTCGGGAGCGCGCTTGTTTTTGCGACTGCGTACACGATAGCCGACGATATCAGTGATGGTGGGTCACGGGGATCGAATATGGGACTCATCAGAGGCGGCGTACTTTTTGGATTCCCGACGGGAGTAGTACTCGGCGGCCTCGTCAGCGAATTCTCCGGGGACGTCGTTGCGTTCGCGGTCGCTACCGCTTTCGCGTTCTTCGCCAGCGTCGTCGCATACCAGACAGTGCCCGAAACACACGTTGATGGAGGTGCGAATCAGTCTGTCAAGCCTTGGGAAATTAATAAGAGTCTCCCCGCAGTAACGGTCGGCTTAGTCAACTTTGCCGTCCTGTTCGTCTACATTGGGGCGTTGTTTGCGACGCTAGTCTTATTTCTCGACCAGAACCAACTCAGCGTATTTGGATTCGATGCTCAGGGCACCTCGGGTCTGTTCATGGGCCTCACTGTTCTCGCTGCAGGCCTATCGATGTATCTTGGAGGACGCGTCAGCGATCAGGCTCAGTCACGAGTCCCGGTTTTGCTCTTATTTCTTGGCGTCACGTCGATCGGGTTTCTGTTGCTCGCACTTGCGGACTCAGCGTGGATGTTGGTTCTCGCCTGCGTGTGCATTGGGCTCGGACAGGGCGGCACAAGCGGGCCACTGATGGCGCTGTTAGGTGATCTCGTCGCCGACGGCGAGATGGGACGTGCCGTAGGGACGAACAACGTCCTCGGGGATGTCGGCGGTGGGTTTGGTCCTATTGTCACACTGCCGATCGTGGAGGCAGTCGGGTTTTGGCCCGTGTATTTCTGCTGTGCGGTCATGCCGCTTATCGCGGCCGTGGTCCTTTTGCTGGGTGTCCGACGAGAGACAGGTCGTTTTCTCCCGAGTGTTGACTCCTGACGTGGTGTCAACTGTACCGTCCTCAGAACAATTCTGGACGGTGCTCAAAACAAACCTTAAGTGAAACTGGCGGTTCTGTTGCAATCCTTCAGCGTTGACATTGCAGCGAGTCGTTCTTCCCACGGTTTTCGCGGACACTGCTGGGAACCTGCTCCTCAGCAAATCGGCAGATGTGAAGTGGATTTCAACAGAGCCCCCCATTGCAATTCCGAGTCCTACAATATCCAACTACACTCTCAATATCTCCCGGAAGTACACCACCCAATAGTCAACTACAGTGGAATACCGTCGAACCGCCGTCATCAAACTCGACACACCCGAAGGAGCCGACCTGCTCCTCCGCGAGACTGTCGAGCAGTTCAAACACTGCGCTAACACCGCATCTGAGTGGTGCTGGCACGGCGACGACGGATACCACGTCACATCCAAAGCCAAAGCCGAACGCGCTCTGTACGACCAACTCCGCGACGAAACCGACCTAAACCACAAATCTCGTCCAGAAAGGGATTCGGCGGGCCGTCGAAGTCCCAGCAGCGATGGAGGGAGAAGACCTCTCTGATGCGCTTTGTGGGTCTGGGGAGCGAACGAACAGGTCGGTATACCTCTCAGGCGGAAACTGGCGTGCAGTTAGAACGGAGGGCTCTGGTGAATCGCCATACAGCGGTTGATTTGGCTATGTTGCGGCACGCTTGATGTTGTGAACGACACATTTCAAAACGAGTTCACGAAATTCACGGTACCACGTTCGCGCTCGCACGGCGTCGCCGTGCGTGCGCTTAATCGACGAGAAGACGGTCTCACACATCGATCTTTGACGGTATCGAGGCCCATCGATCCGCGCGTTATGCGCGTGGTCGATGGGCCGGAAGATGCGATGTTTAATCAGCGGTCTCACGCCTTCCTCCCGTAGTTTTTCGCGTAATCGCATCCAGTCGTAGCCATTGTCGGCGGCGAGGCTGTGCAGGTCGCCTGCGTTGCGGGAGGCGACCTGCCAGCCGAGTTGTGTATCGTGGGTTTTCTCGGTCGTACAATGAACGTCTAGAACAGCTTGCGTTTGAGTATCGACGAGAGCCGTCGCTTTGAGTGTCTGAACACGGTAATTCGTGCGGCGGCAGTAGTGCTTGCTAGCGTTTTCGCGGTCGAAAAACGTGGCATCAATGGCGGCGTGACCTGAGAGGTCGTGCAGCTGCGCTGACAGGCGCAGCAGCACTCGCCAGATCTTCATTTGAAACCTATCAAATGCCTTAACGAGCGTGGAGTGATCTGGGAGATTGCCCTCTTCGAGGCCGATCTCCCCACAAATATGCGGCATTTCGCTCAGCAGATCGAGGGCGTTGCGGTACGACTCATCAAGGTAAATCCGCAGACAGTGCAGCGACAGGAGAGCGTAGTCGGCGACAACATTTTTAGCTAACGTGACTGCCTTTTTCGTGAAGCGGGAAATTTTCGACATAGAGCATCGGCGGTTTCCCGCTTCATCTTCCAAATTCTAACGGTCGAAACCGACGCCGTCTAGTGATTCACCAGAGCCGAACGGAGAGATATACGTTCGCTAGATTTGTCGACGAATTAGCCGAATACTCACATATCCCTCACGGAGATTGGGTCCTGTATGACAATGCCGACGACCCCCACCAGTACCGGAATTTAATCTACGATGCGGAGTACGCCCATATCCGAGAAGAGCTCTAGGAAGAGCTCAACGATTGGATAGCCAGACTCGACGACCCGTTCGCGCCGCTTCCAGAGATGGTTCGCCAATTCGATATTGTCGACGAGTGGAACAGTCAGGTGGACTGGTTCCTCGAGACACACGATAGTTACACCCACGAAATCGGCTATGTCGACGACGACGATGGGGACGAGACGAAGGAGTGAGGCCACGAACTAGACCACGTCCAGAGGGAAGACTTCGGGAAAGCCAGTCAGGAGTTCGATGCGTCAACCACACACCGGAATCCGAGGTTACTAGTGGAACTATCTGGCGTGTTCTGGGACCTGGCAGCAACCCGATAGCGATTGCACCACGAACGATGACACAGGTGCGAACCGCCTCGCATCAGCCGTTCATCTCCACGCGGTGGACCAGTCGGGTTATCAGTGGTGTACTCAGCGGTCGTATGATAGTCGGGACTGAACCAATCTGCACACCACTCCCAGACGTTTCCTGCGACGTTGTATAGCCCGTATCCGTTCGGTTCGTAGGCGTCCACTGGGGCCGTTCGATGATATCCGTCCGAGCCTGTGTTCTCCTCTGGGAACGTTCCTTGCCAGATATTACATCGGTGTTCGCCGTTCGGTTTGAGTTCGTCACCCCACGGGTAACGTCTCTGTTCGAGGCCACCACGAGCTGCATATTCCCACTCGGCTTCCGTTGGGAGGCGTTTGCCGGCCCAGTCAGCATAGGCTTGTGCGTCGTTCCACGAGACGTGTGTCACGGGATGTGTCAGTAATTCTCGATTGTCGAGTATGCTCGAACTCGGTCCATAGGGTCGCAACCAGGATGCGCCCTCTACTCCTGCCCACCACGACGCTTCGGGAACGCTCCCAACAATGTGTTCTCGGTCATCATCGGAGATGAAATCCTCGAAAACGAACGACCAACCAAATCGCTCCGCATCGGTTGTATATCCGGTATCTCGAACGAACTCGAGGAATTGCGCATTCATTACTGCATACTTATCCATGTAGAACGAATCGACCGTTACCGACCGCGTTGGTCCTTCCCCGTCCTGAGGAAACCCGACGTCGGAGTCGGTTCCCATCCTGAATTGGTCCCCGTCTATCCGGACCATCCTCGACACCCGCTCGTCATCCCCACTTGCAGGGTTAGTCCTCGTTCGAGCCTCTCGTGAAGTACTATCGCGGTCAACCCCTCTTGATGGGTGATTCGCATCGTCACGGGAGGCCGAGCAACAAGCGGGGTCGTCTTCGGTCATCAATGGGAAGTCGTCTGTGGACAGAGTAAAATAACTTTTGACGGAGGGTTGGTGTCTTTATGATAGTACGTTCGGGTTCAGACCTCACTATCGAGCGATGTCAGTCGTACTTTCGGAGAGCACATGCTCTACTTCTTCCGGTGTGACGATTGCCAAGTCTCCTGATATCGTGAGTTTGAGTGCGGCAGTAGCTGCAGCGTACGCTAGCGCAACTGGAACGTCATCGTCTTCGATACGACGTGCCAGATACGCGCCAACGAAAGCGTCACCGGTTCCAATCGCGTCGACAGTATCCGTTTCGAACGCTGGCTGTTCGTATGTGACGCCCTGGTGATGAGCAAGCGCACCCTCGTCGCCACGGGTTATGATGACCGTCTCGAAACCGAACTCGTCGACAAGATTCGAGGCGATCTCCTCGGAAGAGCCATCACGGTTGAGAATAGTGTTGATGTCCCGCCAACGAGCACGTCTACCGCCGGGAAGAGCGATTCGTAGGTTTTCCGCGCTTCTGAGGGGGCCCAGAGCTTTGCTCGGTAGTTTATATCAAAAACAGTTTGCGTCCCTGCCCGTTTTGCTTCAGAGAGCAACTCCGCAGTGGTCTCTTCGAGCGTCTCTGAAAGTGCTGGAGTGATCCCACGGGTGTAAAATTTAGACGCGCCTCGGGCCTTGTTTAGACACTCGAAATCGCATGGTTCAGGCGGTGAGAGACTGTTCAATGTTTCTGACAGCTGCTTTTAGGACGATTTCTCGGAACTGCCCGAACCACGTTCTGGCTTTAACTGTTGAGCCGAACCGCTTGCGAAGCGCGAAAAATATCGATTCGACGATAGACCGCTGATGGTACGTTTTATCATTAATCCGAGCATTGTGTGCGGCGTCAAGTGAGTAGAATTCTCGATGCTTGATCACTGGTCTAACGCCTTCGTCCCGCAGCATATGACGCAGTTTGTCCCAGTCGAAGCCTTTGTCAGCGACCACAGTTTCCAAGCGTCGAGATTTCTCGTGAGAACTTGCCACGCAATTTGTGTGTCGTGTGGTAGGTTCATTGAGCAGTGAACGTCGAGGATTGCTCTCGTCGAGTAATCCACGAGAATCGTTGTCTTCACCAACTCAAACGTACCTTTGACACGTTTCGCGTAGTTGTGGCTGGACGAGCGATGAGCGATGCTGGTGGAGTCGATAGCCTGAATCTCCCCAATGTCAAACAGATCTACCGACAGCCGCAATAGCACCCGCCAGACCCGCATCTTCAGCGCCTGTTTTCGAGCACAGACCGTAGTAAAGTCCGGTAATTCCTCGACCGACAGCCCGAGCTTCTCCACGATATCAGGCATTTCACGGAGGATATCGAGGAGTCGCCGGTACGGAAGGTCGAGATACTCACGAAGTCCGTGAATCGCAACGATCACCCAATCGGCGTAGCCACCTTTTCCTTTTCTGAGAGGTGTCTGAGGATCGCATCCGACAGCTTTTTGAGATAATTGGACACATCGGTCGGTGAAGCGAGCCAGTTTGGAGTGCACACCCGGCTGTGCTCGCTTCAATTCCTAGAAACCCCGGTTCTTAGGCGATATTACTAGCGTCTAAACACGGCCCGCGCTCTGAGTTCAGCACGACCTCAGAAACATATCAGCGACTGGGGGCATCAACAGAGCCAGTATTACCAGTCAATTAGGTTGTGGCTGCGCGCACAGCGGCCGCGACAACGTCGCCAGCGCGAGCACGGAGCGGTGGGTGGGGAGGAGGGGCCGGGAGAGTGGAGTCACAAAAAGAAAACAGCCGCTTGCGACGCCTACTCAGCCCACCACGCCTCGCGCTCTGGGAACGACACCTCCGACCAGCCCGTCACAGCCACCGAGACACGCCCACCGTACCAACTCTTCGCGATGTTCCGCATCGTCACACGCTCGCCTTCTCTCACAACCGGTTTTCTCGACTTCGTCCAGACAGTGAATTTTGTTCTCCCAGTCTCGTCCTCGATGAGTCCCACCTGCTGAATTGCGCTATTCGACGACTCCCACAACTGCGTCACCGTTCCAGAGATAGACACCTCACGACGACTCACCTCACTGACCGCCGCAATCGGAATCACCCGTCCGGGCGCCTGTTGCAACTCTTCGAACACACCGACCACCGCGCTCATCATGGACTTCCCATCTGCAACTTCTTCGGCCAATCGCCGGCTAATTGCCGACCGCGACCATCCATTGAGTTTCGCTTGTAATCGCGCTGCCTCCCGGTTCACTTCGCCCAATTCTTCAACGGAGAGTTGCTCACGCGGGTCCGGCTCATCCGGGTCGGCCCACCGATTTACACATCCTGCTCGCTTCTTGAACTCTCTCGTTGCTTCGATGCTCATCTGTTCTGCCACAGTCGCCGTCCGCTCTTCCCGGTTCGACGTCTGTCTCCGGTCCCACCGAGTTTTCGTCTGTTCAATCTCCCACTCACGCGCTTGCATCCGTTCTTCTTCCGCGAGGGTCAGCCCCCGTCCAACTGCTTCTGGGTTATTCAGGTCGACTTTGGCTTGGATTTCGAGTTCAACCGTTGGGTGGAGTTCAGGCGTCTCATCAACCACGTCGTCGACGACTGCTCGGGGGTGTTCGGAGTGCGAAACTTCATTACCGATTTGCTTCTTAGTACTCATTGCGGATTACCTGAAGGCGCCTACTCAGCGTCTTCTTCCGACACCACGACTCTCCAGCCGTTGCTCTCTCACTGACCTACTGGTTCTGCGCACGCCTTTCGCGCCTTCACGAGCGCCCGCAGGGCGCGGAAGGCGTGCCCTCGACGATGGGACGATATCCAGCATCGCGCGCCAGACTTCCCGGAGCGAGCGGCCAGGACGCAAGCCGTTTTCGCGTCCGACGACCGAACCTGTGAGGGCGTCGTGACCGACAGCGCGCTTGGTGCTGGCGCACCGGGATGGTGCGAGTGAAGCGAGACGCGACTAGAAGGAGCGGCTCGTCGCGAACGATGAGTGAAACGAGTCGTGAGCACGAAGGGCACAGGGCGGCGAGCGGGGCGTGCCGTGACGGCGACCGAAAAACCCACCGAGATATATTAAGCAGGAACGTGAACTACCACTATGCCCCAATCAGATGACCCCGCTGTCGAAACAATCGACATTGAGGGAATCAAAGAGTACCTCGCTCAAACGGAGGTCATCTTCGCAGTTCTGTTCGGGTCATATGCAAGAGGAACGGCAGACGAGTCATCGGATGTCGACATTGCGCTCCGTTTCCCCGAGGAGATGTCCGAAGCCGAGCGATTCCGCCGACGCAACCGTATTGATGCCGACTTGCAATCGTACGCCGAGGGATTCGTCGACGTGAGCGATATCGAGTCACTGCCAACTCACGTTGCCCATGCGGCACTCAGAGATGGTGTTCGTGTAGTCGGTGACGAGAGGGAGGTGAATGCGTATAAGAAACGTGTCGACACAGAATACGACGCAAGTGCGAGTGAGCGAGAACAGGAACGCCGAGAGTTCATTGACCGGCTTGCTCGTGGAGACGTCTAGATGGTTGACGAGGACATTGTTGTCGACAAACTCCGATACATCAACGAGTACACGAACGATTTGAAGCAGATGCGTGGGATGTCCAAAACAGAATATGTTGAAGACATCATCGTCCAGCGAGCAGTTGAGCGGACGTTTATGAACCTCATTCAATCCTGTATCGACCTCGCACAGCACATTCGAGCTTCAGAGGGGCTCTCCCCAAGTGGGACGTCAAAGAGCGAAATCGAGTCGCTTGGGAACGCAGAGATACTCTCACGCGATGTCCAAGACCAAATAGAAGAAGCAGTTGGGTTTCGAAATATCCTCGCTCACCGATACGGTGATGTGAATCACGACGTCGTCTATTCTGTTCTGCACAACGACCTGCACTGGTTCGACCAATTCCAGCAGGAGATTGCGCAGTGGCTTCAGCAACGATACTAATTCTGTCGCGGTGGCTCTCACCAGAATCGTGAGCATGGAGGGCACAGGGGGGCGAGCGGCGGGGCGTGCCGTAACGAAGCGTCCGTTCAACCAGAGTTGACGCTCAGACGGACAGACTTAGACAGACGAGAACTACGTACGAAAACAGATTACTCGTGCTCAAGTGCCGCGTAGATTTCGGCATGACGACGTCCATCGAGTTTCCCCATTTCTAGGGCAATTTCACGGCGTTCCTCGTTACTCTCAGCCGACTGGTACCGTTCGTACAGTCGGCGGACTTCTTCGTCAATCGGAGTCGAGGAATTGGTGCTGGACGCCATTTCTGTATCGAAGGTACTCATTATATCCCTAAATCAGTTACGACGGGCACACGCTCGGAAGTATATGACTGCTGTTTGGATGTCAACAGCTGCTTCGTCGGTTGCAAAGCGGTGCAGCAATGCACGAATTTCGTCACCATAATCGAACAGATATCCATTCAACATGTAGAAGACGACCACCGTTCTGAGTGCTGTTCGCTTGTTCCCATCAACGAACGGGTGGTCGGCAACGAGAAGTCGCATCAGATGCACTGCTTTTTCATGAACTGTCTCAGGAACCTCTCCAAAGAATCCTTCTGAAACGTACTGGAGTACAGATTCAATCGCATCTGCTGACCTAACTCCCGGCTCCTTGACATCCTCCCCGCGCTAAAGCGCGAGGATTCCTCCGTTGGGGGTTCGGCTACCGACCCACGGAGGCAACTTGCGGGTTCGTGCGCACTTCTTTGGGACTGTCGTGAGGGTGTGGTTTCCCCGACCAGTCGTGGTCGTCCCACTCGAATCGCACGGGCCGTGCCATCGGCCTGACTTGCGTATCGCTGTTTTCTCGAAGGAACGTCTCTGACGCCGTGAGGTCGGCGTGTCCCTCGAATCCGCATGGACACGTCAGCGTATCTTCGTGGCGAACCGTCTCCTCGTGGTCGCCACACTCGGGACACGTCTGACTCGTCCACGCTTCCGACTCGGCTTCGAGACTGATGCCGTACTCCTCACAGACACACGCGAGACGGTGGATGAACTTCTTGAACGCCCAGAAGTTGTGTGTCTTCTCGTTCACCCTGGCCGACCAATGCGTTTTCAGCACGTCGGTCAAGTCGCCTACATACACCGTCGCCACGCCCTCGTCGTACAGTCGTTCAACGAGGTCGCGCACCAGTGCGTTTTGGGCGTGGTCACGGCGCTTCGTCCGCTGTCGGTACAGTCGTCGAATTCGCTTGGAACTGTATCGTCCCTCTCGGAGTTTCGACTGTAGGCGGGCGATTTCGTCAGTCGTCTCACGGAACCGTCCGAACAACTCCCGACCGTCGTAGAGGTACTGGTTCCCAGTGGTCGTGGAACAGGCGACGAGATTGTTTGCGCCAACGTCGAGGGCGGCTTCGTGAGAAGCCAGTGGTGAATTCCGAAAACGCGAAGCGTTTTCGACTTCAGGAAAATCTTCGATTTTCCGTGAATCCAGTCGAGAATCAGGTACGGTGACTGGTTGGAAAGCCCTGAACGTGTCGCTCACTTCGTCGTACTCAAGTTCCAGACGACCCTGTTTGCCGTCCCACTTCGGATTGCCTCGGACTTCGAGGCGGAGCCGTTCATGGTAGCCGAGTCCGTATTCGTCTTTCAGTTCTTGCCCGACAGGGATTTCGAGACGGCTACGCTTGCCCCACTCAATCGTGTACTGGTTGCACCGAATGTAGGTGCGAAGTTCGCGTCCGTCCTCCTCGTTGCCCCAGTACGACGGTGGGTTGGCGTACTCGCCGTTCTCCTTGAGGGCGAAGAACGACCGCCACGCTTCGCTGTTCTTGCGCGTGACCTGTTGAACAGTCGCGCTTCCGATGACGCCGTTGTAGCGTCCACGGTATTCGGAAGTGTCCCACACATCGCCGTCTCCGAAGTAGTTCTGACGACGTTCGTAGGTCAGTTCGTTCCACAGGGAGGCGGAGGCGTCGAGTAGCCGTAGGAGGCACTCTTTGTCGTTCTCGGTCTGTGGCACGACCTCGAAGGTGTTGACGCGCTTCATGCGTCCTCACCCTCCTGTTCAGCGATGTATCGTTCGACAGCGCCCTTGGAGGCACTCCCCGCCGTTCCAACGTAGTACAAACGAGTCCACTTCACGCGGTCGTCGTACCGCTGGTTATACTTCCGCGCCGAGATGCCCTTCACCCAGTTGACGATGAGTGACGGAGCGTTCTTGGGTGGACTCCCGATGAACAGGTGTACGTGGTCGGGCATGACCTCGGACTCGGCCAGTTCGAGGCCTTTGTCCTCACAGATTTCCGCGAAGATGGTTTCGAGACGTTCCTTCGTCTTCCCCGTCAGGTGCGAGCGCCTGTCTTTCGGCACGAACACTATGTGGTAGTAGAGTTCGTATTTCGCGTGACGGGTACTGTTCACCATCTATGCATACTATCGCAGTTGGCCGGCTTAACGATTGTGTTGGAACCCCGTATATGCCATCGTTGGCGGTTGAATACTGTTGGTCGGCTCATCTCCGCCCTGAAGGGCGAGGCTTTCGCCTCGAATTTTTCGTAACGCGTTCTCTATTGAGGTCGTGGGAGGTAGGTCTGGCCCAACCTCCATCGTGATTCGGCTGCCACCGCACGCAGGGCACTCCATAGACCCCAGATAACCTCTACCGGTTTCAATATGTGGACTGTGCCACATCACATGTCCGCAAGAAAAAGGGGCACAGAGGCGTTTTTCCTCGATTATTAGGGCGGCCCAGTCAACATCGCCTCGCAGGTAGTTCTTCGGAGAATTCTTATCACAACACGGATGCATAGCACACGTATATGTCTGATGCTGATACAGGGTCCAGTAATAACGGCCCGGAAATGGTGCAAATAAACATCCGGTTAAGCCAAGCCTTCCTCGAAGACATCGATACGACGTGGGAAGAACAGGGGTTCAACTCACGGAGCGAATTCCTTCGCTACGCTGCTCGTGACGCCATCAAACATCCCGAATTTTCGCGAGAAGGATGGAAGCAAATCGCAGCGAGCGAACACGACCTCCGGTCCGGTGAATCCGATTTAGTCTCGCGAGACGAAGTCCTCGAAATGATGGATCGAGACACGGATGGCGAGTGAGGAAGACTGGACGTGGAAGTTCTCACCACGCGCTGCGAACCAATTCAAAAGGCTCGATACGCACGTGCAAGATCGGATCGTCTCAAAGCTCCGTATCGGACAGTATCGTCTGGCTTGTGTCTTGGACTACGACGAGTCAATCCTCGAGGTCCATCGAATCGAGCACCGAAGCGGTGCTTATACAGCCGACGATTGAGCTTCAGAATCGGAAGCATCGTTATCTCAAATCAGCGGCTGGTTTTTGAGCAATGAAGTATCCTCAGTTCGGGAGTGATACGACCTCCTTAACCAACAAAATCGAGATGGTGTTGCCTCTCGTTGGTTAAAATTGCCGATTGTAGAGTTGCCGCACCGGCTTCACACTAAACACGTCGCGCGCTTCAACAGGTATGCTGTGACTACGGTCGGTCGCGAGCGAATCCGTCCGCGAAAGCCGATTGACCAACTCGTTGCGCACGGACTCCCGGCTGACTGTCGTCTCATGCCACCCCAGACGCTCATCGTAGTGTCGCTTGCAGAACGTCTCCGCAACGTCATCAACTGCAATGTATTGGGTTCGTTTTGTTCCCCACACGTTCGATGAGATGTACTCCGCACCGACATCCTCGTGAGTGAGTTCGACGAGGACACACTCGACGAACGCGACAATCGAAGTGTGGTGGCGGTCGTTTGGGACAGTCAGTCGGAGGTTTGACCACGGGGACTTGGGTTGATTCGGATTGCTCAGCGGTCTATCGTTGCTACGTGGGTGTTGCTGTTGCTCGGAATGCATGCGTTGTCTCCAGGGCACACAAGTTGCCCCGTCACACCTAACGGGGCTACAAAATCAGGGTACCCTAGATGAGGGAGATGTATCTCAAATTGTGGTTCTCAGCAGCGCTCTAAAACAGACTCTTCAAATTCAATCGTCAAGCGCGCCAATCGAATTGAGATATTCTCGTACCTCAACCACAAACGTTCGATACCGCTCGAGGTCCTGCAGTGCGTTATAGACCACATCGTGGTCGATGATATTCCCGTAGGTGTGTGAGAGGACGTTCCGAAACCGTGCTGCTTGGGCCATCTCATCGGTAGTCTCTGCAGTTAGGATATCGAGCTCGCCGGGAACACGCATTGACTCGGGATTACTTCTCGGTGGAGTACCGCGCTCGTGCTTAGCTAGTTCTTCGGCGATGTCGATCGACGCTTCAGTCACTTTCACAAACCATCGTTCAACGATATCACGGCTGTCGGAGTCCGCTCTATACTCATCCCGAGTGAGGGCCTGTTTGCGGGCTAGAACACCGAGACTTTCTTCGATTGTCTCGACAGCGACGAGTATCCGGTTGAGTCGGTCAGCAGGAAATGCGTCGTCTGTCATCGCTTGCTGTCAGTGCCATCTGTTGCGGTGACAGCAGAGCCACTCAGATGTTCATCGATTTCGCCAGCGCGCTATCGAAGCGTTCTCGCGGCGATTGCTCAGCCTCTGCAGTTTCTGTGAGATCACGTCGAACCTTCTCAGCACGTTCTAATTCACCGACGAGGAGGATACCATCGTCGAAGACAGACTTTGCGACCCGGGGGGAGAGCGTGTGTACGTCCACAAGATCGACGTCGTCTGTGCCAAGTTTCTCACTCAGGTCAGCACTCAATCCAAAGAATGCGTCATTGTATGCTGGGTCGTCGTGTTGAACCTCATCAAGCTCGACTGCAATATCGATATCACTTGTGGGGTGCGTTTTCCCGCTAGCGTGTGAACCGAAGAGAATCGCAAGTCGCACTGAATGCTCTCTCAGAATTGCTTGAATGGTCTCAAGCGGAAGATCATCAGTGACCTCGGTTGTCTCAGCGGTTCTCATTATTGTAGGCCACGTCGCGGTGCCACATAAATTCTCAGTCATATCAGGGTGTGTTACTCTGTGTTTCCGCCGAACAGTCGTTTCGTTCGGTCTAACAACGACGTCTTCACTGAGTCGTCTTCAAGCTCTCTCGGACTGTGTTTCCCGTCATTATTGGCGTCACCGCGCACCGAAGGCCTGTCGCTAAGCCGCTCAACCTCGGCTTCGAGTGCTGCGATACGCTCGTTCTTCTGTTCAATCGTCACCTTGAGTTCGCTGACACGGATAGACAACAATTGGTTCTTCTCGATGAGGTAGGCGTTCTGGCGGTTCAGTTCGTCGGTATCCACGTCGGTGGTCTCAGGCTCTGTTTCTAGCTTCGACTGCGTCGATTCGTTTCTTGGACTGGGGTCGTAGTACTCCGACGTCGCTTCGATCGCCCGCTCAATGGTTTTCTCGCCGTACGTCGATCCGTCGGCGTAATGAACTTCGTCCCATTTCTCTCGAAGGAGTCCCGACTGTCGAAACAAGGTGTCTATCTGTGTCGTGTCTCCGCCGGTCCAGAAGGCCAGCAGACAACACAGCGCCATGTCTGCTTCCGAGTTGCTGTCGTAGCCAGCGGTGTTCCCGTTCCACAGGCGTTCGAATTTTGGGCCGTTCGAGGCGTTCTTTGCTTTCTTCAGTAACTCGTTGTCTTCGAGGTCGACTTCGGGTGTGGTCTTGGCGACCTCCCTGACGCGCGTATGTTCGTCACGTTCGGGTTTTTCTTCCTCTGAGTGGAGTTGGACGTATTCACGATGGATCGCTTCGAGTGCGTCCTGTCGTCTCTTGACTTGTCCAGGCGTGTTGTCGACGCGGTCGCCGGTGACGGTGAAGAAGCGAGCGGTGTCGTACAGTTCGATATGTCCACGTCGGTTCCGACCTTCGGGGAGGTCTCCGTTGATGAGCACATGATACCCCGTTCCCGAGGGTGAGACCTCTGTGTAGGAGTCAAGTCGGTCGATGATGTCCTGTGCGTCGTCGTCGACGTCACCGGTCTCTGGATCTCGGCAATCGTCCAGGTCGACTCCGACGATTGGGTCCTCCTTGGTGAACACGAAGCCGATTCCATCTGCCCGATTCGCTTTGACAAACGAGCGTACTGTTTCGAAATCTGACCATGTCTCTGGATCCGTTGACGACGCGAATGACCCCTCACCAGGGACCACTGGAATCTTCGTTTTCTTCCCGTCTCGTTTCTCGCTTCGCCAGCATACCCATTGGTCTCGTTCGACGAGTTCTGTTGGGAGATTCTTCTGTGTCACAGATGTGGTAGTTTCTTTCGTCATTGTCTCGCCTCAGTTGTGGTTGCGCGCCTCTCGCGCCACAAAAAAATCTCCCGAGCGATTGCTCGGCCGTTTCCAACGGCATACCCCCCATCTATACTAGTTGGTTTTTGCTGTAACAGATCTCCAGATTTGCTAGTAGGACGCCCATCGGGGTCTTGTACGTGATGTACGGCATTTTCTGGAAGGTGGGCAGGTGTAACGCCATTCTCGGCGTTGTCGTAACGTCTTCCAGTCTTGCGTTTTTGTATATTTTGACGAGAGAGCAGGCTACATTGGCGTAACGCGAAAGAAACACGCTGTAGGACAGCACCTGAGCCCTTAGAATCCGTGTTTTGACTGTGCATCAGTTTTCACTCCGTTTCTTCAGTGCAACGCCATTGTAACTGCGAACAACCTCACCATTGCGGCGCTCGGTAGAGCGCTCAAACGTTATCTGATTACTGAGACGTCTGCTGAACCAACTCTTTGAATCAGCGCTAATTTGATGTTGTTCAGCCCACGTTTCATACGTCGAATAGACCTCTGCAGCGAGGACTGAACTGTGCTCGTCTTCGACTAACCATTCGGTTACGAATTGTTCGACAACTGCGTCTGGATCGTCTTTCCAACCGGGGTCCAGAGTAGGTTCTGAAGAGTAATCTGAAGAAGACTCAGGTTGTTCCGGTTTTTCTTTGGTTGTGTCAGCCTCCTCCGTGTGTTGCATCTCAAGGAGCGAATCGAGTGGTTCCTGTGAACCACCATTGTAGACGACTGCTTCATCGTCTTCAGAGAGGATTACTGTGGCATAGTCGTCTGTATCGTACGATGGGTTCGGTAACTCATTTTCAGGGATGAACGGCTCTTTGATCTTCACCCACTCAGCCTCGAACGCGTCCTTAGACTCGTATACGTGCGTTTCCCCACGGTCATACACGAGGTACTTGTCGACAGCGGGATCGTAGCTGTACGTTGCTGGCACGCGTTCCTTCGTAACCGAAGACCACTCGGAGACTTGGAGATACTCTGTGCCGGACCCATCGCGGAGAACGGTCGACTCTTCCTCCAATTCCCATACACTACGTTTCGAGTCGTCACCACCGTTCACAGGTCGAACTGCGGTAACACCGCCCTGTTCGGTTGCACCACCATTGAACGTGAGCGGCGAATCGTGAGTATAGAACCATGTCTCACCGCTTGCGAGTTCACGGACAGGGGGCGAGAGGATATTCTCGACACGTTCTGCCCAGTAGGTTTCCGTATCTCCCGGCCGGACCACGAACAGCGGGAATGTACCTTCTTCTTGCGCTTTCCGGAGATTCGTGAGGACCTTGATTGGATTATCTGGAGTCGTCGTCTCAACCTCAATTGCGAACGTCTCCTCTAACTCGGGGTGAGTCGCTCGCGCGTCAGGCTTCTCGCTTCCGTCCTGTGACAAAATCGAGACGGTGAACCCGAGTTTGGAGAGTTCTTCTTCAACCTCCAAGAGTGCTGCATCGTGGTCGTCTCCACCAGCGGATCGTACATCTCCAGTATCGGGTATAGATATCCCTTCGCCCTCCTCACTCAACCGGATGATTACTTCGTCAGCATCGATATCGACGGTCGTTTCGAGTAGTCGCGAGCGCTGTCGGATACTCGCTAACTCGTCGTATGATGGTGCGTCGGCCTCAACTTCGGCGAACAGGCGTCGAAGTTCGTCGTCAACTACTTCGACTGCAATCCACCCGTTGTCTTCGCGGACATCGTTTTGGAGTTGGAGACTCCGAACAACTTTCGCGAGAACGACGTCTAACTCGACATCAGTGACACTGAGAACTTTTTGGAGATCTTCGGGAGTCTGTGTACTCGGAATCGATTCGTTGGAGACGCCAAATTTGCTCTCAGCTCGTTCATGCATCGCTGAGAGCGTCTCTTTGAATTGCTGTTCTTCTCGCTCAGTAAGTGGGTAGTCGCTTTCTGGATGCCCTGCAGGGATTGGCAGTGGCTTGATGCTGAACGGATACGGTCCCGTCTCACCGAATTTGGGGCTCGGGAGGTTGGCAATCCACTCGCCACGAGGGAGCGACCGAATCCGGTTGGAGAACTCGTCAGGGTCCAACCCTTCGTGGGCCATCGCTCGGGCAAGTTCTCGGTCGACATTAATTTGGCCGACAAGTGAGCTTCCGATGTTGTTCAGGGCGTTCAGGTAGACTTTCCGCCCGCCCTCTGCTTCCATCTGCTCGGGGAATTGCATCGATAACCCCACAGAGAGTCGGAAGCTTCGGCCCTTCTCCAAGAGGCCGTTCATGATGTCGGAAACGACGACCGAAGATGCCTCGTCGACGAGGAGGTTCACCACATAGTCGTCGGGATACTCGCTGACCTCGCGTTTCCGCTCTTTGAGTGCATCATCGAGATTCGAGAGAATCAGACCGGTCATGAGACGCGACGCATCATCGCGAAGGTCACCAAGGTCGAACAAAATAATCTTGTTCTCGTCGAGGACATCTCGGAAGTCGAATCGATTCTCTGTGTTGTTGAATACCTGGGCGAGATACGGCCGGTCGGAGATGTAGTTGAGTCTGTGACCAACGCCATCCATGACGGCTGAAAACGAACTCGGGTCTTTCTGAAGCTGCCGTTGGAGCGTGCGAGACACATTCTCTTGGCTCGATTTGGGAAGGTCGTCGAAATTCGCGTTCGGTGGACCTGCCTGTAGGACTTGATCAACGGCGTGCTCCAACTGCCGATGTGCAAAGTAGTCGGCCGATTCTCGATACAATCCGTTCTCTCGGCCGTGTTCTTCATCGAATAGTGCCTTGATTAGCGTCCGAATCAACGTGGGAGAGACGACCGCCCTCTCGTAGCGCTCTCTACCCATGACGAGCTTTAGGATTTCTTCGTAGTGCTCTGCTTTCCGCTGCACAGCATCTTCACGACGTCTTCCATTTTCGAGGGCAGGGCCAAGGTCGAAAAACGAGAATCCAGGGAGCACGTCTGGCATTGGAAAATGAATCACATTCTCTTTGAGGTCAGTTGTTCCGAAGCGCCGAGCGTGTGCTCGCATGTAGTTCTCGGCCATTCCGTCGCCTTTCGGTTCGACGACGATGACTGGTCCTTCGGTATTCTCGTGGAGCGAGAGAATCTCGTTGATGAAAGCCTTGGACTTCCCCGCACCAGTAGTCCCAAATCGGCCGTAGTGAGTTGGCAATAGATTCGGGGGGATGCACGTCGGGACGTCTTCGGGTTCGCCGTTCTCGTCCAGAGCATACCCAATCGCCATTCCATCGCGGAACTCTTGCATGAGGTCCTGATGGGGGCGAGGGAGTGGATTGCGACTCTGTTGTTCAGCACGAGTCCCTCGGGCCCCTTCCACGCTGAGTTGGTCACTCGACGGAACAAGGAGGAAGTTCGCTAACTCGTCAGCGTTTAAAATGAGGTCTGGGCGTGTCTTCCCACGACCTGTCTCTAACTCTCGGTCCAGAAGATTCCAGAGGTGTTTGCGGGCGTTCTTTTGCTTCGTTTTCTGACGCCACCCCTGTTCGTTGATTCGCTGTCCATCGAGGCCGTAGAACGGCCCGTCCAGTGGGTCGAACACTGGGAGAATGGACTCGATTTTAGAGGTCACATCATCCGAGTCAACATCGGTCGGTAGAACAGCGACCGTGCGAAGGTTGACTGAATAGGTCTGCTTTGGACGCTTCGCAGTAATTCGATCAATACGGCCTTGGACACTGTCTGGCAGGTTGCGTTCTCGACGATGACGTCTGTCTTCGTGTTCGTAATCGTCGAATTCGAAGATTGGACCGATATATCGCTGCCCGAATGTGTCTCGCCCATCTTTGAGGTCTTCGACGCGCAGTTCGGCGTCAGCTTTCCATTCAGGCTTCCGCTGGAAGACAACCTGGAATCCGATTGGATGTTCGAAGTCGCTCAAGTGGTCGATAAGTGTCGCTAACGGTGTAATCGTGATTTCAGCACCTACATCCTCCCCCGTAGTCGCCTTCGTGAACGGAACGACCGTCGTCATCCAGTCCCGCTTCCGTTCGGCAGTTCCACGCCACTGGACGCCGGCTGGCTGGAGTTGCTCTATCGACGGGCGAGCGTGGACTTGTTCTGAGTCAACCTCGTGCACCTGCTCATCGGATTCTGCCAAGTCACCATCTTCATCATGCTCGTCAAACTCATCCCATAGCTTCCCGGCTTCGAGTGCTTCCTCGAATTCTTCGCGGGTGTACTCCTGTTCGGGGATGATTTTCTGTGCAGGATCCAGTTTCGTACGCTCGATGTCGAACGTCGACGGGTAGATCGACAGAAGTCGCGACTCAAGCGTGTCGAGGTACTCAGTTGCCCCGTAGTAGAACTCAACCGGTTTATCCGTACCCTCACTTATTGCGAGGAATTCGAAGCGTGGAGGCTCAGAGGAATTGAGTGGGTTCAACTTGCCAAGCAGACCAATCTCCGAGGTCGTCGATAGCTTGTGAAGACTGCTGAGGACCTCGACAATACCGTTGGTCCCGAGTTCTTCGGACGTCGGTGTGACGCGAAGATACTCACGCTTCGTCATGGGTCACCCCCTGAGAACCACCGTCAGTTTTAGCGGAAACAGTGGTGTCACTCGAAAGAGAGCTGTCTCGTAGTTTTTCACGGAGTGCCTGCACCTCTGGGTCAGCCGTGTCGCCCCCAGCACCCGGAAGCGACTCAGCAGACGACTCGGTTGGGTCGAAGTCGATGACTTGTTTCTCTTTGGGCATCGCCTCAACACGGATTCCACGCCACTCGCCGTCGACGCCGACGAGTGCCTCAGAATAGCCAGCATCCTCATTCCCGGGAATTGCATCCTGGACGAAGCGCATCTGGGCGTAATTCAGTCCGAACTCCTTAGCCCACGTTTCGTCCATCCCATCAAGATGGTGGAACTGCTTGACTGCACACTGGTCGAGGATCGCTTCGGACTCTGTGTGCTCGAAGAACTCGTCGACCGTCTGTGTGACTAACCGAATTGAGAGATTGTGGTGGCGGTGGTGACGGAACACCGTCTCCAAGAACGCTAGACTCGCGGCGTCCTGCATGATGTACCGTGCTTCGTCAATGACGAACACAACCTCCTTGTCGGTCTCTTTCGCCCGCTCGTAAACGAGCGAGATGAGGAGTTGCATCGTCAGCGCCGTACTGCTGTTGACGCTGCCCTCTTGTTGGGCCAGATCAAGGTAGATGACCTTCTCGTCACGGATGTTGAAATCTGAGGCTCTACCGAGATTCGAATATCGTCCTTCATTTTCGAATGGCCGAAGCTGATCGAGAAGCCACGTTGCGTCGTCACGGAGTTTACTCGCTTCAGCGTCTGTGCGAACGACGAACTCTTCGGGAGACTCGACCATCTCCTCGAAGACGTCCATCATATCACGGACAGTCGGGCTCGGATTGCCGTGTGTGGCAATGTCGTCGGTGATCCCTTGTCGCTCGTACGAACGCTTGAGACCGAGTTCGAGCGTTGTTCGTCGGTCACCGAGAGAGATGCCACGGAGTGCGAAGTAGTTCGTCAGGAAACTCATCGCGTCGTCGAGTTTCTCGTTGAACGGACTCGCGTCCTCTCCCATCGCCCGTTGGACGTGTTCGGGTGTCTGGCGAATCTCTAGAGGGTTTAGTCCGAGTGTCCCACCAACCGTGATTCGTTTGGCGTTGAGTGCTTCGGCGACACCAGCCCAGTTGTTGAGCGGTTCGAGGATGATGCCGATTCGGTCCTTACTCTGTTCGATAGAGCGGATGAAGTTCTGCTTCGAACCAAAGGACTTGCCGGATCCGGTGTCACCCACCGTGAACATCGCATACCCGTTGTCACGCGCGAATGGGTCGATGACAACCGGGCTATGCGTGCCTTTGTGGATTCCGAACTCCACGCCGCCCTCTTCGAGAATTGTCGCGTTGTGTGGCGATGCAAGGAGCGCACCAACAGCCCCACCAAGGGCGATTGATTCGCGGCCGAAGACGTTGTCGCCGATCGGTGCCGCAGATTGTATCGCCAAATCCTGTTTACAGATGGCAGTCTTCGGTGTTAGACTGGCAGGCTCATCGCGGAGTGCACTCTTCACACTCTGAACAGCATCACGAAGTTCATCGCGTGTGTCGGCGCGAACGGTGACGAAGAGTGCCTGGTCGAAGACACTAGTTCCACTCTCAACAGCGTTGTACGTCGCAGCCGCTTGGTTCGCGCGCTGCTGAAGGTAGCCACTTCGAACGCTCTTTTCGAGATCTGCGTCGACCTGGAGGTCATCAGCGATGTCTTGGAGTTCGTTCAGCGCACGCTGCTGGTTCTTTGGTCGGATATGTGCCGTGAGGTCGAACTCGACATCAGTCAGTTGGAAGAGGTCGCTGAGGTAGCCGTCGTTCGGGTAGTCCGGGTAATCGGTAATGGAGAGCGTCGTCGTCCACTGCTCACCGACATGGGCTGCACGGGTTTCCCATTCGGCAGCGGCGGGTGCAATCGTCGTCTTATGTGATTCTGCGATGTCATCGAGGAGTTGCCCCTCGCCGTGGCCCGTTTCTAGTGTCTCCTCGTCAAGTACATCCGAGAAGTTAACTTCGGGCTCTTCCTCAGTGGTACGGCGTTTCCACGCGAGGATGCAGATAAGACCGACTGTGAGTAACCCAGCGGCATAGAGCATCGCACCCTCCGGCGACGTCGGTTGTTGAAGCCATTCGAGAGTCTGGCTAATAAGTTCACTCTCGGTCTGGAGAGCGATATTACGCATCGAAACCATCCTCCCGGCGGGAGCTCCCGATAATCGGTTGACCTCTGATGATTCGCCCTGGATTGTCGTAGTCGTGCTCGTGGCCGTTCCAGAAATCCATCGTCAGCACGAACAACTCGACAGTACTGAGTCGACGAGCAGACCATCCCGAAGCCTGCTGGATGAACCCCGACTCGATGCTAGCAATCTTGCTATCGAGTTTTTCGAACATTCGAGCACGTTGTTCGGCTTCTGAGAGGTCTTCGCGGCGGGTAACGAACGGGTTGAATAGGAATCCAATGACAGGGATACCGGTCAGTTTCTCTGCCGGGGTTCGCTCGTCGTGGGAACGGTCATAGACTTCGAGTGGCGACGCTTCGACACCAATAAAGAAGCGTATCTGTTGGGTCCCACGCTCTCGCATCGCCCGTGGGCGTCGCTCGCGGTACTCTTCGAGGAGTTCACGGAAGACGGGATTTCGAGAGACGTCTTCGTCGGAAAGGCGCTGTTCGATGTTCTCAGTCAAGTGTTCGACTGGGAACGACCGCGTCGTCGCGTGGAACTTGAGCTTCGAGTCAAGTTCTTTGTTCGCGAACTCCGAACCTGCTTCCTGCAGTCCGGCCCAGTCATCAGACATGGCGAAATCCATGTTCCCCGGGTTGATTTCGATGAGCGCCTCTATCGCACCGTCCGATCGCTGTATGGCACCTGCACCGGGCCACGCCCGTTCAACGTTGGTGAGGTCCTGTGTTCGTTCGTCGAGAGTGAACGGAGTGTAGTTCGCAAGGCCACCCTCGTTTCGACCGGAATTATCCTCCGATTCGGCTGCGCTGAACGTTCGACGCGGCCGCTTCGCATAACGGAACACGTCCTTCGCCCACGTCCACGCATTGAGGTGGTCAGGGGCGACGTACACGATGGCCCCTCCGAGTCCAAGCCCTCCAGCGATGAGTGGGAGTGAGAGTGAGTCGATTCCGAGGAGGCCGGCGATGAACAGCCCCACGAGTGGGAAGGCGATGAGAACACCGACGTCTCCCTCCTCAACATTGAGGAATGGAATACGGCTTTCTTCTCCGAATTGGTCCATGATACGGCGTGCTGCTGCGTCTAAATCTGTCGACATGATGAATTAGGAGTTGTAGTTGTGCGGGTCGTTCTCGGTTCGACGATACAAGGACGTGTTCTGGGTGTCTGAGTTGTCTTCAGTCCGGGCGGCCGCTTTCTCTGCAATTGCATGGCCAGCGGCAGCCTTGGGACCCCAGCGAGCGGCGGTTGTGGCGATTCCAGCGCCTCCGACGTAGGCACCAGTCGCGACGCTTCCGACGATCACTGCGCCTCTGCTGGCCGACCCAATGGCCTTCGCAGTCAGCGGCGTTGCGTAGGAGAACGTCTTCCACGTCAGGTAGAGTGCGATAACGGGGAGTGAGACGGCGACGAGGTATTGGAGAAATGCAGTCGCTGGTGAGAACGTCCCGCTGGCGAATAGCAGGTCGTAGCCTTTGAACACGACTGCTGCCGGGAGTGGGAGGACGACGAGAGGGACGAACCGCTTTGCAAAGCCAGTCGCGATGTCAGAGAGAACGGGGATGTTTCCGTATCCGAGTGCGATGGCAATCGGCATCCCGTAGACGTAGACGTACAGCAAGATTTCGCGGATGAAAAAGAGCGCTTCAATCGCCCACATCGAGATTCCACCGATTGCTGCGAGCAGGAGTCCCAGTACAGGGTTTAGACTGATTGTGCTCAGGAACCCGACCATCACCCTCGACAGAGTTGTGAGGGATGGAAAGAGAGCAATCGTAAACCCGTCTACAAGATACAGAGAGATGGTACCAACCCAGTACCACGAGATGATGAAAACCGCACCAGTCCAGGCATTCTTCTTCGTTTTTCGGGCCTCATAGGTACTCCCCATATTGAAAATACGAATCACGTGTCGACCCTGAACACTCATCACGAGGAGTAACAGTGCGATGAGCATGATTTCGCCACCAACGAGCGCGTCCCGTATCTGAATCCAGGGACTGTTCGACGGGGTGCCGAACACAAACGCACCGCTCGTCTCTGGGGTTGGTGTGCCGAATAGTTCCGCAGAGAGAGTATTGTAGCCGGTTTTAACGCCATCAACGAACAAACTCGTAAGCCACTCAATGACGTCTTTGAAGCCCTCTAAAACGACATCTATCAAGTCAACCATGATTAGACCTCGTTGATTGTGACCTTGCAGTCGGTCATGGTGTCCGAGCCAGAATATTCGATATTGAATTCCTTCGATAACTCGTCACCAGAAACACTGGAACCAACATGGGCAGAAAACATGCCAGCGTTCGTGTCCACACTGCAACCCATAGCATCGTCTCCAATCTTTGCACTAAATGGCAGTGAGTTACTGTACACGTCTCTGGTCTCGCCAGCCGGGATGACTACCTCATCAACCTCATAGAGGCCCTCATTCCGTGGATTCTCAACTGGGTTAGGCACATCACCCGAGAAACGAAGTGATATTACCGCGTCTGGGCCAGTTCCAGAATTGTGGACTGAAACAAACGCTTCACTGTCTTTGATTCGATTCGTCTCACTCTCACCGTACACCTCGTCCCACGGCTTGTCGGGATTGTTTCTGAAAAGCCCGACATCGACGATTTCGAGTTCAGGGCGAACCTCAAGACTCGTCTCGTCGAGAGTGTCCTCACCCTGAACCGCTAACACACGGTATTCGCCGGGGTCGTACGCAGTCCCAATCTCGAATGAAACCTGTCGAACGCCAGCAACAACATCACGTCGTCCGAACAACTCTCCATTCGGTTGAATGAGATTGACCTGGTCGACCTCAGCCTCGGAACCAAGTTCGACAACAAGCGTCGTCTTCTCGACAGCGACTCGGTTCAAGACACCCTGACCGCCAGAATCGTCATTCGTGGTAGTAGTCCCATCACCGGTCTCACCACCGCCGTTGAGACAGCCAGCAAGTCCAGCGAGTGAAAGACCTGCTGCGGTTTGGAGGACGGTTCGTCTATTGAAATGTGATTGATCTCGTGTCATGGATATCGTTCAGAATCGTCTCGTGGTCCGAAGAATCGGAGGGTGCGCTTTCCGGCGTAGAATATCACGATGAACGGGATGAACTGCCAACCGACCTCGACGAATAACGCAAACCACCCATCGAGTGTTCCGAGTGGGTGCCATCGCGCAGTCGCCGTGTCGGAGACGTACGCGGGATTAGCCACAAGCCACGTACTGGGGTGGTATCGTGCTGTGTAGAACTCCGGTTGGTCGACCGTCACGACCGCAACGCCAGACTCGTTCGTCCGAACTTGCTGGTCGGCAATCGTGATGTACCCACCACCGGGTTCGCCATTGAGTGTTCCCTGGCGTTCGTCAGCCGTGAGGTCGATCGGTGTACCCGTCTCGTTGTCCCGAAGCTCAACTCGGATTGTTGCTTGGTCGTTCGTCTGATCGATCACCTCTGCAGTCAGCCGACTTTCACGGAGCTCACGCTCTGGGCCACCACCAACGTCAGAGGCGGAGGGAGTGACGTTGATGCCACGGACAATGCCAGAAACACGAAGTGCATCGCGGTCGACCTCGTCTGCTCGAACAGCTAGGCCATAAGTGGGCGTGTACGACTGGTCGACGACTTCAACTGAGACGGTGTCTTCGATAGTGGCCTGTGGACTCGTGCGCTCTTGGCCCCACGAATCGATTATCCTCGGTCCATCACGAATCGGTTCAGTCCGTGGGCCAATTCGTGACGGATACGCGTGGACATACACTGGGAGGGCATCTGATGTGACCTCCGTCTCGTTTGACCCAGTTGCTCGAACGAGAGAATCCCACCGAGGGTCACGAGCGGTGTAAAAACGCCAGACGCCGCGAACACTCGACTCACTATCCTCGGTGAGCGTGTACCCCTGCCATGGCCGTGACTGGAAGATGGCAACCCCAGTGTCACCATTGGGATACTCGGCGTAGTAGGAGTACGCTCGAAGATTGTAGACCTCGACGTCGACCGAATCAGAGACGGTAATCGTCTCACTCGGGTACGTGACCTCTGTCTCTGTTCGGTTGCCGATCGATGTCTCCGTTGTCTTCTCGAGTTCGACTTCGATGTCGGCTTCGAGTGTGAGCGTCGTACTCCACGCCTCGTCGAGTTGGTACTCGAGCGCGGGCGTATGTGTTCCCGAAGACTGAGCGACGACGTCGTCACCTGCTTTCAGCCGAACGTCTGTGATTTCGTTGTCAACGAGAGTCCACGAGACATCCGAGTTGCTCGATTGGCTCCCATTCGGGATGCGGACACGATAGTCAACAAGGCCACGAACGGTGCCATCGGGGGCGACGTAAAGCGGCGTGTCGCCTGCTTCGAGATGTCCTCGCGTAGACGGGTGGACAGCGAATAGTGTCGCGTGTGCGTCCTCTATGAAGACGCCATCTTCGAGAGAAGCGTGCTCTGGATGCATCGACATCTGTGAATCGCCGGCTTCCAAGTCATCGAAATCATTGCGTGTCCACGTCGCTGCGGTCGCCGGCGGGCGTGTGAACGTGATGTCGGTGCCATTCGCGAGCTGGTGAACCGCGGTCCGGTTCTCGCCGTATCGTTGGCGGTACTCAGTCTCGTTCATGTAGTCGTCAGAGTCACGAGACCACAGCGTCGCTGACTCGTTCTCGGTCAACCCGTTGTCTTCTGTTCCTGGGCGTGGTGGGGTTGCAGTTACGAGCCCCGCGATGCTACTCACTACGAGGAGGCAGGCAACCGCGACAGACCACGCATCAGTACGCATCAGGGAGACTCGGGGAAGTCAATCTCCGAGTTACCAGGGTGCGAGGTCGACACACTGGGCGAGTGGGAGTCCCATCATCCCCCCTGCAACGGTGTACAGCGGCCCGAGTATCGACAGGATGAGCCCGGACTTCAGCGCTGAACGCTTGTGGCGCTTGAGGCTCTTTTTTTGGTCGTGGCTCATTGTGAACACCTCGGCGAGGGAGTCAGCCTGCCAGACAACGACGAGTCCGATAATACCGAGAGCAGTAGTTATCTGGAAGAAACCCTCGATCATTCCGGGGAGTTTGTCCGCACTGCAGATGACCCCCTGTTGTGCTGCGGCAGGTTGTGCAAGCAAAACTAAGCTCAAGATGGCAGTCATCGCGATGACGCGGCGAGCCGAACCAAACTGAGTCGATTCTTGATTTGAGCTGGAGACTGTATTGGGAGTGTTGTCGTTTGATTTGAACATGTAGGTCGAATATTGATGGACCTGTCCCAAGGCCCAATTCTCAACAATATCAAATATAGTCGGGGATTAAATTCTGTTGGTTGGGAAATTTGTAGATGAAATATTAATATCTAGAATATTTCTAGACTTGAATACAAGAGTCAAGTGACATGCGTCACGTAGATCACGGAGCCGAGCCTGAGGCACGTCATCTTCGGACGGCTCGTCGGTCCAATTCAGCGACGTTGCGGAGCTACCCATTGCCGGTGATTGCAGACGTGCCTGTAAATCGCGTTCTCTATGTAGATTTCACCCCGTTAACTGCACTAAGACGGGTGTCGGTTTGCTGACGCCCCTTTGACTGGGTCACACAGATTCTATCAATTACTACTGCGTTCAACGGGGTTGTCGGGGAGTACAGCCCCACTCCGCGCGATTAGCTCCCGCCGAGCACGCGCTTGAACAGCGTGAACGTGAGCAGGGTGAAAAACAGCCCGTTCAACATCCCCTGACTCGCCGCGAGCACGCGCGCCGCCGGGCCGAGCGGGTTGATGTCGCCGTAGCCGACCGTGCTAAAGCTGATGTAGCTGTAGTAGACGTTGTCGAAGAGCACCTCCATCGTCGTCTTGTCGACGGCGGCGGGGTCGAAGACGCTCCCAGCCTGCGTCAGAAACGGCCCGCCCAGGGCGTAACACAGTCCGAACAGCGCCGGAAGGAGGAACGTGAACGCCGCGATTCGCGGGAGGCGGTTACCGTAGCCGCAGGTGACCTGCATGAGCGTGTTCAGTCCCACGCTGGCGACCTTCTTGCCGCGGGCCCACGTGTTCAGCGAGTACTCGTTGAGGATGATGTCGAAGTTCTTCTGGCGGTTGTAGTAGTAGCGCTTGAACTCGAACTCGCGGCTCGCCGGGGTGTCGCCGACGGCGTTGGCGCTGTCCTGCGCCTTCCGGTACGTTTCTTCGATGATATCGGGCGTCAGTTCCACGGCGAACTGGCCGGTCGCGCCGTTGCCGACGAAGTCGTGGATGGTCCAGTCGTTGCGTTCGAGGTAGCCGTGGTGGTCGCTGAAGTCGAAGCGGTCGAACTCGGTGAGACAGAAGCGGAAGTGGTCCAAGAGTTGGTGTTCGTTGCCGTCGCCCTCCAGCGTCAGGTCGCCGATGGTCGCGCGGGTGAGGTCGTACGGCGTCGGCTCGCCGGAGCCCTGCGAAATCGTGCCGCCGGAGAGCGTCGCGTCGGTGAAGTCGAGGTAGGTGTCGCGGTCGCCGACGAGCACGCGGAAGCGCGCCGTCTCGAAATCAGACTGCCGGAAGTCCGCCCGGTCGTGGAACGTCGTCTCCCAGAACGACGCGCTCGTGAAGTTCGCCGCCTCGAACTCCGCGCCGGCTTCGAAGGTCGCCTCGTTGAACGAGGCGTTGGCTTCGAGGTGCTGCAGTTCGCCCTCGAAGAACGCCCCGCGGAAGGAGGCGAGGCCGTGGAACGCCGCGGTCTTGAAGCTCACGTCCTCTTCGAACCGGGCCTCGCCGAACCGAGCGTTCGCTTCGAACTCGACCCCCTCGAACGAGGCGTCGCACCCGAACGTCGCCTCCTCGGCGACGACGGCGTCGCGGAACTCGCTCTCGTCGAAGTTCGCCTGCCCGCCGAACGACGCCAAAGAGAGGTCGAACGCGCCGTCGACGCGGAGGCGATAGCAGTCGGTGCGGGCGGTGAACGTCGCGCGGTCGAAGTTGACCGCGCCCTTGAACACGGCGTCCTTGAAGTCCGAATAACGGAATCGCGCGAGCTTGTAGTCCGCTTCGCCCTCGAACGTCGCGCCCTCGAACGTCACGTCGTCGTGGGTCGTCCGGCTCCCGCCGTTGAACTCGACGCCGCGGAACTCGGCCAACTGCATGAACCGGGCGTCGGCGAAGCTCGCGTCGTCGTCGAACCGCGCCTCGTCGAAGTCGGCCATCTCGTCGAAGCGGACGCCGTCGAACCGCGCGTCGCCCTCGAACTCGACGTGCTCGAAATCCGACCCCGCGGTGAACCGCGCGCCCTCGAACGTCACGTAATTGAAAATGGCCTGTCTGAAACTCGCGTCGTCGCGGAACGTCGCGTTCGCGAAGGTGATGTTGTCGTCGAGGACGTGGCTGCTCCCGCTGGTCTCGACGTTGCGGAAGCGCGCCGTGCTGTGGAACGTCGCGTCTGCGAAACTGGTGTCGCCCTGGAACACCGTCTCGTCGCAGCGGACCTCGCCGCGGAAGGTCGCCTCCGAAAAGCGGACGTCCTGTTCGAACGTCGCCTCGTTGGTCGTCACCGCGCCGGTCACGGTGACCTCCCGAGCGTCCACGTCGCCGGTGACCACCGCCTCGTCGAGTTTGAGGCGGCCGACCGTCGCCTCGCGGAGAATCAACCCCTGGTCGAGGCGGCCGTGAGTGAGGTCCAACCCCTCGATGTCGGCGTGCTGGAAGTTGAGGACGTGGTTCGTCGCGCCGTTGATGTCCTGGTAGGTGAGCGAAAGGTGCGGGAGGTCCGCTCCGACGTACTCGTTGACGCGGGTGTCGGGCGACTGGAGGTTCGCCCGGAGTTCGCCGACGATGTCGTCGCCGGTCACGTCGAGCGAGGCGCGCTCGTCGCGGCTCATGTGGAACACGCAGAACTCGCTTTCGGGGTGGGCTTCGTGCGGGCACTCCCACGTCGTCTGGAGGTGGGCGTCGGTCTGGACCGACGGGTCGAACGTGTACCGGCACGACGAGGAGGACATCAACGCCGGCGTGGACTCATTTCTCGACATGGCTGGGGAGGGGCGGACGGGTGTGCCGGGGACAGCGGGTGTGGCGGGTGCAGCTGAGGGTGCAGACCCGGCGGGCGCGTTCGGTCTTCGGGGCGACGGTCGAACGCGCGGACAGTCGTATGTGCAACATTGTCTGGTGTTTTGATATATATCTTCGGACCGCCGTCGGCGTCAGTCGAATATCTCGCGGCGCTCGGACGCCGAGAGTTCGGCGTGAATCGCGTTGGGCGAGCAGTGTTCGCACTCGCGGGCGGGGTTGGTGCTCTGCTCGAAGGTCCAAAGCGGCCAGCCGAAGAGGAAGAAGGCCTCCATCTGGTGGCGCTCGATGATGGCCTCGGCGGGCTTGCCGCAGTTCGGACACCACTCGTCGCCGTCGGCCGGCTCTTGGAACGTCACCTTGCGGCGGCCGAACCCGGCGTTCGAGTAGGCCTCGCTTCGGGACATCTCGACGAGGTCCTCGGCGGGGTAGGGGTCGGCGTCGACCGCGTTGTCGAACCCGGTGTCGGTCTCGACGCTCGACGCGAGGTACGGCCCGACGCTGACGGTGTTGTCGTAGCCGACGAAGTGGACGGAGACCGCCGCGCCCCGGCCCTCGACCCGCACCTCGTGGCCGTGGCCGACGAGGTAGAGTTCCACGTCGGAGTTGACCTTCGTGAGGTCGATGTCGTGGGCCATGCCGACCGCGTAGACGCCGGTATCGGGGTCGGTCGCGCTCCCCGACTGCTTCCAGCCGAAGGTGGACACGTCGTAGTCGTCGGGAGCGGCGCCGGGCGTCGCCTCGCCCGCGTAGACGTTCTCCGCACCGGGTGCCGAGACCGCACCGTCGGCGGCGGCGGCCGCGATGAACACGTCTTCGGCGTCGCCGAGGAGCACGTCGCCGTCGACCGACTGGACGTAGCCGTCTTCGAGGCTGCCGCGAATCTCGGTCTCGACGGTCGCGTCGCCGACGGCCGCGTCGTCGGTCACCGGCGCGTGGGTGAAGACGTACTCGGCGTTCTGCACGGTGAGGTCGCCGGCGACGCTCGCGCCGCCGACGAACACGTCCGCTGGGTCGCGGAGTTCGACCGGGGGGCGTTCGGAGCCGTTGAGCGTCACGTCGCCGTCGTAGGTGGTGGCGTTTCGGGTCATCGTTGGGTAGTTCGTTCGGGAGTCATCGCTGAGCCTCTCGTTCGGGCGTCATCGTCGTCTCGGTGTACAGCGCGAGGTCGTGCTCCGGGTAGGTGTGGTACGTCTCGTAGCCGCCGTCGCCGACGCGGATGATGGTCCACGCCTCCGGGCCGAACCGATAGGCGACGGTCGCGTCGTCCGGACCGGGGAAGGCGTCAAGCGGCCGGCCTTCGACGACTGTTTGGGCGTCGAGTCGGTCGCTCTCGAAGCTGAACTCGCGTTCCGAGCCGACGGAAAGCGGCGTCTCGTGGGTTCGCTCGTGCGGCAGCGGCTTGCACGAACACAGCTCGTGAAAATCGAGCGCCGGCAGGCCGACGTAGTGGGACTCGCCGATGACGGTGAGGACCGCCGGTTCGCCCGCGAGCGTCGCCGGGGAGACCGTCTTCACGTCCACGGTCGTCAGGTCTGGCGCGTCGGCGCTGTAGCCGAAGTACAGTTCGGTCGGTGTCTCGGCCGGCGGAGACGGGTCGGAGGCGGCGGGCGGTTCGGTGGTGGAAGGTGGTTGGGAGGGCATGGGAAATCAGGTGTCGACGAGGATGTCGTAGTTCGGGTGGAAGATGGAGTTCTCGCGGACGCCGCGGTAGTGCGGGACCGCGTGCCACTCGGCGGAGCCGTAGTGCTCCTCGCGGGCGCGGACGTACCGGGTCGCGCCGTCGCCGGTGAGCCGGGGCCGGTCGCCGGGCGCGAGCACGTAGAACTGCTCGACGCGCTCGGTCTCGCCGTCGTCGTCGAGGTCCTCGCGCACCCAGTAGGAAAGTTCTTGGGTGAAACCCGCGGCCCCGACGGTGTTGACGAACGCCTTGTGGTGTTCGGGGTAGGCGTCGGGCGAGTAGCCCCACGTCACCGCGACGCCGTCCTCGGAGAGGTGGGTCCGGACGGAGCGGTAGAACTCGGTCGAGTAGAGCGTGAGCAGGTCGTCGTCGGTCGCGCCGGGCACGTCGAGCAACACGAGGTCGTACGTCTCGTTCGTCTCTTGGAGGTACCGGTAGCCGTCGGCGACCGTCGTGTTCAGCCGGTCGTACTCGTGGGCGTCGTCGTGCCAGCGGCCGAAGAAGGGGTCCGTCTTCGCGTCGCGCATGAACTCGCCGTCGAGGTCGACGTGGTCGACGGTGACGCCGTACTCCCGCAGGTGGTCGATGGCAATCCAGTCGCCGCCGCCGACGACGAGTACCTTGGTCTCCGGGCCGGGTTCGACCAGCGACATCGGCACGTCGACTAGTCCCCGATGGTAGCTGTCGGCCCAACTCTCGCAGAGTTGGACGGCCGCGCCGAGGCGGAGGCACTGTTCCGTCCGCCCGTCGAAGTGCGGGTTCGGGCCGGTGCCGGTCCACGTGCGGTTGTATCTGATGACGTGCTGGTAGGCGGTCGTCTCCTGTGAGGTGACCGTCGCGCGCATCGCGCCCGGCGGATACTCGTTTTCTATCTGCTGTTCGAGGTAGAGTTGCGACAGGCGCTCGTCGGCGACGTCGTGCTTGGCGACGACGCCCGCGTAGGTCGCCGTCAAGAGGAGACAGACCACGAGGAGCGTCTTCGAGACCCGGGCGGCCGAGAGCGACCGGTCGGCTCGGGCGCTGTCGGTCGCGTTCCCGCCGTGTGCGGCGCTGGCGGACGAGGCGGGGCTTGCGGACGGGGCGGCGTCGCTGAAGGGCCACCACGACCACTCGCCGAAGTGGGCGACGAAGACGAGCGCGGCGACCCCGTTGAGGAGCGCCAGCACGAATATCGTCGGGATGAGGCCGAGACCCGGGTAGAGGACGCGGGCGTAGACGACGGCACCGGCGAGGCCGCCGACGTAGTCCATCGCGAGGATGACGGAGAGGCCGCTCCTGCGGCCCTCGGTCCGCTCGACGGTCCAGAGGGTACCGACGGCGGCCACGACGAAATCGTGGATTCGCGCGCCCGCGGTTCGGAGCCACGAAGGCGTCGCCGACCCGTCGTCGCCGAGTTCGTCGAACATGCGGGTCAAAAGCGGGAGTTCGAACCCCGAGAGGAACCCGACGACGACGACCGGCAGGCGGGCGACGGTCCAGATGACCTCCGCGGGCACCGCCTGCGGGATGCGGACGCTGTTGAGACCGACGATGAGCAGGAAGCCCGCGGGTGCGGCCGCGGCCAGGAGCACCTCGGTGCGGAAGAAGTTCCCACCGAGGTTCGCGCCGTCGAGGTCGTCCGAGAGCGCCGCGCCGATGCCGAGGCTGAAGAAGTACAGCCCGACCGTGATGACGTACTGGGTGACCGTCCCGCCGTACATCACTGTCAGCAGTTCGGAGTAGACGAACTCGTAGGCGAAGCTACAGAACGACACCACGAAGGTGAGCGTCAGGAGCGTCGCCGTGTCGATTCGCGTGTTGGACATCGATGGAGGGCGAGTGGGTGAATGATAGAGGGCGAGGGAAAGCGCGCGTCAGCCGCGCTCAGATGCGCGGAGAGACTTTCCACTCTTCCTCGATGGAGTATCCCGCGTCACCGATACCGTCGGTGACTTCGAGGTCGTAACACTCCCAGCGGAAGTCGTGGTTCACGTCGTCGCCGACGACGTGCGCGCCGACGCGGTACCAGCCGTCTCGTCCGAGTTGGCTCCCGTTCGCCATGTCGTACTCGACGGTTTCGTTCGGGTCCTGTATCTCACGGTCCCACGGGACCGGGCCGGCGTCGGGCGCGTCGTCTCGCATCGCCGCGGTCGACCCGAGGTAGGCGATACCGAGCGCGGCGACGCCGACGGGGAACCGACTCACTTTGCTGGCGTTGTTCTCGTACCAGTCGTCGGCGTAGTCGCCGCCGTGGTACCACGCGTGGCCGTGGACCGTCCGCGGGGCGGAGGCGTAGCCGCCCGTGCCGCGGCCGGTCGCGCCGCGGCCGCCACCGCCGCCGCCCTTGCCTTTCGCGCTCGCAACCCCGACGGGGCTGAGCGCGGCCAGCGACTGCGGGTCGAACCCTGACAGCGACGACTGCTCGTTGGCTTCGTAGCGGGACATCACCCACGTCTGGTCGGCGAGGTCGACGACGAGCGAGCCGTCGGAGACCTCGAAGTCGGAGACGACGCTCGACTTTCGCGGGGGAGGGGAGTTCGAACCGAGACAGCCGGCGAGTCCGCCGACGGCCCCGAGGCCGGTCAGTTGGAGGAACGTACGACGCTTCATGGGGACTCTCGTCTCTGTCAATCAGAAAACTAGGATAACAGTCTTGTGGTTCGATACGTCTCGCCGGAGAGAACGTCGTGTCCGCTGACGGATTTACGGGCGGACCGTCGCGAACGCGGTCCTGACGCTCCCGATGACGACCCTGTCGAGCGAGTGCGTCGCCGCGCCGAACGCGACGAAGAAGACGACTATGACGAGGAACTCGACGAGCGGGAACGCGCCGAACGGGAATACGCCGACACCGAGGTCCGTGGCGAGCCGGATAAACGCGATGCCCGCATCGACGGCGCGGTCGAACGTGAGAACGGCGATAGAGCCGCCGACGACGGTGACGACGGCGTACACGAGAAGTCGCGGGACGCTGGGGACGGCCCATCCCGACGCTACGCGGTCGGGTCGGCCGGCGTCCCCGGCGACGACCCCGAGCGCCGCGAGTTGCCGGCGGAGTTGGTCGAGCGTCGTCACGACGAAGATGAACCACAAGAACGCCGCGAGTCCGAAGCCGACCGCCGACGCCGAGAGCCCGGGAACGACACCCGTCACGGTGTCGACGAGAGTCGGCGTGGCGCGCTCGACGAACAGATAGAAGACGACGAACCCGAGCGCCGCGTCCACGGGTCCGTACGCCGGGAAGGGCTCGTGTTTGCGAGCGCGGTCGGAGCCGGTGTTCGCGTGCGCGTTCATGCGCGAAGAGACGCGCTGCGAGGGCATCAATCGGCGACTCGATTGTCACGGCGCGAGAGCCAGCCACCGGAGGGTCGTTGGACCCGTGATCATCGGGTCCCGGGGAACGAGACGGAACGAGAGTCTCACATCAATCATCAGGGATGTGAAGCGATTCGCGGAGTTCGCTCGTGAGCCGGTTCACGTCCAGATGCTCGGGTAAGTCGTTCCGCCCGTCGTGTTTCGTGAGCGAGCCGGGCTCGAACGCGGGGTTGCGCTTTTCGACCGTCTCCAGCGGCACCTTGGTCGTGACGGCGAAGTGCTCGACCGGGGAGACGAACCCCCAGAGCGCGCCCGCCGTGTTGAGAACGACGAGAATCGGCGTCCACGGGACCGCGAGGAGCGTGAGTTTCGACTCCGACCAGTAACTTGCCACGCCAGCACCCGTCACGACGAACAGCGTGGCGAACTCGAGAAGGGAGCCGACCCGATAGAGCACCAAGTCGGGGAGCGCGCCGGGGATGACGAACGTGACGAGCGTTATCAGCGGGATGAGCGGCGAGAAGCCCCACGCGACGAGGCGGAACTGCAGAAACAGCTGATAGTGCAGCGGCAGGAGGTCCGAATCCTGTCGCGTCCCGGAGAACCACCGTCGACGCTGCTTGAGCATCGTCATCACCGACGGCGGGGCCTGATTGCGGAACTTGCAGTTCAGCACGCTGAAATCGAGGTCGGCGGCGGCGGCGGCGCGCCACGCGAAGTCCGTGTCCTCGGTGATGGTCTTCGAGTCCCACGTGATGCGGTTTTCGAGGCTCGTCCGAATCGCGATGCCGCCGCCCCACGCGTACAGCGGGAAGCTGAAGCGGCCGAACGCCCGCTGTTCGCGCTGGTAGCCGATACGGAACACCTCTGAGAGGTACGTTACCCACGACCCGGTGTACACCGGCAGTTCGGTTATCTGGATGATGTCGCCCTCCGGCAACCCCTCGAAGTTCGCCATCAGCGTGTCCTCGTCGAGGTAGAGGACGAACTCCTTGTCGCAGGGAATCTCGCGGCGCGCCCATTCGAGCGCGCGGCCCTTGTGAGACGCCGTGCAGGTGAACTCCTCCGGGACGGCGTGGACCGTCGCGCCGTCGACCGAAATCGGCTTCTCGGCGACGACCCGAACGTCGGCGAGGTCGTCGGGGACCGCATTCACCGTCGATTGGACGATGTTGGCCGCGTCGATGGTGATGATGCGAACTTGGATGTCGTCGTAGCCGTAGGCGACGTCCCCGGCGGGGATGGTCTGTCGCCACGCGAGGACGAGCACCTCGACGAACCACGTGAACACCGAGGCCGAATACAGCACGAAGACGGTCCAGACGAGCATCAGGAGGACGAACACCGCCAACTCGGACTGGGCCCCAAACATATAGATTAAACATACATTCTTGAAATAATGAATGTTTGGACGTCGGAATCGGCCGACTCGCAACCGAGTCGAAACCGCGCGCCCGGGTTCCGACGTCCGTCTACCCAGCACGTCGGGAGACTCATTTTCAGACAGTTATAAACCCTTAATTGTTTGAGGTTACACACACCGTTAGAGTCAACCAATATCGGACTAGTGAATACGCATGCACGCACAACACGACCGGTCGCGTCCGGCGACCGTCCCGTCCGGGCCGATTCTCCTCCGCGGCGACCACCGAGCGTCGCTGTCGGGCGCGGAGTTACTCGACTTCCCCGCTGAGGACCGAACGGTGACGGTCGCGTGCGCGTCGGGGACGCGCCACACCGCGACGTGGACCGGGGTTCCGGTCTTCGACCTCTTCGATGACGTCGACCTCGACGACGAGACGACGCACCTCGTCGTCGAGAGCGCCGACGGGTATCGCGTCTGTATCGACGTGTACGACGCTCTCGACGCCGTGCTCGCCTACGCCCGCGACGGGACGCCGATAGGCGAGGAGCACGACTACGAGACGCGCTTTATCGCGCCCGACGTCGACGGGTCGCGGACGGTGAAAGGCGTCCGCGCCGTCGAAGCACGCGCGCTCGACCCGTCTACCGACCCCGAATCGCTCGAAGACATCTCCAAGAGACCCTGACCAGATGACGCGAGAGAGACGGAGTCGGCCGACCCGAACGGACGCGGCGGAGAACACCAGCGACTCCGCGAACGGGTCGAGCAGGCGGGCGTTCCTCGCGTCCGTCGGTGGGGTCGCGGCGGCCGGCCTCACCGCGACAGCGGGCTGTCTCGGTCGAGCCGGGTCGACGCCGACCGTGTCGATTCTCGCCGCCGGGAGCCTCCAGCGGGCGCTCACCGCCGAGTTCGAATCGCCCGAGGGAACCCGCGTGGAGGTCGAGGCACACGGTTCCGCCCGCGTGGCGCGGATGGTCGACGACGACCAACGCGACCCCGACATCGTCGCCCTCGCGGACCCGACGCTGTTCGACGCGCCGCTTTCTGTCCCGTGGTACGCGACGTTCGCCAACAACGCGCTCGTCGTCGCGTACAACCCCCAGACCGACGGCGGCGAGCGAGTCGCCGACGCCGCGTCGTGGCCCGACGCCCTCCTCGACGACGACGTCAGCCTCGGCCGAACCGACCCCGACCTCGACCCGCTGGGTTACCGGACGCGGTTCGCGCTCGCGCTGGCCGCCGACTACTACGGCCGGCCGGCGCTCGCCAACGACCTGCTCCGCCGCGACCAGATTTACCCCGAGACGCAACTGCTCGCGCAGTTCGACGCCGGCGGCATCGACGCGGCGTTCGTCTACCGGAGCATGGCCGTCGAACGCGACTACCCGTACCTCGAACTCCCGGCTGAAATCAACCTGAGCGGCCCCGAACACGCGTCGGCGTACGCGACGGTCTCCTACACGCTCCCGGAGGGTGTCACCGTCCGCGGCGGCCCAATCCGGTACGCCGCGACGCGACGAACCGACACGGCGGCGTCGAAATCGGTGTTCGAGGCGCTCGTCGGGACCGCCGGCGAGTTCCTCGAACCCTCCGGGTTCGCCGTGCGCGCGAGCCACCCGCACTACTTCGGAGATGTCCCACCGAGCGCCTAACCGCCGCGAGAGCGGCGTCACGCGACTCCTGCCCGAGACGTGGCGAGGCCTGACCCTGCTTCTCGCGGGGATGCTCCTCGTCTACTACCTGCTTCCCATCGGCGCGCTCGTCCTCGCGCAGTCGCCGGCGTCGCTGGTCGGCGACGTGACGAGCGACGTCGTCGTGACCGCCGCCACCAACTCCGTCGTCGCGGCGACGCTGAGCACGCTGGTCGCCGTCGCCTTCGGCCTCCCCTTGGCCTACTGGCTCTCGCGCACGTCGTTCCGCGGCCGCGACGTGATTCTGGCGATGGTCATGCTCCCGCTCGTCCTCCCGCCGGTCGTCAGCGGGATGTTACTGCTCAAGCTGGTCGGCCCCGCGGGCCTCGGTCAGCTGACGAGCGTCCCGCTGACGCGCTCGCTGGTCGGGGTCGTCCTCGCGCAGACCTACGTCGCCTCGCCATTTCTGGTCGTGACCGCGAAGACGGCCTTCGACGGCGTGGACAGGCAACTCGAAGCGGCGGCCCGTTCGCTCGGCGAGGACCGCATCGGGAGCATCCGGCGCGTGACGCTCCCGCTGGCGAAGCAGGGCATCCTCGCCGGGGTGACCCTGACGTTCGCGCGGGCGATGGGCGAGTTCGGCGCGACGCTCATGCTGGCGTACTACCCGCGGACGCTCCCGGTGCAGATCTGGGTGTCGTACCTCTCGACCGGCCTCGACGCCGCGTTCCCGGTCGCGCTCGTCCTCGTCGGCATCGCCGTCGGGGCGATTCTGTTGGTCCACGCGCTGGGGACGAACCCGTGGGAGTGAGGACGGGCAGGAGCACAGGAGCCATCAAGGCGGCAAGCTCACCATACCGGACAGCGCGACGAAGCCCGCAGCCGCGAGGAACCGGCGAACCGTCTTCATACTGGAACGTACGGCCTGCGTGTAGATGAACAGGCTGGTTGGAAAGCCCGCCGGCCTCTCGTCATCGCGACAGACCGGCGGTCCTCCGAGCGACCTGGGGGAGTTCGCCTCCGTCGCCCGTGACGTGCTCACCCACGAAAGCCGAGCAGTCGAAGGCCGTTCAGTGAGACGATGACCGTCGAGCCCTCGTGGCCGACTACTGCGAGCGGGAGCGGGATACCTCGGAGGAGGATCGCACCGACCATGAGTGCAATCGCGCCGAAGGCGATTGCGAGGTTGATGGTGAGCGTCCGGCGAGTCCTGCGTCCGAGACCGAGCACGTAGGGAATCTTGCTGAGGTCGTCGCCCATCAGCACCACGTCGGCGGTGTCGAGCGCGACGTCGGTTCCCGCACCGCCCATCGCGATGCCGAGGGTCGCCGTGGCGAGCGCCGGCGCGTCGTTGACGCCGTCGCCGACCATCGCCACGTTCTCGAATCGCCCGACCAGGTCCTCGATGGTCGCCACTTTCTCCTCCGGGAGCAGTTCGGCTTGTACCTCGTCGATGCCGACTTCGTCGGCGATGCGCTGTGCGACGCGCTCGTTGTCGCCCGTCAGCATGACGATGTGCTCCACGCCGAGCGAGCGGAGGTCGTCGATCATCTCGGCCGCGCCAGGGCGAACGGTGTCGGTGAAGGCGAGCCACCCCGACACGCTGACGTCGCCGTGGTGCTCTCGGGCGACGAGGACGCTCGTTTTCCCCTCCGCCGCTAACGTCTGGAGACGGTCGAGGCCCGGTTCGAGACCGCCGATCGCCGCGTCCCCGAGGACGGTCTCGAAGTAACTGCGGTTCCCGATGTGCGTCGTCGTGCCGTCGACGTCCGCTTTGACCCCTTTCCCGGCGACCGACTGGAACCGCTCCGCGTCGGGGACGTCGAGTGAGCGAGCATCTGCCGCCCGTACCGTCGCACGGGCGAGGTGGTGCTCCGAGCGGGCCTGCACCGCGGCCACGATAGAGAGGAGTTCGTCCTCGGTCAGCGTCTCGTCTGCCGTGCCGTCACGGACGAACACGTCAGTCAACTGCGTGTCTCCCTGCGTGAGCGTCCCGGTCTTGTCGAAGGCGACCGCATCGATACGCGCGGCGGTCTCGACGTGCTCGCCGCCCTTGAACAGGACGCCCTGTCTGCCTCCGGAGGCGATAGCTGAGAGGACTGCCGCGGGCGTCGAGATGATGACCGCACACGGCGAGGCGGCGACCATGAGCGTCATCGCGCGGTAGAACGTCCCGGTGAAGTCGTTCCCGAGCGCGACCGGAACGGCGATAGCTGCAATCGTGAGCCCGAACACGCCGAGGACGTACGGTTGTTCGAGACGGTCGATGAGCCGCTGTGTCGGGGCTTTCTCGCTTTGAGCGCGTTCGACCATGTGGATGAGACGGCTGATCGCCGACTCGTGTGCCTGCCGCGTGACTTCGATTTCAAGGCTCCCACTCTCGTTTATCGTGCCGCCGAACACCTCGTCACCGGGCACCTTGGGTACGGGAACTGATTCGCCGGTGAGCGAGGCTTGGTCCACCGTTCCCTCGCCGGACGTGACGATGCCGTCGAGCGGGATTCTGTCGCCGGGGCGGACGACGAACACGTCGCCGACGGCGACCTCCTCGATGGGAACCGTCACCTCCGCACCATCGCGGAGGACCTGCGCCTCGTCCGGCCGCATCTCGACGAGGGACTTGATCGCCCGGCGCGAGCGGCCGATCGCGTAGTGCTGGAGCGTGTTCGACAGCGAAAACAGGAAGAGGAGCATCGCTCCCTCGAACGGTGCGCCGATAGAGAGCGCCCCGAGCGCGGCGACGATCATCAACAGGTCGATGTCGACAGCGCCGTGACGAAGCGTTTCGATCGCCCCCTTGAGCCCGTACCAGCCACCGAAGGCGTACGCGACGCCGTAGCCGGCCCACATGAGGAGTGACGGTCCACCGAGCCATCCCGTCGCCAGGCCGGTCACCATGCCGATCAGCGTCAGCCCGACGAACACGGCCTCCCGCCTGAGGTCCGAGCGGGTGGTCGCCTCGTCGGGTGCCGTGTCGGGGTCGTCCCGAATCGAGACGTCGCGGTCGCGAACCGCTTCTCGAAGCTGTTCCTCCGAGGTGACGCTCTCGTCGTAGGTGATTCGAACGCTCCCCGTTCGGAACGAGACGTCGACGTCGTGGACGCCGGGCGTGTCCCGGAGGTGTCGTGCGAGGGCTCGCGCTCCCGCTTCGCCGCGACCGCCTCGTCGTTCGATCTGGACAGCACACGTCGAGAGCGAGGGTGATTTAGTAACGGTCACGCGGTCTCTCCATACACTGCATCCTGATTCTGTATTGTCGGTCTGTCATCGTGTCCCTGTCTCAGTGCAGACGAAGCGGGTCCCCACTATCGACCGCCCTCGAGTCCTTCTGGTCCGAATGGTTCAACTGACGATCGTCACCGGAATCCGCGCTCGGCGGGTAACCGTCTCGGCAACGCTCCCGAGGAGCGCACGGTCGATTCCCGAGCGGCCGTGGCTGCCCATGACGATCTGATCGACGTCGTGGTCGTCGGCGTATTCCGAGATTGCTCGTGCCGGTTTGCCGACTTCCGTGACGGTAACGAGTTCGGTATTCCGTTCCACCGCGAGGTCCGTGGCCGTCGTGTGGATTTCGGTTGCGACTTCTTTCGCATTCTCGTGCCAGTCTTCGGCGACTGGTAAGCCGCCAGCCTCCACGTCGATAACCGAGTCGAGCGGATTAATCACGTACATCGATGTGATGGACGCGTCCGGAAAGGTCTCGATGGCATAGGCGAGCGCGCGCTCTGAAAGCGGAGAGCCATCGAAGGCGACGAGAACGTTGACCGGCATGAGGGACACTTCGTGGTGAGTAGGGATGAGCGTACTGCCGCGCGGGTGGCGCACCGACGATTCGTGAAGGAAGAGCGTTCACACGGACCGGGTCGTGGACATCACTCGGCCGGATTCGGCGGTTGAACGCACTCAGCTGCCTCGCGTGGCGACGTGAGTGTGCTAGCGACGGGGGTCGTCGCCGTCGGGTGTAGCCTTCTCGTTACACTGCTGGCGTTCTCCGTCGCCCTAACGCCGCCCTTCGAACACCTCCGACCCCCAAGTGTGGGACAGGCATAACCGTCCAGCGCCCCTCTCACTAGAGAGTTACTCATGGATATCTCCGAAATTCTCTCCACGAAGTTCACCGAGTTCGATATCGGGACGCCGCTGTCGAAGGTCGCCGGCGCATTCGAGAATCAAGAACTCGATGCCGTCGTGGTGACTGACGGTGACGAGTATCGTGGTGTCGTCAGCCGCCGACAGTTGGCTTCCTCGTCCAATCAGCCCTCCGCAAAGGTCGGCTCACAGGCCCAGCACGTCCCGACCGTCGAACGCACCGAAGACGTTCGGGAGGTCGCGCGACTCATGATCGGGAGCGACGCCAAAACGCTTCCCGTACTCGATGAAGAGCGTATATTCGGTGTGGTGACCGCAGATGCTATCCTCGAAGCCGTGCGTCCGTTTCTCGATGCCGTGACCGTCGAAGACGCGTATTCGCCGAAGCTCGTCAGCACGACTCCCGAGGCGACGATCGGAAAAGCCCTTAACGTGCTTCGGGAATCCGGTATCGCCCATCTCCCTGTTATCGACGGGGACGACCTTGTGGGGATGGTAAGTCTGTACGACGTTATCGAATTCACGACGCGAGGTGGAAGCAAGAGCCAGGGTGGGTCGTCGGGCAGCTTCGGTGGCCGCGGACGCTCTGGAGGGTCTCACGGTGGATTCGGTGCTCGTGAGGGCGACTCAGACCGGATGCTCGACCTTCCGGTCAGGAATCTGATGTCCGATGCAGTTGTGACGGTCCGCCGAAGCGCCCCCCTCGACGAGGTCGTCGAAACGATGTTCGAACACGAGGTCTCGTCGCTCGTCGTCACGGCCGACCAAACGGGCGACCCAGTCGGTATCATCACGAAGACGGACGTCATTGAGGCGCTCACCTGGGAACGCGACGACCGGAACGCCGTGCAAGTGTTCGGACTCGACTTGCTAGAGGGGATGGACTACGACGACGTCTCCGCGTTGATCGAGAGCGTCACCTCGAAGTACGGCGAGATGAGCGTCATCAAGACCAGTATCGAACTACAGGAACACAAAGAACAGAGCCGAGGTGTACCACTCGTGTTGGCACGGATTCGACTGGTGACTGACCGCGGCTACTTCACGGCCGATGGCGAAGGCTACGGTGCCACCCACGCGCTCCGACTCGCCGCGAACGCGGTCGAACGCCAACTCCTCAAGGGGAAGACGTACGGTCAGTCGAAGAAGCAATCCGACGCTGAGTCTCAAGAGCACCTCTACGGCTGGTGGCTCAGCGGGTGACGAACTCACCTTCCCACGAGAGGGCTGGTCGGCGTCGATCGACGGACAACCAGTATGGTCGGTTGACCGATAATCCGTGAGGGGCAGATTGCACTAAGGGCGAATCTATTGATACCGTTGTTCGACTTCGAGCGCCTCGCGGACGGCGTCGTCAAAGCGTGTCCGTAGCTCGTCGCTGAGCGCCTGGACGTGTGAATCTTGCTGTACTACTTCTAGTGAATCCCAGTTGCCAGCCTCGGTCGCCGCGTACAGTTGTGTGAACTTTTCCCCATTGTTGCCGTACGCAGTAACAACCACGTACGGCTTAGCCTCTTCAGAACCTTCGGAGGTGTGCCTCCCGCGCCACTCTTCGAGTTCGGTGACGCTTACCCGTCCGAACGTCGCCAGCTCTGCGCTGAGTCCACCGGTCCCAAGGCGCTGAATGAGCTGTTCGCGGTCCCATTCCCGTGTCTCGTTGGTCTCGGTATCTCTCCCTATTACGGTTTCTTCGGTTATCGATTCGACGACCCAGTGCGTGAGTAGCGGCCCGGCCATCTCAGCAGTTGACTGAGTACCGACGTCGCCTTCTTGGATACGGTCGCCTTTCTGAACGCGGATGTACCGTGGATTCGACGCGGGGAGATCGATGAAGATCTCTTCCGAATCTACGTTGACCAGTGCTTCGACGCCGTCGATCGTTCGCGTTTCTATCGTTTTCTTTGTGTGTTCAGTCATAATTGGCGGCTTTGGTGTACCGGACGCAGCGAGCGGAAAGTGAGTCGGCTTGATGTGTGCTCTACCGAGTGGCCCATATCCGTCTGGCAGACACCGACTGCATCGACACGCGTCGTCACCGGTTCGGCCGTGCGGCCACCACTTGAGATACGCCGGGGAGACGGTTTACCCTGTCGTCCGTTCGCACAGTGCGGACACACTATCCGCACTCCGAAACAGGGATTCACCGAGACACGTCTAGATCACGACCCTCGGCGGGTAATTCGGTGCTTCGGAGGAGTCGATATCGAATCCAGTTCGAGGAGTTCAGCAACGGTTATCGCCCACTCTCCCGCGTGCAAACGGCCAATCAGGTGAGTGATAACTAATAGCGTGGCCGCAGTATACATGCGGATATGCGGTCATACCGCCATGGGACGAAATCGTTCATCGAGTTCATGAGCACATATCTCCAAGACCATCCCAAACGCTGTCCAGTATGCGGGAACGAAGCCCGCGCTCAGTCGGAGTGGCGGATCGAAAAGCGCGACGAGGACGGTCTCCACTTCATGCACGCCTGTCCAGAGTGCGGGGCTGAGGAAGACGTATTTTTAAATCTCGAACCGGAACACGGGCGAACCAGACGGTAGTCGCACACCGGAGACAGTGTAGTAAAAGTGGCGAGACGAACCTCAGCTCTGTGTTTGACGGGTGAACTCACCGAGTGCCTCTTCGATGAGCGTCGCAACCCGTTCACTGTACCGCCAGAGTGCCGCGTTGAGTCGCTCTTCGGCCTCGTCGTCGAGGTCGTCTGCCCCGCGAAGGACGGAGTCTTTGGTGATCTGTGGGTGGTACACACAGACGACGCCGAGTGAGGAGTCCGAACTCGAGGTTCCCGCCGTGTGAATTCCGTACTGATCGGTTCCCCAGACACCATCGCCTCCCTCTCGTTCCAGTTCGGAGTCGAGCGCATCGAGCAGTTGCACTTCCTCGAGGGAGAGGATGGGGTCGTCACCTTCGAACAGTTCAGTGTACGCCTCCATCCTGGCACTTCTCGTCCACTGGTCCAACCGGGAACGCGCCCGTAGTACGAGTTGTCGTTCGTCTGGAAATTCGGCCATGCTTCTAGAAGGGGTGCAAGCCGAATGAGTGTTTGTACAGCGTCTACGGATGGTAGGTACGTCAGCGGTGATGTCCCTTAGGCGTCTCTATCACGGGCAGAGCATTCAAACAGCGTCTCCCCGTACATCGAGTATGTCGGTGAGAGAGCTATCGTAGAAGCTAACGACAGTCAAGCGGAGTACGCCACAATTCCAGAGACTATCGACATCCTCAGATATGTCGCGGAGAGTTTGAGCCTCTCTTTCAGCCGGTGGGACGAACCATACGTGACCGGACCGAGTCTCTATTTTATTGTCGTCGCGGACATAGATTTCGGAAAATACACCGATCCACTGGGAGACAACACGTGGCCCGTCAAACAGTGCCGGTCAGTCGGCATCACATCCAATGAGTTCATCGACGCAGCCCGCAACGTGGCATTCAGCTGCGATGGAGCAGTCGTTATTGCCGCAGATAAGACAATCCAAGAACAGATGGTTCGCGTTCGGACTCCAAATACTACTGAAGCGGTCGAAGAGACACCCATCGCCTCTGCCGCTTGGATGGGAACCAAACATCTCAGTGCGTTAGAAGTATCTCTCCGAGAAGAAGTTCTTGCCAGTGTAACGCTGAGCGAAGAGAACGGACGTGTGACCGTCTTTCGGAGTGGAGAATATACTGATCGCGAACGTGAAGAACTTGGGGGACGCTGGCGGGCGGGACACTGAGGTTGCGCGTCTCTTCCGGCGACGGATGTTCCGCGAGCTCAGTTCTCGAATCCGTCGTCGTATTGTTCGTAGGTAATCGTTAGCTTGCCTGCCGTTGGACGTTTCGCTGCGTCTCGGAGCGTTTTGAACGATTCGAGGAGTTCGCTTGTGCCGGTCGAGTCATCTCGGCCGCTCGACGACTCCTCTCGAATCGTATCGTAGACTCGCTCCAAGATGCGTCGAGCGGCGTACGAATCGGTCTTTGAGTCGATGTCGAAGGAAGCCACGTGACGAGACATACGCAGATATCGTGCTCCACGATGTTAACAGCCATCATGGTTCAGCCGGTAGCGTGTCATCGCCCACCGTCGGAGGTGATTCTCGTCCACTCGGGGTCACCGGTTCGGACAGCGGTGAGGATACACTCTGGCTCGGTTCTACCGAGAACTACCGTTTCGCAGTGTGCACGGTGAACCTCCTTCGCGGCGAGAAGGTCGACCGATACACCGTTTTCGGCAGCACTGTCGATATGGAGAACGAGGCCAATGGGTTGCCTCGGGCGGGGCTCGCCGACGGAGTCGAAAACGGAGAGGGAAGCACGTCGGAACCCGGCCACCCCGCAGACCGAATCGGCACCCACCTTCTTTACGGAGCGTTCCGTGGTCGCGAATAGAGGACTCGATGACATCGAAACAGGGCGGACACACGCCGCTTTCTCCTCGCGCGACGCGAGCGTTCGAACACCTTCGGCCTCTCGTCGCCGACCGCGACTCGGGGATGCCCGTGGCGGACGCGCGCCGTCGGGTGCGCTCGGCGGGCGAAGACCCCGAAACCGTCGACGAACTCCTGAACAAGGGCTACCTCTACGAAGTCGAAGGCGACGTGTACGTGACGTGAGGCGTGTCGCGCTGGGCTGTGAGGCGCGCGAGTGCGGACCGTCGACAAAAAAGCCGAAGCGAGACGAACTCATCGCGATGACGGCGACTTATTGTCCCGGTGGTGACGTCGGCCGGGTGACCTGATTACCGACGCCGGAGACGACGTACGTCTGGTACTCCCAGTCGCCGCCGAACGCGGGCGGACGGTCGCCCGTGTACCGCGGGTCCGTCTCGTGGACGATGTTGTAGTTGTAGTTCCCGTTGTCGTCGTAGCCGCGGCAGTTGATCTGGTTTCTGACCCAGCCAGTGTCCAAGAACGGGTCGTTCGCGTACGTTCCCCGGTACTGGACTTTGTACTCACAGACGGTGAGACGGTCCTGGTCAAGCTCGTCGATGCTGTCGACCGTCCCGCTGACCCGACCGTCGCCGAGGTCCCAGTACCAGTCTTCCTGCGGATACGCTCCCGAACCGTACTCGCCCTCGTACGCCAAGACCGACTTGTACGCGCCGGTAACGACCTCCCCCTCGTCAGGGATACCGTTGCCGTCTTCGTCGGCGAACTGGCTTTTCGCGGTCGAACTCGCGGTGCCGACGCCGGCGAACGCGACGAGACCCACAAGTCCCGCCGCGTTCCGAAGGACGGCTCGTCGAGTTCGTGGTTTTGTTGTCACTTCTGAACACCTCGGGTGATAGACAATGTCGGCGGGTAAATAGATATTTATCTGTCATATCTGGGCACTATCAAAATCACCTGAGGGAACTGGTTCGGTGGCTATTATACAATTTTGAATTTCTCACCCGTCACAAAATTCATAATTCTTACATTTTTTGAGGCGGGTCAACAAGTCCCGATCCGGAGACAAGTCCATATCCTCTGGAGGCTCGACGCGTGTGCATCAACGAATCGGTCGCACAGGAGATCAACTGTCGCTCGGAAAGTAGCGAGCCACGAGATACTTACACCGCGAACGAGACGGTCGGTGTGCATCATGAAGAAGGTCCTCGCACGAATCGGAATCGGCAACGCGACCGTCGATACCGTTCTCCCCTCCGACACCGTCCGCGCCGGCGAGACGGTCGATGCAGAAGTGCGCATCGAAGGGGGTTCGACAGAACAGGAAATCGGGAAGATTCGGTTCGAACTGGAGACCCGCTACCGGACCGAAGAGGGCTACCGAGAGGTGGATATCGCGCAGTACACCCTCGCGGAAAGCCTCACTATCCAACCGGACGAGCGGGAGACGCGATCGGTCTCGCTCGACATCCCTCGCGGAACGCCCGTCACTCTCGGGAACGTCGACGTGTGGGTCGAAACCGAACTCGACATCGAGTTGGCCGTCGACCCCGAAGACAAAGACTACCTGAACGTCCAGCCGACGCCGCGGCTTCAGGCCGTCTTCGACGCGCTCGACGACCTCGGCTTCTCGCTGCACAGCGCCGAGTGCGAGGCCGACCCCCACGGCGTGTTCACCGCGAGCAGGCGCTTCGTCCAGGAGTTCGAGTTCCGACCCACGTCGGGGCCGTTCGCCGGCGAGTTGGACGAACTCGAAGTCGTGCCGCGACCGGGCGAAGACGCGCTCGAACTGCACCTCGAAGTCGACCGTCGCGGCGGCGTGCTGAGCGAGCTTAGCGACTTGGACGAGCGGACGGTCCAGACGACGGTCCGGACCACCGACGCGAGCCAGGTGCGCGACGAACTGGAATCGCTGATTCGCGCGAACGCCTGACGGCGGAACGCGGGGCGACTCACCCCAATCGCCTTCCGGCTACCCAACGCTTTTGCGTCGATTCGGCGTATCTGTGCGGGCATGACGACACCCGAAGACATCGACCTGGACTTCGTGCCGTTCGGCGAGACGGGCCTCCAGACGAGCGAACTCCAGTTCGGGACGTGGCGGTTCGGCAAGGAGACCGAACAGGGCAACGTCGAAATCGACGAGGAGCGCGCGCACGAACTGCTCGACGCCTACGAGGCGGCCGGCGGACGCTTCATCGACACCGCGGACATCTACGGCGGCGGCGCGAGCGAGCGCTGGATCGGCGACTGGCTCGACGACCGAGACCGAGAGCGGTTCACCATCGCGTCCAAGATTTACTGGCAGATTCGCGACGGCGACCCGAACAGCCGCGGGACGAACCGGAAGAACATCCGGCACCGCATCGACGCCCTACTCGACCGCCTCGACACCGACTACGTGGACGTGCTCTACATCCACCGCTGGGACGACGAGACCCCCACCCGCGAGATGATGAAGACGCTCAACGGCCTCGTCGAGGACGGAAAGGTCCACTACCTCGGCGCGTCGACCCTCCGACCGAACGCGTGGAAAGTGGCGAAGGCGAACGAAATCGCCCGCGCCGAGGGCTGGGAGCCGTTCACCGTCGCCCAGCCGCGGTACAACCTCGTCGACCGCGAAATCGAGGGGGACTACCTCGAGATGACCCGCTCGTACGGCATCGCGGTCTGTCCGTGGAGCCCGCTCGGACAGGGCTTCCTCACCGGGAAGTACACCCGCGAGGACGGCCTCACCGGCGAGTCCCGCGCCGCGGAGTCCAGCCGGTTCGAGGAGTCGTATCTGACGGAGGAGAACTTCGACGTGCACGACGAACTCGACGCGGTCGCCGAGGAAGTCGACGCGACGCCCGCCCAGACGGCGCTCGCGTGGCTCATGCACCGCGACGGCGTCACGGCCCCCATCGTCGGCGCACGTACGGTCGAGCAACTGACCGAGAACCTCGAAGCCGCCGCTATCGACCTCACGGACGAGCAGGTCGACCGCCTGACCGAGGCGAAGCCCGACCCCTACGCGGGGCTCTAACTTCAGCGTCGAAGGAAACGGTGATACGGCCTCCGGGAGAACACAGCGTTCAATGAGTCGCCCACTCTGGTACCCGACCGTCGACGATGTCGTCGAGATACACGATGACATCGTTTCAGAGTATGCGGAGACGACGCGCGGGGTTCAGAGCGAGGGGGATATCGAGTTCGCGTGGAGTATATCGAAACGGGAAGCTTCGGCGCAGCACCGGAGACCATACACGAGAAAGCGTACCATCTACTCCGACTCCTCGTCGCTAACCATCCGTTCGTCGACGGGAATAAACGAACCGCGCTGAACACGACAGTCGTATTCTACCTGCTCAACGGGTATCGATTGGAGTACGGCCACGAAGTCAGAGAGATTCTCAAGCAGTTCGGAACCGATGAAGCCGCCACGGACGAGGACGGCGTTATCGATTATCTCCGGACACACACCAAAGAAGTCGACCTCAATGACGTGGTCGAACAGTGGCGAAACGGACTCGTTCGGCACGGACTCGACCAGTTAGACGACGACGCATCAGACCCGAAGCAATAACTCTACGGAAGACACAGTAGGCGTATGGCAACGAAAGACGGCGCGAACAATGAATCCGAACTCGACAGGGTGATGGAAGACATCCGTCGAGAGCTCGTTCTCCGCGTCGCGAAGGCCGACCGCGACGACCACCGGGGCGTGTACGACGCACTCGAACACGAGTAAACCCGGGTTTTCCGTGCGACCGCCGAGTTGGGTAACTAGTAGGGTTTCTGGGACTTCTTGATCAATATCCGGACGGAATTCGGGACGAACCGTACTCCGTTACACGCCCTCCCGAATCGTCTTGTAGAGGTGCGCGAGCGTCTTCATTCCCGCCGCGTTCCGTTCGAGGCTGTAGAAGGGGTGGAGTTCGGGATTGAACTTCGCCTTGTACCGGTTGATACGGCGGTTGTTCGCGCCGACGAGGTCGTACGTCGTCCGCCCGCGGTCCATCGCGTCGCGCATGATGTGCCAGTCGAGCAGGTCGTTGACGGCGAGGTCGGTGTCCACGTCGGTCCGCACGCCGCCCTGCCACCGCGACACCGTCTCCTTGTAGTCGACGGCGAGGATGCCGCCGACGAACTCGCCGTCGGTTCGGAGGACGTAGGGGCGAATCTGTCCCTCGGGGAGGGTGGTGTAGAGGTCCTTGACGAACGACGGGGTCGACCGGTACGAGATGCCCTGTGCCTCGTAGCGCGAGGCGACCTGTTCGACGATTTGCTCGATTTCTTCGGGACCGCCCTCCTCGATGGTGTACGCGTCGTCGGGCGCGTTCCGGATGTTCGACCGAGCGTCGCTGCTGAAACTCATGAACACGTCGTCGGCGCCGGGCGAGAGGTCGACGTGGTAGGTGTACTGCGGCGTTATCGCGTAGTCGTTCCACGAGAAGGCCCTGAGGTCGTCGTACCGGCCGTCGAGGCGGATATGGGTGTAGCGCGGTCGAATTTCGTCGCGGACCCATTCGAGGCAGTCGTCGATGAACTCGTGGTGCCGGCCCTCGCGCTTTCGCTGTTTCATGTGGTCCATGTTCAACAGGACCGGTCCGAGATACGCGACTCGCAGTTCCGGCGGCGGCGAGAACACCGTCGCGATTGGTCCTTTGTCGATGCGGAACATCGGAAACAGTCCGACGACTTCCTCACCTTTGCGTCCGACGAGCGGTATCAACTCCGCGCCGGCGTGGGCCGCCTGAATCTCAAGCGCGTCGTACTGATGGAACGCGTTGCCGTGCGGGGACTGTTCGACGAACGCGTCCCAGCCGTGGACGTCGTCTCCAGTCGCCCGTCGAACCTCGATGCTCATGAGTAGGGTGCCTGAACTGTCGCGTCTGACCCCTTTGTTATGCACCCGTTATGAGGCCCCTTTCACCGAATTTGGACGGAGTCAAACCGCGTTTCGGCTGGCGTTAGGAGCGAGTGAACAGGGCAGAGAGGTGAGAGAGACTACGCGAGTCGCGAGCGTTCACGAGGCGGGACGTGGCGCGACCAGCGACTCGACGGGACGCGGCCAGCAGCGCGGGGACTACCCTCGCGTTTGTAAAACCGGAGCGAAGTCACCGTTTTACGCCGACACGACGATAATTAGCATATGGCAGGCCTCTCCGAACGCGCCGCGGCGCTCGTGACGAGCGAACCGGTCATGGCGCACCTCGCGACCAGCGTCGACGACCGCCCCCACGTCGCACCCGTCTGGTTCGACTACGCGGACGACCGCGGAGTAATCGAGGTGCTCACCACGGGTCGAAAGCTCGAAAACATCCGCGAGAACCCGCGCGTCGCGCTCTCAATCCAGAAAGACGAGAACGGACAGGCGCAGTGGAAGGTGACGATTCTCGGGACGGCCACCGTCGTCACCGACGACGACGCCCGGAAAGACGCGACCCAGCGAATCAACCGGAAGTACGGGGCCGAAGAATCCGCGTGGCCCGAAAACGAACTCGTCCGAATCTCGGTGGGGACCGCGACGGTCAGCGAGTACTGAAGTCGTCCAGCCGGGATAGTGAGGCGAGCGAGTCGGACGACGGTGCCTCAGTCGGACGACGGCGCCTCAGTTCGGCCGTCGTCGAACCGGCGAATCTCTCGCGAGAGCCGACCGAGGTCGAACCCGGCGTCCGTGAGTCGGGCGGCGACGAGCGCCGCCGCCGTCGACACCACGAACGCCCCGCCGAAGGACGTGAGATACAGCGGGTCGGCGGCGGGGAGCAGGCCCCCGACGACCGGAATCGACGTGATGACGCCGCGGAGGTCGGGGAAGAACGCGAGGCCGACGGCGAGTCCGGTGAGACTGCTCGCGAGCGCGCCGGGGCCGGTGATTCGCGTCGAGTACAGCCCGTAGACGAGAGGGAAGGCGACGGCAGCGCCGAGCAGGTCGGCGAAGAAGAACAGCCGGAGGACGCTCTGGGCCCGGAGGCTGACGTAAATCGCGGCGACCGCGACGACGACTGTGAGCGCTCTCGACCCGAGCGCGAGGCGGCGGTCGCTCGGTTCCGCGAGCAGGCGCGCGAGGTCGGCGGTCACGAGGCTCGAAAGCGCATTGAACAGCGTGTCGATGGAGCTCATCACGAGCAGGAGCGCGAGGAGGACCGCCGCGAGGACGAGCCACTCGGGGAACGCCTCGCCGAGGAGGACGAAGAAGGCGGCGTCGGCGTTGTAGCCCGCGCTCGCGGGGTCGGTGACGACGGCGGCGTTACCGACCGCGACGACGCCGAAGAAGGCGGTGACGAACACGATTGCGCCGTTTGCGAGCGCCGCGGTTCGAAAGCTCCGCCCGACCGTCTCCGACGAGTCGGCCGCGTAGATGCGTTGCCACCACGTCTGGTTGATGAGTTCCGCGCCGAGGATGGCGAACGCGAGCGCGAGGCCGAACTGCAGGCCGGCGACCGCACCGAGGTCGAGAAGCGCGGGGTTCGTCGCCGTGATACCGTCGATGGCGGCGGCGGGACCGCCGAGCGCGACGAGCGTGCCGGCGAACGCGAGCAACAAGAGCGGGATAACGATGACCGCTTGGACCGCGTCGGTCGCGATGCTGGCGCGGAGGCCGCCGTAACTCGTGTAGAGCAGGACGAAGCCGCCGACGAGGAGCGCGGTCTGCCACTGCGGGACGCCCGCGACGAGCGAGAGCGCGCCCGCGATGCCGGTCAACTCGGCGGCGAGGAAGATGAACATGTAGAGCGCGCTCACGAGGAGGACGAACGCGTACATCGCTGACCCGTACCGGGCGTGGGCGTATTCGGTCAGCGAGTGACCCTCGGGGATGAGTTCCCGGATTCGCGGACCGAGGCGGGCGTAGACGAGCATCGGGACGGCCTCGCCGACCGCGTAGCCGACGACGGCCGCGATACCGAAGCTCGCACCCGCCTCCGGAGCCGAAAAGAGCACCCACACGCCCATGACGGACGCGACGAGCGTCGCCGTCGTCCGCCGGCTCCCCGCGGAGTCGCGGGCGCTAATGAGGTCCTCGACGGAGCCGACACGACCGCGAGAGAACCACACGCCGACGCCGGTAAAGGCGACGAGCGTCGCGACGGTCAGCCCGAGCGCGACGGTCGAACTCACCATCGACCGTCACCCGGTCGAGAAGAGCGACCGCCCGACTTCGAGGACGCGGATGAAGTCGTAGGTGCCGTCAAGTCGCCGGACGGAGCCAGTTCGTACGCCTCGTCGAAGAACGCGACTTCCAGTTCGACCGTGCGACGGAACAACTGCTCGAGCCGCCGTTGCCGACGCGGGGAGGCGGCCGCGCCCTCGCGGTCGAGTTCGGTCCGGAGCCACTCGACGAACGCCGCGAAGTCGTCGACCGCGTGGAGGTCGACCCACTCGGAGAGGTAGAACCGCGAGGGTGGTTCGTCGGCACCGGTATCGGTCGCGGGGTCAGTCGCAGCCGCGGCGGTCGCCCACGACAGATAGACCCACTCGGCGGGGACGAGCACCGCCAGCGTCTCGGCGTACCCGCCCTGCCCCGCGGCGCGTTCGAGCAGGTCGATAAAGGCGCGCGTCGCCGGCGTAGTCTCCGGGTCGGAGTAGACGGACTCGGGCACGTCGAGCGCGTCGAACGCCCGGAGGAAGTAGTCGTCCTCGTCGTCGGTGAGAACGCCGAGGAACGAGACGAGTTCCGACTTCGACTCCATGGTCGGCGCGGTACCGACGGCGTGGCCGAAGACGCCGACGAGCGTCTCCACGAAGGCGTAGTCCTGTACGAGGTACTGTCTGAACACGTCGTCTGTGAGTTCGTCGGCGGCGAGTTCCCGCGTCAGTCGATGTCTCGTCGCGTCGCGCCACGAGTCGCCCGCGCGCTCGCGAAGCCAGTCGGTAAAGCGCGGGTCGGACCGCGACGCGGCGAACTCGTCGTACGTCTCGGGGGTCGACGAGTCCGTGTCGGTCATAGGGGCCACTCCTCTCGCCGCCAGGCGGCGTCCCAAAACAGGTACTCGTACTGCGCCGACGTGCGGAACAGGTCGCGGTAGCGTTCGCGGTCCGACTCGGTCGCGCTCGCGGCCACGTCGTCCATGAGCGACTTACACCAGTCGGTGAGTTCGGTGAACTCGTCGCCGGCGTACATCTCGACCCACGCGGCGTACTGCTCGTGGTCCGGAGCCCCCGCGTCGGCGAGCCGGCGTCCCGTCTCGTTGAACCCCCACATACACGGAAGCAGGGCGGCGACGATGTCGCCGAAGGAGCCGAGCGTCGCGGTACGAACGAGGAAGTCAGTATAGGCCCGGGTCGTCGGCGACGGCCTCGTGGCTTCGAGTTCGGCGGGGTCGATGCCGAACTCGGCGGCGTAGCTCCGGTGGAGGTCCATCTCCTCGTTGACGGTCGATTCGAGGAGGCTCGCGAACGTCCCCATGGAGTCGAGCGTCGGGGCCTTCGCAGCACCGAGCGCGAAGAGCCGACTGTACTCGACGAGGTAGACGTAGTCCTGCCGTACCCAGTAGCGGAACGGCTCCTCGTCGAGGCTCCCCTCCCCGAGTCGAACGACCATCGGATGGTCGAGGATGGCCGACCAGAACTCGTCGGCCTCGTCGTGTATCGTGTCTGTGAACGCCATGGCGAGTAATCGAAGAAGACGCTAAAAAGAATTATGATGGGGTGGTATTCATTGGTTATCTCATGTGGAGCCCGTCCCGACTGTTGTCCGACCGCCGGTCTCAACTCGCCCAGTACGCCGGCCGCCCGGTCAGCGGTGGGTTAGCCGTCCAGTTGTCTAGTTGTCCGGTGATTAACGCGTGTGAACGACCCCGGTAGTTTAAGTCGAGCGAGTGTCAACGAATCCACAAGATGTCGCACGTGAACGCCGTCGGGTCCATCGAGATTCAGAACGTCGTCGCTTCGACGGAGGTTCCGGTCGAACTCGACCTCGAACGACTCTCGCTCGATATGGACGGGACGGACTACGACCCCGAGAACTTCCCCGGACTCGTCTATCGAACCCGAGACCCGAAGTCGGCGTGTCTCGTCTTTCGGTCTGGGAAAATCGTCTGTACCGGCGCGGACAGCGTCGACGACGTGAGCACGGCCATCGAAACGCTGTTCGACGAGTTCACCGACCTCGGCGTGCCCGTTCCCGAGGATGCGGATATTACGGTCCAGAACATCGTTTCGAGCGCCGACCTCGGCGAGGCGCTCAACCTGAACGCGCTGGCCATCGGTCTCGGTCTCGAAGCCGTCGAGTACGAACCCGAGCAGTTCCCCGGACTCGTCTACCGTCTCGACGAACCGAGCGTCGTCGTCCTCATGTTCGGAAGCGGAAAAATTGTGATTACGGGGGCGAAGCGGACTGCCGACGCCGAAGCAGCGCTCAAGACGGTCGACGAGGACGTTCGCGAGCTCGGACTGTTCGGGTGAGCACTCGGTGGGTAGTCGACGGGTACTCGGTGGCCGTTGAGACACCGGGTGACGTACTGGCGTGTTGGCGAAGCTGGGAAGGCGGTTAACTGGAGGTCGGGAGACGGTATCGGTGCTGACGGTGGCTGTTTTCGGGTTGTTGTCCGTCGGCTCCCGCTTCTCGTCCGTCCTGTTTCCTTTAGTCTCTGATTCGTTGCTTGTTGTTGTGGTGTTGTGTTGAGTAGTAGAACTAGTAGTCTAGCTACTAGTGTTAGTTCGGTGCGTCAGTGAGGAGAACGGCATCGCGTCGTTGGATGCGTGTCGAGGTGTCGTGGCTGTTCTTCGAAATGGGTGTTGTTCATGATTCGTCCGTCTGCGCTCGGGAGTACACACACACACCCCCCTCGCGTTTGTAACGGCTACGCCAGACCCTAGAGGAATTCGACACACCCCCCTCGCGTTTGTAAATATAGAAGCAAAAACATCCGGAAATCACTCGACCTGCGGACCACCCCCACGCCGATTCGCGTTACATTCGCGAGGGTGGTGTGTCTGCACCGGTGCTTTCGACGCTCAACGTTACAAACGCGACGGTACTCCCCCCGTTCAATTACAAACGCGAGGGTGGTCTCTCGCGACTCGAGTTACAAACGCGAGCGTACCCCTCCAGTGAGTGGTTCCCCCGAGACCGTCTCGCGCGTTACAAACGCGAGGGTGGTGTCTGACAGCCTTACTTGCGCGATACTACTCGTTGATCGTCGAATCCAAAACCGGGACTGAAATACCGCTCAAACGGCCGTATTTGTCGCTGTTACAAACGCGAGTCCACCCCTTCACCTTTATTACGGGTGAGTATGAATACCGAACTCACATGACATCGGACGAGAGCGAGGGCGGGACTCGCGACCCGCTGTTCCGCTACGACCAGCCTATCTTCGCGAACGAGGATATCCTCAAAATCTCTCATCTCCCCGGTCCCGACAAGATTGTCGGCCGCGACGAGCACATGTCGAAAGTCGCACAGGCGCTCAACCCCGCCATCTTCGGACGCGAACCGACCCACCTGTTTATCTTCGGAAAGACCGGGTCGGGAAAGACGCTCACCGCGCGTCTCGTGAGCGAGCGGCTCCAACACGAGGCGGTCCGCGAGGACGTCGACGTTCGCATCGCCGTCATCGACTGCGGCGAACAGCACACCGAGGCGTCGGTCATCAAGACGCTCGCCTCGCAGGTCAACGACCCGTCGAAAAGCGGGATGACGATTCCCGAGCGCGGGCTGTCGACCGGCGACTACTACAACCGGCTGTGGCAGGTGCTCGACACCTGTTCCGACGTGACCATCGTCATCCTCGACGAAATCGACATGCTCCGCGACGACGAGGTGCTTCGAAAGCTCTCGCGCGCGGGCGAGAACCAGAAGATAGTGGACTCCCGTATCGGTATCATCGGCATCTCGAACAAAATCGACTACCCCGAGGAACTCACAGAGCGCGTCAAGTCGAGTTTCGCCCACGACGAACTCGTCTTCCCGTCCTACGACGCGAACCAACTCCGCGAAATCCTCGAAAACCGGAAGGACGCGTTCAAGCCCGGCGTCCTCACCGACGACGTGATTCCCCTCGCGAGCGCGCTCGCCGCCCAGGAACACGGCGACGCGCGGAAGGCAATCGATATTCTCCGTAACGCCGGTCGTATCGCCCGAAACGAGAGCGCGGAGACCGTCACCGACGACCACGTGCGGGCCGCCAAAGAAAAGAGCGAAGCCGACCGCTTCAGCGAACTCCTCGAAGGGACCGCAACGCAGTCGAAGGCCGTCCTCTACTCCCTCGTTCTCCAGACCGGCGGCCGAAAGACCGCCGAGATTACGACGAACAAGATTTATCGACAGTACCTCACCGTCGCCGACGACCTCGACATGGACCAACTCTCGGAGCGCCGCGTCCAAGAACTCCTGCAGGAACTCGATTTCCTCAACGTCATCCAGTCCGAAGTCCGGGGTCGCGGCCGCGGGCAGGGCGTTCACGGGACCCACCGCCTTCTCGAGGACCCGGACATCGTCAAGCGGGTGCTTCTCCGAGACAGTCGTATCTCCACGCTCGAATAGCGATGCCCGACGCGTGCGTTCGCACGGAATCTTCCACGCTGACGGTCGAGTTGGAAAAAAGCTATCGCACGAACCCTTAACACACGCCCGTCTCTGTCGATAGACGACCGAAATCATGGACGAGGAGTTACTATCGTTGCTCACGAGTCTCGTCGAAATAGAGACCGAGAACCCGCCGGGAGACGAGGGGGCGGCGGCGGCTTTCGTGTACGACTGGCTCGAATCTCGGGGCGTCTCGGCGACGCTCGTCGAGGAACCGTATCCCGACCGACCGCAGGTCGTAGCCCGCGTCGGCGACGGTGAGCCTTCGGTCGTCCTCAACGGCCACCTCGACGTGGTTCCGGCGGGCGACCGCGACCAGTGGGACCTCCCGCCGTACGAACCGACTGTCAGAGACGGTAGGCTGTACGGTCGCGGGAGCGCGGACATGAAGTGCGGCGTCGCCCTCGCGATGCTCGCGACGGTCGAATTCGCCGACGCGCTCGACTCCGGATCCCTCGACGGGTCGCTCGTGTTCCACGCCGCCGTCGGGGAGGAGACGGCCGAACCGGGAACGAAGACGCTCCTCGAACGCGGCTACGACGGCACCTACGGCGTCGTGCTCGAACCCACGTCGCTGCGAACCGCGACGAGCGCGAAGGGCCTCGGCTGGTACGAGATTACCGTCGGTGGCGACCCATCGCACGCGAGTCGGCCCGACGAGGGCGACAACGCGATCGGGAACGCCCGACTCGTCCTCGACGCGCTCGCGGCGTACGACGAGCGGATTCGACAGCGGTCCGACCCGCTCGTCGGCCGGCCGACTGCGACGGTCACGCAGTTCGAGGCGGGGACCAAGGAGAACGTCGTCCCGGAGGGGGCGACGATAACGGTCGACAGGCGGTTCGTTCCCTCGGAGTCCGTCGAGGAGGTCGACGCCGAAATCGACACGGTGCTCTCCGACGTCGCGGCCGAACACGACCTGCACGTCGAGTGGGCGCGAACGCGGGTCTACGAGTCGGCGGCGGTTCCGACCGACAGCGACATCGCGACGCGCTTTCGGGACGCGGCCGCCGAGCGGGCCGACACCGACCCCGAACCGTGGGGCATTCGGGCGGCGACCGACGTTCGGAACCTCGTCAACGACGCCGGGATGGACGCGATTACGTGGGGTCCGGGGTCGATGGCGCAGGCCCACGCCTACGACGAGTACATCGAGCTGTCGGAGGTCGAAGCCGGGTACGACATTCTCTGCACGGCACTCCGTGGACTGTTCGAAGACGTGGAGAACTGACGGTCCGAACGTCGGCCCTCGGCCGAACGACTCGAAAAAAGCGGCTGACAGCGACTTCGATTATTCGACGAGCTCTTCGAACCGCTCGACTGCGGCGCTCGCGACCGCCATGTCTTCGGACACCTCGCCGCCGCTGACGCCGACGGTCCCGACGATTTCGCCGTCGACTTCGAGGGGATAACCGCCGCCGAAGACGACGAGCCGATTCTCGTCGGTCGTTTGGAGTCCCCAGAGAGACTCGCCGGGGTGTGTCGGCTCGGCGAGTTCGTGCGTGGGCGTCTGTAGCGCGGCCGCCGTGTACGCCTTGTTTCGAGAGATGTCGACGCTCGCGAGCCACGCGTCGTCCATTCGGTGCTGTGCGATGAGGTTACCCTCCGGGTTCGCGACCGTAATCACCATTCGCAGTCCCATCGATTCGGCCTCCGCTTCCGCCGCTTCGATGAGTACCTTCGCCGTCTCGAGATTGATTGCATCGGACATATCGCTTCGTCGAAACCGGTCTCGACGGCCCTACTTATACGTGCGCCGCCGCGCCGAGTCGGCGACTGAATCTGCTTCTATCCGTCGATTTCGGGCGTCTGAGTCTCGCCCGGAGCGGTTCCCCGGCAAAACAATAGTGGTAGAAATACTGACAATTCATGTCGCCGCCGACGGTCGCGAACCGGGACCGTTCGGTCCGAGGTGAGTCGCGCGGGTTGGGGCCGGGGTCGACTCAGTCGTACAGCGGGTACTCGTCGGTCAGTTCGTCGACCTTCTGGTCGACGAACCCCTTGACTGATTCGTCGTGCGGCGCGTCGACGATTTCGTAGATGAGGTCGGCGACGGTTCGGCAGGCCTCCTCATCGAAGCCGCGGGTCGTCAGCGCGGGCGTGCCGGCGCGGATACCGCTGGGGTTGAACGCCGAGCGACTCTCGCCGGGAACCGTGTTGGCGTTGAGGACGATACCGACCTCTTCGAGGGCCGCTTCGACGTCCTTGCCGGTCGTGTCCGGGTGCGACGGCCGGAGGTCGACGAGGACCAAGTGGGTGTCCGTGCCCCCGGAGACGAGTTCGAGGCCGCGCTCCTGTAGCCGCTCGCCGAGGGCGGCGGCGTTATCGACGACCTGCGACGCGTACTCCTCGAACTCAGGGGTTAGCGCCTCGCCGAAGCCGACCGCCTTGCCGGCGACGTTGTGCAGTATCGGTCCGCCTTGGAGTCCGGGAAAGACCGCGGAATCGACGTCGTCGGCGTGCTCTTCGTCGCACATGATGATGCCGCCGCGACCCGAGCGAATCGTCTTGTGGGTCGAGCCGGTGACGAAGTCCGCGACGCCGACGGGTGAGGAGTGTTCGCCCGCGGCGACGAGGCCGGTGATGTGGGCGATGTCGGCGAGGTGGTACGCGTCGACCGCTTCGGCCGCGGCCTGCACGCGCTCCCACTCGACTTCCCGCGGGTACGCGGAGTACCCCGAGATGATGATGTCCGGGTCGAACTCCTCGGCCTTCTCGGCGAGTTGCTCGTAGTCGACGTAGCCGGTCTCGGCGTCGACTTCGTACTGTTCGACCTCGTACGTCTTCCCCGCGACGTTCACCGGGTGGCCGTGGCTCAGGTGGCCGCCGTGGGTCAAATCGAGCGAGAGAATCTTGTCGCCGGGGTCGAGCACGGCGAGGAACACGCCCATGTTCGCTTGCGACCCCGAGTGCGGTTGGACGTTGACGTGGTCGGCACCCCAGAGTTCCTTCGCGCGGTCGATGGCGAGTTGTTCGACTTCGTCGGCGTACTCGCAGCCGCCGTAGTACCGGCTTCCCGGGTAGCCCTCGGCGTAGTTGTTCGTCAGCTCCGAGCTTTGGGCCTCCATAACCGCCTCGCTGACGTGGTTCTCGCTCGCTATCATGGCGAGCGTGTCGTTCTGCCGCCGGCGTTCGCCCGTCAGCGCGTCGGCGACGGCCGGGTCGGTCTCTCGAACGGTGTCGTAAGGCATCGTGGGTGCATCTCGACTCTGCGGTATAACGCTTCGCCGACCCCCGAGACGAGGGTGGAACGCCGGGCGAGAACCACAACTTGACAGAACGAATATGTTCTGTGGTCGGGCCGAGAGGCGCGACGAGCGCCCGTTGTGGCTGTCTGCGAATAATCCGAATTGAGGTTGTTGACTGCCAAAAACGGCATGTACTGTGCTCGGTTCTCACCCAGACGAGCGCCGACCGGCGATAGCTCTATATTGGAACTTCGTCACGTTTCTCACATACCGTGCTAAGAACTATCACAGTTTACGGACAGTCCCGAACCCGAGGCGACACGCGCCTGCCATCCCGGCGCGCCGTGCGACCGACCGCCGGGGTGAGTCGCCGATGAGTGAGACGGAGTCGCTCCCGGTACAGTACCGCGATATCGAACGCGCGCGCGAGCGACTCGAAAACGACCGCGTCGTCAAGCGGACGCCGATAGAGCGGAGCACCTCGCTCGGCGACCTCGTCGGCGCGGACGTCTACCTGAAGATGGAACATCTCCAGTGGACGGGGTCGTTCAAGACGCGGGGCGCGTACAACAAGATTCGACAGGACACCGACCGCGGAATCGACGAGTTCGTGGCCGCGAGCGCCGGCAACCACGCCCAGGGCGTCGCGCTCGCCGCGACCGAGTGCGGAGCCGACTCCACGGTCGTGATGCCGGAGAACGCCCCGCAGACGAAAATCGACGCGACGCGCGACTACGGCGCGGCGGTCGAACTCGTCGGCGAGGACTTCCAGGAGACGATGGCGTACGCGCAGTCGCTCGCCGAGGAGTCGAGCGCCGAGTTCGTCCACGCGTACGACGACTGCGACATCGTCGCCGGGCAGGGAACGCTCGGCGTCGAGATGTATCGCGACCTCCCCGAGATGGACACCGTAGTCGTCCCCATCGGCGGCGGCGGGCTCATCTCGGGTATCGCGACCGCCATCAAGCACCACGACCCCGAGATTCGCGTCGTCGGCGTGCAGGCCGCGGGCGCGGAAACGGTCCACGAGAGCCTCGACAAAGGCGTTCCCGTGACGCTCGACGACACGAACACCATCGCCGACGGCATCGCGACCGGCGGCATCTCGGAGTTGACGCTCCGAACCATCGAGGAACACGTCGACGAGGTCGTCACGGTCTCCGACGGGGAAATCGCAGAGGCCATCCTCCTCTTGCTCGAACGCGCCAAGCAGGTCGTGGAGGGTGCCGGTGCCGCCTCGGTCGCCGCCGTGCTGAGCGACCACCTCGACGTCGAGGGCGAGACCGTCATGCCGCTGCTCTGCGGAGGGAATCTGGACATGACGATGCTCCAGACGGTGCTCGTCCATGCGCTCACCAGCCGCCGGCAGACGCTGCGCCTCCGGGTCCGAATCCGAGACGAACCCGGCGAGATGGCGCGGCTCTCCCGACTCATCGCCGACCGCGACGCGAACATTCACGACGTTCGCCACGTCCGCGCCGTCGACGCCCTCGACGTCGGCGAGGCGCACCTTCTGTTCCGTATCGAGACGAAAGGAGCCGAACACGCGGCGGCCGTCGTGGACACGATAGAAGACGCGGGCTACGCGGTCGACGACGTTTCGGCCCGGCGATAGCCGCGTCGCTCGTCGGTTTCGGTCGCTCTCGCGGTCTCAGCACAAACTATTATTATTTTGACACCTCGTGCGAGTTCCGTCGGGACACAGCTTGAAGGACGGGAACGCCGACACTCTCCCCGTGAAGCGAATCATCGATACCGACGAAGCGCCCGCCGCGGTCGGCGCGTACAGTCAAGCGACGACGAACGGCTCTATCCTCGTCACGGCCGGGCAACTCCCGCTCACCCCGGACGGGGAACTGCTCGACGACGAATCGGTCGAAGAACAGACGCGTCAGTGCCTTCGGAACGTGGAGGCCATCCTCGCCGCCGAGGGGCTGACGCCGGAAGACGTGCTCAAGACGACTGTGTTCCTCGACGACATCGACGACTTCGACGCGTTCGACGAGGCGTACAGCGCCTTTTTCGACGTGGAACCGCCCGCACGGAGCGCGGTCGGCGTCGGCGACGTGCCGAAGGGTGCGGCCGTAGAAATCGAGGCCATCGCCGCGGTCGAGTAACGCCGCTACTTCTCTCCGGCCGACGCTCTGATGCGCGCCACGACGTCCTCTCGACTCACATCGGGGTCGTCGTCGGTGGTGAGACGGCCCATCACGAATTCGAGCAAGTCGAGGTCTTGGAGCAGTTCGAGCGCGTCCATACGTTCGAGGCCAAGCACCTTCCCGAACTCGTAGACGGTCTTGGCGTCGTTGGCGGCGTCGGCGAGTTGGTCGATTGTGACGGACTCGGGGAGGCCGATGCCGTCGGCGAGCGCCTCGGGCGATTCGCCGGCGTCGTTGGCCGGCGTCGGCGCTCGCTCGATAGCCGCCGGCTCGCCGGCGAGCGACGTTTCATACGACGACGGCTCGTGGACGCCTTGGTCTATCATGTACCTGCGGACCGTCTCGTCGGTCACGTCCATCTCGAAGGCGTCGGCCATCCGCTCGAACGTCTCGTACCGCGCGTACACGGCTTCGAGGTACGGCGTGTCTTCGAACGCCGGCACGTTCGGGTTCCGGACGGTCTCGGGTGACTCGGTATCGGCGTCGCCCGTCTCCTTCGGAGCCGTCGGCGTCGAATCGGCCGCAACCGTGACGACGACCGACGGCTCCCCGTCGAGCGAGACGTCCGCGGCATCGACGGCGACGTGTTCGCGACCGCTCGGCAACACGTCGTCGACTTCGAGCGTGAGCCCAATCGTCCCGTCGGAGTCGAGAGAGGTCCCTCGGACTCCGACGCCGGAGCCGCCGCCGGCGCTCGACGAGAGCGCGAACTCGACGTCCGCCGACGCGCCCGTCTCCGTGACCGCCACGGACGACTCTTGGACGCTCGCGGCGTCCGTCCGCTCGCATTCTTCGAGGAATTCGCCCAGTCGCCGAAGCGATGTGCCCACACTCATTGTCCGTCTCGGTCACCACGGACGCGCCGGGACTCCCTGAAAAGCGGTGTGGAATACTGAGTGGATTTATATAGTCCCACAGAATATGCGGCGAAAACTATTAACAAGAATCTGCTGTTCAAACTACTATATCGTGCTCACGAGAAACGTTTTCACCGCGAACGTCGAAACGACTTCGCGTACTTCAACCGATCCGACGCTCTGGTTTGCTCGGTCTCGAACCCCTTGGACTACGAGGTAAAGACACGATGAGTTTGATAACTGTTGCCGACATCGCGCACGACGACCTCGCGCTGACGCCGACGATTCGGTCGGAAGCCGCGAGCGAGATAGACGTCGTCTCGCAGTCCGCGACGGACCCCGAGACCGGCCTGTTCTTCTTCGTCGTGAAGGGCGCGGAGTGCTCGGCGTTCGAAGCGGCGTTAGAAGTCGACCACACAGTCAGCGACTGGCGACTCGTCTCCGAGCGAGACGACGCCGCGGTGTATCGCATCGGACACACGACGGACGCGATTCTCCTCTCGCCTATCGTCACGGAGCTCGGCGGGCTCATGCTCGACGCGTGCAGCAACGACACGGCGGGCTGGCGGGTCCGTCTCCAGCTATCGGACCGCGAGGCGCTCTCGGAGCTGTGGGAGTACTGCGAGGCGAAGGACATCACCTTCGAGCTGAACCGGATGTTCCGACAGGACGGCTGGATGAACGGCGAGCCGAGCAAACTCACCGACGCACAGCGCGACGCGCTGGTCGCCGCCTACGAACACGGGTATTTCGAGGAGCCGCGAGAGGCGGCGTTAGACGACCTCTCGGAGGTACTCGACATCTCGCCGACGGCCGTCAGCGGGCGAATCAGACGGGGGACCGCGGAGCTGGTCGAGTCAATTCTTCTCGACGAGTGACCGGGTGAGCCCCGCAAAAAAGGTGTGGGAGTCAGACGGCGAGGACGTAGTCGTCCTGCGGTTCGTAGATTTCGCCGCTCATCCGCAGGTCGCGGACGGCGTCGAGCGTTTCGCCGATGGCGACGCCGTTGTCTGCGAGCGCCGCGGCGAGTCGCCCGAGCGCGACGCCGTCGGGGTGGTCCTCGCCGAGTTCGATGAGCGCCTCCTTCGCGTCGTCGCTCTCGGCCTCGGCGTCGAACGCGACGCGCTCCCACTCGACGTCGTGGCCGGTGACGTTCGCGTGTCGTCGGTACAGTTCGACGGCGTCGTTCGGCTCCGCGACGGAGACGTGGAGGTCGCACGCCGGGCAGGTGACGACGCCGGCGCGTGGTTTTTCGGCTAGTTTGGCATCCTCGTTTTCAGGCATTGTAAGCGTCCTGTGCGAGGCGGTGCAGTTTGTGGACGGTGTGTTCGTTCGGACCGAGCTGTGCCTGCCCGAGCGCGCCGGACGTGAGTCCCTCGTACTGCCGTTCGACGAGTTCGAAGTCCTCTTCCTGGAGCTGTCGGCTCGTCTGGACGAACTTCTCTTCTTCCTCCGACAGGTCGGAGTCGCGGAAGTAGTAGTCCGCGATGAGCTGGAAGCGCCCCTCGTCGATGGGGTCGATGATGTACGTACCGTAGCCGTCGGCGGTGCCGTACATGTTGACCGTGAAGTTCGGCCAGAAGTAGTAGAACTTGGCCTCGTGCTCGGGATGGATGCGCATCTCGTCGTCGACGTCCTCTTTGTGCTTGTAGTGGAGCACCCAGTGGTAGTCGTTGACTTCGAGTTCGGAGTCCATGAGTTCGAGTCCCCGGACCCAGTCTTGGTGGTTCGCCTGACAGTGGTCGCACTCCGAGTAGTTCCCGCTGAACGTCTTCCAGTTGCACTCGACTTCGGAGACGTAGCGGCGGGCGTGTTCGTACTCGCCGAGCGGCAGGTCTTCGAGTTCGGTCTTCATCGACCCGGCCTGTTCGGCCAGCGAGAGGCTCGGTTCGTCCTCGAAGTTGACGAACACGAGCGGCCCGATGGCGTCCGTGTTGACCTCCATCAGTCCGTTCTCTTCGGGGTCGAGTTCGCCGACGGCGTCGTCGTCGAGGTCCGGGTTCAGGCTCGCCTCCTCGAAGCTCTTGGGGGTGCTCTGGAGCGTCCCGTCGAGTTCGTACGCCCAGAGGTGGTACGGGCAGGTGATTCGATTGAGAGTTCCGGTGTCGGTCATCGGCGTGTCGTCGAGCATCTTCGACCCGCGGTGGGCACAGACGTTGTAGAACGCCCGCACGTCGCCCTCGCCGTCACGGGTGACGATTATCTGCTTGTCACCGATGGTTCGCGTGAAGTAGTCGCCGGCGTCCGGGATATGGGTCTCGTGGCCCGCGTAGACCCAGTACTGACCGAACACTTTCTCCTTTTCCATCTCGTGGACCTCCGGGTCGGTGAAGTACCTCGCCGGCAGCGCGTTCGTTTCCGCGGTGATGTCAGCACTCACCGCACCGATCTCGTCACGATTGTTGTTCCACCGTGTCATGGGAGGAAGAAACACACATCTTTGGAAAAGGGTTCGTCGGGAATAGTGGACCCGTATAAGTGGCGGTGGATAATCGCGGTGGCGCGACGGTTCGGCCGTCAGCGACGCTCTCGACGGGTTTTGAGTCGGACGACGGAAAAAGGGGCTCCGTGATACAGGTCAAGAGTGAAGGGGGGACGTTCCGAACCGACGGACACAATGAGTGTCCGCGACGACCGATACGACGTCGCCGTGGTCGGGGTCGGCGGGATGGGAAGCGCGACCGCGTACCACCTCGCCGACCGCGGCCTCGACGTCGTCGGTCTCGAACGATACGACATTCCCCACTCGCAGGGGTCGTCTCACGGTATCACGCGCATCATCCGGCGCGCGTACTACGAACACCCCTCGTACGTCCCGCTCATCGAACGGGCGTACGACCTCTGGGACGACCTGGCCGACGAGACCGGGCGCGAGGTCATCCACCGAACCGGCTCTATCGACGCCGGGCCGGTCGACAACGACGTGTTCGCCGGCTCGAAGCGTTCCTGTGAGGAACACGACATCCCGCACGAGGTGCTGACCGGTGCGGAAGTCAACGAGCGGTTCCCCGGCTACGAACTCCCCGAGGAGTACCGGGCGGTCTATCAAGAGGACGGCGGGTTCATCGTCCCCGAGCAGGCGATTATCGCGCACACCGAGACGGCGCAGGCGCGGGGTGCCGAGATTCGCGCCCGCGAGCGAGTCGAAGACTGGGCGGAGACGAACGACGGTGGCGTGCGCGTCCGCACCGACCGAGGCGTGTACGTCGCGGACGCGCTCGTGCTCGCCGCGGGCGCGTGGAACTACAAACTCGCCGATGCCCTGGACGGGCTTGCGGTCCCCGAGCGACAGGCGCTCGCGTGGTTCCAACCGGAGTCGCCGTCGACGTTCGCGCCCGAGGAGTTCCCCGTCTGGAACCTCAGCGTCCCCGAGGGTCGGTTCTACGGGTTCCCGGTCCACGACGTGCCGGGCTTCAAACTCGGCAAGTACCACCACCGCGACGAGGAAGTCGACCCCGACGACTTCGACCGCGAGCCGAACCGCGCCGACGAGGCGATACTCCGGGACGTCACGGAGAAGTACTTCCCGGAGGCCGCGGGGCCGACGATGTCGCTCGCGACGTGCATGTTCACGAACTCGCCGGACGAACACTTCATCCTCGACACGCTCCCCGACCACCCGCAGGTCGCCGTCGGGGCCGGCTTTTCGGGACACGGCTTCAAGTTCGCCAGCGTCATCGGCGAAATCCTCGCCGACCTCGCCGTCGACGGCGAAAGCGACCTGCCGCTCGACATGTTCTCGCTCGACAGGTTCGAGTGACGACCGCGGCTTTCGGTTTCACCCCGTCAACCGATTTGAGGATATAACTTTCGCAACGCTCCTCTATTTGCGTATAAATGCCACTATTATCGAAGACTATCGGTTAAGATGTGTAATACCGATGGGTTGGTTGAATCGTGAGGGGTGTGGGCTCGTGTCATAGCTCGAGTGGACGCGTCGGAGCAGGCGCCGACCTCGACGGTGACCGCGGGTGGCCCCACAGCGGGACAACGATATGAGCGTACACGAATTCCAGAGGCGATTCCTAACGGAGGGTGTATCGAATGCCGAATAGCAACGACTCGGCCGACCGGTCTACGAGCGAACTACAGGCGGACCTGTTCTACCCGGAGACCGAGCGCGAACCCGGTGATGGGAACATCCAACGCTGGGGGCTCGACATCCACCCCGTCGTCTTCCCGGCCGCGCTCTTGATAATCGGCGCCTTCGTCGCCGTGACGCTCGTCCTCGGCGAGCAGGCGGCGAGCGTCTACTCGGGCGTCAGGGGTTTTTTCGAGGGTAACTTCGGGTGGTTCTTCCTCCTGTCGGTCAATCTCTTTATCGTCGTCTTGGCATACTTCGCGCTGAGTAAGTACGGCGAGATAACCCTCGGCGGCGTCGAGGCCGAAAAGGAGTTCAGCGACTTCTCGTGGATGGCGATGCTGTTCAGCGCGGGCATGGGTATCGGACTCATGTTCTACAGCGTCGCGGAGCCACTGTACTACTTCACCAACGTCCCCGGCTTCTTCGACGCCGAAGCCGGGTCCGGTGGCGCGGGCATCGCCGCGATGACCCAGACGTTCTTCCATTGGGGGTTCCACCCGTGGGCCATCTACGGCCTCGTCGGACTGGGGCTCGCGTTCTTCTCGTTCAATCGGGGGCTTCCGCTCACCTTCCGGTCGATTTTCTGGCCGCTCCTCGGTGAGCGAATCTACGGCTGGCCGGGCCATCTCATCGACCTCGTGTCGGTGTTCGCGACGCTGTTCGGCCTCGCCACGTCGCTCGGACTCGGCGTCGCACAGATAAACACGGGTCTATCGTACATCCTCGGCGAGAGCATGCTCGGCATCCTGAGCGTTCCGAACAACACCGGGATGCAGATTGGGCTCATCGCCGTGATTACTCTCATCGCCACCGCATCCGTCGCGGCCGGCCTCGAAGACGGCATCCGGCGTCTGAGCACGCTGAACGTCTTTCTGATGTTCGTCTTGTTGTCGTTCGTGCTCGTCGCCGGCGCGACGATGAGTATCTTCGGCGCGTGGGTGCAGGGGCTCGGAAACTACTTCAGCGACTTCCTCTCGTTGGCGTTCTTCACCGGCACGCTCGGCGGCGGTGCGTCCACCGTCAACGGTTGGACGGTGTTCTACTGGGCGTGGTGGATTGCGTGGTCGCCGTTCGTCGGCATGTTCGTCGCGCGCATCTCGAAGGGACGGACGGTCCGCGAGTTCGTCTTCGGCGTGTTCGTCCTGCCGTCACTGTTCTCGACCGTTTGGCTCTCGGCGTTCGGCGGGAGCGCCCTGTTCAACTCGCTTCAGGGCAACGGCGTCGTCCTCGCGACCTACGGCGAGGCCGGACAGACGGTCGCGATGTTCGCGCTCCTCGAACAGTTCCCGTTCAGCGCCGTCTCGGGACTGCTCGCGGTGACGCTCGTAGTGACGTTCTTCGTGACCTCTTCAGACTCGGGGTCGCTCGTCGTCGACCATCTCACGTCGGGCGGCAAACACAATGTTCCGCGGACGCAGCGTATCTTCTGGGCAGTCACGGAGGGCGTCGTCGCGTCGCTTCTCCTCTACGGCGGCGGGCTCGACGCACTCCAGACGGCGGCTATCGCGACGGGATTCCCGTTCGCTATCGTCCTCGTCGTCACGTGCTACACGGTCTATCTCGGCCTCGACAAGGAGTACGAACTCCTGCAGTCCGAGGAGTTCGCCGAGCGGATAGAGAACCTGGGTGACGAAGATATCGACATCGACGTCGGTCGGTCTCGGACGTCGGTCGTGACCAACATCCGAGAGAAATCCGGGACGACGGACGACTGAACGGAAGCACCGAATCGATGACTCTACGCTATCGATGAACGCGCTCGCTGTCGCTTCGGCGGCGTTCGCGGTCTTCCTTTTCGTCGTCGCGCTGTTCGCGATGACTGTCGGTGAGCTACAGGGCGCGGGTCTCGCGTTCCTGAGCGCCAGCCTCGTTATCTACCTCAGAGAGAAGTACCTCGTCGGCGAGTGACGCTCGTCGGCGAGAAATACTCGTTGGCGAGTGACGCTCGTCCGTGGCCAGACCCGGTTCTCGTCACCCCCGGAACTTATACACCTCAGATAGTGGTCCCAGAGAGACATCCGAAGGCCGCGGTCACTACTGTTTGGTATATGAGCACATGGTCTACGTTTCCCGAACGCGCCGGAACGGTCGTCGTCGGGGCCGGCTGTGTCGGCTGTAGTGCGGCGTATCACCTCGCCGAGTCGGGTCGCGACGACGTCGTCGTCCTCGACCGGGGACCGCTGTTCGAGACCGGGGGCTCGACGTCTCACGCGCCCGGACTCGTGTTCCAGACGGCCGGGAACAAGCTGATGACAGAGATGGCGTCGTACACGCGCGACCTCTACGACGGGTTCGGCGACTTCCGGACGTGCGGTGGCATCGAAGTCGCCTACACCGAGGCGCGCTGGGACTTCCTCAAACGCAAGCGCGAGTGGGGGCAGTCGTACGGCATCGACGAGGGCGAACTTCTCACGCCCGAGGAGGTCGAAGCGCGCGTCCCGCAGATAAACTCCGACGTCATCTACGGCGGGTACTACGTCCCGTCGGACGGAAAGGCCGACGCCGTTAGTGCCGCCGAGTCGATGGCGGAGCAGGCACGTGAGGCAGGCGTCGAGTTCTACGGCCACACCGAGGTCACGGACATCGACATCTCCGGCGGCAGTATCGATGCGGTCGATACCGAACACGGCCGAATCGAGGCCGACGAGGTGCTCGTCGCCACGAACATCTGGGGGCCGTTGTTCGGCGAGATGGTCGGCACGGACATCCCGCTCGTGCCCTGCGCACACCAGTATCTCGTCTCCGACGAACTGGACGAACTCGATGGCGCGTCGCGCGAAATCGAACAGCCGCTGCTTCGGCACCAAGACCACTCGCTGTACTACCGACAGCACGGCGAGCGCTACGGTATCGGCTCGTACAACCACGAGTCGCTCCTCGTCGACCCGTCGGACATCTACGGTCCCGACAAGCTCGACGACCTCGGACTCGAATACCCGTCTCTCCGCGAGTTTACGGACGAGCACTTCTACGAGAACACCCACCCGGACCACGACCGGTCGGCGTTCGACGCCGCCAGCGAACTCGTCCCCGGCTTCGCGGACTGTGAGTGGACCTCCGCCATCAACGGGATGTTCTCGTTCACCCCCGACGGCATGCCCATCCTCGGGCCGGACGAGGACACGGAGGGACTCTGGTGGGCGCTCGCCGTCTGGGTCACGCAGTCCGGCGGCGCGGGCGACATCGTCGCCAGCTGGATGGAGGACGGGACGCCGCGGCTCGACGGCTCCCGAGTCAACGCTTCCGGAGCGCACGTCTCCCGGTTCCAGTCTCACACGGGCAGCCGAGAGTACACCTACGGCCGCGGGGCACAACAGTACCGGGAGGTGTACCAGCTCATCCACCCGCGCGAACAGCCGGACGGACAGCGTGCCCTCCGCCGGAGCCCGTTTTACGACCGGCAGGCCGACCTCGGCGCGGAGTTCTACGACAGCGACGGCTGGGAGGTCCCGCAGTGGTACGAGTCCAACGAGACGCTCCTCGAAACGTACGACGTTCCGGACCGCCCCGACTGGCTCTCGCAGAACTGGTCGAAGGTCCACGGCGCGGAACACCAGCACCTCCGCGAGAAGGTCGGCATGGTCGATATGACGACCTTCACGCCCATCGAAGTGACGGGACCGGGTGCGCTGGAGTTCCTGCAGGGGCTCCTGACGAACGATGTGGACGTCACCCCGGGCCGGATGCGCTACTCGGCGATGCTCAACGAAGACGGCGGCGTGCTCGCCGACCTGACGGTCGCCCGTCTCGACGACGACCGGTTCGTGCTGTTCACCGGGGGCGGAAGCTCGGCGACGCTCCACTCGCGGTGGGTCAAAGAACACGCGCCCGACGACGGCTCCGTCGACGTGACCGCGCACGTCTCCAGTCGGACCGGTATCGGCGTCTTCGGGCCCGACTCCCGGAAGGTGCTTTCGGACCTCGTCGAGGCCGACCTCTCGAACGACGAATTCCCGTTCTACTCCGCACAGGAGACCTATCTCGGGAGCATCCCCGTGACGATGCTTCGACTCTCGTACGCCGGCGAACTCGGTTGGGAGATTTACGCCCCGACCGAGTACGGGTGCCAGCTCTGGGACGCGATTCGGGAGGCCGGCGAGGAGTACGACATCGCTCCCGTCGGCTGGGCCGCGCTCGACTCGACGAGTATGGAGAAGGGGTACCGTCTCTGGGGGACGGACCTCACGCCCGAACACAACCCGTACGAGGCCGGCATCGGCTTCGCGGTCGACCTCGACACGGACTTCGTCGGGAAGGCGGCGCTCGTGGAAGACAAAAACGACGACAGCCCGAGCGACCGCATCGTCCCGATAACGCTCGACGAGGAGGAGGCCGTCGTCGACGCGGGCCACCCGGTGTTCGCCGACGGCGACGTCGTCGGTTACTGCTGTCGGGCGGATTACGGCTACACTATCGACGCCGGCATCGCGTACGCCTACCTCCCCGAACAGTACGCCAGCGCGGGACAGGAAGTCGAAATCCGGTACGAAGGTGACGCCTACTCCGCGACGGTCCGGTCAGGGCCGCTCTTCGACCCCGGCCGCGACAAGATAATTCGGTGAGGGGCGATTCGCGGCGCGTCACCGCCTCCGATTCCCTCTGAATCGTTGGCTCCGTCGAGGCCCTCCGTCGCTGCTACCTTATTGTGGCCGTGCTGACGTCGGTGTGCGAGGAACTCACACTCGTAGTGTTACACTACTCTAGCGCTGTCACGGTCGGTGCGCTCCCGCTGTATGTCGCACGTGTTCTGTTTGGCGCTAAGAGGTTTGACAGAGTCGGATTCTCCGAATTATTCAGAACCTTCGTCGTCGACGCCGCGCTGTTCGAGGACGCGCTCGACGATTTCTTCGGGGTGTTCGGTCGCCACGCCGAGCGCGGCGTTGTGGAGTTCGCTCTTCGTGACGCTCTTGAGTCCGTGGTCGCGGGTCAGTTCGCGCTCCACGTCGTAGGTGATGATGTCGTCGAACTCGTCGGCGACCGCTTCGAGCACGTACAGCGCCTTGTGGACGGTCTCGTCGAACTCGAAGGCGGGGCGCTCGCGGGGGTCGATTTCGTCGAGCGGTTCCGATTCTGGCTCCACTTCCGATTCGGCCGCGTCGTTGGCGTCAGCACCCTCGGGCTCCGGTTCGGATTCGGGTTCCGACGCGGACTCCCCGCTCCCCATCGCGGCGTCGAGGTCGCCGAAGGGGTCTTCGCTCATCGGGCCACCTCGCCTTCTTCGACGATCTGCGCGAGTTCGTCGTAGCACGCCAACTGGTCGCAGGTGCTGTCGTAGTCCCGAAGCGGCATGTGCTCTCGAATCGACGCGTCGATGGCCGAGCGGTGCCGAATTCCGGGCTTCGGCAGGTCGTCGTCCCACTCGCCGTCGTCGATGGCCTCGAACACCTCCGGGTCGGTGTACGCGAAGTTCGGGAGCTTCGACGCGATGTTCGGCTTCGAGACGAGCGCCTCCACGAGCCGTCTCGTCGGGCGGTCGTGGTCGATTCGGTCCCGCAGGTCGGTCGGGACGACCGCGAGGATTTCGAGGTCGAAGTGCTCCCGCGCGGGCGTGATAAGCCGCTTGACCGTCTTTTCGAGCCCCGAGAGCGCACCCGACTCGGGGCGCATCGGCAAGACGAGGTTCTGCGTGGCGTACAGCGCGTTGTCGTTGAGTTTCCCGCGCGCCGCGGGGCAGTCCACGACGACGTAGTCGTAGTCGTCGCCGAGAAGCGGGTCGATGACGCGCTGTTTGAGCCGCGCCGACCCCATCATCACGCCGCCGAGGTCCGACTCGACCTGCTCGATGCGGTCGTTCGACGGGAGGAGGTCGATTTCGAACCCGGTCTCCAAGATGAGCTCCCGCGGCTCCAACTCGGCGTCGTCGAGGAGCACGTCGCCGAGGTGCGCTTCCGAGTAGAACTCCTCGCCGAATCCGAGCCCCGTCGTGGTGTGTCCGTTCGGGTCGAGGTCCACGAGCAGTACGTCGCTGCCCCGGTGTGCGAGCTCGCGGGCGAGGTTGATGGAGGTCGTCGACTTGCCGATACCGCCTTTGAGGAGACAGACGCTGACTGCACGTGACATGATGGGGATATCCGTGATAGCGAGATTCTCGGCGCAGTTGAAATAATTATGGTTACTCCGACTCTTTGGACAACTCAAATTATCTAAATAATCCAAATTATTCATTCTGGGGGTTGTATCGACTCGATTCGCGCTCTCCCCCCGACTGGCGGCCCGAATTGTCGCCGGCAGTAGCTATTTGGACCCGTTGTGTGCAGGTACGTTCGTGATAGATTGGTTGCCCGGTCGAGGGCTGCGCGCCCCCGAACTCTCGTCGCAGACGGTGACGCTCGCGGTCGCCGCCGCCTTGCTCCTCGCGGTCGTCGGCCTCCACCCCGTCTCCGTCCTTCCGGTTCGGTCGCAGTACGCGCTTTCGGTTTTCGTCGTCGCGCTCCTGCTTTGGTTGACGAAGCCGGTTCCGTACGCGATTTCGAGTCTGGCCTGCGTCTCCCTGTTGTACGCTCTCGGCGTCGTGGACTCCTTCGAGGCCGCGGTGAGCGGCTTCACCTCCTCGCTCGTCTACTTCCTCCTCGTGTTGTTACTCCTCGGCAACGCGGTCCGGTCGGTGGGGTTGGACACCCAGTTAGCGAACCGACTGCTGTCCCCGGACAGCACCCCTCGCGGGGCGTTTCGTTCCATCGCGCGGAACGTCCTCGTGCTGGCGCTGTTCATGCCGTCGGCGATGGCCCGCGCGGTCGCGTTCATCCCCATCGTCGAGGAGGTAACCGAGGAGTTCGACCTCCCGTCGGGAAGCGGGTTCGAGCGCGCGACGTTCCTCCTCTTGGGTCACATCAACCCCATCGCGTCGATGGCGCTCATGACCGGCGGCGGGATGGCGCTCGTCACCTCGGGCATCCTCGCGACGAGCGTCCGCCCGCTCTCGTGGGTCGAGTGGGCTGTCTTGATGGTCCCACCCACGGTGGCGCTCTACGTACTGGCCGCCGCGGCTGCCGGTCTCCTCAACACCGTCGACGCCGACTCGACTGTCGACCCCGGCACGTCGGGGATTGCGGATGCGTCCGCCGACGGCGAGTTGACCCGCGAACAGGGACTCGTCGCGGCGGTGATGGCCGGGACCGTCCTCGCGTGGGTCGTTGGGTCGTTCGCCGGACTTCCCGAGATTCTCCCGGCGGTCGCCGCGGTCTCCGTCCTCGCGCTTCCGGGAGTCGACGTTATCGACGCCGACGACGTCAAGGGACTCAGTTGGGGCGTCCTCTTTCTCATCGGCGCGACGCTGTCGATTCTGGACGCCCTGGAAGCGACCCAAACTATCGCGCTCGTCGTCGACCTCCTCGCGCGGTTCGTCCCGTTCGAGGCGTTCAGTCACTGGCAACTCGTCGGACTGCTCCTCGGGTTCGCGGTCACCGTTCGCGTGCTGTTTTCGACCGGGTCGGCCGCCATCGTGGTGATTCTCCCCATCGTGCTGCGATTCGCGGAGACGTTCGGCGTGACGCGGCTCTATCTCGGACTCGCGGTCCTCCTCGTGGTGGGGTCGACGACGATTCTCCCGTTCAACACGACTGCCGTCCTCGTCTCGCTAGACCGCGGACCGCTGACGAATCGGGACGTGACGCTGTTCGGGTTCGTGACGATGGGCCTGTCGCTCGTCGTCGTGACCCTCTCGTGGCTCTTTTATTGGCCGCTCGTCGCCTGAGTCGGCGACCGGCGCACCGACCCGTCCGCGCGAATCCAGGTTTCGGTGACGCCCCCCGTTGCGACAACCACCGGGCTATTTGTAGGTGAGCGGTATCTGCCCGGTACGGGTGAGTTCGCATCTTACGTGTTGAGTTTACGACGGCCCCGACCGGCGTCATGTCGAAGATAGACCGCCGTCTGCGAGACGCCCGGAGCATCGAGTTGGACAACGCGTTTTACGTCGAGGACGGGACGTGGATCGAGTCGCTCACCATCGCCTCGAACGCCCCCTTCGACGTGGAGTCCCTCCTCGCCGACATCTCGGGCGTGACCGTCTTCTACGACGAGGAGATTCCGACCGCCTCAACCGACGTGCAGATATGTCGAGTGACGATTCTCGCCAACGAGTCGTACCCGTTCATCCTCGGACTGGTTCTCAGACAGGAGACGATTCCGAACCGCATCGTCCTCCAAGACGGCGTCTTCGAGGTCGTCGCCACCGCCCAGGACTGGGACCACTTCAGGGAACTCGCCGACGAGATTCAGGAGACGCTCGGGGAGTTCGAACTCCGCTCCGTGACGCAGGACGAAGCCCCGGGTGAACCGCTCGACAGCGGCCGATTAAAGGAGGTGTTAATCTCTAAGCTGACCGACGACCAACTCGCGGTTCTGGAGACGGCATTCAACCACGGCTACTTCCACATTCCGCGGGAGACCTCTGAGACCGAACTCGCCGAGGAACTGGGTATCGCTCAGTCCACGCTGAGCGAACGACTCCGGACCGCGGAGCGAAATCTGCTCGAACTCATCTACGGTCCGCGACAGGAGTAGCTCATCCCTTGTTGGAGAATATTGCCGCATCTCGGCGACCGAGTATATAAAGAACGATAGATATCGGGGCGTATCGGGAACAGCACCATGGAAGATACTCCATAACAGGCTGTCGCAATGTCGGAGAAAAATCGTGATAGTTCGGGTGTCGAACGTGGAACTGGCCTTACGCGACGCGACTACGTGGCGGCGACTGCGACCGCCCTCGGCGTGACCGGACTCGCCGGGTGTACCGGTGGCGGCGACGGAAGCGGCGGGAGCGACGGCGGGTCGAGTCTCACCCCCGAGGTCCCGTCCGGAACCCCGGAGACGGTCGAGACGAAGTACTGGCGCGAGTGGGAGACCATCGACGCCGACGAACCGCCGCTCGACTACAGCGCGACCGCCGGCGCGGTGTTGGACCCCGTCCCGGTCGAATTTTCGAGCGAGGACGACCCGTGGATGCGGGAACACGCGCTCATGGTCCAGCGCGGGCTTGACGCCCTCGGCGTCGGGACGCAACTCAACGACCGACCGCTGAACCAACTGTACGCCCAGAGTTGGGACACGAAGGGGCTCGAAGCAATCATCTCGATGAGTACCCACGGTCCGGACCCGCAACGCGGGCTGGACCCGAACCCGCTTTTGATGCGGCGGAGCGAGACGAGCCTCTCGAACTACGACAACTACTACCACCCCGACCTGCAGGAGGTGCTGACGGAACAGAGTCAGACGACCGACCGACCCGAGCGCGAGGAGCTCGTCGCCGAGGCGCAGCGCATCTTCAGCGAGGACGTGGGCGCGCTCATCACGCTGTTCCCCGATATCATCACCGCGGTCAACACGGAGCGCTGGAGCGGCTACGTCCAGACGCCGGGCAACGGGCCGACGAAGGACTCGTTCGTCTGGTCGGAGGTGAACCTGCAACCCCAGACCGACGACCGGACCTACATCAAGGGCGTGACCACCTCGATGAACTCGCTGAACCTCCCGTGGGCCGCCGGCGGCGCGGAGGCGAAGCGGCTGACGTTCATCTACGACGGCCTCTTCGACGCCACGCCGGACCTCGAAGTCGTCCCCGCGCTGGCGACCGGCGGCGGGTTCGTCGACGACACCACCGTCGAACTCACTCTTCGCGAGGGCGTCGAGTGGCACGACGGCGAGCCGTTCACCGCGGAGGACGTGAAGTTCACCGTCGAACTGTACAAGGAACACTCCTCGACCAGTCAGACGCCGTTCTACGAACCGGTCGAGTCGGTCGAGGTGCTCGGCGACCACGAGGTTCGGTTCAATCTGAAGGGCCCCGACGCGGCGTTCATGACCCAGCGCGTCGTTCGCAGCGTCATCATCCCCAAGCACAAGTGGGAGGACGTGGAGAACCCGTCCCAGCACAACCCCGAGTCGCCCGTTGGCACGGGGCCGTTCACGTACGAGAACTGGGAGCAGGGAACCCGCTTCGAGGTCTCGAAAAACGAGGGCCACTGGATGTTCGACGACGACTGGCGGGCAGACGTGCTCGGCGACCAGGCCACGACCGGCGAGGGCGTCGACCGCGTCATCTGGATAAACGTCGGCAACATCGACTCCATGATCGGCTCGCTGCAGGGCGGCGAAATCGACGCCATCGGCACGACGCTCTCGAACTCGCAGGCCGACCGCGCCGCGAGCACCGCCGGCGTCGAAAAGATGACCTCGGGCAACTTCGCGCCGCTCGACACGAAGCTGATGTTCTCCTGTCCGCTCGTTCGCGACAAGGAGTTCCGCGTCGCTCTCGCCAAGTCGATAGATACCGAGGGCTTCGCTGCCGACGTGCTGCAGGACCGCGCGACCGTCCCGAGCGGGGAGAACCCGATTTCGGACCTCACGCCGTGGCACACGTCGGATACCACCCACTACGAGTTCGACATCGACGGAGCGAAATCGCTCCTCGAACAGGCCGGCTACACGCGGGACGACGACGGCAACCTCCGGTTCCCCAACGGGGACGCGTGGGCCGCCTTCGTCGAGCGTATTCAGCCCGGGAACATGCACAAGCGCCGCGACGAGCTCGGACAGGCGGACTTCTCGTGAGGTGACACGCATGTCGAACACTACCCACTCGTGGCGTTGGGGGGTCCGACCGTGAGCGAGTTCCAGCGGTTTCTCGCAAAGCGGCTCGCCATCTCCATCGTGCTCACCCTCGTGGCCGTCTCGGTCATCTTCGTCGTCTTGCGGTTGCTCCCGGGGAGTCCGTTCGAATCCCTCGTCACCGCGGGCAACCTGAGCCAGCAGCAAATCACCGAGATTCGAGCGATGTACGGCCTCGACCAGCCGATGTGGCGGCAGTACCTCAGCTACCTCCAGAGCATCCTGCTGTTCCAGTTCGGCTACTCCATCCTGCGGAGCCAGCCCGTCTGGGGGGTACTGGCCCCGCGGCTCGTCAACACGCTCATCCTGCTCGTCCCCGCGTTAGTGACGACGGCGGTCCTGAGTTCCCTGCTCGGGATGTACGTCGGCTGGAACCGCGGGAGCAAACTGGAGAAGCTCAGCATCATCGCCACGACGTTCCTCCGGTCGACGCCGGTGTTCATCACGGGCATCCTGTTCGTCATCATCTTCGCGTACAACCTCGAACTGGTGCCCGCATTCGGGATGCGCTCTATCAGCGCCTCGCCGGAGGGCTACGTCGAGACGTTCGCCTCGCTCGACTTCCTGCACCACTACATCCTGCCGTTTACGGTGTCGGTGCTGTACTACAGCGGCGACTTCCTGCTGTTGGCACGCAACGGCGTCGTCGAAAAGCGGGGCTCTGAGTTCCTCAAGCTCCACCGCGCGAAGGGGCTCTCGGAGATGCAGCAGCTCGCGCGGGCGGGTCGGAACTCCATGCTGCCGATTCTGACCTACTTCGCGCTGCGTCTCGGGATGATTTTCCAGGGACTCATCCTGCTCGAAGTCGTCTTCGGCTGGCCCGGAATCGGCCGCGAACTCGTGCTCGCCATCCAACAGCAGGACTACCCGCTGGTGCAGGCCGCCGTCTTCATCATGGCGCTCGCGGTCATCGTGGCGAACCTCGTCGCCGACGTGCTGTACGCCTACTTCGACCCGACCGTCTCGACCAGCGGAGGTGGTGCCGCGTGAGCACCGAGACGAAGCCCGAAGCCGAACTGAAAAAGCGCGTCGAGGGGGTCGCGGAGACGCTCCGCGACCAGTTCACGTTCCTGCGACGCGACCGCCTCGCGTTCGCCGGCGTCCTCATCGTCGCGGCGTTCGTCTTCCTCGGTCTCCTCGGCCCCGCGCTCGCCCCGCACGACCCCATCGAGCACACCGTCCGCGACGACGCCGGCTCGATGCTGCGGCTGTCCGAACCGACCGGCGCGGCTCCGTTCGGGACGACCGCCTACGGCAAAGACGTCCTGAGCCAGTTCCTCGCCGGCGCGCAACCGACGTTCATCGTCGGCCTGTTCGGCGGCATCGGGACCGGTGCGCTCGGCTTTCTCGTGGGACTCGTCAGCGGGTACTACGGCGGCTGGGTCGACGAGGTTCTCATGCGTCTCACGGACCTCACGTTCTCGCTGCCGTTCACGCCGATGGCGCTGTTACTCCTGACGTTCGTGACGCCGAGCGTCTGGCTCATGACGGGCATCATCGTCGCGTTCCTCTGGAAGATGCCCGCGCGCGTCGTCCGCTCCGAGGTCCTCTCCGTCAGAGAGCGCACCTTCGTGAAGTCGGCGCGCGCCAGCGGCGCGAGCGACTTGCGGACGATGCTCTACCACGTCGCGCCGAACGTGCTCCCCATCGGCTTTCTCTACACGGCCTACGGCATCGCGTGGGCCATCGCCGCGCAGGCCAGCCTGGCGTTCCTCGGATTCGGCGACCCGACCGTCACGAGTTGGGGCCGGATGCTCCGACAGGTGTTCGAATCGGGCAACATGCGCGTCGCTTGGTGGTGGGTGCTCCCGCCCGCACTCGGCATCGCAGCCATCACCACCTCGGTGTTCCTCATCGGCCGCGCCTACGAAGAAGTCATCAACCCGGAGATTCAGACCGAACAATGAGCCTCCTCGACATCACAGACCTCACGGTCACGTACTCGACCGACAGCGGAACCGTCCACGCCGTCAACGACGTGTCGTTCAGCATCGACGAGGGCGTCAACTACGGCCTCGCCGGCGAATCCGGCTCGGGGAAATCGACGCTCGCCGAGGCGGTTCTCGGTCTCCTCCCCAGCAACGGCTCCGTCGAATCCGGCAGCATCGAATTCCAGGGCCGCGACCTGACCGGCCTCAGCGAGCGCGAGCGTCGCGACGTGCTCTGGGAGGACATCGCCTACATCCCCCAGAGCGCGATGGACTCGCTCGACCCGGTGATGTCCACCGGCGCGCAGATTCGGCAGGCGATTCAGACCCACCGGAACGTCACCGACGACAAGGCGCGTTCGCGGGTCCGAGAGCTGTTCGAAATCGTCGGACTCGACCCCGACCGAATCGACGACTACCCCCACGAGTTCTCTGGGGGGATGCGCCAGCGCGTGACCATCGCGATGGCGCTCGCGCTCGAACCGGACCTCATCATCGCCGACGAGCCGACCACGGGGCTCGACGTCATCGTTCAGGACAAGATTATCGACAAGATTCTGGAGATACAGGACCGGATGGACAGCTCGTTGCTGCTCATCACCCACGAAATCGGCGTCATCGCCGAGACGTGCGACGAGCTTTCGATCCTCTACGGCGGAAAAGCCATGGAACAGGGAAGCGTCGACAACGTCCTCGTGAACCCCACGAACCCGTACACGATGGGGCTGAAGAACTCCTTCCCGGAGATAGAGGAGGGCGACCAAGACCCCGTCTCGATTCCGGGGTCACCGCCGAACCTGAGCGAGGAACCCAGCGCGTGCGTCTTCAAGGACCGGTGTCCGTTCGCGACCGAGGAATGCGAGGCGTCCCATCCGGACCTCGTCGACCTGCCGAACCGTAACCACCGCTCGGCGTGCCACCACGTCACCAAAGCCGCCCAGATGCGGCGCGACGCCACCGACCCGGAGACGTGGGGCATCCCCGACAGTCACGACGAATCGGACCGCGGCGAGGTGCTCCTCGAAACCGACGGTCTCGAGAAGTACTACGAGCAGAGCCAGCGGCTCTTGGAGCAACTCAGGGGGAACGACCCGAACTACGTCCGCGCCGTCGACGGCGTTTCCCTGCGCGTCCGGCGGTCCGAAATCCTCGGCATCGCCGGCGAGTCCGGCTGTGGGAAGTCGACGCTCGGCGAGACCATCGCGCTCCTGAAACAGCCGACCGGCGGCGAGTTCGTCTTCGACGGCGAGCCCTACGAGCACTACGCGGACGGGAACATGCGCGAGTTCCGCCGGAAGGTTCAGATAATATTTCAGGACCCCTTCGACTCGCTCAACCCGAGACAGACGGTTCGGCAGTTGGTCGGCGAACCGCTCACTATCCACGACTACCGGACCGACGAGCGCGAACGGGCCATCATCGAGACGTTGGAGAAAGTCGGGCTCACGCCCGCGCGGAAGTTCCTCGACCAGTACCCGCACCAGCTATCGGGGGGCCAACGTCAGCGCGTCGCGGTGGCCAAGGCGCTCGTTCTCGACCCCGACTTCCTCATCTGCGACGAGCCGGCGTCGATGCTCGACGTGTCGCTGAAGGTGAACCTGCTGAACCTCCTGCGTGAACTCGCGGACACCGAGGACATCGGCATCGTCTACATCTCCCACGACCTCGCCAGTCTGGTGCAGGTGTCGGACCGTCTCGCGATTATGTACCTCGGTCGGGTCATCGAGGAGGGAGACGTCGAGTCCATCGCGGCCGAGCCGAAACACCCGTACACCACCTCGCTCCTCGCGGCCGCTCCCGAGAAGGACCCGACGGTCGACCGCGACCGCGTTCTGCTCGACGGCGAGCCACCGAATCCGGTCGACCTCCCGTCGGGCTGCGTCTTCGCTCCGCGGTGCCCGAAGGCGGAAGACGCGTGTCGCGAGAGCGAGCCCGGACTCGATACCGTCCGAAGCGGCGAGCACCGCGCCGCATGCTACTTCCCGGACGGGGAGACCCCCGCCGCAGACGACCTCGCCGACGACCGCTCGGACTCTCAATACGGGGACCCTGAGTTCTCGCCGCCGGCCAGCGGCGACTCGGCCAGCGACTGACGCCGCCCTTCGACTCTCCTCGCTTCGTCCTTTGGCGACCTCCCGGTAGTCCCATGTCCCGGTTCAAGGTTCGACTGGCGCATTAAAATTGTATGAGAAAAACAATAGTGGCGGGAGGTATATTGGGAATGCTATCAAAAAATTGAATTTATTTGCCTATTTTGGTTTATTTTGTGTGTTATAGTCTATACACCCGACTATTTATTCAAACTATTGCGGATATTATATTCTGAATATTTATTTTCCAATAGTTAGATTGGGCAAGAAATTTGATTATGGCCACAGTTAGGGGATTGTGGCCGATGTGTCTTTCTTCGCCTGAATCTAATATTGTGTTTAATATACTATATTAGTTCTCGGTCTGGGTTGCGGTCGACCGGAACCCCCCTTACGCCAACTCCGAGATATCGAACACCGGCTTGCACGTCCCGCCCTCGATGAACGTCTCGAAGGCCTCGTCGGCTTCGAGCAGCGAAAACCGGGTGTCGACGAACGTCTCGCAGTCCACGTCGCCGTCACGAATCAGCCGGAAGGAGCGCTCGAAGTCCTCGTACATGGACGCGTACGAGCACTGCAGGTCGATTTCGGCCCGGACGAGCGGGGAGTAGGGCATTGAGGTCTCACCGGTCTGACCGACGAGGACGATTTGGCCGCCCTTGCGGACCTCTTCGACGGCCGTCGTGAGCCCCGAGGGGTGGCCGGTCGTGTCGAACACCACGTCGTAGCCGACGCCGCCGGTGTGTCGCTCGCGGCGCGCCTCGGTGTCGTCGTCGGCGACGTTGACGGTCTCGAAGCCGAGTTCCTCCGCGAGCGGGAGCCGATAGTCGGCGTCCTGTCCCACGCCGGAGACGACGACGGTGCCGCCCTGTGCGGCCGCGACTTGGGCCGTGAGCAGACCGATCGGACCGGGTCCTTCGACCAGCACGCGGTCGCCCGCGCCGACGCGAGAGTTCTCGATGACGGCGCGTGCGGCGATGCTCGTGGGTTCGGCGACCGCGGCGTGTCGCTGTTCCACGTCGTCCGGAATCGGATGGAGGGCGCGTTCCGGGACGGCGATGAACCGCTCGTAAGCGCCGTCGTGGTCGACGCCCGTGATGACCGCGTCCTGGCAGACGTTCTCCTCGCCGATGCGACATTGATAGCACTCGCCGCAGCCCCGAATCGGCCGTTCGACCACGCGGTCGCCGACGCCGAACTCAGTCACGCCGTCGCCGACTTCGACCACGCGCCCGGCGTACTCGTGGCCGATGACGGTCGGGAGCTCCATCCGTTCGAAGGCGGATTCGAACTCGTAGATGCCCGCGTCACTCCCGCAGAGGCCGGCGTAGTCGACCTCTACGAGCACCTCTCCGGCGTCCGGTTCCGGTTTCTGTCGCTCGACGAACTCCATAGCGCCGGAGCTACGCTCCACTTTGGCAAGTCCTCGCATGAGAGCACATGTGGCACGGGTCGGTAAAAACGTATTGCATGCGGCACTCCCATCGCGCGTTCCGCAACTATCATGTCGGCACCGTGCGGACTGGAACCATGGTCGCATACGAGCACACGCCAGTCTCCGTCAGTGACAAGCGCGCTGTCGTCGTCGGCGGGACAAGCGGCATCGGACAGGCAATCGCTCTCGGATTCGCCAGCGAGGGGGCGGACGTACTCGCAACCAGCCGACGCCAGTCGGCGGTCGACGAGACGGCCGACGCCATCGAGGAGTTGGGCGCGAACGCGGTTCGGGAGACGTGCGACGTGACCGACCCGTCCTCGCTCGAACGCGTCCGCGAGCGCGCCGTCGAGGAGTTCGGCGGTATCGACGTGGTCGTCGCCTCGCAGGGCGCGATCTCCCGCGACTCGGTCCGCGACATCGACGACGACGCCTGGGACCACGTCACCGACATCGCGCTCGGGGGCGTCCGCCGCGTCACGCAGGCGATGGCCCCGGCCGTCGCCGACGGCGGGTCGATTATCAACATCTCCTCTCTGGCCGCGCGGCTCTCGATGGCGAACCTCCCCGCCTACTCGGCGGCGAAGGGCGGCGTCGAGGCGTTCACCCGCGCGTCGGCGAAGGAGCTCGCGCCCGAGATACGCGTCAACGCCATCGCGCCGGGATTCGTCATCACGCCACAGAACGCCGACACCTACGCCGAAGGGACCGAAAAACGCACGCGAATCGACGAGCGAACGCCGCTCGGCCGAGTCGCGGAGCGAGAGGAAATCGTCGGCGCGGCGGTCTACCTCGCGAGCGACGCGTCTTCGTTCGTGACCGGTGAAATCGTCACCGTCGACGGCGGGTTCGCCGACAGCGCGTTCTGACGCGACCCTCCGTATCTTCTTCCGCACGTCGTCATCCCGTCGCCGGCCGAGAGGGTTCTCTCGAACATCCGTACTGTCTTCGACGCGCGGTCACCGCCGGTTCCGAAGGGCGACTCGATAGGTGTTCTGTAATGGAGAATGCAGTCTACGGCGCGGAATCACGCTCGGTCTCGCATCATGTCTCTCCTCGGTGCTCGCCCAATCCGGTCGCTTTCGCCGGCCTCCGCCCTTCTGCATTACAAGCGTACCTGTGTAATCTGGGCCGCGACCGTCCAGCGTCAAGCGCTTGCGTTGTGAACATTCCCGGTCGATATCGACGACCTATCGTTCTGTGATAGAGAACTTGTTGATTCGGCCGCCCCCGGGCCGAAGATACGCTGAATGTCAACGATACGCACGCAAAGACGGACTATCTCTCCTGTCTCTGGCAGACGTGTCTCTTCGGGGAGGCGGCAGACCGTGAGAACACGTCCGAAACGGCCGAAATCATGAACGTCGAACGTTCCGTCTCTCTGCGCCCGTGTTCTGACCATGAGAACAACCCTGTCGGATGCCAGCACGACGGTTCCGAGCCCTTGGCGGCCACGTCGCGGCCGCCGTTCGGCGGTCGGCTCCTCGTCGCTCGGATACGATCTCCTCTCGAACTCGCTCTCGTCCCGCGATTCCGCGCCGTCCGCCACCAGTTGGTGTCCACGTCGGGACGTACTTTTATAACAATAGATGGTAATGGGGATACTGAATGCAGTACCACCAGCTTGAGGTGTCGGGAGAGCGCTGTCTCACGGCAACTCGCGACTCCACGACGTACGACCTCACGAGCGCCGACGAGGACCTCCGGACGTTCGGGGATTTGGCTCGGGTGGCCGGTATCGCCCGAATCCCAATCGACCGACTCGCCGCTGAACTCACCGAAAACGCCGACGTCGTCGACCAAGAGTTCGTCGACCAGCACACGACCGTCCCAGTTGACGCCGAAGAAGTCTGGGCGGCGGGCGTCACCTACCAGATCAGCGAGCAGGCGCGCGAAGAAGAGAGTTCCATGCCGGACATGTACTACGACGTGTACGATGCCGACCGGCCGGAGATTTTCTTCAAAGCCACCCCCTCTCGGACCGTCGAACCGGGCGACGCCATCGGCGTCAGAGACGACTCCCAGTGGGACGTCCCCGAACCCGAACTCGGTATCGTCCTGCGGCGTGGCGAAATCGTCGGCTACACCGTCGGCAACGACGTGAGCAGTCGGTCGATCGAGGGCGAAAACCCGCTGTACCTGCCGCAGGCGAAGGTCTACGACCGCTGTTGTTCGCTCGGCCCGTGCGTGGTCACGCCCGATGACATCGACGACCCTCACGAGTTAGAGATGAGCATGACTATCGAGCGCGACGGCGAGGTCGTCTACGACGACGCCACGAACACCAGCGAGATGGTCCGCAGTTGCGAGGAACTCGTGTCGTACTTCACGCGCCACAACACGGTCCCCGAACTGGCGGTCATCCTCACCGGTACCTCGCTCGTCCCCGAACAGCCGTTCGACCTCCAAGAAGGCGACCGCGTCGACATCACCGTCGAAGATATCGGCACTCTCTCGAACGGCGTCACCACCGTATGACACCCACGCCCACCGATATCACAGAGGAGTTCACGCGCCGCGACTGGCAGGGCGACGACGTGACGGGAACCGTTAGGCTCGCCATGATCGGCCTCGGCTGGTGGACCCGCGACGAGGCGATTCCCGCGGTCGAGGAGTCCGAGTTCTGCGAGACGACGGTCGTCGTCAGTAGCTCGAAGGAGAAAGCCGAGGGCGCGAGAGAGCTGGCCGGGTCGATAACCCACGGGCTCACCTACGACGAGTTCCACGAGGGCGTCGCGGCCGACGCCTACGACGCGGTGTACGTCGTCACGCCGAATGGATTACATCTCCCGTACGTCGAGACCGCCGCCGAGTTGGGGAAGGCCGTCCTCTGCGAGAAACCGCTCGAAGCGTCGGTCGAGCGGGCCGAGAAACTCGTCGCCGCCTGCGACCGCGCCGACGTGCCCCTGATGGTCGCCTATCGGATGCAGACCGAACCGGCCGTCCGACGCGCCCGCGAACTCGTCGAAGCCGGCGTCGTCGGCGACCCGGTGTTCGTCCACGGGCACATGTCCCAGCGCCTGCTGGACGAAGTCGTCCCCGACCCCGACCAGTGGCGACTCGACCCAGAACTCTCCGGCGGCGCGACCGTCATGGACATCGGGCTCTACCCGCTGAACACCGCCCGGTTCGTCCTCGACGCCGACCCCGTCCGCGTCAGGGCGCGCGCCCGAGTCGACGACGAGGCGTTCGAGGCCGTCGGCGACGAACACGTCAGCTTCGGCGTCGACTTCGACGACGGCACGCTCGCGGTCTGCACCGCCAGCCAGTCGGCCTACCAGTCGAGCCACCTCCGGGTGACCGGCACCGAGGGAGAACTCGAAATCGAGCCTGCGTTCTACAACCGACAGAAGCGCGGCTTCCGGCTGTCGTGGGGGGACCAGTCAGCCGACTACGACTTCGAGCAGGTGAACCAGATGACCGAGGAGTTCGACTACTTCGCGTCCCGCCTCCTGACGGAGACCGACCCCGACCCCGACGGCGACCACGCGCTCGTTGACATGCGCGCGATGGATGCGATTTACGCCGCGGCGGAGCGCGGCACCGACGTCCCGGTCGACACCGACGTCGACTCCGCCTCCGACGAGGCGTAAGCCCCGATTCGACGCGTTTTCGCCCGGAGTTTTATTATCGGGGTCGCCGCACCTCCCCGCATGCAGTTTGGTATCCTCGGCACCGCAGGTATCGGCATCGAATCGGTGATTCCGGCGATTCAGGCGAGCGACCACGCGGCGGCCGCCATCGCGTCCCGCGACGAGACGCGGGCGAGCGCGGTCGCCGACGAGGTCGGCATTCCCACCGCGTACGGCAGTTACGAGGCGCTGTTGGCCGACGACTCCCTCGACGCGGTCTACATCCCACTTCCCAACAGCCTCCACGCCGACTGGGTTCGGGCGGCCGCCGACCACGGTCTGCACGTGCTCTGCGAGAAGCCGCTGACCGCCAGCGCCGACGAGACGGCCGCCGTCTTCGACTACTGCGAGGACTCGGGCGTCACGCTGATGGAGGGGTTCATGTATCGCTTCCACCCGCGGACCGAGCGGGCCGCGGAACTCGTCGCCTCGGAACTCGGCGAGGTCGTCTCGGTCACGTCGAACTTCTCGTTCCGGCTGCCCGACGGGGCGGAGAACATCCGCATCGAGCCCGAACTCGCGGGCGGGAGCGTCATGGACGTCGGCTGTTACGCCATCAGCGCGGCGCGACTCTTCCTCGGGACGCCCGACCGGGTGTACGCGACCACGACCGACACGCGCGACTGCGGCGTCGACACGCGGATGTCGGGCGTCTTGGAGTACGACTCCGGCGCGACCGCCCGGGTCGAGTCATCGTTCGATACGCCCGAGACGCAGTACTACCGCGTCCAGACCACCGACGGTTGGCTGGAGGCGAAGACCGCGTTCAACATCGAGCCGACGGCGTCCGCCGAACTCACCTATGCGACCGACGGCCGCGTCGTCACCGAGACGTTCGACCCGATAGATAACTACCGACGCGAGGTCGAGGCGTTCGCCCGCGCCGTCGAGACCGGCGAGACGCCGCGAATCGACCGCGAGGAGTCCGTCGACCTCATGCGGACCATCGACGCGGTTTACGAGAGCGCCGACACCGGGCGCGCGGTCGACCTGAACTGACCGCCCGCGGGCGGTGTCCGCTTCGGCTCAGTCCAGCCGAACGTCAGAGCGGAACTCGGGGCGACCGGTCGCCTCCACGTCGAGGCGAAACAGCGCCCCGGCCGCGTCGCCTGCTCTCCCGTCCGGGTCGCCGCCGGCGGTCGTCACGTAGAGCGTATCGAGGTCGGACCCGCCGAACGCGACGCTCGTCACTTTCTCCGTCGGCACGTCGAACCGTTCGAGTTCGGTTCCGTCGCCGTCGTACTTGACCACACAGCCCCCCTCCCAGCGGGCGGACCAGATGTTGCCCGCCGAATCGACCGTCATACCGTCCGGCAGTCCGGGGGTGTCCGGCGATTCGACGAACCGCTCGCGGTCCGAGACGGCTCCCGTCTCCTCGTCGTAGCCGTACCGATAGATGGTGTGTGCCTCGGTCTCCGTGAAGTAGAACCGCTCGCGGTCGCGGGTGAAGCCCATCCCGTTCGGAATACCGACGCCGGTCTCGACCGTCGTCACCGTCCCGTCGGTGTCGAGGCGGAACAGCCGCCCGCCCGCGGATTCCGTGGGCATCGTCCCGCAGAACACCCGCCCGGCGGGGTCGGCGATGACATCGTTGAACCGGGTCGGCGAGTCGACAATTCGCGTCACCGCTTCGAGTTCGCCATCGACGACGCGGCCGACGCGACCGCGGTCCATGAACGCCAACAGCGACCCGTCGCGCTGCAGCGTGACGCCGGCGAGAACCGACGTTTCGACGGGACAGTCGTGCGCTCCCGTCTCGGGGTCGTAGCGGTGGAGCCGCCCGGCTTCGATGTCTACCCAGTACAGCCGCTTTTCGTCGGGGTGCCAGACCGGCCCCTCGCCGAGCCGGCACGACGTGTCGACCGCTCGTGTGACAGTCATGGCCGTTCGTTCGCAATCGACCGCAAAATACGCTTCCCCCGAGTTCGCGGGGGTCGCCGCCACTCTCGTCGACGCCTTCAGAAGTGCGAAATCTTGTCTCGCCGGTAGAGGTCGAGCGAGAGCACCGTGTTCGGCGACCGCTGCCGGACCGCGTAGGCGATGGCGTCGGCGACCTCTATCGCCTCCGTCACCTCGCCCTCGTCGAACGACTCCGCCTGCGTCTCGCCGCTCTCGGAGCCGAACTCGGTCCTGACCTCGGTCGGGTTGACGCAGGTCACGCCGACGTTCTCCTCGCCGATGGACCCCTGCAGGCTCGACGCGAACCCGCGGACCCACCACTTCGTCGCGGCGTACACCGGGTTGTGGGGTCGCGGGTGGTTCCCGGACATACTCCCGAGGAAGACGATATTGCCCTCCGTCTCCACGAGGTGCGGAATCGCCTCTCTCGCCGTGTAGAACATCCCGTCGACGTTGACGCCGGTCATCAGCCGGTACTCCTCGTCTGTGAGTTCAGCGACCGGCTTGTCGACGCCGAGACCGGCGTTGCAGACGACGATGTCGAGCGAGCCGAACCGCTCGACGGTCGCGTCGACGAGCGCCCGGACCGCGTCGGGGTCGGTCACGTCGGTCGGCACGACGCTCACGGCGGCGTCCGTCGCCGCGCGAATCTCGTCCGCGAGCGATTCCAGTCGCTCGACTCTGCGGGCGGCGAGACATACGTCCGCGCCGTCTTCGGCGAGCACGCGCGCCGTCGCCGCGCCGATTCCCGAACTCGCTCCCGTGACGAGCGCCGCCCGCCCGTCGAGCGGGTCTTCCAAAGCGGTTGGTCGGTCGACCATACACCGTGATTGTGACCCTGTCGCATACGTGTTTTCCCCGTGGCAATCCGGCGACGGGCGCTTGGAACACGTTTATTAGACTTCCGTCGATTGTCATTGTATGGCACGTATTGCGGTTACCGGAGCGGCTGGCAACGTCGGAAGAGTCACGGTCGAGACGCTGGACTCGGACCACGACGTGACGCCCATCACGCACCGAGAACGCGAGGGACTCGATAGCATCATCCTCGACGTGCGCGACGAGGACGCGCTGACTGAGGCGTTCGAGGGCCACGATATCGTCGTTCACCTCGCGGCCAATCCGAACCCCGACGCGGCGTGGGACAGCGTCTACGAGGTCAATATCGGCGGCACGTACAACGTCTACGAGGCGGCGCTGGCGGCCGACGTCGACCGACTCGTCTTCGCCAGCACGAACCACGTCCACCAGATGTACAACATCGCCGACCCGACCCGCCCGGAGACCCTGGCCGCCGACGCCGAGGCGGTCGGCGTGTCGGACCCGGCGCGTCCCGACTCGTACTACGGCGTGAGCAAGGTGTTCGGCGAGGCGCTGGGCAACTACTACGCGGACCGACACGGACTGGAAGTGCTCAACCTCCGCATCGGGTGGCTCCTGACGGCCGAGGAGGTCCGCGAGAAGATGGACGAGGAAGAAGACGTCGCGCGCTACGTCCGCGCGATGTGGCTCAGCCCCGACGACTGCGCACAGGGGATGCGCCGGGCCGTCGAGGCTCCCCTCCCGGACTCGCCGCTCGCGGTCAACCTCGTCTCCGCGAACGACGACCGGTACCTCTCGCTCACGGAGACGATGCGCGCCATCGGCTACCGCCCGCGGGACAACTCGGCGACTGTCGTGGAGTGAGCGGGGACCGGAGCGAACTGTGAGTGAGGTTCCGACCTGCCGCGAGGCGCGCCGCGGCTGACGACGCCCGTCCCCGCTCGCCGGTTGGTTCACCCGTCGAACGCGGTTCCGAACTATTATTCAGGAGAACGAACGCGAAACATTTTCGAGACGAGTTGATTCGACCCATCCGTTTTTATATCATCATCAGTCATTCACAACCTATATATGAGGGAAGATAACATGGGTACAACATGGCTGAGCATGGCTGTAGCGATGAAAGTGTGAACCGCCGAAAGTACCTGAAAGCCCTGTCCGTGGGTGCCGCCGCCGGCCTCGCTGGATGTACCGGGGGTGGCGGCTCCGAGACCGAGGCCACCGAGAGCGGGAGCGGTTCCGACGGCTCCGGCGGCGACACCGAGACCGGTGGGGACAGTTCAGGCAGCACGTGGGACTCGGAACTCGAAGTCCTTCACGGCTGGGCCGGCGGCGACGGCGAGGCGGCGGTCACCGCGCTCATCGAGGCGTTCGAGGAGGAGCACCCCGAGATGGATACGAACTTCCAGGCGGTCGGGGCCAGCGCGAACGTGAACCTCAACGCGACGATTCTTCGACGGCTCGCGAACAACAACCCGATGAGTTCGTTCGCCAACTGGCCGGGGAAGAACCTCGAACGGTACTCGGGCGCACTGATGGACCTCGAAGCCGACGTGTGGGACGCCGAGGGATTCAAAGACACCATGCAGTCCCGCGCGGTGGAACTGTGTAAGTTCAACGACAAGATGCCGGCGGTCCCAATCGGGTCCCACCGGATGAACAACCTGTTCTACAACACCGCCGTCTTCGAGGAGGCCGGCATCGACGCGTCGAGCCTCGATAGCGTCGACGCGCTCCTCGACGCGCTCGAAACCATCGACCAGAACACGGACGTGACGCCGATGGCGCAGGCGATGGTCGCGCCGTGGACGAACCTCCAGCTTTGGGCGCAGATTCTGACGAGCCAAAGCGGCGTCGAGGCGTACACGAACTTCATCGAGGGCAACCCCGACAGGGCGGCCGTCGTGGAGGCGCTCGAGGCGCTGAAGACTATCAACGAGAACTACATCACCGCCGACGCCTCGTCCATTAGCTTCACGACGGCGGGCCAGAAGGTCATCTCGGGGAAGGCGGCCACCATCCACCAGGGGAACTGGGTCTACGGCATGTTCCGCGCCGACGACAGCTTCAACTACAAAGAGCAGTGGGATTGGATACCGTTCCCGGGCACGGAAGGTATCTACTTCTACCACGTCGACTCCATCGTCGCGCCGAGCAACAACCCGAGCCGCGAGGAGACCATCGCGTGGCAGAAGTTCGTCGGCTCGAAGAAGGCCCAGATCGCCTTCAACAACCCCAAGGGGTCGGTTCCGCTCCGCACCGACATCGACCCGAGCGAACTGACCGACTTCCTCGCGATGACGTACGAGGACCTCACCGATTCGGAGGCCTACCCGCCGACCATCGCCCACGGGCTCGCAGTCACGCCCAAGACGATGGGCGCGTGTAAGACCGCCTTCGGCGACAACTTCATGGGGCCGTTCAAGGTCGAAGCCACCGCCGACGCGCTCATCGAAGCGGTCTCCGAGTAGGGCTTCGGTCGAAACTACACCTTTATCACTCACAAATAAAATAATAGGTATATCCATGGCCACACACGACAACACGGAGCACGTCTCCGACGCGACCGACGAGGCGGTCGGGTGGGAGTCGAAGCTCCAGTATTTCCTCAACAGCGACTTCGTTCGCTCCGCGCCGTACTGGGGAATCCCGTTCGTCCTCATGAGCATCGCCGTCTACGGTGGCATCGGCTACAACTTCGCCATCTCGTTTACGGACTACGAGGGCCTCGGAACCCCCGATTACTCCGTTCTCGACCTGGAGATGTACGCCCAGGCGCTGTCGAGCGACGCGTTCATCGCCGCCGCGCAGAACAACTTGGTCCTCCTGGTAGGCTTTACGACTATCTGTCTGGTACTCGGACTGTTCCTCGCAATCCTGTTGGACCACGGCATCCGCTTTTCCGAGAAGTTCCAGACGGTCTATCTCCTCCCGATGAGCCTCTCGTTCGTCGTCACCGCACAACTGTGGCTCTGGATGTTCAACGTCGAAAGCGGCATCCTCAACCTCGTCGTGACGACCCTCGGGTTCAATCCCGTGGACTGGCTGGGGAACCCATCAATCGCGCTCGGTGCGGTGATATTCGCCCTCATCTGGCAGTTCAGCGGGTACACGATGGTCGTCTACCTCGCGGGGCTCCAGTCGATTCCCGACGACCAGTTCGAGGCGGCCCGCGTCGACGGCGCGAGCATCACTCGGACCTACCTCCGCATCATCGTCCCGCAACTGAAGGAAGCGTCCGTCAGCGCGGCCGTCGTGTTGATGGTGTTCGCGCTGAAGGCGTTCACCTTCCTGTACGCTCTCGTCGGACGCTACCGCCCGCCGAACGGGACGGACATCCTGGCGACGCTCATGGTGCGCCGCGCGTTCAAGTTCGGTGAGTGGGCCTACTCGGCCGCCATCGCGACCATGCTCCTCGTCATGGCGCTCGGCGTCATCGGACCGTACCTCTACTACCAGTACAAACAGGGGAGTCTCTGACCATGTCACAGTCGTCATCCACAGGCAGTTTCGACGTCGCATCGCTCGTCGAGGACGTGAACCTCCGGCGCGTCGCCCAGTACGCGCTCGTCGTGTTCTTCCTCGGCTTCTTCCTCGTCCCGCTAGAGACGGGAATCATGACCGCCATCAAGACGAACGAGTCGGTCGCCCGCTCGCTCCCCTTCGCGCCGCCGGTCGGCGAGGGCTTCACCCTCGGTAACATCCAGTTCGCCCTCGAACAGCTCTCGGGGTCGTTCTTCAACTCGCTCATCATGTCGATTCCGGCGACTATCGGGAGCGTCCTGTTCGGGAGCATGGCCGCCTACGGCCTCACGATGGTCAACTGGCGGGCCCAGATGGGCGTGCTGATGCTCTTCGTCGTCGGCGTCTTCGTCCCCTACCAGGCCGTGTTGGTCCCGCTCGCGCGCTTCTGGAACAACATCTTCCCGCTCGCGCGGATGATAGAGCCGATGGTGGCGTCGATACCCTTCTTCCAGGGGTACCACGCGGAACTCGTCCCCCTCGTCATCACCCACATCGCCTACGGGATTCCCATCTGTACGATACTGTTCCGGTCGTACTACCAGAGCCTCCCGAACTCGCTCGTGGAGGCCGGTAAAATCGACGGCGCGAGCATCACGAAGATTTACCGGCGCATCATCCTGCCCATCTCGAAGCCGATGTTCGGCGTCGTGTTCATCTACCAGTTCACGCAGATTTACAACGAGTTCCTCTTCGCGTTCACGCTCGTCACCGGGTCCGACGCGCCCGCAGCACCGGTCACGCTGGTGCTGCCCGCAATCGGGGCGTCGACTTCCGGCATCGACTTCGGTATCAGGATGTCCGCGGCGTTCCTCGCCGCGGTTCCGACGCTCATCCTGTACGTCGCGTTCGCCGAGCAGTTCGCCAAGGGACTTCGCACGGAGGCCTAAGCTATGGGACAGATTCAACTCACCGACCTGACGAAGCGCTTCGGCGACACGGTCGCCGTCGACGACCTGTCGCTCGACATCGCCGACGAGGAGTTCCTCGTGCTCGTCGGCCCGTCGGGCTGTGGGAAGTCGACGACGCTCCGGATGCTCGCCGGCCTGGAGACCCCGACCAGCGGGGACATCTACATCGGCGGGGACCACATGAACTACCGCGTCCCGCAGAACCGCGACATCGCGATGGTGTTCCAGGACTACGCGCTGTACCCCCACATGACCGTCCGGCAGAACATCCGGTTCGGGCTGGAAGAAGAGGAGGGATACACGTCTGCGGAGCGCGACGAGCGCGTCGTCGAAGTCGCGGAGACGCTCGGCATCGCCGACCTGCTCGACCGCAAGCCCGACGAACTCTCGGGCGGTCAGCAACAGCGGGTCGCGCTCGGGCGCGCCATCGTACGCGACCCCGAGGTGTTCCTGATGGACGAGCCGCTGTCCAACCTGGACGCCAAGCTCCGGGCGGAGATGCGCACCGAGCTCCAGAACCTGCAGGACCAACTCGCCGTCACGACCGTCTACGTCACCCACAACCAGACGGAGGCGATGACGATGGCCGACCGTATCGCCGTCATGGACGACGGCGAACTCCAGCAGGTTGCCTCTCCCTTCGAGTGCTACCACGAGCCGAACAACCTGTTCGTCGCGGAGTTCATCGGCGAGCCGATGATAAACCTCGTCCGCGGAACGCGCTCGGAGTCGACGTTCGTCGGTGAACACTTCTCGTACCCGCTCGACGAGGACGTGATGGAGTCCGTCGACGACCGCGACGACCTCGTCTTGGGGGTGCGCCCCGAAGACATCGAAGTCGCCGACGCGGCCCCCGACGACGCCGCGCTCGACGATCACGAACTCCAGATGGACGTGACTGTCGTGGAACCCCACGGCGACCAGAACGTCCTCCACCTCTCGCACCCGGACCAACCTTCCGACGACGACGCGTTACAGGCGGTCACGGAGGGAATGCACCTCGTCACGCGGGGCGACCGCGTCACGGTGAGGATTCCGCCGGACACGATTCACGTGTTCGACGCGGAGACCGGAACCGCGGTACACAACCGCCGACACGACCAGGAAGCCGACCTCACAGAACTCGAACAGTAGCTATGGCACGATTGACACTCGACGACGTAACGAAGGTTTACACCGAGGACGGCGGCGGCGACATCGTCGCCGTCGAAGAGATATCGCTCGACATCGACGACGGGGAGTTCCTCGTGCTCGTCGGTCCGTCGGGGTGCGGGAAATCGACGACGCTCCGGATGATGGCTGGACTCGAAACCGTCACCGAGGGCGAACTCCGACTCGAAGACCGCGTCCTCAACGACGTGTCCGCGCAGGACCGGGACATCGCGATGGTGTTCCAGTCGTACGCGCTGTACCCGCACAAGAGCGTCCGCGGCAACATGTCGTTCGGCCTCGAAGAATCGACCGACCTGCCGGACGACGAGATACGCCAACGGGTCGAGGAGACGACCGATATGCTCGGCATCTCCGACCTGCTCGACCGCAAGCCTAGACAGCTTTCGGGCGGCCAGCAACAGCGGGTCGCGCTCGGGCGCGCCATCGTACGCGACCCCGAGGTGTTCCTGATGGACGAGCCGCTGTCCAACCTGGACGCCAAGCTCCGGGCGGAGATGCGGACGGAGCTCCAGCGCCTCCAAGAGGAACTCGGCGTCACCACCATCTACGTCACCCACGACCAGACGGAGGCGATGACGATGGGCGACCGCGTCGCCGTCCTCGACGACGGCGAACTCCAGCAGGTCGGGACGCCGCTGGACTGCTACCACCGGCCGAACAACCTGTTCGTCGCGGGCTTCATCGGCGAGCCGTCGATGAACTTCTTCGACGGGTCGCTGGAGGGTGGCACCTTCCGCGGCGACGGCTTCGACTACCCGCTTTCGGACGCGACCAGAGACCAACTCGGCGGCGCGAGCGCCCTCACGCTCGGCATTCGACCCGAGGATATCGAGGTCGGCGAGCGGCGCTCCGGCGACCGAACCTTCGACGCCGAGGTGGTCGTCGTCGAGCCGCAGGGTAACGAGAACACCGTCCATCTGCGGTTCGCCGAGGGCCGCGAGGGGACTCGGTTCACCGCGACCACCACTGGACGGTCGAGGGTCGAATCGGGCGACCGGGCGACCGTCTCGTTCCCCGAGGACGCGATTCACCTGTTCGACGGGGAGACCGGCAACGCGCTGAAGAACCGAGAGCTCCCGTCGAACCGCGCCATCGGCGCGTTCATCTCCGACTGACGACTCGGTCGACACCCCCTGTCGCCGTTCGTTCTTTCACCCCTGCGAGCCCTCCAGGCACCCCACCTCCTCGGACTGACCATCCACACCTTCTCTCATCTTTTGTTCGCAAGCGCTGCTCCGGTAGTCGTCAGTACTCGCCTCCCGGCAGCGCGGTAGCGACGTGCGCGAGTCGCGCCGCTCCGGTATCGAACGACTGCGAGTAAAAGGCGGCCGCGGCGGACGCGCCGCGAGCGGTGAGACGCTCACTTCTCTCGGCTGCGGTGTCGCGTCCAGTCGGTGTGTTATGTCAGGCTGATGCGGCCGCTGTGGGACAGTTTTCTCGGGTTACTCCTCGTCGAAGAGGGTCTCTCCTTCGACCATGTGTTCTCCGACGGCGTCGAGGTCGAGCGTCAGCCCGAGGCCGGGCTTTTCGGGAATCTCCATGCGACCCTCCTGAATCAGGTCGTCCTCCTCGACGAGGTCCTCCCACCAGCCGAGCTGATAGGAGTGGTACTCGAGGGCAAGCGAGTTCGGGATGGCCGCGGCGACCTGCGCGGAGGCCATCGTCCCGATGGGCGACGAGACGTTGTGCATCGCCACGGGGATGTAGTACATGTCCGCGAGGTCCGCAATCTTCCGCGTCTCGCGCATGCCGCCGACGCGGGGCAGGTCGGGCGCGATGATGTCCACCGCCTGCGGTTCGAGCAGCGTCCGCTGGCCGAACTTCCGGTAGACGTTCTCGCCGACCGCGATGGGCGTCGTCGTGGACTGGGTCACGAGCTTCTGCACGTCGTGGTTCTCCGGCGGAACGGGGTCTTCGAGCCACCACACGTCGTAGTCTTCCAGCTCGGACGCGAGGCGCTTGGCGCTCCCGCCGGTAAAGGACCAGTGGCAGTCGAACGCGACGTCGGCGCGGTCGCCGACGGCCTCGGTGACGGCCTCGACGATTTCGACCTTGTGGTCGATTTCGGGGTTGCGGAGGTGGCGGTTCGCGCGGTCCTTCTCGTGGCCCGAGGGCACGTCGAGGTCGAACTTGATGGCGTCGTAGCCGAGCTCCTCGACCACGCGGACGCCCTCCTCGGCGCAGGCCTGCGGGTTGGCCTCGTCTTCGGTGTGGAGGTCGCAGTAGACGCGCACCTCGTCGCGGTACTTCCCGCCGACGAGCTGGTAGGCGGGCACGTCGAGGAGCTTCCCGGCGACGTCGTGAAGCGCGATTTCGATGCCCGAGATGGCTGAGATGACCTTGCCCGAAACCGAGCCCTCGCCCGACATCTTCTGGACGAGGTGCTCGTAGAGACGGTCGATGTCGAGGGGGTTCTCGCCGACGAGGAACGGTTTCATCCGCTCGATGATGGCGGTGTCGCCGCCGCCCCAGTAGGCCTCGCCGGTGCCGACGACGCCCGCGTCGGTGTAGACGCGGACGAGAATCCACGGGTAGTTCCCGTCGACCATCGTCGTCTGTACGTCCGTGATTTCGGCGTCGCGGACGCCGCCTCGCGGATTCGTGATATCCATCGTCTCCGCGGACAGGTCGCGCATCGTGTACTCCGCGTTCGGGTCGCTAAGCTTCGCTTGCTCAACCATTGCGCACGTATATCTCGAAAGCCACTACAAAAGTGTGTGGGTTGGTAGTTCGTCGCTCAGTTCGCGTGTACTCCCCGAGCAGTAACCGTCGCTGTCGCCCGAGCACCGGCCGTCGTTGACGGCTTACAAATGGTGACAATTTCGCAAGAATTGTATGTCGGAAGAGAGAACACACGACCGATGACGGAACCCAGTAAAAACTACGTCAACGGTGAGTGGGTCGCTTCGGAGACCGGCGAGACGGCCGAGGTGACGAACCCCGCGAACCCGAGCGAGGTAGTCGCGACGTACCAGCACTCGAACGAGAACGACGCTGCGGCGGCCGTCGACGCCGCCGTGGCGGCCGAAGACGAGTGGCGAAACACGCCCGGCCCCGAGCGCGGGCGCATCCTCCGCGAGGCGGGCACGCTCCTCGCCCAGCGGAAGGACGAACTGACGGAGATTCTCATCGCCGAGGAGGGGAAGGCGCGGCCCGAAGCGGCGGGCGAGGTACAACGCGCAATCGACATCTTCCACTACTTCTCGACGAAGGCCGCCGACCTCGGCGGCGCGAGGAAGGGTGCGAGCGGACCGAACACGAACCTCTACACGCGGCAGGAGCCCGTCGGCGTCGCGGCGCTCATCACGCCGTGGAACTACCCCATCGCCATCCCCGCGTGGAAGCTCGCCCCGGCGCTCGCCGCCGGCAACACCGTCGTCCTGAAGCCCGCCTCCATCGCGCCCGGCGTCGTCGTCGAAATCGCCCGCGCGCTCGACGAGGCCGGCCTTCCGGACGGCGTCCTCAACGTCGTCACCGGCCCCGGTAGCTCGGTCGGTAGCGAGTTCATCGGCAACGAGGGCACGGACCTCGTCTCGTTCACCGGTAGCAGTCAGGTCGGCGAGATGGTCTACGAGCAGGCCACAGACGCCGGCAAGCGCGTTCAGACCGAACTCGGCGGGAAGAACCCGACGCTCGTCGCCGACTCGGCCGACCCCGCCGAGGCCGCCGACATCGTCGCTAACGGCGGGTTCGGAACCACCGGCCAGTCCTGTACGGCGTGTTCCCGCGCCATCGTCCACGAGGACGTGTACGACGACTTCGTCGCCGAACTCGTCGACCGCGCGGAATCCCTCGATGTCGGCCCCGGAACCGACCACGAGATGGGCCCGCAGGTCAGCGAGTCCGAACTCTCCTCGACGCTGGAATACATCGATATCGCCGAGGGCGAGGGCGCGACCCTCGTCGCCGGCGGCGGCGTCCCCGAGGGCGAGGAAGTCGAGACGGGCCACTTCGTCGAGCCGACGGTGTTCACCGACGTCGACCCCGACATGCGCATCGCACAGGAGGAGGTCTTCGGTCCGGTCGTCGCCGTCATCGAAGTGAGCGACTTCGACGAGGGACTGGCGGTCGCGAACGACGTCGACTACGGCCTGTCGGCCAGCGTCGTCACCGACGACCACACCGAGGCGAACCGCTTCGTCGACGAGGCCGAAGCCGGCGTCGTGAAGGTCAACGACAAGACGACCGGCCTCGAACTCCACGTCCCCTTCGGCGGGTTCAAGCGCTCCTCGTCCGAGACGTGGCGCGAGCAGGGCGACGCCGGTCTCGACTTCTACACCATCGAGAAGACGGTCTACGACAACTACTGAGCGGCTCCCGACGGTCGTCGACAGCGACCGTCTGCAATCGTCTCGTTCTTTTCTCTCGTCTCCTCTCGTTTCCTCTGCTGTCGTTTTCTCACCCGTCATTCGCACCCTCACCCGGCCGAGACTGTTGGCTCAGCCCGCTCCAAACACGATTCTCTATAACAGAACGGCACTCTACGGGTGACTGCAGTATGGGTTACACGACTAGCTGTGTAATTTTCACTCGTAATCACACGCCGAGAGCTGTGTTAACACGGCTCTACATCGAGAATTCGAGGGGTTCGCGGTCTGTTCCGAGATAGCGAACAGGGTGCGTCAGTAGTTGATGTTGAGCTCGACGACGTTCGCCGCGCTCAGGACGCGTTCGGGGAGCGACCCGTGGAGGTCTTCGTCGCTGACCCGGCTGGCGGGTGCCGAGACGCTGATGGCACCGAGCACCTCGCCGGAGGACGATTTGATGGGTGCCGCGAGGCAGCGCAGCCCTTCGAGGCGCTCGCCGTCGTCGATGGCGTAGCCCCGCTCTCGAACCGCTTCGAGCACCTGAAACAGCTCCTGTCGCGTGCCGATGCTCTTCGGCGTCTTCTGTTCGAGACCGTGACGCTCGATTATCTCGTCCACCCGCGACTCCGGGAGGTTCGCGAGAATCGCCTTCCCGAGGGCGGTCGTGTGCAGGTTCGTTCGGAGGCCCGCGTAGGTGTCGAGGTCGACGGCGTCGTCGCCTTTCGCCCGCATCAGGTAGACGCCCATCCCCTGTTCTTCGACGAGGAGGTTGGCGAGTTCACCCGTGTCGGCGGCGAGCGACTTGACCTCGGGTTCGGCGACCTGATACACCTCCATCGACTTCCGACTGTGACCGCCGACTTCGAGGAATTTCAGACCGACGCGGTAGTCGTCGCCGTCCTTGAGAACGTACCCGTGTTTCTGGAGGGTCGTCAGGTGGTTGTGGACCGCGCTTTTTCCCATGTGGAGGTCGCTCGCCAACTCCGTGACTCCACAGGGTCCTTTCTCCATCAACTCTTCGACGAGCGCCAGTGTCTTCTCGGTGGTTCGCACCGGATGTTTGGCGTCCATAGCTACTCGTTGTCAAGTATCTGAATAAGTGTTCTGGTCCGGAGAACGGTGACGCCGAGTCGCAGAAAGGCGTCCCGTTCGACTCGGAAAACCGCTTTCGATGGTTGATGCTGAGCGTAACGCGAGAGTCGGCGGTGGGCGTTCATGAGTTGGACTTGTCACGGCGTCCGCCGCCGCCTCGCGCGTACTGGTATGACTGACACGTCACACGGTCGGACCGCTCGCGCCGACCACGCGTAACCTCGTGCCGGAGCATGATATTTTTTGGCATGGGTGTAGAGCTTGCCCGGCGGTCGTCTCCTCGGCGCGACCGGTTTGCCGTCGCGACCGGTGGTACCTCCCCGACGCTCACCTCGATTATCGACTGAATTTATTTATGGATATTTACATAGTTCCTATAAAATAGTCAACGAATCTCGATGATTCGGTCCCGTTTGACTCATATCTGAATAGTCGTTTTTGTCGCTGGGAATGGGCTCTTACAGGATGTCTGGGCTACAAGTGAGTCTGCGAATAATCTCGTCTACCCCTACTGCGTAAACGTGTCAGATATCTCGCCCCAAAATATATTCAATCTGTGATTTCGTCGATGAGTCCTCGGCCGCCCCGCGGGCGTCAGTCGTCGCCGGTCACGGCCCCCCTCACACCGCTTCGAGCGAGCGAGCGCCGCCGGGCGGTCCGGTAGAACCACAGCGACGCGACGCCGCCGCCGACGACGTTCGAGGCGGCGAACGCGACCCAGATGCCGCCGGGACCGAGGGCGCTCGCCCCCCACAGCGCAGCCGGAATTCGCACGACGCCGAGGGCGAGGATAACGATGAGCGACGCTGCTATCGTCCGCCCCGCCCCGCGAAGCCCGCCGGTGAACACCCGCATCAGTCCGACGAATCCGAACGAGGGGGCAATCGTTCGGAGGAAGGAAACGCCGGCGTCGACGACGGTCGCGTCGGCCGCGAACAGGCCGACGAGCGGACGGGCGGCGACCCAGACGACGACGCCGCAGGCGCTCATGGCGCCGAACAGGAACGCCGCGGCGAAGCGGTTAGTCGCCGTCGCGCGGTCGGTCGCTCCCGCGCCGAGGTTCTGTCCCGTCATCGTCTCGACCGCGCTCGCGAACGCGACCGTCGGGAGGATGACGACCGAGAAGATGCGCGTCCCGACCCCGTAGCCGGCGACCACGCCGGTCGAAAACAGCCCGACGACGGCCAAGAGGAGGTTGATTGAGACCGCCCGTCCGGTCTCTTCGAGGGCGGTCGGCAGGCCGAGTCGGAACAGCCGCCTCGCGGCCGCGGCGTTCGGGACGAACTGTCCCGGTCGGAGCCGAAGCCCGCGTCGTCCGTCGAGGAGGATGCCGACGCCGACGACGGCCGCCAGCCCGCGACAGCACACCGTCGCTATCGCCGCCCCGCGGATGCCGAGTTCCGGCGCGCCCCACCAGCCGAAGATGAGAATCGGGTCGAGGACGACGTTGAGCGCGACCGACCCCGCCATGACGAGCATGGGCGTGACGGTGTCGCCGCGGCCCCGCATGAGCGAGATGAACGCGTAGAACGCGAACACGAACACCATCCCCAGCGAGACGATGCGCATGTAGGCGGTCGCGAGCGGGAGGACTGCGGGTGACGCGCCCATGAACGCGAGCACGTCGTCGACCGCGACGTAGGCGACAGCGCCGACGCCGACGGCCGCGATGGCCGCGTACGTGAGCGTCTGCGCCGCCGCCCGTTCCGCGTCGAGCGATTCGCCCGCGCCGGTGTGTTGGGCGACGAGAACGCTCCCGGCGATAGAGAGTCCCAGTCCCAGCGAGAGGAACAGGAACACCAGCGGGAACGCGAACGAGATGGCCGCCAGCGCCTCGGTGCTGTAGCGCCCCAGCCAGAGCGTGTCCGCGACGTTGTACGCCGTCTGGAGCAGGTTCGTGACGACGATGGGGAACGCGAGGTAGCAAAGCGGCCTCGCGATGCCTCCCTCGGTCAACTCGAGTTCGGACGGTCCGACGAACAGGCCGTCGAGGCGCGCTCGGAGCTTCGTCACGCGACCCATCAGTCGTATCGGTCGCGCCAGTAGCGCGCGAGTTCCGCGCAGGTCGTCACCCACGTGTCGCCGGTCGAGAGCATCCGCTGGAGCAGGGACTCGAGCGCGTCGACGCGGCTCGCTCGGCCCACAATCTGCGGATGCATCGTCAAGACGAACAGCCGACCGCGCTCGCGAATGCCGTCGAACTCGGCTTCCCACGTGTCGAAGACGGGACCGTGCGGCGAGATACCCGACTGAAACTCGAACGTCGGACCCATGTTGAACCCCCAGTAGACGAAGTCGTCCAACAGGTAGTCGTTGGGAATCTCCACGAGGTCGCGGTCCTCGCGGAGGTACGGCATATCCGTGTCCTGCCACGAGGCGTCGTACAGCATCCCGGCGTCCTCGACGAGGTCGAGCGTCTGGTCGCGCATCCCGCCGACGGTCCGGTAGCCGACCGGGGGCTCGCCGGTGAGGTCTTCGACCACCTCGATGGTCCGCCGGAACTCGGTCGCCTCGCGCTCGGCGGACATCTCGCGGGGCGAGACGTGCGTGTAGCCGTGGTGGGCGATTTCGTGGCCGTGTTCGTGGAGGAGCTTCACCGCCTCGGGCCACTCTTCTGCGACCTTGCCGGGGACGAAGAACGTGCAGTTCACGTCGTACTTTTCGAACAGTTCGACGAGCCGCGGCACGCCGACTTCCGGCCCGTAGTCGCCGCGGTAGTCCAACCGGGCGAACTCCGGGTCGAGCGCGGCGGCCGCGCGCCACAGTTCGTTGGCGTCGAGGTCGAACGTGAACGTCGCCGCGGCGCAGTACTCGCCCCACGGGTCCGGCTTGTGGTTCGAATCGACGCGCGCGAACAGTTCGTCGCTCATCGGTCGCCTCTCGCGTCGCTCTCCGGGACCCGGTCTCCGTCCTCGATTCCCGCCCGCGTCGCCGGTTCGAGGTCGAAAAGCGCGTTCGAGACGGTCCCGTGGGCCGTCACCGCCGGCGGCGCGTGGTCGTCGTCGTAACCGTACTCCACAAGCCGATTCCGGTTCAGACAGAGCTTGTCGTACTCCGGTTTGAACAGGTCGAACAGCTCGAAGCGGTCTTCCAGTTCCGGGAACCGCTCGTGGTACCGCTCGATGCTCGCGCGGACCTGCCGCCACAGGCGTGTCTCGTCGTAGCCCTCGCGGCGCTCTAGTCGGTCGGCCACGTAGCGCAGGACGCAGACGAACAGCGTGCCGACGATGTGCTGGCACATCCCGTCCGGCGACTTCCGGTGGACGATGTCGTCGTGTTCGTACAGGTCGTCGGGGAGTCTGTCGAGTTCCGGCAGTCGCGTCTCGCTGACCGCGATTTCGTCCACGTAGTCCTTCACCGCCAGCCGGGTCGGCCGGCCGTCCCGAAGGACGAGCATCGTGTTCGTCCCGTGGGGCATGAACACCATCCCGTAGCGGTAGAGGTAGTGCAACAGCGGTGGCAGCAGCACGTCGAAGCAGTCGGCTAGCCACTCGTCGATGGAACAGCCGGCCCGCTCGGCGAGCGTGGAGACGACGGGCGTGCCGTCGGCGTCCTCGTGCATGAGCGCCGAGAGCGTGAGCACCTGCTCGTCGTCGTCGACGAGGGCTTCGACGCTCTCGCGCCACACCGCCCCGAGCAGTTCGTGGTACTGGTACGGCGCGTCGTCCAGTTGCGAGAACTCGGGGTGGTCGTAGTTGAGACTCGCAATCTCGCCCGGCAGCACCAACTCGCAGTCGTCGCGGAGGAACGGGTCGTCGTCGCGAATCGACTGCACGTACTCCGTGACCCGGGGCGCGGCGCGCGCCTGCTCGCCGGGCAGTCCCCGATAGACGATGGTGTTCAGCACGCGAATCGGGACCTTGACGTGCGGCTTTTCTGGGTCCGTGAGGTTCGTCAACGTCCGCACCGACTGCTGCGGGAGGTAGCTGTCGGGACCGGTCCCCAGCGGGACGATGTCGCCGGCCGCGATGTCCTTGGCGAACAGCTGCGCGACGGTGTTTTTCCACTGCCACTCGTGGACCGGGAGGTAGTAGTAGTCGTCGGGGTCGTGACCGCCGGCCCGGAGCGTCGCGTCGAACTCCGCCGCGGCCTCGCCGAGTTGCTGGGCCATCAGCGATTCGTACCGCAAGCCCTCGACGCTCCGAAAGTCGGCGCGGTCGCGGTGTGCAGCGACCCAGACGAGCGACTGCGGCGTCTTGCGCTCGGGGGCGTACGCCCGGTAGTCGTCGTAGCCGAAGCCGATACGACCCTTGTTGATGGTGAACCACGGATGACCCTCCATCTCGCCTTCGACCGCGGCGTACGGCATGTCCAGTAGGCTCTCGTCGGCATCGGCCTTGCGGGCGTCGATGTGGGCGTCGGCGACCAGCGTGTTGTTGTACTCCCGGACGAGGTGACTCGCCGTCTCGGGGGCCACGCCGAGCGACCCCCGCGCGTCGAGGAGGAACTGGACGGGGTCGGTCGCGGGCCGCCAGCCCTCTCCGTCTCCGTTTCCGTTCGGGTTCTCGTCGGCGTCTTCGCTCTCCACCTCGCCGCCGACGTCTCCGTCCCGTCGCTCGATGCTGTCGGGGTCGACCCGATAACTGTCGAACGGCCGCGATTGGGCCGCGAACCGGTAGACGACGCCGTCGTAGTCGAGCCGGTACCGGGTCCACTCGCCGTCGGTGCCGCGTGCTTCGGGGTCGAGCAGCTCCTCGTACAGGAACTCCTCGAACAGCTTCGTGAGCAGGTCGCGGCTCACGTCCGCCCACCGGTCCGCGTCGAGCGCAGTCTGGAGCGTCTCCAGTCCGTCTATCTGTCCTGTGCGTCCTGTCCGTCCGTTCGTCCGCAGTTCCGGTCCGTTCATTCGTCTTCCTCCGCCGTCGATGCCGCCGCGGTCGCGCCGCCGGTCGTTTCGAGGAACCGCTCGACGGCGAAGTCCTGAAACACGGTGTCCTCGTCTTCGGGGTAGACCGTTCGGTCGCAGAGTCGGTTCACGATGTGCGCGTTGCGATAACAGCCGAGGCCGAGGTCGGGCGCGCCGACGCCGTGGGTGTGGCGTTCCGCGTTCTGGACGAAGATGCGCCCCGTCACGTCGTCGTCGAGGCGCAGTCGGTAGTCGTCGGTGACTCGGTAGCGACCCTCGTCGTCCCACTCGATGCGCGATTCGAGCGACGAGAGGAAACTCGGCGTCGGCCGGTGGTAACCAGTCCCGAGGACGACGACCTCGCTCTCGTGGGCGAACGGCGTCCCGGACTGCCACTGCTCGCAATCGAGGCGGTAGCGCGGCCCGTCGGGACCGGACACCCGCTCGATGCCCTCCACCGAGGTCATGGCGAACAGTCCCACGTCGGGGTCGCGGTCGCCGATGGAGCGACGGTAGAGCGCGTCGTATATCTCCGCGCTGGTGTTCACGTCGATGCCCTTGTACAGCAGGTCCTGTTCGGGGTACACCTCGTCGCGGGTCTCCTGCGGGAGGTCGTTGAAGTACGACGTGTACTCCGGCGTGAAGTGCTGGAGTCCGAGCTTCGAGTACTCCATCGGGAAGAACCCCTCCGAGCGCGTGAGCCAGTCGAGTCGGTAGTCCGCGTCGGCCTGCGCCTCCAAGAGGTCCAAGAACACCTCCGCGGCGCTCTGGCCCGACCCGACGACGGTTATCGAGTCGGCGTCGAGACACCGCTCTTTTCGGCTCCGGTACGCCGCGGTGTGGAACACGTCACGCTCGGGGTGTCCCCCCAGATTATCGGGGACGTGCGGCCGGCTTCCGACGCCGAACACCACGTCCTCGGCCCGGTAGCGGTGCTCCGCACCGCTTTCGGGGTGGCGGGCGGTCACCTCGAAGTAGCCGTCTTCGACCCACTCGACGTTCGTCACGCGGCGTTCGAACCGGCAGGCGTCGAGTCGCCGGCTGACCCAGCGCAGGTAGTCGTCGTACTCCCGCCGGGGAATCTGGAACGTCTCGTAGAAGTAGAACTCGTAGATGCGGCCGGTCTCCCGCAGGTAGTTGAGGTAGCTGTGGGGGTTCGTCGGGTCGGCCAGCGTCACGAGGTCCGCGAGGAACGGCACTTCGAGGGTCGTCCCCTCGATGAGCATCCCCTCGTGCCACGCGAACTCGGCGTCCTGTTCGAGGAACACCGCGTCCACGTCGTCGGGCGCGCCGTCGAGCATGGCGGCCAGCCCGAGGTTGAACGGCCCGAGGCCGACGCCGACCACGTCGTGGACGGGGGTGTCGCTCATCGCCCCACCTCCGTCTCCGCGTCGGCCGCGACGTCGACACACCTATCGGTGTCCCCGTCTGTGTTCGCGTCCGCGGGTTCCGCCACCGCGTCGAAGAACCGCTCGCGCTCGCAGTGCATCAACAGCGCCTCCTTGTCGGGGAGGTCGATGCGCCCCTGCGGCTCGTAGCCGCACCGCTCGAAGACGCGGATGGCGATTTCGTTGCGAACGTCCGGTTCGCTGACGACGCGACCCGCGTCGGTCGCGCGGAACTGAAACGCGGTAATCGCCCGCAGGAGGGGAACCGCGTAGCCGTGTCCGAGGTACTCCGGCGGCCCGATGAGTAGGTGGACGCCGCGGTCTTCGGGCTCCGCGTCGTAGCGCTCGCCGACCACGTCGTCGGCCGCGCGGTACGCCTCCCAGTAGCTCATCGGCGTGTGGTCCAACAGGCCGACGTAGGGCGTGAGGTGGTCGTCGCCGAGCTTCGAATCGAGCTTCGCCCGAAACGCCGCCTCCGGCAGGTCGAGTTGCCAGTACGGCTTGACGTGGTCGGAGCCGAACCACGCGCGGAGCCGGTCGAAATCGAGAGTCGGGTCGACCTCGGCGAACGCGACGGTCCGGTCGATACGCTCGTTTCGAACCCGATACGCGTACTCGCGGCCCGCGCCCGCTCGCGCCGCCACGGTCGCGGTCGCCGAGTCGGCGTTCGAGCCGGTCATGGCGTCGGCACCTCCAGTTCCGTGACCAGCGGGTTGTCGATGTCCGCGTACACCGACTGGTTCGCCAGCGAGCCCTCCAGTTCGTCCATGTCGTGGAACCGCGTGAGTAGGTTCGCCTTGCAGGGAATCGTCTCCCTGGTGAGGAGGTCGTCGAGCAGCGACGACGACGGCCGGTCGTACCGGCGGAGCGATTCGAGTTCCTCGCGGAGGACGCCCAAGAGGCGTCGCTCGTCGACCAGTCCGGCCGTGCCGAAGGCGTTGACGAGGCCGAGGGCGTTGTTGATGATGACGTAGTACCGGATGCGCTCGTCGGCGACGGCGTCCGGGCAGACGGTGTCGGCGCGCTCGCCGATGCCGGGCAGGAGCGCGTCCACCTCGTCGTACGTCGACTCGGGGAGGTAGTAGCCCTGATTGTCGCGGTAGCGGAACGTCTCGGGATAGCCGCCGTCGAGCGTCAGGACGCTGTTCTGCTGGTGGGCTTCGACGCCCAGTCCGCGTTCGAGATAGAGCCACAGTACCGGCCGAACCGACAGTTCGAGGTACTGGCGGAACCAGTCTTCAGCCACCGCATCGGTCGGTCTGCCCTCGTGCTCGGCGATTCCCTCGACGAGCGTCGCCAGCCGCGACGACCCGTCGCCGAGGTGGTCCTGACAGAGGCCGACCACGGGCGTCGCGTTCGCCGCCGCGTTGCCGCGGAAGGGGTTCTCGCGGAGGACGGTCTCGAAGCCGGACTCGCCGTCGCCGAGGTCGACCGTCAGGTACGCCGGGTCGCGGACGACGTCGAACGCCGGGAACCGCTCTTCGAGGTCGTCGCCGAGTTCGGTGTCCAGCAGTTCGGTGACGGCGACGCCGCGCTCCAGTTCGGGGAGTTTGTTCGTCCGCTCGGAGTTGGTGATTTTGACGTTCAGCGAGCCTTTGACCATGAACGGCGCGTCCGGCGAGTACAGCGTCCGAACCGAGGAGGTCGGGTAGAACTCTCTGCCGACCTGGCCGACGTATTCGAGGCCGTCCCCGAGGTGCGCCTGCACTTCGGGTTGCGCGCGGAGGTAGTCCGCCTGCCACGGGTGGACGGGAATCAGCACCTCGTCGGCGTCGACGCGTTCGGCGACGAACGACTCGGGGACCGACTCGTCCGCTCGGAGCGCCGACGCGACCCACTCGGCTGCCGACTCGCCGCGCGCGGAGTCCTGCGAGACGAGCGAGGGGTCGGCGCTGAAGTACGCCAGCGGGAACGACCCGCGGAGTTCGGGCGCGTAGGTCCGCGACTCGTGGTCGGGGATGCCCTGTCTGCTCTTCGGCGTCGGGTGTAGCGGGTGGCCGAACACGAGCGACTGCTCGGCGTCGCGGAAGGTGGTGTCGAAGCCGTAGAGTCGCTCCTCGTCGCCGCGGCGGGCCTCGACGAACCGCTCGATGTTCTGACAACTCTTGACAACTCGCAAGAGGAGTTCGTCGGCCGCGCCGGTGTCGTCGCGGTCGAGTCTGAGTTCGGTCGTGACGAGCGTCACGAGCATCGTGTACTCGAGCGGGAGCGTTTCGCCCCGGGGAAGCCGGTAGACGCCGGGGAGGTCGAACAGGTGGCGGTCCGTCGGCGACCGGTACGAAAGCGGGACGTAGAGGTCGACGCCCTGGTGGAACAGCGGCGCGTGGACGACTTCGTCGGCGTCCGTCTCGACCGGTGCGTCCCCGGCGGGGACGACGGTGTAGTCGCCCGTCTCCCGGAGGTAGCAGTTCAGGAAGCTGTGCATCGTCGCTGACTCGGCCGTGTCGTTCGGATTCATGCGTGTCGGTCGTCGGTCGTCGTTTCGAGTGCGGTGCCGCGGGTCGAAATCTCGCGCAGGAGTTCTCGGAGGTCCTCGCGCGTCGTTCGAGGGTTCAGGAGCGTCAGCTTCAAGCACGTCTCGCCGTCGACGGTGGTCCGGGCCACCACGGCCTCGCCGTCGTCGAGAAGGGAGTCGCGGATAGCTTCGTTCACCTCGTCGGCGCTGCGTCTGTCGGGGTCATCGTCCCGTCCGTCGCCGGGGACGTACCGGAAGACGACGACGTTCAGTTCGGAGTCGTGGACGAGGCGGAGGTCGGGGTCGGCCTCGACGAGCCTCGCGGCGTCGTCGGCGAGGTCGATGGTGTACTCGACCATCGACGCCAGCCCCTCGCGGCCGAGCGCCTGCATCGTGACGAAGGGTTTGAGCGCGTCGAACCGCCGGGTCGTCTGGACGGACTTCGAGACGAGATTCGGCACGCCCGCGTCGTCGTCGCGCTCCGGGTTCAGGTAGGCCGCGTTGCGGTCGATGAGGTCGTACGCCGACTCGTCGCGCACGAGGACCGCGCCGCAGCTAATCGGCTGGTAGAACAGCTTGTGGAAGTCGACCGCGACGGAGTCCGCGGCCTCGACGCCCGCGAGTTTGTCGGCGTGGTCGTCGCTCAGTGCGAGCGCACCGCCCCACGCGGCGTCGACGTGGTACCAGCAGTCGAGTTCGGCCGCGCGGTCGGCCAGCGGCCCCAGCGGGTCGATGCTGCCGAAGTCCGTCGTCCCGGCGGTCGCGACGATTGCGAACGGGCGCTTTCCGCGCTCGCGGAGGTCAGCGACCGCCTCGTCGAACGCTTCCATCGACAGGCGGCGGTCGTCGTCGGTCGGGACGGTGACGACGGCGTTCTCGCCGAGACCGAGGTGCGAGGCGGCCTGCTTGGCGGTGAAGTGGGCGTCGGCCGAACAGAGGATTCGGAGGTCCCTCGCTTCCGGCGGGAGGCCGGCCTGTTGCACGTCGACGCCGTACTCCTCCAAAATGACCTTGTTGCGGGCGAGGAGTAGGCCGACGAAGTTCGACTGCGTGCCGCCGCTGGTGAACACGCCGTCGCCGTCCTCGTAGCCGAACAGCTCGCACAGCTCGTCGACGAACCGCCGTTCGAGCTGCGTCGCGGCGGGGCTCTGGTCCCACGAGTCCATCGACTGGTTCGTCGCCGTCAGGAGCACCTCGGCCGCGAGCGCCGGAATCGTCGGCGGACACTGGAGGTGCGCGACGCAGGTCGGGTCCGAGACGCCGACGGAGTTTCGCAGAATCGGCTCGGTGCGGTCGAGCGCCGCGGCCACGCCGTCGCCCTCGTGGGGCAACATCTCCAACCGGGCGAGCGCGTCGTCGAGCTTCTCGGGCGTCGCCCCCGAGTACGGCGTCGCCTCGTCGGCGAACTCGTCGAGGACGAGGTCGCACGCCCGGCGAATCGCGTCCCGGTAGCGCGCTCGGTCGTCGCCGTCGCCGCTCAGGAACCACTTCGCGGCGTCCGGTCGCGGGTCGCGCCGCTCGCCGACGCCGTCGACGCCGCCGACGCCGTTCATGCGGCGACCTCCCGCCGGCCGTCGGAGCCGACTTCCTCGACCGCGGCCTCGACGGCGTCCGCGAAGATGCTCCCGATGGCGTCCACGTCGCTCGGCGTGACGACGAGCGGCGGGAGGAACCGGACGACGCTTCCGTGGCGGCCGCCGAGTTCGACGATGAGTCCGCGGTCGAAACACGCCGCGCGGACGGCGTCGGCGAGGTCCGGATGCGTCGGGAAGCGCCCGCAGGCGTCGGGCGCTCCCGCGGGGTCGACGAGTTCGACCCCGAGCATCAGCCCGCGACCGCGCACGTCGCCGACGGCGTCGTGAGCGCGCTTCGTCGCGTCGAGGTGGCCGCGGAGTCGGTCGCCCATGCGCGCGGCGTGGTCGTCGAGGTCGTGTTCGAGCACGTGTTCGATGGTGGCGATGCCGGCGGCCATCGCGAGTTGGTTCCCCCGGAAGGTCCCGGCGTGCGCGCCCGGCTCCCAGACGTCGAGCGACTCGTCGTAGACGACGACCGAAAGCGGGAGCGACCCGCCGATGGCCTTCGAGAGCGTGACCGCGTCGGGGACGATATCGGCGTGCTGGAAGGCGTACAGCTCGCCGGTCCGGCCGAGGCCGGTCTGAATTTCGTCCACGACGAGCGGGATGTCGCGCTCGCGGGTCATCCGCCGAATCTCGCGGGTCCAGTCGTCGGGCGCGGGAATCGCGCCGCCCTCGCCCTGCACGAGTTCGACCACCATCCCGGCGGGGTCCGTGATGCCGCTTTCGGGGTCGTCGAGGGTGCGTTCGACGTACCGGGCGGCGAGTTCGTGACACTCCTCGCCGCCGACGCCGAACGGACACCGATACTCGTACGGATACGGCAGGTGGTGTACGTCGGGCATCAGTCCCGGCACGTCCTCCTTCGGGTCGGTGTCGCCCATCAGGCTCAGCGCGCCGTTGGTCATGCCGTGGTAGCCGCCCTGAAACCCGAGGACGCTCCGGTTGCCCGTCGCGGTCTTGACGAGTTTGAGCGCGGCCTCGACGGCGTCGGTCCCGGCGGGGCTACAGAACTGCACCCGCGCGTTGTCGGCGAACTCGTCGGGGAGGCTGTCGAACAGCGTGTCGACGAACCGCTCCTTGACGGGCGTCGTGATGTCGAGGGTGTGGAGCGGGCGGTCCTCTGCGAGGACGCGCTCCATCGATTCGATCACCTTCGGGTGGTTGTGCCCGAGGGCGAGCGTGCCGGCCCCCGCGAGGCAGTCGTAGTACTCCTCGCCGTCCATGTCGGTGACGGTGACGCCCGAGGCCTCCCGTATCGCGTGCGGGAGGTGCCGGGGGTAGGTCCGCGCGCTCGACTCGCGGGCGGCCTGCTGTTCGAGCAACGCCTCGTTGCCGGCCGTTGCGTCGGTCATCGGGCTGTCCTCCGTCGGTTCGTCGTCGGTCTGTCGCTGTCGAGCATACAGTTTTAGGCTAGCCTAAAAATACAAAAAGTTTACTGCAGGAACGCCCTGTCTGAATAATAACGGGACAGCGCGGCCGCTACGCGGTCGCCGCGGAGCGTCCGCGACGACCCGCCTTCCCCCGCTTTCGGCGGTTTTCCCTGTCCGCACGCCGGCCGCGTCGGGTCGAGTCGGACGCTCGGGCTCGCGTCGGACGCTCGGGCTCGCGTCGGCCGCTCGGGCTCGCGTCGGCCGCTCGCGTCGCCGCCGCGTTAGCTCAGCGCTCCCCGTCGAACGCCGTCACCAGCGGGTTGTCGACCTCGACGAAAAGCGGCGCGTCGTCGAGGGAGTCGTCCAGTTCGTCGATGTCGTGGAACCGCGTCAGGAGGTTCGACTGGCGGGTCAGCGTCGGCTCGGCGAGCAACTGGTCGAGGAGCGACGACCCCGGTGCGTCGACCTCGCGGAGCGATTCGAGTTCCTCGCGGAGCACCGCGAGCAGTCGCCGCTCGTCGACCAGCCCGCTCCGCCCGAGCGCGCTGACGACGCCGAGCGCGTTGTTGAGAACCGTCCAGTATATCATGCGCTGGTCCGCGATGTCGTCGCTGCAGACGGTGTCCGTGCGCTCGCCGACGCCGGGGAGGAAGTCGTCGAGTCGGTTGTACCGCGACTCGGGGAAGTAGTAGCCCTGATTGTCGCGGTAGCGGAACGCGGTCGGATAGCCGTCTTCCAACAGGACGACGCTGTTCTGCTGGTGGGCCTCGACGCCGAAGCCGTACCGGAGGTAGAGCCACAGCACCGGCCGGACCCCGACCGAGAGGTACCGCCGAAACCACGACTCGGCGACCGCGCCCGCCGACCGCCCCTCGCGTTCTGCGAGCGTCTCGACAATCGTCCCGAGTCGGGAGCGACCGCCGCCGATGGGGTTCTGACAGAGCGCCACTACGGGCGTCGCGTTCGTCGCCGCGTCGCCGCGGAAGGGGTTCTCGCGGAGGACGGTCTCGAAGCCGGACTCGCCGTCGCCGAGGTCGACGGTGACGTAGGCCGGGTCGTCGATGAGATCGAACTCGGGGAACTCGGCGTCGATAACGTCGCGGAGGCCGGCGTCGAGCAGCTCGCTGACGGCGACGCCGCGGACCAGTTCGTGCCGCTTGTTGACCCGCGCGGAGTTGGTGATTTTGACGTTCAGCGAGCCTTTGACCATGAACGGTGCGTCCGGCGAGTACAGCGTCCGAACCGAGGAGGTCGGGTAGAACTCCCTGCCGACCTCGCCGAGCGACTCGATACCGTCGCCGAGGCGCACTCGAACCGCCGGCTGTGCGAGGAGGTAGTCGGCCTGCCACGGATGGACCGGGACGAGTCCGTCGTCGGTGTCGCCGTCGAGGTGTTCGGCGACGAACGACTCGGGCACCGACTCGTCCGCCCGGAGCGCGTCGGCTATCCACGCCGGGGCGCTCCGGTCGAGCGTCGAGTCGTGGTCGAGGAGGTCGGCCGCGACCCGGAAGTAGTGGAGCCGGAACGACCCGCGTAGCTCCGGGGCGAACCGCGGTTCGTCGTGCGGCGCGATGCCCTGCCTGCTCTTGGGCGTCGGGTGTCTGTGGTGGCCGAAGACGAGCGACTGCTCGGCGTCGCGGAACGTCGTCTCGAAGCCGTAGAGTCGCTCCTCGTCGCCGCGGCGGGCCTCGACCGCCCGGGCGGTGTTCCGACAGCTCTCGACGACCCGGAGGAGCAGTTCGTCCACCGCACCCGGCGCGTCGCGGGCGAGCGACAGCTCTTCGAGGAGCAATCGCGCAAGTCGGAGGTAGTCGAGGTCGACGGCCCGGCCGTCCGGGAGGACGGAGACGCCGGGGCCGCCGAACAGGTGTCGGTCCCCGGCGGAATAGTACGAAAGCGGCACGAACACCTCGATTCCCTGCTCCGGAAGCGGGAGTCGAACTCCTCGTTTACAGTCGGTCACAAGCGGCGTTTCGGCCGCGTTGACGACCTCGTGACCGCCGATTTCGTGGAGGTAGCAGTTGAGGAAACTGTGCAACGTCGCTGACGCGGCGCGGTCGTCCGGGGCCACGTCGGCATCCGGTGTCCGCCCGACATCTCGGCTTGTCGCCATGTGTTTTAGGCTAGCCTAAAAACATATAAGAATTCTGGCGGAATGCGCCGCTCGACGGCGGAGCGAAACGGGAAAAGCGGGGCCGCGAAGCGGGACCGAACTACAGGTCGCCGTTGACGATGTCGCTGACGCGCTGGGCGTCGAACAGGCGCTCGTCGGCGTCGTACAGCGTCTGCGCGAGGCGGTCAGTCACGACGAGGTTCGTGATAGGGCCCTGGTAGAGCGCGCCGGCGCGGTAGACGTCGTCGTTCTTGACCGCGGTGAGTTCGCTCGCGACTTCGTGGCTCTCCATGAACGAGATGACCGTGTTCTGGAACTCCTCGCGGGTCTTGGCCTCCTGTCCGCGCAGGAGAAGCACTTCGGGGTCGACCTCCAGGAGCGTCTCGAAGTCGACTGCGCCGCGGTTGCTGTAGAAGTCCTTCACGTCGGTCGTCGCGAGCGCGTCGTTGACCTTCAGGTCGTTGAGGTGCTTGAAGCTCGTCCCCTCGTCGATGATGTAGGGGTAGAACTCCTCGGGCTCGTCGCCGCCGCCCCAGACGACGGCGGCCGAGGGTCGTTCGCCCTGCGCGGGGACGACCGGCGCGAGGTTCGCCTGGAACTCCTCGTGGACCTGTTCGAACGCCTCGAAGCGGTCCTCGCGCTGGAACACCTGCGCGAGCTTCTCGAACGCCTCGTAGAGGCTGTAGTAGCGGTAGTCCTCGTGCCACGCGTAGCCGCGCGAGAAGATGCTGTTGCCGAAGAACGGACCGACTTGGGTGCTAATCTCCTCGATATCGCCCTCGCTCCACTGGCCGCGGTTCAGGAGGAAGTTCGGGTCGGCGATGTGCACGTCCGCGTTCATGTCGTAGAACTGCTCTTTGCCGACGCCGCTGTCGCCCCACAGCTGACGGATGGACGACTTGTCGACGCTCACGTCCGGAATCTCGTCGTAGTACTGCGTGTGGTACCGGCCGGGGAGCCAGACGCCCATCGGCGCGTCGAGGCCGAGCGCGACGCCCATGTCGGCCCAACTGCCGTTGTTCGCGACCCACGTCTCCGGGACCGAGTCGAACGTGACCTCGCCGACCGGTTCTATCGACACCGAGTAGGATTCCGACGCCTCGGTCGTCGTCTCGGTTTCCGTCTCCGTCTCTGTCGCCGTCTCGGTCGCCGTCGCCGTGGTCGTCTCGGACTCCGTCGTCGTCGTCTCCGACCCGCCGCCACCGGTACAGCCGGCGAGCAGACCGCCCGCGACGACCGCGCCGCCGTACTGCAGGTACTCGCGCCGCGTCGATTCTCGACCGCTGTGTCCGTCGTTTGCCATGTATTTTAGGCTTCCCTAAATGCTTAAAACGTCTTCGAAATTTAGGCGAGCCTAACTCCCCCGTGTGGGACGGCTCAGTCCGTCGCGTCGACGGGGGCCCTGACGGCGAGGACCGTGAGGTCCGAGTACGGCGTCGAGTCGGGGCCGCTCCCGCCGGCCGAGTCGCGCAGGTCGCCGAGCGTCGTTCGGGTGATTCGCTCGTCGTCGTGGGTCAGGCGTTCGAGCACGAGGGCGTCCAGCGATTCGTCCGCGCCCGAATCGAGGAGGAACTCCGCGATGTCGCCCGGCATCCAGTCGAACGGCCGCGGCAAGACGAGCAGGTGGCGTTCGCCCACCGCCTCGGCCAGTCGGTCGAGGTCGGCGTCGAGCGACCCGCTCTTGTGGAGCGTGACGAACCGCGTGTCCTCCATCGGCGTCCGGGCGCGACTCGCGGCTATCTGGAGCGACGAGATGCCCGGAATCACCCTGACCGGTGGCTCGACGGCCCGCTGGACCTTCCCGAGGAACTGGTAGCCCGAGTGGTTCGCGTCGCCCATGAGGACCGCCGTCCCGCGCTCGCCGGCCGCGACGCGCCTCCCGAACTCGGACAGCGCCTCTGCTTCGTCGGCGTAGCCGCAGGTGAGCAGGTCGGCGTCGGTCTCGTCGGCGACGAAGTCGACGACCGTCTCGAAGCCGACGACCACGTCGGCCTCCCGAATCGCTCGCCGCCCGCGAGGCGTCAGATACTCCGAGTTGCCGGGGCCGATTCCGACCGCGTAGACCGGCGCGGCGGCGTCCTCGGCGTCCTCGCTGCCTCCACCAATTTCGCCGACGCTCGGTTCGGGCGCGGCCGCGGCGAACGTCGCCGGGTCCGCCCCCGAATCGAGGTCGTACGGGTCGTCCTCACTCATGGTCTTCGAGGTCGACGTCGCCGTTGCGAACGTCGCTCGCGACGTGAATCAACTCGTTCGTGAGCGCGGCCGCGAGGCCGCTCCCGCCGCGTTTCCCGACGTTCGTCACCGCCGGAACGCCGTACTCGTCGGCGATTTCGCGGACGCGCTTCCGGCTCGCTTCGGCCTTGACGAAGCCGACGGGCGTCGCGACGACGGCCGCCGGTCGGGTCCCGTTTTCGATGCAGTCGCAGAGCGCCAACGCGGCGGTCGGCGCGTTGCCGACGACCGCGATTGCGCCGTCGTAGACGCCCTGCTTGTCGAGTTCGAGCACCGCGGCCGCGGTCCGAGTCATGCCCGTCTCGGCGGCGAGTTCGGCGCCGTTGCCGATTGCCTTCCGCACCGGGCAGTCGTGGCCGCGGCCCGTGACGCCGGCCTTCGCCATCGTGATGTCGGTCACGATGGGTCGCTCGTCGAGGACGGCCCTCGCGCCCGCGACGACCGGGCCGTTCTGACAGCGAAGGAGGTGCTGGAACTCGATGTCGCCGGTCGAGTGGACCGCCTTCTGTCGCAGTCGGTCGTTCAGCGTCTCGTCGGGGACGAACGTCCGGACGATGTCCATGCTCGTCTCCGCGATGTCCATCGCGTCCCGCGTCGTCGCGCCGAGGTCGGCGTAGGCGTCTCGTTCAGTCATCTGATTGGGTTCCGGCCATGGCGTTCGTCGTGTTCGCTTCGAGGTCGCCCTCCACGGAGAGGTTGATGTCCTGCAACCGCTCTCTCACGTCGTCGTCGGCATCCCACAGGTCGCGGTCGATGGCTTCGAGGAACGTTGCGGTGATGCTTTCGAGCGCCCACGGGTTCACGTCGCGCAGCCACTCCTGTCGGTCCTCGTCGAAGGCGTAGGCGTCGGCGAGACTTTCCCAGAGGGTGTCGCTGACGACGCCCGTCGTCGCGTCCCAGCCGAGCGCCACGTCGACCGTGGTCGAGAGGTCGCCCGCGCCCTTGTAGCCGTGTTCCTCCATGCTGTCGAGCCAGTCGGGGTTGAGGACGCGCGCCCGCATCGCCTTGCGGACCTTCTCCTCGTTCGTGTAGACGCTGACGTTGTCGGGGTCGCTGGAGTCCCCGACGTACGAGGCCGGGTCACTCCCGGAAATCTCGCCGACAGCCGAGACGAACCCGCCGTGGAAGGCGTACCAGTCGGAGGAGTCGAACTCGTCCTGCTCGGCGGTGTCCTCGATTTTCACCGTGGCTTCGACCCCGCTCAAGCGGCGCTCGAAGGCGTCGTGGGCCTCGGTCACGCTGCCGCGACTCCCGAGGGCGTAGCCGCCCCACTGGACGAACACGTCCGCGAGGTCGCTCCGGTCGTCCCACTCGCCCTCGTCGACGGCCTTGTTCGTCCCCGCGCCGTAGCCGCCGGGCGTCGTCGTGAACACGCGGTGTTTGGCCAGTTTCTCGGCCTCGTCGGCGGCGACGCCATCAGCCTCGAACTCGGCGGCGTCTTCCTCGACGTGCTTTTTCACGTAGTTCATCTCGTGGGGTTCGTCGAGTTCGACGACCGCGTCGACGGCGTCGTTGACGACGCTCGCGGCCTGCGGGAACGCGTCGCGGAACAGCCCCGAGACGCGGGTGGTCACGTCGATTCGCGGGCGGTCGAGTTCGTCCAGCGGAATCGGCTCCACGCCGTCGACGCGGCCCGCGTCGGTCCACACCGGTTCGACGCCCATGAACGCGAGCACCTGCGCGATGGTCTCGCCGCGGGTTCTGACCGTCGGCGTCCCCCACGCGACGACCCCGAACTCCTCGGGGTACTCGCCGTGGTCGCCGTAGTGGCGGTCGAGGACGCCCTCGGCGACCCGCTCGCCGACGCTCCACGCCGGCTTGGCCGGGACTTTCCGCGGGTCGAGCGTGTAGAAGTTCCGCCCGGTCGGCAGCAGGTCCACCCCGCCGCGGGTCGGCGCGCCGGAGCCGCCGGGGCGGACGTACTCGCCGGCCAGCGCGTCGGCGGTCTGCGGAATCTCGGCTTCCGCGGCCGCGACCCGCGGGGCCGCCTCGTCGCAGATGAACGCCAGCACTTCGCGGAGGTCGTCGTGCGCGCCGCGCTTGGCTCGCGCGTCGCCGAGTTGGTCGATATCGACGACGAGCAGGTTCATGTTCACCTCGTCGTCGGGGCCGGCGTCGACCTCCGACTCGGGCACGTCGAAGTCGCGTTCGGCGAGGGCCGACACCAGTTCGACGCACTGGTCGTAGACGCGGTCTGCGGCCTCCGAGAGGTACATCCCGAGGTCGTCGTCGTACGTCCCCGGTTCGTCTCGCATTCGGTCGTAATCGACGCCCATGACGCCCGCGACGCTCTCGCGGAGGCTCGGCGTGTCGGCGTTCGGGAGGCGCGTGAGCGCGACGAGGTACTCCACGAGGCGGTCGCTCTCGGGCGGTTCGCCCATCGTGTGGAGGCCCATCCGAATCTGCGTCGTCTTCACGTCGGTCAGGTACTCGTGGACGCGCTCGACGAGTTCGTCGAAATCGACGGCTTCGGGACCGACGTCGGCATCCGCGTCACCGATTGCGTCACCGACCGCGTCGGCGTCTTCGAACCCGAGTTCGACCGCGAGGTCGAGGTCGTCAACCGCGTCGAGGAGGAGTTCGCGGAGTTGGTCACCGCGCTCTGGGCGGGCCTCGTCCATGCCCGCCTCGCGGTACTCGCGGGCGAGTTCTTCGAGGTCCGCGAGGTCGTCGTACGTTCCCGCGGTGCGCATAACCGGCGTGAGGTAGTCCACGATGGCCGCGTACGACCGGCGCTTGGCCTGCGTCCCCTCGCCGGGGTTGTTGATGATGTACGGGTAGACGTTCGGAAGGGCCGAGACCAGTTGGTCCGGGGCGCTCTCGCCGTTCAGCCCGACGGTCTTGCCGGGGAGCCATTCGAGACTGCCGTGGGTGCCGAGGTGGACCACGGCGTCGGCCTCGAACGCCTCGCGGAGCCACGCGTAGAACGCCACGTAGTCGTGCGGCGGCTGGAGGTCCGAATCGTGGTACACCTTCGAGGGGTCCATCCCGAACCCGCGCGGGGGCTGGACGGTCACGAGGACGTTCTCGAACTCGACGCCCGGAATCGCAAAGGGTCGCTCCGGCGGTTCGCCCCACTCGTCGACGACGTTGTCGCGGAAGCGGTCGTCGGCGTCGGCGAACCAGTCGACGTACTGGTCGGGTGAGACCACGTCGACGCTCAGGTCCCGCACGTCTTCGGGCGCGACCCAGCGGTCGTCCAGCGTCAACTGCGAGGTGAGGTCGTCGATGAGCGCTTGCCCGTCCGCGGGGAGGTCGCCGACGGCGTAGCCCCGACTCCGGAGTTCGGACAGGAGGTTGACCGTGCTCGCGGGGCTGTCCATCCCGAAGGCCGTCCCGATGCCGTCGTCGCTCGGCGGGTAGTTGTGCAGGACGACCGCGACGCGCTTCTCGTCGTTCGGGAGGTGGCGGAGCCGCGCCCAGTTGACCGCGAGCCGGGCGACGTGGTCGACGCGGTCCTCGATGGGGAAGTGCTGTTTCGGCGCGCTCCCGACGCCCGCCTCGTCTTCCATCCGCTCTTTCCCGCTTATCGGGTGGGTGATGACGTTGCCGTCGAACTCGGGGAGCGCGACCGACAGCGCGAGTTCGAAGCCCATCACGCCCGTGTCGCTCGACTCGTACCGGCTTCGGGAGCGCATGGTCGTGATGGCCTGTAAGACGGGAACGCCGAGTTCGGTGAGGAACACGTCCTCTGCGTCCGCGCCCTCGTCGTCGGCGTCGCGGCCGCGCTCGCTCATCGACAGCGAGAACATGAAGGAGCTGACGACCGCGTCCACGACGGGGCCGTCGTCGTCTGAAAACCAGTTCCGCGCGACCCACTCGGCGTTCTCCTGTCCCTCCTCGTCGGTCGCGGGGTTGCAGAACGCGGGCAGGACGTTCGCGCCGAGCGATTCGAGTCGCTCCACGAGCGCGTCCACGTACCGAGTGTTCGCGTGCGTCCAGTGGGACTCGTAGAACCAGACGCCGATGGTCGGCTTGTCGGGGTCGTGAGTATCGAGCAGTTCGTCGTACTCGACGCCGGGGTAGTCCGGGTGGTAGACGCCCTCAGTCGGGAGTTCGACCGGGTCGTCGACTTCGGTCTCGACGCCGGCGTACTCGGCGGCGAGGAACCGACAGAGGTTCTCGACGTTCACCGCGCCGCCGCGGTCGAGATATTCGCAGACGCGCTCGCGGTCGGCGTCGGCGACGGTCGTGTCCTGCCGCGCGAAGGCGTCGCCGGTGGCCTCGACGACGAGCGGCACGCCCGCCGCTTCGAGTCGTTCGACCGCGTGGTCGTAGCCGGGCATGCTGTCTTCGGCTCCGTGGAGCCAGAAGACGGCCGCCGTCGTCGACTCCAACTCGTCGACGAAGGCGTCCGCGTCGGTCACGTCGTCCAAATCGCTCGCGGAGCGGACGACGAGGTCGATTCCGTCGAGTCGGCGCGCGGCCCGCTGGACCGCGCCCAACTCGTTTTCCGTCGCTGTGTACAGTCCGATTGTCGGTGTCATTGATAAAGTGTTATTGTCTTACTGCAAGTACGATTTCGTATTCGATGACGACTCAGACGCTGCCGTTTTCGGCTATCGTCGGGCAAGACGAACTGAAACGGGCGTTGTTGGCCGTCGGGGCCAACGACGACCTCGACGGACTCCTCGTTCGCGGCGAGAAGGGAACCGCGAAGTCGACCGCGGTCCGCGCCCTCGCCGACCTCCTGCCCGAACAGGAAGTCGTCGCTGGCTGTCCGTACGGCTGTCCGCCGGACCCGGACGACCCGGCCCGCCAGTGCGATTCGTGTCGCGGCCGCGACGACCCCGCGGTCGAGCGCCGGTCGGTCCCGCTCGTGACGCTCCCACTCGGCGCGACTCGCGACCGGGTCGCGGGCACGCTCTCCGTCGCCGACGCGCTCGACGGCGAGGCGTCGTTCGACCCCGGGCTCTTGGCCCGCGCGAACCGCGGTATCCTCTACGTGGACGAGGTGAACCTCCTCGACGACCACCTCGTCGACCTGCTTTTGGACGCGGCCGCGAGCGGCGTCAACCGTGTCGAGCGCGACGGGGTGAGCGTCGAACACCCCGCCGAGTTCACCCTCGTCGGGACGATGAACCCCGAGGAGGGCGACCTCCGACCTCAGCTCCGGGACCGCTTCGCCCTCCAGGCGACCGTCGTCGGCAGCCGCGACGTCGACGACCGCGTGGAGATTATCGACCGGGCGCTGGCGGGCGGCGACGACCCGGAGACGGTCGCCGACGCCCACCGCGAGGGGACCGCGGCGCTCGAAACCGCGCTCCGCGAGGCGACGGACCGCCTCGACTCGGTCGCGCTCCCGGTCGAGTTCAAGCGCGACATCGCCGAACTCTGCGTCGACGCCGGCGTCGAGGGCCACCGCGCCGACATCGCCATCGCCCGCGCGGCCCGTACCCTCGCGGCGCTCGACGGCCGGACGAAGGTGCTCGAAGGCGACGTGCGCGAAGCGGCCGCGCTCGCGCTCCCGCACCGACTCCAGAGCCGCCCGTTCGACGACGACCCGGACGTCGACGACGTGCTCGACGACCACTTCGACGAGGCGGACGGCCGGGACGACGGCGACGGAGAGCAGGACGGTGGCGGTGACGGGAGCGAAGGTGCCGGTGGCGACGGTGGAGGCGACGGCCGCAACGACGACGGTGGCGAGGAAGCCGGTTCCGACGCCGCGAGAGAGGGTTCCGATTCCGATGCTGGGGACGGCGATGACGGGGACGATGCCGGCGGCGACGACCGAGGTGGAGCGGTCGGCGGAGCCGACGAGAGCGGACCCGAAGACGGCGATTCGGAAGACGGGACTTCCGGAGACGGCGATACCGACGACTCCGCAGACGACGACCCCGACGAAGCAACGCCGCTTCTCCCCGGGCAGAGCCGGGCCGCCATCGGCGACGTCGAGCGGCCGCCGGTCGAGGACGCGGCCCTCGACGCGGAGACGCCGGGCGACGGGAGCCGCGCCGCAGTTCGGGAGTCGCGGCAGGGGCGAGGCTCGCGGGTGCGGACCGAACCGGCGACCGAGACCGACGACATCGACGTGCCGGCGTCGGTCCGGGCCGCCGCCTCGGCCGGTCGGTCCCGCGTCACCCGGTCTGACCTCAGAACCGCGGTCGCCCGCGGGTCGGCCGCGACGCTCGTCGTGTTCGTCGTGGACGCGAGCGCGTCGATGCGCGCCGCGATGCGGCGGGCGAAAGGCACCGTGCTGTCGCTCCTCGAAGACGCCTACGAACAGCGCGACGAGGTCTCGTTCGTCGCGGTCGCCGGCGACGACGCCGAGGTGTTGCTCCCGCCCACCGACAGCGTCACGCTGGCGGCGCGGCACCTGAAGGAACTCCCCACGGGCGACAGGACGCCGCTTCCGTCCGGGCTGGACGCCGCCCGTCGGGTCATCGACCGCTCGGACGCCGCCGGCGCGCTCGTCGTCGTCGTCACTGACGGCCGGGCCAACGTCGCGGACGGCAGTCCCACCGGACAGACCCGGTCGGCGGCGCGGAACCTCGCCACCGCCGACGCCTCGGTCGTCGTCGTCGATGCCGGCGACGGCGGTATCGGAGTGACCGACATCCTCGTCTCCGAGACGGGCGCGCGGCGCATCCCGCTGTCCGACCTGTCGGCCGAGCGGGTCGCCGAGGCCGCGCGCTCCGCGGACGGGCAGTAGCGGGGACTCGGTCGTCTCTTTTGGCATGGTGTGTTCCTATCGAATCGGTCGCGTGTGGAGTCGATACGCCCCGCGAGTGACGCCCTCGTCGTGGTACTCGACCGGCTCTTCGACCACCGCGAGGACGCCCCCGCCCGCGGCGACGGCGGTCGGGATTCCGGGGAGTCCCTCCGTTTCGACGTGTCCCGCGTCGGGGGCGAAAACGTGGACGCCGTGGCGCTCTGCCTCCCGCTCTCGGAAGTGCTGGGCGGACGGCACGAACACCCGCGAGTCGGTGGCGGCGGCCGCCCGTGCGAATCCGCCGGTGTCGCGGGTCCACAGACGGTCGCCTCCGGCGACTGAGACGCCGACCGCGGTGTGTTCGTCGGGGTGTCGCGCGTCCGGGTCGCGGGTCGACTCGGCGAACGTGTTCCCCGTGACGAAGACGGCGGTTCCGTCGGCGACGCAGACGTGGTTCGGGTAGGCGTAGACGGTCTCGTCGCCGACGCGGCGCTCGGTCGCGAGGTCGAGTCGCCACCGCGTCTCCCCGTCGAAATCGATGAGGTAGCCGCGTTTGTCGCCGTGGCTGGCGACGGCCAGCGCGTCGCCCGCGAAGGCCACGTCGCCGACGCGTCGGTCCCCGTCGGTGTCGGGGTCCCACGACGCGACCCGCGCCCCGGAGTGTGCGTCGAGGAGAATGAGGCCGTCCTGTTCGGGGTTCGGACAGCGGTTGTACGCGACGGCGACGCGGTCCCCCTCGGCAGCGACCGCGATGGGCGACGCGTGGACGTGTCTGCGCCACGCGAGTCGCCCGCCTCGGTCGAACCCGAGGACGACGCTCCGCCAGACCCTGTCCTCGCCGTCCCGTTCGTAGCGCCGGGCGGCGACGACGACCCTGTCGCCCGTCACCGCGAGGTCGACGACGTACGGTCGGAAGAACAGCGAGTCTTTCGTCGCCGTGCCCACGTCGTCAGCCGTCGCGTACGTCCAGCGGGTGACGCCCGTCTCGGCGTCGAGGACGCGAACCAGCCCGTCGCCGCCGCGCTCGCCGACGACGAGCAGCTCGTCGCTCCCGGCCATCGACACCACGGAGTGCTCGCCGCGCGTCCGCCAGCGCTCGCCGGCGTCGGGCGCGGCGTCGGAGGCACTGGCCGCGTCGGCAGTAGTCTCCAGCGCCATAACGCGGCCGTCCGCGGTCCCGACGAAGACGGCGTCGTCGGTCGCTTCGACCGCGGAGCGCGCCCAGTTGTGGCGACTGCTCGCGGGCTCGACTTCCCCGAGGTCGCGGCAGGCCGTGAGTGGGGACGGTGCCATCGGGCTCAGTCCTCGACGGGAAAGGCGTCGTGGAGCGTGTGGTGCGCCTCTCCGAGGTCGTCGAGGAACGCATCGGCTCCCTCGCGGATGCGGCGAAGCGACCGCTCTGCGTCGCGGACGGCGACGAGCCGTCCCCGGAGGTAGCCCGATTGCGGGTCGTCGTCGTCGATTCGCGTCGCCTCTTCTTCGAGGTCGACGAGCGCGGCGTCGAGATGCCGCTGGGCCTCGTCGAGGGTAGTCGCGTTCGCGAGCGCCTGAATCGGGCCGGCGTCGTCGAGGTAGTCCTCGAGTTCGGCTTCCGCGTGTCGCTTCGCGTGTTCGTCGGTCGTTCCGGTGATGTTTAACAGCGCGAGTCGGAGCGCTTCGAGTTCTGCGCAGGCCATGATTAGAGTGATTGGTGGACGAGGTTCGAGACGATGCGGTCCCGTTCGAGGTGGGACGAGACGATGCGGTCGGTGTCGTCGGGCGTCACGCCGCCGTACCAGACGCTGTCGGGGTAGACGGCGACGATCGGGCCGTCGCCGCACTGGCCGAGACACGAGCTTCGAGAGACGTGCACGTCGCAGTCATCGGCGTCGCGCACGCCCTGTCTGAGCTCTTCGAGGACGGTCGCCGCGCCGCTGGCGGCGCAGGTCTGGTTCGTGCAGACCGCGACGTGTTTCTCGGGGGCGTCGTGGACGTGCGGGTCGTCGTCGACGTCGCTTCGGTCGGCGTGTTCGGCCTGATGGACGAGCGAGCGGAGCATCGCGCGAGCGCCGCCCTCATCGTCCTCGTAGCCGGCGAGTTCGACCTTGTACTTGCAGGTGTCGCAGGACATCTCGACGCTCCCCGAGCGGGCCTCTCGATACCGGTCGGCGAGCGTCTCGACCACCCGGTCGTCCGTGCCGAGCGGTCCCGATGCGCCGGCGTCGACGTAGGGGTACTCCTCGTCGAACGTCTCGGCCGTGTCCACGATTCGCCCCGTCAGCACGCCGTCGCCGAGCATGTACGGGAGGACGACGACCGCGTCCGGGCGGTCCTTGGCGACGGTGTGAAGCGTCTCCTCCAACCGGGGCGTGGTGACGCCGATGAACGCCGATTCGACGCGGGTGAACCCGCGGCCCTCGTACAGCAGGCGCGCCAGTTTGTGCACGTCACCGTTCGAGTCGGGGTCGCTCGACCCGCGGGCGCAGAGCACGACCGCCACGTCGTCGTCCTCGCGGTCGACGCCGAGGTCGGACTCGACCGCCCGCGCCCGCTCGTCCAGCAGGTCGACGAGCGAGGGGTGGATGCCGAGGTGCGACCCGAACCGGAACTCGGTGTCGTCGTGGGTCGCGCGGGCCCGCTGGACCGCCAGCGGCACGTCGTTTTTGACGTGGCTCGCGGCGAAAAGTGAGAGCGGGACGACGGTCATCGTCCGGCAGGTCGGTGCCATCGTCTCGATTGCGTCGTCTATCGAGGGCTCGGCGAGTTCGATGTACGCCGCGTCGACCGGAACCGACAGCCGCGACTCCAACTTCGCGGCGAGCGTCCGCACCTGCTCGTTAGACTCCTCGCGGCGCGAGCCGTGGCCGACGAGGAGGACGGCGTCGTCGTCGAGCGCTGGGTCGGGCCGTTCGAGGCTCATGCGTTCTCGGCCTCTTCGAGACTGCGGACGAGCTTTCGGCGCCGCGTCGGCGCGAACAGGCTCGTCTCGTCGCTGCCCTCGTAGACCCACTCGCCGAAGCCGGCGGCCGCGTCGTCGTCGATACCGAACCAGTAGCCGCCCGACGAGGTCTCCTGAATCGGGCCGGTCGGCGCGTCGACCGGACAGGCGTCGAGCAGTCGGTCCACGGTGTCGAGGAGCGCCCGGTCGTGGTGGACGAACGAGATGCCGACCGTCCCCGCCGAGGACTTGAAACAGACCGTCCCGCAGGATTCGAGGAGCCCCCGAAGGAGCTGTTTTCGCTGGTCTTCGAACACATCGAAGCGGTAGCCGCCGGCGTCGTCACCGACGGGGAGACCGAACGCGGCGCTCGCGCGTCTGACCACGTCGCCTTCGACCATGACGTGGTACTCGTCTTTGACGCGGGTGACGGCGGTGTTGTGCGCGTATTCTCGCTCCGTCTCTCGGCGGTCGATGTCGCCGCCGCCGGCGATGGCCGCGAGGCGGTTCGCGCAGGTCTCGTCGTTCGTCAGCGCCGTGAACTGCCCCCGCTCGACGCGGCCGCCGCCGGCGACGTGGCCCCACAGGTAGGCCGTCTCGGGCGCGCTCTTCAGGAGGTCGTCCGCAGGGTCGACGCCGGCGTCGCTCACGCGTCCACCTCCCGTACCGAAATCGCGCCGGGCGGACAGGCTCGCGCCGCGAGTGTCGCGTCGTCATCCGCCTCGGCGTCGCCTTCGAGGAGGGCGATGACGCGTTCGTCGCTGCGCTCGACGCGCACGACGCCGGCCGCGTCGGGGTCGATCGTGGCGAGCCCGTCGTCGTCCTCGACGAACCGCCCGTCGCGGGCGAGACAGGCGAAGATGCCGTCGCAGGCGTCTCGGTCGATTGCGATTTCGAACATCTCAGTACTCGTACTTCTGCTCGTAGCCCCGCGGCGTCACCATCCGGTCGTCCCAGACGTACGTCTCCTCGTTGCCGACCAGAAGCGTCGTCGTCATGTCCACGAGGTCGGTCTCGCCGAGGTCGGGCAGTTCGCGGAGTTCGACGATTTCGACTTCCTCGTCGTCGCGGCCCGCGCCGTGGACGATGCCGACCGGCGTGTCGGGCGCGCGGTGTTCGAGGAGAATCTCGCAGCACTTCTCGTAGTTTGCCCGGCGCTTGCGGCTCCACGGGTTGTAGATGGCGATGGTGAAGCCCTCCTTGGCGGCCGCGTGGAGGCGCGACTCGATGGTCGGCATCGAGGTCAAGTGGTCCGAGAGGCTGATGGTCACGGTGTCGTTGACGAGCGGCGCGCCCAGCCGGGCCGCGCAGGACTGCGCCGCCGGGACGCCCGCGACCACGTCGAAGTCGACCATGCTCGCGGTCGCGCCCTTCGATTCGAGGATTTCGAGCGCGAGGCCGGCCAGCGCGTACACGTTGGGGTCGCCGCTCCCGACGATGGCCACGTCGTTGCCGGCGAGCGTTCGGTCGACCGCCTCCTCGGTCCGAGAGACCTCGCCGCACATCGGCGTCGAGTAGATGTCGTCTGCGCCCTCGACGATGTCGTCTGGGAGGAGTTCGATGTAAGTCGTGTAGCCGACGATGTGGTCGGCCTCGCGGAGGGTGTCTTTCGCCAGCGTGGTCATCTCGCTCGCGCGACCGGGACCGAGGCCGACGGCGACGAGTTGCCCCGGTTCGCCGTCGAAGTCCTCGATGGTCGCTTCGACCTTCTCGGCGGTCTGTCCCTTCTTCGAACCGCCCGAACTGCCGCCGCACTTCGAAGCAGCGTCGCCGTCGCCCTTCGAGGACGACGCGCCACACCTCGATTCTGAGTCGGCTGCGTCAGTCGATTCCGCCGTCGCTCCGCCGCACTTCGATTCGGATTCCGTGTCTGATTTGCTCATGCGTTAGAAGTCGTCGACGTCGCGCCCGCCGCGGGGCGTGACGAGATACGTTTCGTAGTCGTTGCTCCAGGGTTCGGTCTCGTGGGTGCCGATGAGAATCGAGGTTCCCATCCCGCCCACGTCGTCGTCGTGGGCTTTCGCGTCGCCGAGGGTCGTCACCGAGAACGTCTCGTCGTCCAGATTGCGGCCCGCCTCGCCGCGGCCGGCGTCGTTGAAGATGCCGACCGGTACGTCGTCGGCCCGCTCCTCGCGGACCACGTCGATGGCGCGTTCGTAGTTCCGCCAGCAGTTGTACAGGACGATGACGAAGCCGCTGATGGCGGCCGCGCGCAGTTTCTCTTCGATTTCGTCCCAGCCGCGCCACTTGTCGGACAGCGAGACCGTACAGAAGTCGTTCGACAGCGGCGCGCCCATCATGGCCGCGCCGCCGAGCGCCGCGGTGACGCCGGGGACGATTTCGATTGGCACGTCGGTCGCCTCGTCCGTCTCCGCCATCGTGAACACGAGGTCGGACTTCCCGTAGACGTTCGGGTCGCCGCCGGAGACGTGGACCACGTCCTCGCCGTCTCGGACGCGCCCGAACGCCTCGCGGGTCAGTTCGACCTGCTTTCCCATCGACGAGCGGACGACTTCCGGCCCCTCGTCGCTTTCTTCGGGTGGGAGCGTTCCGTCGTCGCGAAGGAACTCCTGATAGAGGTTCGAAGCGACCACGCAGTCCGAGGTCGAGACGAGTTCCTTCGCCCGCTGGGTCATGTGGTCCGGGAGGCCGGGGCCGATGCCGACGACGTAGAGCGTCCCGTAGTCGTCGGGCACCTCGTCGCGGCCGCTGGAGCCGGACGCCGGTTCGCCGCCGTCGCTCATCGTCCCACCGCCACGGTCACGGCGTCGTCGTAGCGCCGCTTTTCGACGACCAGTTCGTGGTCGCGGCCGCCGGCGATGGCGCTCGCCTCGGCGATGCCGGGCCAGCCGATGAGTTCCTTCGACCGCGAGGGCGTCGGCCCCTCGAACTCGGAGAGGGTCTCCTTTTCGAAGTAGACGACGCCCGCGCCGATTTCCTCGGCAGCGTCGAGCATACCGGGTTCGTCCGCCTTTCGCGTGCCGGTGGCGACGAACTCCACGTCGTCCCAGTCGCGGTCGGCGTCGTCGAGCGCCCGCTCCCACGCCGTCAGGAACTGCGCTTTCTTCGCGCCGGAGACGCTCCCGGTCCCGAGGACGACGCCGTCGTCGCCGTTGCGCTTCAGGACTGTCACGTCGTCGCCGACGAGGACCGCCTTCGGGCCGTCGAGTCGGGCGACCGGGCCGAGTTCGTCGTTGAGGACGGCGAGGTTCGTCGCCACGGTCGAATCGCCGTTGACGACGTGGGAGTCGAGCGCCTTCGCCTTGCTCTCGACGCCCTGTTTGCCCGCGGCCTCCGAGGCGGTCGTCATCGCCGGGACGGCCCCGAGTTTCGAGAGGTCGTAGGCGACTTGGTTCGCGCCGTGGTGGCCGCCGGTGAGCGGAATCGCCCACGTCAGTTCCTCGTCGACGACGACGACCGCCGGGTCCTCCCACTTGTCGTCGAGGAGGCCCGCGGTCTTCCGCATGGCGATGCCGCTGGCCATGAGGCCGACGAAGCAGTCGTACTCGCCCCAGTGGTCGGCGAACACGTCGCCGTGGTAGGTGAGAACGTCTATCCGGTCGTAGTCGTCCGCGAGGTCGCGCTTGATTTCTTCCGCCGTGTCGAGCTTTCGTTCGAAGCTGACGATGGCGATTTCGTCGGCGACCTCGCCGTCGCTGTCGGGAGTACTACAGTGGCCGCTTTCGGAGTCTGTCGAGTTGCCGCTCATTGTGTCTGCCCCTCTGTTTCAGAATCGGGTTCGTCGTTCGGCGCGTCGCCGCCGCGGGCCCAGTCGCCGTAGAGGAACGACCGCTCGTAGTTCGAGCCGTTCACCGCCTCGCCGATGATGACGAGCGCCGAGGCGCGGTAGCCCGCGTCTTCGACCCGCTGGCCGATGGTCTCGATGGTCCCCTCGATAACGTCTTCGTCAGGCCACGAGGCGTGGTAGACGACCGCGACGGGCGTGTCGGGGTCGTGGCCCTCGTCCAGTAGTCGGTCCATCGTCTCGGCGACGGCGTGGGTGCCGAGGTAGATGCAGACCGTGGTGTCGCCGAAGCCGACGAAGTCGCCGATGTGGTCTTCCTCGGGCGAGAGCGTCCGACCCCGCGGTCGAGTGAAGACGACGTGGTTCGAGACCTCGTTCAGCGTCAACTGGGTGCGGAGCGTCGCGCTCGCGGCGAACGCGGAGGTGACGCCGGGGACGAGGTAGCTCGGAACGCCCGCCTCGGCCAGCGCGTCCATCTGCTCCAAGGCGGCCCCGTAAATCGCCGGGTCGCCGCTGTGGAGTCGGACGACGGTCCGGCCCGACTCGTAGGCCTCCGCCATCAGGGGAATCAGCTCTTCGAGGTCCTTGCCGACGCTGTTGACTCGTTCGGCGTCGGCGCAGAACTCGTCTAAGAGCTCGCTGTTGACGAGCGACCCCGCGTGAACCACGAGGTCGGCGTCCTCGACGAGTTTTCTTCCGGCGACAGTGAGCAGGTCCGGGTCGCCCGGTCCCGCGCCGACGAAGGGGATTCCCTCCTCGTCGGTGAAGCCGGTGTCCGCGTCGCCGTCGACGCTCACGCCGACCCTCCCGATTCGACGCCGTCGAACGCGGCGGTCGCCACCTCGCGCTCGACGCCCTCGCGCTCCGCGTAGGCCAGCGTGTAGTAGTCGCGCTCCGCGAGTTCGTCGGGGTCGTCGGTGACGACCGTCTCGCCTTGCTCCATGAACAGGCGGCGGCCGAACCGAACGTCGTAGCCCGCCTCGGTCAGTTTCTCGTGGGTCGTCGGCGCGTCGGTGACCTTGAACAGCACCATGCGGTCGGGGCCGGTCGGCGCGGAGCCGTTCGCGGCCTCGCGGAGCGCGAGCCCTGTCCCGGACTCGATTTCGACGCCGAGCACGGTCGTGAAGGCCGTCATCGCGCTCACGCCGGGGACGACTTCGAGGTCGACCTCGGGGTGGAACGCGTCGAGGGTGCGGCGGAGGTGACCGAACGTCGAGTAGACGTTGGGGTCGCCGAGGGTCACGAACGCCACGTCCTCGGACTCGGCGCGGGCGGCCACCTCGGCGGCCGCCTCCTTCCACGCGCGGCGGAGTTCGTCGGGGTCGCGCGTCATCGGGAAATCGAGGTCGCCGATACGCTCCTCGGGGACGTGGTTCAGCGCGACCGTCCGCGAGAGTCGGCCGGGCGAGTAGACCACCGCCGCCGATTCGAGCAGGCGTTTCCCCTTGACGGTCACGAGGTCGGCGTCGCCGGGGCCGAGACCGATGCCGTAGACGGTCATAACCCCTCCGCGTCGCGTCGGCCGACGACGACGTAGACCGGGTTGTTCGACCGGAAGCTCGTCGCGCCGGCGAGTTCGTAGCCGTGGCTCACCTGCAGCTGGACGACCTCCGAGAGCAGGTCGCGCTCGCGGAACGCCTCGATGGCGTCGCCGGCGGGCTCGACCCGCGAAACGTTCATCACGACCCGGTCCACGCCGGTCTCGACGGCGTGGTCGAGGACGGCCTCGAAGTTTCGACTGCCACCGATGAACATCGCGTCGGCGTCGGCCGGGAGGCCGTCGGGAGCCTCCGCGTCGCGGAGCGTCACGTCGGCGTCGTACTCGTTCGCCCCGAGGTTCTTCCGCGTCACGTCCAGCCGCTTCGGTTTCCGTTCGACGGCGGTCACGCGCTCGACCCGCCGGGCCGCCTCGATGGTGACCGAGCCGGTACAGGAGCCGACGTCGACGAAGTGGTCCGTCGGCCGCAAGCCGAGTTTGTCGAGCGTGACCGCTCTCACCTCCGGTTTCGTGGGTCCCGCCTTGGCGTCGTGCGGGAGCGTTACCTGTGACATTCGACTCGACAATCCGGGCGCGGTTTGAAAACAATTGTGCTTGGAGTACAGCAAATTAACTTTCATAAAACCGCCCCACCGAGTTATTAAATCTAAGTTGTCGAAACACAATCTGGCTTGTCTTCGAAAGTTTTACAACCGGACTTGGTTTTCATCAATCTGAGTTTATCATGGCTACGGCGAACACCGTCAACGGCCGAATCGAACGCGCCCGAACCGAACTGTCTCCCACGCAGATGGCCGCGGGACTCCTCTTCATCGCCGCGTTGGGCTTTACGCTCCTGTTCGTGCAGGACCCGCTCGTCCACGACTCGCTGCACAATTTCCGCCACGCGGCCGGTATCGCCTGCCACTGACGATGTTCGCCGAGTACCTGACGCGGGGAGTGAAGGCGGGACTGGTCGCCGGACTGGTGTTCGGTCTGTTCATGGCCATCGTCGCCAACCCCCTCGTCGCCTACGCGGACGAACTGAACCACGCCGCCGTCGAGGAGAGCGCCCACAGCCACGAGGCGGAGAGCGCCCACAGCCACGACGCGGAGGGGACTCACAGCCACGAGTCCGACGGCGCTCACAGCCACGAGTCCGGAGGCACCCACGCCGGCGAAGGCGGCGGCCATCACGACACCGCGGTGTCGATGGCGGTCACGAAGGCCGTGAGCGTCGCGGCCGGCGGGCTGTGGGGCGTCGTGCTCGGCGGCGCGTTCTTCGGGGTCGCGTTCTTCTTCCTCGAACCGGCGATACCCGGTCCCGACGCCGCGAAGAGCTACCTGATGGGGTTCGCAGGATTTGTCACCGTCTCGGGCGCGCCGTGGCTGGTCCTCCCGCCGGCCGCGCCGGGCGCGGAGCAGTCGCTTTCGGCGGCGACGCGGCTCCCGCTCTACGCCGGGATGATGCTCGCCGGGGCGCTCGCCTGTCTCTCGGCCGGCTACGCCTACGTCCGCCTGCGCGAGTCGAGCGGCCTCGTCGCGGCCGCCGTCGGTGCGGTCGTTCCGTTCGGTCTGCTCGCGGCCGTCGCCGTCGTCGCCCCCGATAACGCGGTTCACGGGGCGCTGTCGCCGACGCTCGAAACCGGACTCACCGGACTGTTCGCCTTTGGACAGCTCCTCTTGTGGCTGGTCCTCGCGGCGGCGCACGCCCAGTTCCGGTCGTCGGGCGAGTCCGAGTCGGCGACCCCGATTGCGGGCCGGGACGCGGCTCCCGCGGCCGACTGATGCGCGACCGAACCGACGAGGTCCGCGAGCACGGCTTTACCGACCACGTGCTGGTCTGTACGAACAGCCGAGAGTCCGACTACGCCGACTGCGCCGAGGCCGACGGCACGGCGGTGTACGACGCGGTGACCTCGTGGTTGCGCGACCGTGGCGTCTTCTGGTCGCGGGTCCACGTCGCCGAAACGAGCTGTCTCGGGCTCTGTAGCACCGAGGGGGCCGCGGTCGCCATCCACCCGCGAAACCGGTGGTACTCCGACGTTCGTCCGGACGACGTGCCGGCGCTGTTGGCCGACGAGTTCGGTCCCGACGCGTCGAACCTCGGCGTTCGACCCAATCGCTGACCGTCTCGGCGACGACCTCCGGCGTCTGCGCCGCGCCCGTCTCACCACCGTCTTGCCGCTATCTCCGTGACGAGGCCGGGATTGGACGCAGAACAATAATATCGTTGCACTTCTGATTACGGTTCATGGACGAGAAGGACCTTCGAATCCTCAAGGCTATCGGGACGCTCGAATCGGGGAGCCCCGACCGGATAACCGAGGAGACCGGCATCCCGAAGTCGACCGTTCACTACCGCCTCGAACGGCTCCAAGAGCAGGGAATCATCAAGAACGACATCTTCGACATCGACTTCGAGAAGGCCGGACTGAATCTCACGCTCATCACCGAGGTCTGGGCCGAGTACGGCTCGGAGTACCACAAGGAGGTCGGCGACAAACTCGGCGAGGTGCCCGGCGTCAACCAGGTGTATTTCACGCTCGGTGACACCGACTTCGTCCTGATTTCGCACCTCGCCTCGCGCGCGATGGTCGAGGACCTCATCTCGGAGTTCGAGGAGATAGACGAGATTTCGCGGACGAGTTCGACGTTCGTCATCACGACCATCAAGGACGAGCCGAACCCGCTGAACGACTACGAACTCGAAGAACTGAAAGACGCGCTGCTTCCCGACGTGTCGTAACGCGGTCCGCGTCGCATCCGAATTCTACCGCACCGCGCTTCGACCGCCGGAGGCGGCTTAGTCTTCGAGTTGCTGGGCGCTCAGGTGCGCCTTGGCCTCCGTCCGGGTCGGAAGCCCGCCGGCGACGGCCAGCAGGACGACGCCGAGCAGGCACCAGCCGCCGACCATCGCCCACTCGTAGGGCCACGCCAGCGCCGAAGGCGAGCCGGGGAGGTAGAGGCCGACGAAGAACACCGTCAGCAGCAGGCCGAGCGCGCCGACCGCGTAGCCCACCGGGAGCTTGAACGGCCGGTCGAAGTCGGGGTCGCGGTACCGGAGCACGAGGAACGAGACGACGACGAGGAACCACGCCGACACCATGCCGAGGCCCCCGGCGTTGACGACCCACACGAGCATCTGCTCGCCGAACAGGGGCGCGAGCGCCGCGAGGCCGCCGACGAGCACGATTGCGGTCGACGGCGTGTCGTGGTCGTCGTGAATCGTCGCGAGCCGCTCGGGGAGCATGTTCGAATCGGCCATCGCGTAGATGGCGCGACTGGCTCCGAGGACGAAGCCGTTCCAGCTCGTGAGGATGCCCGCGAGGCCGGCCAGCGCCATGATGCGGCCGATGGTCACGCTGTCGAACGCGATTTCCATCGCCGTCGCCGCGGGGAGCGAGCTCTCGACGAGCGTCGCGCCCGTGGCGACCTGTCCGGCCGCCCAGATGACGGCGATGTAGAACGCGGCGGCGCAGGCGACCGAGAGGCCGATGAGCCCGCCGAGGAGCTTCGGCGACACGTCGGCCTCGCCCGCGGCCTGCGGAATCACGTCGAAGCCGACGAACATGAACGGCGTCATGATGGCGACCGTGAACACGCCGCCGATGCCGGCTCCCGCGAGCGGCGGCGACGACGGCGAGGTGCCGTTGAACAGCGCGCCGAGGAGGAGCGTCAGGCCGGACAGCGTGATGACGAGCGCGAGAATCGCCTGGAACTGCGCGGCCGGGCGGACCCCCCGGTAATTGAGGTACGTGATGACCACGGAGCCGATGACGCCCGTCGCCACCCACGTGCCGTAGACCGGCTGGCCGGCGACCGTCCAGAGTTCGAACACGTTGAAACCGGGGACGATGTACGCGAGGGCGCTCGGGAGCGCCACCGCCTCGAACGCGACGACGCTGATGTAGCCGAAGATTATCGCCCACGTGCAGACGAACGAGCCGGCCGGCCCCAACGCCCGCATGCTGTAGACGTGTTCGCCGCCGACGAAGGGCATCGCCGAGGCGAGTTCGCCGTAGATGAGCGAGACGACGAACACCATGAACCCACCGAGGACGAACGCCGAAATCGCGCCGGTGACGCCGCTCTGGTCGATGAAGTACCCCGTCTGTACGATCCAACCCCATCCGATCATCGCCCCGAGCGCGAGCACGAACACGTCGCGCTTCGAGAGGACGCGTGAGAGTTCTCCTGTCATGGTTATGATTGACATCACCACATTCTAACTTACTCACTATATATCTTACTGTGTTCAATTTTTAGAGGAAATAAGGAACACAGTTCAATAGAGAATCATGGTCTGGAACGACAAACTGGCCGACGATTCACCGGAAAATCGGCAAACGGCCGGCGGTTCGAATGGTAGTCAACTCGCAGAATCGAAAAAAAGCGTCCGCGTTCGATTCGGTTTGATTCGCCTTCCGGGCGTCGCCGCCGGTGTTGTCGCGGCTGTCGCGCCGAGTTCCTGTTCGGTTACTCGTCGGCGGGCGCGTCCTCGACCCAGACCGTCTTCGTGTTGACGAACTCTCGAATCCCGTGTCGGGAGAGTTCGGTCCCGTAGCCCGAGTTTTTCGTCCCGCTGAACGGGACCCGCGGGTCCGACGCGACGATGTGGTTGACGGCGACGTTGCCCGCGGTGAGCCTCGTCGTGAGCGCCTCGCCGCGTTCGGCGTCGGCCGTCCAGACGCTCGCGCCGAGGCCGAAGGGCGTGTCGTTCGCCACGCGGACCGCGTCCTTCTCGTCTTCGACCCTGATGACGGTGGCGACGGGACCGAACAGTTCCTCGGTCCTCGCGGGCGCGCCGTCGGGCACGTCGGTCAGCACCGTCGGCGGATAGTAGTGGCCGGGTCGGTCGAGCGGTTCGCCGCCGAGTCGGAGCGTCGCGCCGGCCTCGACGGACGCCGTGACCTGTTCGTGGAGCGTCTCCATGAGGTCTGCTCTCGCCTGTGGCCCCACATCAGTCTCGGGGTCCGTTGGGTCGCCGACGGTCAGCGCGCGCATCTCTTCCGTGAAGCGTTCGACGAACTCGTCGTAGACGCCCTCGTGGACGAGGAAGCGCTTCGCGGCGATACACGACTGGCCGTTATTCTGGGTTCGTGCCCGCGCGGCCTGCTTCGCGGTCGCTTCGAGCGGCGCGTCGTCGAGGACGATGAACGGGTCGCTCCCGCCGAGTTCGAGCACCGTCGGCTTGAGTTCGCGGCCGGTCGTCTCCGCGACGGCCCGCCCGGCGCGGGTGCTTCCGGTCAGACTCACGCCCCGAACCCGGTCGTCTTCGATGACGCCGGCGACGCGCTCGGCGGGAATCTGCAGCGAGGTGAACACGTCGTCGGGATAGCCCGCCCGCTCGAAGACGGAGGCGATGGCGTCGGCACAGCCGAAGACGTTCGGCGCGTGCTTGAGCACGGCGACGTTGCCGGCGGTGATGTGCGGGGCCGCGAACCGGAACACCTGCCAGAACGGGAAGTTCCACGGCATCACCGCGAGCACCGGGCCGATGGGCTCGGAGGAGACGTACGTCTTCGACCCTGGCACGGTGCCGATGTGCTCGTCCTGCAGGAACTCCGAGGCGTGTTCGGCGTAGTAGTCGCAGACCCACGCGCACTTTTCGACCTCGGAGACCGCCTGCGCTATGGGCTTGCCCATCTCTTCTGTCATCAGGCTCGCGTACTCCTCGCTGTGCTCGCGCAGCACGTCGGCCGCGGACGCGAGCAACTTCTCGCGCCGCGAAATCGGGGTCTCGCGCCACGATTCGAACCGGTCCCACGCGGCGTCCAAGCGCGCGTCGACCGTCGCCTCGTCGTGTTCCTCGTGCGTCTCGATGACTTCCTCGGTTGCGGGGTTGATGGATTTCATGGTCGGCTCTCGGGAGCGCGGCGGTCGCTCGCGACTCCCGCTTGCCCCGACTGTCGTCCCAGATATTGATAAATGTTCCAGTAGAGTGGGCTTATTTGGACTGTGTTCAACACGTCCTCGGTGGCGAACGGAGTCGAGTACGAGGTATCCAGCCACGTTCGAGTTCCGCGGCGACCGTTTCGTGACCGAAGCCGACGAGTAGACTTGAACTTTATCCCATACAGAATAATTTATTAGGATTCAGTTTAGACTTTGTGTTCATGAGAGAACGGGAGACGAACTCGTCGGTCGAGGCGGCGTACGACGACTACCTCATGCCGATTTGGAAATCGCTGAACGTCCCGGTCGAGCGGGCGTCCGGTTGCACCCTCGAGGACTTCGACGGCAACGAGTACCTCGACGTGTTCTCCGGCATCTCGGTGACGAACGTCGGACACAACAACGAGGCCGTCGTCGAGGCCGCGACCGAGCAGTTAGAGGAGTTCGTTCACGGCTGTTCGTACGTCCACCCGAACCGGCCGGTAGCCGACCTCGCGGAGACTATCGCCGAGGTGACGCCGGGCGACCTCCAGAAGTCCTTCTTCTGTAACTCCGGCACTGAGGCGGTCGAGGGGGCCATCAAGCTCGCCCGGAAGTACACCGGCTCCAAGGAGGTCATCTCGCTGGAGATGGGCTTCCACGGCCGAACCCTCGGAAGCCTCGCGCTCACCGGCAACAGGGCCTACAAGCAGGACATGGCCCCGACGATTAACGACGTGGCTCACACCGCGCCGCCGTACGCCTACCGCTGCCCCCGCTGCGACGGCGACACCTGCGGCGCGGACTGCGCCGACGCGCTCGAACGGGTCATCGGCTCGCACACCAGCGGCGACCTCGCGGCGGTCGTCGTCGAACCCGTCATGGGCGAGGCCGGCATCGTCGTCCCCTCGGAGGCGTGGCTCAAGCGCGTCCGGGACATCGCCCACGACCACGGCGCGCTCCTCATCGCCGACGAGGTCCAGACCGGCTACGGCCGCACCGGCGAACTGTTCGCCAGCGAGCACTTCGGGGTCGAACCGGACATCCTGACGCAGGCGAAGGGCATCGCCAACGGTCTGCCCCTCGGCGCGTTCACGGCCCCCGCGGAAATCGCCGACGCGTTCGGCTCCGGCGACCACCTCTCGACGTTCGGCGGCAACCCCGTCGCCTGCGCGGCCGCACTGGCGACTATCGAGGAACTGGAGAACGGTATCATCGACACCGCCCGCGAGAACGGCGAGTGGCTCTCGGCCGAACTCGCCACGCTCGAATCGGACTACGACGTGGTCGGCGAGGCCCGCGGCCTCGGACTGATGCAGGGAATCGAACTCGTCGACCCGGAGACGACCGGCCCGCAGCACGTCGCTCCCGCCCCCGACAAGGAACTCGCCGCCGCGGTCGGCGAGCACCTCCGCGAGGAGTCCAACGTCGTCATGGGCGTCGGCGGCTACTACAAGAACGTCATGCGCTTCCAGCCGCCGCTGACGATTTCGCAGGCGCAACTCGGCGAGGCCGTCGACGCGCTCCGAGTCGCGCTGGACGACCTGGCCTGAAAAGAGTCCTCCCTCCCGCGCTACCGACCGATTCAGGGGCGGTCCAGCTCTTTGTCCCACGCCTTCCACGTCTTCAGAAGCGGGATGATGGTGTAGTCGTCGACGATTTCCTCACCGTCGAAGAGGTCCCAGACGTACTCCTTCAGCGCGTTCAGGTCGGTGTGCCACGCGCTGAAGACGAGGTCGTACTCGCCGAGACAGGAACTCGTGTTGTAGACGAGTCCCTCGTCGATGAGCATCGTGATGAACTCGGTCCGCACGTCCGAAGAGACGTGCTGGTTGAACGAGACGAGCACCTGCGCGTCGGCGAGGTCGGCCTCCTGGAGGACGATGACCGCGAGGATTTCGAGCACGTCGCTCTCTTGAAGCTTCTCGCGGCGGCGACGAACCGCGGTCCGGGAGAGGCCGACGCGCTCGGCGAGCTCCGTGTCTGAGATGCGGCCGTTCTCGTTGAGCGCGCGGAATATCTCGTAGTCGTGCTCGTCGAGGTAGTTTTCGAGGACCGCCTCCGGCGTGTTCGGGTCGGACGGGGCGTCGGCGGACGTGAGGTCGGGGTTTTCCATGGTCGGATGTATTCGGGGGTGCGATTTGAAACTGCTGGTGGCGTAATCGAATCAAAACGACACGTAAGTTGTGCCGAATTGGCTAGTCAACGCGTCGGGGCGGGGTGGTGGTACGAGTTAGTTCGGTCGCGGGACGCCGCGCGAAACGCGGCGTCGAGGGCGATTCAGCGGTTCGGACGGCGGTGGGACTGCGGCGACTGCGTCGTCACCACCCGGTCTCGTCCCGCGGGAGTGGGTCGTAGGGGATCTCGTAGCCGAACGCTTCGGGGCCGATGACGTCGAGCGCCTCGGGCGTCGTGAGCAGTTCGGGCGCGGGCACGCCGAGGACGCGGACGCGCTGGCCGTACCGCAGGGCGTCGGTCATGACCGGCGCGCCGGTGTCGGTGTCGACGAGGCAGATGAGGTCGGGGACGGTCGTGAGAAGCTCGCCGTCGTCGTCCCGCGCGACGAGGAACTCGTTTTGGAACTCGATTTCGAGGGTCGCGTCCTCGTCCAACCCGGTGAGCGTGACGCTCCCGAGAGCGAAGCCGTCGCGGTTGCGACGGTGTACGTCCACGATTTTGCCGGCGAACAGCTCCTCGCCGCCGAGGAGTTCGCGGCCGGCGTCGACGGGGTCGGTGCCGGCGTCGCGGGCGCGTTCGACCGTCCGCCCGAGTTCGGTGGCGAGTGAGACGGTGTGGGGTACCGCGTACTCCGAGACGAACGCGCCGGTCATGAGCGGGAAGGCGTAGCCCGAGCGGCCGCCCATCTGAACGGTGATGGCCCGCGCGAGGTCTTCGAGGCGCTTGGCCGAGTCGATGTCTCGGTAGACGACCTGATTGCCGCGCTCGTCGGTCGTCGCCGCGTAGTTCACGGGCGTCCCGTAGATGAAGAACGTGTCCATCTGTAGCTCGGGGAACGCCCGGCCCATGCCGTCGGCGTCGACCACGGGGAGGTCGGTCATCGCCGCCACGCACAGCGGGGCCATGCTGTTCGCGCCGCCGATTTCGCCGGGGATGAGCGCGTCGACCGTCTCGCCGGAAAGCTCCTCGATGGCCCGAAGCGACTGCACTTCCTCGTCGCCGCCGGCGAACTTCTCGACGCTGATGGTGGGCGCGCCCATCCCGCCGACGCTCGCCACGGTGGCGTCGGCCGGCAGGTCCCGCGGGTCGACCAGTTCGACCGAGTCGGGGTAGGCGTCGTCTTCGAGGAGCGTCTGGAGTCGCAGGCGGCCGAGGCGGGGGTTGCCGCCGCCGCCGGTGCCGAGGATGCCCGCGCCGGTGCCGAGCGCTTCGAGGTCGTCGAGCGTTATCTCCGTCAGGTGTGGGATGTCGAAACTCATGGGTGGTCCGCGAGTGGTTCGTAGGTCGCGTCGAGGCCGAACGACGCCGGCCCCCACACGTCGAGCGCGGCGGGCGTCCGCATTATCTCGGGCGTCCGGATGCCGAGCACGCGGACTCGCGCCCCGTACCGGAGGCTCTCGGTCGGAATCGGACCGCCCGTCTCGCGGTCGAGGACGGTGATGAGGTCGGGGACGGTCGCCACGTAGCTCCCGTCGACCGCCGCACCGAGATTCTCGTTTTGGAACTCGATGCGCATCGTCGAGCCCTCGTCGCCGTCGAGGCCGTCGATATCGACGTGGCCGAAGACGAACCCGCGTTCGGTGCGGCGCTGAACGTCTACGATTTTCCCCTCGAACAGCGACCGCGCCTCGCCGTAAATCGACTCGCGGGTCACCTCGCGGATGGCGCTCATCGCGTCGTCTTCGGCGAGTCGGAGCGCGCGACCGAGGTTCTTCGCGAGCGACATCGTGTCGGGGATGGCGGTCTCTTTGACCTGCGTCCCGGTCATCGGGTAGTCCGAGACGTAGGCGACGCCGCCCATCCTGACGGTGACGCCGCGGGCCAGCCACTCCAACTGGTCGTTGTCCTCCGTCTCGATGAGGCAGGTGCTCCCCTGCTCGTCGCTGACGGCCGCGGGCGTCCCGCTGACGCCGTAGATGTTGAACGTCTCGTGTTGGAGTTCGGGGAAGGCGCGTCCCATGCCGTCGGCGTCCACCACGGGAAGCCCGCGGCGGGCCGCGACGGCGAAGGGGAACGTCGAGTTGATGCCGCCGCACTCGATCGGCATCGTCGCGTCGGCGGTCTTCCCGAGTTCGCGCTCGATTCGCTCCATCGAGGCGACGGCCTCCCGCCCGCTCGGGAGCTTTTCGACCGAGACGGTCGGCGCGCCCATCTGGGCGGTCGGGATGACGAAGTCGTCCGCGTCCAGTTCGTCCGGGGGGAGGAGTTCGACGGGGCCGAACTCCTCGATGGCCTGCTTCGCGACGAGTTTGCCGACGTGGGGGTCGCCCCCGCCGCCGGTGCCGAGGACAGTCGCGCCGAGCGCGATGTCTTCTATCTCCTCGACGCCGATTTCGACCGTCATCAGTGGTCGAGCGCCCCGGCGGCCTTCACCTTGATTCGCACCGCGTTGCCGGGCAGGTACGAAAGCGGGACCTCCTCGACGTCGACGATGTCCACGCTGTCGGCGTCCGCGCCGGCGGCGAGCGCGTTGTCGGTGGCCTCGTCTTTCGCGTGCTGGATGGCCTCCTCGCGGTCCATCTCGTCGAGGCTGTAGATGCGGTCGACCTCGCCGGAGACCTGCGCGATGGCGACGCCGACGGCGTTCGCGACCTCGTAGTGGTCGGGCTTGTGGACCTCGCTCGCGCCCGCGATGTCGTCGGGGACGAGGATGCTCCCGCCGCCGACGATGACCACGGGGACCGGCTCGGCGCTCGTCTTCATGCGGTCGACCTCGCGCTCGACGCGCTCTCTGACGTACTCGCGGGCGGCCTCGACGATTTCACCGTCGACGTCCGGCGTCTCGGAGCCGATGTCGATGGTGCCGGCGGCGACTTCGAGGTCGGTCGCGGTCAGCGTCTCCCCGCCGAAACACTTCGCCTCCTCGGTCAGTTTGTAGCCGACGCTCTGGGGGCCGACGGTGACGCCGTCGTCGGTCGAGACGATGGAGCCGCCGCCGATGCCGATGGCGATGATGTCGGGCATGCGGAAGTTGGTCTTCACCTCGCCGATTTCGACGGCGACGCTGCTCTCGCGGGGGAAGCCCTCGGTGACCGCGCCCACGTCGGTGGTCGTGCCGCCCACGTCGACGATGATGCCGTTTTCGACCGCGGAGAGGTACGCCGCGCCCCGGACCGAGTTCGAGGGGCCGCTGGCGACCGTGAAGATGGGGTAGCGGATGGCGTAGTCGACGCTCATCAGCGTCCCGTCGTTCTGGCCGAAGTAGAGGTTCGCGTCGATGCCGCGTTCGTTCATCGCGTCGACGAAGGCGTTCGCGGCCTCCGAGGCGACGCTGGTGAGCGCGGCGTTGAGCGCTGTCGCGTTCTCACGTTCGAGCAGGCCGACGCTCCCGATCTCGTTCGAGACGGAGATGGGTACGTCGTCGCCGACCTCCTCGCGGATGAGTTCGGCGACCCGCGTCTCGTGGTCGTCGCGGACGGGCGAGAAGACGCTCGTCACGGCGAAGGCGTCCACGTCGGCGAACTCGCGAACCTGCGCTCTGACCTGCTCCTCGTCGAGGTCGTTGAGGAGGCGGCCGTCGAACTCGTGGCCGCCGTCGAGGATGGCGACGTTGTTGCCGATTGCCTCGGCGAGGTCGTCGGGCCACTCCAAGAGCGGCCGGATGCTCTGGGTCGCGGGCGCGCCGATGCGGATGACGCCGACCTCGTTGAGGCCGCGGCGCTCCGTGATGGCGTTCGTCGCGTGGGTGGTGCCGAGCATCACGTAGTCGAGTTCGTCCTCGGAGACACCGCTGTCGTCGAGGACCACGTCGAGGGCGTTGAGGATGCCCGACGTGATGTCTTCCGTGGTTGGGGTCTTCGTCTTCGCGAGGAGGTTGTCGTCGCCGTCCATGACGACGGCGTCCGTGTTGGTGCCGCCGACGTCGATTCCGATTCGGTAGTCAGTCATGTTTGGGTTGCTGGAGAGTTTCGATTGGTTCGTAGTCGATGCTGTAGTCGAAGTACCCCGGCCCGACGAGGTCGAGTCCCTCGTCGGTCCGCCACTTCGGCGAACACGGCATCCCGATGACCCGCACCCGGTGGCCGTAGGCGAGTCGCTCGGTGGTGACGGGGTCGCCCGTCTCGGCGTCCAGGACGGTAATCAGGTCGGGGGTGCTCGCCACGACGCCGCGCTCCGAGTCGCGGGCGACGAGGTTCTCGTTCTGGAAGTCGAGGGTGAACGTCCGGCCCTCGCAGTCGTCGATGCCGTCGAGGGTCGCCTCGCCGACCGCGAAGCCGCCTTCGGTCCGGCGCTCCACGTCAGTTATCTTCCCCGCGAACAGTTCGTAGCCGTCCGTGAGGTCGAGGACCGCCTCGACGGGGTCCTGCGAGCGGTGCTTGGCGGTGCGAATCGCCTCGCCGATGTCGTGGGCGAGGGACATCGAGTCGAGAATCGCGTGCTCGCGGACCTCCGAGCCGGAGAGCGCGTAGGTGCCAATCATGCACGCGCCGCCCATCTCGATGCTCGTCACGCGGGCGAACGCCTCGGCGTACTCGTTGCTGACGGTGTTCACGAGAAGCGAGTTGCCCTTCTCGTCGGCGATGCTCATCGGGGTGGCGCTGACGCCGCCCATCGTGAGCGTCACCATCTGCACCTCGGGGAACGCCCGGCCCATGCCGTCGGCGTCCACGAGGGGAAGCCCGAGCGCGGCGGCGACGGCGATGGGGACGGTGCTGTTCAGCCCGCCCGCCTCGATGCTCATCGTCGCGTAGGCCTCCTGTCCGAGGTGCGTTTCGAGCGCCTCGAAGGCGGCCAGCGCCTCGGTTCCCTTCGGCATCTTCTCGACCATCACGGTCGGTGCGCCGAGCATCGCGCTCGGGATGACGAGCGCGTCGTCGGGCACGTCCCGCGGGTCGATGAGGTCGACGGGGCCGTGCTCTTCGATTGCCTGCTGTGCCATCAGCTTCCCGATGTAGGGGTCGCCCCCGCCGCCGGTCCCGAGGACGGTCGCGCCGGTGGCGAAGTCGTCGATGTTGTCTGTGGTTATCTTCATGGTTCGTGGGTGTTCGATGCGACTGTCTCGTCGGCGACCGCCGCGACGGCCACCTCGGGCACGTCGTCGAACGCGTCGGCGTACGCCTCGTCGTAGATGTGACACCGGACGCTGGGTCCGGCGTCGACCGCGACGAACTGCGGTTCGTCGGTCGAACACGCGTCCGTCGCGTAGGGACACCGCGTGTGGAACCGACAGCCCGTGGGAACGTCCCGCGGGCTCGGGATTTCGCCCCGGAGCGGTTCGTGTCGCGGCTTGTACGCCTCTTCCTCGTCGGTCGTGACGGGAATCGCGGAGAGGAGCGCCCGCGAGTAGGGGTGTCGCGGCCGCTGGAAGACCTCCTCCGTGGGGCCGCGTTCTTGAATCTCGCCGAGGTACATCACGGCCGTCTCGTCGGCGAAGTTGCGGACCAGAGAGAGGTCGTGGGTGATGAACAGGTAGGTGAGCCCGAACTCCTCCTGTAAGTCCTCGAGGAGCGCGATAATCTTCGCCTGCACGCTCACGTCGAGGGCGCTCGTCGGCTCGTCGAGCAAGAGCAGTTCCGGCTCGACCGCGAGCGCGCGGGCGATGTTCACCCGCTGTTTCTGCCCGCCGGAGAGTTCGTGGGGGTACTTGTTCCAGTACTCGTCGTTCAACTCGACGCGTTCGAGCAGGTCGACCACGCGCTCCCGGAGGTCGGACGTCGCCACCCCGCGGGCCTTCAGCGGGACCGCGAGCGACTTGCCGATAGTCCGCCGTGGGTTCAGACTCGACGTGGGGTCCTGAAACACCATCTGGACGCGCGACCGGAGGCGAGCCAGTTGCTCGTCGGTCGCGTTCGTGATGTCCTCGCCGTCGAACCTGACGGTCCCGCCGGTCGCGCCGGTCAGGCCGATAATCGTCCGCGCGACGGTGCTCTTTCCGGACCCGGACTCGCCGATGAGCGCGAGGGTTTCGCCGCGCTCGATGTCGAACGAGACGCCGTCGACCGCCTTCACGTAGTCTGACGTGCGCTTGATGATGCCGCTTTTGACGGGGAAGTACTTCTCGAGGTCGTCGACTTCGAGCAGGGGTTCGGACACGTCAGTCACCCCCCGTCTGCTTGCCCGGTCGCCGGGTCATGTGGCTCCGGGTCTCTTCGACGGTCGGCCGCTCGGACGCCGGGACGGCCTCGTCGTAGAGAACGCACTCGACGCCGGTCTGCGGGCCGCGCTCGTACATCTCCGGGCGGGCCTGCTCGCACTCGGCGGTGGCGTAGGGACACCGCGGCGCGAACCGACAGCCCGGCGGCGGGTCGAGGTACTCGGGAATCGAGCCGTCGATACCGGTCGCCATCTCGTCGCCCGTCAGGCGCGGAATCGACGCGATGAGCCCCTGCGTGTAGGGGTGTTTCGGATTCTCGAACAGCTCGTCTGTCGGCGCGGTTTCGACGATGCGGCCGCCGTACATGACGTACACGCGGTCGCTCACCTGTCGAGCGACGCCGAGGTTGTGGGTGATCATCAGGACGCTCAGGTCGTGGTTCTCGATGAGGTCCTTCAGCAGGTCGAGAATCTGGTCGTGAATCGTCACGTCCAGCGCGGTACCGATTTCGTCGGCGATGAGCAGGTCCGGCTCGTTCAGCAGGGCCTGCGCGATGAGCGCGCGCTGACGCATCCCGCCGGACAGCTGCGACGGGTACGAGTCCATGATGTTCTCGGGGTCCGGCATCTGAACCTCGCGGAGCATCTCCAAGACGCGCTCGCGCGCCTCGTCGCGCTCGCCGCTGAAGCGGCGGCGGAAGAACTCCACGACGCCCGTGTCGCTGTCGCCGCCGAACTGCGCGGTGTCGGTGAGCTGTTCCCCGATGGTGAACGTCGGGTTCAGGCTCGACATCGGGTCCTGGAAGACGAGGCTCATCCGCTGGCCCTTGACGCGCTCGAACTCGCGGTCCGAAAGCGACAGCAGCTCCGTCCCGTCGAACGTGATTTCGCCGCTGACGCGGGCGGGCGGCTGGTTGAGCAGGCGGAGGATGGACTTCATCGTCACCGACTTGCCGCAGCCGGTCTCGCCGGCGATGGTGACGACCTCGCCCTTGCCGATAGAGAGGTTGACGCCGTCGATGACCTCCGCGAAGCCGTCGAACGACTCGAAGCCGACTTCGAGGTCCTCGACGGTCAAAAGCGGGTTCTCGGCGACCGGCTCGTCGAGTTTCATCGGTTCACCTCCACGTCGAAGAGGTCACGCAGCCCGTCGCCGAGCATGTTGAACCCCATCACGAGGACGAAGATGGCGAGCCCGGCGAAGACGCTTACCCACCACGAGTCGGGCAGGTAGGACGTTCCTTGGCTGACCATCGTCCCGAGGCCGGGCTGGGGCGGCTGGACGCCGACGCCGATGAACGACAGGCCCGCGCCGATGAGGATGACGAAGCCCGCGTCGAGGGTCACCTTGACCAGAATCGGTGACAGCGTGTTCGGGAGAATCTCCCGGAAGAGTATGTGCGGGGTGCTCGCGCCGGCGAGCTTCGCGGCCTGCACGTACTCCTCGCCGCGCTCGCTGGCGACGATACTCTGGACGAGGCGGGCGTGCCACGTCCACCACAGCGCCGCGATAGCTATCATCGCGTTCGTCAGCGTCGGCTCTAAGGCCGAGGTGATGGCCAACGCCATCACGAGCGGCGGTAAGGCGAGCGCCGTGTCGGTCGCCCGCATGATAATCGTCTCAGTCCAGCCGCCGTAGTAGCCGGCGACGAGGCCGAGCAGCACGCCCACGGGGACGCCGAAGCCGAGGACGACGCCTACGAGCATGAGCGACAGCCGGTAGCCGAAGAGGATTCGCGAGAGCACGTCGCGGCCGACGTGGTCGGTCCCCAGCGGGTGGTCGAGGCTCGGCGGCTGGAGCGTGTTCGAGAAGTCGGTGAACTTCCCGGCGTGTTCGGGGTACGGCGCGACGACGGGCGCGAAGACGGCGAGCAAGATGATGGCGATGATGATTCCGAGACCGATGACGCTCATCGGCCTGCTCGTAAAGCGCTTCCACGACCGCTGCCAGAGTTCGCGGCGCTCGGCCGAGACGAACCGGTCGAGGACGCCCGCGGACTCGGCGCTCATGTCGCCTCCTCCATCGCCAGTCTGATGCGCGGGTCAACGCGACCCAGCAGCACGTCGACGAGGAAGTTGATGCTCACGAACGCGACGCCGATGGTCATCGTGACGCCGACGACGGCGTTGAAGTCGTTGTTCAGCACCGCGGTGACGCCGTAGGACGCGAGACCGGGCCACGAGTAGACGAGTTCGATGAGGAACGCGTTCCCCAGAAGCGAGGCGTACAACAGCCCCAGAATCGTGAGCGTCGGAATGAACGCGTTCTTGAGCGTGTACTTGTACGTGACGAGCCACGAGGGGAGGCCGAAGCCGCGTTCGGCCTCGACGTAGTCCTGGTCTTTCACGTCTATCATGCTCGACCGAGTGATGCGCATCACCTGTCCGATACCGGCGAGCGAGAGCGCGAGCGCCGGGAGGATGATGTGCGCCCACGCGTCGACGTGGGCCGCGAGGTTCCCGGACAGCAGGGTGTCCACGAGCAGGAAGCCCGTGAACCGCGAGACGCCCGAGCCGAACTCCGAGCCGAGCCGCCCCGTGATGGGGAGCCATTCGAGCAGGTAGCCGAACAGCAACTGGAACATGATTGCGATGAAGAAGCCGGGTACGCTCACGCTGAAGAACGCGACGAGCCGCGTCGCGTTGTCGGTGAGCCCGTCTTTGTTCTGCGCGGCGATGACGCCGAGCGGAATCCCGATGACGACGGTGAGGAACATCGACACCGTGATGAGTTCGAGCGTCGCCGGCAGGTAGTAGACGATGTCGGTGCTGACCGCGCGCTTGGTCTCGAGGCTCGTCCCGAGGTCGCCGACGAGCAGCCCTCGCATGTAGTCGAGGTACTGCAGGGGAATCGGCTTGTTCAGTCCCATCTCGGCGGCGAGCGCCTGCACCTGTTCTTCGGATGCGAGCGCGCCGAGGGCCATCCGCGCGGGGTTCCCGGGGAGCACTCGTGACGTGGTGAAGATGATTATCGACAGGCCGATGAGACTCACGAGGATGCCCGCGAGCCGGCGCACGAGGTACTGCCAGTACTTCATTCTTGGTAGAAGTCGGGGAACCAGTAGTCGAAACTCATCGACGGCCGGAACGTGTAGCCCTTCACGTCGTCCGCGAAGGCGTGCTTCTTCGACTGGACGAAGATGAACAGGGCGGGGAACTGGTTCGCGATGCGCTCTTGCACCTCGGCGTACAGTTCGGCGCGGGCGTCGGCGTCGACCGTCGAGCGCGCTTCGTCGATGAGGGAGTCGACCGCCTCGTCTTCGAGGTGTTCCATGCTCATCCACGTCGAGGCGGCTTCAGAGTGGTACTGGTTGTAGAACACCGTGTCCGGCGAGGGGTACACCGGACCGTAGAACACCTGGTTGATGTGCGGCGTCCCCTCGACGCTCGTCGCGAGTTCGGTCATCGTTCCCCACGTCTGGGGGTTCAACTCGACGTTGATGCCGATTTCGTCCATGTTCTGCTGGAAGAGCAGGCCCATCTTCTCTTCGAGGCCGTAGTCCTTCACGTAGGTGTTCTGGACGGTGATGTCGCCCTCCTCGTAGCCGGCGTCGGCGAGAATCTGCCGCGCCTTCTCGGGGTCGTAGGTCGGCTGGACGATGTCGTCGTTGTGGACGCCGAACGACGTCGGGAGCGGCCCCTGCGCGGGGAGCGACCCCGGCGCGATTTCGTTACGCGCCGTCTCGTAGTCGAAGCCGTAGGCCATCGCCTCGCGGACGGCGGGGTCGTCGGTCGGTGCCTTCTGGGTGTTGATTTTGAAGTAGAACGTCGTCACCGTCGGGACCGACTCGACGCGGATGTCGTCTTCGGCCGCGAGGGCCTCGTAGGTCTCCTCGCTTTGGTACTGGCTCGACATGTCGAGTTCGCCCGTCTTCATCAGCGAGCGAACCGTCGGGTCGTTGGTGATGATCTGGACGACGACGTTGTCGTACGCGCCGTCTTTGAACGAGCCCCAGTAGTCCGCGTAGCGGCTGAACGAGATCTGGGCCTGCCGCTCGAAGCCCGCGAGCTCGTACGGGCCGGAGCCGGCGTCGTTGTCGTTGAGGAACGACTGGGCGTAGTCGCCGCGGTCGCCGAAGTCGCCGTCCTCGGCGTTGTCGAGGACCTGCTGTTTGTCGACGACGAACAGTAACACGAGCGTCGCGAGGAACGGCGAGTGGACGCGGTCGAGCGTGAACGACACGGTCCGCTCGTCCTCGACGGTCACGTTCTCCTTCGAGAGCACGTTACCGAGCAGCGACGAGTAGCCCTGGTTGATATCGAGGAACCGCTCGGCAGAGAACTGCACGTCCTCCGCCGTGACGGGGTTGCCGCTGTGGAATGTCGCGCCCTCGCGGAGCGTGAACGTGTAGGTCCGGTTGTCGTCCGAGACGGTCCAGTCCTCGGCGAGGTGTCCCTGTAGGTTCCCCTCCGTGTCGGGGAACACGAGCGGGTCGTAGAGGTTGACCAACGCGAGCACCTGCGTGTAGTCCGTCCCCTTCGCGGGGTCGACGGTCCCGAAGCGCTGGGTCGCGCTCATGCGGAGTGTCGAACTACTCGAGTCACCGCCGGATGTCGTCTCCGTCCCCGTCCCCTCGCCGTCGCCGCCCGAGGCCGTCGTCTGCTCTTCACCGTTGTAGCTCTCACCGCCCCCGGAACAGCCGGCGAGACCGGCGATGCCGGCCGTCCCGAGAACCTTGAGGAAGTTCCGACGACTCGCCGCGTCTCCGAACCGAGCGCGGATTGACTCCGATTTCGACCCCACCTGCGACCGCGTCTGTGTGATGTTCTTTCTCGACATACGTTACTCATTCTCACAGAGTTGCAATGGCACATAAAGATACCGTATAGTAACCTAAAACGATATTCTAAGCTCAAAACGGAATACGAAGTGAACAATATGGAACAATATGGCTGCCTGTAGTCTGCCACACGACCGGTCACGTCTCTGCAATCGACAGACGGCGCAACCATCCGCAGCACTTCGCCGACTGTCGTGGACGACTGGAAGAGTAGTTTCCCACCCGCTGGCGCTCGTTCGCCGCTCGCGCCCGATCTCCCCCCGCTACTGCGACGAGAGTCCGTTCCCGGCTATACGGTTGTCGGTCGTTCAACCGTGAACTACTATCAGAAAGCAATTTTATATTGGTATTTGATTGCTCTCAGTCAGTCGCTTTTGGGGCCTCATCTATATGTTTATAAAAATTTAATACTCTAGGTTAGATAATATTTTTAGACATATAGGGTGGGAAACCGAGTTTATATTAGTTTCCTCGTCTATTATCTGGCGGACTCCACTGTCGGGAAATCTATCTTTTCTTAAAAGTATAACCTTTCCTACTGGCCTATTCTTCCTCTCTGGACGCTGCTCCGAACCGTGTCTCCGGCTTGGTTGCGACTGACCGGTTCGCCCCATTCCACCTCCCAGAAGTGGTTTTGAAATCGGGGATCCAGTTGACAAATATCGCATCTTCGACCCCTACGACCACGCGCACAACGCCAGAACCGATGCACAGCGCTTACAATCAGCGCTCGATGACCGAGACCGTGAACTCGGCTGTCAAGCGCTCGGCTTCGCCGTGTGAGCGCGTTCGTGGTTCCGTGAGTTCCGAGAAATCGCTCTGATGTGTGTTGTCTATAACATCATGCGGCCTGTAATACTGTAAATTCCACCCCTGTATGGCGATTCAACACAGTCGTTTCCCGCTTCACCTTCCAAGTTCTACCGGTCAAAACGACGCTGTCTAGTGATTCACGAGTGCCGCACAGTCCTAACAAACTATTCGCAGCAGAGGGTTTCAACGGAGCTGACCGACGATAATTGTCGCCGCCGCGCCGCTCATTTGCTCACCCTACTCACTTTTCCGACCACTCGTACACGTCCGGACGCGCGTGCTGGAGCGTCTGCATATCGCGGCGAATCTCGTCCAGATGCGACAGGTCGATAGTCGCCGTGACGACTTCCTCGCGGTCCCGCGCCTTCGAAATCACGTTCCCCCACGGGTCGACGACGAGCGTGCGGCCGTAGGTCTCGACCCACGACGGCTTGTCGCCGATTTGGCCGGGCGCGATGACGTACGCCTGATTCTCGATTGCTCGGGCGCGAAGCAGCGGCTCCCAGTGGTCTTTTCCGGTGTGCATCGTGAACGCCGACGGGACGAGAAGGACGTTCGCACCGGACTGCGCCATCGTCCGGTAGAGTCCTGGGAACCGGAGGTCGTAGCAGATAGAGAGGCCGAACGTCGCGAGATCGGTGTCGACCGTCACCGCTCGGTCGCCGGGGGCGACGTGGTCGGACTCGCGGTGTTCGACGCTCCCGTCGAGTTCGATGTCGAACAGGTGGACCTTCCGGTAGGTGTCGAGCACCTCGCCGCTCGGGCCGATGAGCGCCGACGTGTTGTACACCCGGTCGCTGTCCGGAATCCGCTCGAAGAAACTGCCCGTGTGGACGAAGACGCCGTGTTCGCGGGCCTTCTCCGAGAAGCGCCGCACCGTGGGCCCGTCGAGCGACTCCGCGACCTCGGCGAACCGCTCCTCCGGGCCGATGAAGGTTGTCATCTCCGGGAACGCCACGAAGTCAGCGCCGTCGGCCGCAGCCTCGTCGAGGAGGCCGAGCGCCTGCTCCACGTTCGCCGCCTTGTCGTCTTGCGAGTCTAGCTGGCACGCGACCGCCACGAATCGGGTCATCTCGTCGGGAAGCTACGCGGACCGACGGTATGGTAGTCACGGTTACTCGCTCGGGTCGAACTCCAGATAGACGAGTCGCTCGTCTCCGACCGTCAGCCCCGGTCCTCGGGGGATAGTCGCGGCACAGCCGGCAGCAATCTCCGTCCACGTCCCGTCGTCCAGTTCGAAGTCGAGTGCCCTGGAGACGACGTAGATGTCGTGGGCGTTCTGATAGCCGTCTGGCCCCGGGCTCCCGCGGTCGTCGTCCGTTCCCATTCCGTTCCAGCGTCGCTCGCGTGACCGCCACGTCGCGTAGTTCGACCGACTCCGTGCGACCGGCTTCGAACGCCGTGGATTTCGCGTCACTAAGCTTCGTGACGACTAGCTCGTCGGCCCCGGTACTGTCTGACATAAAATACGTTCCTCCAACGTGTTCGCATCTCTTTCGCCGGCACCGAATCCAGTTACAAACATATATGAAAATTTTGTGGACACGGTTTGTCTAACACTTGAGATAGCTATTGACTGCTGTCGGTTCGCCGGCCCGCCGGCCTCACAGTCTGCGAAGCGAACCACGGGCGGCCAGATGCCGGGTACGGCTCGCATCCCCCCACCAAACACCACCAAGATTATGATCTCTTAGCCGTCTCACATACGCGAGTATGGTCTCGACTCCCCGATTCAGGGCCCTCCCTCCGGTATGGAACGCCGCGCTCGCCGGAGTGATAGCCTCGCTCCCCGTCAGTACCGTGGTAAACTGGCTCCCGAACTCGGAGGCAACCGCCGGTGCCGGTATGATGATATTCGGGGCGTTCATCGCGGGAGCCGTCGCCGCGGTACGCTCGACGGATTCGGACGCCGCCGGACTCCGCGCCGGACTCCTCGGTGGCGTTCTCGAACTGTTTGTATTCGTCGTGACGGCAGGCACGACGGCGGCGTGGCCGCTGTCCAGAGTCGCGTTCTTCGCGTTCGCCGGCGGAGTCGTCTTGTGTCTCGCCCCGCTCTTCGGCCTGGGGTGCGGTCGAATCGGCGGGTGGGTGGTTCGAACCGTTGCCTCAGGGCGGAATTCTCCCGCGAGTACGTCTTAGCTTTCTCGCGGTAGCTCACATCGAGTTACCAATCCTTAACGATATATCTGGAACTGATATATTGGTCGGCGTGATGCTCGATTCCGGGTTCGAACATCACCTCGATTCTCCCAGCGACGAGAGTGCGAACCCGTCCAGCAACAATGGTGGTGTTCGCTCCTCAGCGGGAACGGTCTTCGCGGCGACGCGCGTCGCTTCGCTCACTCGTCGACGGGTTCGAGCGGGTCGGTCTTTCCCCACCGCGCCGACGCGCCCTCGGTCGGGGCCGCCCACTCGACGGCGTTGTCGATGACCAGTTTGCCCTCGTCTTGGTGGAAGATGGGATACTATTCGTGTCCCGGCCGGAAGGCGAAGATTCGCCCGCGGCCGCGCCGGTAGCAGACGCCCGAGCGGAACACGTCGTCGTGACCAACTGTACGGTCGAACATGGCCACGGCGGCGTCGTCATCGGGAGCGAGACTGCCGGCGACGTGCGGCACGTCACCGTCACAAACTGCACCTTCACCGACACCAACTGCGGCATCCGCATCAAGTCCAAGCGCGGCTGCGGCGGGACAGTCGAGGACCTCCGGTTCGACACCATCGTTATGCGCCGCGCCGCCTGCCTGTTCGTCATCAACGGTTACTACCAGACGGACATCGACAGCGACCCCAAGCCCGTCATCGACGACGCCAGCGAACACTACCTCGTTCCCCTGTCGCTGTCTCCGGGGTGCTACACGACGTACCGGAGAAGCTGAGACGGCGATTTGGGCGACGGTCCGACGCCCCGACACGAACGCCGGAACGAACCACCAACATATCGGGGATATAGAGAAAATACTACATCCAATACCTGTCTTCACGGCTGGACAATGGACGCACGTGTCTCGGAGTGCGTCGATGGATACCCAATCAAGGCGAGACTGCGCTATCCGAGAGTAAACGACTCTCACTCGCTGTGCTCGGTGAAACGCCCGTACTGACGCGACCGACTTGAACACCACATGATGTTCCCTCATTCGTGCCGCCGCCGCGGGAGTCGCGGACGAACACGTATCCGATACCGCGGTTCTCACGGGCTAGCGCACAGATTCAGGGTTCTGCTCTGTCTGCTGTTCTCTTCGGGCCGGACGTATCGAACAGACCGTTCACTCCTGTTTCAAGTGGGGAGATATGCCACCGGAAGTCAGAAATTATCAATATTCTATTATACACTGAATTCATAGATAAATCGCTTCTTTCGACTGTCGGTTCACCGTCTACTGGGCGCCGGTTGCCGGATACTCTTCGGTGTCGGTTCCGCGTACGCGGCCACCACCTTTTCGTCCGAGGAGTCGCTACCCCCGACGCCATGGGCGTGATGAGCAAGCTTCGACAGTTGCTCGGACTCGTAGAGGGCCACGAAGACGAAGTCGCCAAACAGATCGGCAAGCGGACGAAGGTGAGCGAGGAGAAGGCCAAGAAAGGCATCGAAAAGGCGACCGACACGGTCAAAAACGGCTCTGACTCCGGTTCGGGCGACCGGAGTAGCTACTGACTGGTGGTGGTGTAACGAGTCGTGACGGGCGGTCGAGCGGGGGACAGTCAGGCACCCCTGACCGCTCGACGGACGAGTTTTCAAGTCGGTCGCAAACGCCGAGGGCGGCGACGTCGGCGGCGACACCTACTTCTGGTTCGACCAGTTCGACGACCTGATTCACGCGACGTACCGTGGCGGAACCGTCAGGCTGGGCCACCTCGTCGGTCTCCGCCTCGACGACACGCTCGACTTCCGGTACTCCCACGTCACCGAGGGCGGGACGACCGCGACCGGCCACTCGACCGACCGCATCGAGCGACTGGGCGACGGTCGCCTCCGCCTCCACGAGGACTGGTCGTGGGACTCGAAACCGGGCTCCGGGACGAGCGTTCTCGAAGAGCTCACCGACGAGGAGCGGGCGGGGCTGGACCTGTCGCCTGACCCCTTCGACGGACAGTAGTGACGGGGCCCGTGCCCACCTCGCCCTCGTCAATCTGCTAGGGCGCTCTCGGTCTCCTGCTCGGGTACAGACGAGTGGTACACGGCGTCGCCGCCCGAATCGAACAGGTGGAGTCGGTCCGTATCGACGGCGAGTTCGACGGTGTCCCCGGCCGCAATTCGGCTCCGCGGCTCGACCTTGACTCGAATCTCCTCGTCGCCGAGGCGACAGTGCAAAAGCAGTAGCTCTCCGAGCGGTTCGGTGACCGTCACCTCGGCGGTGAACGACTCTGACACCCCGGCGCGGTTCGAGACGAGGGACACGTCTTCGGGCCTGACGCCGAGCGTGAGTCCGTCGTCGTCGATACCGTCGAGTCCCGAGCCGGCGGGAAGTGTGAGCGAAAGCCCCGGTGCCGTTGCGACGTGTTCATCCCCTCGCTGTCGGACCGACGCGGGGATGAAGTTCATCGCGGGCTCGCCGACGAACCCCGCGACGAACTGGTTCGTCGGGTAGTCGTACAGCTCCTGGGGCGCAGCGACCTGCTGGAGCCTCCCGTCTTCGAGTACGGCGACCCTGTCGCCGAGCGTCATCGCCTCCGTCTGGTCGTGGGTGACGTAGACGGTCGTCGTTTCGAGGTCGCGGTGGAGCTTGAGTAACTCGGCGCGCATCTGGACCCGCAGTTTCGCGTCGAGGTTCGAAAGCGGCTCGTCCATCAGGAACACGTCCGGCTCGCGGACGAGCGCGCGGCCGATAGCGACCCGCTGTCGCTCCCCGCCCGAGAGTTCCTTCGGTTTTCGGTCGCGGAGATGCGCGATGTCGAGCGTCTCGGTGGCATCTTCGACGCGTCGCTCGATTTCGTCGCGGGAGAACTCGCTCGCCGATTTCATGCCGAACTTCATGTTCTCGGCCGCCGTCATATGGGGGTACAGCGCGTAGTTCTGAAACACCATCGCAATGCGTCGGTCCTTCGGCGGCACCTCGTTGACGACGCGGTCGCCGATGGCGATAGAACCGTCCGTCACCGATTCGAGGCCGGCGAGCATCCGGAGCGTCGTGGATTTCCCGCATCCCGAGGGGCCGACGACGACGAGGAACTCGCCGTCGTCGATTTCGAGGTCGATACCCTTCACGGCGCGCACGTCGTCGTACGTCTTCCGTAGGTTCTGAATCGTGATGTCTGACATGGTGAGTTCGCTATTTCTGTTGGATGGTGAGTGTCCGCAGGAGCGGTCGGTGCAGCACGACGAGCACCACGAGCGGCGGGAGCAATGCGAGGACCGCACCGGCCATGATGAGCCCCCACTGCGTCAGCCCCGCCTGCGCGGAACCCTGGAGGTACCGAATCCCGACCTGGACGACTTGACTGCTCTTGTCGGTCACGACGACCAGCGGCCAGAGGAACTGGTTCCACGTGTAGATGAACGTGATAACGCACACCCCGGCTATCATCCCCCTCGACATCGGGATGAGCACCCTGAACAGGAAGGTGAGCGGGCCGACGCCGTCGAGGCGCGCGACCTCGACGAGTGAGGCCGAGATTCCCATGAACTGCTGGCGAAAGAGGAAGACGGCCGTCGCGCTCGCGATGTACGGCCCGGTCAACGCCAGGAGTGAGTTCGTCCAGCCGAGGTCGGCCATCAACTGGAACAGCGGGACGATTCGAACCGGCACCGGCAACAACAGCGTCAGCAGGATGAACATGAACACCGCCCGCTCGTACGGGAAGCGGTAGTAGACGAGCGCGAGCGCCGCGAAAAGCGAGAGCGTGACCTTCCCGACGACGACGATGACGCTCATCACGAACGAGTTCAGCATGTACGTGCTGAAGTCGTAGTTCACGAGTGCGTCCGAGTAGTTCGAAAGCCCCTTCGACCCGAGGCCGAGGTTCGTCACCTGATACACCTCCGTCGTCGACTGCGTGCTCATGATAACCGCGAGCAACAGCGGCGACGCCATCAGGAGAATCGAGAAGACGATGCCGCCGTGCAGCAGCACATCGTCGGGTAGTCGGTGGACGAGCCGTCTCGCGTCGATGTTCGTGGTGTCTGTTTCTGTTGCCATCTCGTTATCCTCCGTACCGCCCGTACCCCGACGCGAACCGAAGTTGGAGGTACATCAGAATCGACACGACGACGAACAGAATCACGGACTGCGCGGACGCCAGCCCGAGGCTGTTGAACTGGAAGGCGTCGCGGTAGAGCTTGAATATCAGAAAGTTCGTGGCGTCGCTGGGACCGCCGCTCGTCATCAGGTCCACGAGCGGGAACGTCGAGAAGAACGCGTATATCGTGTTCATGATGACGAGGAACGTCATGGTCGGTGCGATCATCGGCACGTACACCTTGTACAGCATCCTGAACCGACCGACACCGTCGATACGGGCGTTCTCAGTCAGTATCTCGGGGATGTTGTTCAGCGCGGCGACGATGAAGATGATGTTGTAGCCGAGCTGCTTCCAGACCGCGACGACCGCGAGTATCGCAAACGCCTGCGGGCCGTCGTTAAACCAGTCCAGCGTAAAGGGCGTCAGAAGCTCGAGGTAGTGGGTGAAGATGCCGAGGTTCGGGTGCAGGATGAAGTTCAGGAGAATCGCGGCGACCGCCGGCGGGAGCGCGTACGGCCAAATCGCGGCGACGAGATACACGGACGACCGGACGTCGACGGAGAATATCAGGTAGCCTATCAGCAGCGAGACGCCGAGCGTTCCGAAGACGACGACCGCCGCGAACGCGACCGTGACGAGGAAGCTGTACCGGTAGACGTCCGAGGTGAGCAGGCTGACGAAGTTCCCGAGCCCGGTCCACGTCTGTCGCTGTCCGAGGAACAGCGTCTCGTAGAGGCTGAGACGGAACGTCTCGAGCGCGGGGTAGTACAGGAACGCGACGAGGACCGCCGCCGTCGGGAGTAACAACAGCGCCGCCTGAAGCGTCGAATCGTACGGTTTTGTGGCAGTAGACATGTAAATAACGTGTCGGGGGAGCCTACTCGCTCCCGTCGTAGTTGCCGTTGTAGCCGGCGAGTGCCTCGCCGACCTGCGTGTCCATCCGCGACAGCCCCTCCTCGACGCCGAGTTGGTCGTTGATGATGCTGACCGATATCTCCTCGTTGATGGACCGGGTCTTGGGGAAGACGCCCATCACTGCGCCGCGCGTCGCGGGCGTATCCTCGGTGTCCTGTAGCTGGTCGAACGCCGTGCTGAAGTTGGGGTTGTTCTCGAACCAGCCGTCGTTCGTGAGTCGGTCGATGGCGCTCTGCCGAACCGGGAAATAGCCGCTGTTGCGATGCCAGCGCGCCTGTTGTTCGGGCTGTGTGACGTAGGCGATGAACTCGCCCGCGGCCTGCTTCTTCTCGTCGGCGAGGGCGTCGGGAACCCACAGCGACCCCCCGCCGATGACGACGCCGGTGTTCGCGCCGTCGGGCGTCGGCAGGTAGCCGGAGCCGAGTTCGAAGCCGTTCTCCTTCGCGCCGGACTGCATCGAGACGATGTTCGACGTGGAATCCCACAGCATCGGCACCTTCTGGGTGAGAAACGCCTGTCGCGCCTCTCCCCACGCCTCGATGCCGGGGTTGAGATAGAGGCCGTCTTGGGCCATCTGCTTCCACCAGGAGTAGACGCTGCGCCCCGCCTCGGAGTTGAAGAACGTCTGGTCGGGTCGACCGTCGCGGCCGTTTTCCTGGTTCACGAGCACTTGGTCCTGCTTCGCGAACTGCTGTTCGATCTGCATCCACGTGTGGTTCGGCCAGCTGATTCCGCTCTCCATGTCGGTCTGGTCGACGATGGTCTGTGCGGCCTGCCGGACTTCCGCGAGGCTCCGCGGCGGGCTTTCGGGGTCGAGGCCGGCCGCCTCGAACGCGCTCTTGTTGTAGAGCATGATGGTGTTCGAGGAGTTGAACGGCATCGAGTTCAGCGTCCCGTCCATGCGGTAGTAGTTCAAGACCGACGGCAGGAAGTCGTCGAGGTCGATTTTGTCTTCGGGCAGAATCTCCTCGACTGGCGTGAACGAACCGCTGTCGAGCGCGAGTCGCGTCCCGACCTCGAATATCTGGACGATTCCCGGCGGGTCGCCGGCCCGCGACGCTTGCAGCGACTGATTGAGATTCTGTCGGTAACCGCCGTTGTTGACCGCCTCGATGGTGATTCCGTCGTGCTGCTGTGAGAACTCGCTGGCCATGTCTTCTAGCGTCTGGCCGAGTTCTCCCCCGAAGATATGCCAGAACGAGACGCTTACGTCTTGAGCGCCCGACGAGCCGGCCGTCGTTCCCGACTGTTCGGCGCTCCCGCCCCCGGTCTGGGTGGGTGAATCGCCTCCGCCGGAACAGCCCGCGAGTCCCGCGACGCCGACGGCCCCCGCCGTTGCGAGGAATCCGCGCCGACTGGTTGTGCGTCCGATAGCTCGGTTCGTCATTTCGGCTCGTTCGCCGTCAGGGCCATTTTCAGGCATGTATCGGAACATATCCGAACACATAATTTAAATTTTACTATTATATCCCAAATAATTAGACATATGTTGTTCTCTGGTGTGACTCGTACCGCTCTGATTGGGGTATAAAAACCACGTCGGCATCGAGCGTCGAGTCGGAGTCACGGACACGGCCCCGTGGTGACGACGTCCCATCGGTCGACGGTGAGGGCGTCGACGCCGACCGACTGGAGGGTCGTCGCAGTCGATTCGTCGTCGACGGTCCACGCGTCGACGAGCAGGCCGGCGTCGTGCGCGCGCTCCACGAGGTCCGTGGAGGTGCACAGGCCGTGTTCGACGTGGACGAAATCACAGCCCCGTTCTGTCGCCCACGCCAACTCCGCGGAAACCTCGTCGCGGAACGAGTAGCCGACCTCGGCCGACGTCGGCGTCTCCAGCGCGATACTGACCGCTTCGCGCGACGGCGACGAGAAGACGACCCGCTCGTCGAGCGTCTCGACGGCCGCTAAGGCGTCTTCGACGAGCCCCGGGTCACGGGTATCGAGGTTCATGCCGGTGCCCGCGGGCCACTCGTCGACCACCCGCTCGAAGCGCGGAATCGTCGCTTCCGACCCGCCGACTCGAAGCGCTGTGAGGTCGTCGACGGCGGTTTCGGCGAGTTTCCCCGAGACCGTCGTCAGCCGCGACAGGTCGTCGTCGTGAAACGCCACCAGTTCCCCCGAGCCACAGCGCATCACGTCCACCTCGACGAGGTCGACGTGGGGGGCAGACTGCTTGACCGCGGGAATCGTGTTCTCTGGATACTGGCCCGCACAGCCTCGATGCCCGATAGTGAGCATACGATACGTCACCGGCAACGACTTATCAACCGTGCTATGATAGCAACGTACTGAACAGATTACTATTGAGACAACATAGCAGTCACAATATACGAGTCCCGGCCAAGCCGGTGTATGGTTGACGACCGTTACCTGTGGACCGCGATTCGGGCGGCCGAGGTCGCCGGCGACGAGTTACGGGCCCGCTTCCGGTCGGGGTCTCGCGGGCGGTCTCGCGACCGCCCGGCGGACGAGGCCGCCGAAGAGCGCATCATCGACGTGATAGCAACCGCGTTTCCGGACGACAACGTCGTCTCCGAGGAGTGCTCTCCGGAGTTCCGCCCGAAGCCGCGTTGGGTCATCGACCCGCTCGACGGAACGGTCAATTTCCACAACGGCGTGCCGCACTTCTCCGTCTCTGTCATGTACGAGGGTGCGACACGGCCCGACGTCGGCGTCGTCAACTACGTTCCGGCGGACCAGTTGTACGTCGCGATTGAGGGCGAAGGCGCGTTCGTCAACGGACGGAAGCTCTCGGTCTCGAACGCCGCGGAGCTATCGGACGCGCTTGTCGTGACCGGATTCGACTCGCTGGCCCGAGCGAACGGCGACGGCGCGTATCTCGAAGCGCTCTGCGAGTCGACGCGAGGCGTTCGACGGATGGGATCGGCCGCCGCGGAGTTGGCGCTCGTCGCCGCCGGCCGCTTCGACGTGTACTTCGAGCAGAACCTCGATATGTGGGACACGAGAACTGGCCCGCTCCTCGTCCGCGAGGCCGGCGGCGAGGTGACGCACGTCGAGGCGATAGACGACGTGACCGGCGACACCGTCGTCGCGTCCAATCAGGCCCTCCACCGGCAGGTCATCTCGCTCATGTCGCAGCACAGCGCCCTCGGGTGAGTGACGCGTCTCGGACTGGTGGTTTGGACGTTTGGCAGCCCGGCAGTTTGGCGGTTCGGCGGTTCGCCAGCACTCTCAGCCGTCTCTCGCTTCTCGGCGCTTGACGGCCTCCGGGTCGAAGTCGTTGACCGCGCGGTTCGGTTCGAGGCCCGCCCGCTCGACGACCTCGATGTCGGCCGCCGGCGACTGGCCGTCGGTCGTCAGGTAGTCGCCGGTGAGGACGCCGTCCGCGCCGGCCTCGAACGGCAGGTGTTGCTCGTCGGGCGCGAGATTCGCCTCCCGGCCGCCGGTCAAGCGGACGCGCGCGTCGGGGTGGAGCAGTCGGTAGACTGCGACGGTCTTGACGAGTTCCGTCGTCGTGATGTCGGCGTGGTCGGCGTCGCCGAGCGGCGTCCCGGGGACGGGGTTGAGCACGTTCACCGGGAGTGACTCGACGCCGATTCTCTGGAGTTCGATAGCGGCGTCGACGCGGTCGGCCGGCGTCTCGCCCATCCCGAGGATGACGCCGGCACAGAGGTCCATTCCCGCGTCTTTCGCCCGGCGGAGCGTCACGAGTCGGTCCTCGAAGTCGTGGGTTCCGACCACCTCGTCGAAGTACCGCGGCGAGGTCTCGATGTTGTGGTTGTAGTGGTTCACGCCCTCGTCGGCGAGGATTCGCGCTTCCTCCTCGGTGAGCAGGCCGAGCGAGGCGTCGATTTCGACGCTCGTCTCGTCGCGGACGAGTCGAATCGCCTCCAGCACGTCCGCCCACTCGTCGGGCCGGCGCTCCTTCGAGACGCCCTTCTCGGCGACGACGATGCCGAACCGCTGTGCGCCGTCGCGTTCGGCCCGCCGCGCGGCGTCCAACACCGCCTCCGGTCCGAGAAAGCTGTGCGTTTCGACGCCGGTGTCGAAGTGCGCCGACTGCGCGCAGAAGCCGCAGTCCTCGGCGCAGTCACCGGCCTTGGCGTTGACGATGGAACAGGCGTCGACGGTCCCGTCAGAGCGGACGGAACGGACGTAGTCGGCCCCCGCCGCGAGAGGCTCGACCGGCTGCGCGATGAGCGCTACCCCGTCGGTCCGGTCGAGTTCCTCGCCGCCGAGCACTCGCCGCACCGCGTCGTCGACAGTCGGGTTTCCAGTCTCGTAAACCATATCCCATCTCTAAGTTGACGAGTTCAAAAACCCGTTGCCTCGTCGACATTCACTGCCCCGGTCGTCGACTCTCCGACAAGGTGCCTTCCCTGCTGGCATCACAACACTATTCGAGCCACTGGCGAAACTCGTACTAGTTCTATGGCTCTCTCGGATACCGACGTCTCCGACGTGGTCGACTCGCTCTCCCTCGACGAGAAGTGCTCGCTCGTGCGCGGTGCGGCGGACCCCGAGGGGACGGCGACGGGCTACGTCCCCGGCGTCCCCCGACTCGACATCCCCGAGCTTCGTCTCGCCGACGGGCCGCTCGGGATTCGTATCCCCGGTCGCTCGTCGACCGCCTTTCCGGCTTCTATCGCCGTGGCGTCGACGTTCGACCCCGAACTCGCGCGGCGACAGGGCGTCGCGATGGCCCGCGAGGCCAAAGCCAGCGGCCAGCACGCGGTTCTCGGTCCCGGGCTGAACCTCGTTCGCGTCCCCAACTGCGGGCGCAACTTCGAGTACTACTCCGAGGACCCGGTCGTGACGGCCGATTTCGCCGCCGCGGCCGTGGAGGGCCTCCAGTCAGAGGACGTCATCGCTACGCCGAAGCACTACGTCGCCAACAACCAGGAGACGAAGCGACTCGTCGTCAGCGCCGAGGTCGGCGAGCGGGCGCTCCGAGAGCTCTATCTCCCCGGATTCGAGGCGGCCGTCGAGGCCGGCGCGGGGTCGGTCATGACCGCGTACAACCGCGTCAACGGGACGCACATGAGCGACCACCGGCGGCTCGTCACCGAGGTACTGAAAGACGAGTGGGGCTTCGACGGCTACGTCGTCTCCGACTGGTTCGGAACCGCGAGCGCCGTCGGTGCGGCCACCGCCGGCCTCGACCTCGAAATGCCGGGTATCTCGCTCGAAGCGCTCCACGAGGCGTTCGGGATCGACCCCGACGCCGAGATGCTGGCGGAGGGCGACGACGAGAGCATCCCGGCCGGCGAGACCACGACGCCCAAGTTCGCGACCGAACTGAAACCGGCGGTCGAGTCCGGTGCGGTCCCGGCCGACCGCCTCGACGATATGGTCGCGCGAATCCTCGGGCAGATGGCCCGTATCGGCCTCCTCGACGGCGAGTGGGGCGACGGCGGCGCGCTCGACACGGCCGAACACCGCGACCTCGCGGCGACGCTCGCCGCCCGCGGCACCGTTCTCCTGAAGAACGACGACGGGGCACTTCCGCTTTCCGACGACGCCGACGTCGCGCTCGTCGATCCCGGTGTCGCGGAGGCGATGCTCGGTGGCGGCGGCTCCTCCGAGGTCACCCCCGCCCGCGAGGTCTCGGCGCTCGAAGGAATCCGCGCCCGGACCGACGGCTCGGTCGCGTTCGAGCCCGGCGTCGAGCGCGTCGTCACGCCCTCGTTCTTCGACGGCGGGGACGCCGACTCCGATGGCGACGCCGAGGACTTCCCCGGCGGGAAGACGCCCGACGTTGACGCGGCGGCCGACTGCGCCCGCGAGGCCGACGTCGCGGTCGTCGTCGTCAGGGACGCGACCACGGAGGGCGCGGACCGCGAGACGCTCCGACTCCCCGGCGGACAGGACGAACTCGTCGCGGCCGTCGCCGACGCCGCCGACCGGACCGTCGTCGTCGTCCAGTCCGGCGGCCCGGTCGAACTGCCGTGGCGCGACTCGGTCGACGCCATCGTCGAGTCGTGGTACCCCGGACAGGCCGACGGCGACGCGCTCGCGTCTGTCCTCTACGGCGACGCCGACCCAGCGGGCCGCCTCCCGGTCACGTTCGCGCCCGAGGGGTCGTATCCCGCGGCCTCCGAGGTACGATACCCCGGCGTCGACGACGAGGCGCGGTACGACGAGGGCGTCTTCGTCGGTTACCGACACTTCGACGCCGCCGACGCGGACGACGAGCCGACCTACCCCTTCGGCCACGGGCTCTCGTATGCGACCTTCGAGTACGGCGAGGCGGAGGTGCGCGGCGACGACGCAGTCGCGGTCGAGGTGACGAACGCGTCCGACCGCGACGGGAGAGAGGTCGTCCAGGCGTACGTCCGGCCGCCGACCGTCGCGGGCGTCGAGCGCCCGACGCGAGAACTCGCCGGCTACGCGGCCGTCGAACTCGCCGCCGGCGCGACCGAGACGGTCGAACTCACCCTGTCCGAGCACGCGTTCCGAAGATACGACGACTCCGAGGGGTGGACTGTCGACGCCGGCGACTACGTCATCGAGGTCGGTCGCTCGTCTCGCGACGTTCGAGCCGAGACGACGGTGTCACGATAGACTGCCGAACGAGCTATTCGGTGCGCTTCAACCGTTCGCGCCGCCGTTCGAACTCGTCGTCCGAGAGTTCGCCCCGCGCGTAGCGGGTTCGGAGGACCGACAGCGGCCGTTCGTTGGGTTCGGTCTCCCGCCGCTTCCCGAGGGCGAAGACGAGGTACAGCGGAACCGCGAGCAGTAGCCCCATCCAGAGGAGTCCCCAGAGGCCCATCCCGCCGCCGAAGAGCCCCCAGCCGCCACCCATCATGCCGCCGCCGTACCCGCCGCCCATGGCGGCGGCCGTGCCGGTCGCCGCGACCAGTAGCGGGACCGCGAGCATCGCGAGTCGGCGAGCAGTACGTCCGTGGTGCGTGTCACATTGTGTCATATTTCGAATCGGTGAGTTGCGGTGTTCTGTCGAGGCGATTCAGCCGGTCAGAGCCGTCAGCAGTGGCCCTGTCCGTACATTCCGCCGTTCTGCCCGTACATTCCGCCGTTCTGTCCGTACCTTCCGTGGTCGTGGTCGCCGTCAGCCATGTCCCGGGCCATCTCGTCGACGGTCACGCCCATGTGCGACTCCATCCACTCGACGCTCTCCGGTCCCATGTGTTCGGTCATCTGCGACTCCATCCATGCCGCCCACTCGGCGGCGGTTCCGCCGGCCGGGGCCGCGTCGTCGACAGCCGTTTCGTCGCCGTGTGCGCTGACCGCGGGCGCGGCGACCGCGAGTCCGACGATTGCGAGCACCGCGAGCAGCCAGCGGCCGAGTTTGACGTTGGTCATTGTGTTTCTCCTCGGTTGGTCGTAGGGTCGCTCCGGGGTTATCGGGATGGGTGTGAACTCTGCGCTGAGAGCGTTCGAGAACGTTTATACTGCGCTCTAATCGTTTTTCAGAAACGAGACCGTTCATCCGCGCCGAATTCGTCGGTGTCGGGTTTCTCCGCGTACTCTCCCGTACCGGTTCGGGCACCCCGCGGGAGAAGAGACGCCGCGGCGGTCGGCTACGGCGCTTGGTTCTGCTGTAACTCGTCGCTCGGATAGATTCGATACGTCCGCCCCTGTCGCTCGCGGTACAGCAACCCGCGTTTTTCGAGGGCGCTCACCGTCTGGCTCACCTTGCTCTTCGAGAAGTCAGAGCGGTCCCGGAGTTCTATCTGCGTGATACCGGGCGAGGTGAGAACCGGTTCGAGCACCCGGCGCTCGTCCTCCGGCAGGAGGTCCAGCACGCGAGTTCGCGGGTGCGACGCCGAGGGACTCGTTTCCTCCGATTCCTCGGCTTCCGCCGGCGGTTCGGACCGCTCTCGCTCGGTCGGATTCACCGTCTGGTCCTGAACGCGCTCGCTCGCGTCCGCACCGTCGAGCGCGTCTCGAACCGCGAGATACCCGCCGCCGATGACGGTCGCGGCGAGGACTGTCCCGAGGACGTACCACAGCGGGTTCGTTCCGTGAACGGCCCCCATCGACGTTCCCATATCCATCATCGAGCCCATCTGCTCGAACGCTTGCTGTCGCTGGTACGCCTGCCAACTGAGCGCCCCACCGATGAGAACGGTGCCAGCGACGAGCGCGCCGACGACCGCGTCGGCCCGTCGCCGATTCATCCGTCCCACCTCGGTTCGCCGTGGTGCTCGTTCATGCACGGTGATTGGAGCGACACCGGTGTACCAGTTGTGATTGCCTCGTCCACTCCTGCGTGCGCTCGGTGGGGTCCGGGATGACCCGCGATGTTTTCGATTCCAAGATACCGACCGTCTCAGAGCCGATGTTTCGAAGGGAAAATCCGCATAAGGTCGGAGAGCGTACGTTTCTGTGTACGTCGGCGACTGTCTCCGTCGAGGGATACCCGCTGACCGTGAACAGAGAGCCGAAGTCGCGTGATACGATGCGCTTCTCGCGTCTGCGAGAACCTAGACGGTTCGAGGACCGCATGCCGCTCGACGACCGCCTCGCCGCCCGCTCCCGAATCTCCATCGCCTGACCGCGCCGCGCTGTTTCAGGCTCCGGACAAGATACGGGGAACGGCACCACCCACCAATCCATGAGCACCCACCCAGACCACGACCACGATGCTTCGTCGCACCACCATCGCCAGGCTCACACCGACCATTCGGGCCACGAACAGATGTTTCGGCGGCGGTTCTGGGTGTCGCTCGCGCTGTCGTTGCCGGTCGTCTACTTCAGCGAGTTCGTCCAAGGTGTCTTCGGCTACACCGCACCGACGTTCCCCGGAAGCGTCTGGATTACGCCCGTCCTCTCTATCGTCGTCTTCGCCTACGGCGGTGTGCCGTTCCTCTCGATGGCTCGGACCGAACTGGAAAGCCGCGAACCGGGGATGATGATGCTCATCTCGCTGGCGATTACCGTCGCGTTCGTCTACTCGATTGCGAGCCTGTTCATCGAGGGGACGACGCCGTTTTTCTGGGAACTCGTCACGCTCATCGACGTCATGCTCCTCGGTCACTGGATGGAGATGCGGTCGGTCCGGCAGGCTTCCGGGGCGCTCGACGAACTGGCCAAACTCATGCCCGACACCGCCGAGCGCGTCACCGAGCGTGGAGACACAGAGGAAGTCCCCGTCTCCGCGCTCTCGGAAGGCGACGTCGTGCTCGCCCGGCCCGGCGCGTCGGTTCCCGCCGACGGCGAAGTCGTCGAAGGCGAGTCGTCGGTCGACGAGTCGATGATTACGGGCGAGTCCCGCCCCGTCGACAAGGACGCCGGTTCGGAGGTCATCGCCGGCACGGTCAATCAGGACGGGAGCCTCCGCGTGAGGGTCACGAAGACGGGAGACGAGACGGCGCTGGCGGGCATCATGCGTCTGGTCGAGGACGCCCAGCAGTCCAAATCCCGCACGCAACTCCTTGCGGACCGCGCGGCGGGGTGGCTGTTCTACGCCGCGCTCGCCGTCGCGGGAGTCACGGCGGTCGCGTGGGTTCTCGCGGTCGGGTTCAGCGTCGGCGTCCTCGAACGCGTCGTGACGGTTCTCGTCATCGCGTGTCCGCACGCGCTCGGTCTGGCGGTCCCGCTCGTGGTCGCAATCAACACCTCGACGGCCGCCCGGAACGGGATGCTCGTCCGCGACCGAATCGCCATGGAAGAAGCCAGACGCCTCGACACCGTCGTCTTCGACAAGACGGGCACGCTCACGAAGGGCGAACAGGGGGTCGTCGGCGTCGAGACCGCGGGCGACTGGGACGAGACGCGGGCGTTCGAGGTCGCCGCGGGCGTCGAGGGCGACTCGGAGCACATGATCGCCCGCGCGATTCGGAACGCCGCCGCCGACCGCGACGTTCGACGGGCCACGGTGTCGGACTTCGAGAACCTCCGCGGACTCGGCGTCCGGGCGACCGTCGACGTTCGACAGAGCGGCGCTCCGTCGAGCCAACCAGAACCCGAATCGGGTTCTGGTGACGGTGAGACGGTGCACCTCGGCGGCCCCAACCTGATAGACCAACTCGGTGTCGAGCGCCCCGACGACATCGCGTCGTTCGCCGACGAGGCCGGCTCGAACGCGCGGACCGTCATCTATCTGATTCGCGACGAGTCGGAGGTCGTCGCGGCGTTCGCGCTCGCCGACGTCGTCCGCGAGGAGAGCCGGCGGGCCATCGAGGCGCTGCACGCGATGGGAATCGAGGTGGCGATGCTGACCGGCGACTCCGAGGACGTCGCGCGCGCCGTCTCTGCGGAACTCGGCATCGACCAGTATTTCGCGGAGGTCCTGCCCGAGGAGAAAGACACCAAAATAGCGCGGCTCCAGTCCGAGGGGAAACGGGTCGCGATGGTCGGTGACGGGGTCAACGACGCACCGGCGCTCGCGAGGGCGGACGTCGGCATCGCCATCGGCTCCGGCACCGACGTCGCCATCGAATCGGGCGATATCATCCTCGTCGACAACGACCCCGTAGACGTGGTTCGGCTCGTCAAGCTCTCGAAGGCGAGCTACCGAAAGATGCAGGAGAACCTCGTCTGGGCAACCGGCTACAACGTGTTCGCGCTCCCGCTCGCTGCCGGCGTCCTCGCGCCCGTCGGTATCCTCCTGTCGCCGGCGGTCGGCGCAGTGTTCATGTCCCTGTCGACGATTATCGTCGCTATCAACGCCCGCCGGCTCCGGGGCGTCGACCTCTCGGCCTGATGGGAGGCCGTCTGTGCTATAGCCTCCGGTTGACGGGTCGTACATATCTCCCATTCCGCGTGCTTTCACACGTAGGGTACACGTTCATTAGCCGCCGCGGCGAGTCACGATTGCCATGTTTTCACGTGACAATACTTCGCGGACCGCTGTGCCCCGGATGCCGGTGCTCGTCCTCATCGGAGGCCCCTAACGATGGTTGCCCGAACCGACCCGTACCGACAACTTCGGTTCGTGCTCGAAATCGAGGGACTCGTGACCGCCGGGTTCAGCCGCTGTGACCTCCCGTCTGCGACCTCGGCGGTCGTCGAGTACCGCGAAGGGGCAGACCAGCCGACGCCGCGGAAGCTTCCCGGACTGAACGAGTACGGGCCGCTCGTGCTCGAAGTCGGCGTGACCGACCGGTCGCTCGAACTGTCCGAGTGGCGGACGCTCGTCGAGCAGGGCAAGATGACCGAAGCCCGGCGCGACGCCGCGGTCGTGTTGCTGGACGCGACGGGCAACCCCGCCGCTCGCTGGGTCTTCCGCGAGGCGTGGCCTTCGCGGTACGACGCGCCCCGATTGGACGCGATGACCTCCGAAGTCGCCGTCGAACGCCTCGTCGTCGTCCACGAGGGATTCGCTCGCGTCGCGGTCGAAACCGGTGACGACGAGGACGACACCGAGAGCGACGGCGGCTCGACCCCGTCGCTCCCGGACCTCGACTTCCCGGTCGGCGAGGGACTGCCGCAGGGAATCGACGAACCGCGACTGAAGACGAGCCGCGCCGGCGACGAGGAGCCCGACGAGACGTGACCGCGGCTGAGTCGACTCCCTACGGTGCACACCGCTTTCGGGTTCGGTGCGACGCGCTCCCGAAACTGGGGTTCTCCGAGGTTCGCGGGCTCTCGGTGGCGGTCGAGTCCACGAACGGAGACGTGGCGCGGTCCGACTCGCCGCCGCCCGAGACCGACCGCCGCGACCGCCACGACCGCCGCGCGCGGAAGCGACCGGGTCCGCGACCGCGGCCTCCCTCGCCGTCGCGCCGAGCGACCAGTTCGCCGCCGCTCGAACTCCGCCGAGGCGTCACCAACGACCGGTCGCTGTGGGCGTGGTTCCGGTCGTGGGTCGACGGCGAGACGACCCCGCAGGACGTTCGCATCTGCCTGCTCGACGCGACCGGCGAACCGGTCCGCGGGTGGGTCTGCCGGGCGGCGACGCCGGTCAGGTGGACCGGGCCGCACCTCGTCGCCGACGCGGCCGCGGTGGCGACGGAGTCGCTCGAACTGAGCCACGAAGGAATCGACTCGCTCTCCGACCTCGACGAGTGCGCCGACTGAACTGGTGGTTGGCGCGCCGGCCTACCGGGCGGAGTCGCTCAACTGTCCTTTGGGGCCGCTGTCTTCCGGTTCCAGCACCGCCTCGTATTTACCGCGGTAGTACAGCCACCCGAAGACGAGCAGCGTCAGGGGAAAGAACACGAGGGCGACGAGCGCGGCCGGCGGGAACAGGACGAACAGCGCGAACGTCTGCCACGAAACGAGCGTGTCGCGTGCCATACTCGAAATTCAAACCACGTTGTCATGTGTCTTCGGGCGCGCCCGAGGTCCGTCACAAGTCGGGTCTCGGTGGGTTCCACTGGTCTCTGTCGCCCGAGACGAGTGTGGTATTTTCACCACCTTTTATTTGGTTTGACGCGAAGTAGGGGGAAGTGACTGATATCTCAGATTCTCTTCGGCTCCTTTTCGAGACTTCGGTCGAGCGAGACGGCGACCGTTACGTGGTGTCGATTCCGAGCGAACTCGTCGAAAGCGGGTCGATTTCGACGGAGGAACTGTACCGCGTCGCGCTGTTGACGAGTCCGGGCACCGCGTCGACGACCGAGGCTTCGGCCGAACCGACGGCAGCGAAGACGACCGACGGCCGCGGCATCAGTTCGGACGGCGAGCGGGAACCGGAGGCCTCGGCGTCGGATTCCCGCGAGGCGCGTTCACAGCCGCGAAAACCGCCCGTCGCGGAGGGCGACGTCCGAGCCGTCATCATCGACACGCTCGGCGACCAGGGCGACGGCATCGCGAAGGTCGAACGCGGCTTCGTCATCATCGTCCCCGGCACGGAGCCCGGCGACCGCGTCGAGGTCGAAATCACCGACGTGAAACAGACCGTCGCGTTCGCGGAACCGGTCGACGGCGCGGGCGCCAACTGACCCGTCGAGACCGACCGCGGCTTTCGCCCCGCGGTGTTGGCATATTCCAACCGGGGCCCCATTAGGTTCCGAGCCGTAGCCGTCGGTACCACCGCATGTCCGAACGAACGCTCCGTCACGCCTCTTCTCCACGCGACGACACACGAACCGAGTCCCCCCGAGCCGACCGCCCGGCGTTCGAATCGAGCGTCGACGTCGACGCCGCCGCCGACGCTGACGGCGGCCCAGGCGCGCGGGCGCAGTCGACGCCCGCGAACCAATGGCGCCCGACCGTCCGACAGGGCATCGCGCTGTGGGCGCTTATCGCGGTCGGCTGGGCGGTCGTTCCCGCCGACCATCCGCTACAGATTGCCGTCGCCGTCAGCGGCGTGTACGCCTCGCTTCTCCTGCCGACGGCGCTCTACTTCGACTTCCGGGAGCGACGCCCCGAATCGAGCCTCCGGCGGGCAGTCCGCGGGACTGCGAGCGCGTTCGCCGCCCGCGCCCGCGGCGCTCTGCCGGGACGCGGCGGTGCGACTCGCTCGTCGTGCACGTGCAATCGCTGACGGGTCCGAGAACGTTACTGCGTCCTCGCGGCCGAGCCCGAACGGTTTGAACGCCCGGCTGAAAACGAAACGGACCGAATCGAAGAGAAAAGCGGCTTTTAGCGCCCGAAATCCCGCGTTACGCGGTCGAACCCACGGTCATCTCGCCCGACTTCTGGGTCGCTTCGAGGAGTTCGCGGTAGCGGTTCCTGATTGTCACTTCGCTGATGTCGGTCACCTCGCTCACCTCGGACTGCGTCAGTTCCTCGTCGGCGAGCAGCCCGCCGGCGTAGATGGCCGCCGCCGCGAGGCCGACGGGGCTCTTGCCGCTGTGGATACCCTGTCGCTTCGCGTTGTCGAGGAGCGACCGAGCGCGGCGCTCCACGTCGTCCGTCACGTCGAGTTCGGAGACGAACCGCGGGAGGTACTGCGCCGGGTCGGCCGGCTTCATGTCCAAGCCCAGCTCGCGGGAGACGTAGCGGTACGTCCGGGTGAGTTCCATCTTGTCGACGCGGGAGACGCGTCGGACCTCGTCGAGCGAGCGCGGGACGCCGGCCTGTCGGGCCGCGGCGTAGATGGCGGCCGTGGCGACGCCTTCGATGGAGCGGCCGGGGAGCAGGTCGTCGTCGAGGGCGCGGCGGTAGATGACCGAGGCGGTCTCGCGGACGGTGTCCGGAAGCCCGAGCGCCGAGCCCATCCGCTCGACCTCGCCGAGCGCCTGCTTGAGGTTGCGCTCCTTGGAGTCGCGGGTGCGGAACCGCTCGTTCCACGTGCGGAGCCGCTGCATCTTCTGACGCTGTCCCGACGACAGGGAGTTGCCGTAGGCGTCTTTGTTCTGCCAGCCGATGTTGGTCGACAGCCCCTTGTCGTGCATCATGTTCGTTGTCGGCGACCCGACGCGGGACTTCTGATCGCGCTCCGCGGCGTCGAACGCGCGCCACTCGGGGCCGCGGTCGATTTCGTCCTCGCGGAGGATTTCGCCCGTCTCGGGGTCGACCCACTCGCCGTGTTGCTCGTCGTAGACGAGGTCGGTCCGGTCTGCGACCGCCGCCTCGGACGACTCGGCCTCGTCTTCGTCGCGCTCGTCGCCGGACCGTCGGGCCTCTGGCTCCGCCGTCGGTGCCGACTCGTCCCGCATCGAACGCCAGTCGACGTGTTTCGTATCCATTGAGTATCGGTTTATTCTCTATCGAGGGTAATGGGCCCTCGGTTGGAATATGCCAAATACCTTCGATTCGAGGGGTGACGGCCGGAGAGCGATTCCGACCACTCAGCCTCGGAGCGCGTCGATAGGCCGCTCGTTCGCCGCCCGCCACGCGGGGTACGCGCCGGCGAGCAGGCTGGTCAGGATACCGAACCCGACCGCCCCGGCCAAGTACAGGAGCGCCGACTGCGTGAAGGCGAAGGGGTCGCCGAGGAACAGCGCGTTCGCCACCATCGCCACGACAACGGCGATAGCGAGCCCCATCGCCGATCCGAGCGCGCCCAGGAGCACCGCCTCGACGAGGAGAATCCGGACGATATCGCCTTTCCCGTAGCCGACCGCCCGCAGGACGCCGATCTCCTCGCGGCGCTTGATGACGGCCATCAGCATCGTGTTCGCAATCGAGACGCCGGCGACGAGAAGCGAGATGGAGCCGAGGCCCGCGAGGAACGCGTTGATTCCGTTCACGAGCGTCTTGAGCAGGCGGACGAGCGAGGTGAGTTCGAACACCAACAGCCTGTCTTTCCGGTCGTTGAAGCGGTCTCGGAGCGCCTCGGCGACGGCTTCGGCCCTGTCAGTCGACTCTGTCATCACCTGCACGCGACTGTACTGTCGGTCCCCAGTCTCCTCGATGGGGAGGTACAGCCGACTCCCGCCGAACGACTGGGTCTCGGCCAGCACGGCGACGACGCGGTAGGTGTGTTCGGTCTCGATCGTCCCGGTGGCCGTCTCCGTCTCGGAGACGAACGTGAGGCGCTCACCGAGTTCGACGCCACGGTCGGCCGCGAACTCGTGGGAGACGACGACGCTCTGCCGCCAGTTCAGGGGAATCTCTCCCCGCGCTATCTCGTGTGTCTTCCGGGGGTCGTCGACGTAAGTGACAGTCACCCCCTCGCGGGTGCCGTCGTCCGTTATCAGCTCCATATTCCCGGTCTGCGTCGCCACGACCGCGGCCGCCCCGACCGTCTCGTCTATCGCTTTGACGTCCTCTCTGTCGAAGTGCGACGCCTCCATGTCGGCCCCCGGCGAGACGTAGACGTTCGTCGCGCCCTGGGCTTGGATGCTCTGCAGTTGGCTCTGCTTGAACGCCGCGCCGCCCGCGCCGATTGCGCCGATTGCGACGACGCCGATGAGTATCGAGGCCGCCGCGAGTATCGACCGGACCTTCGCCCGCGAGATGTTCCGCCGGGCGATGACGAGCCGCGGGAACCGCCCGGCGATTCGGTGGCGCAGGCTCATCGTCTCTCGCCCCTCGTTCGCGTCATTCTAACGCCTCCACGGGCCGCTTGTTCGCGGACTTCCACGCGGGGTACACGCCGGCGAACAGCGACGTGAGAACGCCGAACAGCGCCCCGAGACCGACGTATCGAAGCCCCGCGGCCGTGAACGCCAGCGGGTCGCCGACGAGGAACTGGTTGAGCCCCATTCCGATGCCGAGCGCGAGCGGGACGCCGATTGCGGCACCGACGAGCCCGAGGATGGTCGCCTCGGCGAGAAGCAGGCTCACGACCGCCCGCTTGGGATAGCCGACCGCCCGCATGACGCCGATTTCGCGCTCGCGCTCTATCGCCGTCATCAACATCGTGTTCGCGATGGTGACCGCGGCGACGAGGAGCGAAATCGAGCCGACGCCGATGAGGAACTGGTTTATCATCTCGAACGTCTGACTGAAGCGCTCCCGCTGTTCTTGGACCCCCGAGACGGCGATGGTTCGCCTTCGGGTGTTGAACTCCGTTTCGAGGCTCTCGGCCGCCTCGTCTATCGACCCCGTCTGCGGGTCGACCCTGACGATGACCGAGCCGTACTTCGAATCGGAGTCTTCGAGCTGGCTGAGGCGGTCGAACGGGAGGAACACCGAGCGGTCGGCCTGTAGCTGGTCGGCGAACCCCTGCGGTTCGAGCACCGCAGCGACGCGGAACGTCCGCTCGAAGCTCCCGTTTATCGTCACCGTCAGCTGGTCGCCCGTCTCCACGTCGTTGTTGTCGGCGAACCGGGAGCCGACGACGACCTGCTGTCGCCAGCTATCGGGTATCGACCCCGATTGCGCCTCGTAGAACGTCCCGAGGGCCGCCAGTCCCTTCACCTGCGCCGAGGGGGAGGTCTCTCCCGACGACGTGCGGACGACGGTGTCCCAGCGCTCGATGACGGGGTGTACCGTCGCGCCCGAGGTCACCTGTCGCATTCGACTGACGTCCTTGTCCGAGATGCCGCCGACGATGTCCCCGTCGTCGTTCTGGTAGTAGACGGGGCTGACGGTGGCGGTCCCGCCGAACCCCTCGTACGCCTCCATCTGGTCCTGTTTGAACGCCTCGCCGCCCGCGCCGATGGTCCCGATGGCGACGACGCCGATGACGATGGCGACGACGGCCAGCGTGGTCCGCGCGGTGGCGCGCGACAGGTTTCGGCGGGCCAACACGACCGTCGGGAACCGGGCGGTCACCCGGCGGAGCCAACTCACGGGGACGCACCTCGAACAAGAACGGCGCGCGGCCGCCGCTTCGAGACGCTCACGCTCCGTGCCCCCCGTCAGCAGCCGTCTCGCCCGTGTCCTCGATGGCGCCGTCGACGAGGTTCACCACGCGGTCGGCCTCCTCGGCGACGTAGGCGTCGTGGGTGACCGTGACGATGGCCACGTCCTCCTCGGCTCGGAGTTCGTCGAACAGGGCGAGGATTTCGTCGCCGGTATCGCGGTCGAGGTTCCCGGTCGGCTCGTCGGCCAACAGGAGCGCGGGGTCGTTGATGAGCGACCGCGCGATGGCGACGCGCTGTTTCTGTCCCCCCGACAGCTCGTCGGGGTAGTGGTCGAGCCGGTCGCCGAGGCCGACCCGCTGAAGCAGTGTTTTCGCTCGCTCGCGCGTCTTCACCGGTGTCTTGTCGAGCATCCGCGGCATCTCGACGTTCTCCAGCGCCGTCAGCGTCGGAATCAGGTAGAAACTCTGGAACACGAAGCCGATTGCGCGCTTCCGCTTTCGGGTTCGGTCCGCGTCGGAGAACGTCGACACGTCCTGTCCCCGAAGACTGACCGCGCCGTCGGTCGGCACGTCGAGTAGGCCCAGCAGGTTGAGGAGCGTGGACTTCCCGCTCCCCGAGGGGCCGACGATGGCGACGAAGTCGGACGGCGCGATGCCGAAATCGATGCCTTTCAGCGCCCGGACGGTCTGGGTCCCCGTCTGGTACTCCTTCGTGACGTCTTCGCCGCGGAGTATCAGGTCGCCGCCGCCCGCGGCGTCACCCGGTCGGTCCCCGCGGGCGGTCTCCGTCGGCTTCGCCCCCTCGGAGTCGGAGGTTTCCCATGTCATCTGTCGTCAGCTCCGCCAGCGATAGACGACCGCACCCACGAGGAGGACCGCGGCGGCACCGCCGACCGGGAGGAGCGGGAGCCCGCCCGCCCCCGAGTCCGGCACGGGGCGACGCATCGTCTGACGGTCGACGCTGACCGACGTGGTGACCGACTTCTCGACGCCGCCGACGCTGTACCGAACCTCGACGGGAACCGAAGAGACGTTGCCCTGTGCGGCGGTTCGGAGGGTGAACGACGAGAAGTCGCTCCCGTCGATGCTCCCGATGAAGTAGTTGCTTCGCTCGACGCTCGACGAGTCCGCGACGGAGACGACGACTCCCTCGACGGCGTCGGAGCCGACGTTCCCGGCGGTCGCCGAGATTTCGAGCGCGCTCCCGGCCTGCGTCGCCTGCACGTCGGTCAGGATGACCTGTCCGGGGTTCGTCGGAGAGCTAAACGCGGGGCGGTACGTGCGGGTGAGTTCGTGTTTCTCGCCGCGGTTCGAGTACTGGAGCGTCACGTTCACCGGGTACGACCCGGCCTCGTCGACCCGCGCGGGGAAGGTGAACGTCGTGGCGTTGCCCGCCTCCAGCCGCGGCTTCACGCGCTCGGTGACGCTGAAGTTCACCTCCGACGAGGAGGAGACGACCCGCAGTTGTCGAATGTCCTCGGTGAGTCCGTTCGAGACGGTGACGTTCACGGACCGAGTGGCACCGGGCACGGCCTCCTCGGTCGAGAGCTCTATCTGCGGGCGGGAGACCTCCTTCACGTCGACGGTCACCGGGTACCGAACCCGGACGTGCGAGCCGTCGTTCTGTCTGCCGACCAGTACGACGCGGAGGTTTTTCGACCCGGGCTCGTCGAACGAGACGGCGACCGGGATGGTGATGCTCGACCCGATGGTTATCGTTCCCACGTCTTCGATGCGCGCGATGTCGGTGGGGCTTCCCTGTCGGCGGACGTAGACGTCGGTGACGTCGACGACGCTCGGGCTGTTCTCGCCGTTCCGAATCGTCACTTCGAGGTCGGTCTGTTCGCCGGGCGTCGGCTCCGCCGGCGCGACTGTCACGTCGGAGATTCCGATGTGCGCCTCGGCCGCTTTCGCCGGCCCCGTCGCCAGCGGAACGGCGACCGTCGAGAGCACGATGACCGCGACGAAGAGCCACGAGAGAACCGAGCCGACGCCGTCGTTCGGTTCCCGCGGACTCATCCGTTTCTCCTCACGTGATAATGTTGTCTTGCTGCCATCATTGGCTAGTCGAACTAGCCAGCTCCACATAAGTTCCTTGGTTTACATGTCTGTTGCCGAACCAGTCTTCCTGCTGGGTTCGCACTCGGTCGCTTCCCGGGAAAAACGCGGTCGGGGTGGCGTGGGGCGAGGTGCAGTAAGGTCAGGTAAGATGGTGGCGACTTCGACGGGCGGCGCCCGGAATCAGGTCTCGACGCCGAAGCCTTCGTTGCGGAGCGCGGCTTCGAGGCGCTCGCCGTGTTCGCCCTGTAGCTCGATGCGCCCGTCGTCGGTCACGGTCCCGCCGACCGCGAGCCGTCGCTTCAGGGTCGACGCGAGGGCGTCCAGTTCGTCGGTCGGGAGGTCGAGGCCGTCGACCACCGTCACGGGCTTACCGTACCGTCGGGTGTCGACGCGAATCGACGCGCGCTGGTCCGCCCGCGCGAGGTCGTCGCCGATTCCGAGGTCGTCCGGCAGGCCGGTGATGTCGCTGAAAGTGTCCTTTCCCACGTATTCGGGTACGCGTCCGCGGCGTATCAGGGTGTGGTTGGAATATTCCAACTCTCCTGTGGGCGTGTCCCGCGGGACGTTCGACCCGAGTCGTCGGTCACGCGCTCGCTTCGAGCTTTTCCGGGTCGACGCGCTCTTCGACCTCGGTGCCGAGCGTGCCGGTGACGAACTGCCGGGCCAGCCACGCCTCGGCGCGTGTCAGACGGTACTGGAGCGTCGAGTTCGGGATGTCGAGTTCCTCGGAAATCTCTTGGACGGTGTGCTGGCGCGGCGTCTCGTAGTAGCCGAACTCGACGGCGGCTTCGAGCGCCGCCTGCTGTTCCGGCGGGAGGCCGTCGGCGGAGACGCCCTCTTCGAGCCAGCATTCGGGTTCGCTGATGCGCTGGACGCTCAGCGAGAGGCCGTCGCTGAGGCTGTCTTTGACCTCCTCGTAAATCTCGCTCACCGTGTCGTCGTCGGAGATGAGCAGTCGCCACTGGTTTTGGGCCCCTCGGCGCTCGGCCTGCATCAGGAGACCGTCGCCGATGTGCTTCGCGGCGACGTGCGGAATCGACTGAATCCCGTCGCCCTCCTCGCGGCAGGAGTAGACGATGCGCCCGTTGGGCGTCTCCGAGAGCACCTCGTAGTCCCACTCGACGACCGGCGCGCCGCACATCCCGAGGACGCCGTTGCACCGGGTGGCCTGTTCGATAACCTCGTCGAACGCTTCGAGCGCCTCCGTCGGCCCGGTGAGGCGGTCGAGTCGCCACATCGACTCGCTCGTGGCGTGTATCGCCATGGTCTTGGAGTGTAAGTCCGGGTTCTCGATGAAGAGGTCCATCACCTCGTCGGCACCCCGCTCGTACTCGACGGTGAAGACGAATTCGCGCATGGATTCGAGGTAGTCGCCGAAGACCTATAGCCTTGGTTGGTATGTTCCAACTTCGGCTCGCCGCCCGGGACCACGGGCTCGGGGCCCGAACTTCGGTCGCTCGCCCCGCTCAGGACTCGTCGAACGGCGACCGGGCGTGTTCGGGCACGTTCTCGGGGCGGGCGATGAGGTTCTCTCGGCCGAGGTTTATCTTGGCGACGCTGCCCTCGTCGGCCATCCGCGAGAGGACGCGGCTCACTTTCGACTTCGACCAGCCCGTTCCCTCGACGACCTTCGACTGCCGGAGTTGACCGCCGTTGTCGTCGAGGAGTTTGAGAATGCGCGTCTCGTCGTCGAGGAGTTCCTCCGGGCCGGGATAGGCGTCGGCGGTCGGCTCCGGGCGAACCGGGCCGTCGCTCCCGCCCGTTTGGACTGTGTCCGCCGCCGCCCCGTCGCGCCGGCCGGCGGTGCGGTCGGTCGCGCGAGAGCGAACGTCCGACAGCAGCGCCCGCACCTCGCTTCCGCGGACTCGCGCGCCGACGGCGACCAGGACGACCGCGACGGCCGCGACCGCGAGGACGAGTAGCCAGCCGTCGCCACCGAGCCCCAGCGACCCGACGACCGACCCCGGCGCGGCGTTCGGGTCCGACCCCGCTTCGACCTCCGCGCCGTCTCCGCGCCCGTCGCCGTCGGTGTCGCCGCGGTTCGGGTCGGTCCCGAGGACGTTGACCTCGCGGCCGTCGTCGAGACCGTCGCCGTCGGTGTCGGCGGCGGTCGGGTTCGTCTCGTATCGGTTGACTTCGGGGCCGTCTTCGAGGCCGTCGCCGTCGGTGTCGGCGGCGGTCGGGTCCGTCTCGTGGACGTTGACCTCGGGGCCGTCTTCGAGGCCGTCGCCGTCTGTGTCGGCCTCGGTCGGATTCGTCTCGTAATCGTTGACTTCCGCGCCGTCGTCGAGGCCGTCGCCGTCGGTGTCGGCGGTCGTCGGGTCCGTGCCGTGGGTCGTCACTTCCGCGCCGTCGTCGAGACCGTCGCTGTCGGTGTCGGTTTCGGTCGGGTTGCTCCCCTGCTCGTTGACCTCGACGCCGTCGCTGAGTTCGTCGCCGTCGGTGTCCGTGTTCGTCGGGTCGGTCTCGTAGCGGTTCACCTCCTCGCCGTCGGGCACGCCGTCGGTATCGGTGTCGGCGACGAGCACGTCCGTACCGCGGTCGAGTTCGTCCCGGTTGCCGAGGCCGTCGCCGTCGGCGTCCCCGGCCGGCGCGAGCACCGTGACGCCGTGGCTCGCCTGCGCGACCGGCTCGCCGCCCCCGCCGGGTCTGACGACGGCGGTCAGAGTTCGGTCGCCGGTCGCGTTCACCGGCCACGTCGTGAAGGCGAACTCGACGCGCCGCTCGTCGCTCGCGTTCGCCCCCGCGCTCCCGAGCGGTTCGCACGCCAACAGCATCGTCGAGCCGTCGTCGAGGTCGGTCTGTAGGCAGACCTCGTAGTCGTCGCTGTCGGATGCGACGGCCACCGAAACCGTCGACGGCTGCCACGAGGCGACGTACGTCCGGCCGTTCTCGGTCGCGACGACGCCCGCGCCGGCGTGGTCGACCGCACCCACCTCGACGCCGTCCGCCGCGACGACGGCGACCGGTGAGAGGCCTGCCGCGACGACGAGCAACGTCACGACGAGCGCCCACCCGACCCGCGAGACGCGTTTGACTGGCATGTGTTCGCTCCTTATCTGTCGACTCTGCTAGTGTATAATGTTTTGTTTATCTGTTCATTGGGTATTTTTGCAACTCTTTTGAAAGTCAATTTGCCAAGAATGTTTCCAAATCGTGAATTATGTGCCGGTCGTCGCGGTGCGGACGCGGCGTCGGTCTCGGCCGTCGTCGCTGAGATTCACGGGCGCGTCTCTCGCCTCTCGACGGGCCTCGGTCGCCGCTTGTCGCCGCTCGCGCTCGCCCCCTGTCGTCTCTCGCCCGGTCGCCCCTCTGACGTGAGGTAACCGACGTACAGAACCGCTTTCGTCGGCGCTCGCCGCGCCGGAAAACGTTCCGTTAATCCGACTGAAACGGTCGAAACGGTCAGGCGAAACGGTTGCTCGGGAGAGAACGGTCGGGACGACTCTTCCCCATTATCATCCGCCGAGCGATACTGCTGACTGCGATGCGCGAAACCCTCACTCGACGGCAGTTCGGTGCCGGAGTCGCCGCGGCGACCGTCGCCCTCGCCGGCTGTACGGACACGGGCGGGAGCGGCGGCCCGGTGAACGGGACGAACGGCACGGACGCCGAACCCGCGGTCGGCGGCACCGAGACGACCGCAGAGACTGGTGGTGTCGAAGCGACAACCGAAGACGAGACCACGACGGAAGAAACGACGATGGAAACCACCGAGACGACGACGATGGAGACGACCGACTCGTCGCTCGACAACTCGACGACGGCGAACGAGACGGCCGAAAACGAGACCACGGCGAACGAGACATCGACGAACGAGACGACCGAAAACGAAACGACGACCGAAAACGAAACGACGACCGACGACTCGGCGTGACGGCCGCGGTCGACCCGATGACCCGCTGACGCCCGCGCCGCGACCGAGGCACGGCACGCTCGACTGGTACACCCGACTGCTCGTGCCCGCACCGGCGCTCACCCTCTCCAGCCCTCCACGGCACACTCGGACCCGGTCCCCCCGCGGGACATCCGAATCCCCCTGACGCACCCCTCCAAATTCGGTCCCCCTGACGCAGCCCTTCGCCCGTGCCCTCCAGCACGCCTTCACCGCGCCCTCCAGCGCACCCACCCCAGTCGGAGTCACCCGATTTTCGGAACTTCCCCCGCACGTCGTACCGGCGGCGCGCACTCCGCGGAACATTTATCCGCCCGTTCGCTACTCGGGGTATGGACGCAGACGACAACCACCGCGGGTGGGCCGAGCGCTCCGGCGACTTCTCGCCGGAGTACTACGCCCAAATCGGCCCGAACGAGGTCAGCGAGACGCTCGCGACCGTGTTCGAGCACTACGCGGCGGAAGACGCGTCGGTTCTCGAACTCGGCTGTAGTTCCGGTCGCCACCTCGCACACCTGCGCGACCGCGGCTACGAGGACCTCACCGGCATCGACATCAACGACGACTCCTTCGAGGTGATGGCCGAGTACTTCCCCGAACTCGTCGACACCGGCACGTTCCTCACCGGCGCAATCGAGGACCTGCTTCCCGACTTCCCCGACGACAAATTCGACGTTATCTACTCCGTCGAGACGCTCCAGCACGTCCACCCCGACGACACGTGGGTGTTCGAGGAAATCGCCCGCGTCTCGTCGGACCTCGTGATAACCGCCGAGAACGAGGGTAACGGACCGACCCGCGGACGCTCCGGCTCAGAGGTGAGCTACGTCAACGACGACTTCCCGCTGTATCACCGCAACTGGAAGGACGAGTTCTCCGACCTCGGCCTCGCGCAACTCCTCTGCGAACCGGGCAAGCGCGACACGGTTCGCGTCTTTCGGGTTCTCTAACACTGGTCGCCGTCGGTCCCGTCTCAGCGGCCGATACCGCGCCATCGACAGGCCTCCTCTCGCTCGCTTGTCGCACTCACAAATTGTTTCAACCAAGCCGGCGAACTGAGCGTGCTGACCATGTACACGATGTCCAGCGACGACTTCAGCGTTCACCTGCGCGACTGCGACGAGGCCGGCTCCGGGATTCCCATCACCAGCCTCCCGGACGAAGTCACCTCTCTGGACGACCTGCCGTGTTCCTGCTGGGACGAGTTCGACTCGTTCGACGAACTCGAGTGACGGCCGGGGCGCGAGGGCATCGTTCGGTCGTGGTTTCGGACGCCGACGCACCGCGCGCTCGGCGGGGCTCGTTTCGACGGGTGTTTGACGGCGACAGCGTTGCCTTCCGTGACTTACTGGCTCGGCGAGAGCGCCCAGAGCGTCCCCTCGCCCGTCTGTGCAAACGCCTGCGTCCCGGCCGCGCCGAGGAGATAGCCGTCCGTCGAGAGCGTCGTCTCGAACGGGTGGAAAAACGACGCGCCGCGAGACCACCGAATCCGGCCCGCGCGGGTCCCGACGACGAACGCCTCGTCGGTCGAGGCGGTTCGCTCGACCGGGCTGTCGAAGCGGACTTCGTACCGCTCCGAGCCGTCCCGAACCGCGAGTTCGTACAGCGTCCCGAAGGTGTCCGACGGCGGTTCGTCCGTCCCCTCAGCGACCAGAACCGTCGAGCCCCGCTCGTGGACGCCGACCACCTGCGCGCCGGCCCCGAACGAGGTGCGCCACCGGAGCGACCCGTCGGCCGCGTCGAGCATGGCGATGTCGCCGCCGCCACCGGCGTAGACGCTATCGCCGGCCGGAATCGGCCCCACGTCGGCCCAGTCCCAGCGGTCCGGTCGCCACGCCCACCGGAGGCTCCCGTCCTCGGGCGACATGGCGAAGACGCCCCCGTCGTCGCCGTAGTAGACCGCTCGCTCGTCGGCGAACAGTTGGTCCTGCGGGGCGACGGCGATGGTAAACCCGACGCCATCGACCGCCGATTGTTCCCAGCGGACCGCGCCATCGTCGGTCGCAAGCGCCGCGAGCGTCCCGTTCGCCGCGTACAGCGTGTCGCCCGCGGCGGCCATCGCCGAGGCGATGTTCCCGACGGTCTGAGACCACCGATGGCTCCCGCTTTTGGCGTCGAACGCACGGACTCGCCCGCGCCCCGCTCCGAGTTTCTCGCCCGCGTACACCGACCCGCCAGCGGCGAGGAGCCCCGTCGGGCGGCCGAAGTCGTGGTCCCACAGGCGCTCGCCGCTCTCTCGGTCGAACGCGACGACCCGCCCCTCGTCGATGTCGCCGTCCCGATGGCCGATGACGGCGACGACCCCCTCAGTGACCGACGGTGGGGAGAGGACGCTCGGTTCGGGCACGGACGCGGACCAGTCCGTCCCGTCGGGCGACCGGAACTGTCGGAGCGACGAACAGCCGGCGAGTCCACTTGCGAGGGCGGTGCCAGCGGCGGCGAGAAACGCGCGACGCGACGAGGAGCCGGAATCGGAGGAAACACGAGATGGAGGTGACGAAGGCGAGGGCATACGTCGGCTTCTCGCAGGTCGCCGATAGGTATTGTGGGTCGGTGGGTGGGGCGACGACGCGGTGGCTCCCCAGCGAGCGTCGCTTTTAGAGTCGGTCGAGGTCGAGCGGCTCCGCCGCCTCCCAGTACCGCTCGAACAGTTCGTCGGCCCACGCGAGCACTTCAGGTTCGGTCACGTCGATAGAGGCTTGGAGGATGCCGTTATCATCGCGGAGGAACAGGTGGACGGTCGCGTCGGCGATGGTCGCCGCCATCGGAATCGGCTCGTCGGTGATGCGGACGGCGGCCGCGTCGGCGTCGAGGAGGTCGCGGAGCTGTTCGCGCAGTTGGGAGTCGTGGGCGAGCGCGTCGATGGCGTCCGCCGAGAAGACGCCCTCGAACCGCTGGTCGCCGGCGGCGGTCCGCTCTCTGACGATGTCGAGGTTCTGCTCGTTGAACGCGTAGGAGAAGATGCGCACGTCTTCGGCCTCGCTCAGGAGGGACACGGCGCGCTTGACGGGGGCGTTCGGCCGGACCTGACTCGGCGTGGTAATCGTGGCCTCGGTGAGGTGTTCGAGGTCGAACGTGATGGCGTCGGTCGGGAGCCACTCGACGACCGGCCGGAGTTTGGCGTCGGTGTCGAGGATGTCGACGAGGTCGTCGAACCCCCGCGAGACGAGTTCACCGGTCACCGTCGCCCGGTACGCGCCGTCCTCGCGGACGAGCCACGACCGGTCTTCGAAGTCGCTGAGAATCCGACCCATTGTCGGCTGCGACGCCCCGGTCCGCTCGACCAACTCGCGCCGGGAGTGCGGCCGCTCGGCGAGGTATCTGAGCGCGTCGACGCGGTTCTGCGAGAGCGCGAGAAACGCTATTTCGTCTAATGCCGACTCCATGCGGCGGGGTTGTGCGCGCTCGGATATACTTCTTTCGCGGCGCGAAATAATTTCACAGAATGAATCATCCTCGTCCGCCGCGGACTTTTCTTGCTATGAATTGATTTCTGAATCAAACTATACGTGGGGGAGTTGTATGACTCTCTAAGATGCGTTCACTTCACTCTGCGTTCGGTCTCTCGGTCGGTGGTGTCGAATGGTGACGGCGACGCGCCGGCGGTTCGTCCTGTTCGCGTTGACGGCGTTCTTCTTCGGCGGGACGTTCGTCGCCGCGAAGGCGGGCCTCGACTACCTCCCGCCGCTCCTGTTCGTCGCCCTCCGATTCGACATCGCGGCGGTATTGCTCGTCGGCTACGTCGTCGCGACCCGGCCGCGCGCCGAACTGCTCCCGCGGTCCGTCCGCGACGTGGTCGGCATCCTCGCCACCGGCGTGTTCGTCATCGGCCTCGCCAACGCTCTCCTGTTCGTGGGACAAGAGCACGTCTCCAGCGGCGTCGGGTCGATTATCTTCAGCCTCAACCCGATTCTGACGCCCGTGTTCGCCATGGCGCTTCTCGCCGACGAGCGACTCTCCACGCGGGGCGCGCTCGGGATGCTCATCGGCCTCCTCGGCGTCGGCCTCGTCGTCGGCGTCGACCCCGCGAACCTGCTCGGCGGCGAGGCGCTCTGGAAGGGCGTCGTCTTCCTCGGCGCGGTCAGCGGAGCGCTCGGGACCGTGCTCATCCGCTGGGCCGACACGTCGCTTTCGAGCACCGTCCGCACGGCGTGGGCGCTCCCCGTCAGCGCGGCGCTCACCCACGGCATGAGCGTCGCCTCCGGCGAGTCGTTCGCCGCGGCCACGTGGTCGCCGACGGCCCTCCTCGCGCTCGCCTACGTCGGCGTCTTCGCCGGCGCGGTGGCCTACCTCACCTACTTCGGCTTCCTCGACGACGTGGGTCCGATTCGCGGCAACCTCGTCTTCTACGCCGTGCCCATCGTCGCGACGCTCGGGGGGACGGTGCTCCTCGGCGAGTCGATTTCGACGCTCACCGTCGTCGGCTTCGCGACCATCTTCACCGGCTTCGCCGTCCTCGCGACGGAATCGCTCCTCGGCGAGGTCGCGCGCGTCTACGGGAAAATCGAGTCTCGCGTGGTCAGTCTCGCCGGGCACGGGGCTCCGGGACGCGACTGAGTCGCGGACGGGTCACTCGCGGAAGTAGAACTGAGAGGGGGTAGAGATGTAGGGGCGGACCCATCGAGCGGCGGTCCGAGGGGGCAGGGTCGGAGTACCGTTGGCACGGGATGGGCCGCCTGTCTGTGCTGTTATGTCACCGGTCCGCCGACCAGACAGCGTCGAACGGACACGTGAGAATTGCCTGCCACCTAAGTAGTCTTTCTGGCCCGGTTCTCAAAAACGGCCGACTGCGTCGGTTTTCGCTCGTCCGTCCGTGTTATCGATACGAGAGCGCGACCGCTCCGAGCGCGGAAATCAGACAGAAGTTCCCGACGCCGATGAGGAACAGTTCGTTCGAGCCAGACGTGTCGACGACGACGAACGCCGCAAACGCCGCGATAGCGAGGACGAACAGGACACCCCCGAGATAGCGGTCGTACCGCGGGTCGTAGTCGATTTCGGCCAGACGCAGGAGCGGTCCCGGCTCGGGCGACTCGTCGCTCCGAGCGTCGCGGACTTTCCCGCGAAGGTGCAGAAGCACCATGCCGGTCGCGCTGGTCCAGACGGCCCCGCCCGCGAGGTCGACCTGCGGGTCGTCGAAGGCGACGACGAGTCCCACGACGAGCGACGCGACGGCTATCGTCCCCGACACGGTCGTCTCGCTCAGCCTCGTCATTCGAAATCGAGCCGAAGATAGCTCGCTCCGTGTCGGTAGTTGTACGCCTCGACGACGACGCCGACCGCCGAGAGGATGGCGAGGACGCCCCACAGGAGATTCGACAGCGCGCCACTGGCGTACCCGCCGGCGAACAGCAGCGTCGTGTACACTGCGGAGGCGAGGGGGAACGCGGGATGCTCGCGGAAGGCATCGATTGCGCCCGTGGCCATGTAGACGAGGGTGAGCAGTCCCATGGCCGCGAGCGCCGGACTGACCGACTCGTCGGTGAGAGACAATAGACCGACGAGCACGACGGCGACGACCGCAAAAACGGCCAGTCGCCACCGGCTGACGTCGGTGTGGAGAACGGCGGAGGGCATCCCGTTCATATATTTCTGCTGACCTTTTGAGTGTTGGGACTGTGCAGTCGTCCCGCTCTCAGGCCCTCCGCAGGCGGACGACGAAAACCGCGCCGCGGGGGTCGTTGTCCTCGACCCACACGTCGCCGCCGTAGCCGCTCACGATGGTGTCGACGAGGTAGAGCCCGAGACCGGTTCCGGGGCTTTCGAGGCCCTTCTCGCCGCGGCCGAACACCTCCTCTTTTCGGTCGTCGGGGATGCCCGGTCCGTTGTCGGCGATTCGGACGAGCGCCTCGTCGTCCCGGACCTCGACCGACACGTCGATTTCGGCCGGATCGGCGTCGTTGTGCCGCACCGCGTTCGTGAGGAGGTTGCGGAAGACGGTCCCCAGCATGTCGTCGGCGACGACGGTCACGTCCGGCGGCTCGCCGGGGAGCGAGACCGCGGCCTCGGACGTTCCGTCGCGAACTGCGCTCGCCTCGGCCCACAGCGGCCCGGCGAGCGTCGTCGGCCGGTTCGTCTCCTCGTCGTCGAGCATCGTGGCCATGAGGTTCCGGACGTTCTCGGTGAGTTCGGTGGCGTGCTCGCCGCTCCTGATTATCGCGTCGAGGCGCTCGCGAACCACCTCGTCGTCGACCGACTCCTCGACCAACTGGGCGTTGCCGAGGATGACGGCCATGTCGTTGCGGATGTCGTGGCGGATTATCTGGTTGAGCAGGGTGAGCTTCTCGTTCTGGGAGAGAATCGTCTGCTTTTGGCGGTGTAACTCGGTCACGTCGCGGAGGACGATGACCCATCCGATGGTCTGGTCGCCCCGCTCGAGCCGCTGGGACCGGGCGCTGAGGTACACCGTCTCGCCGTCCGCTCGCGTGGTCCTGACGCTGTCGTTGCTCTCGGTCGTCAGGTCGAGGTCCGGCGAGACCCCCGTGAGCGGGTCGCCGACGGCCGCGCCGAAGCGCTCCAAGAGCGCCGCGCCGCGGTCGTTGACGTGGACGATTCGCTCGTCGGCGTCGAGGACGAACACCCCGTCGGGCGACTCCTCCATCGCGGTCGTGTAGGCGATGGGCGGCAGGTCGAGAAACCGGTAGCGGAAGAGCGCGACGCCGATAGCGGCCGACGTGACGGCCGCCGAAGTTGGCACGAGGTTCACGCCGTCGCTACTGAACGGGGGGATTCCGAACGTGGTGCAGGCCACGAAAACGAACGGGGCGGCGAGGCCGACGCTCACCAGCACCGCCTGCGGGATGTACGGCCGTCCGAGCCGAACCGCCTCGTAGAGGATGAGCGCGACGGCCAGCACGGAGAGCACCGCGTTGTAGAGCAACTGCAACACCACGTGGCCGAGGCCGACGTCGACCCGCATGACGACGACGCCGTTCGTCTCGACGAGGCGCGTCCCCTCGATGGCGAGGTCGTGGGGATTCGCGAACAGGAGCGCCAGAAAGACCACCGGAACGGCCATGAGCGCCGCGACCACTCCGGGCGTGACTCGGCGAATCCGGTCGGTGTGAAGGAGCGTAAAGAGGAGCGCGAGCGCGCCGAGCGGCGCGACGCCGAAGTAGAGGAACCGGTAGAAAAGCAGCTTCAGCGACGGGTCGGTCTGCAGGAGTTTGAGTGCCGAAAACCCGGTCCAGAGGACGAGCCCGACGTTCACGGCGAAGAACGCGCCGAGGTCGGACGACCGCCCGTGGAGCCGCATGTGCCGAAGGCTGTAGACACCTAGCAGCGCCGAGGTAATCATCGCAAAGAGGGTCGGCAGCGCGAAGACGGTGTATTGCCACCCCATCTCTCACCGCCCCCAACCGCCGCTCGCGTCCATCGGTGCGTGTTCTGTTCCCGCTCTGGTATTTAGAAGTACTTGTTCGGAAGCCGATTCCGCCTCGATATCGGCGTAAACCGTCCTAGGGTTCCCAGTTCCCCGATTCCCTCGGGTTCGTCACCCGAACAGTTTATCTCAGTCGCTGTGCCACGGACGGCCGAACCGCCGTGACCGAGACGACAGACGAGACGAGCGCGGACCCCGTCGCGGTCCTCCTCGTCGACGACAACCGCGACTGGCTGACGCTCGTGGTACAGCGACTCCACGAGGAGGCCCCCGACTTCGACGTTCGGGCGGCCAACAGCGTCGACGGGGCGCTCGACCGCCTCACCGACGACGTGGAGTGCGTCGTCAGCGACTACTACATGCCCGGACGAACGGGTATCGAACTGCTGGCGGCGGTCCGCGAAGACCGACCGGACCTCCCGTTTCTCCTCTTTACCGGCGCCGGAAACGAGGGGCTCGCCAGCAGCGCGCTGTCGGCCGGCGCGGACGACTACATCGTCAAGACGAGCGTCGACGACAGCGCCGCAGCGCTCGCCACGCGTGTCCGAACCGCGGTCGACAAGCACCGGACGGAGCGCGCGCTCGCGGAGAGCGAAGCGCGCTACCGGACGCTCGTCGAGAGCGTCCGCGACGCCATCTTCGTCGCTCGCGACGGCGGCGTCGTCCTCGTCAACGATGCGGCGACGACGCTCACCGGCTACGACCGCGCGGCGCTCCTCGCCGACGACATCGTCGAGACGGTTGTCCACCCGGACGACCGGGTCCGCGTCCGCGACGCGCTCGACCTGTCGGCCCCGCAGTCGCTCGACATCCGCATCCGCACCCGCGACGGCGAGACTCGCCACTGCATCCTCGACGTGGACCACGTCGTCGACGACGGCCTGCCCGGCAGTATCGGCGTCCTCCGCGACATCACGGCGCAGGTCCACCACCAGCGCCGACTCGAACGCGAGCGCGACACGAAGGAGGCGATTCGCGAGATTCTCGTCCGACAGTCCTCGCGGGTGGAGGTCGCGGAGGCGTTCTGCCGGTACATCGGGAGCGACCCCGACACCACCGTGGCGTGGGTTGGCGAGCGGACCGCGGGCGGCGGACTCGACCCGCTCGCGGTCGAAGGCGACGGGTCGTACCTCCGGGCCGCCGGCGTGCTCGACGCCGACGCGGCCGCGCGGCGCGACTCGACCGAACCGAGCCTGACCGCCTTCCGCGAGGGGGGAACAACCGTTCGCACAGTCGGTGCAGAAGCGTCACACCCCGGGAGCCCCGACGCTGATTCCGACCGGCGCTGGGTCGAGGCCGCGTCCGCGGCCGGAATCGAAACTGCGGTCGCAGTCTCGCTCCGATACGGCGGCGTCGACTACGGCGTCCTCGGCGTCTACCGCCGCGGTGCCGACGACGACCGCGAGCGCCGGCGGTTCGAAGAACTGGCGGAGACGCTCGGGTACGCCCTCAGCACCGCCGAGAGCCGGGAGGCGCTCGTGGCCGACGAGGTCGTCCGCGTCCGACTCAGCGTCCGCGACGGCGGTGCGGGGGTTCTGGCGGTCGGCGACGCCCTCGGTCGGGACGCGGAACTCGTCGTCCACACGGTGTTGCCCCGCGGCGACAGCGAGCGCTACTTCGTGACGGTTCGCGGGGCGACCGAGGCCGCGGTGACCGACGCGTTGGCGAGTCTCGACGGCGTGACGCCCGGGGGCGTGGTGGCCGAGGACGAAGTTGTCAGGGCGCAGTTCGACACGGCCGCGCCCTCTTTCGGGACGGCCATCGCCGACGCGGGCGGCGTCCTCCAGCGCGTCGTCGTGGCCGCTGGCGAGGCGATGGTCGTCGTCGACCTCCCCCGGCGGCGACCGGCCGGCCCGTTCGTCGAGGCGCTCGCAGCCGGGTTCGACAGCGTCGTCATGACCGCGCGGAACCACCGCTCCGTCGAGTCCGATATCGGGGCCAGCGTGTTGGCCGGACTCACAGACCGACAGCGCGAGTCGCTCGAAGTCGCGTACCGAACGGGCTACTTCGAGCGTCCGAAGCGCCGCAGCGCCGCCGAGGTCGCCGAGGCCATCGGCGTCTCGCGGTCGACGTTCACCCAACACCTCAGGGCGGCCCAGCGGAAGGTCTTCGCCGAGCTGTTCGACGGCGAGCCCGGCGACGTGTAATCCAGTCGAGCCGACACGCCCGGTCGGTCCTCGTCTCATCTCTCCCCTGACGAAGGCTATCACGTCACCCGGTTTTTGCCGGATACCGCATAGTGGTGGTATCGGATTATTGCCGTCTAATCGAGTAGCTATCTCTGAAGGTCACCCCACCCAGAACGTCACGGAAGGGAGTGGGTGTATGGTGGGCCGCACGGAGAAACCGATGCCAGAGAAAGTATTCAAACTCACACGACGCCGCGCCCTCGGGGGACTCCTCACGATCGGTGCGGGAAGCGCCGCAGCCGGGGTGGGCACGTTCGCCCTCTTCAACGACACCGAATCGAGCACCGAGAACACGCTCCAGGCGGGGACGCTGAGCCTCGCCGACGGAGCCAGTTCCGCGAGCTTCAGCGCCACGGGCCTCGCGCCCGGCGACGAGACCGACACCTTCGAAGTGGACCTCGAAAACGACGGGACGCTCGACGGGAGCCTCGACATCGACCTCGCGCTGACCGAAAACGACAGCGACGCCACGGCCGGCGACGACGGCGACGCGGACGCCTCGGTGGCGGACCTCGCGGGCGTCCTCGACGTGACGACGTTCGAAGTCGGGAGCCTCGACGTGCTCGCCGACCGCTTCGGTGGGTCGGCCACCCTCGCGGACGTGGTCGCCAACAACGCCGGCGAGGACGACGACTCCAACGTCCGAGACATCGCGCTCGCGTCCGGCGAGACCAAGACGTTCTCCTTCGCGCTGGAGATGCAGGAGAGCGCCGGCAACGAGTTCCAGGCCGACGGCCTCGACGTCGAGTTCGACTTCGAGCTGAACCAGCGGGACAGCCAGTAACCACACTCGCGTTCGCGGGCGACGCAGACGACGCACCCGGTCGCAGTCGACCGAGTTCACCTCTTTCGTCCCGACCCGCCGGACGCACTCACCGACGCCACTCGATGCCGAAACAGACACCAACGCTGACGCTCACTCGACGCCGATTCCTCGGCGGCCTCTTCACGATTAGCGCCGGGAGCGCCGCCGCGGGCGTTGGCACGTACTCGGCGTTTTCCGACACCGAGCGCGCCGACGCGTCGTTCGGCGTCGGCACGCTCGACCTGACGGTCGACGGCGACGACGAGCGACTCACGTTCCTCGAAGAGTCCGGCCTCGCGCCCGGCGACAGCGGCACCGCGTCGGTGACGCTCCGCAACCGCGGGTCGCTCCCGGGTTTTCTCGACATCGACGTACTCGGTGTCACCGACGACGAGAACGGCCAGTCGGAGCCCCCGTCGCAGAACGACCCCCGCGTCGGGGACGGCGAACTCGCGCAGGCGCTCGAAGTCCGCGCGTGGCTCGAAGCCCCGGACGGGTCGAAGACGTTCCTCTGCGGCAGTTCCGACTACGCGACCCTCGACTCGATGTTCGTCGCAGACGAGACGTTCGACCTCGACTACGAACTCGCCCCCGGCGAGTCCGTCGAGTTCGTCATCGCGTGGCGGCTCCCGTCGAGCGCCGGCAACGAGGTCGCCTCGGACGTCGCGGGCGTCGACCTCCGGTTCGCGCTCGACCAGCGGGCCAACGACGACGGCGACGCCACTTGCGAGGTCGACGACGACGGTGACGACGATGACGACAATGGCGACGGTGACGACGATTCGGCGTCCGGTTCCGGCGACGCCCGCGCCGCGATGGGCGGGTGGGACTGGGCGACGCTCGCTCGCTACGGCGACCCCGAAGACGGCTCCGCCCCCGGTAACTCGGAGCCGGAGAACTACGAAGTCGCGGTGCTGAAGCGCTCCGGACGCTCCGAGACCCGCGTCCACAAGCAGAACGACCACTGGCAGCACGCGTGGTCCTCGGGACGGACCGAGTCGTTCCGGGTCGACTTCGACGGCAGCAAGGTGACGATGACCATCGGCGGCACCGAGTACCCGGACAAGAACGGGCGGAAGGCGCAGGGCGTCGGCGCGGACGACGTGGTCGCGCTCGGCGTCACGGTCTCCGCCTCGGCCGCCGGGTCGTCGGTCACGGTCTCGGACCTCGAACTCTCCGCGGACGGGGAGACGAGCGCCCTCGCCGACGTCTCGGTCGACGCGACCGGCACGAGCCACGTCCGCATCGACCGCGAGATTGACGGGTCGTTCTCGCTCACGGGGACGCTCCGGTTCTCGTGGGATGCTGACGAAGATATCGACCCCGACGACCTCGTGGTTCGGGTCGACGTCAAGACGGGCGACGATGACGGCGACGACAGTCATCACGACGACAGAGATGGCGACGATGACGACCACGGCCACGACGGTGACGGTGGCTCGGACAGCGATGACGACGACGGTGAAGACGACGACGGTGAAGACGAGGACGGCAACGAGAACGACGACGAGGACGGCAACGAGAACGACGACGACGATGACGACGGAGACAGTGATGACGATGAAGCGGATGATGACGACGACGATGACGACGGAGACGACTGACCGATGCACTGGTCCCGTCTCGCCGCGGCGGCTCGCGTCCTTGGCGGCGTCGTCCTCCTCGTCGCCGTCGCCCTCGTCGTCGTGCTCGCTGCCCCGCAGGTATTCGGTGCCGAGGCCAGTTACACCGTCCTCTCGGGGAGCATGTCGCCGACGTTCGACGCCGGCGACGTGGTGGTCGTCCGCGACGTTCCGCCCACGGACATCTCGGAGGGAGATATCATCACCTACCGGGAAGCCGGCAGCGCCATCACCGACGAGCGGACCGACCGCGTGACCCACCGGGTCGTCGCGGTAGACCGAAGCGGCGACAGTCCGGTGTTCCGGACGAAGGGCGACGCCAACGAGGACGTCGACTCGGACCCCGTCGCGGCCGACCGCGTGGTCGGGAGCGTCTGGTTCCACGTGCCGTACCTCGGACTCGCCTCCCAGTTTGCCCAGTCGAAACTCGGCTTGGTCCTGTTCGTCATCCTCCCCGGCGCGCTCCTCGTCGTGACCGAACTCTACTCGCTGTACACTGACGCGCTCGTCGAGGTCGACGGCGACGAGGAGGACGGCCCCGGGGGGAGCGCCGAAAGCGCTGGAAGCGACGGCCGGCCCAACGGCGGAGCCGGTATCGACGCCGGTTACGTCAGCGCCTCGGACGGCGGCGTCACGCTCTACCCGGAGCGGACGGGGGTCCGCCTTTCGGACCCCGTCGCAGTCGTCGAATCGCCTCCCTCGTCTTCCGCCTCCGACACCTCCGCTTCGACCGACGATATCGAGTGGGTGACCGACCCTGCCGACCGCGATGCGGCGGCGACGGCGGCCGACGAGACGCCCGCATCCGAGGACGGGCGGTGATTCCCTCGTGAGCGGCCCGGACGACGCGGACGCGCTCGACTGGACTCCGGAGCAGTCGCCCGAACTGATTCTCGCCGACGCGACCCGGTGCCGCCGCCTCGTCGACGAGACGGAAGCCGACCGCGACGCGACCGACTTTGACACGGACGACTTCGACGAGGTCGACTTCGAGCGCCTCGAACGCGGCGACCGCGTCCTCTGTCTCCCCGGCGAGGGCCTGCCCGTCCACGGGGTCGTCCGAGAGGTTCGCCGTTGGAGCCCCCGCTCGTCGTCGTTTGTGCGCGACACAGCCGCCGACTCCACGACCGTCGAGCGCATCTCGACCGACGAGGACGACGGCCCGCGAACCGACGAGCGTCCGGTCGCCGTCGGCGACGAGGTCGAAGCCGGCGACCGCCCCACCGAGACGGCGCTGGTGGTCGAGTACCGCCCGTCGCGAGCGGGCCTGCTCCCGATTCCGCTGTCGCTCGCCTCGCTCTTTTCGGCGAAACTTCTCGGCACGCTCTCGCCGCGGCTCTCTCAAGTCCTCGGCCGGTTAGTCATCGTCTTCGTGGTTGTCGGCATCGTGCTGGTCGGAACCGGCTTGGCCGCCCCCGGAAGCATCGACCGCTTCCTCGACGACAGCGGCGTCAACGACGCGCTCTCCGACCTCCGAGGTGACGGTGACCCCGAGCCGTCGCCGCCGGAGGTCACCGTGACGCCGCCTCCGCAGACATCGGACGCCCCGTCCGACGAGACGAACCAGTCCGGCGACACGCCGACACCAACGCCCACGCCAACCACGAGTGCGACGTCTACGCCGGCCACGACGACGGACCCCAAGTCGACGGAGACGCCGGCGCAGACATCGACACCGGCTCCACCAACGCCGTCGCCGACGTCCGCGCCGACGAGCACTCCCGAGCCGACCACTACGGCGCGCTCTACGGGCAGCGGAGGTGGTGGCGGTGGTGGCTCCGGTGGCGACAGCCAAACGACGACCGCGACCACGGCCGCATCGTCGCCCGCGCCCGACCCGACGCTGACGGTCGAGGCCGCCGACCCACCGACGGTCCGAAGCGCCGACGGAACGGTCGGGACGCTCAGCGGCCCCGTGACCGGATCGCTCTCGTGGACCGGCGCGGTCGACAGCGTGGTTCTCGTGGTGAACACGTGGGCACCGGACGACGGCTGGCAGGAGGAGCGACGCGTCACCAGCCGGGGGTCGAGTCCCGTGGACGTCGCCGACGCGCTCGGCTCCGACGTGACCTACGCCGACGGCGACCGAACCGCGGGCTTCGCCGCCAGCGACGACGGCGAGACAGCCGTCACGACTGGCTACGTCTCCGTGACTGCGGTGTTCTTCCGCGGTTCGACCGAGGTCGCCCGAACCGAGGAGACCGCGTCGTTCGACGTAACCGTCGAAAACACCGCCGGGAGCGCCCCGGAGGGCGTCGACCTCGAACTCGGCTCCGGCGGGGCCGGCGTCTCGCTTCTCGACACGCAGTCGGTCGCGCCCGGCTCCGCGGGCAACTCGACGGGGACGCTCACCAACCGCGGGCGCGACCCCGGCGTGTTGACGCTGGATTCGATGCCGTTCGACTCCGCCGAAAACGGCCGCTCCGGACCTGAACTGTCGGTCGATTCGACGGGCGGAGCCGACGAGGGTGAACTCCACGAGGCGCTCGCCGTCCGACTTCGCGTCGAGCGGGCGAACGGGACGAGCGCCTACGTGCTTGGCGACGAGACGACGTATCTCGACTTCGCCGACGTGTGGAACGAGTCCGTCACGCTCGGCCGACTCGATGGCGGGGAATCCCTGTCGCTCGTCGTCGAGTGGCGGATTCGGGAGTCGGCAGGCAACGAGATACAGACCGACAGCGTCGACGTGGAGTTCGTCTTCACGCTCGAACAGGCGACCGACTGAGCGGGTTGCGACACGTTTTCTCCTGGCCCCCCTTCACCCGACGAAGAGTCTGAGGTTGAACGCCGTGGCGAACGCCCCGATGACGGAGAGCGTGACCGGCGGCAGGTAGTACAGCACCTTATCGCCCACGCGAGCGCCGTAGACGCAGATTCCGAGACAGAGGAAGAAGACCGCGAGCTTCGGGAGGACGAGCCCCCAATGGCCGAGGGCGTCCGTGCTCGCCACGAGCAGGGCGTTCGCCTCGTCGAACCGGCGCTCGTAGTAGAGGATAGTGAGCGTCGTGACGATGTCGCCGACGCCGTAGGTTGCGAGCGCGATGAGCCAGAGGAGCGAGAACTCCCGCGCCTCGAAGGGCGTGTCCTTGAGTCGGAGATACCGTACGCGTGACACACTCTCCATTTCGGGGACCGCAATATGAATTATCCGGGCCGACGGACTGTCGCGGAAGCTGACGCGTCAGACGAGCCCGACGCCCTCGGCGAGCAGTTCGTGCGAGCGGAGGCCGTCTTCGTGGTCGCCGACGACGTGCTGAATCATCATCTCGTCGGCTCCGACGCGTTCGGCGAGCTGGTCCAACAGCCCCGAAACCGTCTCGGGACTGCCGGAGATGGCTCGCGGCCACTCTTTCGCCCCGAGCGTCGCGGGCGTGGGTTCGGGGACGCCGCCGAGCTCGTCTATCGCCTCCTCGACGGTCGGTCTCGTCCCGACCTCGCCGCGACGCATCCGCTTGTACGTCGCCTCGGCCACCGCGCGGAGCCGCGCCGCCTCCTCGTCGGTCTCGGCGCAGACCGCGTTCACCGCGACCATCCCGTGGGGTTCGTCGATGCCGCCGGCCAGTGGCGACGCCCGGAAGCTCTCTCGGTACTCCTCGAAGGAGTGGACGGCGAACTGCGGTCTGATGAAGCCCGCGAAACAGTAGGGCAGCCCGAGTTCGCCCGCGATGGTCGCGCTCGACGGACTCGACCCGAGCACCCACGGAACTGGCGGATCGCCGTTGCCTCGCGGAATTTCGAGGTCGGCGTAGGGGTGTTCGTCGGGGTAGTCGTCGTAGAGGTGGTTGACGACGGCCTCGACCTTCTCGGCGTGGTCGCCGTCAGGGTCCTCGACGTGCCGGTCCGTCCCGAGCGCCTGGTCCGAGGCGGGCGACCCGTTCGCCCGGCCGAGCCCAGCGTCGATGCGACCGGGAGCGAGCCCGTCGAGCGCGCCGAACTGCTCTGCGACCTTGAACGGGCTGTAGTGGTTGAGCAGCACCGCGCCGGAGCCGAGCCGAATCGAGTCGGTCTCCGCGGCGAGGTGGCCGAGCAACACCTCGGGGGTCGTTCCCGCGAGGGTGCTCGCCATGCCGTGGTGTTCGGCGACCCAGAAGCGCGAGTAACCCAGTCGCTCGGCTTGCGCGGCGGCCTCGACGGTGTTCGCGTAGGCGTCGGTCGCGGTCCCGCCCCGCGGAACCGGGGAGAGGTCGACGATAGAGAGGTCCATACCCCGCCTCCGAGACTGCGAGGAATAACGATTGGGCTCCCAGCAGATGCGTACTGTTCTCGGTGGGTCGGAGGGACATTAGTATTGTTTATATAGTACCTTATTACATGTTTGAATATCTTGAAAAACTCGAATAATCTAGATTATTTAAGCAGTTATGCATTTTAAGGCATCCTACGTGGGATATATGGATAGAAGACATCTATAGTTATCTGGGTCGGACTGTGTTCTTGTACTATCTACCCATTATAATCATCTCCCGAGCCGTCGGCGTACACAGAATTCGTGACCATGGTCCACAAAAAATTTTTACGGGCCCTATCCGATGGTTCGATAGAGGTTCCCATGCCAAGAGCCGTATTCGACAGCGCCGAGTACGACAGACGCATCGCCCGGACCAAAGAGCGGATGGCCGAACGCGGGCTGGACGCGCTCTTCGTGAGCGACCCCGCGAACATGAACTATCTCACCGGCTACGACGGGTGGTCGTTCTACGTCCATCAGGGGGTCGTGGTCACGCGGGACCGCGACGAACCCGTGTGGGTCGGTCGCGACATGGACGCCAACGGCGCGCGCGCGACGACCACGCTGAGCGAGGAGAGCATCCGGCCGTACAGCGACGACCACGTGCAGTCGCCCCACGACCTCCACCCGATGGACTTCGTCGCGGCCGTGCTGGAGGACCTCGGCGTCGACGACGCGCGCGTCGGCCTCGAGATGGACGCCTACTACTTCACCGCGAAGTCCTACACGCGCCTGCAGAAGAATCTCCCCGAGGCGAGTTTCGAGGACACGACGCTCCTCGTGAACCGGGTGCGCATCAAGAAGTCCGACGCCGAACTCGACTACATGCGCGAGGCGGCCCGCATCTCCGAGAACGCGATGCAGGCCGGCCTCGACGTCATCGAGGAGGGCGTTCCCGAGTACGAGGCCGCCGAGGCCATCTACTCGGCGCTCATCGAGGGCACCGACGACTACGGCGGCGACTACCCGTCTATCGTCCCGCTGATGCCCTCGGGCGACCACACGGGGACGCCGCACCTCACGTGGACCGACCGCGAGTTCGAGGACGGCGACCCGGTCATCATCGAACTCTCCGGCTGTCGGCACCGCTACCACTCGCCGCTCGCCCGGACGACGTTCGTCGGCGACCCCCCGGAAGAGCTGTCCCGGCGGGCCGACATCGTCGTCGAGGGGATGGAAGCCGCCCTCGACGCGGTCGAACCCGGCGTGACCTGCGAGGCCGTCGAGAAGGCGTGGCGCGACACCATCGCCGAGTACGGCATCGAGAAGAAAGACCGCATCGGCTACTCGATGGGGCTCGGCTACCCGCCGGACTGGGGCGAGCACACCGCGAGCCTCCGCCCCGGCGACGAGACGGTGCTCGAAGAGAACATGACGTTCCACACCATCCCCGGCCTCTGGTTCGACGACTTCGGCGTCGAACTCAGCGAGACGTTCGTCGTCACGGCCACTGGGGCGGAACCGCTGGCCGACTTCCCCCGCCGGCTATTCACAACTTAATTATGACTCCGGGTCACAGCCCTCATATGATGACCGAAGATGGCAAAAATCGAAACGGCGAAGCGGTCGCCGACGGCGGCTCGGAGTCCGAACCCGAATCGGCGCTGGCGACGGCGCGCAGGCAGCTCGAACGCGCGGCGAGCCACGCCGACGTCGACGACGGCGTCGTCGCGCGCCTGAAGCACCCGACACGAGTCCAACAGGTGTCGGTCCCGCTCCGCCGCGACGACGGCTCCCTCGACGTGTTTACTGGCTTCCGCGCGCAGCACGACGACGTGCGCGGGCCGTACAAGGGCGGCCTCCGCTACCACCCGGAAGTGACCGCCGACGAGTGCATCGGGCTCTCGATGTGGATGACTTGGAAGTGCGCCGTGATGGACCTCCCGTTCGGCGGCGGCAAGGGCGGCGTCGCGGTCGACCCGAAGACGCTCTCTGACGAGGAGCGCGAGCGACTCACGCGACGGTTCGCCGAGGAGATTCGGAACGTCGTCGGGCCGAAGAAGGACGTTCCCGCGCCCGACATGGGAACCGGTCCGCAGGAGATGGCGTGGTTCATGGACGCCTACTCGATGCAGCAGGGCGAGACGACGCCCGGCGTCGTGACGGGCAAGCCGCCGGTCATCGGCGGCTCGTACGGTCGCGAGGAGGCACCCGGTCGCTCCGTCGCCATCGTCACCCGCGAAGCCATCGACTTCTACGACTGGGACATCCAAGACACCACCGTCGCAGTCCAAGGGTTCGGTTCCGTCGGCGCGAACGCCGCCCGCCTCCTCGACGAGTGGGGCGCGAAGGTGGTCGCCGTCTCCGACGTGGACGGGGCCATCTACGACCCCGACGGCCTCGACACGCAGGACGTCGAGGGTCACGACGAGCGCCCCGGCATGGTGTCGGGCTACGACGCCCCCGAGTCGCTCACGAACGAGGAACTGCTCGAACTCGACGTGGACGTGCTCATCCCGGCGGCCATCGGGAACGTCATCACGACCGAAAACGTCGACGCCATCTCGGCGGACATGGTCGTCGAGGGCGCGAACGGGCCGACGACGTTCGCGGCCGACGCCGTCCTCGAAGAGCGCGGGATTCCCGTCGTCCCCGACATCCTCGCCAACGCCGGTGGCGTCACCGTCTCGTACTTCGAGTGGCTGCAGGACATCAACCGCCGCCAGTGGTCGCTCGAACGCGTCCACGAGGAACTGGAAGCGGAGATGCTCAAGGCGTGGAACGCGGTCCGCGAACACGTCGACGAACGCGACCTGACGTGGCGCGACGCGGCGTACGTCGTCGCGCTCTCCCGCATCGGCGGCGCGAAGGAGACGCGGGGCCTCTGGCCCTGAGCGGCTGAGCGTCGAGCGAACCCCAATCGACCGACGACCCAAGGGCCGCGGTGCGGCCCGGTTTCTTTTTCGGCGCGCTTCTCAGTCAGCGACCGCTTCGGCGACCTTCTCTATCGGGTGCGGCGGGTCGTCGGCCGCGCCGTCCATGTCTTCGAGTTGGGTTCGACAGGACGCCCCGGGCGCGACGACGGTGTCGCCGCGGCTCTCGCCGATTTGGTCCGAGAGGATGCCGCCGATGGCCTTCGACAGTGAGTGGTGTTCGGCCTCGTAGCCGAAGCTCCCGGCCATGCCGCAACAGCCCGAATCGAGCGGGTCTACGTCGTAGCCGGCGCGCCGGAGGACGCCCACCGCGTGGTGGTCTTTGCGCGTCGCCTTCTGGTGACAGTGGCCGTGATACGTCAGCGTCTCGGCCGACGCTGAGGCGTCGATGTTTTCCACGAGGCGCTTCGCGTCGAGGTACTCCATGATGCCGTAGGTCTCGGCGGCGACGGTCTCAGCCGCATCGCTCGAAAGCAAGTCGAGGTAGTCCGACTGGAACATGACCGCGTCCGAGGGCTCGACGAGCACGACGCTCCAGCCGGCTTCGACGCGGGGCGCGAGCGCGTCGACGTTCGTCTCGGCGCGCGCCCGCGACCGGTCGAGGAAGCCCTTCGAGTGGGCCGGGCGGCCGGTGGCGGTCGCGTCGTCCGGAATCGAGACGTGGACGCCGGCGGCTTCGAGGACGCGGACCGCGGCCTTCCCCGCGTCGGGGTGGTTGTAGTTGGTGTAGCTGTCGGGGAACAGGAGCACCTTGTCGGTGGCTTCGGCCTCGGGGACGCGAGCGCCGCCCCGCGCCTCGAACCAGTCTTCCAGCGATTCGCGGTAGAACGTCGGGAGCGACCGCTCTCTGGCGATGCCGACGGTCTTCTCTATGACCGTCCGCGCGCCCGGTATCTTCGCCGCCCAGTTCGAAAGCGGGGCGAGCCGCGAGCCCAGCGCGTTCAGTCGGTCCACCTCGGCGAACAGGTGGTCTCGGAGGCTCGCGCCGTGAGACTGGTGGTGGGCGTGTTCGACCTCGGCTTTGAGCTTCGCCATGTCGACCTCGCTGGGGCAGTCACGGGCGCAACCCTTACAGCCGACACAGAGGTCCAGCACCTCGTGCATGAACTCGGTGTCCGTCGCGTCGGCGTCGAGGTCGCCGCTCATGGCCTGCCAGAGCATGTTCGCGCGACCGCGGGTGGAGAGCCCCTCTTCCTCCGTGGCGCGGTAGGTCGGACACATCACGCCGCCGGTGGTCGACTGGTCGCCCCGACAGCCGCCGCAGCCGTGGCAGAGTTCCGCCATCCCCTGAAAGCCGTTTTCGGTGTCCCACTCGAGTTCGGGGTCGAAGCCGGCGTCGAACTCGTAGTCGGGGTCGAACCGGAGGTTCTCGGTCATCGACACGTCGCCGCAGACCTGCCCCGGGTTGAGGAGCCAGTCGGGGTCGAACGCGGTCTTGAGGTCGCGGAAGGCGTTCCAGAGGCGGTCGCCGTACAGTTTGCGGTTCCACTGGGTCCTCGCGCGGCCGTCGCCGTGTTCGCCCGACACCGACCCGCCGGCTTCGACGACGAAGTCCGTCACCTCGTCGGCGATGGTCTCGAACGAATCGAGGCCGTCGAGCGTCTTCGTGTTGACGAGTGGGCGGACGTGCAGCACGCCCGGCCCCGCGTGGGCGTAGAAACTCGTGTTGGCGTCGTGGTCGTCGATAACCTCGCGGAACCGCTCGACGTAGCCCGGCAGTTCGTCGGCCGGCACGGCGCAGTCCTCGATGAAGGAGATGTGTTTCTCGTCGGTCGTCCGGGAGAGCAGGATGGGCGCGGCGGCCTTGCGCATCTCCCAGAGCCCCGCGCGGGCCGCCTCGTCGTGGGCTTCCAGCGCGTCGAACGCGCGGGCGTCGTCGGCGACGCCGACGCCCGAAGATGGCGTCGCCTCCGACGTCACCGAGGGTGCGCGAGCCGTCAGCAGGTCGGCGACCTTCCGCCGGCCGTCAGCGTCGGAGTCGGCGTAGAACTCGACCAGCAGGGCCGCGCGGGTCCCGTCGGGGAGCGACGCGGCCACGTCGTGGAACTCCGCGGTGTCGAGCGCGAGGTCGATGAGCACGTCGTCGATGAGCTCGACCGCCGCCGGGTCGTGGTCGAGGATGGGGGCCACGTCGGCGGCGGCGTCGAACACGTCCTCGTAGGTGAGGAGCGCGACGGCCTTGGTCTCCGGGAGCGATTCGAGCGAGACGGTCGCCTCGGTCACGACGGCGAGGGTCCCCTCGCTCCCGGCGAGCAGGCGCGCGAGGTTCACGGTCCCCGACTCGCAGTCCGGGTCGGTTCCGGTCCCGTCGGCCAGCGGGCGCTCCCCGCGGGCCTCCTCGACCAGCGCGTCGAGGTTGTAGCCCGAGACGTTGCGCTTGAGGTCCGGGTAGCGGGCGTCTATCTCCGCTCGTTCCTCGTCGAGCACGCGGACGACCTCGGCGTAGATTCGGGGGAGAAGCGGACTCTGCGGCCCGTCGGAACCCCACGCGTCGCTCTCGGGGTCGGCCTTCTCCCGGAGTTCGTCCACGCGCATCTCGTCGAAGCGGTGGACGCTCCCGTCGGCGAGGACGACCTCGCACTCCTCGACGTAGTAGTCGGTCTTGCCGTACTTCAGGGAGTGCGCGCCGGTGGAGTTGTTGCCGATAGCGCCCCCGAGGACGCTCCGGTCGCCCGCGGCGGGGTCCGGGCCGAACGTGAGACCATGGTCGGCCGCGGAGTTATTGAGGTCCGCGAGCGTAACCCCGGCCTGCGCGGTCGCCGTCGCCGCCTCGGAGTCCACCGACTGGACCCCGTCCATGTGCCGCGAGAGGTCAAGGACGACCGCCTCGTTGACGGCCTGTCCGGCGAGGCTCGTGCCGCCGCCGCGGGGGAGGACGGGAATCTCGCGGTCGGCGCAGTACTCTACGACGGCCGCCACGTCGGCGGTCGAGGTCGGCATGACGACGCCGACGGGGAGCACCTCGTACGCTGAGGCGTCGGTCGCGTACAGTTGTCGGGTGTACTCGTCGAACCGCACGCCGCCGTCGACGAGGCGTTCGAGGTCGCTCACGAGCGCCTCGCGGTCGGTATCGCCGCCGACGTAGTCGTAGTCGGCGCGCGGGTCGTCGCCGGGGTCGACTGCCGGGTCGGTCTGCTGGTCGGCGCGAGAGTCGTCGGGACGTTCCTGCGTCGCCATCGGGAGTCAGTTCGACTCGGCGGCCAGCACTTGGTTCTCCAACTCCTCGCCCTCGTCGAGTCGCCCGAGGTTCCCGGCGACGATGTCGGCGAGGCGGTCCCAGTGTTTCGGCGTGTGGCCGCCCGTGTGGGGCGTGATGAGGCAGTTCTCCAGCCCCCACAGCGGGTGGTCGGCGGGAAGCGGCTCGGGGTCGGTCACGTCGAGCGCGGCCCCGCGAATCTTGTTCGACCGCAGCGCCGACACGAGCGCGTCGGTGTCGACGATGCCGCCGCGGGCGGCGTTGACGAGCACGGCGTCGGTCGGCATCGTGGCGAACTCCGCCTCGTCGATGAGCCCGCGGGTCAGGTCGTTCAGCGGACACGCGACCACGACGTACTCGCTCCGGGAGAGCGCGTCGTGAACCGCGTCGGGTTCGAAGCCGGCGACCTCGTCGGTCGGGCCGCCCTTCGACGGCGTGTAGCGGATGCCGATAGTCTCGACTTCGAAGCCCTGCAACCGCTGGGCGACGGCCTGCCCGATGGAGCCGAGGCCGATAATCGTCACCGTGCTGTCGGTGAACTCGCCGGACTGGAAGTGCCGCCATTCGGCGCGCTCCTTGCGCCGCCAGCCCTCGTGGAGGCGGCGGGCGAACACGAGCATGTTGCCGATAGCCTGCTCGGCGATGCCGGGCGCGTGGATGCCGCCGGCGTTGGTGACGGCGACGCCGTGTTCCGCGAGCGCGTCCATCGGGACGTGGTCGGTCCCGGCGAACGTGCAGGCGAACAGTTCGAGTCGATCGGCGTGGTCCAGCAGGTCCTCGTCTATCGTGATGCCCGTGACGACGCGGGCGTCGGCGACGAGTTCGCGTTCCTGTTTCGGCGTCCGGGCGAGCGTCACGGTCCGGTCCGGGAGGCGCTCGCGGAGCGCGTTCGCGTACGATTCCATCGAAAGGCCCTCGGTCCCCTCGCGGAGGACGACGATGTCTGTCTCGGTCATGGTGTGAGTCGCGCGTCGCGGGCGCGGTTGCTACATCGATTGGGTGATGTTCCCTTAGTCTTTTTGTGTAGCCGGTGTCCACGGATACCGTTTATGCTTAAGTGGGTGGCGAGTGGTACGTGTACGCATGGCCGACGCCGTTCGAGCGCGACTAGCGGAGCTTCGCAGAGACCTCCACCGCCACCCCGAACCCGGCTGGTGCGAGTTCCGGACGACCGCGCGGCTCGTCGAGGAACTGCGCGCCATCGGCGTGGACGAACTCGCCGTCGGCGCGGACGCTTACGACCCCGACGACCGGATGGCCGTTCCGAGCGACGACCGACTCGACGAGTGGTACGACCGGGCGCTCGACAGCGGGGTCGACCCGGACCTCCTCGAACCGCTCCGCGGCGGGACGACCGGTTGTGTCGCCGTCCTCGACCGCGGCGAGGGGCCGACGGTCGGCCTTCGGGTCGACATCGACGGGCTGTTCATCGAGGAGTCGGACGACGCGGGCCACGACCCCGCCGCCGAGGGCTTCCGCTCGGAGACGGGCGAGACGATGCACGCCTGCGGCCACGACACCCACATGACGTGGGGGCTGGCGACGCTCGAAGCCGTCAAGGAAAGCGACTTTTCGGGTCGGCTCGTCGTGTTCTTCCAGCCCGCGGAGGAGATCTCGGGGGGCGGCGCGCCTATGGCGAAAAGCGAGTACGCCGCCGGTATCGACTACTTCTTCGCGGTCCACGTCGGCCTCGACCACCCGACGGGGGAGGTCGTCGCCGGTATCGAGAAGCCGCTCGCCATGTGCCACATCGACGCGGAAATCGAGGGGACGACCGCCCACGCCGGCAAGGAACCGGAAGCCGGCGCGAACGCCATCCACGCGCTCGGCACCGCCATCGAGAGCGTCTACGGGATTCCGCGGCACTCCGACGGGATGACCCGCGTCAACGTCGGTCGGGTCGAAGGCGGCACCGCGAGCAACGTCATCGCCGACGAGGTCGAAGCCGTCGCCGAGGCGCGCGGCGAGACGACCGAACTCATGGAGTACGCCAAGTCCGAACTCCGCCGGCGGTTCGAGAAGGCCGCCGAACTGCACGACTGCGAAGCGACGGTCGACGTGGTCAGCGAGAGCCCGCGGGCCGACAGCGACCCCGAACTCGTGGAGGCCGTCGCCGACGCCGCCGAGGGCGTGCGCGGCGTCGACCGCGTCGTGCCGACCGCCGACTTCGGCGCGAGCGAGGACGCCACGTTCCTCATGGAGCGCGTCCAGCGCGACGGCGGCCTCGCATGTTACTCCATCGTCGGCACCGACCACCCGACGAGCCACCACACCGCGACGTTCGACGTGGACGAGCGAAGCCTCGAAACCGGCGTCGAAGTCCTCACGCGGTCGATTCTGTCGGTCGCCGGCGTCGAGTCGGTTCCAGAAATCGCGGGAGCGAACCGATGAGCGACGGGCGCGTCACCGGCGAGTCGGCACCCCCGGCGTCGGAAGTCGTCACCGCCGACGACGTTGCGGACGCCCACGAGCGACTCGACGGCGTGGTCCACCGGACGCCGCTCGATAGCTCGCGAACCATAGCCGACCGCTGCGGGGCCGAGCGGGTCGACCTCAAACTGGAGAACGTCCAGCGGACGGGGTCGTTCAAGATTCGCGGCGCGTACAACGCGATGGCGCAGCTCCCCGAGTCGGTGCGAGAACGGGGCGTCGTCGCCTCCAGCGCCGGCAACCACGCGCAGGGCGTCGCGCTCGCCGGCGACCTGCTCGACATCGACACGACCATCGTCGTCCCCGAAATCACGCCGGCGGTGAAAATCGACGCCACCCGCGGTTACGGCGCGGAGGTCGTCGTCGAGGGCGACCTGTACGAGGAGTCGTACGAACACGCTCTGCGACTCGCCGACGACGAGGGACTGGAGTTCGTCCACCCCTTCGACGACGCGGCCGTCATCGCCGGACAGGGGACCGTCGGACGGGAACTCGCGGCTGACGCGCCCGACGTGGATACGGTTCTCGTCTCCATCGGCGGCGGCGGCCTCATCTCCGGTATCGCCACCGCGCTGAAGGCGCGGAACCCCGACGTGCGCGTCGTCGGCGTCCAACCCGAGGGCGCGGCCCACGCCAAGCCCTCGCTCGAGGCCGACGAGATTCGCATGCTTTCGGAGGTCGATACCGTCGCCGAGGGCATCGCCGACGCGCGGCTGTTAGAGCGGACCTTCGCGGTCGTCCGCGACCGCGTCGACGACGTGGTCTCGGTCGACGACACGGACCTCGCGGTCGCCACCACGGTCCTCGCCGAGCGGGCGAAGACCGTCGCCGAACCGGCCGGTGCGGCCCCGGTCGCAGCGCTGCTATCGGGCGCGGTCGACGTCGAGGGCGAGCACGTCGCGGCCGTCGTCTCCGGCGGCAACGTCGGCCTCTCCGAACACGCCGAACTGACTCGCGTCGGGATGGAGGTGCTCGGACGCGCCGCCGAAGCGCGACTCGAACTCGACGACTGGCCGGCGGTTCTCGGCGACCTCTCCGAGGCCGTCGCCGCGTCCGGGGCCGAACTCGATAGCGTCGAGCGCGCCGCCCGAACCGCCGCCGACGAACCGAATCGGGTTCCGGTCGAGGTTCGCCTCGACGGGAGCGGTCCGGACCACCTCGCGGACGCGCTCGGCTCGCTGGCCGCGGTCGACGGCGTCGAAGTCGCTTCGCACTCGCTGGACAGGTGCGTCGGCGAGTCTGCTGACTCGGCCTGAGTAGTCCGGAAAAACGGGACAGACCGCGTCTCGGGTCCGTTTTTTCTCACGCTGTTCGTCCGGCGAAACCCACGCTCACGCGACCGCTTCGGTCGCCACGGCGTCCATCGCCTCGCAGAAGATGCCCACGCCCAGTTCGATTTCGCGCTCGGTGGAGTCGAGCGGGGGTAGGAGGCGAATCGTCTTCTTCCCGCAGCCGAGGGTGAGCAGGCCGCGGTCGAGCGCCGCTTCGACGACGGCGTCGCGGCGCTGTTTGGTGTCGAACTCGACGGCGAGCATGAGGCCCTTGCCGCGCACGTCGACCACGTGGTCGGGCGCGTCGTCGGCGAGGAGTTCCTTCGCCTGCCGGCCGCGCTCGGTCGCGTTGTCGAGCAGGTCGTACTCCTCGATGGCGTCGAGCGTGAGCGCGCCCTGCATCGACGCGAGCAGGTCGCCGCCGCCGAACGTCGACCCGAGGCGGTTCTTCTCGGTCGGGAAGACGTCGGACCTCGAGACGGTCGCGCCGACGCGGAGCCCCTTCGCGCTGGCGATGACATCGGGTTCGATGGGGTAGTGGTCGGCGGCCCACATCTCGCCCGTCCGCCCGACGCCCGACTGAATCTCGTCCACGACGAGCGGGATGTCGTAGGTGTCGCAGACGTCGCCCACCTCGGCCATGAACTCCTCGCTCGGGAAGCGGTAGCCGCCGACGCCCTGAATCGGTTCGAGAATCGCGAACGCGACCTCGTCGGGGTTGACGTGGCCGCCCTCCGGCGAGAGCGAGTTCCGCAACTGCGACCCGCCACCCGCGAAGAAGCCGCAGTCGCAAGAGTCCGCCGAACAGCCAGAATCCGAGCAGAACGGAACCGTCTCGATGCCCGCGACTTGCGGGTAGTGGCGGGTGTAGACCTCTTTCGATTTCGTGAGCGAGAGCGTCCCGAGAGTCCGGCCGTGGAAGCTCTGGTCGAAGGCGTAGCCGTACTTCGCGGGGGCCTTGTGGTCGTGCGTTATCTTCATCGCGTTCTCGACGGCCTCGGCCCCGGAGTTCGACAGGAATACCGTGTCCATCCCGTAGTGAGAGGACACGTCGGTGAGCTTGTCCATCAGGTGGCTCGACCCGGGGAACTCGGCGGTTTCGGGGTCCGGTCCCGCGCCGAAGTACATGTCTTGGCCGGCGATTTTCATCGGTTCGACGAGGTCGAACTCCCGGAGCTTCGACAGCACTTTCTCGTTGTTGTAGCCGAGCGGCGCGGCCCCGATGTGGCAGGTGAAGTCCAAGAGGACGTTGCCGTCCACGTCGGTGACGAACGGACCGTCGGCCTCGGCGGTCACGTCCCAGACGAACTCGTGGGAGTACTCGCTGGGCGCGGCGTGCTTGTGGTGGAACTCGACCCACTGCTTCGCGTTGGGTCCGGGCAGCGCTGCTGCGTCCGGTTCTGCGGTATCCCGATCCATACACAGGATTTGTTGATACCGTACATTAAAACTTGGTATCATAGGAGCTACCACACATCACGGTTCGCGGTCCGCCTCGGCGACCGCGCCGGCGGCGCTCTCGGTCGGTACGGGCCTTCGTAGAATGGAGATGACGGAGACGGGGACAGAGACGGGGACGGAACCGCGTTCGGCTGGAGTCGGCGTCAGTCGTCGTCGTGGCTGGAGACGTTCGCGGCCGGTGCCTGCCCGCCGGTCGACTCCGACTTCCCCCAGAGGTTCGTCTCGTCTTGGAGGAGCAGGCTTCCGTAGTCGTCTTGGAAGGTCCGGATGAGCCCGAGCGTCGCTATCACGCAGATGACGGCGAACGGCGCGCCCGTGATAATCGCCGCGGACTGCAGGGCGTTCACGCCGCCGACGACCATCAGGATGGACGCCACCGCGCCCTGGAGGACGGCCCAGAAGATGCGGTTGAGCGCGGACGGTTCCTTTTTACCGCCGGTCGTCATCATCGACACAGCCAGCGTCGACGAGTCGGCGGAGGTGACGAAGAACGTCGTCACGAGCACGAGGAACCCGAACAGGAGCAGCAGTCCGACGATGGGGAGATTGCCGAAGAGGACGTACCCCGAGACCGCTTCGCCGTACTCGGAGACCGGCCCGAGGACGTTCGCCGCGCCCGTGTGCTGCATGATGACGCCCGCGCCGCCGACGATAGCGAACCACGGGACCGTCGCGAGTGAGGTCGCACCGATGCCGGCGAACGCGACCTCGCGGACGCTCCGACCGCGCGAGATGCGGGCGATGAACAGGCCCGCGAAGGGCGACCACGCGAGCGGCCAGAGCCAGTAGAAGACGGTCCACGCGTTGACCCACTTACTGGCGCTGGTCGCGGTGGCCTGCGTGAACAGGCTCATCTGGAAGAAGTCGCCGATGAAGCCACCGGTCGCCTGCGTGCCGAGTTCGAGGATACGGAAGGTCGGCCCGAATATCAGCGTCGCGAGCATCAACAGGGTGAACACGACCATGTTGAAGTTCGAGAGCCGTCGAATCCCCTTGTCGACGCCCAGCACTAACGAGATGGTGAAGATGACGACCATGCCCGTGATGACGAGGATGGTTCCCACGTCGCCAAGTTGGATTCCCCACTGGAAGTTCAGGCCGGTGATGAACTGGCTTCCGATGAAGCCCAGCGAGGTTGCGACGCCGCCGAGGGTCGCGAACACGGCGAGGATATCGACGGTTTTCCCTATCGCGCCGTCGACGTTGTCCGCACCGAGAATCGGCGTCAGGACCGCCGACACGCGAAGCGGCGCGTCGTAGTTGTAGACGAAGTAGCCGATGGCGAGACCCATCACGGTGAAACACGACCACTGGGTCAGACTCCAATGGAAGATAGAGTACTGGACCGCCAGCGGCATCGCCGCCGAGGACTGGGCCTCGGCCCCGTACAGCGGCGGGACCGTCGAGTAGTGGAACAGCGCCTCCGCGGGACCCCAGAAGACGATACCCGCCGCGAGGCCGGCGGAGTACATCATTGCGAAGTACGAGAGGAAGCCGTACTCGGGGTCCTGGTCTCCGAGCTTCAGGTTACCCCACGGCCCGAAGATGACGAAGCCCAAGAACAGGACGAACCCGAGCATCGCCAACAGGAAGAACCAGTTGAACGTGGCGAGAATCCACCGGCGAATCCCGAGGACGAAGTCGTAGGAGGCCTCCGGATTGAGGCTGAACGCGCCGACGAAGAGCAGCGTTATCGCCGCGCCGAACGCGAACACCACCGGCTCGATTTCGTCGAGGAACTCACTCACGACGCCGTTTGAGGAGCTCACCGCCGACACCCCCCGTGCGTAATCGCCCCGTTCGACCCCGTCTGAACGAGACTGCCACCTCCCGACTGACTGGTCGAGGCCCGCGCCTCGAACTGTGCGCCACGATGACCGTTGCACCCGTGTGCTGTAATGTGGTCTGTCATACTATCGCTCCGACGGACACCATGCTACGTGATGTCTCACATCACGACAAGTGCAAACATTACCATAAAATTTGTGGTTATCGGTGACGCCGAGAACGAAATCCGTTTACAAACGGTCGGAAAGTCGGACGTCGACCCGCTGCAGTCGTGCGCTTTCCCCGCTGCGTAGCGCCTCGCTCCGCCCTCGACCGGTGCGTTCACACGAACTGTAGACGAGACTTCGGAATACCCCGGCTATCGCCCCGATTCGTCCGGATATTCGGCCCGTTCGTAACGCTTAATCGAATTCGTACACGCGTTCTGTATATGGCAAACGACGCCGACGGAACGGACGGCACCGACGACCTCGCCTACGCCGCCGACCGCGGCCGCGGCATCCTGACGCCGAGCGACCGCGAGTTCCTGCTCGGCCGGAAGACCGACTACACCGACCACTCGAAAAAGCAGAAGCGAAACCGGATTCGACGCCGCCTCCGCAACGCGATACTCGATTTCACCATCCTGTTCGAGTCGCTCGAAGACCGCGACCGCGAGACGGTGTTCAACCCCGACGCCGCCGACCGCGAGGCGTACACGCGGGGCATCACCGACATGCTCGCGTTCCTCCACCTCGGGACGATGGGCTACTACACCCCGTTCAAGGACATGCTCTCCGAGGGCGTCAACAAGGCCGAGCAGGAACTGGCCGGCTCCGACTACCGGATGGTCACGGTGGATTTCAACGTCGAACCGGTCGGCCAAATCGACGTCGACGCCGTCATCGACAAACTCGAACGCGGCGCGTTCGACCAGCTCACCGACGAGGAACTACAGGCGTTCGTCAGGCTTCTGGCGGAGTCAGACGACTTCTCGGCGACCGACCTGCGCGCCGATATGAAAGCCCAGATGTCCGAGTTCGTCGAGCGAATCGACGCCGCGAACGAGCGGCGCGACCGCCGAGTCGACGAACTGAACGACTGAGCCCCGGTTCGACTGGGCCGCGAATCTCCCGGGCGTCCGGGCGGCGCCGCCACGCGCTGCGGCCTACCCGAGATACGCTATCGCGTCCATCTCGACGCGAACGTCGCCGGGCAGGCGCGCGACCTCGACGCAGACGCGCGCCGGCGGCACCTCGTCGAACCGCGCGCCGTACGCCTCGTTGACCCGTTCGTAGTCGTCGAGGTCGGTGACGTACACCGTCAGTTTCACCGCGTCGTCGAGGCCGTCGCCGCCGGCCTCGGAGACGACGGCCGCGATGTTGTCGAGCACGCGGTCGGTCTGTGCTTCGATGTCGCCGTCGACCACCTCACCCGTCTCGGGGTCGACCGGGCCGTAGCCCGAGACGTAGAGCGTGTCGCCGGCGACGACGCCCTGCGAGTAGGGGTTATCCGTACGCGGGGCGTCGTCCGTGATGACTCGTTCGGGTGGCATCGTGGTGTTCGACCGTGGTTAGACTCGTTGCGTTTCGGCCGTGACCGCTTCGATGCCGTCGGTGATGACGTCGAGCGCCGTCTCCGCGAGGTCGTGGGTGAGCACGAGCGGCGGGAGCAGTCGCAGGATGTTGCCGTGCCGGCCGGCCTTCCACACCAGTACGCCGCGCTCGAAGCAGTACTGCTGGAGCGCGTCGGCCGCCTCGCCGTCGGGGTTGCCCTCGGCGTCGACGAACTCCGCGCCGATGAACAGGCCCTTCCCGCGAACGTCCACGATTCGGGGGTTGTCCTCCGCGACCTCCGAGAGCCGGCCGCGGATGTACTGGCCGAGGTCGCGGGCGTGCGCGAGGAGGTCGTGTTCCTGGATATACTCGATGGCGCGGGTGCCGGCGCGCATCCCGACGACGTGGCCGCGGTACGTGCCCGCGTGGTCGCCCGACCCCCACGTGTCGAGGTCCTCGTGGTAGATGGTCGCCGACAGCGGGAAGCCGGTCCCGCCGAGCGCCTTCGCCGAGGTCATCACGTCCGGCGTGACACCGTACCACTCGCTCGCCCACCACTTGCCGGAGCGGCCGAGGCCGCTCTGAATCTCGTCGAACACGAGGGGAACGTCGTTGTCATCGGCGATGTCGCGGAGGCCTTTCAGGAACCCCTTCGGCGGGGTGACGACGCCGCCTTCGCCCTGAATCGGTTCGACGAAGATGCCCGCCGGGTTGGCGAGGCCGCCGTAGGGGTCCTCGAAGATGGCCTTGACCTCTTCGAGACAGTGGTCGACCGCCTCCTGCGGGCCTTTACCCATCTCGACCGTGTTCGGGTAGGGTGCGTGGACCACGTCGGGGAGGAGCGGCGAGTAGTCGCCCTTGAACTTCTTGTTGCCGGTGAGGCTCATTGCGCCGCTCGTCGCGCCGTGGTACGCGCCGCGGAAGGCGACGAGACCGGTCCCTTCGGTGTTGTACTTGGCGAGTTTGATGGACGCCTCGATGGCGTCGCTCCCCGTCGGACCGCCGAAGACGACGCGGTTGTTCCCGCGCAGTCCCTCTGGCGCGATTTCGTCCAACTTCTCGATGAGGTCGAGTCGGGCCTCCGTCGGGAAGTCGACGGTGTGGACGAACTTGTCGGTCTGCTCGTGGACCGCCTCCAACACGTACGGGTTCGAGTGACCCACGTTGAGCACGCCGATACCCGCGAACATGTCGATGAAGGTGTTGCCGTCGGCGTCGCGCACCGTCGCACCCTTCCCGCTTTCGAACGCGATGGGGATGTCCTCGGGATACGAGACGGCGCTGCTGTCGATTCGCTGCTGTTTTTCGAGGAGTCGCGTCGATTTCGGCCCCGGAACGTCGCCCACGTTCGGTGCGTCGTCGAAGTGCAACTCGTGAATCGGCGGACCTGCGACCATGCCTCAACCCATGTAGAACAGTCATAAATAATTTGTCCACGCTTCTTATTGATGACGTACACAGTATTCGGTTTCGGGACTGGTATCCCGCGGTGATTTGGTTAGCGACGTAACAGTAACCACAATGGATTTGTGCGAGGCAAGTCCTTCTTTTTCTAATGTTACACGCAAAAGGTCCGCTGCTCACGGTCGACTTAGGGGACGAGACCAGTCGGACGGAAGACATCGACGAGATTCTCGAATCCTACGTCGGCGGCCGCGGGGTGGCCACCCGTCTCGCCCACGAGCGCGTCTCATTCGACGTTGACCCCTTCAGCCCGGAGAACCGCGTCTACTTCAGCACCGGTCCGATGCAGGCGTCGAACATGAGTTTCACCGGTCGCACGAACTGCACCAGCGTCTCGCCGCTGACCGGCGGCCTCTGCTCGTCGAACGCGGGCGGGTTCGTCTCGCGGAACTTCGCGGACGCGGGCTACTCGGCGGTCGAACTCACGGGCGCGAGCGACGAGTTGGTCGTCCTCCACGTCACAGACGAGGGCGTCGAGTTCGAGTCCGTCCCGGACCTCGCCGGCGCGACGGTCCCCGAGACGGTCGCGTACCTCGACGACGAACACGGCATCGAAGCCGACCGGACGATGGTCGTCGGTCCCGCCGGCGAGAATCTCGTGCGCTTCGCCTCCATCATGACGAGCGAGGAGCGCGCGTTCGGCCGCGGCGGTCTCGGTGCCGTCCTCGGGTCGAAGAACGTGAAGGCGCTCACCTTCGGCGGCGACTCCGCGCCCGACATCGAGATTCCGTCGTCGCAGATGGAGATTCACCGCGAGGCCGCCACCGACGACCACATCATGAAGCGGCAGGGGACCGTCGCCGTGCTGGACCTCGCCAACGAGATGGACGGCCTCCCGTCGTACTACTTCTCCGAGCGCCACTTCGAGGGCGCGGAGGGAATCAACGGCGACGCCATCGAGCAGAAGAAGTACAAGAAGGGCACCTGTTCCGCCTGCGCGTTCGCGTGCAAACTCCCCACGAGAGACGAGGAGGCGGGCGTGGAAACCGAGGGCCCCGAGTTCGAAGTCACTATGGCGTTCGGGTCGAACTCCGGCGTCGACGACATCGTCGAGGTGATGAAGTCGAACGAGCTGTGCGACCGCTACGGCCTCGACGCCATCTCGGCCGGCAACACCGTCGCGGCCTACCTCGCCAGCGAAGACGAGTTCGGTAACACCGACCTTATCCACGACCTCGTGGAGAAAATCGCGCTCCGGGAGGGAATCGGCGACGACCTCGCCGAGGGCATCGCCCGCGTCCACGACGACCTCGGCGTGGAGAACTGGACGGTCAAGGGGATGGACTTCGCCGCCCACGAGGGGCGGGTCCTCCACGGACAGGGTCTGTCGTACGCCGTCGCCAACCGCGGCGCGGACCACATGTACGCGGTGTTCTACTCCCAGGAGTACCCGCTCGTCGGCAAGGACGACGCCTACCCACCGGAGGGGTTCGAGGGCAAGCCCAAGCGCCTCATCGAGAAGGAAAACCAGATGGCGCTCAACGACAGCGGCATCGTCTGTAAGTTCTCGCGGGACTTCATGACTCCCGAGCGCTACGAGATGCTGTTCGGCGCCGACTTCGAGGACCTGCTGGCCGTCGGCGACCGCATCGTCACGCTCGAACGGCACTTCAACAACCAGCGCGGCTTCGACCGCGGCGACGACACGCTCCCGTACGCCGACGAGTTAGACGGGTTCGAAGCGGCGCTCGAAGCGTACTACGAGCGTCGCGGGTGGACTGACGACGGCGTCGTCCCGTCGGGCAACGTCCCGGCGTAACGCGCCCGATTGACCGACTCGCGTCGGTCCGACGAACGTTTCTCACTTCTCACTTTTCGCTTCTCGCACTCACCCTTCGTTCGCCTCGTCCGCTTGAGTCCGATATAGTTCCGCGACGCCCTGTTCGAACCGCTCGGCGGCGCGTTCGAGCAGTTCCACCTGCGTCGCCCGCGTCTCCTCGTCGATAACGTAGGCGGGACCGCTCAGATTCAGCGACCCGTACACCTCACCCCGCGGCGACTTCACGGCCTTTCCGATGGCCCAAAAGCCCTCGACCGCCTCGCCGCTGTTCTCGGCGTACCCTTGCTCGCGGACCGTCGCCAGCTCCGCGAACAGTTCCTCTTCGGTCGTGATGGAGTCGTCCGTCGCCGCCGGCAGTCCCCAGCGGTCGATGATGTCCCGCACCCGCGTCTCCGGGTACTCGGCAATAATCGCCTTGCCCGAACACGTCGTGTGGACGTGAAACGGACTGCCATCGATGAGAAATCGCGGGGAGTTCGCGAACTCGAGGTCGCCGTACAACGAGACGATGCGGCCGTGTTCTTCGACCGCGAAGTCCGCGTCCATCGACGACTCGCTGTCGAGCCACGAGACGGTCTCTTGGGCGACCCGGTAGTAGTCCTTGCGCGTTCTGACGTAGTCGCCGAGGTGGCAGAACTTCGCACCTAACTGGTACTCGTTGTCGATGTTCACGACGTAGCCGTACTCCGCGAGCGTCTTGAGGTGGGCGTGGACGGTGCTCTTCGCGAGATCCGTCGCCTCGACCAACTCGCCCATCGTCGCTCCCTCCAGTTCGAGGATGTGGTCGACGAGCGCCAGCGAGGCGGCGGTCGTCTTGAGCACGCCGGACGGGTCGTGTCTATTCATGGAGGGGAATCCACGGTCAGGGGTTAAAGATGTACCTCCGTTTGCGGGGGCCAGCCATACCGACCAGCGACCGAGACTCGATGCTGAACGCCCGGGGGTAAACGACCGGTCCTTTCTGCTCGGCGACGCAGTTGGTTCCGGAAAGTCGAACGTTTATACGTGCTCTCTGAGATTGACAATGGTTAACACACGTCTTAGAGATATTTACGAAGGATACAGGTTGGAATTATCTGTTTTCGGCGGGGGAACCGACTTGCCTCTATATACGTATTCGGAAGTTAGGAACGCCGAGTCTCCCGAGACGCGTGAGGTTCGAATTTACGGGCGAGTGAGGGCTTGAGACCGCCTCACTCGTCACGGCTTTCGGACGCGTGAACGTTTAAATGAGGTCGCGGACTGGGCGATGCCACCGAACTAACATCCGCACCACGTGTCGGCGGTCCGTGGTCTCGGCTTTCGTTCTCGGTCGGTTCACGGCGAACTCCCGTCCGTAGCCTCGTGACAGAATTATTATGTTCGTGGGGTCTCTCGGGGGTTACGTCTCTCACCGACGGGGTTTCTCCCCATCCTCATTACAGACATAACTGTGTAATTCTGATGCCCCGGCCACCCGTCACGAAGTCTGTCCGGTCGGGTGGTGGGGGGGCGGTGCCGTTATCGCGTCGCCTCGAACGCCGCCTGCGCCGCTTCGAGCACCTCGTCGTGTGCGTGTCCGTTCGACGCGACGAGACCCGGCTGACCCGGTCCCCACCTGTTTCCGTGGAGGTCGGTTACGGTTCCGCCCGCGCGTTCGACGAGGTAGGCCCCGGCCACGGTGTCCCACGCGTTCGGTTGTTCGTCGAGCCCGACGACGGCGTCTATCGACCCGTCGGCGAGGCGCGAAAGCGTCAGTTGCGTCGTCCCGAGCTTCCGCATCTCGCCGAACGTGCCGAAGATGTCTCCCGCGAGTCGCTCGATTCCCGGCCGGTCACCGTCCTGATACCGGAGCGTCGAGGAGACGAGAAACGCGCTGGTGTTCGACTCGTCGTTGACCGTGATCGGCCGCCCGTTTCGCTCGACTCCCTCTTCCGTGGCGATGTAGGTGTCTCTCGTCTCGGGAGAGACGTTCACCGCCGCAATCGGCGTCTGGTCTTTGACGACGGCGACGCTCGTCACCCACTCGCGGGCACCTCGGGTGTAGTTTTGCGTCCCGTCTATCGGGTCGATAATCCAGGCGTATCCCGACTCGGGGACGGTCTTCAGTTCGTCTTCCTCCTCGCCGACGACCGCGTCGTCGGGGAACCGCTCTCGAATCGTCGAGATAACCCGCCGTTGTGTCTCGCGGTCGACTTCCGTGACGAGGTCTATCGCGTCGCCTTTCTGCTCGATATCGAGTTTGGTTCTGAAACGCGCCGACGCGTGGTCGGCACCTCTCTCCGCGGCGTCGATTGCGACTTCCTCGCGGGGGTCCGTGTCCATAGCGACTATGTACTACACGGCGAGAAAAAGCCTCGGACAGCGGTCAAGCCTTCGCGGTCTTTTGCCGAATACGCGACGGGAGTTATAGTGGCGTTTGCAAGTCAATGCGTACTCAATCGCACGCTGTCGTGCGATTAGATGTGTAACCAGTTGCAAACGCTACTATAGCTGTCGGTTAATTTCTCTCGTGGGTGTACGTGTTCTGAGGGTCACAACGTGCCGACTCGCGGTATCTCGACCGTTCTTCCTCTTAGAACGACCATCCGCGATTCGATACGAGTACGGCACCCCCCAGAGCGGGGCTCTGCGCCCACCCGTGACCCTTCTCCCGAGGTCACGAGTTAGCGCGTGGCCGAAATCAGTCTCTGTAGCGCCTTATTCGCGACTTCACTATCTCTGTGATGAATCACCAAGCGAGGTCGCTACTTGTGGGGGTCGTGCCGAAAGGTGCGGTCGAAGGATCCGATGCATTCTGTCTTCCTGTGTGTATTGGAACTCTCGACGCAGCGGTCTCTTCAGCGCCTGAAGTCTCGGTACTCGAACGAAATCGACCGATTCTATTACTACTTACAATATTTCGTGGCTCACTGTGTTCCCGCTGAACGCCGGGACTGATGGTGAGATGGGCTGCACACCGATCATCTGTTGGAGGGTACGCTGAGACGGTCTCTCCGGCACTGTTCCCTTGACTAATTTGTGGACTGCTCTGGTTCGCCCTGCGTAAGTGGTGGCGCTGTCTATTGGTGAAATCTCAATCGACGCGGATAATCGCGGAGAACTGCCTCGTGTAACCGTTCTTCTGGCCTTTTTCTCCCGTAATACCGTCGAGCCTCTCGACAAAGCCGCGCAAAGTTCCCATCCTCCGAAGTTGTGGCCGTACCGATCCTCAATTTTGTATAGCTATATGTGATTTATTAACTCATCGCCAGCTCATCTACCAATACTACTAATCCTCGTTGTCTACTACAGACAACGATACTAGTATTCAATTCAAATATATTTCATAATCGCCGATTGTCTCGAAAATCCCGGATTCAGATTCGGATTGGTCGGCGGAGGCCCGGTTTGGGTGCTCCGGCCCGGGAGTTGTGGACCGAACAAGCAACTCGCAGGTGAGACATCGGAATGTAGTGGTTGGCTGTTCCAGTGCGTCGCCAGTTCGGTACTGCGACTCGATGTTGAACCATCAAGCGTTAGTTCTGGAAATAGCTTCTTCGGCCCTCACAGTTCTATTCTACGAGGTTCGGGGTGTCGATCTCCTGTTTTCACTCGTCTTGTACCGCAATACGATAGTCGGGGATTCATAAATTGTATAGCGCAATATCATCTGTTGCCATGGAGATAGCTGACTCGGAATTCATTCTGGATTCTCAGCCCATTTTACAATATAGAATAACACAGCTATCTGTGTAATGGTTCCAGTACGTTTTCACCCCCTCACATGTCCCAAAATCAAACGTTCTGACTCCTCAAAAGGCATCGAACACACAGAATGGACCAGATCGATATCCGATTCGTAGCACAACTGCTTTGGACAACGAAAATGAACACGCTTAGTATGCGAACCGGTGTCATCATCGCCGGCGGGTACTCGACGCGGTTCGGTGCGGAGGACAAAGCAGTCGCTTCTCTCGCTGGGACCCCTCTCATCCGTCGCGTCGCCGACCAGATGGTCGGTGTAATCGATAGCCTCGTCGTCAACTGCCGACCGGAACAGGCTGATACGCTCCGAACCGCGCTCGACGGTTACGACCACCCGATAACGATTGCAGAAGACGCAGAGTGCGACGAGGGGCCGATGGCGGGAATCCTGACCGGTTTGCGGGCCGTGGAGACGGAGTACGCGTTCGTCGCCGCATGCGATATGCCCTTTCTCGAACCCGCGCTCATCGACAGACTGTTCGAGCGGGCGGGCGGTCACGACGCTGCCGTGCCGCGGGTCGGTGACGGCTGGTTCCAGCCTACTCACGCGGTGTACCGAGCCTCGGCGATGGCCGACGCTTGTGAAACCGCGCTAGCTGAAGGGAGCCACAAAATCATCGACCCGCTGTTCACGCTCGACTACGTCGTCCTCGGGGAGGACGAGGTGCGCGAGTACGCGAGCCTCGATACCTTCGAGAACATCAACACCCCCGAAGAGCTCGCTCACGCGGCGGAACAGTTGCGCTAGCGTTCTACGGCGGCCACGACGGGGTCAGACGCCGTCAACTGCGTCAGTACGACGCGTGGGACGTCCGACTGAGCCAGAACGTCCGAAGCAATCTCCCGTGCGACAGCCTCGAGGGCCGCGTCGTCGACCTTGTTCAGCACGGGAATCACTGTCGCACCGTCGGGGACATCCGCGTGGCCGCCACGTTCGCTGGTGAGTACTGTTGCGACGTCGGACGGGCGGATCGTGTCGCCGAGTTCGAGGTCGGTGAGGGTGGTGACCCGCTCCGGGCGGTGGACGCACGCTTCGGTAAGCGGTTCGCCGACCGCGTGGACGCTGGCGATGGGGAGGACGGTGTCGGCAGTCTCCGGGAGTTGTGGTTCGCGGTCACCTGGTGCCTTGAACTCGCGCATCCGCGCGCCGTCGGCCTTCACCAGCACGGCGTCGGTGGCGTCCGATTCTCCGATGGCGTCGACCACGTCGGGGTCGTACCCGCGGTAGCGGTCGTCGCGGTCGCGGTCGGGAACGACGCCCACCGGCCAGTCCGCCACCCGTTCGAGCGCGGCAGCCGGGCGCTCGGTCACGACCACGTCGGCGACGTGCTGGTCGAAGATGGGGATGCGGACGGTGGCCGTCACGACGGCGCGGTCGAGTTGACGCGCCAGCGCGTACAGCGTGGACTTTTTACCGCCCGCGCCGACGACGCAGACCACGCCGCTTCGAGCGCAGAGCAGATCGGCGAGCGTCATATTCGCTCCACGGGTAGTGTACAGTTCGTCGTCCCGCCGTTCGTGTGGTGTTCAATCATGGAGGTGGTCGAAGTCCTCGGTGAGTTCAGTAAGGTCGAGGCGGTCGATAGTCTGGGCCGTCGGCACGCCGTTTTCGTCCCAACCACGGCGGCGGTAGTACGCGTCGAGCATCGAGTCGAAATCGTCGCTCTCGACGACTGCACCTGCGCGTGGCCCTGTCCCAAGCGGCTCTTGGAGCGTGGCCGGCAGCGCATCGTCCTCGCGCGAGATACCTTCACGGACGTTGAACAGGCGCGTCACGTTCCAAACCCGTTCGCCGACTGTGGCGAGTTCCCCGACGGTTTCGAGGGTGACCGATTCGAGCCACTCCCGGCCGAGGTCGTCGAGCGCGTCGCCGAAAAAGTCATCGGCGATAAGACTCCAGAGTATCGACCGCTGGTCCTGTTCGCGAATGACCTCCGCCGCGGTCCGGTCGGCTCCCCAGTTCCCGTCGAACACCTCGCGCTCGATGGGTCGCGCCCGCCGATGGCACGCACCCCGATCGCTGGTCGCGTACGCGAGTGCCATGCTCTGCGCGCCGCGCGGGTCGTAGGCAGGGAGCTCCATCGACTTCACCGTGGGGACGAGGTCTCGCCCGCCGAACTGCGTCGCCGCCGCTTCGACTCCGTCCGCGAGCGCGTCGCCGAGGTCTGACTCGCGTTCCGCAATCTCCCCTAAGAGGGCGCGTGCTCCGTCGGGGTCACCGAACGAGAGTGGGCGGTCGAGTACGTCGGCGGCGTTGGCCTTGATGGTCCATGCGACTGCGCTACCAGCGCTAATGAGGTCTATTCCGAGCCGATCACAGGTCTGTCCCAACGCTCCGACGGCGTCGAAGTCGTCGATGTCGAGTCCGGCTCCGAGCGACATCGCGGTGGCGCCGCGTGGGACGTAATCGCCTTCTTCCGTGGCCACGCGATACCCTCCCGGAGTCGTCGCCTCGGCGTATTCGCGACCGACGGCTCGGTCTTCGACTGTCGTGATTCCTACTTCATCCGTCTCGTCGAAGTGTCCGCCACTCCAGCCTCGCGTCGAGAGTGCGCCGATTTCGTTCGCGAAATCGATCGTCTCGACGGTCCCGCTGGCACGTAGCCACTGTCCGGTAGAGGTCTCTCGGTACTTCGTCGTGTAGGCCTCTCGCAGGTCGTCTAACCCGTCAGGGGGGTCTCCTTTCGCGATGATCGCCTTCAGCCGCTTCGAACCCATCACCGCTCCCGCTCCCCCTCGGCCCGCGTGGTGGTCGCCGGCGTCGGAGGCGATCGTGGCATATGCGATCTGTCGTTCTCCCGCGGGGCCGATACACGCGACAGACGCGTTCGGGAACGCTCGGGCCGTTTCGACCGTACTGGCTCCCCACGTCTCGGCGGCTTCGATTGTTGCGCTCCCGTCTTCGATGACGAGGTGAACGGGGTCGGACGCGATGCCCGTTACGAGCAGGCCCATGTGCGACCCGAGCGCGCCGGCCAGGGAGTCGGGAAATTCACCCCCCGCGTACGAGTCGAGAAAACACCCTGTCAACGGGGATTTCGTGATGGCGGCGTATCTCGAGTCACCCGGGAGATAGCCCGTGAGCGGGCCAAGCATGAACAGAATCGCGTTTTCTTCGCCGAGCGGGTCGACGCCGGCGTCGAGTTCGTCGTAGAGATAGCGGGCACCCAACCCTTTTCCGCCGACGTATCGCTGTCGCCACCCGTCCAGAATCGGCGTACTCTCGACCGAGCCGGCGGACAAGTCGACTGTGAGGAGTCGGTCAGCGATTGGAGGCGCCATCTGGTCGTTCGTCAGTACCGGCGACCAAAAAGATGATGCCGTTCTCGCGGACCGTCGAGCGATTTCGAGGGGCGAACGTCTCCGACAAAGACGCACAGCTCGGTTTGTTCGGTGTTCGAGGTGCCCAACACGAACGGACAGGAAACCAGAAGTATCAAAGAATAGTCATGATGTGTTTTCACGACGGCAGTTCGGAGAACGGCGGGTTCTGTCTCCTGTGTGAGTCGGCCGCCCCAGTCTTCATTACGACCACTCGTGAGGCGTCACACACATCGACATGTCCACAGCCGAAATACCGATTACGGTCGTTAGCGGTCCACTCGGGGCGGGTAAAACGACGTTGGTCAATCGACTCCTGAACGACCCCGGTGACAGAGACATCGCCGTCGTCGTCAACGATATGGGCGAATTGAACGTCGACGCGGAATTAGTCGCGTCAGAGGCTGACGATGGAGTCGTCGACCTCTCGAACGGCTGTATCTGTTGCCGGTTGCAAGACGACCTCGTGACTGAGGTGACGCGGTTGGCGGAGACGCGTTCGTTCGACTATCTCCTCATCGAGGCCTCGGGAATCAGCGAACCGCTCCCGATTGCGCGGGCGCTGACGGGCGAGTCGAACGAGGGCGGTCTGCCGGAACGACTCCGGTTGGATACCACGGTCTCGGTCATCGACGCCTACGGGTTCTGGAAGGCGTTCGACCCGGAAGAATCGCTTCCGGACGCCGCCCCCGACCCGGAGCGTCCGCTGACGGAGGTACTCGTCGAGCAGGTCGAGTTCTGTGACGTGCTGTTGCTGAACAAGTGCGATATGGTCCCCGACGATGCGTTGGACGCCGTCGAGGCCGAGATTCGAGAGCTCCAGCCGCGTGCGAGCCTCCACCGGACGACCTACAGCGAAGTCGACCCGACGCGGGTTCTCGATACGGGACGCTTCGATTTCGAGGCGACGAAGCGCCATCAGGGCTGGAAACGAGCCCTCACGGGCGACGGAGCCGAGGCGGACCACGACCACGAACACACCCACGACGATGCCGCCTCGGCAGCGACGGCCCACGGCGTCGAGTCTTTCGTCTACCGTCGAGACCGTCCGTTCCATCCGCAGCGTCTCGACGCGTGGCTCGACGACTGGCGGGGGAACGTCGTCCGCGCGAAGGGGTTCGCGTGGGTCGCGAGTCGTCCCGAGGCGGTTCTCGGCGTGAGTCAGGCGGGACCGTCGGTGCAGGCCGGTCCCATCGGTCGATGGGGAGATGATGACCCCGAGACGCGACTCGTGTTCATCGGTCGCGACCTCGACGAAGACGCAGTAACCCGAGAACTCGACGAGTGTCTGGCGACGACGGACGAGCGAAGGGCGGCGTATCCCGACGACCCGTTTCCCCGCGAGTCCGCCTGATACATAGTGCGAGCGCATACCCGCGTCTTCAGGCGCGGGTCAAGCGGACAATAGCGTACACAACCACCGACGGTAGTACGGCTGGATTTCCCACCGTGTAAGGTGGTTTTAAGACACACGCTACGTATAGTGTGTAGTACGGATGAAGACCACACGGCACGCAACGTACAACCTCAACTACCACATAGTGTGGATACCGAAGTACCGTCGGTCGGTACCCGTCGGTGACGTTGCAACCCGTGTGCGAGACATCCTCCACGAAATCGCTGACGAGAAGGGGTTGGAGATTATCGACCTCACTGTCCAACCCGACCACATCCACCTGTTCGTCAGTAGCCCGCCGAAGCACGCTCCGTCACTTCTCGCCAACTGGTTCAAAGGCATCAGTTCGCGGAAGTACAACCACCGACACGCCGACCACGACAGTGAGAAAATCAAGTGGGTGCGAGGCTACTACGCGGGGACAGCAGGACACGTTTCGAGTGAGACTGTCGAGAAGTACATCCAGCGTCACGAGGAGGACGAACAGTGACCGAACTCACCGAGACGCTGGAACTGAAGCTTGTGGAACCGAACACCCACAAGCATCGGAAACTCTGTGAGACGGAACAGGCGTACCAAGACGCCCTTGAATCCGCGTTCAACGCTAACTGCACCACACAGTCGGCGGCGAACGACGTGGTAGTCAACTACGACCTGAGCGGCTACGCCAAGAACGCGCTCAAGAAGTACGTCCCACAACTCTGTGGCGGAAGCTACGACGCCAAAGAGCTTCACGACGACCACCCCGTTCGGTTCACGAACGAAGGCCCGAAGCTCGACCACAAGCCACAGAACGCTATCGAGTGGTACGTCAAAATCCCGCACCACGACGACTACAACCTCTGGTTGCCCGCGCAACCGAATCCCGAACAGCGAGAGTGGTTGGAAGCGTTGCACGCAGGAGACGCAAAGATGGGCGAATGTCGGTTGTTCGACCGTGACGGCGAGTGGTACTTTCACATCGTCGCCACGCGGGACGTGGAGGAACGAGAGACCAGTTCGGTGGAAACGCCGATTGGGGTAGACATCGGGGAAGCCTCTTTGTTAACGGTGTGTCACCGTGACGAGCGCGGCTCCCCGACTGCACCCAACCTCTGGAACGACGAAGGCATGCGAGTACGGCAACTCCGTGAGACGTACTTCACGGCGACTCGACGCCTTCAAAAACGCGGAAGCGAACGTATCGCTGAATCCTACGGCGACGAGTTGTGGCGACACATCGACCACATCCTTCACACGGTCACGTCGGAGGTCGTCTCCTACGCCGACCGATTCGAGAATCCCGTGTTGGTTCTGGAAGACTTGACGCACATCCGTGAGAACATGGACTACGGCGCGTTCATGAATCGACGGCTTCACGGATGGGGCTTCGCCAAGATGCACGCTCAGATTCGCTACAAGGCGTCTGAGAAAGGGATTCGTGTGGAGACAGTGAATCCCGCGTACACCTCGAAAACGTGCCACTGTTGCGGAGAGACGGGCTACCGTCCGAAGCAGGCGACGTTCAAGTGTTCCAACTCGGCGTGTTGGGTTTCGGAGTACCAAGCAGACGTTAACGCCGCGCTCAATATTGCAGACCGCTACCTCAGTGGAGAGAGTCATTCAAGAGAACACACGGATGGCGATGACTCGGCTGAGGAAGGGGGACATTTGACCGTCCCACAAGACAGCCAAGCCGATGCTGACACCCAGCAAGAGACGCTTGGAACGTATGCGTCTTGAAACCTTAGGGCCGCACTCGGCCTGAAATCCCATGGTGGGATTCCCGCGACTTTAGGCGCGGGAGGAGGTCAATAGGCCGCGCCGAAGTCGACCTCGTCTCGGAGTTCGTCCCACGATTCGTGAAAGCCGTAGGTCGACTCCGACTCACCGCTGATCACCGTCTGATACACCTCGTCGTACTCCAACAACTGCGTCCAACCGTCGTGGTACCGGTAACTGCAGTACTGACACATAGAACGCGATACCGGGCAAACCGGCAAAGGAGTGTCGGTGAGGGGGCCGAGTTGAGAGACTCCGCTACGTTAGGGTTCCAGCAGTACCTTCGTGACTCCCTCCTCGCGGTTGTCGAACTTCTCGTACATCTCGGGCGCGTCGTCGAGGCCGACGCGGTGGGAGACGGCCCAACTCGGGTCGGCGCGGCCTTCGATTATCATGTCCCGGAGTTGTCGGTTGTACTCCTTGACGTTACACTGGCCGGTGCCGAGTGCCTGACCTTTCTCGAAGAGGAGGCCGAAGTCGATGCCGAGGCGACCCTGAGCGGCCATCTCGTCGGGAGCGCCGGGGTCGTCTGGCACGTAGAGACCGGGAATACCGAGTTCGCCGGTCGGTCGGACCGTCCGAATGAGGTTGTTGATGACGACAGCCGGGTTCTCGCGAGCAGGGTCGTACGCGGCGTCGGCTTCCTTGTCCGGGTCGATAGCCTGGTAGCCGACCGCGTCGACGCCCTTGTCGACGCCGCCGCCGTGAATCTCTTTGATCTGTTCGACGGGGTCGCCCTCCTCGAAGTTGATGGGCGTGGCGTCGCAGTGCTCCTCGGCGAGTGCGAGGCGACTGGGAACGCGGTCGACGACGTAAATCTCGGCAGCGCCCTTGAGCTTGGCGCTGTAGGCGGCCATCAGGCCGACCGGACCGGCACCGTAGATAGCGACGGAATCGCCGGCTTCGAGGTTAGCGAGTTCCGTGCCGTGCCAGCCCGTCGGGAAGATGTCTGCGAGCAGCGCGAACGAGTCCTCGTGCTCCCGTCCGTCCGGTAGCTTGAGCGCGTTGAAGTCGGCGTACGGAATGCGGAGCTTCTCGGCCTGCCCTCCTTGATAGGGTCCCATGGCGACGTACCCGTACGCTCCCCCGGCGAACCCCGGGTTAACGTTCGTACAGAAGCCGGTGTAGCCGTTCTCACAGTTCTCACAGAAGCCACAGGCGACGTTGAACGGTGCGACGACGCGGTCGCCGACTTCGAGACTACTGACGGCCTCGCCGACCTCTTCGACGATACCCATATTCTCGTGGCCGAACACGATTCCCGGCTCCGCGGCCGTCCGTCCCTCGTACATGTGGAGGTCGGACCCGCAGATGCAGGTCGTCGTGATGTCGATGACGACGTCGTTTGGATGTTCGATCTGGGGCTCTTCGACTTCTTCGACTGCGACTTCTCGTTCGCCTTTGTAGACGACTGCGTTCATAGACATTGTGCGGACTCCACTCGGCCTCTGCGAACGGTTGCTATTTATATCTCGGGTCGATTCAGCCTTCCTGATATCGGACACTTCACGCTTGAGGAGGGTTTAGTAATGCATTCTCAAAATATCAGAAAAATTATTATGTGTGTTTTCTATGTTGAACCCGGTTCGATTACTCGCTCACTGAAGCTCGAGTTCGAACTCGACGGTCGCGGCCGCGTTCGGCGCTATCTGTCCGACCGACTGTCGCAGGACCGTACCACAATCAACTTCGCCGGAGTCTGTATCTCACGTGCGAGCCGAGATATCCCACAAGCACTCTGTTTTCTTACATGATGTGCGGGGCGTTCGCCCCCGGAATGAATCCACGACGGACCGCCCAAAACGGCTGGCGATGAAGCGCATCAGTAGCACTTCGACACCTCGGCAGTTGTTGGCGCATACTGTCAGGTAACGACGGACAGCGATTTGGTTCTCACCGTGGGACGGCGTCCGCTCGCGCCCGACGCGGAGCGACTCGGTGACACGTCCGACACGTCCCGACGAGAATGCGCTTCCGAACACCCGGTACCAGAGTAATGACTACTTCAATCGCATGTTCTCGGCTCGCTCCGCCGCGAGGTCGGTAATCTCCTCGACGTCGCTATCGGAGCGGTCCGCGAGGACCCGAACCAGCATCCCGAGTTGGACGGCCGCAGTCTCGCGTAACTCCGACGCCTCTTCGGTATCGTTGGCGAAGTAGTACTCGTGTCGACCGTCGTGGTGGACGAGCCCGGTGTACACGGACAGGACGTCGTCTTCGCGAGTCGCATCGGCCGCCTTCTCTCGAACGTCGTCGAACCGTGGGTTCGTCATCATCACGGTAGACGGCACGTCGCCGCCTTAGGTCTTTGCTCCGCTCGCTGTCCCGTCCGGTGCAGTCACCTGTCTCCCGCCCAATCGCGCTCGCGCCGACTTCGACGCGTTCGGGAAACCGAACTCGAAGCCGGTTCCGAACTCTCTCGAATGCCTCGACCCCGCGCTCCGGCGCGCGTGGGTTGGGATGATTTTTTAACCCCGCCGTGTCTCTTCATCCGTGAGAATGAATCGCACAGGCGAAGGGCTCCAGTCGCCGACTGTCCGGGTCTCGGGAGCCGGACGAACGGAACACGGCGAGCGCGTCTTGAGCACCGCACGTGCCGCCGCCGACTCCGTCACGGTCCTCCGAACGGGACCCACCGGAATCAGCGAGTACGACCCGTTGGTCCTCGCGACCGACGCGGGGCGGACTGTGTTTTTCCCAGCTCCGGAGACGCCGAAGGTCCGAGACCTCGTCGCCGCCATGGAAGATGGGGAGTTACCGACGGACGGTGGCGCAGCAGTCGTCGAACATGACGTCGAGACGACGACGCTTCCGGTTCCGACGGACGGGCCGTTCGCGGTGGGGGAGCGGCGCGTCCTCGGTCCCTGTGGGTGGGTCGGCCCCCTGGACCCGACAGCGTACCAGTTTCACTCGCTCGATAGAGACGCGGGCGCAATCGCGGACGCTGGGCTCGTCGGTCGCGGCAGAGGTGATGCCACCGCTGACGAACCGGTCGCGGACGCTTGGCGACGCGCACGAGAGGCCGACGGCGACCCAGTCGTCGTCGTGAATGCAAACGACGCGGACGACCGGCAGCGGGCGGACCAAACGCTCCTCGCCGGGTCGCCGATGTCGGTGCTCGACGGAGTGGCGGCCGTCGCCGAGTACCTCGATACGACTGATGCGGTCATCCACCTCGCAGAGACCGACACCGAACTCCGGGAGCGTCTTCGGCAGGCCATTGCGGCCGCTGCGGACGAACTACCGGTCGTTCCGGTACTCGTCGCAGGCCCGGACGAATACCGTGCCGGCGAACCGACGGCGGCGCTCGAAGCGATAGAGGGTGCGGATAGAATTGAGCCCCGTCTCCAGCCACCGTCGCCGGCCGAGTACGGGCTCTACGGTCGCCCCACGGTCATCCATACGCCGCGGACCTTCGCCCATATCCATCTCGCGCTCTCGGACCCGGAGGAGACCAATAGAAGCGGGTCTGGATCGGCGACGCGACTGCTGACTGTCACCGGCGACGTGACTGCCCCCGCGACGATAGAGTTGGGTTCTGACGCCCACCTCTCGGCGGTTCGGAACGCCGTCGAACTGGAGGGTTCGTTCAAGATGGCCTGCGTCGGCGGGGTTTTTGGCGGAGTCACCCGGACGCTGGATATCGCGCCAACCGTAGCCGGACTGACTGCGGCTGGCCTCGGAACGGAGGGCGTCGTCGAACTGTTGAACGATGAGCGGTGTGCGGTTGCGACTGCCGGAGACCGAGCGCGCTTTGCCTCGGAAGCCAACAGCGGGCGGTGCGTTCCGGGACGAGAAGGGACCGTTCAACTCACCGAGCTGTTGCGAGCGGTCTACCGAGGCTCGTTCGACCGGGGGAAGATACGCGAACTCGGCCGGGTCATGACTCAGTCGAGCAACTGCCTGATCGGTGCCCATGCACCGCGTCCGGTCCTGACTGCGATGGACGAGTTCGAATCGAGTTTCGAAGCACATGCTGACGGCCGCTGTCCGAGCGGCACCTGTACTGACAAACTATGAGTACTGACGACCCACTCCCGGGCGTTCCGGAGATAGACGACCCACAGCACGAGACAGCGGTCACGGCGGAGTTTGAGACCGGGACCGCGAACGACCCACCCGTCGGAACCGGCGGTGAGAGTCCAACGACAATCACGGTTAACGGAACACGGGTTACCGTTCCACCGGGGTCGACTATCATCGACGCCATGCAGGCCGTCGACGACGAGATAGTGAGCGTGGACCCCGGTGCCGACAGCCTCGACGAGGACGCTGACGTTCCGGCGCTCTGCTACTACGACCGCGAAGGCGATGCGAGCGACGAAATCGGCCCTCGGAGCGAGTGTCGAACCTGCATGGTCGAAACGGACGAACACGGGGTTGTCCCCTCCTGTTCGTTCCCAGCTGAGGATGGGCTGACGGTCGAGACCGACACGGCGACCGCCGAGGAGTGCCGGAGCGTCAATCTCGACCTCGTCCTCTCTAACCACAATCTGCGCTGTACGACCTGTAACGGAAACGGACGCTGTGAACTACAGGAGACGGCCATCAGCGAGGGGGTCGACCACCCGCGCTACGGCGTCTTCGACGAGCGCAGCGAATACGAACCGCTCGACGACAGTTCCTCGTTCATTCAGATCGACCGCAACAAGTGCATCCTCTGTAACCGGTGCGTCGAGGGCTGTAACGACGTTCAGGTCGAAGGCGTCCTCCGCATCGAGGGCTCCGGAGCGGACACCCGAATCGGGTTCCAGTCCGACGCCGAGACGATGGCCGACTCCGACTGCGTCTCCTGCGGACACTGCGCCACGGTCTGTCCGACCGGCGCCCTGACCGAGAAGGATATCGGCGGTGCCGGGACGCTCCCGCTGCCGGGATTCACACAGCGGAACTCAGTCGGACGAGTCATCGAACACGAGGAGGTAGAGACGCTCGACGACACGACGGCACCGAACCGCTCGCCCGCTCCCGGTAGTGCGGGGAGTGCTGGGGACGAAGCCAACGCAAGACAGGAGGAGCAAAGCGGTGTCGCCCGCTATATGGCTCAGAGCAAACGCCGGGCGTCCGACTTCCTCGAAAAATACGGTCGGAAGGCCGTACTCGCGGGCGAACACACCGCGGAGAACATTGCGGCGCAGACGCTGCCAGAGGGTCGGCTATTCGACATCGCGTCGCTCGTCAGCGACTACCGATTGGGCAAGGTCGACAAAGCGGAGACGACGTGTGGGTTCTGTGCGGTCGGCTGTCGGTTCGAGATGTGGGGCAAAGACGGCAACGCCCTCGGCGTCCAACCCGTCGACGACCCGGACAATGCACCGGCCAACAACTTCTCGACGTGCGTGAAGGGGAAGTTCGGACACGACTTCGCCAACAGCAAGAAGCGGCTCACGAAGCCACTGATTCGAAACGAGGACGGCGAGTTCGAGGCGGCCTCGTGGGACGAGGCGCTCGACTACGTCGCCAGCGAACTCCACGGGATTCAGGACGAACACGGCGTCGACGCGGTTAGTTGCCTCGCGTCGTCGAAGGGGAGCAACGAGGAGGCGTATCTCGTCCAGAAGTTCGCTCGACAGGTGCTCGGCACGAAGAACATCGACAACTGCGCCCGACTCTGTCACTCGTCGACGGTGGCGGCGCTCCAACAGACGCTCGGCTACGGCGCGATGACGAACCGCATCAACGAGGACATCGGCGAGGCCGACGCCTACCTCATCAGCGGGTCGAACACGACCGAGTCGCATCCGGTGTTGGCGACTCGCATCAAGCAGAACGTCCGCGACGGGGCCGACCTCGTGGTGTTCGACCCCCGGAAAATCGGCATCGCCGAGCACGCCGACCAGTACACGAGAACGACGCCCGGCTACGACGTGGCGTGGCTCAACGGACTCATCCGATACCTCATCGAACACGACCTGCACGACGAGACGTTCATCGAACGGAATACGAACGGGTTCGAGGAGGTCAAGCAGAAAGTCCAGGCGTTTACACCCGAGAAAGTCGAGGAACTGGCCGGCGTCCCTCCAGCAGAACTGCAGTCGGCCGCCGAGACGCTCGCAAACGCCGAGAACGTCGTCTTCGGCTGGGCGATGGGGATGACCCAATCCAGCCACGGGACGGAAAACCTCCTCGCGATGGCCGACCTCGCGCTCACGCTCGGGCAGGTCGGGAAACCGGGTGCCGGACTCTCTCCCTTCCGGGGCCAGAACAATGTGCAGGGCGGCGGCGGCGACATGGGTACCCTGCCCGGCAGTCTCCCCGGGTACCAAGACCCGGCCGACGACGAGGTCGGCGAGAAGTTCGCCGAGGTGTGGGGCGAACGTCCGCCGGCCGAACCCGGGCTCAAAGTCCCGGAGATGCTCAGCGAGGCCCACGAAGGCAAACTCCGCGGAATGTACATCGTCGGGGAGAACCCCGCGCTCTCGGAACCCGATATCCAGCACGCCGGTGAGGCGCTCGACGGCTTGGACTTCCTCGTCGTACAGGACATCTTCATGACGGAGACTGCAGAGCACGCGGACGTGGTTCTGCCGGCGGCGACCTCGCCGGAGAAACACGGCACGTTCACCAACACCGAGCGTCGGGTACAGCGGGTTCGAGCGTCGGCGGAACCGCCCGGAAAGGCGCGGCAGGACTGGGAGATTACGCAGGAACTGGCGGCCAGACTGGGCTACGACTGGGGCTACGACCACCCGCGGGAAGTGATGGACGAGATTAGCGAGCTGACGCCTATCTACGGCGGCGTCAGCTACGAGCGTCTCGAATCGGGCGACGAGCACGGACTCCAGTGGCCCTGCTGGGATGAAGACCATCCCGGTACGCCGTATCTCTACGACTACGAGGAGGGAGAGTTCAACTTCGACGACGGTCTCGCCCGCTTCGTGCCGGCAGACGGCGGCCATCCCGGTGAACTACCGGACGAGGAGTACCCCCTCACGCTCACGTCCGGGCGGGTTCTCTATCACTGGCACACCGGACAGATCACCCGACGTGTCGAGGGGCTTATGAGCCACGTCGGCGAGAGCTTCGTCGAAATCAGCCCGACGACCGCCGCGGAACTCGGCGTCTCGGACGGCGAGTACGTCAGGGTCGAATCCCGCCGTGGCGACATCGTCGTCAAGGCGGAGGTGACCGACCGTGTCGGCGACGGAACGCTCTTCATCCCGATGCACTTCGCGGCCGGTGCGGTCAACAAACTCACGCAGGAAACCTTCGACCCGCAGGCCGGCATTCCGGAGTACAAAGTGTCGAGCGTGCGCGTCGAACCGCTCGGACCGGATGCTGACCCGGACGTGCTGCGGACTCCGGACGCAGGTGCTGGGAGTGTCGCACGCGACGACGACTGATTGCCGCGGGCGCTTCGTTTCGGTGTACTCTTTCTCAACGACTCGTGTACTGACTTCTGCTGAAGCTGACGCTATGGTGACCGGTTCCGTGCCTGCCGCGTTTCATCCCGCGAGCGTGACTCGAAACGGCCATACCGCGAGTGACCTGCCATCACTTGTGCAAACTAGACAAGACTGAAGTGAGATTTTAAAAAATCTAGAAAATTCAAGGAAGTCAGATTATCTGAATAATCCAAAAAGACAGCTATCGCTTGTCTGCGCCGACGGTCGACCACGGCTGAGCGAAGCTTTCGAGCCGTCGGTTACCACTCGTACGCTCGGTGAATCTGCCGGGCCTCCTCGTTCAGTACCGGGCCGACTACCTCGGTGACGCCGTCGAGAATCGCCGCCGACCGGACGCCGGGATTCGACCCCGTGAACGCTCCGACTTCGTCGCCGCCGACGCCGTACACGACGCGCGCGAAGCCGGCGGTCGCCATCCCGCCGGCGCACATCGGGCAGGGCTCCGTGCTGGTGTACATCACCGTCTCCGCCCGCTCGTCGGAGTCGTACTCTCGGCACGCCCGATAGGCGAGCTGTAACTCGGGGTGCCGACGAATGTCGGACTCCGTCACGATGCGGTTCGAGTCGCGCATGACGACCTCGTCGTCGCGGACGAGGACGGAGCCGAACGGTTCGTCGCCGCGGGCGGCGGCCTCGCGGGCGAGTTCGAAACTCTCGCGCATGTGCGCCTCGTGGTCGAAGTCGTCGAGGTGAGTCGTCACGTCGCCTACGGTCTCCACGCCGAGCGGCTTAAATCGAACGACGGCCGCGCCCTCGCGCGGTTACTCAATTGCCGTCCGTCGGTTGCGCATCGCTCCTCCGCAGTCCGGGCAGCGTAGCGGGTTGTGTTCGGTGAGGACGATACCGCCACACTCGAAGCATTCGTACGTTCCTTCCTCGCCGGGGGTGGATTCGACATCTCTCATGGTTCGCGAGCGCCGGTCGTGTCCCGGACGCTCTGCCCATGCGTAATAGGTGTACAAGGGAATATGAGGTAGTTACACACCAAACCAGTCGAGAGAATACCGGCTAGATAACGAACCTACCCGCCTCTTCCGGTGGCGGAACCGGAGTGCTCGTCGAACAGCGTCGCGAACAGTTTCCGCTGGACGGTCCGCACGTGTTTGTAGAACGCCGGTGGGGAGATACCGAGCGTCGCGGCGACGTCTTCGCCCGTGTTCTCCCGTGGCGATTCGAAGTAGCCGCTGTAGTAGGCCGTCTGGAGCACCTCGAGCTGTCGCTCTGTCAGCTTGTCGAGGAACCGCGAGAAGAGGTCGCGCTCGGTCGAGCGGTCGAGCGTCTGTTTGGTGCGGAGTTCGACGCCGGCGAACGCTTCGTCGACGAGGTGCGTGACGTTCCGAACGTCGATGCTCTCGGGGACGTCGACGACGAGCGTCGTCTCCTCGGGGGTCGCTCGCACCTCGCCGAGGACGGCACCGTGGTCCGCAAGCTCCGGTGCGAGAAACGGCTGGGTCAAGCGTAGGCGCAGGACGCCGGCGTCCCCGTCGGTGCTTATCCGTCGTACGTCGGCGACGGCGACCAGTTCGTCGGCCGCGGCCGCGACGGATTCGACCGCCCCGTCTTCGACGGTGACGAACACGTAGTTTCCTTCGGCGGACTGTTGGACCCCTCCACGGTAGGTGAGCGTGCACCCCGCGTCGCGGGCGAGTCGCGAGAGGACGAACGTGGGGTCGTCGACGGCGAACCCGACGCGGGTGACGGCCGTGGTGAGCAGTGCGTTCTTCCGTTCGAGGGCGCTCAGCGCCGACGCGATGGTCTCGCCGAGTTCGGCCAAGACGGCGGTCGCCGTCTCGTCGAAGGCGTCGTGCGTCGTCGCGTACACCGTCAACACGCCGTGCGAGAGGTCGTTATAGACGAGCGGGATGCTGAGCACCGACAGGTAGTCTCGGGTGAGCGCGCCCTTCCGCCAGGGTTCGTCCCGGAAACCGGACGCGACGTTGGGAACGGTAGTCACCTCTCCGGTCGCCGCCGTGCGTCCCGCTGGTTCGACCGACGACGCCGCGACTTCGAACGTCGTGCTGTCGAGATAGCCCCGTTCGTCGCCGGCCCACGCGCGGGGCTCGACCGTCTCGCCGATGGGGTCGACGGAACCGACCCACGCGAACGCGAACCGGTCGGCGGCGGTCAGTAGCTCGCAGACGGTGTAGTCTATCTCTTCGCGCGTCTGGGCTCCGACGAGCGCTTGGTCGATTTCGCGGATGGTCTCGTTGATTCGGTTTAGCTCGGTGAGCCGGTCGTTCTGTCGCTGGAGCGTCCGGTCTTGTTCGCGGAGTCGGGATTCGCGCGTGACGCGGTCGAGCGCCGCCTCGGCGGTCACCGCGAGCAGGTCGGTCAGTTCCCGCGCCACCGCGTCGAAGGCTCCGACCTCGGTCGAGCCGGCGACGAACACGCCGTGGTCTCCGAGTGGGACGTACGCGACGCTCCGGAGACCGGTCACGGAGTTCTCCAACCGGCCGGCCTCGTGCACGTCGTCGAAGTACAGCGCACTGTCCTCGACGAAACTGTGGCTCGGGAGCGTCTCCCCGTCCGCGGGCACTGTCGGGAGCGGGCCGTGGGCCTCGCGCATCGCCGGCGAGTACGCCGCCGGTCTGAGCGCGTTGGCGTCGGCGTCGAAGAGGTAGACGGCGCTCGCATCGAGCGCGAGCACGCCGGGCGTATCGTCGACGACGCGCTGGGCGATTTGTCGGTGAGTCCCCGTGTAGAGGAACTCGCGAGCCGTCTCGTGGAGCGTCGTCAGCGCGTCCTCGCGCTGCTTGCGCTTCGTGATGTCGCGGCAACTGAAAAGCAGCGTTCCGTCCCGAATCGAGACCTCACGGACGTTGACGAGAAGGGTGTGCTCGCGGCCGGCCTTGTCGGTCACCGTACTCTCGATGTTTTTCAGGACGCCGCGCTCCGCGAGTTCGTCGCGGTCGAAGAGGTCCTCCCCCAGCAGTTCGTCGATGGGGACCCGTTCGCGCAACTCGTCTGCGGTGTAGCCGAAGATGAAGTGGACGTTTGGACAGACGTAGGTGTAGGCCCCCGACTCGTCGGTGATGAGGACCGTATCGGTCATGTTGTTGAGCGTGACGCGGTGGAGTTCCTCGGAGCGGCGGAGGTCTCGTTCGAGGGACACCCGCGCTGTGATGTCGATACCCTCGACCACGACCGACGCGACCTCCCCACGCTCGTCGGTCACGGGGCGGACCGATAGCTCGACGATGCGTCGTCTTCCGGTCTCCGACGGCTGTGGGACCACCGCGTTCCCGGCCGTCCCTCCGAGCGCGTCCTCGACGAGCCGTCGCACGTCGTCGCTCGTCGGGTCGTCTCCGTTCGACCACCACGGGAGTGACCAGAAGGCCCCGCCGACGAGCGGGTCGACGGGCGCGTCGAGGAACTCCCGCGCCGTCCGGTTCGCCCGAGTCAGCGACCCCTCTCCGTCGAGCACCCACGTCGCCGTCCGTTCGTCGTCGAACATCGCGTCGAACTGCCTGGCGCGTTCGCGCTCGCCGGCCGACTGTCGCGCCGACCGGAGCGCCCGTCCGGTCCGCGCGAGGAGTGTTTCGACGTCCGGCGAGTCTGCGTCAAGCGCGACGTAGTCAGTCGCGCCCGCACCGAGGACCTCGCTAGCGAGGACGTCGCTCCCGCCGTCCGCGGCGACGACCACTGGAAGGGTCGCGACCGTCGAGCGAACGTCTGTGAGGAGGTCGACGACGGCCGCGTCCGCGAGGTCGGCGTCGACGACGACGCAGTCGACCTCGTCCGCTTCGACTGCGCGGAGTGCCGCCGCCTTCGTCTCGGCTTTCAGTACGGTGACGCCGGGTCGCGAATCGAGTCCCTCGGCGAACCGCGTCACCCAGTCGCTCTCGCCGACGACCAGCACGCTGCCAGAATCGGAGACACCGGACATGGCTAGAGACCAAACCCCCGTTGACAAAGGCGTTCGCTATCTTACCATCGCAACCTTGAGTAATTTAGATACCCTCGATTTTCCAAGTTCATCAGATTATGTGGATATTTTGAATATTCTAGATTTGTCAGGGAATGTGGGTTCTTCCAACTACGCAGGTTGTCCGCGGTCGCTCTCTCCTGTGCACCACGTGGAGTAGCCGGGTTGCTCAAACTATGTGCGTGTCTTCGACTATTCAACTAATCCAGATAATTTAGATTGCTCACACGTCGTCACCACCGCACGTTACCGACCTCACAGAGATTCTACGCGAGATGTGGATTATTCAGATAACCACGAGAATCTAAGCGACCCACACGACTCGGGTTCGGTGCATATGTGGATAACTGGAACTACGCGGGTAGCCTCGATAACGACGACTTTTCCACTAGCTGGTGCTCTCAGTACTGCGGTTACGGTGCTCTTTTGACCGTGTCTCTCCGTCGGATGCAAGTGAGACAGCCCGTCTTCGACCGCTCCGAGGGTCGAACCAGACACAGTAAATAATCCACCTAATCTAAATTTCTCGGAGTGTGATGCTGTTCTGGGTCGTGCTTCTCGACGGCCATCTTCGCAGTACCGGCATTGTTAGGATACTGTGAGTATCTTGACGAACCTCCATTACCAGAAGAACCCAGCAAATCTGAATTATCTGGAATATCTGGGTCACCTGAATAGTTCAATTAATATCAAATACGCCGCGTCAGTTCTCCGGCGCGGGGAGTCTGAGTTCGACCGTCGACCCGCCCTCGGCGCGGTCCAAGATAGACACCTCGCCGTCGAACTGCGTGACGAACCAGTGGACGGTCCACAGCCCCATTCCGCTTCCGTGCGTCAGGGGGGTCTCTTTCCCGCGTTTCAGAATCTCCCGCTCGGTCTGCGGGATACCGGGGCCGTTGTCCTCGACCGCGATTGCGACCCGCTCGCCTGAGAGGCGTCGCGACCAGACCGCGACGACGGGGCGGTCCCTGTCGTTGTGGACGATGGCGTTCTGTACGAGTTCGTCGAGCGCGAGGTACAGCGAGTGCGTGCTCGCGAGCACGGTCTGTTCGCTCGGTCCGATTTGAACCTCCGCCTCGGGGTGCTTCCGTTCGTACGTCCGTTTGAGATCGGCGAAGACGTCGCTGACGCCGACCGGGTGTCTGTCCGTGCTCCCCTCCACGGCGTTCTCGAACTGCCGGGCTTTCTCGCCGGTCGACACGAGGCTGTCGGCGTTCTCGATGATTCGGTCCGTCTTCGAGACCATCGCCTCCGTCGAGAATCGGCTCGCCGCGGCGACCAGCGTGTCGAGCGTCCGCAGTTCCGAATCGATACCTCTGGTCGTCTCGCTGAGTTTCGCCAGCGTCTCGTGCAACCGCTCGTAGTCGTCTTCGTCTATCGACGGGCTGTCGAGCGCTTCGAGGTCCCGTTTCAGCTCGCTCGCGTACCCGCTGACGACGTTGAGGTTGTTCCGAAGGTTGTGGCGAAGCACTCGGTTCAACACCATGAGCCGCTCTTCGCGCTCTTTCCTGTCCGAGATGTCGCGCACCGCGCCGCGGACGTTGGCGCCGCTGTCAGTCGGCTCACCGCGAACTTGCACCCATCGCGTTCGCCCCGTGGCCGTTACTACCCGCATTTCGACGTCAAAGGGGTCGCCGTTGACCCGCGCACTCTCGATGGCCTCGTCGATGACAGCGCGGTCGTCCTCGTGAAAGAAGTCCCCGAGTCCGTCGAGCGTCACCTCCGCGTCGGACGGGATATCGACCAGCCGCTTGGTCCCGTCAGTCAGTCGTAGCTCGCCGGTTTCGTAGTCGACCTCCCATCCGCCGATGTCGGCCAGTTGTTCGGTGCGTTCGAGGCGGTCGCGGTTCCGCTCTAACTCCTGTCGGTACTCGTAGGTCTCGGTGACGTCTCGGACGATTTTCGTGAAGCCTCTGAGCTCCCCGTCGTCGCCGCTCAGCGCGCGGACGATTACGTGCGCGAGGATGCGCGACCCGTCCTTCCGGACCCGCCACCCGCGTTCCTCGTAGCTTCCCTCGGACTCGGCGATTGAGAGCACCGTCTCGGGAGACTCGCCGTCCCCGTCGGTGGGATAAAAGACAGACAGGTGACGACCGATAATCTCGTCTCGCTCGTAGCCCTTTATCCGTCTCGCACCCTCGTTCCACGTCGCCACGAACCCGTCCGCATCGAGGAGAAATATCGCGTATTCGGTCACCTCCTGAAAGAACTCTCGAAGAATGAGGTCGGACTCGATGTGTTCGAACAGTTCGCTCCGCTCACATGACATTACTGGTTGAGTACCATCCACATGCTGATAAACTGCTCGGCGATTCGGACGGCGAACGGACGAGAGAGCGTCGCTGCTCGGGCGGTGAGTCACCCGTCAACGAACCGACCGACGAGCGTCGTCTCGGCGACGAACGCCAGATAGCCAGCGAGCGCGACCGACCCGACGACGGGAATCGCCGGCACGACGACCGACGAGCCGAGGAACACCGAGACGCCGACGACGGCGAGGGCGAGCGTCACAAGTCCAACCGCGAGCGACAGCGAGAGCGCCGACACCAGGAGCAGGACGAGGTACTCGCGCGCTCGGTCGCCCGCGCGGTCGCCTTCTGTCCGGGCGTAGCCGGCGGCGGCACCGACGCACGCGGCCGCGACGATTCCGGCACCGCCATTGAGACTGTAGTTCGTCTGCGTCGCCAGAAGATACCACGAGTAGACGACGAAGCCGAACACCCCGACCAGCACGCCGGTACAGCCGCCCGCGGCCCCGCCGACGAGTCGGTTTCGCCGCTTTCGGTACCACCCCGCCTCGGCGCGGTAGGCGAGGAGCGACGCGCCCGCGAAGACCGAAAGCGCCGTGAGCGTCGGGAGGACGAAGTACGGGACCGTGAACAGACGCTCGTCGAGGACCAACTGAAACACAGCGGTCGGGACGATAGCCAGCGCCCAGCCGACGAACAGCGCCCCGACGAAAACGACCCGCTTGCGGTGTGCCGACGCCGACGCGGCCGATCGTCCACTCGTCACCCAGCGATAGCCGCCGAAGCCGCCGACGAGGAGGCCGAGTGGGGCGGCGAACTGAATCGAGACCACCCAGTCGGGTGGGAACGCGACACCCGTCGTCGCGCGGTAGTAGTTCCGAAGGAATCGGCCGAGCGTGTCGAGGACGAACGCTTGGACGAGTCCCCACTGGAAGGCGCAGAGCCACGCCCGCCTTCGGGTTGCGGAGCTAGTGGAGGGCGACATGTCCCGGCCATCTCACCCGCGAAGGGAGTAGCTATCGGTCCGCTCGGGTTTCGAACGCCCCCGTCGTCCAGAAGTATTTAGCCGTCGGCCCCCCGACACGCAGTCGAACTCCCTGTCAGAGTGCTCCCAGTATGACTCGCCCTCCACTCCGACCCAACCGACGTACACTCGCCGTGTTCGTGCTCGTCGCCGTCGCGCTCCCCGCGGTCCTCTGGACGACGGGCGGCGCGATAGGCGACGCGAGCCCCTCGGTCGACGCGAACGTAACCGAGCGCTACCGCGCAACCGACGCGCTCACCGGAACGCAGACGGTCGAGATTCGAACCGATGGAACGGTCACGTCTCGAACCGTCGCCGACGTGACGCTCGTCCCGGAGACGGAACGGAAGCGCGTTCACTTTCGGAACGCGGCGAACCGACAGTACGACCGGCAGGTCTCGAACGGCTCGACGCTCTGGCTTCACGACACTGACCGGGACACCGTGACCGCCATCGAGCTGACGGGCCCACCGACCGAGTCGCGGACGGCCGAGCGACTCCAACTCCTCGTCGCGGCCGCGGGGCTGACCGACGACGCCGGTCGCCCGCAGTCAATCGGCGTGTCGCCGCTACCCGTCGTACCGCGACATGCCGGTGCCGCCCCGCAGGCTGACGCGAATCACAGCTACGTCGTCGAATTCGTCGAGACCGACACCGTCGACGGGCGCGAGGCGTACGTCATCGATATCGCGCCCGAGGCGAATCGAAGCGAGGCGGGCTACCACCAGCGGCTGTGGCTCGACGCCGAGCGGTTCTACCCGCTTCGCAAACAGACGTCGTGGACGGCAGACGGGTCCCGACGCTCTGTGACGACCACGTACACGAACGTCACGTTCGATGCAGCCGTGTCGGCGGACGCGTTCCGGCCGGAAATCGGTGCGAACACGACCGTCGAGCGACCGAACACGCCGAACACGGAGTGGTTCCGGAGCAGGGCCGACCTGGAAGCGCGGAGTTCGGTTTCGGTCCCCGAGCCGACGGTCCCGCCCGCGTTCGAACTGGTCTACGCCACGCGGACCACCGGTCGCATCGACGGGGTCGGACTCCGCTACGCCGCCGGCGGCCGCGAACTCACGGTCGCGAAGTTCAACTACACGCTGGACATCGACGCCGACGAGCGCGACGCGACGGTGGGCGGCCGGCCGGCGACTATCGACTACGGTCCGACCACCTCGGTGTCGTGGAACTGCGACGGCTACGGCTACACCGTTCGCGGGACCGGCGTCGAGACGGACCGCCTCGTCGAAGTCGGTCGCTCGGTCGGCTGTCCCGCCTGAAACCGCGCGAGTTTCTGGGTCAGAAACTGGCCCCCTTTTTATATTATCTCCCGGCGCATCGGTTGAACTGCGATGGGCCCCGCCGAACCGACACCGTACTGCCCTCCCGAGCAGTACCGTTCTGTGCCCTCTGACAGCACTCCGGCACCCATCGCGGTCATCGCTGACGCGACAGTCCCTCCACAGCATCGCCGTACTGCCCCGCAGTATCCCCGCGCTAACCCGCAGCCCCACCGTGCTATCCCGACAGCCCCATCGTACACCCGTCCCGAATCGGTCGCCGCGACCAACAGGGGTGGAAACCCATGGGCCTATTAGTCCGACGAGCAGTCATTCGACCACCGTGAGTGAGGAACCGGCGCTGGGCGATATTCTCGACCTCCTCAGCGACGAGTACGCCCGGGACATCCTCGCAGCGACGAGTACCAAACCAATGTCCGCACAAGAGCTTGCCGACGAGTGTGAGATGTCCAAACCGACGGTCTACCGTCGGGTGGAACGATTACAAGCGTACGGACTCCTCGACGAACAGACCGAGATTCGAACCAGTAACAACCACTACAGCGTCTACGCCGCCACGCTCTCCGAGTTCTCCGTGGAACTAGACGACGGGTCGTTCGAGTCGTCGCTGACGCGCACCGACGACGAGTCGTTCCCCGGCCAGGGGGAGACCGACACCGCAGACCGGTTCAAACGGATGTGGGAGGACCTCTGAGATGACGACGCTATCCGCGGTCCTCGACTGGCTCATCGTCTCGCTCGCTCTCGGGTCGACGCTCGTCGGGAGCTACGTCGGCTATCAGGCCTATCGCGGCTACCGCCGTCACGACAGCCGGACGATGCGGTCGCTCTCCGCCGGTCTGTTCCTCCTCACGGCCGTCGCGTTCGGCGTCGCCTTCGTCGGGTCGGTGCTCCTGCGCGAGGGCTACATCGGCCTCCAGTACCAACAGCCGCTCACGCTCGTCACGCGGCTGTTTCAGTTCTGTGGCGTCGTGCTCATCGCCTACTCGTTACATTCGCGAGGGTAGTCCGTCCCCGGGTCGTCTCGGGCGGCCTCGTCGGGGCTCTACTCGTTCACTCACGCGTCTTCTTCTCCGCACTTTTTGGTTCGCTCACAAACCGCTCTGGTCGTCTCGCCTCACGAGTGCGCGAGCTTCCAGAACCCCTTGGGGACGATGGCGAAAACCGGGAACAGGAACAGCGCGGGCAACCAACTCGTGGACGGACCGAGCGGGGTGACAATCACGGTGACGACGCCGATCGCGGTGAGGACGACCGAAGCGATGGCGGCCCCGACGAACCGGCGGTCGAGCGGCGGGAGGTCGGTCGAGCCGACCGGGAGGTCGAGCGCTTCGACGAACTCCCCGGCGTCAGCAACAGGCCCGAGCGTGCGTTCCGTCTCGTCGTCGCCCCAGCCGACCGTCGCCGCGATGGTTCGCGTTCCGAGGTAGCGGTCGGTGGGTCGAGTCGCCACGACCTCGGCGTCGCGGAGGTCGCCGACCGCCGTCGCCCACTGCGACTCGTTCGTCAGGCGGTCGTGAACGACGAGGCGGTCGCCGAAACGTCGGTAGGTCAGCCACCCGCTCGCGAGCACGCTCTCGACGATATCGCCGACGAGCATGAACGCGAGGAGGCAGAGCCCGAAGAGACCGAACCCGACCCAGACCGCGAGCGAGGTGGTCCCCTCGACGACGAACGCGGCCCCGCCGATCCAGACCATCGCGGCCATGGTGACGTAGAACGGTCCCGTCGTGGTGACTGCGCGCCAGACCGCGGCCGCGACCACCGCGCGACGGTCCGCGTCGATTGCGACCGAGGGGCGGCCGCTGGGAACGTCGACCTCGTCGCGGGTCGCGTCGCTGTCGGGGCCGGAGAGCCAACTCGTAAGCCGGCCGCCGCCGCCCTGCTCTGCGCGGAAGCCAGACCACTCGAAGAGTACTTTCACGAACACGAACCCCACGAGCGCGACTGTCGCGCCGCCGAGGATGACGACGAACAGGAAACACGCGAGAAACATCGCTTGCCGGGCGGGAATCTCGACGAGGGCGTACGGAGAGCGCTCCGCGTATCGGTTCCCCCGGAGGAACGTGGCGGTGGTCTCGCCGGCCTGCCCGACGACGAGCGCGGCGACGCTGACGACCGCCTCCGGGCGGGCGAGTACGTCGAGCACCGAGATGACCTCCGAGAGCGGCGCGAGGAGGAAGACGCCGACCCACGCGCCGCCGCCGATGACGGCGGTCGCAAAGGGGACGTTACGCGGGTACACCGGCGGGAGCCGGTCGTGGATGGTGACGCTTCCGCGCTTGTCGATGAGGTCGTTTTCCGACAGGCTGAAGACGCCGTCCTCGCGGGACGAGGTCGGCGGCCGGCCGGCGAACAGCGCCTTCACGCCCGAAAGCGGGAACAAAAACAGCAGTTCGAGGACGTAGACCGCGAGGAGCGTCCCGGGGTTCCAGCCGAACCACAGCACACCGGCGAGCGGGAGGAGATTTGCCGAGAGCACCGGGAGGAACCCGATGCCGGCGGGTAGAGACGAAGTCGGGGCGTCGCCGTACCGTGGAGGGGCCATCGGATGTGTCGTTTCGGTCATCCGGTCATATATCTGATGAAACCCGTCCTCCAACCGCCTCGACGGCGCGCCACTACTCGGGGAGCGACTCGTAGTCGGCGACCGTGAGCGCCTGTCCGAAGAACATCAGACCGATTCCGGTGATTCCAGCCGGGACCGAGAGGGAGAGCAGCAGCGAGAAACTGAGCGCGCCGATGCCGCCCCCGATCGCACCCCGCTTTCGGTCGCTCCAGCGTTGGTCTCCGAACCGGAAGAGTCGCTTCCACCCGTCGCGGTGACGGAGGACGAGCGCGGTCGTCGCCGCGTACAGCGGAGCGATTGCCACGGGAAACAATCCCGGCGCGTCGGGGGCCGAGACGGCCACACCGGCGACAACGAGGCCGACGACGAGGGAGGCGAGGTATCGAATGGAGGGACGCACGCGTTCTAGATAATTTGTTGACAACATCAATCTTTTTTCCGGGCGCGGAAACGCGGTTCCGACCGCCCGACGCGAGTCAGACCACCTAACTGCCCCGGGGGAAATGTCTCTCTATCAACAATGCTCACACCCAGCGAGAGACGACGAGCGAAGGTGGCGGTGTTGATGGCGGTCAACGCCGTCCCGCTCGTCGGCGTGCTCGCGCTCGACTGGTCGCTCGTGGCGCTGTTGGCGGTCTACTGGGTCGAACTCGGCGCGTGCCTCGTCGGTGCCGCGGTGAAAGCGCTGTTCGCGGAGGGCAAGCCGACTTACAACGCGGACGGCTTCTCGTGGCTCGTGTTCGGTGCCCTGTCGGAAAAGCGCGGGCGAATCAGTCTCCCCGTCCTACCGCTGTCGATTCAGGTCGCGAATCTCCCGGCCATCCTGATGACCCTCGCCGTCGGCAGCGTGGGCTGGGCCCTCTTCGGTGCAATCGGTGTCGGGGGTGTCGGGGAGACCACGGGCACGGCGATGACCGACGCCGAAACACTCTCCGTCGGCCTGGGAGTCGTCGCCGTCGTCTTCGGCCGAGCCGTCGACGTGGGTCGGTACTTACTCGGTGGAACCTACGCGTCGGTCCCGCCGCAGCAGCCGCTTCGGTCGGCGCTCACGTCGATGGCCGGGACCGGCTCGGCGCTCCTCATCGGCGGGGGGTTCGTCATCGCGGGTGCACCCCCGCCGTTCGTGCTGGCGTTCGTGCTCGCGGTGAAACTGCTCGCCGACATCGTCGGCGTCTACCGCGACCGACTGGAGGCGTTCGACGAGCGCACGTCGGTCGAACTCGGATTCGCTCCCGACACTCCCGAGTGGGAGCGAATCGAGAGCTCGCGGGACGGGTCCGAAATCGTCCGACCGAAGCCCGCGGCCGTCGTCGTGGGTGGGGTCGTCCGCGGGCTCCGCTCCCCGCTCGCGCTCGTACTGGGTGGGGCGCTGACGCTGTTTGGCCTGCTCAGCACCGCGACGACCGACGGCGTCGCGGTCGAACTGCTCGGGGGAGCGGTGGTAGTCGCTGGGGCGTTCACCGCGCTGGGCGTCTTCGACTGGTCGTTCCGGTATCTGGCGATGGAGTACCGCACCGCCAGCGAAGAAATCGGGGGTGAGAAACTCGTCGGCTACGACCGACTGCTCGGGCCACAATGGCGACTCTCCCGCGAGTCGCGCGCCGAGATGGAGCGCGCTCGGACTGTCACCGACCGACTGTTCGGAACCGAGACGCTCCGGGTGGAACGCGACGGTCGAGAGTACCGACTTCCCCACCTCCCGCCGGACGCCGCGGGAATTGGCGGGCAGTCGCCGAGTGTCGCCCGAGAGTTCCGCTTGGTGTCGGAGCCCTCGAAACCGCACGCGGGGAACGAGGGTCGGGGGTGAAGTAGATTAGTCAACCAGAAAATAATTAACAGTAGACATTTTTTGGTTACACGAATGCGGAACGTAGCCCTCCACCACAACTCCAAACGGCACCGTACGAAACAGGGTGCCGCGTTAGTCGCATCGACCGCTGAGTCCCCGAACTACCCCTCATCGAGAGGGAGTGTATGAGACGAACACGAGTCGTTTCGCTCGCGCTGCTGCTCGCCGTCGTCGTGAACGCCGGCGTCGCCTCCGTCGGTCTCACCTCGGCCGAGCAGGCGAAGGCGTCGATATCCGGCGCTTACGTCTCGACGGAGAACCCTTCGCCGGGACAGCAGTTCACCGTGACGACGAACGTCACGAACGTCGCGACGAGCTCCGATAGCATCACGCTGACCGACATGTACGTGCGCTCCGTCAGCGGCACGGAGGAACACGCTCGGGTCGAGGATGTTGGGTCGATATCACCCGGGAACACGCTCTCCGTGCCCCTCTCGCTGTCGCTTTCGGACGTCGGTACCCACAATCTCCGGGTTCACGCCGTCGTCAGGTCCGACAGCGGTGACACCCAGCATCTGAAGTACCCGCTTTTGATCACCGTCACGAAGCGGAGTTCGGTCATGGTCTCGGTGCAGGCGTCCGAGCCGACGGCCAACACCGACACGCCGGTCAACGTGACGGTTGCCAACGGCGATTCCAACGCGATTTCGACCGTTCGGCTGCAGCTCTCCGGCAACGGGTCCGTCGTGGACCCCGAACGAGTGACCGGTTCTATCGACCCCGGTGTCGACCGGACGTTCCGATACAACGTGACGTTCGAAGAGGCCGGACCGAAGACGCTCAACGCGACGGCGACCTACACCACGAACGACGGGTCTCCGAAGACAGTCTCCGACGAAACCGTGTTCAGCGTGGTCAACGAGTCCGATGAGGACCAACTCGAAGGGAGAATCCAACTCGTCGGCGTCGAGACGTCGGGTGACGGCATCGTCACGATCCAGGGCGACGCCGCCAACGTCGGCGGGACGAACGTCAAGTCCGTCCTGTTGCGCGTCGAGGACACGGCGTCGGTGAGTCCGATGGGCGCGTCCGGCGAGTACTTCGTCGGCGCGGTCAACGACAGTAAGTTCGATACGTTCGAGCTGATAACGCGAACGAAGAGCGACGCGACGGAGGTCCCGATTCGCGTTCGGTATCTCGTCGACGGCGAGCGCCGGACCGACACCGTGACAGTCAACCTCAGTTCGACGAGCGCCGGCGCGGGAGCCGCGGCGGGACCGGCTCCGAACATGGGCGGTCCGAATCAGGCAGGGGCCGGCCCTTCCGACAGACGTTCACAGCCACAGCCCCGGTCGGGTGGTGCGCTCGGCGGTCTCGGCGGGCTTGTCCTGCCTCTCGTCGCCGTTGTCGCGCTCGGCGGCGGCGCGTACGTCCTCTGGAAGCGACGATGAGCGTCATCGAACTCTCCGACGTCGTGAAACGATACAATAACGGGGACGAGGAGATAGCGGCGCTGAAAGGCGTTGACCTCGCGGTCAACCGCGGTGAGATGGTCGCGATTATCGGCCCCTCCGGGTCCGGGAAGAGCACGCTGTTGAACGTCATCGGCCTACTCGACACGCCGACTGAGGGCACAGTCACCCTCGACGGTCAAGACGTGACGGACCTCGGGACCGACGGACTCACCGACCACCGTCGGGAGAGTATCGGCTTCGTGTTTCAGGCGTACCACCTGCTTCCGATTTTCACCGCGGTAGAGAACGTTACTGTCCCCTCGATGTGGGACTCGACCGTCGACCGGACGGACCGAGCGAGAGAACTGCTCGACCGCGTCGGTCTCGGTGAGCGCCTCTCGCACAAGCCGAATCAGCTCTCGGGCGGCCAACAGCAGCGTGTCGCCATCGCTCGCGCCCTCGTGAACGAACCGCACATCATCCTCGCGGACGAGCCGACGGGCAACCTCGACCAAGACACCGGTGCGACCATCCTCGACGAACTGACCCGAATGAAAAACGAGGAGAACGTCGCCATCGCGGCGGTCACGCACGACGAACAGTTGACGAACTACGCCGACCGGACGGTCGAACTGGTCGACGGAGTCAGGCGGTGAGCTGAGTGGACCCCAGACAGAGATTCCCGAGCGTCGTCATGGCCTGGCGGAACCTGTGGCGTAACAGGCTTCGGACCGTCTTAGCGGCGCTCGGAATCGTCATCGGTGTGGTCGCCATCGCCGGACTCGGTATCACCGGCTCGGCGCTCAGGTACGGGACGGCCCAGCAGTTCAGCGACATCACGAACCAGGCGACGGTCATGCCCGGAGAGGACGCCGACCAGCGACACCTGACGGAAGCGCAGGTCAGCGCCATCAGGGAGGTCGCCTCGAACGCGACGGTGATTCCCATCAAGGAAGGGAGCCTCCAAGCCTCGTCGCACACCGCCGAGACCTATACGAGAATCGAGCAGGTGACCCATCCGAGCGACCTGTATAGCGCCCACCGAGGGACGATTCCACAGCCGTTCCGCACGGGCGTTCTGTTGAACAACGAGACGGCGGCGCAGCTGAACGTCACGGTCGGCGACCTCGTCATCGTCGGAGACCAGTCGTACAAGGTCCGCGCGATTCTCGCGGAGGGCGGCATCGGCTTCCGCTCCAGCGGCGTCGTGGTCTCGCCGCCGGCGCTCGACAAACAGGGCTACTCCTCGGTGACGATTATCGCCGAGGACGGCGACGCGGCCCAGCACCTTGCCAACGCGACGGAGGCCCGGTTCAACACCGGCGAGGAAGTCGTCCGAACGTCGTCGTTCGGTGGCCTCAATCAGCGCGTCGGCTCGCTGTTCAGCACTCTGAACCTGGTGCTTCTCGGCATCGGCTCGATATCGCTCGTCGTCGCCGGCGTGAGCATCCTGAACATCATGCTGATGAGCACTATCGAACGCCGGAGCGAAATCGGCGTGCTCCGCGCGGTCGGCGTCCGCCGACAGGACGTTCTCCGGATGATTCTCACGGAGGCGACGCTGCTGGGACTCATCGGCGGCGCGGTCGGTGCCGCGCTGTCGGCGCTCATCGGCGCGGTCCTGTACAACGCGCTCTACAGCTCGCCGATGCTCGTGTTCCGGTGGGCGAGCGCGAGATACCTGCTCATCGGCTTCGGGTTCGGCGCGTTCGCGAGCGTTCTCAGCGGCATCTATCCGGCGTGGAAAGCCGCCAACAAGCGCCCGGTCGAAGCGATTCGAAGCTAGCGCTAGCGGGTCGGTGCCGCGGTCGGACCGAGGTGACCGTGTCCTCGGCTTTTCGCCGTCCACAACCGCGTCTCTTGCCCCCGCGAATCACCACCTAACGAACGGAAGGTCCGGCGCGTCGAGCGCGACGAACTCCGAGACGAACTCGTTCGCCGGCGACTCGTATATCTCACGGGGCGTTCCGACCTGCTCGACGCGACCCTCGCTCAATACGGCGACCCGGTCGCACATCACCATCGCCTCCTCCTGGTCGTGGGTGACGTAGAGTCCGGTGACGTCCAACTCCGCCAGTAGCGCGCCGATTTCCGTCCGCAGGCGCGCCTTCAGTTGGGCGTCGAGCCCCGTCATCGGCTCGTCCAACAGGAGGATGTTCGGCTCGATAGCGAGCGCGCGCGCCAGCCCGACGCGCTGTTGCTGGCCGCCGGAGAGCGTCGTCGGGTCGCGGTCGCCCATCTCGCCGATGTCGAGCATTTCGAGCAGTTCCTCGGCCCGATTCCGCCGCTCGCGCTTCCCGACGCCTCGCATCTTCAGCCCGAACGCGACGTTCTCGGCGACGGTCATGTTGTCGAACAGGGCGTACTCTTGGAACACCAACCCGACGTTTCGGTTCTCCGGGGGGACGTTCGTCACGTCCTCGCCGTCGAACCTGACCGTCCCGTCGGTCGGCGTCTCGAAGCCGGCGACGGTTCGAAGCGTCGTCGTCTTCCCGCACCCCGAGGGGCCGAGCACGCCCAGAATCTCGCCGTCCGAGACGGTAAGCGAAACGCCGTCCAGCGCCGTCGTGTCGTCGTAGTCCTTTCGGACCGCGTTTAGTGTCACGTCTGCCATTAGCTACCTCTGGTGTCGAATCCGCGGCGACCGACCCGCTGTAGGAGGAGGGTGACCGCGACGATGATGAAAAAGAACATCGACACGGCTGCCGCCGCCTTGGTGAACGAGCTGTTCGAGATGTGTCGCTGCAAGAAGAGCGCCAGCGGCTGGGTACCTTTCGCCCAGACGATGTACGAGAAGTTGAACTCCGCGGCCGCGAGCGCCCAACAGATAATGGCTCCCGAGACGATACCCGAGCGGGCGTTCGGTACGATGACCGTCAGAAACGTCCGCGGCCACGACGCGCCCAGCGAGCGAGCCGATTCCTCCAGTTGCCGCAGCGGCATCGACTCGAACTCGCTTTGGACTGCCATCACCATGAACGGCGCTTTCAAGAGCGAGTAGCCGACGATGAGCCCGAAGCTCGTCGCCGAGAGGTCCGGATACGCCCGGAGGAACGCGACGCCCAAGATGACACCCGGCACGAGCGGGAGCACCGAGACGGCGTTGACCCACTCTTTCCCCGGGAACTCGTAGCGAGCGACCGCGTACGCGATGGGGACGCCGACGACGAGGTTGATGAGGACGCCGCCGAGCGCCAGCCCGATGCTGAACGCCAACTCTGTCGGGACCAACACCGTCAGCGTCTCGCCGCCGAGCGGGAGCCTGAACAGGGGGCGCCATCCCATGCTGCGCTGTGAGCCAATCGTGTCCGCGAGCCCCAGCACCGCCCGCCAGTTCTCGAAGGTGACGAACCCCGATGGGAGGACACCGGTCCAACTCGTCGCGAACGAGGCGACGACGGTGAGGACGATGGGTGCGATGAGGAACGCGACCGTCGCGAACAGGGCCAGCGTCACGATAGACCGCCCGAATCGACGCGAGAGGGACAACGTCATATCCCGACCTCCGCGCTGGTGTACCGAAGTCCGAGAACGGTGAACAGGAACGTGAACGCGAAGTAGACGGTCGCCATCGCACCGGCGACCTGCACGTCGTAGCCGACGCCGAGTTCCCGCGAGAGCTGGAGCGTCCAAACGACGAGCGTCTGGATGACGACGAGCGTCCCGAAAATCGCTAGTCCCGTCCGGAACGTGAGAATCAGCGCGCCGGTGATGCCCGGTCGAATCTGCGGGAGCGTGACGTACCGAAACGTCTCGAACGGCGTCGCACCGAGCGCCTGGGCTGCCTCCTCGGCGGCCGAGTCGACCTCGGCGTACGTCCCGCGGAGGATGAGCGTCGCGCGCGGCACCATCGAGTACACGAAGGCGACGAACAGTCCCGGGACGCTGACCGCGAACGCAAGGTCGGTGGGTCGAGCCCCGGTGAGGGCGGCCGTGACCGCGGTGACGACGCCGTTGTTCCCGAACAGCACCAGAATCATGAACGCGGCGACGATGCCGGGGAGACTGATGGGAAACGAGACGAGCGTGACGAGGAGGTCCTCGCCGGGGAGGTCATATTTTTCGAGGGCGTGCGCGATGGGGACGGCGAGTCCGACCGAGACGAGCGTCGTCCCGGTGGCCAGCCACAGGGAGTTGAACGCCACCTGTCGGTAGTAGGGGTCGCCGAACAGCGTCGCGTAGGCGTCGAGCGAGAACCCGACCGACCGGTACTGGGCCGTCGAGACGCTGATGCGAACGACTTCGGAGAGGGGATACAGGCCCGCGACGAGCAGAAGCACCGAAAACGGCGCGCACAGCGCGACGATGCGGCGGTACTCGCGCTCTCGCTCGGTGACGGGGTTCGCGACGGTTTCGAACGCGCCGACCACCCGCGCCGTGAGCGCCCGGAGCGTCGAGAGCGGACTGTTCTCGGCGTGTCGGTCGGACATCCTCAGATGTTCGCGCCGCGCGTTATCTCTCGGATGATGTCCTCCTGCCGGTCGACCAACTGACCGTAGTCGACTTGGAACTCCGTCCGGTCGTACTCGGCAGGGTCGATGAACTCGTCGGGAAGCTCCAGCTCCGAGGAGCGAATCGGCCTGACGTAGGCGTCGAGGAACTGCTGTTGGCCCTCCAGCGAGAGGACGTAGTCCATGAACAGCTTGCCCGCCGCCGGATTCGGCGCGCCCTCCAAGAGCGCGTAGCCGTACGGCATGTTGAGCGCGCCCTTATTGCCGTTTTCGCCGCCCAAGAGCGCGACGCCGACGTTCTCCTCTGCGACCTCGTCGTTGTTGTACTTGAGGTCGAGCCCGGAGTAGTCGTACCGGACGAACGTCGCGTACTCCCCGCGGGAGAACTGCGCGAGGAAGTTGTCGGTGAACTCTGCGCCGCCCTCCTGAATCCGCTCGTAGTAGTCGATGACGGGCTGAAGGTCGTCCATGCTGCCGCCGCGGGCGTTGTTGACCGACAGCGCCGCCGCGAGCCCGACCGCCGCCTGCGGGGTCTGGAGTGCGAGGTCCTGCATGATTTCGGGCTGGAGCAGGTCCTCCCACGTGGTCGGCTCGTCGAGGCCGCGTTCCTCGTAGATGTCCTTCCGGTAGGTCACGGCCGTCGTTACCCGGCGGGTCGCCGTGACGTGCCCGTCGTCGGTCTTGAGCGTGTCCGGCACTTTGTCCCACCCCTGCGGCTTGTACGCCTGTGTAAAGCCCTCGTTCCGGGCGACGATGCCGTAGGTGTAGCCGCCGTTGTACCCGGAGTGAGTCATGTTGTTCGAGTGCGAGCGCATGTGTTGGAGCGCCTCGCCCGACGAGCGATCGTCGTCGTGGACCGCCACGCCGTAGGAATCCTCGAACGACTGCATAAGCGACGGCCAGTTCATCCACCCGGACTGCACGCAGTAGAAGTACAGCGTATCGGGGAACGCGGTGGCCTCGATGTTCGTCTGGAAGTCCTGATACCCGACCTCGTACGTCTCCGCGTCGCCGCCGCCGGAGCCAGTCGAAGAGGCGTCACGTTCGGAATTACTCGTCGTCAGACAGCCGGCGAGACCCGCCAACGCCGCGGCAGAACCCCCGATGAAACTTCTCCTGGTTGATACCATCACTCGGGCAACACGACCGGCCGCTAAAGGGAATTGCTATGAGCCTAACGTAGCCGTTTCGACGGCTGAGACTCCAACATAGCGCTACAAAGGGAACAATAGGATACGGAGTCCCGCTAGTTCTTGAACGCGCCCGCAACGAGAAGCGGGAAGACGAGCGTCGCCTCGGCTTCGATTTGCGTGTAGTTCGTGTCGTGGTCCTTGATTTTCCCCCACGACACGGCCTCGTTCGGGGGCGCACCCGACAGCGAGCCGTCGCCCTCCATCCCCGTCGAGATGTAGACGACGTAGTCCGCGCCGCCGCGGAAGAGGTTCGTCATGATGGCGTGGTGCTTGGGGACGCCCCCGCCGACGGCGATAAGACCGGTTTCGTCGGCGAGCAGCCCGTTCTGGATGAGCGAGTCGTAGTCGTCGAGAATCTCGATGCCGACGTCCTTGTCGTAGCCCTGCCGGTAGTAGTACAGGAAGTTGCCCACCTCGGCGTCGGTGAGCGCCGGGCAGTAGACCGGTACGTCGTTGTCGGCCGCCTGCTTCAACACCGAGTGCTCGTCGTCGAGCGTCTCGCCCAGCTCGCGGGCGAACGCCGTCGGCGTCCGCACCTTCTCTTCGGCGAAAAAGTCCTCGAAGAAGTCGTAGAGGTACTCTTCGAGCCAGATGTACCGGTCGGAGGGGACATAGATGTTGCCGAGGCGGTTGATGCCGCGCTCGCGGAGTTCGCCCTCGTCGGCGTCCCACGAGCCCATCTTGAACGGTTTCGCGGTCTTGATGACGTCCTCGGTCAGCGAGCCGGAGGTGGTGATGAGTACGTCGACGAAGCCCTCGCGGACGAGGTAGGCGACGGCCTCGCGCAGCCCCGACGAGATGATGTTCGAGGTGAACGTCAGGTAGACGGTCGCGTCCGCGTCTTGCATCTCTTCGGCGATGTCGATGGCTTCGGCGAGCTGCGTCGCCTGAAAGCCGGTCGTCGCGTACGCGTCGAGGAACTCGTCGAAGTCGAACGCGCCGTCGAAGTCGTAGCCCCGAACGTCGGCCGAATCGATGGCCTCGTCGCTCCCGGGGACGACGTGGTCGTGAGTGTCGTCTTCGGTCATCGGCTACGGCTCGCACCGGCGCGCTTGAATCAGTTCCGTTCGGTTCCGAAAACAGCCGGACAGCGTGGGGGTAGACACCAATCCACTCGATGACTGTCACCGGTTCGACGACGAGTCGACGCCGCCGTCGGACTCCGGGCGAGTGTACCACCACGCCCACGCGACGAGCACGCCCTGAAGCGGCAGTCGGAGCCACAGGGCGGCGTCGGAGGGCTCCCGAAGTGACGCCGGAACACCTTCGAGCACGATATCGCTCGTCGCCATGTAGACGTTCGCGGGGAAGACCGCGACCAGTAGCGCGATGAGTCCCCACGCGGCGATGCGTTGGGTGCGGCGGAAGACGACGCCGACGCCGAGGACGATTTCGGCGACGCCCGAGATGTAAACGAGCGCGAGCGCCGCCGGGAAGACCGGCGGGACGACCTGCGCGTACGCGTTCGGCACGACGAAGTGCAGCACTCCGGCGAGGACGTAGAGCGCGCCCATCACGTAGCGGAGCGGCGTCTTGAACCGGCGGAGTCGTTCGGCGGCGAGAACCATTTCGAATCGACGTTGGACCGGCGGTCAAAGACGCTGTCGGCGTCGGCCGGCGTTGGTACCGAACCGGAGACCGAAACCGCAGCTTTCGAAAATCAATACTCGTATAGTAATAATATATGGTATCTGATATATTTGTCACTGAGTCTGAGGACTGCCGTTGTGAGATTGCGACACCACTCGGACGCGCTTCCCGACCCGCCGTGACGGACGCGAGACGTTCGCAATTGAACCCCTCCCATTCGTCGTAACCAGTCTTTTCAGCAGCTTCACACGTTTAACCGGGAGAATGTCTGTAACGCTCGCCCCGGAGAACCGCGCTACCGAGTGCGAGTAACCTACCGACGACGCTTGTACTTGAAAACGTATTCTTGGGCCGTAGTTAAGCCGTTTCCCGCAGATACTATCAAGTGGGTCGAACTCGCAGTCGTGGTGCGAGAACGCAGCCGAAGCGGCTCGGGTAGCTCTCGAGTGACGGCACGTTCGGTGCCTAATTTCGGGATATAACTGGTGAGTTAGATATGTAATTTTTCAGTTATATTTTAGTCTTACTTTCTTACAATTTTTATCGAAGCGATAGTCGCGAGCCCGCTATCCGTCGATTCGAACACGGTTCTACACGACCGAACGACGCGGTACGCGCGAGTGACGAGTCGTATTGCCGGGGAACTACCGGCGGGCGAAGCGAACTACGGACAGTACGGTTCGATATATATCGCTACTAGCAATTGACTTGTAGGTGTTGTAGAGAACGTGGGCTATGTCCGCAGATGGACGACAGACAGCGGTGTTCGCAGAGACATTGATAGAGGGCTGTGAGAACATCCCGGCAGAACCGGCTCCGGGCGACTACGTCGTGGTCGACGTGACCCACTTCTCGGCGACCGTGGCGGAACTGCTCGCGCTCGGTGCGGAGTACGTCCACGTGACCGACGAACGCGGCGACGAACCGGCGTATCAGGAGGACCACCCCGAGTGTCTCATCGGCGGCGGCAAGACCGACGACTACGAGCCGAACCCCGGCTACGACTTCTTCAACTCGCCGAGCTACGTCCAGCGACTGGACCTCGACGGGCGACCGACCGCGATGACCTCCACGAACGGCGGGCGCGCCGTCTCGACGCTCCGCGAGCGCGGAGGTCCCGATGTCGAGGTGTTCGTCGGCGGCTACACGAACGCCGCGGCGGTCGCGGACCTCTTGGAAGACCGCGGGCGACCGATAACGATCGTCGCCAGCGGGTCGAGCGGTCAGCCGACACCCGACGACACGCTCGGCGCGGCGCTCATCGACGACTACCTCCACGGCGACGGCCTCACCGACCGCGACCGCGAGCGGTACGCGCGCCTCCTCGTGACGGCGAAAGGGCCGCGATACGAACAGAAACACGAGATTCGGCGGCGCGACCTCCACGAGTTCGAGACGGCCATCGACTCTCGCTCGGTCGTGCCCGTCCTCCGCGGCGACCGCCTCGTTCCCGCGAGCCAAGTCGATGTCTGAGGCGACGCCCGTCCAGCGACCGCGGTTCGGCGCGTCGATGGACATCCGCTATGCGGCCAACGTCGCGTCGTTCGCCGAGTTCCTCCGCAGATTCGACCTGAATCACGTCGAACTCCGTGCGGGCTATCTGGACGTTCGGGCGGACGAGCGAGACGCCGAGCGCCTGCGGGCGGTCGCCGAGGAGTTCGACGTGAGCTACACGGTCCACGGCCCGCACCTCGACGTCGCCCCCGGGAACGTCAACGAGCGCCTTCGGAAAGCCGCGGTCGCGGCGACCAAAGAGGCAATCGAGCTCGCCGCGGCAATCGACGCCGGCGGCGTCATCGTCCACGGGGGCTCGGTTCGGGCTCGGTACCCCGAACACGTCCGCGAGCACACCCGCGCGCAGGCGGTCCAGACGCTCCGCGAGTGCGCCGAATTCGCCGCCGAGGCGGGCGTTCCGGTCTGTCTCGAAAACCAGCGCGACAAACCGGGAACGCGTCGGCACACGGCGACTCCGGACCGACTCGCAGCGTTCCTCGACGACGTCGGCGTCGACGGCGAGTTCCTGAAGCTGACGCTCGACGTGGGCCACGCGAAGGCGACCGGCGTCGACTACCGACGGTTCGTCGAGCGGTTCGGCGACCGAATCCAAGTCGCGCACCTCCACGACAACGACGGGACGGAAGACGCGCACGAACCGCTTCCGTCCTTCCGGTCGGTGGCCGCGGACATCGACGCCCCGTACAACGTCTTGGAGATGAAGTCCCGCGCAGACGTCGAGCGCTGCGTGGGCGCGACCGACGCCTGACGGTCGGCGTCGGTGTCGGTGTTGGTGTCGGCGTCGCCACCGCTCAGTTCATTTTTCGACGCGAACAGTCACTCAGGAGCACCCGAATCGGTCCGCGAGCGCCGCAACCGCAGAGCGTCCGAAGTACGTCCGGAGGGAATCCAGAGCGCAATATATCGACGCGATTGCTATGTACTGCCACCGACCACTCCACAGAGTACAGTCCGATATACAGTCGTACGTCATACTCATACCAAGCGTTAAACAGGTTGCTTAACCACCACCACCCGGATGGTGACAACGTCCAACAACTCGAGTAGTGCGTTCAGTTTCGACCATAGGGACATGATGGCGTTCATCCTCGTCATGTCGCTACACGGTCTGCAGAGCATGATTACGGAGCTCCTGCCGGAGTTCTCGATAGGCGGGTTAGGCGTCTCCATCGGACCGTTCTGGTTCGTTGCGATGTCGGTCGTCCTCCTGTTCCGCTCGTTTTGGGCCTGTCTCGCGATTCCGGTCGGCGGCATCGTCTTCGGAGAGATTCTCATCGGTGACTTCAGCGCGCTCGGAGCGGTCGAAGGGCTAATCGTCGTCACGCTGTCGTGGTTCTTCGTGATGTCGCTCATCACGGACCCGAAAGACGTCAAGCAAATCGCGGCGCTGGGCTTCCTCGCGAAGGCGATGGAAGAGACCGCGGCGTGGTTCATCGACGTCGGGAAGTTCTACATCGGCGTCGAAGAGCTCGAAGCGATTTCGTGGCTCCCCGAGACCGTGTGGGCCACCGAGGGAATCGGTGCCCTGCTTCAGATTATCATCGCCGGCGTCGTCTTCGGGGCGATTCCGACCCTGTTCCTCTACCCGCGGCTCCGCGGGAAGATCGAACCGCTACTCGGCATGAGTCCCGTCGAGGGGCGCGACGGCCCGATGTTCACGCGCACGTCCCTGAAGCGACTCATTGCGTGGGTGGCGCTGATTCCCGTCGCGTTCGCGTTCGAGACGCTGAGCGAGACCAGCGGCGGGCTCATCACGTTCACGCCGGAGTTCGTCGAAACGTACGGACAAGCGTTCCTGTTCGTGCCGATTGCCATCGCGGCGGTCATCTCGTTCGGGCTCGTCGCCTACCGCCAGCGCAAGGTCGGCGGCCTGCAGGACTGAACCCCATCGCTTTGTTTTTATGAGCAGCAACAACATCGTCGTCGAGAACCTGACGTTTCAGTATCCCGGCGGCAACGAGGCGGTACTGCGCGACGCGAGCGTGACGATTGAGCCGGGCGAGTTCACGGCCGTCGTCGGTGGCAACGGCAGCGGAAAGACGACCCTGTGTAAGACGTTCAACGGCCTCATCCCACACTTCTTCGAGGGGACGTTCGACGGGCGGGTCACCGTCGCCGGCACCGACACCCGCGAGTCGGACGTCGCCGAACTCTCGAAGACGGTCGGCTACGTCTTCCAGGACTTCGAGAACCAACTCGTCCAGGAGACGGTCCGCGACGACGTGGAGTTCGCACCGCTCAACTACGGCCTCGACGACTACGCCGAACGGGCGACCCGCGCCCTCGAAACCCTCGGTCTCGACCACCTCGAAGACCGGTTCATCTGGGAGTTGAGCGGCGGCCAACAACACCTCGTCGCGCTCGCGGGGGTGCTCGCGATGGATCCCGAGTTCATCTTCGTCGACGAGCCCGCCGCACAGCTCGACCCCCGAAACGCCCGCGAAACGTACGAACAGCTCCGACGACTCAACGAGAAGCGGGACAAGACGGTGATCGTCATCGAACACCACTCCGAGTTCATCGCCGACTACTGCGACGAGATGGTGCTCGTCTCCGACGGCGGGGTCGCCTGGAAAGAGCCGGTCGAGGTCGGGCTCAACAGGCTCGACGACCTGCTCGCCCACGATATCCACCCGCCGCAGGTCACACAAATCGCCGACGGCCTGCCGACCGAAGTGGGAACCCTGCCCAGCGGTCGGTATCCCGTGACCGTCGACGAGGCGGCAACGGCGTTTCAACCCGCGGCGACGTGCGGCTCTCGGGCCGCCGTCGACGGCGGCGCGGTGGCAACAGGTACAGACGCCGCCGAGCTGACCGAGCGCGAGCGGGACGGGGACGCGGTAGTGACGATGCGGGACGTCGGTCACGGCTACCCGACGCTTCGCGAGGGGTACAATCGCGTGCTCGACGGGCTGGACCTCGAACTGTACGAGGGCGACCGGGTCGCATTGGTCGGTGCCAACGGGTCCGGGAAGTCGACGCTGTTGCGGTTGATTACGGGGTTAGCGTCCCCGGACCGAGGGACGGTGACGGTCCTCGGGCGCGACACGAGCGAGACGCTCCCCGAGCAACTGGCCGACGACACCGTCTACATCCACCAGAACCCCGAGGAGATGTTCGTCGAGGACACCGTCCGCAAGGACGTCGCCTACTACCTCGAGAACCGCGACGCCCCGAACGTGGACGAACGCGTCGACGAGATTCTCGCGTATCTGGACCTCGAACACCTCGCGGACCGCGACGGCCGCCTGATGAGCCTCGGCCAACAGCGCCGCGCGTCGCTGGGAATCGGGCTTGCGACCGACCCGACGGTCGTCCTCTTGGACGAGCCCACGGGCAGTCTCGACCTCCAGAGCCGCCGCGAGGTGACCGGAATGCTCCGGAAGGCCGAGAGCCGCGTCGAAACTGTCGTCGTCGCCTCCCACGACCTGCAACTGGTCGCGGCGTGGGCCAATCGCGTCCTCGTCATGGGCGAGGGCGAAGTGCTCGCGGACGCACCGCCGGAGGCTGTGTTCTCCGACCCGAACCTCCTCGCAGCGACCGATTTGCGACAGCCGCAGGTGGTCGAACTGAGCCGGCGACTCGGGCTGAAATCCCCCGCGCTTAGCACCGAATCGATGTGTGAGACGCTAGCCCGGTCGTTCGAGGACGACGCACTCGCCGACGACGGTGTCGCCGATGTCAGCCCCGGAGGCGAGTCGAGCGGAGGGACGCGATGAAGTACGTCGACGCGCTCACCGACATCTCGGTCGCCGACATCAAGGTCGACTTGATGCGGACCGCCTACGACAACGAGGACGCGCTGTTGAACAGCTTCGACCCGCGAGTCGTCCTGCTGTGGACCGTACTGTTCATGATTATCCCGTGGCTGTTCTACGACACGCTTCCGCTGGCCATCCTGCTCGCGGCGGCCTTCGTGCTCGCCGCGCTCTCGCAGGTCAGCAAGTACCTGCTCGCGTTGCTCCTGTTCGGCCAAGTCACCAACGTCGGCTTTTTCGTGGTGTTGGTCCCGCTCATCGGCGGGACGATTCGGGCGGTCGGTCACTTGGGTGAGAACGCCGGTCGGGTCGTCGCGGGCGTCATGGCGGGCGACGCGAGCGTGTTCGCCGAGACCGGGACCATCGTCGCGGCCGCGGTCGGCCGGGGTATCCATACCGCCACGACCAGCCAGGAGGTCGGCATCGACGCCGTCGGGGCGCTCGTCCCGTTCTTCCTCAAGCTCACGATTATCTCGGTCATCAGCCTCGCCGTCTTCTCGGCGATGAGCCCGCAGAAACTCAGCAAGGGGATGTTGCGCTTGGGCGTCCCCCGACAGCTCACGTTCGCAATCGCGTACGGCTACCGGATGATGCCGCTTCTCGTCGAAGAGTACCACGCGCTCATCAACTCCTTCCGCCTTCGAAGTAAGGTACCCGAAAAGCAGGGGCTGTTCAGGTGGCGCTACTTCTACTACCTGCTGACGCTCTCCGTCAAGGCGTTCTACCCGCTGATTTTCAACGTGGCGAAGCGCGCGCGGGTCACCGTGGAGGCGATGGAGACGAAGGGGTTCTCGCGCTCGCTGGGCGACGAACAGAGTCAGTCCCTCCGGACCGAGGGCATGATGGTTCGGACGCGAGACGTCACCTTCGTCTTCGGGTCGCTGCTGTTCGTCGCCGCAGTCTGGGTGTTTACCTGACCGACGCTCGGCGACCCCGGACTATTTTCGACTCTGTACGGCTCCGTACGACTACCGAACACAGGGTGCAGCTACCGAACGGAAAGTGAGGCAGACAATCCACATAGCAACCACTTCGTCGGTCATCGCCGTCGACGAGAGTATGCGAACGAAACAGAAGCCGACGGTCGTCCGCGGGAGGCGCTCGGGGCGTGGTGTCCCGAGATGAACTCCGAAGCTCGGACGGAGAGAATACCCGCTACCGAACCGGAATCGACGGGCGAGGAACCCACCGGAGCCGCACATCGATTCCTCCCGTGGGTAGTCGCCGTCGGGTCGGTTATCCCGGTCGGCGCGCAGGTCGTGGTGCTCCCGCCGGACCCGACGACGACAGCGCTCGACCTCGTCGGCGAGGGCGTCGTCGTCGCCGTCCTCTTCGCGTGCCTATTCGTGGTCCGACGAGTACACGCACCGTCTGTCTTCTACCCGCTGGCGGGCGGCGTCGCGGCCTCGTACCTGTTCGCGCTGACCGACTTCCTCGACGAGTTCGTCGAACAGCCCGTCTGGTTCAGCTATCTGTTCGAAGACGGTGCACAGGCGGTCGGCGCGGCGCTCCTCGTGTTCGGCATCTACCGGTGGACCGTCGCGCGTCAGCGACGGGAGACCGAACTCCGCCAACAGCGCGAACAGCTCGCCGTCCTCAACCGTGTCCTCCACCACGACATCCGAAACGACGCGCTGGTCATCCGCGGGTGGGCGTCGGTCGTTCGGAAGGAGGCGGGGTCGGCGGCCGACGAGCGGCTGGAGAACATCGTCGCCGCGAGCAACGGCATCATCGACCTCACCGAGAGTACGGCGCAGTTCACCGACGTGCTCACCTCAGAGCGGACCGCCGACCTCGAACCGAAGCCGCTGGCCGAGACCATCGAGACGGAGCTTCGGAAGGCTCGCGCCGCGCACGACGCCGACGTGGTCGTCTCCGGAGACCTCCCCGACGTGGACGTCCTCGCCCACAGCATGCTCTCCGCGGTCTTCCGAAACCTCCTCGTCACGGCCGTTGAGCGGGCGGACGCCGAGCGTCCGCGAATCCGCCTGCGCGCCGAGCGCGGCGCGGAGACCGTGACTGTTCGCATCTCCGACGACGGCCCGCCGTTCCCGGAAGACGCCTTCCCGGACGCGGGCGAGACCGTCGCGGGCTCTCCCGAGTCTCGGTCCGGTCTCTCGCTCGTCGCCGCGCTCGTCGAGCAGTTCGACGGAACCGTCGCGGTCGAAAACGACCCCGACGGCGGTGTCACCGTCGCCGTCAGGCTCAAACTCGCCGAACACGCCGCGACCTCCCCCGCCGACCGAGTCACTGAGGGGGTCAGTGACACCGAATCCTCGTCCTCGACGTCGCGCCCGGTGACGGACGTCGACGCGGACGACCGAGAGGACTTCGCCGCCGTGCACTCGGACCGCGAATCGCCGGCCGGTCGGGGGGCGTCGACCGGCCGCGGCGACGCCGCTAACTACTGACGCCCCGTCTCGACTTCGCCTTTGTACCTTTTTTGACCTTCCCCGGTATCGCGTCTCACAGCGCGTCAAGCATATGTGTACTCCCCGAATAGCAGTCGGTAGTGAGCGACCCACACGACTCCCCGGGTGGAAAGCGCGGCCCCGAAAGCAAGGTCAGCCGACTGCTCCGCGAGCGCGGTCTCGACGGGTTCGGCGCGGAGCTCGAACGGCGGTGGACCGCCGAGGCGGACGCGCGGTCGAGCCTCCGTGACCTCGCCGACGCGTTCAACCGACGGCTCCTCCGCGCGGCGCTCGACGAGCGGAACGAGCGCGTCATCGACGGCGAGGTCGAGAATCTGTACCGCGTGCTCACCGACGACGGCGTTTCGAGCGGGGCGCGAACGGAGGCGGTCCGCCGACTCGAACGCGCCGGCGTCGACGTAGAGCGACTCGAGACCGATTTCGTCTCGCACCGGGCGATGCGGACGTATCTCACCTCGTACCGCGGCGTGACGCCGCCGTCGGAGACCGACCGCGACAACGGAGACCTCAGCGAGCGCCGGTCCCAAACCATTCGACGCCTGCTGGGTCGCGTCGAGCGCGTCACCGACAGGTCGCTGTCCGACCTCGCGGCCGCCGGCGAACTCGACGTCGACCCCGAGACCGCCGAGGTGTACGTCGACGTTCGCGTCCATTGCCCGGGCTGTAACTCCCAGTACACGGTCGACGACCTCATCGACCGGGGCGGTTGCGACTGCGAGTAGTCCGTTTCGCGCTTTCCGAACCGCGGTATGGAGCGACCAGTGACGACCGAACTCTCGCGAGCTCTCGGGTCGAAAAGCGTTCCATCGATAGCTTTGGAACGTGTTTGTGGCACCCGGGACAAGAGACACGTTCCAATGATAGCGTTGGAACGAGTTTTGGAAGCGTCACCAACTGTTTTCACGGACCCCCGTGTCGAACATCGTATGGCCACGACGAACGGACCGGCCCGCCTGACCGTCACGCGATTCGCCGGTCTCGACGACGCGACCGTCGAGTTCGAGCCCGGCGTCTCCGTCGTCGCGGGACGGAACGCGGCCGACCGAACACCGCTCCTGTGGGGTCTCGCGGCCGCGCTGGGAAGCGATGAACCCTCATTTGAGGAGAGCGCTGACGGCGGCCGGGTCGAACTCGCCGTCGAGAGCGAGGTGTACACGCGGGCGTTCGTGAGGGAGGGAGACCGCGTCGTCGCGTCCGGCGACCCGTATCTCGAAGACTCGACGACCGCGGACCTGTTCGCGTTCCTGCTCGGCTCCAACGAGACCCGGCAGGCGGTGACCGGCGACCGCGACCTGCGGGAGTTCGTCACGCACTCGGTCGACACCGACGCCGTCAGCGAGGAAATCGCCGACCTCCGCGCCGAGCGCGCCGAGTTAGACGACCGAATCGCGGAGCTGTCCGCGCTCGAATCCGAGCGCCCGCGACTCCGCGAGCGCCGCGACGAACTTGACGCGGCTGTCGAGCGCTTGGAAGCCGAGTTGGCAGACCGACGAGAAGCGCTCGCTCGCATCGAGCCGTCGGCGGTCGACGCCGACGCTGACGCGCGGAGGGAAACCGACACCGATACGCCGGACGCGGAGGCGCGAGCGGACCGATTACGGGAGTTGAACGCGACGCTCGACAATGCCCAGTTCGAACTCGAGGCCCAGCGGGAGTCACTTGACGCGCTCGACGCCGAACTCGGCGAGGTCGAATCGGAACTCGCGTCGTGTCCCGCCGACCCCGCCGGCGAACTCGACGGTCTGACCGACGAACTCTCCGAGTCGCGCGTGCGAAAACGACGGTTAGACGCGGATATCACCGACGTTCAGCGAACGCTACGGTTCAACGAGCAGTTCCTCACGTCGGGGACATCGCCCGTCGCCACGAGCGCGGGCGAAGACGGCGGGCCCGACGGCGACGGCCGGGTCGTCTGCTGGACGTGCGGGACCTCCGTCCCCGAAGCGAGCATCGAATCGACGCTCGACCAACTCCGGACGCTCCGCGACGACCGTCGCGAGGAGCGCGCCGAACTCACCGAGCGTCTCGAACGACTGCAAGAACGCCGGTCGGAACTCGAAGACCAGCGACGACGGCGACGCGACCTCGAAACACGACGCGAGGAGTTACGCCGCGAGCGCACCGAGCGCCGGGCGCAAGTCGAGGACCTCGAAGCCCGACGCGACGACCTCGAATCGGATATCGCCGACCTGAGACGTGACGCCGGGGCCGCGGAGGCGGACGACCGCGCCGCGGTCCTCGCTGCCCACCGGGAGGTCACCCGGGTCGAGTTCGAGTTGGAACGGCGACGCGAGGAGCGCGCCGCCGTCGTCGATGACCTCGATTCCCTCGAAGCCCAACTCGACCGACGGGCGGACCTCGAAGCACGGCAGGACGGAATTGACGACCGAATCGGCGAGCTTCGCGGTCGTATCGAACGACTCGAACGCGCGGCCGTCTCGGCGTTCAACGACCGAATGGCGGACGTTCTCGACGCCCTCGAATACGACCGCCTCGCCCGTCTCTGGATCGAGCGACGGAACGACGGAGACTCTCTCGATGACGCGGACGCGGCTCCCGCGGGGCGGTTCGTCCCGCACATCGAGCGCCGGACGGACGATGGTACCGTCTACGAGGACGTTATCGACCACCTCCCGGCCTCCGAGCGCGAGCTTATCGGTCTCGTGTTCGCCGTCGCCGGCTACCTCGTCCACGAGGTGTCCGACGAGGTCCCGTTCTTCGTTCTCGACTCGGTCGAGGCCATCGACGCCGAGCACGTTCGCAGGCTCCTCGCCTACGTCGGTCGGGATGCCGACTACGTCGTCGTCGGCCTATCCGGAGAGAACGCGCAGGGTCTCCCGGACTCGTACCGACGACTTCGGGCTCCGTGACCACGAGTTGCGGTCCGAAACGACCCGTCTGTGACAGACATAGCTCTGTAATTACAATCCGATAAAACCGAATTGCTCGAGGAGGTACCCGAGCCCACCAAGAGTTACACGGGTAGGCCTGTTATGCACGGCAGGCCCCATCCGAAGCAACATCACAGGGACCGCATGTAGCCGGGACGCGAGCGGCGGAGCTCGCGTGCCCCGTCGGCTCGTTTCGTGCTGGTGAACCCGTCCGAAACGGGAATCGGCGACAGAGCCTGTTGTTCGCGACGGATCGCGATTCTACTAATAGTAGAGTCAAGTGACGCGGACGAGCGCCTCTGTTCTCGGTGTGCCGCGTGGGCACACGTGACTAATTGAACGGGAATCGAACCTCACGTATCGAATCACTCACCGATTTGGATTAATTATGAACATTCGTCAATCACCAGAGAGCCACCCCACGGTATCGGTACGACGGCAGCGAGGGCAAACCCGCGTGCGACGGCGTCGGTTGCGGTCGCTCCCGACTTCGTGGGACGTTTCCACCATCAGTAGAATTCATCTGTCCCGCTCCGAAAGGCGAACCATGGCACCTAACGAAAGCGAAGGCGGCGGCAAGCGCGTGAAGGCGGTCATGCGCTCGTACCGGGTAATCGCACAGGCCATCACGGGCGTCTCGACCGACCCGCTCGTGCTCATGTTGCTCATCGCGGGCGTTCTGTTCATCGTCGGACTGATGTTGGAGACGATTGCGGCGATAACCATCCTCACACCGGTGTTCCTCCCCATCGTCGAGCAGACCGCTATCAGCCCGATTCACTTCGGCGTCGTGATGATCGTCACGCTGATGATCGGCCTGCTCACGCCGCCGTTCGGCGTCATCCTGTTCGTGCTCAACGCCGTCACCGGCGTCTCGCTCGAACGGATTACTCGGCACATGGTCCCGTTCTACCTGCCGCTTCTATTGACCCTCCTGTCGATTATCGTCTTCCCGGAGCTCGTCCTCTGGCTGCCGCGCGCGATAGGGCTCGCCTGAGCGGCGCTCCAATTTCTTTTTACAACGGCTACCGCCGGCGCGTAGATGACGGTCCGGGAGCGATTCGCTTCGCGAGTTCGTCTGTCGACCGCAAGAGTTAGCATGTCGTAGTCGGTGGAATCGGATATGGTGGAGACATCACCCACGGTTACCGTATCGGATAGCGCTGCGGTCGTCATCGGCGGCACGAGCGGCATCGGTCGGGCCATCGCGCTCGCCTTCGCCGACGACGGTGCCGACGTTGTGGCGACGAGTCGCAGCGCGGACGCCGTCGAGGAGACCGCCGAGGAGCTCCGCGACCGCGGCGCGAAGACCGCCGAGGTGACGTGTGACGTCCGAGACGACGAGTCGATAGAGAACCTCTACGAGGTCGCCAGCGACGCCATCGGAGACGTCGACATCCTCGTGAACTCGGCGGGGTCGGTCGCGAGAGCGTCCGTCTCGGAGATGAGCGACGACCAGTGGAGTCAAGACATCGACGTGAACCTGACGGGCGTCTTTCGGGCGTGCCGCGTCTTCGGCCGCGAGATGGAGTCCGGGAGCATCGTGAACATCTCCTCGATGTCAGCACGGCAGGCCCGCGAGGAGCGCCCGGCCTACTGCGCCGCGAAGAGCGGCGTGAACGGGCTCACGCGCGCCGCGGCGGCCGACCTCGCGCCCGACGTGCGCGTCAACGCAATCGAGCCGGGGTTCGTCAATACCCCGCTCGCGGGCGACGGCTTCAACGAGGGAACCGAACTGCGAAAGAAGATAGACGAGGGAACGCCGATGGAACGCGTCGCGACGCCGGACGAAATCGCGGGCGCGGCCGTCTACCTCGCCAGCGACGCGGCGTCGTTCACGACGGGCGCGGTCATCACCGTCGACGGCGGCTACAACGACAACGCGTTATAGCGCGTCGCTGACGCGGATTACGCCTTTTACTTCTTCGGGCTCGGCTGCGCGGTCAAACGCGGCCTGCGTGTCCTCGAACGACGACTCGAAGGTCACGATACTGTCGACGTCGAACCGACCCGTCTCGATTCCCTCGATGGCCTTCGGGTACGTGTTACTGAATCTGAACGACCCCTTCAGGTCGTACTCTTGCCCGATGGTCTCGACGATGTCGGTGGGGAACTCGGGTTCGAGGGGGATACCGACGAAGACGACGGTGCCGCCGCGTTTGACGGCCTCGGTCGTCGTCTCGATGGCGCCGCCGAAGCCGGAACTCTCGAGGACCACGTCGACGCCGCGTTCGTCGACGTGTTCGCGAATCGTCTCGACGGGGTCGGACTCCGTCACGTCGACCGCGTAGTCGACGCCGCGGGACTCGGCCAGTGCGAGCTTTTCGGGGACGACGTCGGTCAGGACGACCGTCTCGGCCCCGCGGGCCATCGCGACTTCCGAGACGAGCTGACCGATGGGGCCGCCGCCGGTGACCAACACCGTGTCCCCGTCGGAGACGCCGCCGCGCTGACAGGCGTGCATCGCGACGCTCAGCGGTTCCGCGAGCGCCCCTTCGCGGAGCGACACCGAGTCCGGAAGCGCGTACAGGTATTCGGCGGGCCACGCGACGTACTCGGTCAGCGCGCCCTCGACCGGCGGCGAAGACATGTACTCCATATCCTCACAGAGGTGGTAGGTGTCGTCGCCGGCGCAGTACCCGCACTCTCCGCACGGGAGACCGGGTTCGATTGCCACGCGGTCGTCGGGACCGATGCGGGAGACCCCGTCGCCAACCTCGACGACGGTACCGGCGGCCTCGTGACCGAGGACGTGGGGGAACTCGACGACGTTGCCCCCGTTTTCCCCGTGTTGGTAGTAGTGTAAGTCGGACCCGCAGATGCCGACGCGGTCGATTCGAACCAGAACTTCGTCGGGGGCGATTGTCGGGAGGTCTCGCTCGACAAGTGTGAATTCACTAACAGCTGTGAGCTCGCAGGTTCGCATGCTTGTACCGAAGAGAATTACGGTTATATTCCTTTTGCCGTGTGGGTCACGATGGTCGATGGCGTGGAGTGTATTCACCGCGCTCGGCCGGTGGGCTCGCTCTCTTAGAGGATTGGTGACTGATTCAGACTAATCTTAGCATAGTTCTATATCTGAGCATTACCACGCACCCAGAATAATCTAAAATACTCGAGTTATTTACATTACCCATATTATATTCCGAGTTTGTGGGGTTAGAAATCACAAATAGACACAGGTTACATTCGAATATTATCATCCACAACAATACATCGAGAGTTCGGCCGACAGAATTGTTCAATTCACACACTAAAACGACCGCTTCTATTCCGGTTTTGCACTGATTGAGGTAGGACACGCGACAGAACCACAGCGTGACACGCCTGCTGCCGCGGGGCCGAACGTCACGATACGCCGTGGCGTGGTGGGACTCTCCCCGCCGCGGTCGTCGTGGGGCGCGTTGGCCGCGTTCATCCTCGCATCGCCAAGACGTACGCGACGCCGGTGAGTCCGGCCCACGTGACACCCGCGGCGAGACCGACGCCGATCAGCGAAGCGGTGCCGACGAGGCCGCCGACGAGCCAGACGAGGACGGCCGCGCCCGCCAACAGTTGTATTCGAAGGCCGCTCACCGGGGGCGACCGACGCTGAAGCGTCAGCGCCATCCCGTAGCCGCCGAGACCCAGCGCACCCACGTAGAGCCCGCTTCCGAGAAGCCCCCACATCGAGGCCAGTCCGCCGAGGAACCCGTCGTCGGTCGAATCGTTCGTCGGCGACTGAGACGTGGTCGTCGCCCCCGCCGTGTTCGGCGAGGCCGCCGTCGTCACCGATGGAGTCGCTTCGGGCGCCGCGACACCAATCGTCGCCGTGACGGTGTCGCTGTCGATACCGAGTCGGCTCTCGACGGCTAACCCGACGTCGAGGGGCTGCTCGCTCATCGTGACGCTGAGTTCGGGGGTCGATTGCACCCGCTCGGTCCCGTTCACGAAGAAGTGATAGCGACCGACTGGGGAGGTGTCGCTCGTCGAGCCGGCCCCGGACAGTCGGAGGTCGTCCGCGGCGGTCGCTGTCGCCGGGGCGTCGATTCGGGCAGTCGGCCGAGTGTACAACTCCTCGGGTGCCGCGGTTCGGAACGGAGTGAAATCGACCCAGCCGCGCTCGGTGACGACGGGGTTCCCCTCTCCGGACGGGAGAATCGACGAGTGATACGGACCGCTGGCAGCGCCCCAGTAGTTGGACTCGGCGTCGACGGTGCGAATCGGGTCCACCACGATTCGGGCGGTCGCGTTCGCGCTGATCAGCCGCTCGATATCGACCGTCAGACCGCGGTCTTGGCCGTAGATACTGTTGTTGACGACGTGGTGGGTCCTGGTTCCCTCGCCGGCCGTTTGGACCCCGATGCCGGTCGGAAGCGCGCCGCTCACGCGACGAATCGTCAGGGCGCTGGCTTCCGCGCTCCGCGTCTCGCTCTCGCCGTCCGTCCGTAGGACGACGACCGTGTCGTCCCAGAGCCGAGCGACCGTGAGCCGCTGTGTCAACTCGGGATTGGCGACGAGTTCTTCCAGCGGAACCGTCGACTCAGCCTGGTTGATGATCGCACCGGACGCCCCCTCCGCGACGTACACCCCCGTTCCCGGCGTCACCCTCGAAACGGGAACCGGGTCCGCAAAGGCGTTCGTGTTGAACACGATGTCGTTGTCCCGGACGTCGGTCTCGACGACCCCGCGGACGACGACGCCGTAGGAGTTGGCGGCGATAGTGTTGTTGGCGACCGAAAGCTCGCCGCGGTGCGTTATCGGGCTGGCGACGAGCAGCCCCGCGCCGGCGTTGTTCGCCAGTCGGTTCTCGCTGACGTTCGTCCGGTGAATAATCAGGTCCGAGCGGACCGAAACGGCGTGACCCCCGTTATCGCGGACGGTGTTATTCCGGACGGCGACCTCGCGTGCCGCCGCTCCCGTCCGGAGCTCCAGTCCCGCTCCTCCGTTGTCCCGGACAGCGTTGTCCGCCAGTGTGAGACCCGACACGACGGTCCCATCGAGGGCGAAGCCGTCGCCGCCGTTCTCGACGAGGCGGTTCCCGCGAACGTCGCTTCCCCGCGTCAGCCAGTTGTTGACGTGGACGGCGTCCCCGCCGTTACCGCGAATCGCGTTGTCGGTGAGTTGCAGATTCAGTTCGAGACTGCGAGCGGTGAGGTCGACGCCGTGACCGACGTTGTCCGCGAGCGTGTTGTCACGGATGGTAACCGCACCCGGCCGGGGGAGTTGGGTCCCCGACTGGCGGATACGGATGCCAGTCTGAGCGCTGCGAACCTCGTTTCCGACCACGCTCGCCGTCGTCTCGTCGCGAGCGTCGAGTTGGATGCCGGCGTCATCCGCGGTGATTTCGTTGTTCAACAACGTCGAATCGCTCCGAGCCGCGCGAACCGCAATTCCGCTCCCCGCAGTCGCCGAGATATCGCTGTTCAACACCCAGAGCCGGTCGACGCTGTCGGCGGCGGCGAAGACACCGCTCCCGTTGATATCGCGGAACGTCGACTCGCGAACGGTGAGTTGTCGCACGCGCGTCGTGGACGCGGCGCGCTCGTCGACCGGCGACGTGACGTTTCCGACGACGAGCGAGCCCCGAACGCCGTCCGAGAGTTGCGGAATCCCCGAGTTCCGGAGGTCGACCGCAACGGGGTAGATTCCGCGCGTCTCCGGGTTGACCACGTCGCCGTACTCCGCGAGGAGTCGGCCGTCGCTCGGAATGTTGACCGGCCTCGACAGCGAGATTCGCACGCGACCGTCCCGCGCCGAGACGTCCGTGACGAACGAGTCGAACGACCGCTCTATCGTTCCGTTTCGGTTGCTGTCGAGACCGATGCGGGCGATGCTCTCCGCGTCGACGTCGTCGACGGATCCGGCGTCGGCGTACCGGAGTTCTATCGTGTCGAAGGTCACGCCGACGCCGGCATCGAGCGACAGCGTGTGGTTCGACCGCTCATCGCGCTCCGTGGGTGACGCCGTAATCGAGGTCTCGCCGGTCGCGCCCGTCAGGGGCGTCGCCCGAACCGCGTGCCCGTCGATGCGTCGGAACGTCGACCGCTCGATGGTAATCCGGGGCGTCGACGCGGTGTCGCCGACCGACAGCCCGGCCTTCGAGAAGTCCCGGAACGTCGAGTCGGTAATCGTAATCGAACCGTCTGCGCGGGCCACGGTGACGCCGCTCGTCCCGCCCTGTAGGGTCGTATTGCGCACGACGAGCCGGGACTCGCTCGTCCCGTTGTAGCGGATGCTCGCCCACCGGCGGTCGGCCGCGGCACCCGCGGACCGTGAAACCGTTACCGGTCGGTCCGCTGTGCCGTCGACGACGAGCGAGCCGTCGACGGAGAGCGTGATTCCCTCGGCGAGCTGAACGTCGGTTCCGGGTCGTATCGTCAGCGTCGTCCCGGGGTCGACGTGGACGCTCTGGATGATTCGGTAGGGGCCATCCTCCGGCGTCCACGTCGTGTCCGCGGCGATGTCCGATTCCACGAACGTCGTGCTGGTCTCGTTTTCGACGGCCGCGACCGGGCCGACGAGGGGGACGAAAAGCGCCGCCACGACGAGTACGACGAGCGCCTGTCGAGTCCGAGTGAGATGGGAGGAAGTAGAGAGCGTCATGCGTCGGTCGGAGATACGTTGTAAGTGCCTTCCGCGTGATATAAATGAAGTGGTACTCGGCTCTGAAATCGACGGCGGTCAGCCGGCGGCCGTCACGACTTAATTTTCACACGGCAAGACGCCGACCGTGATGCGAATCACTGGCTGGGTAGATAAGTATACAATATTGAAATGAACTAGGATATATAAGATATCAATAATAACTTACTAGTAGGTCGCCGACGAGACTCCGAACTCGAACAACAGTGAGAGATTAGCAATGAGCGCACGCAAACAGGACGCTCGCTGCTATCTTTGCGAGTTAAATCGAATAGCGAGCGAACAAGTAGTAGATGAGAGACAACTTTGTTACAGAAGTATATTTCCGCTATTCAAACCATATTTGTCTACAATACTGTAGAAAAATGTTAAGTTAGAGAATTCTAACCTGTTATAGACGATTTGTAAATCGTTATTGAAGACTGAATAGTTCTGAAATCTCAGTACGAAGAACTCGTCACACGGAGAATCTATAAATTTTGCAGAATGAATTTATTTCCTATATATTACGAGAACCTCGGTACACCAGTGAGGAATCACGCAACGACCCGTGAAGTCTCGCGCCATGGTATCGGGGCAGTACAGGACGTGTGCGAGATAGACGGTGGTCAGAGATTACACCAGTACTACTGTAATCTAAATCTCGGCTGCTGCGAGTAGCCACGCGGTTATCCACCGCGGCAGTAACTCGTAACGCGACTTCGGTCCGACAGCACTCGTCGGAAGGTGTCGAGAGTGGATAGCGAACCCCGCGTTTCGTGTGATAAAACGGGCGCGCTGGCAGGCGGGACGATTTACAGAAACTTCAAACCGGATCCCGCTTAGATTGCTCGCCTCAGGACGAACACAGTCGTACGCAAGCGTAGTTCGAGCCGGTGTCTCAGAACACGATACGTTCGATTTCGTGATGCGAAACAATAAAGTCCCCACGAAACCGACGCTAGCATATGACACACAAAGCCAAAAATCCCATCAACTCCGATTTGACGTTGCTCGAAATCCTCAACGGACTGGAGGAACTGGGCGGAGGGCGCATCCAAGACATCGCCGACGAGACGGGAATCACCAAAAGCACGGTCCACAACCACCTCAGTACGCTCCGTCAGCAGGGGTTCATCGTTAAGGACGGAGACCGGTACTATCTGGGGCTACGGTTCCTCAGACTCGGGGAGGTCGCACGAAACCGCGGGCCGCTGTTCTCGTTCGGTCGCCCGGAAGCGGACAAAGTCGCCAACGAGACGGGGGAGTTAACCAACTTATCGACCGTAGAACACGGCCGCGGCGTCTATCTCTATCGGACACAGAGCGAACATGAAGTGCGATTTTCGACGGCCGCCGGCGAGTACCACGACCTCCACTGCTCCGCGACGGGAAAGGCGATACTCGCCTTTTCGCCGGACTCGGTGTTAGACGAATTCGAGGACGTCCACGGCCTGACGAGATACACTCAAAACACTATCACGGACCGCGCGGAGCTCGAAGAAAGCCTCGAAACGGTTCGCGAACGCCAACTCGCGTTGGACCTCGAGGAGTACGAAAAGGGGCTTCGGTGCGTTGCGTCCCCGATTCTCGACAAGGACGACCGCGCGCTCGGTGCAATCAGCGTCTCCGGGCCAGCGATGAAATTCACCGGAGAGTACTACCGCGAAACCCTCGCGGAGGCCGTCAAGAGTGCGGCGAACGTTATCAGTCTCAACATCACGCGAACCGAGGGAACGTACTAATCACCCGGAATCAGTCCTGTTTCGTGTGACAAAATATTTCGATTCATCTCCGGCACTCTGTCTGAGGAGAACATTTATAACGATTGTATCCAACATTGGAATCGTATGGCTGACCAACGCAAGCGACTCGCCGAACGTAGTGAGCAAGCCAGGTCAAACCCCCTCGCAGACCAGCTCAAGGAAGTGCCGGTCATCGACATGGACGTCCACACGTCCTTCAGAAACGAGGAGATTCAACGGGACCTGCTGAAGCACCTCGACGACCCGTACAAGCGGGAAATCGAGTACTACCTGCAACCGGGGACGTCCTCGTACGACGGGATGTACCCGACGGACAACTACAACCGCGACCTGAGCGGGAAACTCCCGACGGAGCTGATGCAGGTCACGGAGCCGAAAGAGGACATCGACGACGTCCTGTCGCGGGAGTTCCACGTCGACTACCCCATCGTCAACATGCTGCCGGAGCTCAACATGGTCCGGCAGACCGACAAGGCGGTAGCGCTCAACGAGGCAGCCAACAAAGTGCTCGTCGAGCGCTTCCTCGACGGACATGACAACTTCCACGGCCTGGCGTCGGTCGTCCCACACGACCCGTCGGCCGCCGCGGAGGAAATCGACCGATTCGCCAAGGAAGACCAGATCTGCGGCGTGTTCCTGAACTCGACCGGGACGAAGACGCCACTCGGCGACGAGAAGTACGACCCCATCTACCGCGCGGCGGAGGATAACGACCTTCCCGTCGTCTTCCACGGGGCGGCGGCTCCGGGACTCGCCCTCGACTTCCCCACGCTCCAGCACGAACTGCAGACGTACATGGCGAACCACGCGCTCGCACACGTCTACTCCCAGTTCCTGACGCTGACGAGCCTCTTCGAGAACGGGACGCCGGCGAAGTTCCCCGGGGTCGACTTCGTGTTCCAGGAGGCGGGAATCGCGTGGCTCTCGCTCATCTTCCGTCTAAACCGGGAGTACAAGCAGCGCCGGAGCGAGGTCCCGCTGCTTGAGAAGACGCCGGAGGAGTACGTTCGCGACCAGTTCTACTTCGCCACGCAACCGCTCGACGAGCCGAACGACCCGGTCATGATGCAACAGCTCGTGGAGATGTGGGGCGGCGACGTGCTCATGTTCGCGACGGACCACCCCCACTTCGACATCGACAACACGGAAGCGCTGCTGAAATACCTCGGTAACTTCTCCGAGGAGGACCGTAACAAGGTGTTGTACGGAAACTCGGCAGAAGTCTTCGACATCGACGTCTCATGAGCAAGAACGCACAGAATCTTCCGCTCGACGACGACGAACACGTCGTCGCGCGGTCCGACGAACTCACCGACGGCGAACGCGTCATCGCGCTCCTGAACGGGAAGGAGATCGGCGTGTTCAACATCGACGGCGAGCTGTACGCCTACCCGAACTGGTGTGCTCACCAGGGCGGCCCCCTCTGTGAGGGGATGGTGAGCGGAACCGTCGAAGCGGAACACGACCGGGACACGCTCACGACCGAGCTCGAGTGGTGCCGAGAAGGAGAGATTCTCAGCTGTCCGTGGCACGGCTGGGAGTTCGACGCTACGACCGGCGACTGCCTCGTCGACGACGGCTGTAAACTCCGGTCAATTCCCGTTCGCAACGAGTCCGGCTACGTCGTCGTCACGCTGTAATCGCTATCCGAACACCACACCCCCCAACCACACCACACCAACCCAAACCGATGAGCAATCAATCCACTACAGAAAGAAAACGACAAGTCGACAAGGAACTGCTCGCCAAATACGAAGACCTGTACACGCCGGCGGTGGCAGACGTGATGCACGAGTACGGGTACGAAGAGCAGACGCTCGACCCCGAACTCACGCCGCTCGACGACGGCATGACCGTGGTCGGAAGCGCGTTCCCCATCGTCGGGCGACCGAACCGAAGCGTCAACGCCGACGAGGTACTCAGGCGCTTCCTCGAGATGCACGAGGACGTTCCCAAAGACGGCGTCATGATCTACGACACCAACGACACGAACTCGGCCCACCTCGGCGAGCTCGAAGTGACCTCGCTCCAACCGTCGGGCGTGGCCGGTGCCGTCATCGACGGCGGCGTCCGCGACACGAGCGTCATCCGAGAGCGCGGCTTCCCCGTGTTCAATCGGTACACGACCCCCGTAGACTGTATCTTCCGCTGGGAACTGCTCGACTGGGGCACCGACGCCGTGGTCGGCGGGGTCGAAGTCTCACCCGGCGACATCGTCGTCGGCGACGGAGACGGCGTCGTCGTCGTTCCCCAGGAAATCGCTGAGGACGTCGCCGAGGACGCCCACGAGATGGCGTCGTCCGAAGACGCGGTCCGGGCCGCCCTCGAAGAGGGTGTCGGGGCGTTCGACGCCTACGAGGAACACGAGACGTTCTAGGCGTTTTCGAGACGACAGCGGAGCGTCCCATAACAACCTGCGAAGGACGACGGCGCGACCCCGAATGGGTGAGCACGGAGCAGCACGCTACTCAGTCGCTCGGAGAGGCGGGATTGCGGTCGTGAGCGAACCCGCTCCCGCGAGACCGGCTTCCGAGGTCGTCCGGCGCTGCTCCGATCCGCTGGACGGGAGAGCGAGAGCGGATGTTAATGTTGGTTAGATGCTATTTTTGAATGTGCGTGCGTCCATCATCTAAGACGCGCAGGGTTCGCCCAGTTCGGGCGGCAAAAACTGTCTGAGGATAAATTATAAATATCTCCGGGCAAGTTCATCAGGATGAATCATGCACAACAGTAGGAGAGCGTTCCTTCAGTCAGCGGGAGCAATCGGTATCGCAAGCATGGCGGGCTGTTCCAGTATCGTAGACGGCGGCGGCAGCGGCGACAGCATCACCATCGGTTCGAAGCAGTTCGCGGAACAGGAGATTCTCGGGCACATGGCGATTGCCGCCCTCCGGGAGAACACCGACCTGACGGTCAACGACGAGACGGGGCTCGGCGGCACCTCCCAGTGTTTCAACGCGCTCAAGAACGACGAAATCGACTGCTACTGGACGTACACCGGAACGCTCTGGCACCAGATTCTCGGGAAATCGAACGTCATTCCCGACGGGGAGCAGATATACAGCGAGTCGAAGAGCGCCGCCGAAGAAGAGTGGGGACTGACGCTGACGGAACCCACGGGGGCTGACGCGTCGTGGACCATCGTCGCCCGCCCCGATTGGGCGAGCGAACACGGCATCGAAACGATCAGCGACTTCGCCTCGTACGTCAACGACGGGAACACGGACATGACGTTCGTGTCCTACACGGAATACGCGGAACGAGAGGACGGTCTCCCCGCCCTCATCGATGACTACGGCATCGAGCAGTCCGCGTGGGACGAAGTGAAGCTCCGGAAGGTCGGATACGGCGGCCTGAACTACCAGATTCTCAACGACGGCCAGGCCGTCGCGACTTCGGGCTGGCAGACGCAGCCGCAGATATACAAGTACGACCTGCGCATCCTCGATGACGACAAGGGTCACTTCTCGAAGTACTGGATCGTCCCCATGATACAGCAGGCTGCCGTCGAGGAGAACCCCGTCGTCAAGGAGACGCTGGACGAGGTGGCACCGAGCGTCACCACCGAGAAGATGCAGCAGATGGCGCTCGAGGCCAGCGAGGAAGACAGGGACCCGGCGAGCATCGCTCGCGACCACCTGAGCTCCGAAGGACTCATCTGACATGCCATCAACGACATCCCTCGAAGCGGCTCTCACCGCCCTCGCGTCGGTGACGTTAAACTCCACGCTCGGAGAGTACCAGTCGTTCGTCTCCCGGTACGCCGGCGACCTGCTCGTGTTGACGCTGGAGCACATCGATATCATCGCTATCTCGATGCTGCTCGCGATACCCATCGGTATCTCGCTCGGCGTCCTGATAACGTTCAACGACACCGCGGCCACGGTCGTTCTCTGGCTCGCCGGCGTCGCCATGACGGTGCCGAGCATCGCGCTGTTCGGACTGCTCATCCCCGTCTTCGGAATCGGGGAACCGCCGGTCATCGTCTCGCTGGTGTTGTACTCGCAGCTTCCGCTCGTCAGGAACACCTACGTCGGGCTCAACGGCGTCGACGACGCGGTCATCCAGTCCGGACGGGGGCTGGGTATGACCCGTATCGAGCGCCTGCGACAGATTCAGGTCCCGATGGCGCTCCCGGTCATCATGACCGGACTGCGGAACGCAGTCGTCATCATCATCGGCGTCGCCGCCATCGGGGCGTTCGTCGGAGCCGGCGGGTTGGGGGATTTCATCTTCCAAGGCATCCGCGAGCGTAATATCCCGATGATAGTCGTCACGACCGTCGTGCTGGTGGTGCTGACGCTGGCGTTCGATTACTGCTTCGCGGTCAGCGAGCAGTTGTTCAGACTTCGTAACGGAGAGCAGATAGACCAAGCACGACCGACCCGCGCGATTTGGAGGATACTCTCATGAGTCAACACGCAATCGAGTTCGAAAACGTTCGGAAAGAGTACGGGCAGACAGTGGCGCTCGACGGTGTGAGTTTCAGCGTCGAAGCGGGGACGACGACCGTCCTCGTCGGGCCGTCGGGCTGCGGCAAGACGACCACGATGAAGCTCGTCAACCGCCTCGAAGACCCGACCGACGGAGCGGTCCGGTTCGAGGGTGAAGACGTACAGAACGTCGAGAAGACGAGCCTTCGGCGAAGCATCGGTTACGTCATCCAGGACATCGGCCTGTTCGACCACATGACCGTCGCGGAGAACGTGGGAACGGTCCCGCGGCTGAAAGGCTGGGACGAAGACCGCATCGAGAGCCGGGTCGACGAGCTCCTGTCGCTCATGGACCTTCCTCCGGACCAGTACCGGGAGAACTACCCGCGGGAACTGTCCGGCGGCCAGCGCCAGCGCGTCGGCGTCGCCCGCGCCCTCGCGGCCGACCCGGACCTGATGTTGATGGACGAGCCGTTCGGGGCGCTCGACCCCATCACCCGCGACAACCTCCAAGACGAGTTCCTCGAGATTCAAGAGCAGATCAACACCACGATTCTGTTCGTCACCCACGACATCGACGAGGCGCTGAAGATGGGTGACAAAATCGCGATTTACGACGTGGGCGAAGTCGTCCAGTACGACACGCCCGAGAACATCCTCGAGAACCCGGCGAACGAGTTCGTCGAGGACTTCATCGGGTCGAACCGCGGCCTGAAGAAACTGCAGGTGCTGCCGGTCGAAGACGTCATGGACACGGACGGCTCGCTCGTGGGGAAGTCCGTCTCCGAACTGGCTCGGGAGCGCCCGGAGTTCGAAGCCGCCGCGGCGGACGGCGCGGGAACGCCGCCGTACGTCACCGCCGGGCAAAGCGCCGAGACGGCGCTCTCGGTGCTGCTCGAATCCGACTGCGACGACCTCCCGGTCGTCCGAGACGACAGCGTCGTCGGGACGGTGACCCTCAAACACCTCCGCCACAGTAACGGACCAACGCGGGAGGAACTCACGCATGAGTAACCTGCTCGTCGAGGCGACGAACTACCTGCTCAACAACTTCGACACGTTCGTCGACCTGCTGCGCGAGCATCTCATCTTGGTGCTCGTCGCGCAGGTCGGTGCGATAGTCGTCGCGGTGACGGCAGGTATCCTCGCGACGCGAAACGAGCGAGCGAAGACGTGGGTGCTCTCGTCGGGGAACATCTCCCAGACGGTCCCGCCGCTGGCCGTCATCGCGCTCGTCTTCCCGTTCGTCGGCATCGGCTTCAACTCGGCGTTGCTCGCGATGTGGGTGTACGCGCTGTTGCCCATCATCACGAACACCATCGCCGGCATCGAGGACGTCGACGAGGGAACCATCCGAGCGGCGGAAGGGATGGGCATGACCGACCGCGAAATCCTCCGTCAAATCCAACTCCCGTTGGCCGTCCCAGTCATCTTCGCCGGCATCAGGACCAGCACCGTGATGAACGTCGGAACGGCGTACCTCGCCATCTTCATCGGTGCCGGGGGGCTCGGCGACTGGGTCGTCACCGGCATCCAACTGTTCAACACGCCGCAGATTCTCGCCGGCGCGATTCCCGGCGCGGTGTTGGCGATTTCGCTCGACACCATTCTCGGCGTCGCCGAGCGGAACCTCAACACGCAGACCACGCAGAGCGGCGGTGCAGTCGCGGAGGCCTGAACCGACATCCGCCAAACGAGTCCCCGATACGGTTGCCCCTCGTACCCTCTTGTCACCGCATCGTCGGCAGCGACACGACACAGCCGACGAGCCGTTCGAATCAGCGTCGCCCGAGCCACACCAGCGGTATCGCTGCGAGCCCGAAGCCGACGAGCAGGCTCGCGAACGCCGACGTGTAGCCCAGTCGCGTGGCGGCGGTCCCGATGTACGCGGGGCCGAGACTGCCGACGGCGAAGTACACCGTTCTGAGGACGCCGAGGTCGCCGCCGATCGTCTCCGTCGCCAGCACGTCGCTGAGATAGACGTACATGACCGGCCAGATGGCAGTGATGGCGACGGCGTAGGCGACGAGTCCGAGCCCGACGCCGATGGGGGAGTCGACGAGCACGAGCGTCGAGAGCCCGACGACACCGAATCCCATCGCGGTGACGCCCATCCCGGTGGGAGACCACGCGTCGCTGAGCGCGCCGGCGACGGGCGTAACCACCATGCCGACGACGAACATGCTCGCGAAGGCGACCGTCGCCTCGAACGACGAGAACGACTTCACCGCCTGCAGATACGCCGGGAGAAAACTCGCGCTGCCCTGCCAGAGGAACATCGAGACGGACATGACAACGAGGACGGCGTACGTCTCGCGCTCCCGAAAGAGCCGAGAGCACACCGCTTTGGGGTCGAGCGCCACGCGCGAGACGGCGTACTCGCCGCGGTTGAGTCTGTGGGTCCCGACCCCGACGAGAACCAGCAATACGACGACCGGGACGAACGCGTCCCGCCACGAGAACGTCCCGACGATGGCGACCGCGAGCACCGCCGACAGCGCGCTTCCGAGGTTGACGGCCGCGTCTCGGATACCGAAAGCGCGCCCGCGGTTCTCCTCGAAGTGAGTCTGCAGCAGGACGAATCCGGCGGGTTCGAACAGCCCGTAGCCCGCGCCGATGAGGCCGAGCCCCGCGACGAACACCGGGAACGTCGTCGCCGCCGCCAAGACGAGGAATCCGAGAATCATCACGCCCTGGCTGCCGAGCAACACGACGCCGGCCGAGAGGCGGTCGGAGTACCGACCGCCGGGGAACTGCGCGGCGGCGTTGCACGCCCACATGAACGAGATGGACACGCCTGCCTCGGCCGCGCTGACCCCGAAGTAGTCGATGATCTCCGGGAGCATCGGTGCGACGACGAGCAGACCGGAGAGCGATACGACGATACCGAGCGCGTGGAGGTTCAGTTGTCTGCCGTTGTACCCGCGAAACGTCTCTAGCATTGGTGTGGGTGTGTCATGGTGTCTGGTGAGTCGTCAGTGAGTCTCGGTCGTCGGTGAATCTCGGCCGCCATCGGGGGCGAGTAAGCGAACTGCTCGCACGGTCGAGGGGGCGGCCCGAACCGCGGGAGGAACTCCGCCCGGAGCGTGACGAGACGAGCGACCGGTCTCAGGCTCTGCTTGCAGCGTGTTATGTCCCGGTCCACGGCGATGGCAATTAAAATTGCCGAGTGAGACGTGCGGTCACTCTCGCTCGGCGACCGCGTCCTCGACGAGCGATTTGAACGCCGACGACGTGATAGAGAAGACGGTGTTCGCGCTACTGTCGCGCGACCGGTGGACCGACTCGATTGGTTCGCCGTCGAGCCGTATCTGCCACGTGCTCAGTTTCGACGGCGACGGGTCGACGAGCCGGATGTTGCAGCCGTGGCTCGCTTCGAGCTCCTCGACGACCGTGTGGACGTAGACGTCGTCTTCGAACTTCGGTGCGTCGTAGCCCGGGAGGTCGAGCTCCTCGCGAATCTCCACGTTCTCGTCCCACCACGGCGGAACGTCGTCGGGGCGGTCTGTGTCAGAACTGTCGGTCATACTCACACCTCGTCAAGCAACCGCAAAGAAACTTCGCCTCGGTCCCGACCTGGTCGGAGTCAGGTACTTCCGAGGGGCAAAGCGTTATACCTCGCTCGTTGGTAGTTGGTGTCGTGAGTCATAGTAGCACGTTTGAGATGGGTATCGGAACCTGGTACCCTGACCAGCGACAGAGATGCGTCGACAGCGTTCTCACTGCGCTCGGTCACGGCTATCGGCACGTCGACACCGCACAGCAGTACGACACCGAGAAATACGTCGGTGAAGCTATCCAACGGTCGGACGTCCCGCGCGAAGAGATAACCGTCGCGACGAAGGTCCGGCCGAGCAACCTCAGCTACGACCGCGTGCTCGAAAGCACGAAAGAGAGCCTGGACGCGCTCGGCGTCGAGACCATCGACCTGCTGTACGTCCACTATCCACTGAAGGCCTACGACGTCGAAGAGACGATGGCGGCGTTCACGGAACTGTACGAGCAGGGACTCATCGACAACATCGGCCTCAGCAATTATTCGATACCCTTGCTCGACGAGGCGATGGACGTCCTCGACGTTCCCGTCTTCGCCCATCAGGTCGAGATGCACCCGCTCTTACAGCAGCAGCACCTGCTCGAACACGCCCGGAAACACGACTACTGGCTGGTCGCGTATCGTCCGCTCGTCGGGGGGAAAGTGATGGAGATGCCGGCTCTGATCGACATCGCCGAGAAGCACGACGTGACCCCAGCACAGGTGAGTCTGGCCTGGTTGTTGAGCAAAGAGCGAGTCGCGGTGGTTCCGAAGGCGACCGGCGACCATGTCGCGGCGAACTGGGACGCCCGACAACTAGAGCTCACGGCGGACGACGTCGCCCGAATCGACGCCATCTCCCGGGAAGAGCGAACCGTCACACGCGAGTCGAGCGTGATGATCCACGACGAGCCGATGCCCTGGGAAGAAACCTAAATATGGCACCGGAGACCATGAACGCAGTATTGCTCACCGGACACGGTGGGCTGGAGAAGTTAGCGTACCGAAAAGACGTTCCGGTGCCCCAGCCCGGTTCCGATGACGTACTCGTCGAGGTCGAAGCGTGTGGACTGAACAACACGGACATCTGGACTCGGGAGGCGGCATACGGCGACGACGATGCCGGCTGGAAAGGGCGGCTCGATTTCCCGATCATCCAGGGAGGAGACATCGCGGGGACAATCGCCGACGTCGGTCCGAACGTCTCGAAGGACCGAATCGGTGAGCGAGTCCTCGTGGATAACGCGCTCTACGCTGACGCTCCCAGCGAGTTCCAATCGCTTGTGAACGCGGACCTCGTCGGAAGCGAACGCGACGGAGGGTACGCGGAGTACTCGGTCGTTCCGGCCGAAAACGCACACGAGCTAGAGAGTTCCCTCTCTGCTCCTGAACTCGCGACGTTCCCGACGGCGTACGTGACGGCCGAACGGATGTTGAATCGCGCGAACGTCGGAGCTGGCGACGACGTGCTCGTCACCGGTGCCTCTGGAGGCGTCGGGACCGGACTCGTCCAACTCGCACGGCGACGCGGTGCACGCGTGCTCGGACTGACGAGTAGCGGGAAATCGGACGCGGTTCGCGAGGTGGGTGCAGACGCGGTCATCGCACGCGACGAAGCGGACGTCCCGTCAGCGATAGAACACTGGACCGAAGACGGGCACGTCGACGTCGTGGCCGACGTCGTCGGTGGCGAGTTGTTCCAGGCGCTTCTCGAAGCGCTCCGACCGGGCGGCAGCCTCGTGACCGCCGGTGCTGTCGCCGGTCCCGTCACCGAAATCGACCTCCGAACGGTGTATCTGAAGCAAATCGACGTCGTCGGGTCGACGATGGGGACGCGAAGCGAGTTCCGAGACTTGGTTCGCTACATCGAGAACGGCGACATCGAACCAGTGCTCGCCGAGACGTACCCGCTCTCTGAGGTCCGCGAGGCACAGCGTCACTTCGCCCGGAACGATTACGTCGGGAACATCGTGGTGGAACCGTAGCGCGTATTCGAAGAGACCGGTACGCTCGACACGACAAAATTCCCGAAGGGCGATGTAGTACGTTATCGTTCCTAACCCGAGAAAGAGACCGCCTGCGAGTGCGAGTCCGGTCCCTTCGTGGAAACGACGACCGGTCCGCCTTGCCAGAGGAGATACCCGGTCGCGGCGGTGAGCCCGGCGACGTACGTGTAGATGACGGCCTGCTCCGGTGGCAGGGTTCGTGTCGGGAGTTTGGCGAGAAACGCCCAGCCCGCGTAGAGCGCCATCGCCGCGAACGCAAAGAGCGCTGTTTTCGACATGATGTTCGTACAGCTAGTATCCCAGCGAGGTAGTATAGCCTCTTGGACGCCTCGCCGTGCCATCGAGAACGTGAGTGTTGGTGAGATTGATGTCCGCAAATCAGATGATTACAGGTACTGTGAGAGCCCATAGAATTAAGTCGGTTAATCATGCATATCCTACTGTATTATGAGCGGTAAGACCGTAGTCCTTGGCGGTTCCGGAGCGATGACCTCCGCCTGCGTGTACGACCTGTACCGAACCAGCGACTTCGACGAAATCGTCGTCGCGGACGCCGACGAGAAGAATGCCCGCCGGCTCGTCGAACTAATCGACGACGACCGCGTCACGTTCGAACCCGTGGACGCGACGAGCGCGGACGACATCGCCCGCGTCCTCGACGACGCGGCGTACGTGGTGAACGGACTCCCGTACCAGTTCGAAGAGAACGTCCTCGACGCCATCGTCGAGGTCGGCGACCTCACCGGTGTCGACCTGAACGCCTTCGACTTCGACGCCGTGCTCAGCCGGTCCGACGAGTTCGCTGAGGCGGGCTGTTCGCTGTGGTTCGCGAACGGCGGCCTCGTCAGCACGATCGCGCTCGGCATGGTCGGCTGCGACGAGTTCGACGACGTCGAGGACGTGAACTTCTACTGGGGGATGTGGCGGCTCCTCAGCCAGACGACCGCCGGCCTCACCGACACCGTCACCTACGAACACGACCCGAACGTCGACGAGCGGGCCCGCTGGGAAGACGGAGAGGTCATCAACGACCTCCCGCCGTTCTCCCAGGAGCGGACGTTCGAGTTCCCCGGCCCCATCGGGGAACAGGAGACGTACGTCATCTCCCATCCCGAACCCATCACGTTCCCGAAGGCACCCATCGCACAGGAGACGAACGTCGACCGAATCATCACCCGCGGCGTCTGGCACGACGAGTGGACCGAATACGAGCGGACGCTCCACGCGATGGACGCGTTCGACGCGGACCCCATCGAGGTCGAAGGCGGGACCGTCGACCCCCTCGAAGTCGCCCAGTCGCAGGTCAAGCGCGCCGGCCGACAGCGAGACGCCGAGTGGCAGGCACCCGAGGAACTCTCCAGCGAGACGGAGTGGACGCCACAGACGATTCTCTCGTCGGAAGTCACGGGGACGGCGGCCGGAGAAGCGGGGACCGCGGTCTACCACTTCGAACAGCCGTTCCCGTTCTTCGACGGCAACGAAATCTCGATGATGCGGGAGTACGGCTGCTACGTCGGCGTGCCGCTGTCGGTGACGCTTCAGCTCATGGCCGAGGGTGCCGTGGACAAGGACGGCATCTTCGTGACCGAGACCAGCGGTATGGACGCCGACCGATACTTCGAGATGATGGAAGCGCGCGGCTTCGAGCTGACCGAAGAACAGACGCCGCCTAAGCAGGCCGCGACGTCCACGTAAGCGAACGCGCCGAGAGTATCGGTCGCTGTCCCTCTTGATTCGACATTTGTCGTATAAAGATTTAACCTACTGTCGAGACGACGTGGTCCCGTATGCGATGTCCAAACTGCGACGAAACCCTCGTCGCCGTCGAGACGTACCACGACAGCGAGTTCGTCTGTAGAACGTGCGAGTACTACCTCCCCAGGGGGTCTGATTGACCCGACGAGCGACGCGTTCCTCGGACGCAGGCCGAGCGGGAGGGAGAGAGGGACGTGGGCAGGCTTTCTTCCGGGTGAGTTCCGTCACGGACAGCCAAAGAATCAATACCGGTTGTCCCTGACATACGGGTAACGCACGCTATGTCGAAGACAGTTATCTTCGCGTTCGGGTCGATGGCGCTCTACGCGGGCTGGGCGTTTCTCGCCAAAGTCGCAACGAAGTCACTGCCGGCGGAGCAAGCCGTCATCTACACCTACGTCGCTGGACTCACCGCAGCCGCCTCGTACCTCCTGTGGCGCGGCGGTCCGGTCGTCGTCTCCACAAGGGGAATCGGGTTCGCACTCGCGGGCGGACTGTTCCTCGGACTCGGAACGATCAGCTACTACATCGCGCTCAGTCAGGGCTCCGCCGCCGTTGCGACGAGCATCAGCGGAATGTACCTCCTCGGAACGACGCTCCTCGCGGTCGTCTTCCTGGAGGAATCGCTCGGTCAGGTCAAAATCGCGGGCATCGCGCTGGCGGTCGGCGCAGTGATACTGCTCGCGCAGTGAGCGACGTAGGGCTATACCGCCTCCCAAGGAAATTAGTCACCTGACCTCTATACGGAGGATATGGCAATCGTGACCGCAATCGACGATTCGGACCGAGCAGCGACCGTACTCTCGAAGGCGTCGGCTCTCGCCGCGGACCTCGACGAACCGCTTCACTCGCTTCACGTGCTCCAGCGTACGGACCTCGTTGACACCCTCGAAAAAGAGGTCGAGGGGCAGGAAGTCACCGAGAACCACGAGGTCAGACGCGTCGGAGCGGAGATTATCGAGCGGGCGGCGGCGAACGGAGAACTCGAACACGAGACAGCGGAGATAGAGAACGTCGTCCGCGTCGGCGACCCGGCGGAGCAAATCACGACGTACGCCGACAGCGTCGACACGCGCTACATCGTCGTCGGGGGACGACGCAGGTCGCCGACGGGGAAGGCCCTGTTCGGAAGCGTCACGCAGCGCGTGATGCTCAGTTCCGAAGTGCCGGTGCTCAACGTCCCAACGAGTAGCCAGTAGCGGTACGCGCCACTCCGAGACCACCGGCGTAGCCCGGGAGAGAGACGGCGACCGCGAACGACCGCGACGGCGCCCGTATTGACAAGACCGACAGATATTATAATGAGGGTTCTGTGAATGAGAGTAGATGCCGGTGTTCAATAACTACTGTAACGGCAAGTGGACAGGCTCTGAATCAGGCGAGACGTTCGAGGTGCGGAACCCCGCGGACCCGGACGACGTAATCGGCGAGTTCCCGTCGTCGACGGCCGACGACACCCGAGACGCGGTCGATGCCGCGGTCGCGGCTCAAGCGGCGTGGGAAGACACCCCAGCGCCCGAGCGCGGTGCGATTCTCCGCCGCGCCGCGTCGCGTCTCGAATCCCGGTCCGACGAGGTCGCAGAACTCCTTGCTCGGGAGGAAGGAAAAGCGCTCCCCGAGGCGACGGGCGAAGTGGCCCGGGCCGTCGGTATCCTGTACTATTTCGCCGAGAAGGCGCTGGACCTGGGTGGCGACGTCAAAGCTTCGAGTTCACAGGACACGCGCCTCGAAACTAAGACCGAGCCGCTGGGCACGGTCGGGCTGATCACGCCGTGGAACTACCCCATCGCCATCCCGACGTGGAAGCTCGCGCCCGCGCTCGTCACCGGGAACACCGTCGTTCTCAAGCCCGCGTCTCGAGCGCCCGCTGTCGCACACGAAGTGGCCAAGTGCCTCGATGAAGCCGGCCTTCCGGACGGCGTGCTCAACGTCATCACCGGCTCGGGCAGCGAGGTCGGCGGCACGCTCACGACCCACGACGACATCGACGCGATTTCCTTCACCGGGAGCACGGTCGTGGGACAGCAGGTCGGCGAGACGGCCGCGGCGGACGGCAAGCGCATCCAACTCGAGATGGGCGGGAAGAACCCGACGGTCGTGATGCCGAGCGCCGACGTCGGCACCGCCGCGGAAATCGTCTCCGACGGCGCGTTCGGCGGGACCGGACAGGCCTGTACCGCGGCGTCCCGAGCCATCGTCCACGAAGACGTCTACGACGAGTTCGTCGACGAACTCGTGGCCGCCGCGGAGGACATCAGCATCGGACCGGCACTGGACGGCTACGACATGGGGCCGCACGTCAGTAAATCCGAGCTCGAAGGCACGCTGGACTACATCGACGTCGGCGTCTCGGAGGGTGCGACCCTCGAAACCGGTGGGTCCGTCCCCGAAGCACCGCGCCACGAGTCGGGCTACTTCGTCGAGCCGACGGTCTTCTCGGACGTATCCAGCGAGATGCGCATCGCACAAGAGGAGATTTTCGGGCCGGTCGTGGGCGTCATCCCCGCGAGTTCCTACGAAGAGGCGGTGACGCTCGCCAACGACACGAAATACGGCCTCTCCGCCAGTATCGTCACACAGGACCTCAGCGAGGCCCATCAGTTCGCCGACGACGTCGAAGCCGGCGTCGTCAAGGTCAACGAGAAGACGACCGGTCTCGAACTCCACGTCCCCTTCGGCGGCATGAAGTCGTCGTCGAGCGAGACGTGGCGCGAACAGGGTGACGCCGGCCTCGACTTCTTCACGACGTCGAAGACGGTGTATCTCAACTACTGAGCCCGGTTCCGGGTTCACGCGCCCCGCACTTTTCGCCGTTTTTTCTTCCCGACCACGCAGAGCGTCGCGTCCGCATTCGACAGGGTACTAACACGACGAGACCACGGGACGTCGACGGGGCGTTCTATGACATCGAACGGGTTCGTGCCTGCCGAGCGGTCGTTTGTCCGCCAAATTCGTTACAAGCATAGGCCTGTAAAACATGTCCGTACCAAAACAACAGTCCACCAGCGGTGTCACAAACCGTCACCAAAGGCGTCGATAATTTTTCAAACGAGCGTTCGACCACGCTGAACGATTATCGGTTGGGAAACATTCTATGGGCTGGACGCGGTAGGGGTCACATGACCGAGAAAGCGACCCGGCCGATACGGTCGGACGAAACGCTGCTGGCGATACTCGAGGCGCTGGAAGCGCGGACGGCCCCGAGCGTCAGCGACGTAGCCACTCACGCGGGAGTCTCGAAGAGCACGGCTCACAACCATCTGAGCACGCTCCGCGAACACGGGTACGTGGTCGACGGCGAGCGAGGCTACGAACTCAGCCTCCGGTTTCTGGAACTCGGCGAGAGCGCCCGCACGAACACGGAGATATACGAGGTCGCTCGGCCGCACGCCGACGAGCTCTCTCGGGAGACCGGACTACTCGTCAACATCAGCGTCGAGGACCGGGGGAAGGGCGTGTACCTCTACCGGACGAGAGGCGATGACCGCATCCGCCTGTCGACGCGGGCCGGCGAAGTTCACGAGCTACACTGCACCGCCACCGGAAAGGCGATTCTCGCGCACTTGCCGAAGCGTCGGGTCGAATCGATTCTCGACCAACACGGCCTTCCGAAGCGGTCGGAAAACACGATAACGGAGCGCGAGACGCTCCACTCGGAGTTAGCCGAGATACGCGAGCGAGGATACTCGGTAGACGACGAAGAGTACGGTCAGGGACTGCGATGCGTCGGGGTTCCGGTTCTGAACGGCGATGACGCTGTCATCGGTGCGCTGAGCGCGTCGGGGCCCGCGACGGAGGTAGTCGGTGAGCGGCTGACGACGGAGCTACCCACGCACCTCAAGCAGGTCAGAAACCGGATCGAGTTGAACCTCCGCGATTACTGACGCGCGGGGCTACCGTTCCCCGGTCCCTCGGGCGCGCTCGAAAGTGCCATCGGGAGTCCCCCGCGACGCCGAACAGTATTCTATCACGCGAAACACCCGGAGTAGTGCGGCCAGCGGCAGATTGATACTTTGGCCCTCGAAACGTGGTCGATATGCCTGGAAATTCTCTCCGCGAGCGGATCGTAGACGGTGATTCCGTCCTCGGCACGTTTCAGATCGTGAACTCGATGATGGTCTCCGAAATCGCGACCGTGGCGGGGTTCGACTTCGTCGTCATCGACCAAGAACACGGCCCCGCCACCGCTCAGTCGACCATGCGGGCCTGTGCCGGCGCGCAGTCACAGGGTGGGTCGGCGGTCGTTAGGGTCCGGGAGAACGCGCCGGGCGAAATCCAGCGGGCCCTGGACGTCGGCGCCGACGGCGTGCAGGTCCCGCAGGTGGAAACCGCGGACGACGCTCGACGCGCGGTGAACGCGGCCAAGTTCCACCCGGTAGGTGAACGCGGACTCTCGCCCTACGGCCGCGCCGGAACGTACGAGGGGGGACCCGAGTTCGAATCGACGCAGAACGAAGAGACGGTGCTGGCGTTGCAGGTAGAGGGCGTTAAAGCGGTCGAGAACATCGATTCCATCCTCGACGTCGACGGCATCGACGTCCTGTTTCTGGGACCGTACGACCTCTCGCAATCGCTGGGCGTCCCCGGCGACGTACAGCACGAAGACGTCGTCGAGACCATGCGGTCCGTCGTCCGCAAGGCCAAAGACTCCGGCACGGTCGTGGGAACGTACGCCGACACGCCAACGCAGGCAGAAAAGTGGCTCGAGACGGGGGTCCAATACGTCACGCTCGCCGAGGACGCCCCCGTTCTCCGCAACGCCTTCTCGGAGTTGGCCGGGGCGGTCGAGCGCTGAGCAGTCACGACACGGCGGCGGCCGCTGTGCGCGACTACCAATTTGAGTAGAGATCCAAAGGATTTAAATATATAAAGATTGACCACACGTAGTGTATGTCAGGTATTAACAGGCAGTTTGTGGGAACTGCGGAACGCGTACTCCGTCTCCGAGTCGCGGAGACGCAGAAGACGTTCTACCGGCTCGGGCCAGTGCGCAGTAACTTCACCCGGACGTAACTATTCCAATGACAGGCTCACCAATCCGCGATGAGATCGCCAACCTGTACGACGAGATCGACACCCCCGTGTTCGCGATCGGGGTCTTCCTAACGGGCGTTCTCGTCTCGGCGTTAGCCTTTTACCCGAAAGCGTCGAGCACCGTGATCGGGAACGTCAACGAAGTCATCACGACGAACCTCTCGTGGTACTTTCAGGCGCTGATTTTCGCGCTCGTAATATTCTTCCTGTTCGTGATGATCAGCCCGTGGGGAGAGATTAAATTAGGCAAGCCGGACGAGCCGCCGGAGTTCAGCTACGGGTCGTACATCATGATGGTGTTCGCGGCGACCTTCGGGGCCGGAATCGTGTTCTGGGGGGCCGCAGAGACGCTGTCTCACTACGAGACCGTCCCTCCCTTAGTCAACGCGCAACCACAATCGGTCGGTGCGATGATCGGCGCGATGCAGTACACGATGTTCCACTGGGGCATCTCGCCGTGGGTCAACCACATGATACTCTCGGTCCCGCTCGCGTACTACGTCCACCGCAAGGACGCGCCGATGAAACCCTCCTCGGTGTTCGCACCGCTTCTGGGCGTGAACAACTTGGATAAGCCATGGCTGAAGGTCGTCGACGTCATCGCCGTGGTCGCCGCGGCCGGCGGCGCGACCGTCACCGTCGGCCTCGCCGCCCAACAGTTCATCACCGGACTGTCGTACAACTACGGCGTGTCGGTCGGTGACTTCGGGATTATCGCCCTCGTGACGGGGCTGACGGTCGGCTACACCGCTTCGGCCGTGTTGGGAATCGAAAAGGGAATAAAGCGAGTGTCCACGTTCAACGTGGTACTCTTCCTGTTCATCCTCGTCTGCATTCTCGTCTTCTCGCCGTTCGCGTCGATATTCAACCTCGGGACCGCTGGCATGGGGAGGTACATCGCGAACTTCGTCGATATGTCGCTGTACGTCAACGTGGGCGGCGGGCAGTCGTGGGTCGGCTCGTGGACGGTGTTCTACTGGGCGTGGTGGATTAGCTTCGCCCCGATGACCGGCATCTTCATCGCGCGCATCAGCCGCGGTCGGACGCTCAAACAGGTCATCTTCGGCGCGATGGTCGGCGGTACCGCCGCAACGCTTCCGTGGTTCGTCACCATGGGCGGCTACTCCATGCTGCTCCAGCACTCGGGGCAGGTCGACCTGCTGTCCATCATCGATTCCTACGGAATCTCAGTCGCCACGTACCCGATTCTGGCGCAGTTACCGTTCGGGGAACTGTTCGTCGTGCTGTTCTTACTGCTCGTGTTCACCTTCCTCATCACGACCATCGACTCCGCGACGATCAGTTTGGCCATCCTCACCACCAGCGGGGGAACACAGCACCCGTCAATTGCCAATCGGTTCGTCTGGGGCGTGGTTATCGGGCTACTCACGTCGCTGCTCCTGATAATCGGCGGCGTGGGAATCCTCCAGAACTTCACGATTATCGCCGGGCTCCCGATGGCGCTTCTCGCCTTGGTGACGGTGGTCGGGTTCGCGTATCAACTGGAGAAGAGCCGTCCCGTCCTACTCACGCGCGAAGAAGACTGGGGGTCGTCGAACGCGCTTGTGAACTGGATCTCGTCGGCGAAACAGTCACAAAGTAATTCTGATAAGAGTACGGACAATGATTAGTCAAATATCGGCAACGAATCGGATTTGATGTAGTTCGGGACTTCACCAAGACCCGGTCAATTGTTTCTCCACACCATCGGGAGCGGACCGACCGCGCGACGGCCGAGTATTGTGAGAGCAGTCGATAGCTGCCCGAGACTGGTGGAGTCTCCCGACCATGGCTGCTCGTGAACGTCTCAGTACTCGTTTGACGCTGTAGCGCTATTACCCCAGAGATGAGTTGAACGTTCAGTTTGTATTCGGGATTTCGGTTCGAACGGGTCGGAGATGTCGAATCCGGCACGCCCGAACAGGGAACTCTGAACGAATAGTGTTGGACAGAATTTACAAGCCATCTACCGATCCCTCAGCCGGTGTTCGAATCCCACTCTCGGGGTTCGAATCCACAACTTGCAGTGGGTGATCGGGGTATCACCACCCGAATTCGCTGCCAGACACCGCTTCGTTCTGGCGTTAACCACATCGCCCCCGAACGTACGGTTATCGCGTTCCCTCTCGTGACCCCTTCACTTCTATATTGTATGTTTATTTTATGTTACTATGTCCCTAAAAGACTTATAAAATTACTGTTAAATAGACGAAATAGTTCGCGTCTCTGGAGACAGCTTAGTCGCTGACCTCGAAGTACTCGAAGTCGCAGTATCCACCGTCGACCGCAGATTCGCTCGACTGCGCGACGAACAGACCGATTTTGGCACCGATCCAGCGTCCCTGCTGGGCTTGGAACGGCTCTCCAATCGACTCGAAGCCGGTATCGTCGGTCGCGTACGCGAACTGGACGCGGCCCCCATCTTCGACAGTCGCCCGCAGTCGTGCGGACGAGCCCCGGAGGGGTACTCGTTCAATGACCGTGTCAGGGTCACCCTCCGACGGGCTGGTGTTGCGACCCTGTATCAGACTGACTCCGTCCGTGGTCTTGCGGACACTGAGGTAGGCGTACTCGGAGCCCATGACGAGAAGCCCCCCGTGTCCGGCTCCCTCTTGGAGACCGCACCGGACTTCCGTCGTCGCCGTGAACGCCGGGGCGGGGAACTTCTGGAGGAGGAGGCTCGGGACGGACCACAGATTCTCAGACGCACCGACACGCTGTTGGAATAAACGGAGTGCGTCGGGGCGGTCAGTAAGCGAGTGCCAACCGAACTTCGGGTTCCCGTGCCACTGCCACTGGAGCCCTAAGCGGGCCGCTTCGAAGTCGTCGGAGGTCTGCGGGACCATCGTCGGAAGCGTCTCAGCGGCGACGTCGGGCTTTTCGTGCGTTCGGACCGGCTCGCCGGTCCCATCGCCGTCCTCGTCGCGACCGATGACGGGCCACCCGTCGGCCCAAGCGACCGGCTGGAGGTGGACGATGCGGCCGTACGGGTCGACCTCTTGGAAGTGGACGAACCAGTCCTCGCCGCTGTCCAAGCCCACCAGTGCTCCCTGATGCGGCCCGTTAATCGGTGTCTCCCCCTGGGCGAGGACGATTCGGTCGTCGTACGGGCCGTAGATGTCGTCCGAACGCAGGACCGTCTGCCACCCGTCGCTAACGCCGCCGGCGGGCGCGAAGATGTAATAACTCCCGTCTCGCTTGTACAGCTTCGGCCCCTCGATTGTCGGGTGGTCGTCGCGGCCGTCGAACACCTGTCGGCTTTCGCCGGTGATGTGTGTCCCGTCGGGTGCCATCGGGGCGACGTTGAGCACGCTGTTGAATCCGGCACGGCTCTTCGCGAACGCGTGGGCGAGATACGCGTTCCCGTCGTCGTCCCACAGCGGTGCCGTGTCGATCCACCCCTCGGCCTCGTGCACGAGCGTCAGGTCGGACCACCGACCCCGGGGGTCGTCGGTCTTGGTCATGTAGACGCCGCGGTCGGGGTCGCCGTAGAAGATGTAGAACGTCCCCTCATGGTGGTTGATGGAGGGTGCCCAGACACCGTTCCCGTGCTGCGGACGGTCGAAATCGGGTGGTAGCTCGTCGATGGCGTGGTTGATGAGTCGCCAGTTCACGAGGTCGCGCGAGTGGAGTATCGGAAGCCCCGGGACGGCGTTGAAGCTCGAAGCTGTCATGAAGAAGTCATCACCCACGCGAACCACGTCGGGGTCGGAGTAGTCCGCGTAAATGATCGGGTTCCGATACCGGCCGTCGTCGAGGTTCGGGTCCCAGACTGCCGAGGTGTGTTTCATGATAGCCGACAACAAGTAATGCATGAATAAACGTTGTGTTCAGGCCCCTCGATTGCACGGCGTTGAGCGCTCTCACCAGACATTCGGCACTGGGGGCATCGGGTGGCCGACGACCGATGTGTCCCGCGTGAGACGAACCGAATCGAGTTGCAGTCGACGACCCCGCCGCGAGCGACGTTCATCCATCCGAAACACAGCGTAACTCCCACGAGCAGACCGGCCGGATTCGGTGTCCGTATGAACTGTATTAGTTCTGCAAAACATCCTGTCGGATTCATGCCCGCGCTAAAGCATGGGGCTATCTCCTCAGACTTCCGTAATCAGGAGACGATTTGGTCGATAATCTCTTCTTCGGCGGCCCGGGTCTTCATCTCCTCCCACGTCTCGAAATCAGTTCTGCCGGCGACGTACTCGTCGAGTCGGGCACGCGAGACGTCCCGTACGTCGGCAACGTCGTCGAACGCCCACGGGCTCTGATCGCAGAACGCGGCAAACGAGTCGAACTCGGTGTGGTCGCGCATGAACGGTTGCGAGAAGAAGGTGTCCGACTGGATCCGAGTACCCGCTTGCAGTTCGCCGATTCGGTTGAGGGCGTTCCCGACTCGTTCCTCGAGATCCTCCAGTCCAGTAATCTGAAGGTCCATACCGGAGGTGATGTCTCGATGCTGGTAAAAGCCACGACCACTCACTGGCGTCAGTTCGAAACGATGTGGCGCATGGTGACCGGGTGGGTTGCGACTCGCGCGAGCGGAGTGGGAACGTCGCCGACGGGAGTTCGGGACACCCGCGACGAGACGAGCTATCCCGGCCCCAAGGCTGCGATGTCGGCACCGACTGTCGCCAGTGCATCGGCGGGGTTCGGGTCGCGGTCAGCCAGATGCGTGTACCGGTGGTTCGGAACGCTCGACAGCGCTGCGGCGATAGCCTCGCTGTACGTCTCGACGCCCGGTTCTGTCGGCTCGTTACCTCCCCAGACATCGCGGATGACTGTCATCGAGTCGATTCGGACTTCGAGGCTGTGTGGCTCGTAGCGAGACACCAGTTCGGATAGCCCGAGTTGGAGGGCGACGTACTCGGCGGTGTTGTTTCCCGTCCGAGACCCGACGGGACGGCCGAGCCGTGCGAGTTGGTTCTCTTCTGCGTCCATGATGACCGCGCCCGCACCCGCCGGACCGGGGTTGCCGCGCGAACTGCCATCGACGTACAGGATGAACGAATCGTCGGTCGGTGCGGGGACTGGCGGGTGAGTGAGTTCCGACGACAGCAGGTCATCGAGCGCGCGCCGCAACTCACCCGGGGTCGTCGCGGGGTCGAACAGGCCGCCGTAGCCGGGGACGGCGTCGTCGATGACGTCGGTGGCGGCTGCCATCTCGTAACCGACGCCCGCGAGGACCTCGTCGACGAGCGTGGCGAGTGGTGAGAGGTGTTCGGCGGGAAGCGACTCCTCGGTCACGTCGCCGACACCTCTCCACGGCTTCCGCTCCGGTCCCTCGCCCTGTCGCACCTGGATGCACTCACCAGCCCGTCGAACAGCTACATAGCAGCACTCGGTCGTCGAACGAGATAATTCCTTCAGGTTGGTTGGCGAGGGACGTCGGTACGACACCCTCCTCGGGTAGAACAGCGGTGGCACTTCACCAGACGGCACTGTCCAGTTCAAGACGAAGCCTCACGTCCGGTTCGGACCTCGCCGGTCGAAACGGACGCGTTCGACCCACACCCACGCAAGTCGTGACCGTGTCTGGCGGCACTCACTTCGTGAACGAGATCGCCGGTCTCACGGTGAATCGGAGTCCTCTTTCGACCGGTACCCAGCTCGTCGGACGCCGAAAGCGCTAACCAACATCGCGATTACTGTCAGCCCGACGCCGAATCCAGGCGCGTCACCAGCCGTCGTGGCCGGCTCGTCAGTTGTGACCGTCGTGTCCGTGGTGTTCGGTTCGGTCGTCGTGGTTGGTTTGTCAGTTGTGACCGTCGTGTCGGTCGTATTTACAACTGGAGCCGCTCCGATCACGAACGTCGACAGTCCTGGCGAGGTGGCTTCCAACGTATACTGTGCATCAGTCTCCTCGACGATAGTGGTCGGCAGCCGGTTCCACTGGGTCGTCTCGTCGCGGTAAAGTGCGACAGAGTCGGGATCGAGGTCCGAGTCGGCGAGGCGTGACTTGCGGAGACTAACCGTGAATGTGACGTTTTCGACATCCTCGTCGGCAATTGTGTGGTTGACGGCGATCGTCCCCACCGACTGCGACCCCGTTTCAGCGGTGAACGACGGCTCGGTTTCGTCGCTTCCGGCGTCGCCGGTCGTGATGTCGAGTTCGAAATCCGAGCTGTCGTCGACGTTCATCCGCAGACCAGTGAGTGATAGGTCGCGTTCGGCATCGTCAGGACTGGTCTCTCCGAGCAGAATCTCGACCGACTTGTCGGTCGAGGGGTCCGAGACGTCGACGCGCCACGTGCCCTCGGCCCCGCCGTCGCCGACGGTTACGCGAACGTCGGGCTCATCACTGGACGACGAGGACGACGAAGACGACCCCGAGCGACGGGCGGGTTCGTCGACGCCGATGATCGTTACCGTGATCGTCCCACGTGCAGTATCACCGTCGACATCCGAAACGGTGTAGGTGAAGTTGTCCGTCGTGTTCTCCCCATCATCGAGGGACTCGAACTGCCCGTTCGGGTCGTACGTCCAGCTTCCGTTCCCGTAGACGGTGAGATTCGCCCCCGAGCCGAGCGTGAGGACTCTCCCGTCGCTGAACATCGTGCCGTTGACCACGGTCAGTGAGTTGCCAGCGTCGGTGGCGGTCCCTAGTTCTAGGAGGTCGGCACTCTCGCCGTCGGCGATCGAGAGCACAGTGTCCTCGCGAGTCGTTTGTGAGCCGTTGTCGGGTGCGAGCCGGGGTTCGGCAGCATCGCTCACGGTGACGGTGATCGTCTCGGTGGTGTTGATGCCGAACTCATCAGCCGCCTGCACGTCGACCACGTACTCGTTGTCTCCGTCGGCATCGGTCGCGTTCTCGAAGTCCGGTGCGCTGTCGAACGAGAGGGTGCCGGTGGTGGCGTTGGTGTTGAACGCTGACCGATCCACTCCACCGACGAGCGAGTAGATGATGTCGGTGTCGTTGCCGTTTCCGTCGGTGGCGTTCACGTCGGCTGCAATGACGGTGTTTTCGGCGACGGTCCAGTTCTCACTGGAGGCGAACGACGGCCCCGTGTTGTCGACGGCGAACGACTCGCCGTCCGTATAGCTCCCGTCGGGACTCCCGGCTGCTCCGGCTTCGACCAGCGCGTTCCCGTCCGCGTCGGTGATACTGTCGTCGTCGACGAGGTCGACTCGGAGGTCGCCCGTGCCCGAGACGGTGTCGACGGTGACGACGTATCGGCTGTCAGCACCGGTAACCGAGATGTCGTCGTCCCCGTTGGTTGTTGTCGCGGTGCCAGTGGTTGCAAGCGTGAAATCGTCGGCGTCGACGCCGGTGACCGGCTCCGAGAACGTCACGGTGAGGTTCACGCGTTCGGCGGTGGTTGCCTGAACGTCTGGGTCGTTCCGGGTAATGGACTCGACGACTGGCTTTGCGATACCCTGCGCTCGAAGCTGCGCCGTCCGGTCGATGCCCCGCAGTATCGGATAGCCGTCCGTCGCCGCGTCCGTCTCCTCGCGTTCGACCATCTCCCACGTGGTGGTGAAGTCGAGGCCGGTCATGTTCGTCTCCGCACTCGCCCCCCGCATCTCGGGAGCGGGGGCGGTATCGACCGTCGCTCCGAAGCCGTCGACTTCGGTCACGGTTATCGGGTCCCAGCCATTTCCATGGTTCACACTCGACTCGTTCGTCGTTCCCACGTCCCAATAGGACCGCTCCACGGTAACAGGACTAACAGCGGAGCCACCGACAAGGCCACCGATACCCTGCGTCTCGTCGCCGATACTGAGTGCCCCGGTGGCGTACGAACGCTGAACCGTCCCCCCGGAGGCCATCTGGTAGGCCCCGAGCACCCCACCGACGTACCAGCTTCCGGAAACCGCGCCAGTGGCGTAGGAATCCGCTATCGTTCCGGTGGTGACGCCGACGAGCCCACCAACAGAAGCGCCATCGAAGCCGCCCCCCTCTCCGATGACGGCTCTCGCCGCGAAGGAGCGAGTAACCGTCCCCCGGTTGTAACCGACCAGCCCGCCGACCCAGTCGTCTGCACTACTGCGGTCCCCGTTGGCGTAGGAACGACGAATCGTCCCGTCGTTCCGGCCGACCAGGCCGCCAACCCGTTCCCGCCCGGTGACCTCACCGGTGGCGTGGGAACCCTCGACCGTCCCATTGTTAAACCCGGCGAGCTGTCCAACCCTTCTGGCACCGGTGACGAACCCGCCCTTGAGGCCAACCGCCCTGACCGTTCCTCCCGGACCGACCTCGCTGAACAGGCCAACGGAGTACGCCCCACCTCGGTTGATAGTCAGCCCCGAAATCGTGTGATTGTCACCGTCGAAGGTGCCCATGAACTCATTGCTTTTGTTGCCAATCGGGTCGAACCCATTGCTGCTGTCCCACGTCGACGTCTCGCTCGCGTTGATATCTCGGGTCAGGACGTAGTTGTTTCCAAGTCCCCTGTCCTCGATACACTGGAGTTTGTCGAGACTGTCGACCTCGTAGTACGTTTGTCCCGAAATGGTCTGATTCGTCCACGAAATAGCGCTACACTGTGAGGCATCCGGCATATCGGCGGCTACCGCCCCCGAAAAGACGGTGGCACCGACACCCAACGAAACGACGAGGAGTGTTATTACCACGAGTACGCGGCGGCTGCCCGTCGTGCCCATCAGGCACTCACTCCGTCCAACCCTCGGCTGCGCCGACTGCGGTCGACGGCCGTCCGTAACGCGGTTTTATTCATATATTCAGTACGAATTCAACCGCAAGTATAGTCATTGGCTGAGACGGTGTTTCACGGCATGAGATAAATGTCATTTAAGAAATCATAACCGTAGTCGCAGCCGTGTGGCGGTGACGCCGACACGCCGGCGGGTGTGATGCACTCAATCGAATAGGATAATTCCGACGAGCGGAAGGACGTTGGCTATGGATAGTCCAAGCAAGGTGCGTCGCCACATCCGGAGTCTGTTCTCCATAGTCACCCGAGGGTTTCTCAGTAATTAGTTAATTCTTTATATCCAATAGGTCGGGTCGTTAATCGGAGTGGCCTCTGCACTGCAGATTCCCTGTGCGTCCGGAAGTACTAGTTAGCGTTGCTGGTTCTACTGCTGGCTCGCAGTGCTGGTGATCTTCCTGCTGGCCTGGATCAACTTCAACGCGGAGATTGCCTCGCCGTCGCTGGCACTTCGGGCCGGCAAGGTGCTCCGGTACATCGCCCTCGTTGGAACCGCCGGCGCCGTCGTCACGACCGGGTTCGCGTGGCGCGATGGCTACTGGACTCGGTCCGCTCGGTTACACTACTCGGTGGTGACGCTCCTCGCTCTGCTGTTCGTGTGGCAGCTGTCCCTGCTCCGCATCCTGCCCCTGTAGCACCCAGTCCGAGAAAGATGATTCCAGACCCGGAACACCGAGAACGGCTTTTTAGTAGGTCCCATGCGTTAGGTATCCTAATGGTTACGTCCAGAGGACAGCCATGCGCGTGATTGTCGTCGGGGCTGGTGAAGTCGGAGCGAACATCGCGATCAGTCTCGCTGAGAGTCACGACGTCACCGTCATCGATGTTAATCCGGAGAAAGTCGAGGAACTCACGTATTCGAGCGATATATTGGCGATTGAAGGGGATGGGACCTCGCTCGGAATACTCGAAGAGGCAGGCATCGCCGAGGCGGATATGCTCATCGCCAGCACGGACGACGACGAGACGAACTTAGTCACCTGCGGGACGGCGAAGACGACGGGCGATGTCTTCACTATTGCTCGGGTCCGGAACGCAAACTTCCTCGATACGTGGACGCGATCAGAGAGGGCGTTCGGGGTTGATTTCATGGTCTCGACGAACCTGCTGACGGCCAACGATATCGTCCGCGTCGTCGGGCTCCCGGCCGCCGTCGACGTCGACCCGTTCGCCGGTGGACTCGTCCAGATGGCCGAGTTCGAGGTGGCGGCAGATAGTGAAATCGTCGGACAGACCGTCGAAGAGGCGGACAAGTTCGATGCGCTCACGTTCGCTGCACTAGTTCAGGAGGGCGATGTCGTAATCGCCCGTGGACAGACCCGAATCGAAGCCGGAAACAAAGTGATCGTCATCGGCAGTCCGGAGAGCGTCCAAGCGTTTTCGAAAACTGTTGCCTCAGCCGAAACCGCGGATGAGGCTCGCGATATCGTCGTCGTTGGTGGGAGTGACATCGGGTATCACACGGCTAGGCTGCTCGAAGAGCGCGGCCTCGAACCCCGTCTGATCGAACAAGACGCGGATCGCGGCCGCCAACTCGCCGAAGACCTTCCCGGAACAATCGTGATGGTACACGACGCGACGGACGTGGACTTCCTTGTCGGTGAACACATCGACCGGGCGGACGCAGTCATCGCGGCGACCGACAGCGACGAGAAGAACCTCTTGGTCTCGTTGCTCGCAAAGAACATCGGTGTCGCTCGTACGGTCGCCGTCGTCGAGCAAGGCCAGTACGCAAGCTTATTCGAAGCGGTCGGAACCGACGTCGCGATCAACCCCCGTGAAGCGACCGCGGAGGAAATCGTCCGCTTCACACAGGAGGGACAGGTCGAAAACCTCTCGCTCATCGAAGGTCGCCAGGCAGAAGTGCTAGAGATCGAGGTCGACGAGGCAAGCGTGCTCGCGGGACGCCCCATCCACGAGAGCGTTGCTGAGCTTCCATCCGATGTGGTTATCGGTGCGATCACTCGCGATCAGGAGTTCATCGTTCCCCGTGGCGGGACCGTCATCAACGCAGGTGACCACGTCGTTCTCTTCGTAGCCGCAGACGTCCTCTCTCGCGTTATGGAGCTCGTATGAGAATTCGCGTCGATTGGCGGGTTAGCTGTCGACTGGTCGGGACGATTCTCAAATGGCTGTGGGTGCCACTCCTCCTTCCTCTCGGAATCGCTCTCTACGACGGAACGGCGCTGCTCCCGTTCATCCTCCCGATACTTGGTACAACGCTCCTCGGGGTCGGGCTCGAACAGCTCACCGACGAGCGTGACCTCCGAGCGCGGGAGGCGTTTCTGATGGTCTCGCTGACGTGGTTGAGCATCGCGCTCGTCGGTGCGGCCCCATTCGTTCTTGCCGGCGATGGAATGCTTGCAACGCCGGTGAACGCCCTATTCGAGAGTATGAGCGGAATCACGACGACCGGCGCGACGGTCATCGTGGATTTCGAACGCCACTCGCGGGCCATCCTCATGTGGCGAGCGGTCCTGCAATGGCTCGGTGGACTCGGTATTCTCGTTCTGGCGACGGCTGTCCTCTCCCAACTGTCCGTCGGCGGTGCACAGCTCATGGAGACCGAAACCCAGATACAGGACGTCAACAAGCTCACACCCCGAATTTCGGAAACAGCCGCCCTTCTCTGGAAGATCTATATCGGCCTGACCGGGCTCCAGGTGGCAGTTCTCTACGGACTCCATTTGATCGGATACGCGCCGGAGATGACGCTGTACGACGCCGTAGCGCATGCGTTTACGACCATCTCGACGAGTGGCTTTTCACCCCGTGGAGACAGCATCGCCGCCTTCTCGCCCGCCGTTCAGTGGGCGATTATCCCGTTCATGGCAATCGGTGCCACGAGTTTCATTCTACTGTACTTCGCCTTTCAGGGGAACTTCGAACGACTCCGGAATAGTGACGAATTCCGCTTCTACGTCGGACTGCTCGGGTTCTTCACGGTCGGTGTCGGGGGAGTGTTGTTGGTCGACGGTGCTCCCTATACGAGCCTCGAACAGATAGCTCGGCACGCACTCTTTCAGGTCGTCTCGATAATGACGACGACAGGGTACGCGAGCACGGATTTCAACCTCTGGTCGGCAGCGGCCAAACACCTCCTGTTCGTCTGTATGTTCATCGGTGGGATGGCCGGTAGCACGACCTGTTCGATCAAGACCCTCCGGTGGCTCGTCGTCGTGAAAGCATTCAGCCGAGACCTGTTTACGGCCTCGAACCCGAGCGCGGTCCGGCCAGTCCGCCACAGTGGGAACGTCGTCGACGAAGAGACGGTCCGGGACATCTACGCCTACACGCTGGTTAGTCTCGTGTTCTTCATCGTCGCGACAATCTTCGTCGTCGTCGACGCATCCCGAGTACAGCTGTCAGTCACCGAATTCGAGGCCATGAGCGCTGCGGCAGCCACGTTCTTCAATGTCGGACCGGCGTTCGGAATCGCGGGACCGCTCGAGAGCTACGAGCCGTTCCCGCAGTCGACGAAGGTCGCGATGACCTTCCTCATGTGGGTCGGCCGGATCGAAATCATCCCGGTGCTGGTGTTACTGACGCCGTCCTACTGGCGGTCGTGAAACGCGAGGAGAGATACTATAGTAGCGTTTGCAAGTCAATGCACACTCAATCGCACGCTGTCGTGCGATTGGATGTGTAACCAGTTGCAAACGCTACTGTAGTTTACTTGCGTTCCACTTCTCGATGGCCGGGCGCTCATCACCCTCTTGGGACTCGTCGGGTCACGCTGAGCGTGGAGGTCAACTACTCCGACACGGGAGAGTCGTGTCCCTCCGACCGCGCCCACCCTTAAGTATCCACTTAGCGAACATTCAGGCGGGATAGATATGAGCGAGCTAGTGGACGAGGTGGTCGTCTTGTACGTCGACGACGACGAGGACTTCACCGAACTGACGGCGACGTTCCTCGAACGGGAACACGACCAGTTCCGGGTCGAGACGGCCACCTCGGTCGCCGAGGGGCTCGACCGCGTGGCAGACGCGGAGTTCGACTGCGTCGTCTCGGACTACGACATGCCCGAGCGCGACGGATTGGACTTCCTCGAAGCCCTCCGCGAGGACGCGCCGGACCTCCCTTTCATCCTCTTTACCGGCAAGGGAAGCGAGGAGGTCGCGAGCGACGCAATCTCCGCGGGCGTCACCGACTACCTCCAGAAGGAACACGGGACCAGCCAGTACACCGTACTCGCCAACCGTATCGAAAACGCGGTCGAGCAGTACCGCTCACGGCGCGCGCTCGAGACGAGCGAACAACGCCTCTCCCTGTTCATCGAACAGTCGCCGCTCGGCGTCCTCGAGTACGACAGCGACTTCCAAATCGTCGGGCTCAACGAGCGCGGCGAGGAGATTCTGGGCTATACCGAAGCGGAACTCCGCGGCCACAGCTGGGAACTCATCGTCGCGGACGACAGTTACGACAACGTCGACGCCGTCACAGACCAGCTCGCAGTCGCGGAGGGGGGCTACCACAGCATCGACGAGAACGTCCGAAAGGACGGCGAACACATCCGCTGTGAGTGGCACAACCGAACCATCACGAACGACGACGGCGCGGTCGTCGGCATCATCTCGTTGTTCCAGGACGTGACCGAGCGAACCCACCGTGAGGACGAACTCGAACGGACCAACGCCCTGCTCTCGACGCTCATTCGGTCGCTCCCGGTCGGCGTCCTCGCCGAAAACAGCGACCGAACCGTCCTCGCGATTAACGAGCGACTGGTCGAACTGTTCGATGTCTCGGAACCGTCGACGGAACTCATCGGCGCAGACTGTCGGGAACTGGCGCAGATGGCAAGCGAACTCGTGGTTGACTCGGAGGGCTTCGTCGAGCGCGTCGACGAACTGATCGCCGGGACAGAGTCGGTCCACAACGAGACAGTCGCTCTGACGAACGGCCGGACGCTCAACCGAAGCTACGAACCGATCGAACTCCCCGAGGGGACCGGCCACCTCTGGATGTATCGCGACACGACCGAACAGCGAAAGCGAGAGCAACAGCTCCAGCGCCAAAACGAGCGGCTGAGCGAGTTTGCGAGCGTCGTCAGCCACGACCTCCGGAACCCGCTGAACGTGGCTGCTGGGAACGTGGAACTGGCCCGCCAAGACCACGAAAGCGACCGTCTTGCGACCGCCGCGCGGGCGTTGAACCGCATCGACGACCTCATCGAAGACCTGCTCACGCTCGCCCGAAAGGGCGACAACGTCGGCGAACTGGAACCGGTGTCCTTGGGTCCGCTCGTCTCCGACTGCTGGGGAACCATCGAAACGGCCGACGCTGAACTCCAGACGGATTTGACGGCGACGGTCATCGCTGACCGAAGTCGGCTCCAACAGCTCGTCGAGAACCTCGTCAGGAACAGCATCGAACACGGTGGAGACGGCGTGGCGGTGACTGTCGGTGAACTTCCGGACGGCTTCTACGTCGAGGACGACGGTGTCGGCATTCCAGCCGAGCGCCGCGACACCATCTTCGAAGCCGGCCGCACAACCTCGCGTACGGGTACCGGATTCGGGCTCGCAATCGTCAAGCAGGTCGCCGAGGCCCACGGATGGAACGTTAGCGTCGCCGAATCTGACGCAGGCGGGGCACGGTTCGAGGTTACGGGAGTCACGTTCGCTGATGTCGACGACTGAGCCCCACGCCGGAAGCTTTTACAGGCCCCGTGCGGACCGCTGTCACATGTACTATCACGGCGAATCCGGCAGCGCGGCGCGGAGCGTACGATGACGATTACGAGCGATTGGGGCGAATGGTGGGCCCGGGAGGAACTCAACGGCGTCGACGTCGAGGAGGGAGTCTCGCTGTGGTATCTCGGCGTCGCCGGCTGGGCGATACGGACGCCGGAGACCGCCATCTACATCGACCCCTACTTCAGTACCGAGCGGGACCGCGAGTACGTCGCTCGGATGTCGCCGGTGCCGATGGAGCCGCAGTGGGCGGACGCCTGCGACGCGGTCTTCTGCACCCACGACCACCGCGACCACTTCTGGCCGCCCTCGTTCGGCCCGCTTCTCGACCACGGCGGCGACGTCCACGCGCCTGTCGAGTGCTACGAGAACTTCGACGTGAGCGCGATCGACGAGGACAAGCGGACGGCCGTCGAACCCGGCGACAGCTACGAGGTCGGCGACCTCACCGTCCACGTCAGAGGCGGGTGCGACCCGGACGCGACCGGCACGGTGACGTACGTTATCGAGCACGAGACGGGAACCATCTTCCACGGCGGCGACAACCGGCCCTGCGAGGCGTTCCACGAGATCGGTGTGGAGTTCGACATCGACCTCGGGATGCTCTCCTACGGAACCGACGCCCGCGTCGTCCAAGACGGCGAGGTCATCACGCGCAAGCTCTACAACGACGCGGACGAGATCATCGAGGCCACGAACGCGCTCGGCATCGACCGCCTGATTCCCGAGCACTGGCGGCGCTGGCGGTCGATTCACGCGGACCCCGGCGCGCTCTCGAAGGCCGCGACGACGTTCGAGTACCCGCACGTGATCGAGGAGGTCGAAGTCGGCGACCGCTTCCGACTCGGCCGGCCGGGCGTCGTCCCACCGGCGCGCCTCGGCGGTGAGTAACTCTCCAACTCGTCACCGAACTCTTCTGCCCCACAGGCGACGTCGCGCGGCGCTCCCATTCAACGGCGATGTCGTACTGTACCACAGAACTCGCCGACAGGTCAGTCGGCGCACGGAAGTTCGACGACGAAGACGCTGGTCGGTTCGTCGTCTTCGGGCCGAGTCGGATGAGTACCGGCACAGGAGTCAGACGGCAGAGTAGCCGGCGTCAAAGCTCCATCCTGAAGCGTGAGCCAGTTTTGGATGCAAAGCGGCGTTCGCGCTACTCGAGTGACGTCGAAGGCGGTTGGGTCGACCCGACCGGGAGGAAAGCAGCGGCGGCCCACGCACGACAGTCCATCGCGACTGGTCGGTAAGCAAGTGCAGAAAACTAATCCGATTCCGCATCGCTGACCGACCGAAAGACGACGCGCCGGGCCTCGAAATCTTCCAAGAACGCCTTCGAGCCACCGACCGTAAACGTGTCGTCAGACGTCTCAACCACGAACGATTCCTGGGTCGGAAAGTCGTTCGAGAAGGGCCGAACGAGGCTCTGTTTCACCGCCACGATCGTCCCAGTGGTCGTCTCGAACGCCGCGTTGCTCTGGGTGGGGCGGATGTCCATCTCGGCCGTGACGACAGCTCCGTCCATCAGATGTAGCGTCGCGTCGAACACCGCGTGACGGAAGCTCGTGAATGTCGCCGGCAGTTGGCTTTTCGACCCGACGTGCACCTGCTCGCCCATCGGCCAGTAGTTGGCGATAAACGAGTCAAACAACGAGGACACGATGTGCTCCTCAGCGTGGTAGATGGCGTACTCATCGGAGTTCGAGTTCAGTATCGCATCTGCCGAGGCGATGATACCGTCACCCCGGTCAACGGTAAGCGTCACTGGTGCCGGGGCGCTCCACGTCTGGATGATACTCGCGGTCGCACCGTCGATCGAACTCGTGCCGTCGTACTCCGTGACGAGAAGCATACAGAATACTCCCCGACTCTGCGCCTCTCTGAGAGAGTCCTCGACCCGATGAAGCACCGATGCGGGAAGTGCGAGAACGAGTTCTGATTCGGCGGCGTCGATCAGCTTATTGAGCTGAGCGAGTATCGTCCGTCGAGATTTGATGATACTGAACTTCTGCTGTTCGTAGCTCTCGGAGTCAAACAGGTCCTCTAACTGGGACTCGACGGTCTGTAGTTGGGAAACGAGGTTGTCGATGCCCTCTGCGGGCGGAATCGCTCGCAACTGCGTCGGTTGGACGTGGTCGTCGATTTCGATGAGGTCGCGCTCCTCGAGTTTTCCGACGATATCGTACGCGTAACTCTTAGAGATGTCAGCCTCTTCAGAGACGACTCGGATTGTCGTCGCCCCGTTACGGAGTATCGTCACGTATGCCCGCGACTCCTTGTCCGAGAGCCCGATCCGCATGAGGCTGTCCACCACCTCGTCTTCCACCATATCCAAGTGTTCGGCCAAGGCGGGGGATAAATCTTAGTATGGGAGTACAGACAGGGTGCTGTCCGGCGCGTGACCGCCTCGAACTCCGTTGTTCGAATGTAACAACCCTACTCGGTGCGGGCACCTCGGGTGACACGGGACGCGTGCGTGGCCAGTCGAATGGCGTGGGACCAACCCAACGGCGTTGCGCTGTCCGGCGCACCGGTGTCGAAGAACTGCTCTGGGAGGTAGCCCGATGGAAGGCACAGACTACCGTCGAGATCTATTTCGTCGAACAACCGATCCGCCCACGTTTCGGGGTCGTACTCGTCAGTCGACGAGAAGAGTCGAATCGACTTCTCGGCCGCGTACGCGCCCCAGCCAGTCGAGACGGTCCAAACCTTCTCGCTTCCCTGCCCCCGCCGCCGCCACGTATCGCCCTCGAATCGCGTGAGTCCGGAGATGTCGCCGGTCTCTTTCCAGAGCCTGGAGAACGCGGTTTGGAGGTGACACTCGAGTCGCCGCAATCGCGTGTCGCCGATATCCTCGATGGCTCGGTAGGCGAGGTAGGCGTCGACGAGCGAGAACGTCGTGCTGTCGACTCGGTCGTCCAAGTCACCGTCCCCGTCGTCTAATCGGAGCGCGTAGATACCCTTGTCGGCGGCCCACGCCATATCGAGCGCGTCAAAGACCTCCGTTGCCCGCGTCGCTGCGCGCTCGCTGGTGGCGGTATCGTACGTGACCGCCGCAATCGTACTGTAGGCCTGAACGAACTTCGCGGCGGTGTGCGTGAAACGACCATTCGTATTCTCCCACGCGTTTTCGCATACCGTCGGAAAGCCATCGTCTTTCAGCGAACTGTCGAGCCCATCGACTCCCGACTGTAACGCGTTCTCGATGGCCTCGACCGTGACGTTTCGGAGCGACTGTCGGTATGTCGAGAGGTACTCGGCGAGGAAGACGAGGACACTCGCAGTCTGGTCGGCTTGGTACTGCGTTTCCGTGCCCTCGATGTGGCCGTTCGCCCACCCCGGCGCAAGCCGGCCGTTCATCGGCCACACCCGATGAGGCCACCGGCCGTCAGGTAACTGCGTCTGCAAGTAGAACTCGGCGCTCTGTCGGTGTGCCTCGGCTGCGCCGAACCCGAGCGATTCGTCGGCTTCCAAGAGAAACGTCGAAACTTCTCCGTCGTCTCGAAACCACGTGTAGCCATAGCCGCCGGAGTACTGGTAGTATGGGTCGAAATCCGGCCCCGCAATTCGGGCCCCAGTCGGTGCGGAGAGCAACTCAAGGACCGAAAGGTCAGTCGCGACGAGTCGGTCCGTGACCGTGGGATACTGTCCTGCCCGCCGTGCCGTCGCGAGGAGCGCGGCTGAATCGCTGTTGGTTCGTCGCGTCCGGGTCGCGACCGCAGAGAGCGCATCCGAGCGCGACTGCGTTTCGATGTCCGACAGCAGGGTGACGAGACTGGTCTCACCGTCCTCGAAAGCGACGCGGACGCCAACACCTCCGGTGAGGCGACTCTCCTCGTACTCTTCGGACGCACCGAACTCCGGAAACGACCGCGATTCCGCGGCGAGTATCTCGTCGAACCGCTCGAGTACTTGGGGCGTACACTCCACGAACTCAGTCGAGGCGCCGAGGTAGTCGTGTTCTCGGTTGTGGTACACCTCGATGGCGTCGTCGTGGACTAGCTGCCCGACGCGCCCATCTCGCCCCTCCGGACTGATCTCGATGAACGCGGCCAGTTCGATATCCTCCGGTGCACCGTCGCCAAGCTCAAACGCCGTCGTGTGGGCGAGCCCGTCGGTAACGTCGCGTTGTACCACGTCGAACCCATCGAGACGGTGCGTCGTCTCGACGAGCGACCGACCCGCTCGGTACGTCTGAATCCCCGTGTCGAGCGCATCGAACCACTCGATGGTGTCACCGATACGGACGCCGAAACGCGAGGACACGATGCCGCCGAATCCCGAAAGTGGGTACGAGTAGTCCCGTAGTGACCCGGCCGGTGACACGTGAACGAGGCGTTGGTCCGACCCGCTGAATCTGCCTCGCCGCGTGCGCCGTTCGCCCGGAAATACGTCGGTCGCGTCTTCGTTCTGCTTGTAATCGTCGAGTGACCGTCGGAGTCCCATACACCTACTGGCCACAGAGTTCAGATAAAGTTCTTGTGATATCTCAAAGATAATCCCTAAATTATAAGTGGCCCTATTTTGATGAACAATTCGGACGATGACAACGAACCCAGAGACGAGCAAGACGACGAAGAAGAGCGTCTCACGACGGCGGTTTATCGCCGCTGCAGGTGCGACGGGAGTCACAGCGGGCCTCTCCGGCTGTGCGAGTATGTTCGGCAACGGCTCCGACACCGGTGGACAGGTCGGTGAGTCCGAAAGCGGCGGAACGACCGTCGTCTGGGGCTTTGACGCGACTGTCGCACAGGACCACGCGGACCAGCTCCGTACTGCGCTACACGAGAAAGGGGGACTCTCGGACGACATCCGCGTCGAGTTCCAGCCGGGCCAGCCGGACAGCGGGAAGCGTCGCTCGACGTACAACCGGCTCTTGAGCTCTCAGGAGACGACGCCGGACATGTTCATGATGGACAACGGCTGGGTGAACATCTTCATCCAGCGGGGACAGCTCGCTAACCTCTCTGAGGTGCTCCCCGAGAGTGCGCTTTCGACCATCGAAAACGAGTACTTCGGCGGGTTCACTGAGACGGCCATCGACCCCGCCAGCGGGGACCTGTTCGGTGTTCCGCTGTACCCCGACTACCCGACGATGTTGTACCGGAAAGACCTCGTCGAAGAGGCCGGCTACAATCCGACCGAGGAGAACTGGGCCACCGAGCCGATGACGTGGAAACGGTGGTCGAACATCGCTGCCGAGGCACAGGAGCTCTCGGGCGTCGATTACGGCTTTACCACCCAGTGGGATATCTACGTCGGCACCGCCTGCTGTACCTTCAACGAGGTGCTGTCCTCGTGGGGCGGCGCCTACTTCGGTGGTCGCGAGAACCTATTCGGCCCCGTCGGCGAACGACCCGTCACCGTCGACTCGGACCCGGTCGTCAACTCGTTGAATATGATGCGAAAGTTCGTCCACGACGAGAGCTTCGACGGGCAGTTTAGCGACTACGGCGGCGGCTTCACGCCGACGAACATCCTCGGGTGGATCGAAGACAGTTCACTCGCACCGTTCGTCGACGGGAACGCCGTGTTCCACCGCAACTGGCCGTACGCGATTAATCAAGCAGCGTCGGAGTTCGGCGACGACCTCGGGACGATGCCGCTTCCCTACGGTGTCCCCGAAAGCGAGGCGCAGTTCCCCGGAACCGGTGGGTCCACCTCCGCACTCGGCGGCTGGCACATTACTGTCAACCCGAACAGTCAGAAGCTCGACGCAGTCACACAGGTCATCCAAGCGTCGATGCGCGAGGAATTCCAATTGTTCCTTCTGGAGGTCGAGGGGTGGCTACCGCCGCGGGCGAGTCTGTTTAACTCCGAGACGGCTGCGGAGCTCGAACCGGCCGGTGACTACATGGACACGCTCCGCGTCGCCGGTGAGAACACAATGGCTCGACCGGTGACGGCAGTCTGGAACAACCAATCGAGTAAAATCGCGGAGCAGGCCAATCGCGCGGTCGGACAAGAGGTGTCTTCGTCCGAGGCGATGGCGACGCTCCAGTCCAGTCTCGAAGAGACTGAGAGAGACAACTGACGAGCTGAGAGCTTTACACTCAACAGATCAAATCATGAGTTCCACACCTCTCAGAGGGGTAGTATGAGCGCCGATACGACTGCAAAGTCGGTACGCGAGTCACGGCAGTCGGGGCCAGTCGTCGCCTTCTTGCGGTGGCTGGAGAACCTGAGCGACACGCAGTACGCGTACCTGCTGTTGACCCCGGTATTCGTCCTGCTCGGTATCGTGGCCATCTACCCGCTCTTGCGGACGTTCGAGCTGTCACTATACGCCGTCTCGACCGACCTCTCTAGTGTCCGTTTCGTCGGTCTCGACAACTACGTCGCGCTGTTCACCGGGGAGAAAAACCGGTTCCTTCCCGGTGGGACGACGTTCCTCCCGACTGGGTTCGACGCCGCGAGTCTCCTCGATAGCGCCCTCGTAATTACCCTCATCTTCGCCGTGGCCAGCGTACTGTTCGAGACCCTCATCGGACTGGGGCAAGCGCTCGTCTTAGATCAAGACTTCTATGGCCGGCGGTGGGTCCGTGCGGCGATTATCATTCCGTGGGCCGTCCCAATCGTCATTCAGGGGATGATGTTCTTTTTAATGTTCGACTCAAACGTCGGGTTCGCCACGCCGATTCTCGCCGACCTCGGAGTAGTGGCGCCGACCAACACATTGAACGACACGGTCAGCGCGACGTTCATCATTATCGTCGCCGACATCTGGAAGACCTCGGCGTTCATGGCGCTACTCATCCTTGCCGGGCTCCAGAGCATCAATCGTAGCCTGTACGACGTGGCTCGTGTCGCCGGTGCGAGCAAGTGGCAGCAGTTCAGATACATCACGCTCCCGCTCATCCTGCCGACCATCGGGGTTGCGGTGTTATTCCGCTCGGTGCAGGCGATGCGCGTGTACGGTATCATCGATACTGTCTCGAGTTGTACCGTCGTCCCCTCACTCTCCTGCATGGTCGTCTCGACGTTCAACACGCACGAGGGGACGTCGGCCGCCATCGCGTTCGTTACGGCGGCCATCATCGGCGTCGTCGTGATGGGAATCATCCTGTGGCAGGGGGAGGACGCGATATAATGTCCAGCGAAATCGAGGATACGTCAGACGATACCGGGCCGCTCGCACGGTGGGCGCGGAATGCGATCCACAACCCACGACGCGTGTACCGAGCGTTGTTCTACGTCGCGATGGCGTTTTTTATGGTCACGACAGTGTTCCCGTTCTACTGGTTACTCGTCCTCGCGGTGACACCACAAGAGAATCTACTTTCCGGGAGTTTCCTCCCAACTGTCGACCTGTTCGGCGTCAGCGGTACGTTTCCGCTCCCCGTTCCGAAGGGATTCAATCCGACAGCGTTCGTTACCGTCTTCGAGCAGGTTCCGTTCCATCTGTACGTGCTGAATAGCTTCGTGCTAGCTGCCACGACGACAGTTATCGTCCTCGTCGTCGCGAGCCTCGCAGGTTACGTGTTCGGACGGATCGAGTTCCCCGGGCGCGCGCTGTTGATGCTCGGTATCCTCGCCATCAGTTACTTCCCGCCGGCAGCGTTCGTCATCCCGCTGTTTCAGGCGTTCGCCGGTAACGCCCCGATAACGATTCCGTTCGTGGGTATCCCGCTCTTCACACCACCCCGACTGCTGAACACCCCGGGGTCGATGGTCATGCCGTTCAGCGCGCTGTTCCTGCCGCTGTCGATATTCATCCTCACGACCTTCTACGGGCAGATTCCCGACGGGTTGGAGGACGCGGCGCGGGTGGAGGGAACGACCCGACTGGGCGCGCTGTTCCGCGTCATCGTGCCGCTTTCGGCACCCGGCGTGGCGACCGCGGGCGTCCTCACGTTCATCAGCGTCTACAACGAGTACTTTTTCAGCTCGATTATGGCGACGTCGCCCGAAGCGTCCAAGTGGTCGCCAATCGTCGGCGGGATTCTCAGCTACCAGACCCAGTACACGACGCAGTACAACCTCATGGCCGCAGCGAGCGTTGTGGGGGTCATCCCGGTCGTCGTCCTCGTCATCATCGCACAGGAACGCATCGTCAGCGGACTGACCGCAGGAGCACTTAAAGAATAACAATGGCACGACTACGACTCGAACACGTAAGCAAGCACTACGACGACGTAACGGCGGTCGACGACATGAACCTCGACATCGACCACGGCGAATTCATCTGCTTTGTCGGCCCATCGGGGTGTGGGAAGTCGACGACGATGGAAAGCATCGCTGGACTTACGAAGCCGAGTGAGGGCGAAATCCACATCGGCGACCGCAAGGTAACGAACCTCCCGCCGAAGGACCGCGGGGTCGCGATGGTGTTCCAGAACATCGCGCTGTTTCCCCACATGGACGTCTACGACAACGTCTCCTTCGGGCTTCGCCTCCGCAACTACGACAAGGAGGAAATCGAGCGCCGCGTCGAACGCGCCGCCGAAATCGTCCAACTGGAGGGAATGCTCGACCGTATGCCCGACGAGATGTCCGGCGGGCAGCGACAGCGCGTCGCCATCGCCCGCGCCATCGTCCGTGAGCCCGATGTCTTCCTCATGGACGAGCCGCTAGCGAACCTCGACGCGAAGCTCAAGGTGCACATGCGGACTGAACTCCAGCGCCTGCACAAGGAACTGGACACGACCATCATCTACGTCACCCACGACCAAGAAGAGGCGATGACGCTCTCGGACCGTATCGCCGTCCTCGACGCCGGCCAGCTCCAGCAGATCGACCCGCCGCTCGTCTGTTACAACGAGCCGGCGAACCTGTTCGTCGCCGGCTTCATCGGCTCGCCGTCGATGAACTTCGCTGAGGCGACAGTCACAGAAGACTCGCTTTCGACGGCGAACTTCTCGCTCGCGTTCGATCCGGCGTCTGTCGAGGCTGTGGACGTGGGTGACGAGGTGACTGTCGGAATTCGTCCCGAAGACATCTATCCCGGCGGAACGCGCGTCGAAGTCGAAGACCCCTCTTCGCTCATCTCCACGCGTGTCGATATTCTCGAACCGATGGGCGACGAGATATTCGCGTACATGCTGTTGGGCGAAGGCCGAACCTCGATGGACCAGTCAGGGGCTGATGACCAGTTGCTGATGAGCGTTGAGCCCGACTCGACGATTCGGGAAGACACGGACGTCGAAGTGGTGATAGACCGGGGGAACGTCCACCTCTTCGATACGGCGTCAGGAAACGCACTCGTCCACGGCCTCTCCCCGGTTTCAGCCGAGTTAGAGACCGAGACGACGGCCGACGCAGACGACTGAAGCGACCCGGCGGCCCTCGCCGTCGGCGACGGCGAGACGCAGTAACTCCCGGAGGCTACCGGAAGTAACCGCGCGCTCGACTCAGTACGGAGCGCCACAGCTCGGACACATCGGCGGCGCGCCCTCGGGAAGGTCGATACCGCAATGGGGGCACTCCCCGTCCACGTCTGGCGACGTCATCTCGTCGACTGCGTCGTCGGTCGTGCTCCGAACGCCGGCCAGCGACCCAACGCCTTCGACCGGTGACTCCGCTGATTCCCCCTCCGACGCCGCCCGGAGAAATCGGACCCGTTCGGCGACGAACTCGGCCGCCTCGTCGGATTCCGCGTCGAGCACCGAATCCGGTACCCGAACCGCCTCGCCGCCCCCGCGGACTGACAGTCCGAGCGCTTCGGCGGCGCGGCCCCGGACGAAGGCGTTCTCGTCGGCGAGCCGAGCCGAGAGCGCCGCCCGAGCCTCGGCGAGCGAGTCCGGCGCGTCGCAGCCGACGACCGCCACCGCCGTACAGAGGTGATAGCGAACGAGTTCGTCCCGGTCGTCGAGGTGGTCTGCGAGCGTCGAGACGCGGTGGCGAAGTCGACCGGGGTCGCCGAGCGCAACGCATTCGAGCGCCTTGGCCAGCTTCTGTTTCACCTCGGGTTCGTCGAACGAGAGGCCGACGCGGAGGTCCGCGAGCACCTCCGGCGAGGCGACCGCATCGGAGTGTTCGAGCGCGACGTAGCCCAGCGCCTCGGCCGACCGGGCGCGGACGTAGTAGAACTCGTCCTCGTCGGCGAGTCGCTCGGCGAGCGACGGAACGGCGGGAGCGACCGCGTCGGGAGCGGCCTCCGCGACCGCGACGAGCGCTTTCGCGGTCAACAGCCGGGCGGCGCGGTCGTCGTCGGTGAGAAACGGCGTGACAGCGGGGAGGAGCGACCCGAACGCGGTCGGCCGGTCGTCGGCGAGGCGTCGAAGCTCTCGGAGCGCCCGTTTTCGGTCCTCGGTCGACGCCGTTCGGAGCTCCCCGAGCGACCCGCTCACCGCCTCGTAGGCGCGGTTTTCGACTGCTTCGACGAGGCGCTCCAGCGGGGGCGCGTGACGTGTGTCGTCCATCGGTTCGTGCTCCTCGTTAGCGAAGTATCTCCTCGGTACGTCAATAAGTTGGTGGGAGACCGCGTCGTCGACACCGAACAGAACAGACAAAAAGACTACATTTTCGCGGAGCGACGACAGAACCGTGAGCCCGACTACGCTTGCCGCGGCGGCGCTCCTTGGGAGTGTGGCCGCGGCCGCGACGTATCGACACGCGAGACGCCGCGACCGAAACCCGACGAGGTGGAGCGCGGAGGTCGGAGCGACGTTCCTGCTCGCGCCACTTCTCGCGGCCGGAGTGGGACTCGACGCCGTCCGAACAACGCTGGTCGCCACGTCCTCGGCTGGGGTCGTCGAGGCGGTCCCTCCGGTGGCGTTCCACGGCGTGACTATCGCTGTTGGGCTGGTCGCCGGTGCGGCGGCACTCGTCCACTACCGGCGTGCCGCGGTGGCCGGGTAGTCGAGTCGAAGCGACGCGAGGCAACGAACCACGTCGTCCTCGCGGTCACTCCAGCGGGAACCGCGCGACTGCGCCGTCGTCGACGTACGAGACGAACACCGACGCCGGCTCGACGCGGAGGGAAAGCCGGCTGTGCGATTCGGGTTCGTACGACCACCGCGTCTCGCCCGTCTTCCGGGAAAGCACCTCGAAGCCCCGGTCCCAGACGGCGACGACGCGGGAACCCGTGACGGCGAGCGAGTCCAGCGACGGGAGTCCGGTTACGGTCTGCCACCGCCGCGTGCCGTCGAGGTCGAATCGGTCGATTCGGCCGAGAATCCCGCCGTCGGGGTCGTCGACACGGCTCCCGACGAACACCGCGTCGTCCGTGGCCTCGACCGCCCGAATCTGATAGCCCACGGGGTTCGCCCACCGCTTCTTGCCCGTCTCGCGGTCGAACGCGAGCAGTCCCTGACGGCCGTCCGGTCGGTCGTGGGAGAGATACACCTGCGACCCGAGGACAAGCGTACGTCCCACGTCACCGATGGAAATTCGCCACCGAACACTCCCGTCCGACGGTCCGTAGGCCGTCAGCGTCCCGTCCCACGCGGCGACGACGAGCTGGGAGTCCGCGACGGCCCTCGGGTACCACCGCTGGGATTCGGTCCGCCACCGGACGCTCTCGTCCGCCGGCGAGAGCGAGACGACGCGCGATTCGGTCTCGCTCACCGGTACGCGAACCACGACCGAGTCGTCGGCGACACCGTCGAGGGAGTACGACGAAACCGCCCGTTCGAAGCGTCGGTCGCCAGTCTGTGGGTCGTATCCGGTGAGCGTGCTCTCGGGGCCGGCGAAGTCGAGTTCGGCGACGAGTGACCCGGTGCGGACGAGTCTCGCTCGATGGGCCGTGCCCTCGTCGCGCCACAGTTCGTCGCCCGAAGAATCGACCGCGTAGAGGTCGCCGTCGGTGCTGTGGACGTGGTACGGGCCGCCGGACGGCGGGGCGACGGGTCGCGTCTCTATCGGGCCGCCGGTCTCGAACCGGACGGCGGTCGACCCGTCCTCGCGCCGCAGGCCGTACAACGCCTTGTCCTGCATCCCGGCGAGGACCAGTCCGTCGGTGACGGCGGGCGGGCCGGCCATGAACGCCCCGTCGATATCGCGTCGCCAGACCGGTCGTGGCCCGCCGAGCCCCGGAATCGAGCTACAGCCGGCGACGGAGAGCGAGCTGACGGCCGCGAGCGTCCCGAGCACCTCGCGGCGGGTGACGGTTTGCTCCCGGCTTCCGGCCGAACCCGTCCGCTCCGGAGGCTCACTCGGCATCGAGCACCTCCGCGTCGAGGCGAGCGAGTTGCCATTCCTGTCCGACGTAGACGCCGTCGCCCGCGGCGACGACCCAGTTCACCGTGCCGCCGTCGAGGTAGCCCTCGAACCGGTATTCACCGAGGAGAGCGCCGTCGGTCGCGTGGACGTACAGCGCGGTCGGGTCGAACGGGACGGTCCCGCTGTGCCCCCGGACGAGGATGTCCGCCCCCACGACGGTCACCAGTCGGTCGCCGACGCGGGTCGGTCCGCAGGTCACGGGGCCGGCCAGTTCGCGCCGCCACAGTCGGGTTCCCGTCTCGGCGTCGAAGGCGTACAGGAAGTAGTCCGCACCCCCGACGTACACGCGGCCGTCGGAGACGAGCGGCCGGGCGAACACGGTGTTTCGGAGCGACCCACGCCAGCGAACCTCGCCGGTCGCCGCGTCGAGCGCCAGTAGCTCCTCGGTCGCGCTCCCGACGAAGACGGTGTCCCCGGCGACTGCCACCGACGACGGCGACGGACCCACGTCGACGCGCCACGATTCGGAGCCATCCGTGGCGAACCGGCGAAGCGTTCCGTCGAGGACGGGCGCGACGACGCCGGCTTGGGAACCGTCTCCGGCGGGTACGGAGGCGGGCGCGCCGGCGAGCGACGCCGGAAGTTCGGCGCGAAAACGCCGCTCGCCGTCCTCGCGGGACAGCCCGAGCAGTCGGTCTACAACGTCGTTTTCGGTGCCCGAGATGGGGAAGACGACGGTGTCGTCGGCGACGACCGGCGGGTACTGAACGACGCCCGGGTCGGCTCTGTCGACGCCCGTCAGTCCGGTGTCCCACACTCGCTCGCCCGCCTCGTAATCGACCGCCGTGGCTCGCCCCGCCTTCGAGAACAGGTACGCGTGCCGGTCGTCGACGCCGAGGGGTGAGCGGTAGCCCTTCCGACCGGTCACCGTCCAGCGCTCCTCGCCGGTCTCGGGGTCGAGCGCGGACACCATCGGGTCGGCGTGAAACGGACTTCCAGTCCCGACGAGCAAGGGGCCGGACGACGGGCGCAGGGCGCGGGTCGGAGTTCGCACGCCCGCCGTCCACGCGGTCGGCATCGGGAGCGAGTCGTCGTGGCCCGTGAGGCTCGCACAGCCGGCGAGGCCGGCGGCGAGCGCCGGAATCGTCTTCAGCGCGTCGCGTCGCGAATAGGAGGGCATCAGCGAGGACGTGTGGTCCGGCTGATAATACTCCTGTTGGTTCGGACGGCGGCGGGACCGGTCGCGAGGGCGGGTCTCCGAGCGGGGAGCCACGAAGGTTTTTATCTCGCGCCGAGACGGCGGTCGTATGCTCTCCAGACGCGAGGTACTGGCCGCCGGCGGAGTCGCGCTCGCGGGCGGAGTCGCCGGGTGCGGCGGCTCCCTACCGGCTCCGGACGCGACGTTCGACGCGCCGACGACGACGTGGCCGACCACCGGCTACGACCCACAGGCGACGGGCCACGCACCGGCCGGCCCGTCCGAGGGAACCGTCTCGTGGAGCGTCTCGCGGGGGAGCCTCGACCCGCCGCTCTACGGCGCGCTCGCCCCGCCGGTCGTCGCCGACGGCACCGTCTACGTCACCGGAGTCGCTACCCACTATTACAGGCCGGACGACTTCGTGAGCCCGCTGGCCGCGATTGACGCCGCGTCCGGGTCGGTCCGCTGGGTCGAAGGCTTCGCGGACGGGCTCGGCGGCGGCCCCGCGGTCGTCGGCGACGACCACGAAACCGTCGTCGTCGGCAGTTACGACGGCACGCTCCACGCCGTCGGTGCCGACGGGTCGGGCGAGTGGACTGCGGACCTCGGCGGCCGGCTGGGAACCCCGACGGCGTACGGGAACAGACTGTACGTCGAAAGCGGGAGCGGCCGCCTGCACGCCGTCGGAAGCGACGGGAGTCGGCTGTGGGCCGCCGACCGGCCGGGGGCGCTCGAACTCCTCGTCGGCCCGGACGAGCCGGTCGAGACGACGATGCCCGTCGCCGACGACCGCGGCGTCTACGCCGCCTTCACGCCGTTCGAGCGGGAGCGCGAGGCGGTCGTCGTCCTCGGCTACGACCACGGCGGCGGGCGGCGCTGGCGGACGGTGCTCGACGGTCGGTACGGCCGGTCGCCCAACGGCCTCGCCGTCACCGACGACGCGCTGTACGCGACCGTCGGCGGAACCGTCTACGCGCTCGCCCCCGACACCGGTAAGGAGCGCTGGCGGTTCGTGACCGGCTCGGAGGCCGCCGGCCCGCCGACGGTCGACGGCGAGCGAGTCTACGTCGGCGCGAAGAACCTCTACGCGCTCTCCCAGACCGATGGCGTCGAGCGCTGGCGCGTGGTGAACGAAGCGCCGCCGAGCCACGACCGCGACCCGACGACCCTCCCGTATCTCGCTCGCCCGCCCGTCGCCGACGGGCGAGTCTACCTCCGAACCGGAGCCGTCGACGCCGCCGACGGGACGCGGCTGTGGGGCGGCGACGCCGACGAGTGGCTCCAGTCGGGGAACTACTTCGCCGAACCGTACTACAGGCGGCCGATGGCGTCGCCGGTCATCACCGAGGAGGCGATGTATCTGACCCACGCGAACCACGGGGTGGTGAAGGTCGCATGACCGACACCGGCCAGCGACCGACTCGGCGGCGACTCTTGGCGGGTCTCGGAAGCGCCGCCGTCGGCGCGGCGGGCTGTCTCGGAACGCGGTCGGAGCACAACCCGACGAGCGGGGAGTGTCCCGAGTACGACCCCGTCGAGCCGGCGACCGCGGACTGGCGCGGCGTGATGGGTCCGACGACGAACACCGGGGCCGTCGCGTCCGAGGCTGTCCCCGAAGGTGACCTCACTGTCGATTGGACGGTGCCCGTGGAGACCCACGTGGGCCACCACGTCCCGGTTGTCGCCGACGGCACCGTCTACGTCCACGACATGGACGACGAACTCTCCGCGGTCGACGCCGACACGGGCGAGCGAGTGTGGACCAGACCGCTCACCGACCCCGAACCCGCGCCCGCAGTCGGCGACGGAACGCTCGTCGTCGTGACCCGCAAGGAGACCCACGCCTTCGACGCGGCGACGGGTGACCGACGCTGGAAACGGGAGGGACTCGGCGGCGGCATCTTCGGTGCGAGCCCCATCGTCGCGGGCGACACCGTCTACGTCCAAGCGGGGGTCGCGACTCACGCGCTGTCACGTTCGACCGGCGAGACCCGCTGGCGGGCCGCGACCGGGTTCCCCTCCGACTCGACGCCTGCCGTCGCCGACGACACCGTCTACACCGCCGGCGACGACACCTACGTCCGGGCACTGGCGGCGGCCGATGGGACGGAGCGCTGGCGTGCGAAGACGAGCGCCCGAATCGCGTGCAACGTCTCGGTGGTCGAGGGGACCGTCCTCGTCGGGACCGGTGCCGGGAGCGTGCTCGGACTCGACGCCGAGACGGGTGAGGAGCGCTGGCGCTATCGACTCGAACCGCAGCGAGCGGGCGGCGAGAGTCGACCGAGGCAGCCCGAGACCATCGCGACCGACGGTAGCCGGGTGTACGTCGCGACCGACGACCGGTTGGTCACGCTCGCGTTGGCCGACGGGACCCGCTGCTGGGACAACCGAAACTACGCCGGAAGCTACGCGAGCGGCATCGCCGTCGGCGCGGGGAACGTGTTCGTCCCGACGCACGACGACAGCGGGGGAGCGGTAACCGTCCTCGACGCCCCCACCGGAAACACGCGACAAGAGCTGGCCGCGGGCAAACGCCAGCGCTTCGACATCGGTCCGAGCATCGCCGAAGGCGGCGTCTACTTCGCCGGCCGGAGCGCCGTCGTCCGACTCAGTTAGGGCGGTCTTCGGGCGTGACCGACCCGAGTGGTTCGTCGAGTTCGTCAGTTCCGGCTCGTCAGTTCCGGCTCGTCAGTTCCGGCTCGTCGACCCGTCAGTTCGGAAGCGGCGGCCACGTCGTCGCCACCGTCTCGGCGATGAGCCGGGTCTGCGCCCGTCGGAGTCGCTCGGAGGTCGAAGAAGCGGCGATGCCGAGTTCGTCGGCGACCTCCCGCAGGGTTGCCCCGCGGGGGATGTCGAAGTAGCCAAGTTCGTACGCCGTCCGGAGCGCCTCGTCCTGTCGGTCGGTGAGCCCCTCCCCCGGTGGTTCGGGGTCGCCGTCGCGGGCGAGGCGCCGGAGTCCGAAGCCGGCGTTCCGCCGCCAGAACGATGCGAATCGCCCGAACGCGTCGCGGTCCGCGAACCAGCCGGTCTGCCGCCAACCACCCGGTTGGGCCTCGATGCGCTCGATGATGGCGTCGGCGGTGGCGAGGGCCTCCAGTCCGGCGAGGTCGTCGAGGCTGTCCCCGAGCTGTTCTTCGAAGCTCAGCGCCGGGACGGCCTGATACCGGCGGGTCTCGCCCGACTCGCCGATTCGCGTCCAGTCGGCCACGTCGACGGCGTCGTCCATAGCGGTTTCGAGTGCCCGGTGTGCCCCGCCGGTGGCCGTCACGATGAACATCGGCCGCTCGCCGTGGTTGTACTGGAGTTCCAACGCGAGCGTCGCCTCCGGAACCGCCGCCGCGACCCCTGTCAGCGGGAGCGCGTCGCAGTCGATGTCGAACTCGGCGATGAGACCCATACGTCCGCCGTCTCGGCGGTCGGTCATGGGCGTGTCGAAGCGGCCGAGACGGTCGCCCGCCCTCGGAGGCCACTTAAACGACCGCACGCCTGAGAGTGCGACTTAGCTGCCGCCGGCGACAAGCGAGGCCGCGATGCAACCGATTCGATTCGAACGCGGAACAGAACTGTCCGACGAACGATTCGGGAGCGGCGCGCCGCTTCTGTGCTGCCACGGCGGGATGGCACCGCCGGCGTACTGGGACGCGGTCGTCCCGCACCTCGACGGCTACGAGGTCGTCGTCCCGGAGCGACCCGGCTTCGGTACCTGCCTGGACGACGCCGAGACGACGCCCGCCGAGGCGGTGCTGGAGCGCGAGGTCGAGTACGTCCGGGAAGTCGTCGACGAGATTCGCGAGGCGACCGGACGCGACCCGGCGCTGTTCGGTCACTCCTACGGCGCGCTCACGGCTCTCGAAGCGGCGACCGACGCGCGGGTGGCCGCCGTCGCCGCCTACGAGCCGGCGGTGCTCCCGGAGGCGTACCGGAGAGAGGCGGACCTCTCGGAGCGCATGGCCGCGCTCGTCGAGGCGGGAGAACGGCGCGAGGCGGTCAAACGCTACGTCGAGCAGGTGCTCCACCCCGACGGCATCGACGACCTCGACGCGTGGCTCGACGAGTGGCCCGTCTGGCCCGACTGCGTGGCCCTCGCCGAGGAGGTCGTCCGGATGAACCGCGCCGTCGAACGCTACCGGCTTCCGGCCCGCTTGGACGTTGACGCACCCACCGTGGTCATGGCCGGCACCGGGGGCCCGGACTTCCTCCGCGAGAGCGCCCGAAACGTCCACGACGCTCTGCCGACCAGCCGGTTCGTCGAGTTCGACGCGCTCGGCCACGGCGGCCCCGGTGACGACCCCAAACGGGTCGCGGCCGCGGTCGATTCGTTCCTCCGAGACAGGGGCAGTCACGCGTGAAAACATCGATTACACGGGTACAGGTGTAATCACAGTCTCGGCGATACGAGCCGTCTCGCGTTCGTTCGCGACCGAATCTCGGGTCTGAGACCGGACGCGCGAGACGACCTGTCAACCCAACATTCTTTGCTCGGTGCGGAGACGTGGTCGGTATGGCAGCCCTCCAATCCATCGGCACAGCCGCCGGGTCCCTCAGACGGAACCCGATACTGTTCGTCGTCGCCGCGGCGTTCAGCCTCGTCCAACTCCCGTCGCTGTTCGCGCAGACGGTCAGCCCGCTCATCGGAAGCATCGTCTCGCTGGGATTCAGCGGCCTCACCGTGTTCGTCGTCCCGTTCTTCCTCGGTGGCGTCCTCGGCATGGCCAACGAGGCCATCGACGGTCACACCTCGCTCGGGACGCTCGTCAACGAGGGGAAGTCGCACTACGTCTCGCTGCTCGCGGTCTACTTCAGCCTGCTCGCGGTCAACCTCGTGTTGGCGTTCATCGGCGTCTTCGCAACGCTGTTCTTTGGCCTCCTCGTCATCGGGAGTGGCAGCCAACCGGGGACCGCCACGCTCGCGATTCTGGGCGTCATCGTCCTCGCCGTGACTCTCACCTACCTCGCCGTGGTGTTCGTCTCGCAGTTCTTCGGCCACGCCATCGTTATCGACGACCTCGGCGCGGTCGACGGCGTCAAGCGCAGCATCTCGTGCGTCAGGAACAACCTCGTGTCGGTCTTCGGCTACTCGGTCATCGTCGGACTCGGGGGCCTTCTGGCCGGCGTGGTCGGCGGCGTGGCCTCGCTCCTACTCACCCCGTCGCTCCAGCATCAGGGGGCCGCAGTGGCAGGGTCGGAACCCGGCGCGACCGCCGCGTCGGCGTTTTCGGGACTCCCGACCGTCGGCGTCGTCGGCATGGTCGCCATCGCGGTCGGACTCGTGCTCGTCAGTGGTCTCGTCGGCGGTTTCTTCGCCGCCTACTCGACCGCGTTCTACCGGTCGATTCGACCGGCGAACTCCGAGGGAGTAAACGCCTGACGACGCTGCGAACCGCCGCCATTTCTGTCGGTCGTGTATCAATTCGCAACCGTTAGGCGTCCGGGGGGCGAAACGCGGGCCGTCCCATGCCCTCCACCAACGCGGACGTCGCCGTCGAAGCGACTGACCTCAGGAAGTCCTACGGCTCCGAGGTCGCGCTCGACGGCGTTTCGCTGTCGATTCCGAGCGGAACGGTGTACGGATTCCTCGGGCCGAACGGCGCGGGGAAGACGACGACGATGCGCATCCTGACGGGGCTCTCACAGCCCACCTCAGGGTCGGTCCGCATCTGCGGGCTCGACGTGAGCGACCGCAGGAAACTCGCGCCGCACGTCGGCTACCTCCCGGAGACGCCGCCGCTGTACGACGAGTTCAGCGCCCGCGAGCAGCTCGATTACGTCGCCGACCTCCGCGACATCCCGCCGGAGACCGCCGAGGCGCGCATCGACGACCTGCTCGACCGGTTCGGCCTCGTCGGCGACGCGAACAAGCGCATCGGCACGTACTCGAAGGGGATGAAACAGAAGACCGCGTTCATCCAGAGCGTGCTCCACGAGCCGGACGTGCTGTTTCTCGACGAGCCGACCTCCGGGCTCGACCCCCGCGCAGCGAGACAGATTCGGACCTCCATCGGCGACGTGGCCGACTCGGGGGCGACGGTCTTCCTCTCGACGCACATCCTCCCCGTGGTCGAGGCCGTCGCCGACGAGGTCGGCGTCCTGTTCGACGGCCGCGTCGTCGCCGAAGGGACGCCCGACGAGGTGAAATCGCGCGCCCAGACGGGCGGCGAGGGCTCGCTCGAAGACGCGTTCCTCGCGGTCACGAGCGACGAGACGCAACTGTCGGGTGTCGCCGACGAATGAGCCTCCGACGAGACGTTCGCCACGGCCTGCGAATCGGGCGCGCCGAGTTCGTGCGAAGCCTCCGAGGGTACGCCTCCGAGACGCGCCGAATCATCGGTCTTCTGTTGCTCTTGCTGTTCTTCGGCGGCAGCCTCCTGTTTTCGCTCCCGGCCGTCTACGTCGTCGGCCGGGGCGCGCAGTCCGTGACCGAGATTCCCTTCTTCGACCTCGTCGCCACCGCGATACCGGTGGGGCTCGCGCTCCTCGCGACGTTCCGAACGCTCGAACGCATCGGCCGCGTCGAAAACGAGTCGCTCGTGCTCACGACGGTCCATCCGCAGGCTGTCGTTATCGGGCTCATTACCGCCGAAATCGGTCGAATTGGACTCTGGTTCGGGCTCCCGCTCGCGGTCGTCGCCGCGACGTTCACGGCCGGCCTCGGCGCGCCGTCGCTGTTGTTCACGACGGCCGTCGTCGCGGCCCCGCTGGCGTGCTGTACGACCGTCTGGGGCTACGCGGCCGGCGTCGCCGTACTCCGCGCGTTCAAGCGCCTGCCCGGCGTCCGGCGCACGCTCAAGGTCGTCGGCTTCGTCGCGATGGTTGGACTCGTCCTCGTCTCGCAGTCGTTCGGTCGGTTGCTGGCCGAGGGGTCGCTCCCGCTCGAGTGGCTGGCGGCGACGCTGACGTTCGGCCCGCTCGCAGACTACCTCGCGCTCGCATTCGTCGGGACCCCGCTCGCCCGACCGCTCTCGGCGGCCGCCGTCGTCACCTTCGCGGCCATCGTCGCGCTCACGCCCGTCGGCCTCGTCGTCGCCACCCGACAGGCGAGCGCCCTCTGGTTCACCGACCGCGCGACCGGGGGCGACCGGGGTTCGTCGGCGGCGAGCGCGGAGGCGAACGGCTCGCCCGGCGGCTTCTCGACGCCGAAACCGCTGGCGGCGACGAGCGGCGGCCACGTCGCGTGGGGCCTGCTCGTCCGCGGCGTCCGCCACCCCCAGAAGTTCACGCACCTCGTGATGCTGGCGTTCTTCCTCGGCCCGCTCGGCACGACCATCGTCCAGTCCTCTGCCGACGGCCTCGGCCCGCTGCTCGCCGCGAGCGGGGCCGGCCTCGGCACTTACCTCGCGGGCGCGACGTTCGGTCTCAACCCCATCGGCGACGACCGACCGCAGTTCCCGATGTTGCTGTTGACTCCGACTGCGCCGCGGGAACTGGTTCGCGGTCGCGTGCTCGCCGGCGTGATTCTCGGCGTGCCGGTCGCCGCGGCGCTCCCGCTGGCGACCGTCGCCCTCGGCACATCGCCGCTGTCGGCGGTCGGCTTCGCGCTCGTCGGCGTGTTCATGTGCGTCGCCGCCGCGGCCTTCGCGGTCGGCATCGGCGCGGCGTACCCGATATACGAGGAACGCGAGTTCTGGGGCGCGACGACCGTCGTCCCCTCGACGCTCGTGCTGATGGCGTTCATGTTCGTCGTCGGCCCCGGCACCGTCATCGGCCTCGTCGCCACGTGGTTCGGCGTCACCGGGCACCTCTCCGCGACGCCGCTTCTCGCCGCCGGGCTCGGACTGTACCTCCTCGTGACCGTCGGCGTCTCCTACGGTTCGTACCGGTACGCGGTTCGACGGTACCGGACGTACACGTTCGAGTGACGGCGAGCGCGTCGTGAGGTATGAACTCGGCGTCACGTCGGCAACCGCGGCGACGGCCCGCTGGCCTCAGTCCGCTACGCGGAACACGCCGGGGTTCCTGCCTGTCCCGGCGAAGTAGAGTTCCGACCCGCGGACCGACAGGCCGCCGGTGGGTCGGACGTCGAGCGCCTTCGACCACAGTACCTCGCTGGACGCCGCCGAGACGGCCGAGAGGCGGTCGTCGCTCGCCACGAACCGGGTGTCGCCGGCGACGACCGGCGGGCGGGCGAACGTATCCGCATCGAGCGACAGCGTCCACTTCGTCGCGCCGTCGGCGGCGTCGAACGCGGCGAGACTCCCCCGCGAGGACTGGACGTGAAGCGTGTCGTCCGCGACGGCTGTCTGCGGGCTTCCGTTCTCCGGAAGCGGGACCGACGCCCGCCACTGCGTCGACCCGTCTTCGAGGGCGAGGGCGAGCACGTTCCCGCGGTGAGCGCTGTAGTAGAGATTGGCGTCGTCCACCGTGAGCGGGACGGCGCTCTGCGGGAGGTCCTCGCGCCGCCACCGCTCCTCGCCGGTCGCGGCGTCGAGTGCGGCGACGCCGGTCTGCTCGTGGTCGACGCCGATTGGCGTGTAGACGACGCCGTCGCGGGCGGCGAGACCGGGCGAGGCCCTGCCGGCGTCGTAGCTCCATCGCTCCTCTCCGGTCGCGGGGTCGCGCCCGAAGACGGTCGAACCGTCGCCGTCGACGAGCGTTTCCGCGGCGAGCACCGGCGCGTTCGCGGGAGTCCCGTACCCGCCCGCGCTCGTCCGCCAGCACCGCTCGCCGGTCCGGGCGTCGTAGGCCGCGACGAACTCCGCGGTCGAGACGAACATCGCGTCGCCGGCGAGCGTGGGCGTGGATTTCCCGTGGGCGTAGTCGACGGTCCACGCGTCGTCGGAGTCCGCGGGAGCGGCCTCGGCGTCGAGGTCGAGCGCGCGATACACGCCGTCCTCACCGTCGCCGTCGCTGTATCCGAGGACGCCGCGCCCGCCGGCGAGCGCGACCGAGGTGGCGAGCGCCGCGTCGCCGGACGCGATTCGCTCGACGCTCGCGTCCGCCGAGGGGCCGGAGTCGGTGGTGTAACCGGTGTTGGCGAAGTCGCGCTGGTAGGTCGGCCACGCACCAGTCACGTCGCCGACCGGCGCGTCACGTCGGTAGTCGCGCTCGACATCGAGGGCACCGATTGCGCGGGCGACACAGCCTGAGAGCGACGCGAGGGCGGTCGCGCCGCCGGCCGCGAGGACGGCTCTGCGCGTGTGCATGTTGGAGGGCATACATGTCTGCGTCCCGTCGCTACCGTACTAACAGTTGTCCTTGGAGCGACAGGGATAGGCGGTGGCGTCGGGGGCGGTGACGGCGGGAGTCGCGACTCGTCCTACCGATTCTCGACGAGCGCGTCGACCGGGTTGTCGAGGGCGAAGTCGACGTTCTCGGACGGGTCGTCGGTCCGGGCTTCGAGGTCCGAGACGACCGACTCGGCGCGGTGGCGGAACGCGCGGAGCGTCTGTCTGCCCTCCTCCGTGAGTTCGAGGTAGCGGCGGGTTCCGCGCTGGGTGACGGTGACGTAGCCCTGATGTTCGAGCGTCGCGGTGACGCGGTTGTCGAGGACGTTGTAGTCGCCGGTGACGGGTTCGTAGTCGGCGGCCTCGCCGTCGACGCGGCCGCGCATGAACTCGAGGCCGTAGCGGGCCGCCTCGGTGATGAGCGTCTTCTTCTTCGCGTGTTTGGCGTCGGTGTCGTGGGCCTCGATGATGGCGAGCGCGGCGACCTGGTCGGGGGAGGGCGAGTCGATTTGGTAGGTCGTCAGGAGCGACGCCTGCGCGAAGCCCTCGGTGACCGGCGCGTCGAGGCCGTGCGGCCGGACCTCCGGGTCGACGACGTACGGTTCGGCGTCGGTGCGTTCGTCCATGCAGGCCATCGTCGCGCCGACGGCCGCGCGCTTTGTGCCGGCGGTGACGTTGACGCGGACGAAGTCGTCGGGGTGCCAGTCGGCGATAGTCGTAATCGCGCCCATCACCTCGTACATGTCGAAGAGGTCGAGGTACTCGACGTCAGGCGGGGTGCCGACTACGTCGGCGATGCGGTCGACGACCGCGTCGTGGTAGGTCGGGCGCTCGACCGCGGGGTCCTCGTGTTCGAGGAGGTAGACCTTGTCCGGCCGGTCGTCCTCGATGGGGCCGACGATGCGGTCGTGTTCGCGCCACAGGGGGACGATGTGAACGCGGAGGTGTCGTTTCATCTGTCACTCTCGGCCACGACTTCCCGCGTCGAAAGTCATTCGGTTGGGAGATTCTCGCGTGAGCGAACGGTAGAGGGCCCATAAACGCCGAATCGAGATCTATACACGCTATTCAGGCTACTCACGTAACTTACGGTAGTTGCCGAGGAACCGCCAATGTGGGTTATCGACTACGAATAGTTGCCGCCGGCCGCGCTCCAACGGACCGGCGGTTGCGACCCGCCGACGGCGGCGCGACCACCGGTCCCCGGTCGCGTCCCCGCGGCGGACCCCGCGTCGGCGGACGACCCCCCGGAACCCTCGTTCGGTGCGCTCGGGGCGTCGGCCAGTCCGCCGACCACGCGCCCTCCAGCCCCCCTCGCTTCGGCCCTCCACCGCCGGCCGACGCCCCGACAGCACCGTCTTTTCTTTCTCCGAACTCACTCGTCTCCCGACGAGCGCGCCGCTCCCGACCCGCGGCGGGCGCACAAAAAACGACCGAGTGTCCGCACCGCGATTCACGCGGGTCAGGCCGGTTCAGTTCGGTCCGGCCCGGTTCAGATGTCGAACACGTCGAGACCGGTCCGCTCGTCGAGGTGGTGGGTCAGCGGCGTCTCGCCGAGGTGGATGACGACCTCGAACGTCCCGGAGACGCGCGCGCCGGAACAGTGGCCGCCGAGCGTCTCGAAGTCGCGCGTGCCGACCTGAATGTGCGTGTGAATCTTGTCGGGGCCGATGTTGCCGAGGAAGCTCGTCACCTCGAACTGGCCCGTGAACTCCTCTTCGAGGTACTCCTGGTCGCCCACGTCGTAGTGGCCGAGCGTGACGGAGTCGACCGCGCCGATACCCGTGAGAAAGCCGTGTTCGATGTCGAACTCGTCGCGCACCGTCGCGAGCGAGTCGAGGACCTGTTCGCCGGGGTCCAGCCTGACGACGACCGTGTCGTCTTCTTTGACGTAGTCCATGGTTGTGCCCGAGCGTCCGGTACAGGGCCGGCGGCGTAATATGTTTTGAAAGGCTCAACGTTGCGGGACGAACGGGGTTCCAAATTGTTAGACGTCTGGATAATCACAAGAATAGTCGGTTCAGACGTATGTTAGTCGAGTCTCGTTCTCGACTCCCGTCCGCCCACTTTCACACCAAATCGATGACCGTGGCCCCCTTCCTATTCGCCAGTATCCCCAGATTACCGGCCCGTAATAGACGGTCTCGCTCTCGAATAGACAGATTCGGTCGGCGGAGTGGTCGTCGAAATCGCGGATGACCACGGACACGACAACCAATCCGACCGCGCTCGTCCGGTCGTCGTCTCGGACGCACAGAAAGTGGGGAGAATCCGTCACAGAGGCGAAATAACGCGTTTTCTCGCGGGGCAGCGTTATCGCGACCGACGGGCGAGGCGTGTCGAACCGACGGAGAGACCGACCGACGGCGAATCGCTCGAAGGTATTCGGACGAGCGACGTTAATTCTGTTATTTGATATATATTTGTTTTTGTCATATTTGACCACCAACTCGGTTCGGCCCGGTGCAACTCGGCACTGTCCGTGACCGCGGTCGGCCGGCGCGTCACCGGAGCATCGACCCGCCGTCGACCGTCAGCACCGTGCCCGTCACGTAGCCCGCGCCGTCGCAGAGGAACGCGACCACGTCGGCGACCTCCTCGGGCGTCCCGATGCGTTCGAGCGGGAGATCGGCGGCGTACTCGGCGAGCGCCTCTTCGGTCCAGAGGTTCGACTCGGTGAGAAGCGGCGTCTCGACGAGCCCCGGCGCGACGCAGTTGACGCGCACCTCGGGGCCGAGCTGTTTCGCCAGCCCCTTCGTGAGCCCGAAGACGCCCGCCTTCGACGAGGAGTAGTGGACGCCGCCGGTCGCGCTTCCGCGGAGGCCAGCGACGCTCGACACGTTGACGATGGCGCCCTCGCCGCGCTCGACCATGGCCGGCGCGACGGCGCGGGCGACGACGTACTGCCCCTTGAGATTCACGTCGAGGACGCGGTCCCACTCGTCTGGGCCGAGGTCCGCGAGAGAGACGGCCCGCGAGATGCCCGCGTTGTTCACGAGCGCCGCCACGTCGGCAACCGATTCGACCGCCGCCACGGCGTCCGCGACCGCGTCGGGGTCGCGAACGTCGACCGCGAACTCGTGGACGCGCTCGTCGCCCCAGTCCGTCTCGCCGGCCTCGATATCGAAGCAAGCGACGTAGTCGTACTCCGCTCGGAGTCGCTCGACGACCGCCCGACCGATACCGCTGGACGCGCCGGTCACGACTGCCGCGCGCTGATTGTCCGTCATGTGGTTCGGGAGGACGCGAACCGTAGTACGTGTTGGGGTGGCGGCGAGCGGTACTGTCGCGGTCGAGAGTGGTTCGAGCGACGTGGTCGAGGCGAGTGGAGTGGTAACTGTTTTCGTGGTTGCGCGTGAGCCGTTCGTATGCAGTTCGCAGTCAACGTTCCGACCAGCGCCGGCGACTCCGTTCACTCTCAGTTGGCGTTCTGCGACGAGATTTCGTGGGACGCGCAGGTCGAGTTCGCCGTGGCGATGGAGAACCTCGGCTTCGACGGCGTCGCCGTCCCCGACCACGTCATGACCGGCAGCGGCCCGACGACGGAGTGTTTCGTCACGCTGGCCGCCATCGCCCGCGAGACCGAGGACGTGTACCTCTACCCGAAGACGGTGAACAACCACTTCCGAAACCCCGCGCTCCTCGCCAAGCAGGCCGCGACGCTCGATTCCGTGAGCGACGGGCGACTGAAACTCGGCATGGGTGCCGGCTGGAAGGAGAGCGAGGCGCGGGCCTACGGCTACGACTGGCCGGACGCGCCGACCCGCCTCCGGATGCTGGAGGAGTCGATTCGGATGCTCAAGCGCCTGTGGACCGAGGAGACGGTCAGTTTCGACGGCGACTACTACACCCTCGACGAGGCGATGTGCCGGCCCCACCCCGTCCGAGACCCGCATCCGCCCATCATGGTCGGCGGCGGCGGCGAGTCGTTCACGCTCCGAATCACCGCACAGTTCGCCGACTCGTGGAACTTCTGGGGGCCGCCGGAGGTGATGCAACACAAACTGGACGTGCTCGAACGCCACTGCGAGGGCTACGGCCGGCCGTTCGAGGAGATAGAGCGCTCGTGGTTCGCGCGGTGTCTGCTCCGCGAGGACGAGGCGGAACTCGACGCCCTGCTCGACGAGCACTTCCCGCGGTTCAAACCCGAGAACGTCGCCGACAGCGAGTACCCGCTCGTCGGCACGCCGGAGCAGGTCCGCGAGCGACTGGAGACGTTCGACGAGATGGGCTTCGGCGAGGTCGTCGTGGAGTTCGTGGACTTCCCCGAGACCACGAGCGCCGAGCTGTTCGCCGAGCGCGTCGCGCCGGCGTTTCGGTAACCTGCGGGCCGGGAGTCCGCGAATCGACCCGGCGTGGGCCGCGTCCCGCGAGTGCGGCATGGAAACAGCTATCACATCTATTTTCGTACGTCGAAGCGTGACTCACCACAGCGTCTGCCTCACCTTCGACTTCGACGGCGTCTCGTCGTGGATACACTCGTTCGAATCGCCGGACAGTCCGACGAAACTGTCGAGAGGACTCTTCGGCGTCGACGTGGGCGCGCCCCGCGTCCTCGACCTCTTGGACGAGTTCGGCGTCGAGACCACCTGGTTCACGCCGGGCCACACCATCGATAGCTTCCCCGAGGCCGCCGAGGAGGTGTGGAGCCGCGGCCACGACGTCCAACACCACGGCTGGTCGCACACCCGCCCGCGACAGTACGAGTCGCGAGAGGCCGAGTACGACGACGTGAAACGTGGCGTCGAGAGCATCGTGGACCTCACGGGTCGGCGGCCGACCGGCTACCGCTCGCCGTCGTGGGACTTTTCGACCCACACGCTCGGCATCCTCGACGAACTCGGCTTCGAGTGGGACTCAAGCCAGATGGCGACCGACTTCGAGCCGTACCGCGTCCGCGAGGGGTGGGCTGCCCCCGCCGACGCGCCGTTCGAACGCGGCACCGAGACCGACATCGTCGAGGTGCCCGTCTCGTGGCAACGCGACGACTTCCCGGCGTTCGCCTTCAACCGCGAGCGGGGCTACGCGAACGAGAAAGCGGTGTTCCGCCAGTGGCGCGAGCAGTTCGACTGGATGGTCGACAACGTCGACGGCGGCGTGTTCGTCCTCACGATGCACCCGCAGGTCATCGGGCAGTCCCATCGGCTCGCCCGGCTCGAATCGTTCGTCGAACACGTCGCCGACGCGCCGGGCGTCGCCTTCGAAACCGTGGACGAAGTCGCCGACCGATTCGGGTCGGCGTGAGGGCGAGATAAAGACGGCGGCGCTTTTTCAGGAGTAGTGGTGACAGCTGACGATACGGTCGAGTTCGTCGGGCGAGTCCAGCGCCGGCACCTCGGAGGTACAGACGCTGGGCTCGACGAACGTCTCGGTCAGGAGCGACGCGGCGTCGCGCCACGCGCCGTCGGCCGCGAGCGAGAGCGCGCGCTCCACGGTCGTACCGGCGTCGCCGGCGGGGAGGCCGTCTGGGAAGTAGGTCGCGCGAGCATCGTCGGCGACGACATCCGGGGACTCGCGCTGGACGGCTCTGACGAACCGGCGCACGCGGTCCCACTCCTCGTCGCCGAGGTCGAGTTCCGCCGGGGCGACGAGGCTCGGACACCGGGTGTGGAACCGGCAGCCGCTCGGCGGGTGAATCGGCGACGGAACGTCGCCGGACAGCGGGACGGTCTCGCGGGACACCCGGGGGTCAGGAACCGGAATCGACGAGAGTAACGCCCGCGTGTAGGGGTGTTTCGGCGACTCGAACAGGTCGTCCTTGTCGGCGAGTTCGACCAGTTCGCCGAGGTACATCACGGCCACGCGGTCGCAGACGTGGCGGATGACGCTCAGGTCGTGGCTGATGAAGAGGTACGTCAGCCCGAACTCGTCCTGAAGCTCTTTCATCGTGTTGAGCACCTGCGCCTGCACCGACGCGTCGAGCGCCGAGGTCGGCTCGTCGCAGACGATGAAGTCGGGGTCGACCGAGAGCGCCCGCGCGAGGTTGACCCGCTGGCGCTGGCCGCCGGAGAACTGGTGCGGGTAGCGGTTGTAGTGGTCGGCGTCGAGGCCGACCGTCTCCAGCAGTTCGCGCGCCCGGGCCTCGCGTTCGCCCTCGTAGAGCCCGTGGGCCTGCATCGGCTCCTCGACGATTTCGCCGACGGTCATCCGCGGGTCGAGCGACGCCTGCGGGTCCTGAAAGACGAACTGCATGCGCTTGCGGCGCTTGCGAAGCTCCTCTTTCGACAGTTCGGCGAGGTTCTCCCCGTCGAAGACGATGTCGCCGGAGGTCGGGTCGACCAACCGGAGGAGCGTCCGCGCGAGCGTGGACTTCCCGCAGCCGGACTCGCCGACGAGGCCGAGCGTCTCGCCGGGCAGGATGTCGAACGAGACGCCGTCGACCGCGCGAACGTACTCGCGGTCGACCGAGAAGGGAAGCAGTCCCGCGTTGCGGTCGAACCGGAGGCGGTCGAGGAAGCCGTCGCTCGCGTCGAAGTACTTCCGCAGGTCGCGCACGCTGAGCAGTGGGTCGGCGTCGGGGTCGAAGGTGGAACCGGTACCGGTGTCGGCGGCGTCGTCGGCCGAAGCGGAATCCGACTCGGCGGCGGCCGACCCGGAGGCGGGCGCGGCGTCGTCGAGCGGGACGCTCTCCCAGTAGCCCGCCTCGGCGAACGAGTCGTTGCGCAGGCACGCCGCCCGGTGCGGCGCGGCGGCGACTTCGGTGACGGCGGTTCCGTCGCCGGCCTGTATCGCCACGTCACCGTCTCCCTCGCCGCCCTCGACGACGAGTCGGGCGTCGGGGTGGACCTGCAGACACGCCTCTCGGGCGTGCGGACACCGCGTGTGGAAGCGACAGCCGCTCGGCGGGTTGATGGCTTCCGGCATGATGCCCTCGATGGGCGACAGACCGTCCACGTCGCGGTCGGGCCGCGGAATCGACCCGAGGAGCGCCTCGGTGTAGGGGTGTTTCGTGTCGTGAAAGAGGTCGTCGACGGTCGCCTGCTCGACGATTTCGCCGAGGTACATCACGGCCACGCGGTCGCATATCTCGGCGACGACGCCCATGTCGTGGGTGACCCAGACGAACGACGTGTCGTAGCGGGCCGCGAGGTCCTTCACGAGGTCGAGAATCTGCGCCTCGACGGTCACGTCGAGCGCGGTGGTCGGCTCGTCGGCGATGACGAGGCTCGGTTCGCACGCGAACGCCATCGCGATGAGGACGCGCTGGCGCATCCCGCCGGAGAACTCGTGGGGATAGTCGTCCATCCGGCGTTCGGCCTCGGGGATACCGACCTCGCGGAGGCGCTCGACGGCGATGGCCTCGGCCTCGGCCGCCGACACGTCGCGGTTGAGCCCGATAATCTCGCTCAACTGCTCGCCGACGGTGAACACCGGGTTGAGGCTCTCCGTGGGGTCCTGAAATATCATCGCGATTTCGCGGCCCCGAATGCGCTCGCGAATCTCGCGGCTCGACAGCATCTCGGGGTCCTGCCGCGGTTCGTCGTCGGGGTCGTCGCCGCGCTCGACGCCGACGAGCAGGTCGTCTTCGAACCGGACCTCGCCGTTGGCGATGACGCCCGGCGAGTCGATGAGGCGCATGATGCTCCGCGCCGCGACGCTCTTTCCGGCGCCGCTCTCGCCGACTAGGCCGAGCACTTCGCCGCGCTGTACCTCGAACGAGATACCGTCGACGGCCCGGACGGTCCCCGCGTCGGTGCGGAAGTGGGTGTGCAGGTCGCGGACGGTGAGTAGCGTATCAGACATTGGTCGTGGAGTGGTGGGGGACGTCGGTGCGTGAGATGGGTGCCTCTGCAGAGCCGCGAGAGCGAGTTCCGACGCCGTCCCGGGGAGGGAGCGATAGTTCGGCGGGCGAGCGAGCGGCGGAGACCGGGCTACTCCCGGCCCCGCGGCGGACGGTCGGTGAGACGTGTGGTCCGTTCATCGTCAGTCGTTCGACCGCGGGTCGATTGCGTCGCGCAGGCCGTCGCCCAGCAGGTTGAAGCCGATGACCGTCGCGAGAATCGCGAGGCCCGGCCAGATACTGAACCACGGGTTGACGATCATGTACTGCCGCGAGTGGGCGAGCATCTGCCCCCACGACGGCGTCGGGGGTTGGACCCCGAACCCGAGGAACGACAGCGACGCGACGATGAGGATGTTCACGCCGACCTGCAGCGTCGACTGGACGAGCACCGGCGCGAAACTGTTGGGGATGATGTGGCGGAAGATGATGTGGCGGTCGCGCACGCCGGCGGCCTTCGCGGCCTCGACGTACTCCATCTCCCGGACGCTCAGCACCTGCGAGCGAATCAGTCGCGTGAACACCGGAATCGTCGTGATGGAGACGCCGACGATAGCGATGCCGAGTTCCTTGCCGAACGCGGACATGATTGCGATGACGAGGATGAGGAACGGAATCGCGTACAGCGATTCGACGAACCGCTGAAGCACGTCGTCCACCCAGCCGCCGTAGTAGCCGGAGACCGCACCGACGACCGTCCCGATGGTCATCCCGATGCCCGTCGCGATGAGACCGACCTGGACGGCGATGCGGGTGCCGTAGACCAGCCTGACGAGGATGTCGCGGCCGCGGTGGTCCGTCCCGAGCGGATGCGCCCACGACCCCGTCCCGAAGCTGTTTTCGATGCCAACCGGCGGAAGCAGGATGGTGCTTCCCGCCGGGTCGTTCTCCGGGTGGTACCAGAACGTCGCCGCGAACTGGTAGTCGAACAGGTCAGCGTCGATAGTCGTCAACAGCGCGACGAGCGTCACGAGCCCGATGACGTAGAGGCCGACGCGCGACGCCGAGTTGCGCTTGAGCTGTCGAAGCACCTGCGAGGTGCGCGAGACGGCCGAGCGCTCGTCGGCGTCCGCGACGCCGCCCGTGCGGGCCGAGTCGCCGACGGCGGCCGTCGAATCACTCACCGGCACCACCCCCGTAGGAGATGCGCGGGTCGATAACCGCGTACAGCACGTCCACGACGAGCACGCCGAGGACGAACACGATGGCGAAGAATATCGTCGTTCCCATGATGAGCTGGTAGTCCTGCGCCCGAACCGCGGTGATGATGAGGTTCCCCATCCCGTTGATGTTGAAGACCGTCTCGGTCAGCACCGCGCCGCCGAGGGCGGTCGTCATCTGGATGCCGATGACGGTGAGCACCGGCAGTTGCGCGTTCTTGAACGCCTGTCGCCGGAGAATCGTCCGCTCTGAGACGCCGTAGGCGCGGGCGAGTTGGACGTAGTCCTTGTTGAGCACTTCGAGCATCGACGACCGCTCGATGCGCGTGATGGCCGCCATCTGGAGCGTCCCCAGCGTGATAGAGGGGAGTACCAGATGCGACGCCGCAGTCACGAGCACGTCCAGTCTCGACGTCGCCCCGTCGACCGACGCGGGGTCGGCCCACGGCATGATGAGCCCGCTCGGCGGCAGGAGGTCGCCGTAGTACGCGAACACGATGATGAGCAGCAGGCCGACCCAGAAGCTCGGGGTGCTGACGCCGATGAGCGACGTGACGCGGGCGAGGTGGTCGTAGCCGTTGTTACGGTTCTTGGCGGCGAAGATGCCCAGCGGAATCGCGGTGCCGATTGCGAGGGTGAAACTCGACGCGAGCAGCAGCAGCGTCACCGGGAGCCGCTCGAAGATTTTCTCCGTCACCGCGACCCCACCGTAGTGGATGCTCGTCCCGAAGTCGCCCGTCGCAACCGCCGCGAGGTACCTGACGTACCGGACGTACAGCGGTTGGTCGAGGCCGTACTTCGCGCGGGCGGCCTCGATAGCCGCCGCGTCGGCGGCCGGCCCGACGAGGATGCGAACCGGGTCGCCGGGTATCGAGTTGATGAGGACGAACGTGACCGTAACGACGAACAGCAAGACCGGAACGATTTGGAGTAATCGCCGTCCGATGTAACCGGTTGTCGTCATGGGTGGAGTGGATGGGGAGTGAGCATATAACGTTTGGTAACTGTCACCGACAGTACAACATCATCTGTCGACCGAGACGTTGTTGTAGCCGGTGAGGAGCCGCGGATTCTGCGGCGAGACCGGGTGGACCTGGAAGTCGCTGACGGCGGACTTCACGCCGTAAGAGTTCTTGTAGTTGAACGCGGGGAGGTGAACTTTGTCCTCCAGAAGCGTCGAGATGGCGGACTGGTAGAGCTGTTGGCGCTCGTCGCGGTCGGTCGATTCGCGCGCGCCCTTAATCTGCTCCATCACCTCGTCGTTCTTGTAGTAGACGCCCTGGTTCACGCCCTCGGACTCCTCGTGGAACAGGTTGAACATGAAGTCGTCGGGGTCGGGGTAGCGGACCCACCCGAGGACGTAGATGTTGTAGTCCGAGGCGTTGCCGGTGTACGCGCGGCTGAGCATCGCGCCCCAGTCGAGCCGTTCGACGTGGGCCTCGTAGCCGGCCTCCTTGATGCCGTTGGCGATGGAGAGGCCGATGTTCTCGCGGTTGTCGTCCGGCGGGACGATAATCTTCGCGTCCCAGTCGGCGGGGACGCCCGCCTCCTCGAACAGCGCCGTCGCCTGCTCGACGTCTTTGTCGTTCGGAATCTCCATCCACTCTTCGAGCGGCATGTCCCACTCTTCGACCATCGGCCCCGGAAGCGGGCCGTACTGGCGGAGTCCGGCCGGGTCGATGTAGCGGTCGACCGCGTCGTCCATCGAGAAGCTGTAGTCGATGGCCTCGCGGACGCGCTTGTCGGCGGTCGGGCCCTCGTTGCAGTTGAACGCGACGTAGAAGTACCCGACGCTCTCGATTTCGGAGATGCTCGTGTCTTCGGTGCTCTCGACGGTGTCCCAGAGCCGGGGCGGAATCGTCTCGATGACGTCCACGTCGCCCGTCCGGAGGTTGGTGACGCGCGTCGTCGACTCCGTGATGGGTGTGAACTCGACGCCCGCGACGTTGGGCAGTTCGTCGCCCCAGTAGTCGTCCCAGCGTTCGAGCGTGACGTAGTTGCTCTCTTCCCACTCGACGAACTTGAACGGCCCCGAACCGATGGGCTGTTGGGTGCTGAACGCCTCTTTGTCCTCCTCGCGGACGGCCTCCGGCACGACCTGGTGGGTGAGGACGTGCTGGAACATCGCGTAGGGGTTCGAGAGGTCGAACTGGACCGTCGTCTCGTCGATGGCCTCGACCGAATCGATGACGCTAAAGATGCCCAAGAGGGGCGTCTCCTCTTCTATCGGCGCGCGGAACGAGTAGGCCACGTCCTCGGCGGTGACCGGGTCGCCGTTGTGGAACATCGCGTTGTCGACGATTTCGACGACGTAGCGGGTGTTGTCCCGCTCGATGGTCGGCATGCTCGTCGCGAGGTTCGGAACCACGTCCGTCCCCTCGCCGTAGGTGTACAGCTGACTGAACACCCGGTTCGCGACGAGCGCGTCGGGGTTCGAAAGCTGCGTTATCGGGTCGAATCGGACGGGGTTCAGCGACTGTCCGATGTTTATCGTCGCGTCGGGGCTCCCGGAGGTCGTCTCCGTCCCGCCGCTCGTGGTCGTTCCGCCGCCGCCGTCGCCCTCGGTCGTCGTTTCGGAACCGGAGTCGGACGTACAGCCGGCGAGTAAGACGGGTATCGACGCACCCGTCGCTTTCAGTATGTTTCTACGTGAGACACTCTCTCTCATCATTGACGCCGAATCATTTCGGCATCACCACCATAAGCATTTGCATACTGTACATTCGTTTCCTCTTGTCCCCCTCATACTGCCGCTTCGTGAAGTATTATATACGACAACTGTGCGTATCTCCGTATGGACTCAACGGAGTCACAGTCACTCCTAGCGGAGATGACGTGGCAGGAAGCCGAAACCGCGTTCGACGAGGCGGACTTCGTCGTGCTCCCCTGCGGAGCAACCGAACAGCACTCGACGCACCTCCCGACCTCAGTCGACTCCATCCGGGCGGAGAACCTGACCGCGGAACTCGCCGCGGCGGCCCCGGAACACGACCTGAATCTCCTCGTTCTGCCGGTCCTCCCGTACGGCTACTCGGAGCACCACATCAACTACGCGGGGACCGTCTCGCTCGGAGCCGACACGTACCAGGAGATAATCATCGACGTGGGCCGGTCGGTCCAGCGCCACGGCGCGACCCGGTTTCTCGTCGCCAACTTCCACGGTGGCAACATCGAGCCGCACAAGCTCGCGCTCGACCGACTCCAACGCGACCACGGACTCGACTCGTACTACGCCCACTGGACCGACTTCGCCCGCGACCAGTTAGAAGAGCGGTTCGGCACCGAGTGGGGTCACGCCGGCGAGTACGAGACGAGCGTCATCGAACACTACCGCCCCGAACTCGTCCACGGCGACCGCAAGACGCCGCAGACGAAGAAGAACCGCTACGAGGTCCGCCAGTACGTCCACTTCGACGACCTGACCGTCGAGGGTGGCCTCGGCGACCCGACGCAGTCCGACCCCGAGTTCCTCGAAGAGGTCATCGAGGCGACGACCGAGCGCATCCTGACGCATCTCCAGTCGGAATTGGAGTGACGCGAACCTCGGCGGCGAGGAGACGGACTGTAGCGAGCGAAAATGCGAACCGAAACGAGAGCTGATTTTCCCGACGACTACCGCTTACAGCGTGAGGTGGAACGGCGGTTCCGTCCCCTCCGGAAGCGCCGACTCGTACTCACCGGGCACCGACGCCTCGAACTCCTCGCGGGCCGACGCCACCAGCGCCTCGTCCGAAAAGAGGTCGAGCGTCGTCGCCGCGAGGACTTTCGCGGCGTACACGGCCGCCTTCGACCCGAAGCTCCCGTTTGCGGCGACCGCCTGCCACGTGTGCGACGGCGTCCCAACCGGCCACGACGCCGCCCAGAACTGCGCGGTCGGCGTAATCCAGCTCACGTCGCCGACGTCCGTGGAGCCGTTGAGCACTGTCCCCACGTCGTACGAGGGTTGGGCGTCGGGATACAGCACCGACGAGCGCGCCGCCTCGCGTCGGTCCTCCGGAAGTTGCGTCGTCCGCGCCTCGATGGTCTCGGCCGAGAGCGTCTCCTGAAGCTCCGCCGCGAACTCGCGGTCCTCGTCGGTGTACGGGATGGGACCGGCGAGTCGCATATTCTCCAGCAGTGTATCCGACAGCGCGTGATTCGCCACGTAGTCGTAACAGCCGGTGTGGAACCGCCGCGACACCGTCGTCTGGGTCATGAGCGCCGCGCCCTCGGCCACGTCGTCGAGCCAGTCGGTGATGCGGTCCACCTCGCCGCGGGTCGGCGCGCGAACGTAGAACCACGCCGTCGCCTCCGCGGGGACGACGTTCGGCGCGCCGCCGCCGTCGGGGATGGTGTAGTGGATGCGGGCGTCGTCGGAGACGTGCTCGCGCATGAACTCTGACCCGGTGTTCAGCAGTTCGACCGCGTCGAGCGCGCTCCGACCCGACTGGGGGCTGTCGGCGGCGTGGGCCGACTCGCCGTGAAACGTGTACTCGACGGAGTTCATCGCGAGCGTCTGAGCCATGAACGGGGCGCTGAGGTGGCTCGGGTGCCACGTGAGCGCGGCGTCGAGGTCGTCGAACGCCCCGTCGCGGGCCATGAACACCTTGCCGACGAGTATCTCCTCGGCAGGACAGCCGAAGAACGTGACCGTCCCCTCGGCCCGGCCATCGTCGATGGCGCGCTTCGCGGCGAGGGCAGCACCGACGCCGGCGACTCCGAAGAGGTTGTGTCCGCAACCGTGGCCCGGCGCGCCGGCCTCGACAGGTTCCCTGCTCGACGACACCGTCTGCGACAGTCCGGGGAGGGCGTCGTACTCGCCGAGGATGCCGACGTGCGGTTCGCCCTCGCCGTAGGTCGCGCTGAACGCCGTCGGCATCCCACCGAGACCCTCGGTGACGTCGAACCCGGCGTCGCGGAGAACCGACGAGAGCAACTCGGCTGACTCGGTCTCGTGAAGCCCGAGTTCGGGCGTCTCCCAGAGCGACTCGGTGAGCGAGACGAGTTCCGCCTCCAGCGACTCGACCGTCTCGAACGTCTCGTTGTGATTCATTGCGTCTCGTGTGCTTCGACTGGAGAAACCATAATAACACTTCCGGAGCGGTGGACGTTCAGGCGCCATATTCGGGTTTGAGATTGTGATTCACGAGGGACGAATGTAAACGGTGGGAGACGCCGAAACCGAGAAAGCGGCGTAGCACCGGATATCCGGAACGTTCGAGCCGCTGTCCCCCGGTTTCGATTGTCTCGCTCGCCGAACCAACGACGGGATGATATCCGCCGAATCGAGCACATATCGTGCGTATCGTTCACAAACGACTCGTTCCGGCGTCGGTACGCCCCAGATTCGTCATCTAGAAAATATCATTCGGGAGAGCCGAAAATACTATGTGTCGTGGTGACGACCCGCAGGTAATGACCACAAACGCGAACGACCGCTCGCTCAAAACGACGGTTACAACCCTCAGAATCGTCGAATTACTCCGGGAACGCGACGGTGCCGGCGTGACCGAAATCGCCCGCGAACTCGACATCGCTCCGAGTACCGCACACACCCACGTGACGACCCTCGAAGCACAGGAATACGTGGTCAAAGAGGGCGATACCTACCATCTCGGGCTTCGCTTCCTCGGCCTCGGGAACTTCGTCCGGACGCGGAAACGCCGTTTCGGGAAAGCCGAACACTACACCAACGTGCTCGCCGAGGAGTCCGAGCGGCGCTCCATCTTCACCGTCGAAGAGCACGGCCGAGGAGTGTACGTCCACACCTCGCCCGGAAAACACGGCGTCTGGACGCAGTCGACCGTGGGAAAGCGCGTCTACCTCCACTCGACGGCGAGCGGGAAGGCTATCCTCGCCAACATGCCGACAGAGCGGGTCCGCGAAATCGTCGAGCGAGTCGGACTTCCGAAGGAAACCGACCAGACGATTCACGACGAGGAGGCGCTGTTCGACGAACTCGCCGAAATCAGAGAGCGTGGCTACGCGCTGAACGTCGAAGAACAGATTGACGGCGTCCGCGCGGTCGGAGCCCCGGTCATGGGGCCGGACGGCGACGTGTTCGGCGCGCTGAGCGTCGCCGGCCCCTCCAACCGGATGAAGGGCGAACAGTTCGACCGCCTCACCGAGGTTCTCCTCGGTATCGCCGAGGAACTCGAACTGAGCATCGCGCTCTCCTGAGCACGGCCCGCGACCTCCGGATTCACGAAGTTCGTTACACATCTAATAATGTAACATTCAACAGGCCGCTCCGCTTGAAGTGCATTCCAACGTGGGCCAAAAACGAGAGATGAACCCGGCGGCGGCGACGTTACGCCGGTGAGTAGCGCGGGTAGTCGCTGTCGACGGCCTGCGCGTCCTCTTCGAGGAGGGCGACGGCGAGGTAGTCGGCGTAGTCCGCGAAGTAGTCGACGAGCCGCGAGATGCGGTTCGAGTCGATGGCCTCCAGCGAGTCGAGGACCATGAACGGAACCGTCTCGTAGACGTCGTGGATGAGGTAGCCCGCGAGCGCGAACACGAGGCCGGTCACCTCGCGCTCGGACTCGGAGAGGTGGGCGACGGAGTCCTCGTAGCTCACGCCGTCTTCGTTCGTCCGGATGACGTGGAGGTCGAACACCGACTTCTTGACCTTCTTTCGGCCCTCCCGAACCCGCTTTTCGGTGCGCTCGATCCAGATGCGGTCGAGGTTGTCGTACTCGAGCACGTCGAGCACGTCGTCCATGTGGGTGTTGAACTCCTCGACGGCCTCGGATTCGAGGCGCTTGATGCGCGTCCGAAGCTCCGCGAGTTCGTCTTCGATGTCCTCGCGGGCCGCTTCGAGTTCGTCGCGCTCGTCGAGTTTGCGCTCGATGTCAGCGATTTCGTCTTCGACGTCCTCGAGGTCGCTACGGAGGCGACCGAGGTCGTATTCGAGCTGGTTCGCCTCGCGGTGGAGGTCGAGCAGGTCGCCGTGTTCCTCGCTTTCGAGTTCGTCGACGGTCTGTTCGAGCGAGTCGATTTCGTCTTCGAGGTCCGAGCGGTCGGATTTGAGCTCCTCGATGCGCTCTTGGCGCGTCTCGCGCTCGCTTTCGATTTCGGACAGGCGGCGCTCGATGCGGTCGCGCTCGCGCTGGCGACGCTCGTAGGTGGACTTCTCGTCTTCGAGTTCGGAGAGCTGTTCCCGGTGTTCGCGGTTGTCCTCGAGTTTGTCCTCGCGGAGCGTTCGGAGGCGTTCGAGCGTGCCCTCGATTTCGGACTTATCGACCTCGGAACCGCACGTCCAGCAGACGACCTGGTCGTCGCCGAGCAGTTGGTCGGTGACGCTGCCGCCGGAGTCGTCGGCGTCGCGGAGCGCGTCCACGACGTCCGAGGAGGTGCCAGAGAGCATCTCCTCGTTGAACTGAATCACGGACTGGAGCTCGTTGACGGTCGACTGAATCTGCTGGCGACGCGTCCGGAGGCGGCTGATTTCGGACTCGATTTCGTCGATTCTGCCGCCCGCGACTTCGGGGAGGTCCTCGGCGTCGTCCTCGAGTTCGTCCTCTTCCGATTCGAGCGCGTCGAGACTCTGTTTTTCCGTCTCGATGCGGCGGTCCACGTCGTTGATGTCGCGGCGCTTGCTCCGGAGGTCGCCGAGCTTAGATTCGAGCTCGCTCTCGACTTCCTGCCGCTCGCTCACGCTGGCGTCGTACTCTTCGACTTCCTGTTCTTTCTCGGCGAGCTCGTCTTCCTTCTCCTCGATTTGGTCTTCGAGTTTCGTCCGCCGGCGTTCGAGCTGCGGCAGGCGGTCCGAGAGGTTGCTGAGCGTCGAGAGTTCGTCGGCGATGTCGCGTTTCTCCTGCTGGAGCGACTCGATCTGCTCGTTGATGGACTCGACGTCCACCGGACGCATGATGAGGTCGCGGAGGTCGTCACCGCGTGCGACCGCCTGTCGGGCGTCGTTCGTCTCGAGCAGGAACGCGAAGAGGTCCGCGAGGTCCGGGTCGTCGAGGACGGGGTTTCCGCCGGAGATGACCGTGTCGCCCTGTCGCTCGAACGTCCGGGTGTACGTCTCGTCGCCGATAGTGAGCTCGACCGACCCCTCGTCGGCGTCGCCTTTGAGCGCCACGTCGTCGCTGCCGTGGGCGGCCATGATAGACCGCAGAAGCGACGTTCGGTTCGTGGCGTTTCGACCCGCCAAGACCGTCACGCCCGGCTCAAACGACGTTGACAGATTGTCGATGCCACCGATGTTCTCGACCGAAAGGTGGACTTTGGATTTCGACACTTGTTCTGAACTCATACCTTGACCCAATAGGTGCTCCAATATAAAATCATCCGTTGAATCGAGCAAGATGTGACAGAACTAATTATGTAACCCGCTAGTTCGACACGTCCTCGTCGCAGTCGCACCCGCCGCGACGGAGCAGTTCGATAACCTCGTACTGCGTCCCGCAGTCCCGGCAGTACACCTGCGTGTCCACGAGGACGTCAAAGTCGCCGAGCCGGAGCTTACTCGTGTTACGGAGCGAACTCAGGCTCTGTTCGATGACCGCGACCAGTCGACCGCGGAGCCGCTGGATGGACTCGACGACGTTGTCGATTCTGTTCCCGGACGAAGACTCTTTCGAGACACCACGAATGTCCGTCAGATAGGTGTAGACCGCCTGGTGAGAGACAAAATCGGAGAGCAGTTGGTCGACGTCGACGCCGCGGGATTGGAGTGTGTTTTTCGCCTGCACGCGCATCCCCTCCGTGGTCTCGTCGCCGGTAAGAAGCGTGTACAGGTTCTCTACCTCGCCTTCGAGAACGTCCTCGCCCGCCTTGCGGAGCGCGGCGTCGAGCACCTTCTCGTTCATCAGGTCCGCGAGGTCACGGAGGCTGTCGCTGTCCTCGGGAGCCGTCCAGCGGTCGGCGAGCTGCTCGCCGAATCCGTCCAAGTCGTACGCCTCGATGACCCGTTCTACCTTGCTTAGGCGACGGTTCGTGCTTTGGTCGGTACCCATTACCCGTGATTCACACGGTAACGTAAAATATCTTCAGGTTTGGAGAGCGATTCGCCACACTCGGTGAGGCGCGTTCGTCAGAATTGAGCCGGACATGTCCGGTAATGTCGGATGAGATGGGATTCGACGACTCACGCGGAGACTGAGCAAACGCGGAGCTCGAGTCGAGAATGCAGGCGCTATGTAACTGACGGGAGACGATGGAAAAATAGAGCATCAATGGGACGTTGTGCTCGATGAGGTAGCCACCCCACGTGTTCATGAGTACCAGTTGGGCAGGCGTACTCAGTGGGGGCTACCACGCGTACAGTATGACTGACGTACTGATGGCTATCGTGCTGGTCGCACGGGATGCTGATCACACATGGGTCAGATTGCTCCGACCACGTGCTACTATGCAACATACAAATATGTACATTTTGTCTGTGGCTATTATTGCCTATCGAGGGAAAAACGGTGTTCAGAGCCACGAGCCCGCTGCTAAGTGCCGAAGACGAATCGGACGTATCCGGGCGGCGACGGCATGCCACCGAGCTCGCCGATGCGAGTCGATGCGGGTATCCCCGCGCCGCTTGGTTTCGCACCTCGGGACGGTCACGATGCGGTCTCAGTTCGCCCGGTTCCCAAAGTTCTACGCAACCAATATCCGACAATGCCGGACTGTGTGTGGGTGCTGTGGTCGAAAGCGCGAGATACTGATAGCGGCGTTGAAAACGCTGTTTTTGGGCGATTCAGACGGTTCCCCAAAGCAGTCGAAACGAACGCTAGTGTTTGAGGTAGCCGCCGTCGACGGCGATGGACTCGCCGGTTATCCAGTCGCCCTCCTCGGAGAGGAGCAGGACCGCGACGTGGCCGACTTCTTCGGGCTGGCCGATTCGGTCGAGGATGTGTGCGTCGAGCGTCTCCCCGAGGATTCCGTCCGGGGACTTGCCGGACTGCTCGGCGTGCTCGTCGAGCCACGCCTCGACCATCGGCGTCTCGACGGTGCCGGGCTTGAGCGCGTTGACGGTGATACCGTGGTCGCTCAGTTCCTTCGCCAACACGGTCGTGAAGGCGAGGACGGCCGCCTTGGACGCACCATACGCGCCCTGACCGGCGAACGGTCGCTCCGCGCCGACCGACGAGATGTTGACGATGCTGCCCTCGGTGTCGCGGTCGACCATCCGGGCGGCGACAGCCTTGGAGACGAGGAACGTCCCCTTGGCGTTCACCTCGAAGTGGAGGTCCCAATTCTCTTCGGTCGTTTCGAGGAGCGGAATCGCCTGCTGGACGCCCGCGTTGTTCACGAGGCCGTGGATGTCGCCGAGCGACTCGACGGCGGCGTCGACGGCGGTTTCGACGCCCGTGGCGTCGGTTACGTCGACCTCGTACACCTCGGCCTCGCCGCCCTCCTCGCGGACGAGTTCGGCCGTCTCGGCGGCCACCTCGGGTTTCGTGTCGAAAATCGATACGTCGGCCCCGGCGCGGGCGCAGCGGACCGCGATGCCGCGGCCGATACCGCGCGCGCCGCCGGTGACGACGATATGCTTGCCTCTCAGTCGGGTGTCTGTGTGCGTGCTCATAGTCGGTAGTACCGAGATATCCTATAAATAATTGTACTGTACGGCGCGCGGTTACTCGTCGCGCTCGGCGACGACCGGGTTGGTGAGCGTGCCGATGCCCTCGATTTCCACGTCGACGCTGTCGCCCGGCGCGAGCAGTTCCGGCGGGTCGCGGAAGATGCCGACGCCGCCGGGCGTGCCGGTGGAGATGACGTCGCCGGGTCGGAGCGTGGTGATGTTGCTGATATACTCGACGACCTCGTCGACGCCGAAGATGAACTCGGAGGTGTTGGACTCCTGTTTCGTCTCGCCGTTGACGCGGCAGGCGACGTCGAGGTTGTGCGGGTCGAGGTCTGCCTCGGGGACGAACGTCGGCCCCATCGGGGCGAACGTGTCGTAGCTCTTGCCGCGGAAGAACTGGCCGTCGTCGAACTGGGCGTCGCGGCCGCTCACGTCGTTGATGGCGGTGTAGCCCGCGACGTAGTCGAAGGCGTCCTCGGCGTCCACGTTCTTGGCCGTCTGGCCGATGACGACGCCGAGTTCGACCTCGTAGTCGACCTCGTCGATGGCCGCCGGGTGAACGATGGGGTCGCCGGGGTTCGTGACGGACGTGCCGGCCTTACCGAACAGGAGCGGACGTTCGGGAACCTCTTCGTCCTGTTCTTCGGCGTGGTCGTGATAGTTGAGCCCGACGCAGACGATTTTGCCGGGGCGCGGGACGGGCGCGAGGAGCTTCACGTCCTCGACGGGGACCGACTGGTCCTCGGCGGCGTTCGCGGCGTCCTCGACGACGGTGAGGAAGCCGGGGCTGTTCAGGTTCTGGACGGTAACGTCTTCGCGGAGGCCGGAAAGCGGGACGACGTCGTCGTCGCGGCGGACGCCCCATTCGGGGGCACCGCCCGCGGTGTATCGAACGAGTTGCATCGTTACACTTTGCCACACCGTGATACGTAACTGTTGCGCTCTACGCAGCATTGCGACGGCGGGGTGCGGGCACGGTCCGCGACTACGAGTACGTGAGGTTCACCTCGATGACGTTCGCGCTCTTGAGAATCTGGTTCGGCAGTTCCTCGGTAAAGCGCTCCTCGCGCATCCGGCTCTTGGGCCCCGAGACGCTCACGGCGGCGATGGCGTAATCGTCCTCGTTGAGTATTGGCGCGGCCACACAGCGCATGCCCTTGACGCGCTCTTCGTCGTCGTAGGAGTAGCCGCGCTCGCGGACCTGTTCCAGTACGTCGAACAGTTCCTCGCGGTCCGTGATAGAGCGGTCAGTCACCGCCTCCAGTCCGTGGCGGTCCAAGATGCGCTCGACTTCCTCCCGCGGCCGGTTCGCCATGATGGACTTTCCGAGCGCCGTCGTCTGCAGCGGGACACGCATCCCCGAGTGGGTGTCCAGGCGGACGGCGTCGGGGCCCCGCGACCGGTACAGGAAGACGCCGACGCCGTGTTCTTCTATCATCAGGTTGGCGTGCTCACCGGTCACTTGCGCGAGTTCGTTTATCTCGGGGCGGGCGATTTTGAACACCTTCTGACGGGAGCGCGCGTGAGCACCCAACTGGAGGAACCGCGTGCTGACGTAGTAGGTGTCGCCCTCCTTGATGAGGTACTCCTGTTGCTCCAGCGTCCGCAGGTGGTCGTGAATCGTGCTGGTCGGCTTATCCAGTTGCTTGGCAACCTCCGAGACGCCCGCCCCATCAAGTTCCCGTAGGAGGTCGACGAGTTCGAGCGAGATTTTGACCGCGTTGACCGGAACGTCCTTCGCCATAGTTAGTTATGAATACTCATCACCCAAATATCTTTCCGCTATGGCCGGAACTGATGTAGAAGTCACGAGCGACGAAGCCCGGTTGAAAATATCCACATACTCTAAATAATTCAAATTTTGTAGATATTCAGACAAACGTATGACGGGATGCTGGGAACAGAAACGAGCGCGACGCGCTCGACCCGCAGGGTAGGCACCTCAGCTAAACTGCGGGATGACTTCGTCCGCGAACAGTTCCATGCCGTCAGTGTCGGGGAAGTCGATGAACCAGCCTTGGAACTTCGTCACGCCCGCGTCGATACGGCGTTCGATGGCCTCCGCGCACTCCTCGGGCGTTCCCATGATGAAGTACTCCCGAGCGTCTTCCTCGGTCACGATGGGCGCTTGGTCCTGATACTCCGCTTCGAACTGGATGGGCGTCATCAGGTCGAGCAGGCGGTCGAACTTCTCCTCGTCGCGGGTGCAGATGACGTGGCCGTCCCACGAGTACTCGATTTCGTCGGGGTCGCGGCCGACAGTCTCGCAGTGGTCTTCGATGACGCCGATTTTGTGTTCGAGCGTCTCCACGTCGCCGTTGAACACGTCGGTGTTCCACACGTCGGCGTGCTTGGCGACGAGTTTGAGCGTGACCTCCTCACCCTGCCCGCCGACGAGGATGGGCGGGTGGGGGTCCTGTACGGGCCCGGGGGCACAGTAGGCGTCCTCGATCTGGTAGTGCTTCCCGTCGAAGCTCGCGCCGTCGGTCCCGGCGGCCCACATGCGCTTCATGAGGCGGATGGACTCGTCGAGCCGCATCAGGCGCTCGAAGCCGTCGCGGTACTCCCAACCGTAGGCGTCGTACTCCGGCTCGTGCCAGCCCGCGCCGAGGCCAAGTTCCAGCCGCCCGTCGGAGATCACGTCGAGCGTGGCCGCCATCTTGGCGACGAGCGCCGGGTTGCGGTAGTCGTTACAGAGGACGAGTGAGCCGAGATTGATGTCCTCGGTGAAGCCGGCGATGGCCGACAGCAGTGTCCAGCACTCGTACTCGGCGTGGTCGCGGCCCAACAGCAGGTGGTCGGGGGCCCACACCGCGTCGAAGCCGAGTTCCTCCGCCTTCTGGACGCCCATCTTGGTCGCCTCCCAGTCGAGCGCCTCGTACTGCGGCGTGTCGCGGTGCGTCGGCTCGGACCCCTCGTCGGGTGCGCCGGCGAAGACGGGGACGTTGTACTCGAAGCTGATGTCCGACATCGTTACTCGATGGCGAAGTGTTCGAGCGCCTCGCGGTTCAATTGGGTGCTGACGCCGGGTTCGTCAGGGAGCGGAATCGAGCCGTTTTCGGGCGACGGCGGGTTCTGGAAGATGGCGTCGGCGTAGGTCGACTCGCGTTTCTCCTGGCGCTCCTCGAACCACTCGGGGGTCGGGAAGTACTCCGCCATCGGCATGTTCGTGTGGCCGGCGATGGCGTGGAGCGTCGGGTTCGTGCCGGCGTGCGGGATGACTGGCACGTCGTGGACTTCGGCCATGTCGGCGACCTTCTGGAGTTCCGTGATGCCGCCGACGCGACCCACGTCGGGCTGGAGGATGTCGACCGCGCCCTCCTCGAGGAGGTCCTCGTGGCCCCAGCGGGTGAACTCGTGCTCGCCGCCGGAAATCGGCATCGGCGCGGCCTCGCGGACCTCGGCGTAGCCGGAGATGTCGTCGGCGATGACCGGCTCCTCGACCCACGCCATATCGTACTTACCGAGGCGCTGGGTCATCTCCTTAGCGTACTTGACCGACCAGCCCATGTAGGCGTCGCCCGCGATTTCGATTTCGTCGCCGACGGCGTCGCGGACCGTCGCGACGATTTCCTCGTTCTTCTTCATGCCCGCGCGGCCGTCCTCGGGGCCGTGGAGGAAGCGGAGCTTCATCGCGTCGAAGCCCTCCTCGACGTACTGGATGGCCTCGCGCTCGAGTTTCTCCATGTCGACGGGGTGGAGGTTCGACGCGTAGGCGGGAATCTCGCCTTTGGTGGGGCCGCCGAGCAGTTCGTACACCGGCTTGCCGGCGTCCTTCCCGGCGATGTCCCACAGCGCCTGGTCGACCGCGCTGATGGCCATGACGGCGACGCCCTTCCGGCCGAACGGGAGCGTGGCGCGGTACATCTGTTCCCAGAGCAGTTCGCGCTGCATCGGGTCCTCGCCGACGACGATTTTCGAGAGCGTCTCCTCGACGACGGTGGCGATGGCACCGGTTCCCCAGTTGCCGACGCCGACGCCGGTGATGCCCGCGTCCGTCTCGACCTCGACGACCACGTCGCCCACGGGGCCCATCCACTTGCGGCGGGCCTGCGGGTTCTCGCCGTCGACGTTGCGGTACTCGTCGTACTTCGACATGATGGTGACGAGCGGGAATTCGATGAACTCGCCCCACGACTCGTTGCTGATTTTCGTCGCTGAGATGTCTGTAATCTCCATGACTTGTTTGGTACAACCTCACATCCAATCGGCACGGATAAAATAGTTTCTGTTGTGGGGTGGTTCACGACCCCCCGGTGGGTCGGTTCAGCCGTCGAACTGGAAGACCGGCTTGCAGGTCTCGGAGTCGAGGAACGCCTCGAACGCCTCGGCCGGCTCGTCGACGCTGTAGGAGGTGTCGATAATCTTGTCGACCGCGATTTCACCGCGCTCCATCAGGCGAAGCGCCTGCTCGAAGTTGGTCCACGTCGAGCCGTAGGAGGTGTTGATGTCGACTTCACCGCGGACGGTCGACGTGAGGCTGAGTTCGCTCGGGGAGTTCGGGATGCCGACGACGACGATTTGGCCGCCCTTGCGGACCACGTCGTTCCCGGAGACGACGCCGCTGTGGTGGCCCGTCGCGTCGAAGACCACGTCGAAGCCGATGCCGTCGGTCTGGCTCTCGACCCGCTCGTCGAGGCCGCCTTCCTCCTGGAGGTTCACCGTGTCGATGCCGAGGTCTTCGAGCAGCGGGAGGCGATACGCCGCGTCCTGTCCGAGCCCGGAGACGACGACGTTCGCGCCGAGGGAGTCGGCGACGGCGGCGACGAGCATGCCGATGGGGCCCGGCCCCTCGACGAGGACGTTGTCGCCGGGCGTCGTCACCGACTGGTCGAGGACCGCGCGCGTGGCGATGCTCGTCGGCTCGGTGATGGCGGCGTGCCGGAGGGGAACGCCCTCGGGCACCGCGTGGACGTGCTCGGGCGTGACGGTGACGTACTCCGTGTACGCGCCGTCGCGGTGCATGCCCGTAATAGAGAAGTTCTGGCAGACGTTGGGCTGGCCGTTCTGACACTGGAAACAGTGGCCGCAGTCGTGAATGGGCTCCTCGACGACCTTGTCGCCGACCTCGAACGTCTCGACGTTCTCGCCGACTTCCGTGACCGTCCCGGAGTACTCGTGGCCCATGATACGCGGGATGGGAATCCACTCGTAGCCGCCGTCGTACTTGTAGGCGTGGGCGTCACTGCCGCAGAGGCCCGCCGTGTGGACCTTAATGAGCAGTTCGTCTGCACTGGGGGTGGGGACCTCTCGCTCCTGTGTCTCTACCGAGCGCGGCCCGGTCTGAATAATGGCTTTCATAGTTGCGAATAACCGTGTGGGTTCGTCTCGTTTACACCATGTGAACACACCGATTAATATGTTTGGGTGCGGGCGGAGAATTTCGGTGATAGCGCGGCTGAAGCCGCGGCTACACGGGGCGAGCTGTCGGCTATATCGGGCGACACGCCCCCTGTCCGCCAGCACGAACCATAAGACGGCGGCTCACCCGAGATCGACGTGCCGCTGGAACGACTTCCCGGTCAGCCACGACCGGTCAGCCTCCGACAGCGAGTCGACCTGCTTGAGCCAGTTACACGCCTCGGCGTAGCTGGCAACGTCGCTGACGTTGGGGTAGTCCGAGCCCCAGACGACCCGCTCGCGCCCGAAGGTGTCGAGGAGCCATCGGACGTGGTCATGCATGTCGGCGTAGGGGAACGCCGAGTCCGACATGTGGACGATTTCCGAGACCTTCACCGCGACCGAGTCGTGTTCCGCGAGGTCGGCGAATCGGCTGAACGTGCCCTCGTCGGTGGGCGTCTCGGGACCGGCGTGAGCGAAGTGGTCGAACAGGTAGGTGAGTTCGGGATACGCCTCGACGAGGTCGAGCGCCTGGTCGAGTTGGCCGTGGTCGCAGAGAATCTGGACGGTGGCGTCGTGTTCGACCGCGGCCTCCCAGAAGGCGGTCTCCTCGATGCTCTCTCGGAGCCACGTCACGCTCGGATCGAACGTCTCCCACATCCGGTCGTACGGGCAGGCAGCCCCGAGTCGGAAGCCGAGGACGCCGTCGGTCTCCATGCAGCGGTCGAGGCGCTCGACGGCGTCGTCGGCGAAGGGGTCGAGCATCACGATGCCGTGGAGTCGGTCGTACTCGGCGGCGACCCGTCGGGTGTACCAGTTGTCCGTCCAGTCGTAGATAGGGTAGCCCACGACGACCGCCTCGTCCACGCCGTTTCGGTCCATGTCGGCGAGCAGGCGCTCGGCGGTGTAGACGGTGTGCACGTCGAAGCTGTCCACGAGGTCCAATATGGGGCCGTTGGTCCACGGGTGCTCCGGGCTCGCGGCACCCCACGCGTGGGTGTGGGTATCTATCATTACCGTCGACGACGGGCGACCCCTTACTAAATCTTCCCCACTAAAGAGCTAAGACGGGTGCCCTCGAATCGGGGGCCGTATGGCGCGAATCGCGTTCCACCTGGAGATTAAAGACGGCAAGCGAGAAGAGTACCGAACGAAACACGAGAACGTCTCCGAGGCGCTCGAATCGGCCTACTTGGACTCCGACGCCGGCCTGCAGACGTACAGCGTCTTCGAGAAAGACGGCCACGTCTTCGGCTTCATGGAAGTTGACGACCCCGAGGCCATCCAAGAGGTGATGGACAACAGCGAGGCGCAGGCGGACTGGTCGGAGGTCATGAGCGGCATCATCGTCGAGACCGACGACAGTTGGATGGACGAAGTCTACCGGATGGTCTGACCCCGAAAAAAGAGAATTGTCCGGGCATGGCGGACGAGACGCCGTTCCAACAGAATTTATCAGTACTGTTTGTGTCGAATTAATCCCCCGTGAACTCTGTATTTCAACCGTTTCAACACGTATATCGGGGCGGTTCTCTGATTTTCTACAACTCCGGCCTTACCGGATACTTGTCCGGTGATATCGGAAATTTGTTCGGGATGAGAACGACCACGCAGCACCGGCCAGCGACTCGGGAGAACGTGAGTTGATCGCGCACGCTTGCCGTCAAGACGGGTCGTGCTCCGAAAATCATTACGCCCATAGAACTGTAATCTAGAGTTGATTTCAGTTCGTCGTTCTCAGGAACTACCCTGTAACCGAACTCGAACCGGTGATACTACGACTGCCATGGACGAGCATCACGAAACGACGCTACTCCGCACCGACAGCACTTCTACCACGAATATTCGGCATATTATCGGTGAGAGCCACCGGAGGGCATCCGTCCGGCAATGCCGGACATGTCTCCGACGTGAGCAGCTAACCGACCGGCTGTGGCTCACCACGACGTGATAGGCACCTCGCGGAGCGGCCCCGGAAGCGGAACGTCGACCGTCGCGTCGGTGTAGTGCGAGAGGTAGAACCCGACGATGATTTCGAGCGAGCGGGTCGCCGCGACGCCGGGCGAGTAATTCTCTTCCGCGCCGTCGAGGAGGTCCTGCACGTGGGCGGCCGCGTTGGCGAAGGAGCCCTTGTAGTCGGACTCCCACGTCCACGCGCCCTCGATGCCGGGGAGCGGTCGCTCGACGTGTTTGCCGTCTTCGAGCGACCAATAGCGCCACTCACCGTCGTCGTTGTTCATGTAGAGTTTGCCCTCCGTGCCGATGAAGCTCAGCGTCATCGAGGAGACGTCGCGCGGAATCGTGCAGTCCACGGTGACGAACGTGCCGTCGTCCATGACGACGTGCCCGCCGCCGCCGGCGTCGACGACTGACTCCGTGGCGTCCAGCGCGTCGAGCGCCTCGTTCTCGCCGGTGATGTGACCGCTCACCCGCGAGGCCCGCGCGGCGAGGAGGTAGACGAGCGTGTCGAGGACGTGCGTGGAGTTCCGCATGAGTTCCATGCGGTACTGCGCGCTCACGGACTTCACGTCGCCGAGGATGCCCTCCTCGCGGACGAGGTCGCGGAGCCGGCGAAGCTTGTCCGTAAAGCGGAACGAGTGGTTGATGATGAGTTCGGTGTCAGTCTCGTCGCAGACGGCGACCATCTCCTCGGCGTCGCTGACGGCCGACGCGATGGGTTTCTCGCACCAGATGACAGACGGATCGGCTGCGGAGCGCGCGGCGTCGACGACGTGGTCGCGGTGGAGGAACGACGGGGTGCAGACCGACACGACGTCGAGGTCCTCGGCTTCGAGCATCGCCTCGTGGCCGACGTACCGGCGGTCGGCGGGGATGTCCCATGCCTCGCCGAAGGTGTCCAGTTTCGACTCGTCCACGTCGGCGACGGCGACGAGTTCGATGTCGTCGGCCGCGTCGTAGCCGCCCGCGTGGCTCGCGTCGATTTTCTCTCTGCCGATGGCTTCCTCGTCGTGCATGCCGAGGATGCCCATTCCTGCGATGCCGCCGGTTCCGATGATGCCTGCGTGGTAAGTCATAGTGTCTCCTGTCGCTCGCGTTCGTTTGTTAATGTGCGCCGGGGCGCATAACTGTGGTGCCGGGGCCGAAAGAGTCGAAAAGGACGCTGGGGTCGAAGGCCTCAGTCGAGCGCGGCCGCGGCCATCAGGAACCAGCCCTGTCCGTCAGCGGGGCCTCGGGCCCGCCCGGCGGGCCGGCGACGCGGGAGACGGCCGCAAGTCCGTCTTCGGCGGGTTGGCGGTAGGTCTCCTCGTCGAGGATGCCGAGGTCGATGCCGCGGGCGAAGGCGTAGGCGAACATGAGCGTCCCCGACGACTCGAGCGGCGTGTGTGGGTCGTCGACGAGGTTGTGCCAGAAGCCGCTGCCGTCCTGCAGCGGGAGGAAAGCCTCGCAGTGCGACCGGAACAGGTCGAGGAGGACGTCGCGCTTCGGGTGGTCCTCGGGAAGCCGTTCGAGCACGTCCGCCGAGGCGGCGGAGGCCCAGCCGTTGCCGCGCGCCCAGAACGCGCCCTGCGGGTAGTGGTTCGGCTGTTCGACCCAGATGTGTCGGAACAGCCCCGTGTGGCCGTCGCGGAGGTGTGCGGCGTGAATCAAAATCTGCTCGACTGCCTCGTCGAAGGCGTCGTCGTCGCCCGCGGCCGCGCCGTAGCGGGCGAAGAAGGTGAAAACCTCTATCGGGTAGCTCTACTGCCCGGCATCGTTCTGGGTTGCCACCGGGTGTCGACGATGGTACTTCGCGTGCTCGACTGACTCATTTCCCCTCGACGAACAGGCCGTTGATGACGACGCCGGTTATCCACGCCTGACCGTCGATGTCTAGCGACCGGAGATACGACGCGGCGCGCTGGACTGGTGTAAGCTCGTCTGCGGTCGTGAGTACAGTACCCACACGAAGACGTGCAGGGATGAAAAATGGAGCCCATGGCGACGCGCCGCCGCGGGAGGGCGGTCGGAGCGCGACGGTTAGCCGGTTCGGACCCCTCGACCGCTCGTTCGCCACGACAGGTACGTTCCCCAGGCGGGAACAAATATATACGGCTCGGGTTCGACTGTCACACCATGAGCCCCCAACCGAACAAACGCCCCGGCCGAACAATCCGCTCGGTCCAGATAGCGTTCAATATCATCGACCTCCTCCAGGAGGAGGCTGGCATCGGGGTGACGCGAATCGCCGACGAACTCGGCCACTCGAAGAGCACGGTCCACAGCCACCTCCGAACGCTCGAAGAGCGGCGCGTCATCGTCCGAGAGGGCGACGGTTACCGCCTCGGTCTGCGCTTCCTCGACGTCGCCTCACACGTCCGCGACCAGATAGGCAACTTCGACATCGTCCAAAAGGAGGTCGACTCGCTGGCCGAGGAGACGGGTGAAATCGTCCAGTTCGGCGTCGAGGAGTACGGGATGGTCTCGTACCTCCACAAGGCGCAGGGCGAACACGCCGTCGAGACGCTGTCGCGGGTGGGAACCCAACAGCCGATGTACTCCACGTCGCTCGGCAAGACGATTCTCGCGTACCTCCCACCCGAGCGCATCGAGGAAATCGCGGCGGCGATGGAGTACGAACCCAAGACGGCGAACACCATCACCGGGCCCGAGGAGCTGTTCGAGGAACTCGAAACCATCCGCGAGCAGGGGTACGGTATCGACGACGAGGAGAATATCAACGGCCTGCGCTGCGTCTCCGCGCCGGTCAAGAACGACGAGACAATCCTCGGCGCGATTAGCATCACCGGCCCGTCGAGCCGGTTCACCGAGGACCGCCTGCACGGCGAACTCGCGGACTACGTCCGAAGCGCCGCGAACGTCATCGAACTGAACACGAAGTTCTCCTGAGCGCGCGGGGGCCCGCGGCTCAGTAGTTCTCGTAGATGGTCTTCACCGACGAGAAGAAGTCGAGGCCGGCGTCGCCCTGCTCGCGGTACGTGTTAGTGGACGAGTCCTTGTAGCCGCCGAAGGGGACGTGGAGTTCGAGACCGGTCGTCTTCTCGTTGATTTTCGCGACGCCCGCTTCGACCTCGTTGACGAAGCGCTTGCCCTCGCTGAGGTCCTGTGTGACGATGCTGGCCGACAGCCCGTAGTCAACGTCGTTGGCGAGGTCGAGCGCGTCCTCGAAGGAGTCGGCCTTGACGACCGCGAGGACGGGACCGAAAATCTCCTCTTGAGCGATACGAGCGTCGTTTTCGACGCCGGAGAACACGGTCGGCTCGACGAAGTAGCCGTCGTCGTAGTCGTCGCCGGAGAGTCGGCTGCCACCGGCTTCGAGCGTCGCGCCCTCCGAGGAGCCGATGTCGATGTATTCGAGCGTCGAGGACAGTTCGTTCTCGGAGACGTGCGGGCCCATGTCGGGGTCGTCGAGTCCGTCGCCGACGACGAGCGACTCGGCGTAGTCGGAGACGGCCGCGACGAACTCGTCGTACACGTCCTCGTGGACGATGGCGCGCGAGGTGGCCGTACACGACTGGCCGGTCGTGCCGAACGCGCCGACGCCGACGGTCTCGGCGGCCGCCTCGATGTCCGCGCTGGGCATCACGACGGTCGGGTTCTTGCCGCCCATCTCACACTGGACGCGCTTGAGGTCGACCGCGGCCGTCTCGGCGACCATCGTCCCCACGGCGGTGCTGCCGGTAAACGAGACGCCGTCGATGCGCTCGCTCTCGATGAGCGGACCGCCGACCTCGCTGCCGGAGCCGGTGATGGTGTTCGCCACGCCGGCCGGGAGTCCCGCGTCGTCGAGACATTCGAGGACGATGGAGACGACGCCCGGAGCTTCGGACGCCGGCTTGAGGACGACGGTGTTACCGGCCGCGAGCGCCGGGGCGAGCTTCCAGACCGGGATGGCGATGGGGTAGTTCCACGGCGTGATGAGCGCGACCGTCCCGAGGGGTTCGTGCTTCGTGTAGAGGTCCTTGCCGGGGGCGCTCGCGGACTTGACGGTGCCGCCGAAGTCCCGCGCCTTCGCGCCGTAGTAGTGGAAGATGTCGATGGCGCGCTGTACCTCGCCGCCCGCCTCGGAGCGCGTCTTGCCCTCCTCGCGGACGAGCACCTCGGTCGCCTCTTCCTTGCGCGCTTCGAGGTTGTTGCCGGCCTCGCGGAGAATCGCGCCGCGGGACGGGCCGGGCGTCGACGCCCACTCGTCCTGTGCGGCGACGGCCGCGTCGAGCGCCGCCTCGACGTCCGTTTCGGAGGACGCCGGGTGGACGCTGACGACTTCGCCGGCCGCCGCGGGGTTCGTGACTTCGAACGTCTCTCCCGACTGGGTGTCTGTCCATTCGCCGTCGATGAAGTTACCGTAGGTTCTCGACATTCGACCTAGCCATGCACACCCATCACTAAGTAAGCTTCTCATGCCGGCGGCGGTGGCCGCCACGCGTTCGTGACCGTCACAAGGCGCGAGAGAATCGAATTCAGGCGTTCGGAAGAGCTACCGACGAGCCGCCACCTCAGAGAAGGAACTGGAGGACGACGAAGAGCGTCACGACCGAGACGGCGGTGGTGGCGAACACGTTTATCGACGCGAGGTCGGCGTCGCCGCCGAGTTCGTTCGCGTAGATGAACGACGAGACGGCGGTCGGCGTCGCGAGCATCGTCACGCCGGCTTGGACCGTCGTCCAACTCGACGCGAGCGTCGAGAACACCGCGAAGGCGACGAGCGGCATCAAGATGACCTTGCTACCGACGACGGCCCCGACGGTGCGGAGGTCGAGCGACTCGGCGGAGACGGTGAGCGACGCGCCGATGGAGAGCAGCGCCACGGGGAGCGCGAGCGAGGCGAGCGCGTCGAGGCCCGTCACGAGAACCCCGGGGACCCCGAGACCGAGCCCGGAAAAGGAGAGCCCCAACACGAGCGCCGGGATGACCGGCGTCTTGAGCACGCCGATAAACTCCTCTTTGAACGACACGTCCGCGCCGTTGACGAGGACGAGAACGGTGATGGTGAGCGGGACGTGGGTGAGCGCGCCGACGCCGAGGATGACGCTCGCCTTCGCCGTCGTCAGCGAGCCGAACGTCGAAGCGACGAGCGGGAGGCCGAGGAAGCCGAGGTTAGAGTAGTACGACTGGACGATGGCGACGCTCCGAACCGAGTCCGGCGACACCCGGCGGTGGACGACCCAGCCGACGGCGAGCATGGTGAAGAGGACGAGCCAGAAGCCCAGAAGGAGCGTCGGCTCGATGACCTCGCGAATCGGTTGGTCGTACGTCGAGGTGAACACGAGCGCGGGGAGCGCGAAGGCGAACGCGAAGAACGTGAGCTTGTCGCGGCGGCTACTGTCGAGGAGGCCGAGACGCTTCGCTAGCGCCCCGAGGCAGAGCACCCCGAGCATGTAGCCCAGATTTGCGGCGACGGTCATACCCTCCCATCGAACAGGGGGGTCCTTCCGTGTTACGCTCGCGGAGATTTCGTTCGGAAAATTCGACTACGAGAGCGTCTGAGTCGCGCATATCCCGGTCAATCGTCCATGAGAGATTCGAGCTCGCGCGCGAGGCGCTCACCGATGCGAACCATCGCGTCGTCGCCGGGGTGAACGAGGTCGGTCGTCATCCCGCTGGCGGTCGGCAGGAGGTCGGGGCCCTCCACGAGGTGGACGTTGTCGTAGCCGCACTCGGCGACCACGTCGCGAAGGTGCTGGCGGAACGTCTCGGAGAGCGTCGCTTCCTCGTGGTTCCGTTTGTATTCGCGCACGTGCGGGAACAGCGTGATGCAGGCGACGGGTTTCGTCGGGTTCGCCGCGGCGACAGTCTCGACCATATCCGCGGCCCGGTCGCGGAACTCGTCGGGCGAGAACCGACCGACCATGTTCACCGAAAGCGAGAGCGTCGCCACGTCCCAGTCGTCGCGGGCGGCGATGTGCTCGGCCATCGCGGGGTCGCAGTAGGCGGTCCCGCAGGAGCCGAGGTTTATCGGGTCCGCGCCGAGTCGCCGCGCCGTCTGGTTGACGTACGTGAGCATCTCCGCAGAGGGGGCCTCGCCCTCGGTAATCGACGTGCCGTACGCGAGGTATCGGAGGCTCGGCACCTCGTCGGCGGTCGGCGGCCGCCGCGTGCCCTCGACGTCGTGGTAGTAGATGTGGCCGCCGCGGTGGTCGCCGGGGAAGACGAGTCGACACACGTCGGGCGCGTAGCGCATCTCGCCGGTCGCTTCGGGGTCGAGGTCGGAAAGCGACTCCGGGGGAGAGAGTTCGGCCGTCTTCGGTTCCGGCCCGAGCGTGAACTCCTCGCCCATTGCCTGAAAGTCCCCCCAGAACGGTCGAACGAGGCTGTCGTGTTCCTCGGTGGAGAGCGTGATTCGGACCGTTTTCTCGGGGACGAACCGAATCTCGGTCCCCGCCGGATAGGACATCCTCGTCTGCGCGCCGGCGTTCAGGGCGCTCCTGACGGCCTCTGGAACGCGGAGCAGTCGAAGTCCCTCATGCGGCCTGACTCGCTGGAGCGCCCTGACGTTGTGGAATTGAACGTCGTCGTGCTGGATATCGTCGTGCTGCATGCCGTGTGAATCACACACACGCTGCACCTACTTATCGCTACCTCCGGCCGCCGATGCGCGGCGAAATTCGGCGCGAGAGGAGCCCCGATTCGCCAGTCTAGTTCCCGAGGCGGGAAAATTACAGACATATGTTTGTAATATATTGGCTACTGTGACTCCGAATTCGCGCGTTGGGCGTCGACGACGGCCGGCTTTCCGGAAGCGATAAATCGTCTAATCTCCCAAATTCTGGCGTTACAGTCCTCCAACATAGCCGTTCGCAAGGGGAGAACAGGAAAACCATTGCAGATGAATAATCGGCACAATTCGCCGGCAGTCCGTTCCCCACTCGCGAACGCAACGCGAGAATACGACGACACCGTGATGGGCGACTCGGCCGAGTTACCCGGTTCGCTGTCGGAAGCAAGCAAGCGAGCGAGCGCCGTCATCTATGGCGGCCGGGATGATGACACGACACCGAACGGGACGGGAGCGAGAAGAACAGCGGTCTGGAAGCGACTCAGCGGTGAGACGGCAAAAGGTGGTGATGGGGCCCCGACCGGCATAGTCGGGGAGCGTCAGGCAGTAGGGGTGGTGGTCAGTCGGTGTCGATGCGGTCCGATTCGGCGGTGCGCGCTGGGTCGAGGTCGCCGAGTCAGTCGATGACGCGGCCGATGCCGTCGTCGAGTTCCTCGTACAGTTCCTCGGCGCGACGCTCGTCTTCGGCCGACAGGGGCCGAATCGGTTCGCGGACCGACCCGCCGTGCAGGCCGGCCAGTTCGAGGCCCTTCTTCACCGCAGAGACGCTGATTGCGCCGGGGAGATCGTTGTCCTCGCCCGTCTCGCCGCGGAAGTCCTGGAACGGAAGCGTCAGGTCGCGAATCTCGCGGGCGTGCTCCCAGTTCTCCTCGGTGAGTGCCTCGAACAGCGCGAGGCCGATTTCCGGCCGGAAGTTACTGACGCCAGCCGAGAAGCCCTCGATACCCTCGTTCCAGAACGAGACAGCGTACGGTTCTGCGAGGCCGTCCACCCAGACCACGTCGTCGTCCGCGGCGGCGACAGCGGAACCGAGTTTGACCGGGTCCTCGATGGCGTACTTGACGCCGACGACGCCCTCGATGCGCGAGAGGTCGCGGAGGAAGGAGACCGAGGGGTCGAAGCCGCGGACGTAGGGAACGAGCGGCGTGTTGGTCGCGGCGTCGAGCTTCTCGTAGTAGCGGAGCAGTCCGCGCTCGTGGACGTAGGTGTGGTCCGGCGGCATGACCATCATCGCGTCCACGCCGATGCGGTCGTAGGCTTCCATCAGGTCGGTCGCGGCCTTCGTCGACCCGCCGACGCCGGCGAGGACGCAGGCGCTGTCGGGGAGCGCTTCGACGCTCGTCTCCGTCACGTCGACGCGCTCCTGTTGGGACAGCGAGTGGTATTCGCTGATGTTCGCGGCCGCGAGGAACGACGAGATACCGTCGCCGGAAAGCGACTTCGCGTTCGCTTCGAGTTTGTCGTGTTGAATCTCCAGGTCGTCGTCGAACGGCGTGAGCAAGCCGACGGCGACGCCACGGAGACGACTACGTACACGGTCGTCTGCGAGTGGCATGGTACAGTCAATCTGAGTCAACCGTGATAAAGGCATCGTCAACCCCTGAATCCGGTGTTCGCGCGCGAGAGCGCCCGCGAGTCAACAGTCAGGCGTTGTGAACTATCGAAACGGTCGGGGATCGATTCCCGGTGGGCGAGAGACGCCGGCTCGAAGTCGGATTTCGCGGTCACCCATCAATTTATTACGATTTGGTCAGAGTGGATTCGTATGGACGTCTTGATGACCGGCGTCTATGGCCGGTGCGGCACCGCAGTCATAGACCACCTGCACGACGACGACGACTACGACTTCACGTACTTCAACCGCTCCGACCGTCCCGACGACCACCCCTACGGTGGCTACGACACCGTCGTCGGCGACGTGTCCGACTACGACGCCCTCAACGATGCCGCGGAGGGACAGGACGCCATGATCCACATGGCGGCGTACCCCTACACCGACGGCACGTGGGAAGACATCTTCGAGCCCAACATCATCGGGATGTACAACGCGCTCGAAGTCGCCCGCGAGAACGAAATCGAGTCGTTCGTCTTCCTCTCGACCAACCACGTCATGGGCGGCTACGAGGACGAGTTCTCCCCCGAGATTTACGAGCCGGGTCACGGCCTCGTCGTCGGCCACGACGACCCCGTCCGTCCCGACTCGTTCTACGGCGCGTCGAAGGCCTACGGCGAGGACATGGGCCGATACTACGTCGAGAACTACGAATACCCCAAGCAGTTCTACGCCCTCCGGGTGTGCAGCGTCCGGATGCCGGAGTACGACCACCCCTACGGCGACGCCGAGCAGGCCGTCGAGAACGGCGAGTTCGAGCGCGGGAGCGCCGAGTACGAAGAGACCGTCGGGCGCATGAAGGCGATGTGGCAATCCCGCCGCGACTTCGCCCACGAAATCGACTGCTGTCTGCAGGACGACAACGTCGAGTTCGGCATCTTCAGCGGCGTGAGCGACAACCAGCGCCGGTGGTACGACCTCGAACACGCCCGCTCGCAGATCGGGTACCACCCGCAGGACGACGGCGAGGAGTGGGATAGCCCGCCGGAGTAGTCCCAAAGGTCACGTTCCCGTCTGACCCGTCTGTCCCGCTTTCATTCTTTAAAAAATACACTATTGCTGACGTGAGTGGATCTGAGTCTGCGGTCCACTTTGTATATGTTTGTTAGGAGTGAGTTCGTGGGTATGAAAGACATACCACAGCGAGCGATTCGAACCGAGTCTCGCTCACTCGATGAACCGTGCTCTACTCCTTGTGGGCACCAGCGTCACGATACTGTCCGGCACCGCGGCCACCCAATCCGATGACAAACGTGAGGGCGACCGAGGGAACGGGGACGTTCTTCTCGCTGCCGACACGGCTGACGAGCGCCTGTTCGTCAACATCGGTCTCATCAATGCCTCCGACGCCGGCGACGTGGAGTCGTTCGAGCAGTCGGGCACGCCCTCCCGCGATAATCCGTACGTTCAAGCCGACGCGACCACGACAGGGGAACGCAAAAACACACAGTCGAGCCTGCAGCGTTTGATTCGATTCGAATAGTCGTATCACCGTCTGTGTCCGCCAAGACGGCTGTTCTCCCCGTGGGCGGTGGTTTTTTCCCCCAAGCGGTCGATAGTTGAGTCGATGGTACAAGAACTGACGATAGCCGAAAGCAAAAAGATTCTCGACGCGGCGGAGGAGAAAGCCGAGGAACTCGGCGTCCCACTGAACCTCGCCGTGACGAACAGCGAGGGGAACCTCCTCGGGTTCCGCCGGATGGACGGCGCGAAGCTCGTCGCGAGCAACATCGCACAGAACAAGGCCTACACCGCGGCCGCGGTGAAGAAGCCGACCCACGAACTGAAGGAAGGATCCGAGCCCGGTGGCGACGTGTACGGCCTCCACACCACCGACAACGGTCGCGTCGTCGTCTTCGGCGGCGGGTTCCCGGTCGAACACGACGGCGTCGTCGTCGGCGCGGTTGGCGCGAGCGGCGGCGCGGTGTCCGAAGACATGGAAGCGTCACAGGCGGGGCTCGAAGCGTTCGAACCGCTCCGCTGAGACGCACGCGTCGGAGCAGAGTTCGGGCCCGGTTCCGGCGACACCCAATCCAGCGTATCTGTCCTCACGGCCCCTTTTCGGTCAGAGCGGCTCTGGTAAATCGCTATACAGGCGGTTGATTTCACGGTTTCGCGGCACGCCGACCATCGATCTGCTGAAAGAGCATAAATAACCGGGAAATCGGCCTCAACGCAGCCGATCACTCTATCCACATTATGTGAATCACTCGACCGGATTAGTATGAGTGTCTGCCGAGTGCTGTTGCGTCAGACTGCGGACTCCCCGAAACACGGTGCAATCGAGACTACATCCTACGAACGCTCGGCGGCAAGCCGCCACTATCGCCAACGGACAAGTTACCCCGTGCAGAAGCTCAAGGTCACGAGACTCGTCGATACAGACTCCCAAGCTATCCTTGACGTTCACTACTCAACGACCCGTGAGGGAAGTGATGCAGACCTCGCCGAGCAGATCGCCAGCCGGAACGCAGGCGACCACGATCTTTCGCTGCCGACAAGCACTCGCTCCGCGAATCCCTTCGTGACCTCAGGATTCACCCGCTCATCAAACATCGAATCTTCGAACCCTACGATCACGCGCACAACGCCAGAACCGACACACAGTGCTACGATCAGCGCTCAATGATTGTGAATTCCGAAAAATCGCTCTGATGTATGTCGTCTATACCATCAAGCGGGCTGTGAAACAGTAAATTCCACCGCAGTATGGCGATTCAATACAGCCGGGGCTGCAGACCGTGACCCCTCAAAGCAGGTGGTTTTATATTATCTGAATCAAAGTTCACTACACATGGCAAAGATTGAAATCGAGAATCTCACAAAAATCTTTGATGGAAGCGGAGGGGAAGTAGTCGCGGTCGAAGACCTCGACCTGACGATTCCGGACGGGGATTTCCTCGTGCTCGTCGGTCCGTCCGGCTGTGGAAAGTCGACCACACTCAGATGCATTGCGGGACTGGAAACCGTGACGGACGGGACCATCACGATCGGAGATCAGGACATTACCGATGCGAAACCCAAAAACCGCGATATCGCGATGGTGTTCCAGAATTATGCTCTGTATCCACATATGACGGCCCGAGAGAACATGTCATTTGGACTCAAGATGACGACAGATCTCCCTGCTGACGAGATCAGCCGTCGGGTTCAGGATGCTTCCGAGATGCTCGGAATTGAAGATCTCCTGGAGAAGAAACCTGGATCCCTATCAGGCGGCCAACAACAGCGTGTCGCACTCGGACGAGCGATCGTCCGAGAACCGGAAGCGTTCCTCATGGACGAACCGCTGTCGAATCTGGACGCGAAATTGCGAACCCAGATGCGAACGGAGCTACAGGATCTGCAGCAGAAACTTGGTACCAGTACGATCTACGTCACCCACGACCAGACCGAAGCAATGACGATGGGAGACAAGATTGCGATACTGAACCAGGGGAAACTACAGCAACTGGGCACGCCGCTTGAGTGCTATTACCAGCCCCAGAATCAATTTGTAGCGGGCTTTATCGGATCGCCAAGTATGAACTTCTTCGACGTCACCTACTCGGACTCGGATGAGCAACCGACGCTGAACCACGAAGGGTTCCAGTATTCAATCTCCGATGAGCTCGCGGAGAAACTCGGTGCCGTAAAACAGTCTCTCGTCCTTGGGATTCGGCCTGAGAGCATTGAGGTGACGGACAGTACAGATCAGAATTCGTTCCAAGTCGAAGTATCGGTGGTCGAACCGCTCGGAGAACGCACGCTTGTCTACTTCGACATCGACGATGAGACCTACATAGCGAGCCTTACAACCGATATCCTCGTTAATCCGGGCGACACCCTCAACATTGTATTCCCTGAAGAGAATATCCATGTCTTCGAGAGTGATACTGGCAATTCAATCCACAGTTCTGAACCGCCATCTGAAGGTACTCCGTTAGTCGGTAGCCCGTCAAAATGACTCGCTCGCTGCTGGCGGGGAGTGTTTAGTTTGGAGCATTGTGCCAGCGAGCGAAACTCTACAACCAATTTTCAACTGTGGCTGGTTCGACATGGCTGAAACAGTTCGAAAACGGCGAGGTTCAGCGCTTTAGTTCTCGAAAGATTCGTGCGACGACGCTCGGATTTCCGTGGCGACACATCTGAAATCGGAGCCAAAATCGTTGCAGTGAGGTGTTTGACACCATCGACGAGGAAGACAGCAGTTTCGACGTCGTGTTTTTGTTGCAGTTCGCAAGAGGAAATCTCGTAAGAACGGTGGTTGTCGTCGCAAACAACGGACGTGAAGCAGGTTCTTCGTCTGCGGATCGATAGTGGCGTACAACCAAAGTTGCTCGTCGTTGACCTGAACCCCCCCGTTCCGTTGAGCACGATCTGATTCGATGATTTCCGGATTCAGGCTGTGAATCGGCTTTCTGCACCCATTGTGGATCGCTTTCCTTGAGCGTTAGACACCCAGCGAGTTGAGTAAGTCGACGGTATTAGACAGCGACAAGCCCATACCATACGATTGAATATCCACCGCCACCGCCCACTCGGGTGTCCGTTTTCACTCCACAAACTCCAAATCAATCAACTCTCTACTCCCTCTGAGGCGGCTGATCTCTGGCATGAACACCAAGAAATCCGTCCGACTCTCTGTTCATGCTCAACCAAACACACCCCCTCCTCATGAAGAAAAGATTTATATGTTCTCTCTGTGTGCTAGTCGATGACGTATGTCTGACCAAGACACTAGTAACGACCGGAAGCGCAGCAACTTCACACGGCGACAAATGATTGCAGGAGTAAGCGGGCTTGGATTAGCAGGCCTGGCGGGCTGTATGGGTGACGGGAACGACAATGGTTCTGCCGGAGAAAACGACAATGGTTCTGCCGGAGAAAACGACAATGGAAACGGTGGGAACAATACCCCAACGCAAGCCACTATCAGTTGGTCCTGGTGGAACCAGGTCGCTAACTACCCCTTCATCGAGGATCTCAATGCCGATTTCGAAGAGGACCACCCGAACATCACCGTAGAGTACAATGGGATTCCGGGTAGCCTCGACCAATACGACCAGAAGATAACGGCCCAAGTCGCCGCCGGTGAGGAACCAGACGTCATGAAACTCGGCGCGGAGTCCACCTATGCTACACTCGCCAGAGAAGGCCGGTTGAAGAACCTGAAGCCCCTTATCGACCAAGACGACGAGATAAGTACGGACGACTACATCGGTGACTTCTCTGAGACTATCTTCCAACCAGACGAGGACACAATTTACGCACTACCTAGCGGTGCAGGTACTATCATCATGTACTACAACACCCAGATGTATTCTGATGCTGGCTGGGATGAACCTCCATCAACGTGGGACGAACTACGGAACGCCCTCGCAGACCTGAAAAAGAACGGTGTAGACGTTCCCTACTTCCTCTCGTTCAGCGGGTCGGCCTCGCGGATGTTTTGGAACTTTGCCAACCAGAAAGGCCCCGGAATCATGAACGATGACTACACGGAATGTGTAGTCGCCAACGACGCCAACGTAGAGGCTCTCGAGTACACCATCAATCTCCACGACGAGGGACTCCTCAAATACAGCACCGAGGTTGAGTTACAGAACTACTCCAGGACGTTTGGCGCTGGCAACACCGCCACAACAATGGGTGGTCCTTGGGTCTATGCTGACGCAAAGCGCAATAATAACGGAGATGTCGCGGGGTCAACGACAATTCCGTCAAGAACGAAGGGTGGTCCGAGTGGCGGTGTCTACACTGCCAAGGCATTCGGTATGTCACAGAACCCTTCCGATGAAAAAGCCGCGTGGGAACTCCAGAAGTTCCTTGGACACGGAAAGGGGGTCGATTACTTTGTTAGGGACGGCGGCACCGGTCTGTCGTTCCTTGCTGACGACGAGGACCACCCTGCCTACGACGAGGTACCCGTATTGAGAGACCACGCAAAGCAGCTGAAGCACGCAAAACTGCAGTACTATGGCGCAGAATCGACGGCCATAATAAATACGATTGTCCCACAGCTACAGGCTGCTCAACTGGGTAATAAAGACCCAAGACAAGCCCTCGAAGATGCACAGGAAGAAATTAACAACGAAGTCCTCGGCTAAAATCACTCACATTCCTCACGAAGCACGGCGTACAACGAACACCCACTGGGCCTCCCCTTTCCGCTGCATCCGCGTTCAGCACCGATAGCGAACCGGCCGATCTGTAAGCAACCCAATCGTACCCATCCTACGAGGGTGACACTGGCACTTCGATTCACACGCTGAACCACCGTCTAAGGGCGATTCATTAGTGGGTAGTCCGTCGAAGTGACCTGCTTTCTGTTGGTTGAAGAAATAGTTTTATATACCTCTCTAGTATGATAAATGGTGACGTATGTCTGACCAAGGCACAGGTAACGACCGGAAGCGCAGCGATTTCACACGACGACAAACGATTGCAGGAATAAGCGGGCTTGGATTAGCAGGCCTGGCGGGCTGTATGGGTGACGGGAACGGCGAGAACGGCAATGGTAACGGTGGGGACGATAGTTCAACCACTGCCAGTTGGTCCTGGTGGAACCAGGTTGCTAACTACCCCTTCATCGAGGATCTTAACGCCGAGTTCGAGGCGGATAATCCGAACATCTCAGTAAAGTACAATGGGATCCCTGGCAGCGTCGAACAATACAATCAAAAGGTAAAATCCCAAGTCGCCGCAGGCGAAGCGTCCGACGTTATGATGCTCACCACGAGCACCTACGCCCAGCTCGCCAGAGAAGGGGGACTGAAGAACCTGAAGCCGCTCGTCGACCAAGACGACGAGATGGAATTGGCCGACTACATCGGTGACTTCTCCGATACCGTCTTCCAACTCGACGAGGACACAGTTTACGGTCTGCCGACCGGTGTTGGCACTATGGTCATGTACTACAACACCCAGATGTATTCTGACGCTGGCTGGGATGAACCTCCATCGACGTGGGACGAACTGCGGAACGCCCTCTCAGACCTGAAAAAGAACGGTGTAGACGTTCCCTACTTTCTCCCATTCGATAAGTCGGGCTCACGCATGTTCTGGAACTTCGCTAACCAGAAGGGCCCTGGAATCATGAACGACGACTACACCGAGTGTGTGGTCGCCAACGATGCCAACGTGGAGACTCTCGAATACACGATCAACCTCCACGACGAGGGACTCCTCAAATACAGCACCGAGGTCGAGTTGCAGAACTACTCCAGGACGTTCGGCGCTGGCAACACCGCCACAACAATGGGTGGTCCCTGGGTCTATGCCGATGCGAAGCGCAACGACAACGAGGACGTCGCTGGAGCGACGCTCATTCCGTCGAGAACGAAGGGTGGTCCATCTGGCGGGGGGTACACCGCTAAGGTGTTCAGCATGTCAACCAAGCCGTCCGATGAGCAAGCCGCATGGGAACTCGAAAAGTTCCTCGCATACGGCAAGGGCGTCGATTACTTCATTAACGCCGGCACCGGTCTCTCGTACCTCTCTGAAGACGAGGACCATCCTGCTTACGACGAGATACCCGTCCTGAAAGACCACGCAGAGCAGTTGAAGCATGCAAAATTGATGTACTACGGCCCAGAAACCACGGCTGTAATGAATACAATTGTCCCACAGTTGCAGGCTTCCCAACTGGGTAATAAGAGCCCAAGGCAAGCCCTCGAAGATGCACAGGAGGAAGTTAACAACGAAGTCCTCGGCTAGCTATCACCCACGTTCCTTCCGAAGCACGGCGTACAACGAACAGTCATTGGGCCTCCCCTTTCGGCCATATCGTGTTCAGTTCCGATAGCAAACCGGCCGCTCTATGACCAACCCAATCGCACCTCACACCACGAGAGCGAGAACATCCGTATCAGTTTGACAAAAGATATTTGGAGACTATACTACGCAGAAACTGTCCCCTACCGGAGCGGATACACTAATGGCTGAGTAGACCGGTCAGCGGTCAATCTCAACCAGCTTTTCCCCATCGGCAGCGGTGATGGTGATACCATCTCCGCGTCGGTATTGAGGTAGTTCCGACCAGCGTTCGTCCGTTGCGTTCGTTGATCCGAACACGGCAGTAGCGATCCAGTGTTTGCCAGGGTCATGCTGGCCAGACAGGAGGGGTACAATCGTCCTAGGGTGACGGAGATCCGTATTCGGATCGGGTTCGACGCTATCACCGGTACGGTTCGCTGCAACGTCAACGAGGCCGCTGATACCCATCGAATTACACACGACTGCTTTCCCATCGTCCTCTGTTTGGGAGAGCTGGTCGTCGTCGATATTGATCCCGTATCCGCCTTCCGAGCTGGATAGAGGGCGGTTCGTGTCGAGTCTGTGGACCCGAACGTGCCACGGAGTCATAGGAACGAGCCAACTCTCGACCTCAACGTCGTCCCAGGGACGCCACCGGGAGTAGGCGATTCCGTCCTCAACTTTTGATTCGACTATATTTTCGCGCGACCGAACGTAATCGTTCCCGTCACTCAGGGCAAGCACATTGTCGGGGCCGGCCGACGCCAGTCCCCGAACGTCGTTGCCGACCCCAAAGCCGAACGCAGTCGAGTAGGCGAATTTACTGTACTTGTGATCGAACCGGGTGTTCTGACCGGCAGCGAGTGCGAACACCTCGCCACGGTCTCGAGAGAGTATCAGCTTCGGAGCCTCCTGCATAGTGCGAGATTCGAGGTCGGTGGGCGGTTTCGGGGTTGCTTGCCAGAAGGGATGTGACGCCGATAGTGCCAGCGGCAAAAACGCTTTGAGTGCCCAGTAGGGCGAACTTGGGGCGTTGTAATCTTCACTCATCTTGAGTGTCGGATACGCGTATCCGATCGAGAGCACGCCGTCGTCCCTGAAAATCGGCCGTTCACGCCACCACTGAAGATTGTGCTGCCAATACCAGCGTATCTCAGACCAAGGCAGGGCTTCAACGTCCGCCAAGGCCAGAGCACCCCAGAATGATGACTGCGCGAAGCGGTAGGTGAGGCTCCGACCATACGGGAGTGCTGATCCGTCGTCTGCGAACCACTGACGAAAGTCCCGTGCAAATTTCGCCGCTCGGTCCCGAAATCGCGCATTACGTTCGGTGTCTTCGGTCAATGCCGCATAGATCAGGCCGTAGGTATGCATTGCCCAGGCTGCGTAGTAATCCACGCGTCCAGACGTCCCGTCAACGTACCAGCCGTCGTCGCGGGCCCACTGTTCCAATCGTTCGAGGTCGCGCTCAGCCTGCGCCCAATCGTGGTCGGCCCCGACAGATCGTAGGCCCATATTTGAGAGGACGCGGAACCAGTGCCAGTTGCAATCGTAGAGTTCGGCGTCGTTCGTGCCGTTCAACCACTCTGCTAGCCGGCTCTGTTCCGCATCCGAGAGTGGGTCCCAAAACACATCTGGCTGGAGTGCAAGTGCGAAGCCGAGCGGGGCAATCTCGACGTGGTGATGAGAGAAATCGCTAATGTCGCCCCAGTATTCTTCATGATCCGGATTCGTACCATTCGAGATCCCCTGACGATATCGCTGGAGGTGGTCAAAATCGCCACCGCCAGCGACGAGCGGAACAATTCCCCACAAGGGACGGGTGAGTCCTTCTTGGGCGGCACAGACTTCGGGGAACGCCGCACCGGTATTGCCGGGACGGACGAGTGCTCCGCCCGAACTCGCGTGTTTCTCGAGCGGAGTTACTAATTCACGGACTGCTGTTTGTGCATCGATACGTGTTTCTAGTGGATTGGACGCGAATGGGTTCGTCATTGATGGACTTCAGCGGATCTCTCACTCGGCTCAGTTCGGGACGGCACGGTGGCACCTGTGTTCCACCGGCCCATCATCAGTCTACACCAAATTGTGAGTAATGGCATTGGAATCTATTGGTGGACGGAGTACATAATAGACTAGCGTTACGTCAGACAAATAGCGGCATTTGTGGACTCCAAGCGTAGGTGACTAGGCACGGCCCTTCATACTGAACATGCTCTGGTAAACCATTAGACAACGCCGATCTCCCGTCAGAACTATGCTGTGAAAATGGTCGTGGTTAGTTAAGCATGAACAAGAGACGGGAGGGTTTCTTGCCGGTTCATGGCAGAATTCACCCGCCTCGCCGGTTGTATCGTCTGGATCCACTGGATTTTGAATGGAGTAAAAGCGGACACCCGCGAGGGAGGTGGATATTCAATCGCATGGTGTGGGTTTGCCGCGGTCTAATACCGAGTAGTTCGCGTGGCCACGTTAGTGGAAAGCCGTTTAATCGCGATGACTAATCAGATACTTTTATTACCTATGATGTGTTGCCTATTATCATGGCTACGAGTACTGAAGAGACTCCCAAGTTGTGGTCCTTTGAAAAAATAAAGGAAATTGTAGGAATCAAACGATCACAGGACAATTTGATCGGGATGCTCTTTCTGATCCCGAACCTTGTGGTCTTCGGCTCATTCATGCTCATTCCGGTGCTATTCGCGTTTTACATATCTTTCACCGAATGGAGTATCTTGGGTACTCCAAGCTGGGTCGGTCTCGATAATTACGTTTCTATATTCACACCGTTACCTTGGGAAAATAACTGGGCGGCGTTCCGGACCCCAGACGCAAATCTCTGGTGGTGGGCCGTCAAGAACACGTTAGTCTACTCAATAGGGACTGTTCCACTTTCAGTATTCGGGGGTCTCGGCGCCGCACTATTGTTCGACAAGGGAATTCGAGCAAAGAAGGCCTTTCGTGCCATTTATTTCATGCCCGTCATGCTCAGTGGTGCTGCGAGTGCGATCATCTGGCGATGGGTCTTCTCGGGGTCGGGGATATTGAACTATTTCCTCGAACCAGTCGGCCTGGCGTACAACTGGGTGGGTTCAACCGACACCGCGCTTTTCGGAGTCATGACGATCGCTGTCTGGGCCGGGATCGGGTTCAACATGATTTTCTACCTCGCAGGGCTCCAGAATGTTCCCGATGAACTCTATGAAGCGGCACGGCTAGACGGGGCAAACGCCTGGCAACGGTTCCGATGGGTCACCTGGCCGAACCTGAACAATATTACGTTCTTCGTACTCGTCCTCGCCATCATTAAATCGTTCCAGGTGTTCGCCTACGCGTACGTCTTCTCCGAAAATGGCGGACCGTACTACGCGACAACCACCATCGTCGTGCTCATTTACAAGCGAGCCTTCGAGGAAGGCCAGATGGGCGTTGCTAGTGCGATGTCAGTGTGTCTATTCTTTATGATCTTCGCCTTCACCTACTATCAGTACCGGATGCGCGATGATGGCGGGGAGGTAGAGTACTAACATGGCCCGATCGAATACGAACTATCCCGGCTACGACACCAGCGGCGCATCCTACCTGATCAAACGATCACTAATTTACGCCCTCGTCCTCGCAGGGGCGTTGTGGATGTTGCTACCAATCTGGTGGGTAATCACGACATCATTTTCCGAAGCGCCAGTCGCTAGTGATATCGTCTTCCTCCCACGTAATTTCACTCTCGATAACTTCCTCAATCTGTGGGAGTTGCGCGACAGAATCCCCGTAATTAATTGGTTTATTAATTCCGTTGTCGTCGGGCTCGCAGTTACTGGGTTCAACCTGATCTTCGACAGCTTGGCCGGCTACTCGCTCGCCAAGATCAAGTTCATCGGCCGCGATAAGATTTTCCTCCTCTTCATCGCCACGATGATGATTCCCGGGATGATCACACTAATTCCGATGTATCTCCTCATCGCCGAGTTCGGACTCCTCAATACGCACGTAGGGCTGATGCTCCCGTTTATCGCCAAACCGTTCGGTATCTTCGTGTTCCGTCAGTATTTCAAGGGCTTACCCTCCTCACTCGGAGAAGCGGCGCTCATTGACGGGTGTAACAAATTGCAGGTGTTCTACAAGATCTATCTTCCGATGGCCAAACCGGCTGTCGCGTCGGTCGGTATAATTGTCTTCATGGGCTTCTGGAATAACTTCACTTGGCCGTTCATCCTCATGTCGGATTCCAAGATGTACACCTTGCCCGCCGCCCTTTATACTGCCCAAACGAACTACTTTACTGACTGGGGTATGCTCATGGCAATTACGCTGATCTTGGTACTGCCACTTCTCCTCCTCTTTATCGCACTACAGAAGTACTTCATCAGGGGGATGACAATGTCGGGTGTAAAAGGTTAGCACAACTGACACTCCACAGGGAGTATATTGAACGGTTTGGCACTACATCTTAGCTATACACAGCTCAATTTCAGCTATTTTGTTTGAGTGTTATTATCCCACCTCAAGTGGGTTTTAGCCATACCTGGCTGACGCTCTCAGTAATTTTCGGTGGTTCCGGGAGATGGTGGCGGCGTCGAGAAGTTATTCATCATTCAGATGGTTGAGGATCGAATTGGGTGAATTTTCGGTGCCGACTAGCGAAACGACAGAGTCAATTGTTTTATTTCGCAACACCAGATACTGCACTACGGTGGATATAAGTAGTCGGCAGCCGATGTCGGGTTGTACGATTGCAATAGATCTATGACCTACCCATCATCCACACCAGAAGATGTCCTTGAGCGGTACGAGAGTCACCCAGACGTCGACAGTAAACATCTCGAGACAGCAAAACAATTCTGT